>CAZAUJ010000006.1:0-154314 GCA_964488355.1 uncultured Thermoanaerobaculia bacterium | reverse complement strand
CCTTCCCACGCCTCCACCAGCTGCTCGCTAACACGTATTACGTGGATGAGGCTTATGACACCGTGGTGGTCAAGCCTCTGGCCAAGACCTCGTACTTCACCTGGAAAGGCATTGACACGGTGGTGATTGACGGCACGCTCAATGCCCTGGCTTTCTTCACGGAAATCACGGGTGATTTCCTGCGGTTTTTGCAGACCGGCAACGTGAGGAACTACGCGGCCTGGGTGCTAGCCGGTGCCGCTGCTTTGGCCACCTGGCTGCTACTGTGAGGGAGGTGCGCTCGTGGGGTTCGTGAACATGCCTCTGACCAGCATGATCTTCCTCCCAGGTGTGGTGGGCTTGGTCTTGCTCTTTGTGCCCGCTCGTGTCGTGAGCGTGCACCGCTGGGTGAGCCTTTTGACTTCCTTAGCCACTTTTGGCCTGGCGCTCGTGGTGCTGTCCCGCTTCGACCCCTCCCAGGCCAGCTTTCAGCTGACCGAGGCGGCGGCGTGGATGCCCAGTTTGGGCATCAGCTACCGGGTTGAGGTGGACGGCATCTCCCTGCTTCTGGTCCTGCTTACCGCTCTGCTTCAGCCGGTGGTGTTTCTTTCCTCCTGGGGCTCAATTCAAGAGAAGGTCAAAGGCTACGTTGTCTCCATGTTGGTATTGCAGACCGGAATACTGGGAGCATTCCTCGCCACCGACATGTTCTTGTTCTACGTCTTCTGGGAGCTCATGCTCATTCCCATGTACTTCATCATCGGCGTTTGGGGTGGCGAGCGCCGAATCTACGCAGCGGTGAAGTTCGTGCTTTTCACCCTCGCAGGCAGCCTGCTCATGCTGGTTGCTATTCTTTACATGGCCTTCCAGTACAAGACCACCTTTGGCACCTTTTCCTTTGCCTACGCTGACTGGCTGCACCTGCGCTTGCCAACGGGCCAGGGCTTCTGGCACTCGCCGCAATTGCTGGCCTTTGCCGCTTTTGCCCTAGCGTTCGCTATCAAGGTGCCCGTGTGGCCGCTGCATACCTGGCTTCCGGACGCCCATACCGAGGCACCCACCGGCGGCTCCATCATCCTGGCCGGCGTGCTGCTCAAGCTGGGGACATACGGCCTGCTGCGCTTCAACCGTACCCTTTTCCCCGACGCCTGGGAAACAGCTCGCAGCCTGTTCGTGGTGTTGGGAGTGGTGGCCATTATCTACGGTGCGCTGGTCTCCTGGGCGCAAAAAGACATGAAGCGCCTGGTGGCGTTTTCCTCCGTTTCGCACATGGGCTTTATCATTTTGGGTCTTTTCGCCGGCGGGGTAACCGCCACGCAAGGGGCGCTCTTGCAAATGATCAACCACGGCCTCTCTACCGGCGCGCTGTTCTTGCTGGTGGGTGTGATTTACGATCGCCGACACACCCGCCTCATCGAGGACTATGGCGGCCTGGCTGCGGTCATGCCCGTTTACACCGGCGCCTTCTTGCTGGCCACGCTAGCGTCCATCGGGCTGCCCGGCTTGAACGGCTTCGTGGGCGAACTGGTGATCCTCCTGGGCACCTACCAATCCCTCCCCTGGGCCACCGCCTTGGGTGCTACAGGCATCATTTTCGGGGCCGTTTACATGCTCACCCTGGTCCAGCGGGTTTTCTGGAACGCCCTAGCCCACGAGGAGAACCGCCAGCTGCCCGACATCAACTGGCGCGAGCTGGCCGCCTTCGCGCCGCTGGCCGTGCTGATGGTATGGATCGGCGTGCATCCAACCACCTTCCTTTCGCTATCTGAGGCAGCAGTGACCAAGCTTTTGGGAGGCTGACCTTGAGCTGGCTTTGGCTTTACAGCGTGGTTCCCGAGCTTACCTTAGTGCTGTTAGGAGGTCTGCTGGTCCTCCTGGATGCCTTTGCCCCGCGACTGCGTCCCAGCATGGCCTGGATCAGCCTGGCGGCGGTACTCGGCGCCCTTTTGGGCCGATGGCTGGCGCCATTGGCTGGCGAAATCTGGGCGAGGGCCTTGGTAGTGGACTCGCTAGGCCGTTTCGTGGACACCTACGTACTGGTGGCTGCTGCCCTGGCCCTACTCATGGCTGATCCCTACCTCAAGCGAACCCAAGCTTGTTATGGCGAGTTTTTCGGTTTGCTCCTTTGGGCCGCCGTGGGAGCCATGACCATGGCCAAGGCCAGCCACCTCCTGGTGGTTTTCGTCGGGCTGGAGCTTTTGTCCATCGCCCTTTACGCGCTCAACGCCTTTCACCGCGACAGCCTTCTTTCTTTGGAAGCGGGCTGGAAGTACTTGGTGGTGGGCGCCTTTTCCTCCGCCGTATTCCTCTTTGGTGCGGCGTTGCTTTACGGGGCGACGGGCACCCTTTCTATTCCCGAGCTCCTTGAAGGGCCCCTTTCGCAGCCCTCCCTGGCGGTCACGGGGCTGGCCCTCTTGGCCTCAGCGCTGGCCTTCAAGCTGGCCCTTTTCCCCTTCCACGCCTGGGCCCCCGATGTTTACCAAGGGGCTCCCACCCCAGTGACCGCCTTTCTCTCGGTGGTTCCCAAAGGCGCGGCTTTGGTGGTGCTGGCGCGCGTCGTGGCCTTTGCCGCGCCTCAAAGCTTGAGCCCCCGCTGGTCGGCGGCTTTGGCCGCTTTGGCTGTGGGGTCCATGGTCCTGGGTAACCTGGCGGCCATTGCCCAAAGGGACATCAAGCGCATGCTCGCCTACTCTGGCATTGCCCACATGGGCTACGCGCTCGTGGGTGTGGTGGCCTTTGGGCCCGAGGGCCTGAGCGCCGTGCTGGTCTACTTGGCCGCATACACCTTCATGAACATGGCTGCTTTCGCTGCGGTCTCCGCCTTTTCGGAAAACGAAGAGGAGCCGCACCTGATCACAGAGCTGGCGGGGCAGGGGTGGGAACGGCCACTGATAGCCTTTGCTTTGACCGTGGCCATGTTCGCTTTGGCGGGCATTCCCCCGACGGTAGGCTTTTTGGGCAAGTTCCTCGCCTTTCGCGCCGCCGTGCATCAAAACCTGGTGTGGCTGGCAGTGGTAGGTGTGTTGGCTAGCCTGGTGTCGGTTTTCTACTACGTGCGCGTAGTGTACTATCTCTACATGAAGCCGTTGCCGAAGCACAGGCCGGCCTTTAGCCAGCCCTGGCCCGTGCGCCTGGTGGGCATTGTGAGCCTGCTCGGCATGGTGCTCTTGGGCATCTTCCCACGGGCATTGGTGGGGCTGGCGCAAGCGGCAGCGAGCTTTCTCGCGAGGTGAGACATGGCCTTCAAGCGCTACATTCCGGTGGAAAGCATCTCGGAGCTGACCATCAACCGTCTTTCCATCTACCTGCGTTGCTTGGATCAGCTAGAACAGGAAGGGGTGTTAACCATCTCTTCCCAGGAGCTGGCCGATCGCTTTCACCTCAACTCCGCCCAGATCCGCAAGGATTTGGCCTACTTTGGCGAGTTTGGCATCCGCGGTGTGGGCTACAACGTGGCTCAGCTCAAAGAGCACCTGGTGAACATCCTCGGCCTTAACGAGGAGCGGCGGGCGGTGATTGTGGGCGCCGGAAACTTGGGTACCGCCTTGGCTCACTACTCGGGCTTCAATACCGGCGGCTTCCGCATCGTGGGCGTGCTGGACAACGACCCCAAGCGAATCGGCACGCAGATCCCCGGTGGGCTGGTGGTGGAGGACGTAAAGTTTTTGCCCGATATTGTGAAAGAGCGGAATGTGCACATCGCCGTGATTACCGTACCCGCCAGCGCCGCGCAGAAGGTTTTCGATGCGCTGGTGGAGGCTGGGGTCCAAGCCATCCTCAACTTCGCCCCCACCCAACTTAAAGGACATCCCGAGGTCAAGTTGAAGAACGTAGACCTGAAAATTAACCTCGAGCTGCTGTCCTTCTTCCTGTCGCAAGGGGGACGGCTGGTGCCGGCGAGCTAGCGGGCATTGGGGGTGGCCGGTAGGCGTTGGCGGGTCATTTCCCATGCCTGCCGGATGCGGCGTTCTAAACGCTGCTGCCGAGCGTCAAGCTGCGCCATCTGCACGCGAAAGCGCGCCAGAAGCGCTTCTTTTTCCTTTCCGCCCTCAACCTGTTCTTCCTCTCGGTCGAGCCGTGCTAGCTCCCTCTCAAGCACGCGCAGCTGCGCTTCGAGGAACTCTCTCGCCGCCGCATCCCGGGTTTGCTCCCGCAGATGGATCAGCTCCTCCTGGGTTTTCTTGAGCTCTTGCTCCAGGCGTGCGCGCTCCTCCCGCCGGCTTCTCTCCGCCACCAGCCGGGCCACCTCCTCCTTCACCTGGGCGTAACGTTGAGGATCGTAGCCCAGCGCCCGTGCTGCCTCTCGCTCGACCACCGGAATCTCTGCCAGCCCGCGCAGCGGGTCGCCGCCCCGCCTTTCCAACTGATCGAGGGCCTCTTCCAGCCGGCTCAAAGCCTTCCTCTTCACCGCCAAGTACATTTCCAAATCCTTATCCTGCAGCTGGGCTTGGGTGAGCCGGCTCGGCGATGGGGAAGGCATCGGTGGCTCGCTGGTCTTTTCCGATGATCCCGCGCAGGCCCCCAAACCCAAGACTAACAAGATCCAACCCGCACGCACGGTTTAAGGCTAACACGGCCTCGAGCCTTCGTTCCTCATGGCGAGCCGGCTCGCTCGACAGCGTGGCCGGGGCCGCCACGGCCCAGAAACGTGCCAGCAGGGCGAGGTCCGAGAAACTCGGAGGGCCCACGGGCTCGTGGCGACCTGCCGTGCTGACGATGGAATGACGTGATTGCTTCGGGGCCTTCGGCCCCTCACAATGACGGAGTACCGCTGCCATCGCGAGCGAAGCGAAGCAATCCGCGAAGCGTTGCGAGCCGCCATAGGCGGCGAAGCAATCTAGGGGTTTAAGCTAGGCGTGGAAGCTTTGAGATGGCTTCGGCCCTTGCGGGCTTCGCCACAGGGATGGCTTCGGCCCCTTTCGAGGGCCTCGCAACGAGAAAGGCGAACTTCGGTCTCTCGCGATCACAAGAATGGTCTCCGACCCCGGGGCATGACCAGGTGGGCAACCAACTCCCTCGCCACTGAAAGGCGTCGGGGCCTTTGTCAGTTTCTCGCAACGGGGAACGCCCGGCCTGCTGCCCTCCACACCCACCGCGGCCATTTTGGACGGGTACGGGACCTTCTTTCCGAGGGCAAAAACTGCTAAAGTTTCAGCGTCCTATGGATACGGTGAAAAGGATTGGCAAATACGAGATTGCCGAGCAAATTGGCATGGGTGGTTTCGGAGTGGTGTACAAGGCTTGGGACCCGTACATCCAGCGGTGGGTGGCTCTCAAGACCTGCAGCGCCACGGATCCGGAGACCACGCAGCGCTTTTTCCGCGAGGCCCAGCTAGCGGGCAACCTGCAGCACCCCAACATCACCATGATTTACGACTTTGGGGTGGAAAACAACACCCCATACTTCGTGCAGGAGTTCCTCACAGGCGTGGACCTGGATGAGCTGATGGGCAAGGAGCGCCTCTCCTTGCCGGCTGCCCTCGGCATCCTGCTCCAGGTGTGTGCGGGTCTGGAGTACGCCCACTCCCGCGGGGTGGTGCACCGCGATATCAAGCCAGCCAACGTGCGGGTGCTGGGAGACGGCATGGTAAAGATTATGGATTTCGGCATTGCCAAGTCCCTGCAATCCGACAGCCGGCTCACGCAAACGGGTGTGGCTTTGGGCACGGCCGGCTACCTCTCCCCGGAGCAGCTCTCCGGCCAGCCGGTGGACCACCGTAGTGACCTGTTCGCCCTCGGTGTCATGGCTTACGAGATGGTGACCGGGGTGCGGCCGTTTTCCGGGCCCAACATCTCCAACATCCTCTACCAAATTCTCAATCAGGACCCGGTCCCCCCGCGGCAACGCAACAGGGCCTGTCCCGAACGGTTGGAAAAAGCCATTCTCAAAACCCTAGCTAAGGACCCAGCCAAGCGCTTCCCTTCGGTGCGCGATTTTGCCTGGGAGCTGAAGCTGGTCTTGCAGGAACTGCTGTCTACCCAGCCCAGGGCGGATACCACCACCGCCGTGGTGAGGGCTGAGCTCGCCCGCTTGGAGGGCAAGAGCCCGCTGGAGATCACCGGCGCCACGCAGCTTTCCGCCGCCCCGCTGGACCACTTGCCCACCGAGCCGCTGCGCCCGCCAGTGCGCAAGGCAGCGCGCTGGCCCTGGATCGTGGGTGCCGCCGGCCTGGGAGGTGCCGCGGCGCTGTTCGCCCTTCTGGCCGGTAGCCCCAACCAGGGCAAGCATGAGGCTCTCCTGCCGCCCACGCCAACTCCTGGACCGGTGGCGTTGCCCACCCCTGCGGCTACGCCGACTCCCACCCTTGTGGAGGTGGAAATCCTGGTGAGCCCGCCGGCGGAAGTGGAGGTAGATGGCCGCCTGTTGGGCAAGGTGGCGGCACAAAAGCTCACCCTGCCTGCTGGGGCTCACCGGGTGCGGTTGCGCATTTCCGGGTTTTTGGACCGTACCGAAGAGGTGGTGGTCTCGGCGGACAACCCTCGCCTGGTTTTCGAATTGCCCCGCTTTGGCCTGTTAGACGTGCTGCCCGACTTGGGCGTCCCCATTCGCGGCGCCGAGGTGTTCCTGGACGGTCGCCCGCTGGGCAGTCTGCCCCTGCGGGAGCGCAAGGTGGCCGTAGGCACGCACCAGCTGGAGGTTCGTTGGCCCAACGGCAGCAGCTTCCGCGAGCAGGTGGAGGTGAGCGACGTGCGCCCCACCCGCGTGGTGGTACATCCTTAACACGAGGGCTTTTCCGCCCCACCTTAGCCACCGGGAGGAGCTTTGCTACACTGGCACCATGAGACCACCAGCGCTCTGGCTGTTGCTTCTAGCCCAGGCGGTGGGCGCAGCTGCCCAAACCACCTTGGACCAAGCCCACGATGCCTTCCGCCAGGGACAGTGGAACAAGGCGGCGCAGCTTTTTGCCCGAGCAGCGGCAGAGGAAAACGATCCGCGCAGCCGCGCGGAAATTCGCGTGAAGCTGGCTTGGACCTACTTCTTTGCGCTCAAAAACCGCAGCAAAGCTGAGCAAACCTTGCGACAAGCCTTGCAGGACGCTCCCGACCTGGAGATCATTCCCGACCTTTACACCGACGAGTTCGTCCACCTGTTCAACCGGGTGAAAAGCCAAGCCGCGGCTCCCCCGCCGGTAGCAGCCACCCCCACGCTGGCGGTGCCGAGAGCCGGCCTCTCCGCCCTGCGCGCCCGGCTGGCCACCGCGGTGGATGCTATGGCTTTGGAAGCGCTGCTGGCAGAGGCGAAGGCCCTGGAAGCGAGCCAAGGGCCGGCCACCTTGCCCGACCTGCTGGAGCTAGAGGCGGATATCCTCGACCGCCTTGGGCGGTCCAGCGAAGCGCTCCGCTTGCACGGCCGCGGCCAGGCCCTGCGCACCGCCTCCCAGGCCACTCCGGGTACCCCGGTGGTCCCCTTGGAGCTCATCCGCCAGGCACGGCAGTTTCTGGTTGCCGGCCAACCCCAAAATGCCATTGCCCTGCTCCAGGGGGTGCTGGACGCCTTCCCCTCCTGCACCCCAGCCTTCGAGGTGCTGGCTCAGGCGTACCTGGAAGCCGGGGCCTTTGACGAGGCGTACAGCGCCCTGCAAACCGCCATCATCAGCAGCGAAAACCCTGAGCTCTACCTCGCCCTGGGCGAGCTGGAGCTAGCTCGGCAGCGGCCAGCCGCTGCGCGGGACGCTTTTCGCAAGGCCGTAAACCTGGACCCGGCTAACGACCGGGCATTGGCCGCAGCTGGCTTACTAGCCGCCAGCCTGCAGGACTACGCCTCGGCCAAAGACCTTCTGGACCAAGCCTTGAAGAGCAACGGCACGTTGTTTGAAGCCCGCGTGGTGCGAGCGCAACTGGCCCTGACGGAGGGGAAAACGCAAGAGGCCATCAGTCACGTGCTGCGAGCCTTGCAGGTGCGGCCACAGGACCCTTGGGCCACCGGCTGGCTGGGGGTAGCGTACCTGGCGGCGGGCGATGCCCAGGCGGCGGCTTCTCGGCTGGCGGAGGCGGCCAAGGCCGGCCAAGATTTCCGCCTTTTTGCCGCCGAGGCCGCCTTGCGAGTCAAGGAAAGCGAGAAGGTGTTGCAGCTGCTCTCTGCCGATGACCCGGATCCCCAGGCACAGCTGCTGCGGGCCCGTGCCCTGTTGGCTAAGGGGAAGGCGGAGGAAGCCTTAGAGCTCCTGCAGCACCTGGTCAGGCTCTTCCCCGCCGATGGAGGGGCACGCACCCTCTTGGGTTACACCCAATACCAACTGGGGCAGTGGGAAGCGGCCGCTCACACTCTGGAAGAGGCGGAAGGGTTGAAAGGCAGCCCGCCACGGGTGGCGCAGGCACGCAGGTGGGCGGAAAAGGCGGCGGCAGCGCAAGCCCTCATGAATGCGGCGTTGGTTCCTCCCCCGCCACCCCCCCGCCGCTGAGGTGGTCTACAAGGTCGAGCAGAATGCGCGCGGTGGCGCCCCAAATGCGATGGGCACCATAATGGAGCACGGGCGAACGTAGTTTCTTCCCCCGCCAGCTCAACTCTTGTTCCTCCACCAGGAGGGGATTGGCCACGACAGCGTAAGGTACGGGAACCACCGCCGCCACCTCCCGCGGATCGGGCTGAAGCTGGTGCGGGTACGGAAGGGCTCCCACCACCGGCGAGATGACGAAACCGGTGACGGTCAGGAGGTCGTCCAGCGCTCCCAGCACCATCACGCTTTCTTGCGGGATGCCCAGCTCCTCCTGCGCCTCACGCAAGGCGGTGGCCACCTCGTCGCTGTCACCCTCGTCGCGCATACCCCCGGGAAAGGCGTACTGCCCGGGATGGTGGAGCAGGTGGTCGGCTCGCCGGGTGAGCAAGACCCAAAGCTGCCCCTCGGCCACGTAAAGAGGCACCAGCACCGCCGCCGGCTTGGCCCCCGGCTCCCGCAGCCGTCGTACGGGTCGCGCCTGCAGACGCTGCTCCACCTCCAGGTACCACACGGTTAACCCCCTGCTTTCCGAGCGCGGTCACCTCGCCGCTCAGTGAGACCGGCAATGGCCGCTACCAAAGCCTCAGCGGCCTTATCCGGCGGATGACCGGCCTCCTGCCAGAACCTTCTCGCCCTTTCTTTGGCCTCGGCCAGCGCCCGTGGGTGGCTGGCAAGGAAGCCAAGCCAACGCACCAGGTCCACCAGCCCTTCCCGCCCGGGTCGAATGCGCAACGCTACCTGGTGTGGCAGTTCCAGAAACTGCTGGTACCCGCAAACGATCACGGGCTTTCCGGCTGCCAAAAACCTCAAAGCCGCGGCGGACGTTTCGCCGGCCGTGGGGTAACGGGGAACCAAGCCCACATCGGCCGTAGCCAGCACCTGCCCCAGCTGCTCCTTGCCCACGTAGCCCAGAAGCCGTACCCGCTCGACCAGTCCCAGCTGGGCAATGCCCTCAGCGAGCTGCTCCCTTTCCCGCCCCTCACCCACCACCAGCAGCCTTACCGGTAGCCGCAGCCGGCTCGCGATCAGCATGGCCTGCAGGATCTCCGCCAGGCCTTTGGCCGGGGTGAGAAAGCCTAGATGCACGGCCAAAAGCTCACCCTTCTGCCAGCCCAGTTGTTGCCGCAGGCGGCCGCCATCGCCGCCGCTCAGGTCCGCCACCGCCAGCGGTACCTGGACCACGGGCAGCTGAGGCACCTCCTGCTGCAGCTGCTCCTGTGCCCAGCGGCTGTGCACCACCACCCCTCGGGCAAAGCGGAGCACGCTCGTGCGGGCAGGAAAAAGAAACGGGTCCAGGGGAGCCGCAAACCCCCAGGCGCGAGCGCGAGCCAACGCCGCCCCCGCTTGGCCGTGAGCGTGCTCCAGCTCGCTGGCGAATCGGTCCCAGCTCCCGTCGCTGGCCGCTTCCTCCACCAACAGGTGGTGCAAAACCGAATCGTGGAGCACCACCACCCCGCCCCAGCGCCGCAGCCTTCCAAGGACCCAAAGGTGGTACGGGTTGTTGCCCAAATGCACAAGCTCCAGGGCCTTCGGCGGGGCGTCGGGCTTCAGCCAGCCCACCTTTTCAGCCCATGGGGGCCGGGGACCTGGCCAGTGGGGGGGTTCCACCACGCTCACGCTGGCGTACCGCGCCAGCTCGGGCAAAAGCTCGAAAGCGTAATCGGCCACGCCACTGCGCGTGGGTGGCAGAGGCGATGACCAGGTGAGCGAGGCCGTCCTCACCGCTCCTGCACTTCCAACACCTGCTGCTTCAAGTACGCCTCGATGAAGCCGTCCAGGTCCCCGTCCAGCACCCGGTCGGCATCGCCCACCTCGTAGCCAGTGCGCAGGTCCTTGACCAAGCGATAGGGCTGCAGGACGTAGGAGCGAATCTGGTTGCCCCAGGCGATGTCTTTCTTCGGGCCCTTGATTTTTTCCAGCTCCTGCTCCTTCTTTTGCCGTTCCAGCTCAAAAAGCCGCGCCTTGAGCACCTTCATGGCGGTAGCCAGGTTCTTGATTTGCGAGCGCTCGTTTTGGCAGCTGACCACGATGCCCGTGGGCAGGTGCGTGACCCGCACGGCCGAGTAGGTGGTGTTGACCCCCTGCCCACCGGGGCCGGAGGCACAGAAGCGGTCGATGCGCAGGTCTTTCTCCTCGATTTCCACCTCCACCTCTTCGTCCACCTCCGGGTACACGTGCACCGAGGCGAACGAGGTGTGGCGGCGACCCTGAGCGTCGAAGGGGGAAATGCGCACCAGGCGGTGAATGCCGTTTTCCGCCTTGAGGAAGCCGTAAGCGTACTCGCCCTTCACCAGTACCGTGGCTGCCTTGATGCCCGCCTCCTCCGCGTCCTGCACGTCCAGCACCACCGCTTCGAAGCCCCGCCGCTCGCACCAGCGCAGGTACATGCGCAGCAGCATCTGGGCCCAGTCAGCCGATTCGGTCCCTCCTGCTCCTGGATGGATTTCCAAGTACGCGTTGTTCGCATCGTACTCGCCCGTCATCTTGATTTGCAGGGAGAGTTGTTCCAGGCGTGGGCCAATGCGGCCGATGGTGCGAATGAGCTCTTCCTCCACCGCCGGGTCCTCCTCACCCAACTCCAACAGCACCTCCAGCTCCTCCGCCGCTTCGCGCAGAAACCGGTCGGTGGCCAGCTTGCTTTCCAGGGTGCGCACGCGCTGCATGACCTCCCGCGCTCGGCCCTTGTCCTGCCAGAAACCTTCCTCGTGTGTTTGGCGGCTCAGCTCCTCGTGCTGGCGAGCAAGAGTGGGGGCGTCAAAGGTACCCCCGCAAGCTGTTGATGGATTGCAAAAGCCTCTTGGCTTCCGCTGCGCGCTCCTCCCACATGCCACACCTCCTGCGCGGGAAGTCAGAACCCAGCCTCTCGCCTTCGCCGCAGCCTCGCCAGTATAGCAACGCCAAAGGCTGCCGCGGGCAAGCCATGGAGAACGGGTGCCACGCGCGCCGCCGGGGTCACGCCCACGCCTGCCTGCACCTGGCCAAGGACCACCCCCTGCTCCCCCACATCCAGCCGGCTCAACACCCGTCCTTGTGGGTCAACGATCGCCGAAATGCCTGTATTGGCAGCACGCACCAGGTATCTTCGGCTTTCCACCGCGCGCAGGATCGCGAGGGCGAGGTGCTGGTGCGGCGCAGCGGTTTGCCCGTACCACCCGTCGTTGGTCACGGTGACCAAAACCCTTGCGCCCTGGCGCACTTGCGCTGCCACGTGCAAGGGAAACGCAACCTCGTAGCAAACCGCCGGAGCAAAAGGCCCCACCGGTCCCGGCAGCAAGGAGGGGCCGGCCCCAGGGGTGAAGCCGCCCACCTCGCGCACCAGTGGCCGGAGGAAAGCCAGCCGCCCTACCCAGGGCACGTACTCACCGAAGGGCACCAGATGAACCTTGTCGTAGCGCGAGACCTCTCCCGCGGGCGAGACCGCATACATGGAGTTGAAGTACGTCCCTTCCGCACCGAAGCCGATGGAGTTGAGCACCAGCCAGCGGTCCCGCTCGCGGGCGAAGCCGACCAGCTCCTGGCGGAAGGCCAGATCACGCTCCAACAGGCGGGGCACAGCGCTTTCCGGCCAAACTAGCCAACGTGCCTTTCCCGCCGCCTCCTGGCTTAACCGCCACACGCGTGCTTCGATTTCTGCCACGTTGGCTGCTTCCCATCTCATCTCCAAGGGGACGTTGGGCTGAAGGGCAGCCACCGACAGCGGCTCGCCGGTCGGTCGAAAGGAGGGCGCCAACCAGGCTGCGGCTACCAAAGTAACGGCGCATGCAGCCAGGGGCCAAAGGGCCCTGGCGCTGCGGGTGAGGCACGCGGTTGCCGCAGCCAGCACTGCCCAGCGAAAGAGCAAACCAAAAAGGGCCGTGCCCAACACAGGCAAAGCCTGCAGGGTCCAGGGCCAGGGAACCAAGGCAGCGGCCAGGGGGTTCCAGGGGAAGTTGAAGGGGGGGAGGCCCTGTACCACCTCGGCAAAGGAAAGGCCCAAAGCCAAGACCAGAGGTTGGGAAAAACCGCGAAAGCCCAAGGCTGCCCAAAAGGTTAACCCCCAAAAGCTGGCCAAAATCGCGCTCATAAGCGCCCAGGCCAAGGCCGAAGACCAGCCCGAGAGGTGGCCGTAGCGGGTCAGCACCTCCGGGACCCAACTTACAGCCAACAGCCAGTGGGAAAAACCTGCCAACCAACCCAGCAGAAACGCTCGTCCGCCTCTCCCGGCCCGCTGGAGCAACCAAGGCAACATCAGCGTGCTTGCGGGCAGCAGGGGCCACCAATGCCACTGCGGTAAGGCGAAAGCCAGTCCCAGGCCGGCAGCAACCGCCAGCAGCCCAGCCGGTACCCTGACCCGGCAGCTCACGGGGCCCCCAAGGGAACCGAAGAAGGCCCCGGCCAAACCTGCAGGAACGCCTTGGCCGCCTCTTCCCCCGCGGTCACCGCCTCGTCCACCGCGTGGTAGTCGGCCCAATGAAGGTGGTTCACCGCTGGTGCAATAACGTAATCCGCTTCCGCCAAAAGGCGCCGCCGCAGCGCTTGCCAGCCCATGGCGGCAGCGCGCAGCATAGCCCGCGCCACCCCATCCTTGCCGGGAAAGCCCCGTGGCAGGCCCTCGCTCACCTCGACCGCCAACACCGGCGAACCCAAGCTCCGGGCCGCCCGCACGGGGATTTCCGCCACCGCCCCACCGTCCTGCAAAAAACGCCCGCCGACCACCAGGGGCGCTACCAGCCCCGGCATGGCTGAGCTGGCCGCCACTGCCCGCCGCAGGGAACCGCGAATCAGCCAGACCTCCTCACCGGTGAGGGAGTCGGTGGCCACAGCAATGAAAGGCACGGGCAGCGCGTCCATGTTCATCTCCGGCAAAAAGAACCCCACGTAATCCAGCATGTGCTTTTCGGACAGGAGGGCCTTGCGCAGCAAGACCTGGCCTACTTGCCAAGCCAGGCGCACGCGCTCCAACGGGCTTCCCTGACCCAGTTGGTGGAAATCGGGCATCCGCCTGGCCCGCCCTGAGCGGACGAAAGCCCGCACCCGCTCCACCGCCTCCTCCCCAGCCACCAGCCACAACGCGCCCAACAACGCCCCCGAGGAGGTTCCGGCGATTCCGCGCAGCGGCACCCCAGCCTGAGCCAACACCCGCAGCACACCCAGGTGGGCCACACCGCGCATGCCCCCGCCACCCAGGGCCAGGACCACACCCTCGCTGCCGTTTTTCATGCCTACCGCGCTTCCACCAGTTGCCCAGGGGCCAACGTGGGAAGGTGCAGGACGATTGCCTCCAGCACCCCCTCGGCAACCCGCCGAGCCTTGTCGGAAATGTGGTGCAGGTCCTCGGTCACGCCACGCGGGTCCACATCCCCAATTTTGTCCCCCACCTCCACCGGCACGCTATCGCGCAGGAGGCCGCGAATGACGCCAGAAACGCGCGCTACCACGGGGAAGTCGTCGTCCACGGGCACCCCGCGGTACAGGTCCTCGCGGGCCACCACCAGGGAAATAAAGCCGACCTTCTCGCCTTGTTCAACCCGGTCGCCGATTCTATGGGAGGTGTGGAAGATGCCGCGGTACTGGGCCTTGATCACGCGCTCCTGGCTATAACCCATGATGATCGCCGGCGGTGCCGGTGCCAACTCCTCGCCACCCTCAAGGATGCGACCCAGCTGGGGACCCCGCACCGTTTCCACCACTACGTGGCAGTCCTTCCCCGCTTGATAGCCAGGTCCCAACGCCACCACCAGCGGGGCAATGCTGGTACTAAGCCCCCAGTTGCGCTTGAGCATGGCCGCTTCCACGTACACGTGGGGGCGGTAGGCCGCGAGCACCTCGTTCAAGGGGAAGGTTGTGAGCGCTAGGTCACCGCGGGCCAACACGGTGTGGATCTCCCGAACGCTCATGGCCAGCCGAGCGGTAACCCCATCTACCGTTTTGGCGTGCTCGAAAGCCGCTTCGGAAAAGCAAACATTTCGCCGCACGGCTTTGGGGAATGGCAGATCCACCAGCACGATGTTCTCGCAGCCTTGGTGGGCCAAATGACTGGCCACCGCGCTGCCCAGCTCCCCAGCCCCGCGGATCAAAACCCGCAAATCGCGCAGTCTTTCCCTTACAGGCACGCCACCGCCTCCACCTCAAGCTGGGCACCTCGGGGCAGGGCTGAGACCTGGACTACCGCCCTCGCCGGACGGTGCGAGCCGAAGAACGCCTGGTAAATGGCGTTGAACTCGGAAAACCTGCCCAGGTCTGTGAGATAGACGTTGACCTTCACCACCTGCGACAGCTCAACCCCGGCCGCCTGAAGAATGGCACGCAGGTTGGCCAGCGCCTGCTGCGCTTGCTCGGCAAAGCTCTCGGGCAAGGTACCGCCCTCCGGCGGGAGGGGGATTTGTCCCGAAACAAAAACCCAGTTCCCCGCACGCATCGCTTGGCTGTACGGGCCGATGGCGGCGGGCGCTTCGGAAGTGGCTACGGGAACCGGTTGGCACGCCATATCAACCTCCCTGCTGGGGCTCAAATTCCCAAATCTCCGGAAGGTTACGGAACTGCTCGGCAAAGTCAAGGCCGAAGCCAACCACAAACACGTCGGGGATCTCCCTGCCCACGAAGTCCACAGAAACGGCGCGCAGGCGCCGCGAGGGCTTGGACAACAGGGCAACCACCTTCAGTGAGCGGGGGTGGCGGGCGGCAATGAGGGCTAAGACATCCACCAAGGTGATGCCTGTGTCCACGATATCCTCGACCACGTAAACATCCTTGCCCGCAATATCCGTGGTCAGGTCCTTAACCAGCGTCACCGTACCGGAGGAGGTGGTGGAGGCGCCGTAGGATGAGACCTGGATAAAATCCACCACCACCGAGCGTGACAGGCGCTGGGTAAGGGCAGTGAAGAAATACACCGCACCTTTGAGCACCCCCACAAACACGGGGTCTTTCCCCGCCAAATCGGCCTCCAGCTCTCCTGCCAAGCGGTCGAGGATGGCCTGGAGCTCCTCCGCCGGGACCACTTTTCTTTTCAGCATGCCTGCCTCCGCACCCCGCGCATTATGCCGGATCCTGTCCTTCGGGCAGCCTCTTGCATCGGCCTTGCTTGTCGTATAATCAAGGCAAAGGACGACGACTGTGACCGTTGCTTCCGTTGGCCAGCTCAATCAGCGTTACATCAGGGTCGCCGACCGCTGCCGCGCGCAGTGGACCTTCTACCAGCTTCTCCAGGGTTTGCACAAGCACCTGCAGCATCCCGAACCCCCTCCCGACTTGGATTTCCGCGAAACCTTCGATCGGCTCAAGGAGCTGGGCGAGCAGTTGAACCACCCTGATACCGAAGCGGTGTTGCGTTCCCTTGAGCGCCTCAACCTGCGCTTGGACTTGGTGGACAGCAAGCTCAGGCAAGCGGACGAAGCAGTTTCCCCTGCGCTTTTGCGTCGCTTCTTCGATCGGTTGAGCACCAAAGATGAGAAGGTCCTGCTAGCCATCATCAAGTTCTTCCTGGACGCGCCGGAGCTTAACGGCGACGTCTTGGACAAGCTGGACGTGCTTTTCACGCGCTTGGCCGAAATCCCCAAGGCTGACGGTGGCTTCCTCTCCCGCGAAAAACACGAGCTGGAGAGGTTGACCAAGCCGCTGCTGACAGGCCGCAGCCTGCCGGAAATTCCCGAGCGCGAAGTGGAAATTCTCATACACGCAGTGGCTGAGCTGCGGGCTGAAGTCCTGAACACGCGGACGTTCAGCGAGCTGGTGGCCAGCGGCAGCCTGGACCGCTTCCGCAACCTCAAGCGGCGGTTGGGCGCTTCGCTTTTGCATCCCTCGCTCCTTCCCGTGCTCATGGAAACCACGGTAGCGATCAAAAACCGCTTCCGGCACCTCTGGCAGGAGGAAGAAGAGCAAATCCTGCAAGACACCAACCGGGTGATGGAGCTGGTGCGGCAGCTGGAACGCAACCCCGACATGCTCACACCTGAGCTGCAAGAGGCGGTGGAGACGTTCCAGCGGACCCGCCACCGGTTTGAGCAAGCCAAACAACAGGACAACGTCCGCACCGAGGACGTTCAGGCTTTGCGGGAAAGCCTCACTGCTCTTCTGGAACAGTTCGACCTGCGACATATGGCCCAGGCTGACGTGCAACCGCGCGAAGGCGGACCCGAGAGGCTTTCCGAGCCGGCACCGGAACCTATGGGCGTCACGCCAGCGGCCACGGCCACCGGGCAGCCCTCCCTGGCGGATCCCTTTCTTTCCGAGTACCTTAACAAGATCCTTTTTGCCTTGGAGCTGGCGGGCAAGGACCGCTCGCCCGCGGAGCTGGCCAACGCGCGAGAGGTTGTGGCCTTGCGTATGGAGCCTTGGGAGGTGGAGGCGTGTCTGGCCCTCGCCGCCGGCCAGGTCCCTGCGGGAAGCCTTCTGGGGGAGCAAACCAAGGCCTTCGCCTGGAGCGCCGCCCTCCGGCTGCGCGCGGACGAGGAAGCACGGGAGATTGACCGCTTGTCTAAGCGCGGCTCGGAGCGCCTGGCTGAGGTGCTGGAACAGGCCACGCAGACGTTGCAACGGGCGCAAGAACTGGATCGACGCTTCACGTGGCTGATCGAGGACGCCCTCTATCGCGGCGAAACCCAGCACCTGGACCGCCTCTACCGCTCCCGCTTTCGCCTCCTGCGAGCCTATGCCGGCCTTTGGCTCATCCACAACGAGCGTGGCGGCATCTCCCCTTTTTAGCTCATGAGCTGGAAGCTTGTGGTGGGCGATGCGGAGTTTCCCCTGCAGGCACCAAAAACCGTTGTCGGCCGCAGTCGCTCCTGCGACGTGCGGTTGCGGGAGGACACGGTTTCGCGCCTGCACGCCGCTTTTGTCTTCGAGGAGGAGGGCCTGCTGCTGGAGGACCTGGGGTCTTCCAACGGTACCTTCCTCAATGGCCAGCGGGTGGTAGAGCGCCAGCGGGTCAAGCCGGGAGACCAGCTCCGCTTCGGCTCGCTGAAAGCCACGCTGGTGGGCCCGGAAGAGGCCAAGCAGTTCTCCAGTCAAGGCCGTCCGCGCCTGATGGAAGCTACCTGGGACTACACCGTGGGGGTGATGCCTTTTCCGCCCGCCAATCCTTGGTGGCGGCTGGCCGCCCTAGGTCTCGATGCCATCCTCTACCTGCTCGGCTCGGCCATTCCCTTTTTGCCTCTGGCGGCAATGCTGGTCACCGAGCGGCTGCTGCTGCGGCCAGAGACTCTGCCGCCCGATTTGACGACCAAAACTTTCGTCGCCGGTGGGTGCGGCGCCCTCTGGGTCATTTTTAGCTGGTACTACTGGATTCACGGCTGGGCTCGGCGCGGCGGCACGCCGGGCTTGCGCCTGCTGCAGCTGCGCCTGGCGGACAACCTCTTTCGCCAACCCATCGGTTACCGCCGCGCCTGGCTGCGCGCCGCCGCGTGCATGGCGACGGCGGCCACCTTCGGCCTGGGTTTCCTGCTCATGTTCCTGCGCAAGGACCGCAAGGCCTTGCATGACCTCTTGGCGGGCACCCAGGTGGTGCAGCGCCTGGCGGGAAGCCCCAAGGCCAACGAGCGAAGCGCGGGTAACCTTGACCGGCTTTCCCCTCCTGTGTTCGAGGAACGAGGAGGGTCCGACCACTAGGTTGAAATACCTTCACCTCTTCCCGTTCTAGTTTTTGCCGAATTTGCTCGAAACGCCCCACGGCGGCGTCGGCGGGCGCCGTTTACTTATCCCGTACAATGCCTGCATGCAGGCGATTTGGCAAGCCTTCGCGCAAACCGGACCGGTGGCCAAGCTGGTGCTGGCGCTGCTGGCAGGGTTTTCCCTGGTTTCCTGGACGCTCATGCTCGCCAAGTGGCGGCAGCTGCGCCGGGCTGACGGGCAGAACCAGGTCTTTTTAGCCCACTTTCGCCGCGCGCAACGTTTGGGAGAGGCGCAGCAGGCTGCTTCCCAAACGCCCCACGCCCCGCTGGCCGGCATGTTCCGCGCGGGGTATCTGGAGCTGGAGGCACAAATGCGGGTGCTGCAGAAGGTTGGGCTGCCGCCGGGACAGATCAAGAGCCTGGCAGCCGTGGAAAGGGCCCTGCAGCGCGCTATCGGCGTGGAGTCGGCCAAGCTCTTTCGTTACCTTCCCTTTCTCGCCACCACCGCCTCCGCCACGCCCTTCATCGGCCTTTTTGGCACCGTCTGGGGCATCATGACGGCCTTCCGCGACATCGCTGCCAAAGGCTCCACCTCCATCGTCACCGTGGCGCCGGGCATCGCCGAGGCGCTGGTGAACACTGCCGCCGGCTTGGCCGCCGCCATCCCCGCCGTTATCGCCTACAACGCCTTTCTCGGCAGCCTGCGTCGCCACCGCGGCCTGATGGAAGATTTTTTGCTGGAGTTTCTCAACCTCACCGAAAGGACGTTTACCTAGGGAGCAGGCATGGCCTTTCGTTCCCACATGGAGTTTGACAGCCTAGCCGAGATCAACATCACGCCGCTGGTGGATGTGATGTTGGTGCTGCTGGTGATTTTCATGGTCACGACCCCCATGCTGGTGCAGGGTCTTGCGGTGGACTTGCCCCAAGAAAAAGCGCCCGCCCTGCCGCAGAAGGGTCCGGAGCCCCTGGTGCTCACCCTCACGCGCGACCGGCTGGTGCTGCTGGACGACCGGCCCGTCCATCCTCGCTTGCTGGAGCAAGCGCTGGCACCCCTGCTGCGCGGCCAGCCGCGTCCCGTCTACCTGAAGGCTGACCAGAACCTGCCCTATGGTTTTGTCGTGCAGGTTTTAGCCGCCCTTAACCGCATGGGGGTGGAAGAGGTGGGGATGGTGACCGTGCCCCCGGAGAAGCCATGAACGACCCGGTGAGCCAGGAGTTGGCGCGGCGCGCGGCGGAAAAGCTGCCCTGGCGCGGCGCACTGCTTTTGGCCCTGGCGCTGCACCTGGCTGCCCTCGTTACGCTGCTGGTGGCCGCCAGGCCAGCTCATAAGGCCCTGACCCTACCCACGGTGCGCGTGCACCTGGGACCACTACCCTCGCCCGCTGGCTCGCCCACAGCCGCACCTGCCACCGGCCCAGTTCCGGCGGCCCGCCCCACCCCACCCCCACCAGCCAAACCGGCTGGTGTTTCCGCCACCTTGGGCAAGGCTCCGGCCCCTTCGCGGAAAGCGGTACGCGCGGACAAGAAGGCGGCAGGGCCCGCAGCAGCCAAGGAAAAAAGCCAGGCCTCCACCCGCGACCAACCGGCGGCTAGCGCTCCCCCCGCTGGCGGCCCAACTGGTGACACACTGATGGCAGGCTCAGGGCGCGGTTTGGGGGTGGCAGCCGCACCCAGCGACGGCCCACCCTTTCCCTACCAGTACTACCTGGAGCGGCTGCTGGTGGCCATCGAGCAGAACTGGTTTAAGCCCCAAGCCCCCGCGGGCACGCGCGCACGCGTGCTTTGCCGCATTGCCCGTTCCGGCCGCCTGTTGGAGGCGGGTTTGGAGGAGACTTCCGGCCACGGAGCCTTTGACCGTGCGGCGTTGCGCGCCGTTTACGCCGCCGCACCCTTCCCGCCGCTGCCGCAAGGTTTTGGCGGCAGCGAGCTTATCCTTCACTTGGAGTTCGTGCAATGAGAGCTTCCTCCTCGTTCCTCTTCCTCTCCCCTTTGCTTCTAGCGTCGGCGACAGCCGCCCAGGAAGAGGTGTATCTGCAGGTGACGCACGCGGGCATAACCCAGGTGGTCATTGCGCCCCGACCCTTCACCCTTCGCGGCGAAGGGGCCGCCGCCGCCTACGCCACCTTCTGGCAGGCCTTGGCCAGTGATTTGAGCGCCACACCCGTCCTCACCCTCCTGCCCGAGGAGCGTCTGCAGCTAGTGGAGATTGACGAGAAGAACCCCGAGCTCACCCGGCAACGCTTTCGCGCGGTGGGAGCACAGTTTTGGCTCGAAGGGGCCCTGGCCACCGCTGGTGCTCAGGTGATCTACGACGTGCGCTTGCTGGACTTGGCTTCGGGGGAGGTGGCCTTTTCCCGCCGCTTTGCCGCCACCCTCAAGACGCTGACCACCCTGGCACACACGGTCGCCAACGAGCTTTTTCATCTGTTCACCGGCAAGCCCGGGCCCTTTCTTTCGCGTATTGCGTTCGTGTCCGATCGCAGCGGCTTTAAAGAGCTGTGGATCATGCGCTGGGACGGCAGCGAGCAGGAGCAGCTCACCCAGCACCGGTCCATCGCCTCGGCCCCGAACTGGTCCGCCGATGGGCAGTGGCTGGCGTTTACCAGCTTCTTGCGGGGCCAACCCCAGCTTCTCCTCTTAAAGCCCACCGAGGGGTATCTCAAAAGCCTTCCCAGCCTTCCCGGGGTCAATTCCTCCCCCAGCTTTTCTCCTGACGGCACGTACCTGGCCTTTGCCGCGGGCGACAGCGGTTACACCAACATTTACCTCCTGCACGTGGAAAGCGGGGAGCTCCACAGACTGACTAACACCCGCGCAATCAACACCCAGCCTGCCTTTTCCCCCAACGGGCGGCAGATTGTCTTTACCTCCACCCGAGCCGGTAGTCCACAGCTTTACCTCATGGATGCGGAAGGGACCAACGTGCGCCGCCTTACCTTCGAAGACAGCTTTGCCGACGAGGCTAGCTGGGCACCGGATGGCGTGCGCATCGCCTACACGACCAAGGTGGGTGACCGCTTCCAAATTGCCATTCTTGACCTGCGCACGGGCGAACGTACGGTCATTCCGGGGCCCGGGAACAACGAATCGCCCTGCTTTTCCCCCGACGGGAGCCTGCTAGCCTTCACTTCGGACCGTAGTGGGCAACAGCAGATTTACATCACCGACGCGCTGGGGCATGCCCGGGCCCTCACGCAACAGGGCAACAACATGCAGCCCTCCTGGGTGGGGGAGCTTCGCTAGGAGTTGCTCACCGAACGCGCTGGAAGCGGTCCAGTTCCTCCCGCCCCCCCAGCACCACCAGCACGTCAGAGTCGCGGATCTTGGCGTCAGGGGGTGGGATGGGGGTGACCGTCTCGGTGAGCACATCCCGCAGGGCAATCACGTGCACGCCAAAGCGGCGGCGGATGTCCAGTTCCGCCAAGCTCTTGCCTATGAAGCTGGCCGGTGCCGCCACTTCCACGATGGACACTTCGGGGCCCAAGGCCACGAAGTCCAGCAGGTTCTTGGAGCACAGGCGCTCGGCCAAGCGCAGGGCCATATCCCGCTCCGGGTAAATGACCTCGTCCACGCCCAAAGCTTCCAGGATCTTGCCGTGATCCTCGCTGAGTGCTCGGGCGATCACCTTCACCCCCAGGTCCTTGCAGTAGAGGGCAGCCAGTGTGGACGCCTCCAAATGCTCCCCCACGGAAATCACCACGGTGTCGAAGTCCTTGAGCCCGAGGGCGCGCAGCTGCCCCTTCTCGCGGGCGTCCACCACCGCCACCTCGCTCATGCGGTCGCGGTAGGCCAGCACCAGCTCCTCGTCCACATCCACGCCCAGGACCTCGTGCCCCAGCTCGTAAAGGCGAGTGGCCAAGGTTGCCCCGAATCGTCCCAAACCTATCACGGCAAAACGGGCCATGTTGGCCTCCCTAGGCTCTCGCGCACCGGCCGCCCTCCCTCCTGTGCCGGCCGGACGCTTCCCTTGCGGTGCGCGCTGCCGATTCCTCCACCTCAGCCTCGCGCCACCCCCAACGCCGCACGCGCCGCTGCCAGGCGCGCCACGGGGATGCGGAAGGGCGAGCAGGAAACGTAGTCCAACCCTATTCGGTGACAAAAGGCCACAGAAGCGGGGTCTCCGCCGTGCTCACCGCAAATGCCGACCTTCAGGTCCTGTCGCGTCTGCCGCCCTCGGCTGGTGCCCAACTCCAAAAGCTGGCCCACACCCTCGATGTCCAGCGTGGCAAAGGGATCCGCCGGCCAAATTTCCCGCTCCAGGTAGGTGGGCAAGAACTTGCCGGCATCGTCACGGGAAACGCCCAGGGTGGTCTGGGTGAGGTCGTTGGTACCGAAGGAGAAGAACTGCGCTTGGCGCGCAATCTCGTGCGCCGTGAGCGCCGCCCGTGGCACCTCAATCATCGTGCCCACCAGGTAGTCCACACGCACGCCCTGTCGGGCGAACACCTCCTCGGCCACCTCATGCACGTGCCGCGCTTGGTCTTCCAGCTCGCGCAGGGTTCCCACCAGCGGAATCATGATCTCCGGATGCACCGCCACCCCTTCCTTCTTCACCTGGCAGGCGGCCTCCAGAATGGCGCGGGCTTGCATGCGGGTGATTTCGGGGTACACGATGCCCAACCGGCAGCCCCGATGGCCCAGCATGGGGTTGGCCTCGTGCAGCTCCGCCACCTTGGCCCGAATGGCCTCCACCGGCACCCCCATGGCCCTGGCTACCTCTTGCTGTTCAGCATCCGTGTGGGGCAAGAACTCATGCAGGGGGGGGTCGAGGGTGCGAATGGTCACTGGCCGCTCACCCATAACGCGGAAAATGCCCACAAAATCCTCCCGCTGCATGGGCAAGAGCTTGTCTAAGGCTTTCTGCCGCGCCTCCGGGCTGTCGGCCAAAATCATTTCCCGCATGGCGGTGATGCGGTCGCCGCCAAAAAACATGTGCTCCGTGCGACAAAGGCCGATGCCCTCGGCGCCAAAGGCCACCGCATGGGCGGCCTGGTCCGGCTGGTCTGCATTGGCCCGCACCCTCAGCCGCCGCACCTTGTCGGCCCACTCCATGAGGCGGGAAAAGTAGTGGTAGGTGGTGGAGGCTTCGGGGGCCAAGCTCTTTTCGATCAGCACCTGTACCACCTCGGAAGGCTTGGTGGCAAGCTGCCCCAGGATCACCTCACCGGTGAACCCGTCAATCGAAACCCAATCCCCTTCGCGGATGGCCGTGTCCCCCACGGTGATGGTGCGCGCTTTGTAATCCACCTTCAGGGCCTCACAACCTACCACGCAGGTCTTGCCCATCTGCCGCGCCACCAGCGCCGCATGGGAGGTCATGCCGCCGCGGGCGGTGAGAATGCCCACCGCTGCGCTCATGCCCTTGATGTCCTCCGGGCTCGTCTCGATTCGCACCAAAAGCACCTTTTCTCCCCGCGCTGCCCACTCCTCCGCGTCGGGAGCGTTAAACACCACGCGCCCCGCCGCTGCCCCGGGTCCCGCAGGCAGGCCCTTGGCCACCACCCGCTTTTCCTCCCGCGCGCGGCGCAGGGCCTCAGGGGCGAATATGGGCCGCAGCAACTGGTTGAGTTGCTCCGGCTCCACCCGCCGGAGGGCCTCCTCCGGCGTGATCAGGCCTTCCTCCACCATGTCCACGGCAATGCGGATAGCCGCCAGGCCCGTACGCTTGCCGTTGCGCGTTTGCAGCATGTACAACTTGCCCCGCTCCACCGTGAACTCGAAATCCTGCATGTCCTTGAGGTGGCGCTCCAAGATTGCCCGCACCTCCAGGAGTTGCTGGTCAACCTCAGGGAAAACCTGGGCCAGCTCCCGCACCGGCCGGGGCGTGCGCACACCGGCAACTACGTCTTCCCCTTGGGCGTTGACCAGGAACTCGCCGTAGAAAACGTTCTCGCCCGTCGCTGGGTCGCGAGTGAAGGCCACACCGGTGCCCGAGTCCTCCCCCATGTTGCCGTACACCATGGCTTGCACGTTCACCGCCGTGCCCCAATCGTCGGGGATGTTGTTCAGTTTGCGGTAGGCTACGGCGCGCTCGTTGTTCCAGGAGTTGAACACCGCCGCAATGGCACCCCAAAGCTGCTCCTGCGGGGATTCGGGAAAGGTCCTGCCGGTGCGCTGACGAACCACCTCCTTAAAGCGCACCACCAGCCCCTTGAGGTCCTCGGCGTCCAGCTCGGTGTCGTAATGCACACCCTTGGCCTTCTTCACCTCCTCCAACACCGCCTCGAACGGATCGATCTCGTCCTTTCCCTGAGGCTTGCAGCCCAGCACCACATCGCCGTACATGGCGACGAAGCGGCGGTAGCAATCGTAGGCAAAGCGCGAGTTACCGGTTTGGGCAATGAGGCCCTGAACCGTGGTATCGTTCAGCCCCAGGTTGAGGATGGTATCCATCATCCCCGGCATTGAGGCGCGGGCTCCGGAGCGCACCGAGACCAAAAGCGGATTGTGGGCATCGCCGAACTTCTTGCCCGTCAGCTGTTCAATGTGTTCCAGGCCTTGCTTCACCTGGGCTGCCAGGCCCTCCGGGTAGCTCCCATGGCGCATGACATGGGTGCACACCTCGGTGGTAATGGTGAAGCCGGGAGGCACCGGCAAGCCGATGCCCGCCATCTCCGCCAGGTTGGCACCCTTGCCGCCCAAGAGGTCCTTCATCTGGGCGTTGCCTTCCGCTGAGCCGCCGCCAAAAAGGTAGACCATCTTTGCCATAGGCTTGCCTCCTCACTGGGAAACTTGGAGCTTGCTCACGTCAGCAAGCTGGAGGAACAGGCTCTGGATTTTGGCCAAAAGCCCCAAGCGCGCCTGCCGCACGCGGCTGTCCTCGCACAGGACCAACACATCGGCAAAGAAGCGATCCAAGGGCTGCGCCAGTCCCGCCAGGGAGCGCAAAGCTTCCAGCCAGGCCTTGTGGGACACCAGCTGGGGAAGCTCGTCGGCCACCGATGCGACTTTTGCCGCTAGGGCTTTTTCGGCCGGCTCCTGCAAGACCTCCGGTGCCCATAGGCCCTCCCCCTCTTTGCTCACCATGTTGCGTACGCGCTTAAAAGCGGTAGCCAGCTGCAAGAATTCGGGCTGGCGCCACATGTGCGCCAGGGCTTGGCCGCGGGCTTCGTCCTCGGCCACCTGGCCCCAGCCGGCCGCCAGGACCGCATCCACCACCGCCCCGGGCAAGCCTCGCCATTCGAGAAAGAAGCGCTCCCTTTCTCGTAGGAAGTCCTCCAGTGCCTCCCGTCCGACTGCGCCGAAGGGTTGGGAGGCGGCGGCCGCCACGTACCCAAGGGCTAAGGGCAGGGGAAACTCTCCACAGATTCGCACCACGCTCAGGGCCTGACGCCGCAGGGCAAAGGGATCCTTGCTGCCCGACGGCACCTCTCCCAAGGAAAAGAGCGCCGCCAACGTGTCCATGCGGTCCGCCACCCCTAAAAGAGCGCCTGCCAGGGTCGAGGGGATCGGGCCTTCCTGTCCCGCCGGCTGGTACTGCTGGGCAATGGCTTCCCATACCTCCGGTGGATGGCCTTCCAAGCGGGCATACACGCCGCCCATGATTCCCTGCAGCTCGGGAAACTCTCCCACCATATGGGTGGCCAGATCCGCCTTTGCCAGCCGCGCTGCCAGCTCCACTGCGGGGAGCGACCGCGTCTCGCCCACCTTCTCCGCCAGCAGACGAACCAAAGCCACCAGGCGCGCGGTCTTTTCCGCAAAGCTGCCCAGCTTGGCATGAAACGCCACGCGCTGGAGCTTTTCCGCCCACGCGTGCAGGGGGACTTGGCGATCCTGCTGGAAGAAGAAGTGCGCATCGGCGAGCCGGGCCGCCGCCACCCACTCGTTGCCGCGCCGCACATGGCCTTCCGGGTCATCGGGGCGGTCGCAGACCGCCAAAAAGTACGGGGCGAGCTGGCCATTTCTTTCCAACACCAGGCACTTTTGATGATGGCGCAAGCAGGTCACCACCACCGCTTCCGGCAGCTCCAGCCACCTCTCGGCGATCTCCCCCCGCACCAGACCCGGAGACTCCACCAACTCCAAGTGCTCCGCCTCCAGTGGCGGGTCCGAGCGCACCTGGCAGCCCACCGCTTCAGCCAGCTCCTGACCGCGACGGTGGAAAAGCGTCCGCCGCTCTTCCGGGTCCAACACCACCCCCGCCTGGCGAAGCTTTTCCAGGTAGTGGGCCAAGTCCTCAACGCCCAAAAGATCCAGCTCCCCGGGATGCACGACCCGGTGCCCGCGGGTGCGCGAGCCCGCCTGGATGCCAAACAGGCGCAGGGGCACTACGTCGCTCAGCCTGTCCTCCCCCCAAAGAGCCACCACACGATGTACCGGGCGGACGAACAGGTGCTCGCCCTGGCCCCAGCGCATGTTCTTGGGAAAGTGCAACCCCGGGACCACACGTGCCAAAAGCTGGGCCAAAAGCTCAGGGATGGGCTGGCCCGGCTGGCGTTTGCGCACGCCCACCACCTTGCCCTTGGGTCCTTCCAGGACCAAGAGCTGGTCAAGGGGCACGCCCTGGGCGCGGGCGAAGCCCTCGGCGGCGCGGGTATAGCTGCCGTCGGCGGCAATGGCCACGCTCACCGGTGGCCCCAGTACCTCCTCCTCCCGTTCACCAGTGGTAGCCGGCAGACCCGCCAGCCAAAGCACCAACCGGCGGGAGGTGGAAAGCACCGCCAACTGGGAGAAGCTCACGCCCCGACTTTCCAATTCCGCCCGCACCGCTTGCGCCAGCTCCTGCCGAGCCCCAGCCAGGGCGTTGGCGGGAATCTCCTCGCACAAAAGCTCAAAGAGAAAGCGCCCTTTCATGCCAGGGCCCCCTCAAGCAGGGGAAAACCTGCCCGCTCGCGCTGGGCGAGGTAAGCCTTGGCGATGACTACCGCCAGCTTCCGTACCCGAGCAATGAGCGCCACCCGCTCGGTGGGCGACACAGCTCCGCGGGCGTCCAGCAAGTTGAAAAGGTGCGACATGCGCAGGGCGGCCTCCAAGGCAGGTACTACCAAGGGGTCATCGCCTTCCAGGCAGCGAAAGCCTTCCCGCTCCCAGTCCTCAAAGTGGCGCCGCAGCATGGCCACATCGGCCAGCTCGAAAGCGTAGCGGGAAAGCTCCACCTCGTCTCGGTGGCGCACGGTGCCGTAGCCCATCCCCGGCGCCCACTGCACCTGGTAAATGGAGGTTTTTCGCTGCAGGAACATGGCAATGCGTTCCAGCCCATAGGTGATTTCGGCAGAAATGGGTTTCAGGTCGATGCCACCGGCCTGCTGAAAGTAGGTAAACTGCGTAATTTCCATGCCATCCAGCAGCACCTGCCAGCCCACACCCCAGGCTCCCAGGGTGGGGGATTCCCAGTTGTCCTCCTCAAAGCGCACATCGTGCGCCCCTGGGTCAATGCCCAAAGCTTGCAGCGAGGCGAGGAAGAGCTCCTGTACATCCGTGGGTGAGGGCTTAAGGATCACCTGCAACTGCAGGTGCTTTCCCAGCCGAAAGGGGTTTTCGCCGAAGCGCGCGTCAGCCGGGCGCCGGGAGGGTTGAACGTAGGCCACGCGGTAGGGCTCGGGTCCAAGCACCCGCAGAAAGGTCTCCGGGTGCATGGTCCCCGCACCTACTTCCATGTCGTACGGTTGTTGTACCAGGCACCCCTGGTCCCCCCAAAAACGCAGCAGGTTGAGGATGACGTCCTGCAGATTCAAGCCCACCTCGCCGGCCCGCAGCGCGGGCATCGAAGGTGCAGTCTAGCACGCTTTCAGCTTGCTTTAGCTGCTTGTTTTCGCTGCATGCCAGGGTATCAGCCCTAGGTGCCTTCGCGCCAGCTGGCCAGGTATCGCTCCTGCTCGGGGGTGAGCACGTCGCAGCGCAGGCCCATAGTGGCCAACTTGAGGCTGGCAATTTCCCGGTCCAACTCCGCCGGCAAGCGATAGACCCGCGGCTGCAGGCGGCCAGCCATACGCACCAGGTACTCCGCAGCTAAGGCCTGGTTGGCGAATGACATATCCATGACCGCAGCCGGGTGACCCTCGGCCGCCGCCAGGTTCACCAATCTCCCTTGAGCCAGCACGAATACCGTCTTGCCCCAGGGGAAGCGGAAAGCGTCCACGTGGGTGCGTACGGGCAAAATTTCGCTGGCTTCCTGGCGCAGCCCTTCCAGGTCAATTTCCACGTCGAAGTGCCCCGAATTGGCCAGGATGGCGCCATCTTTCATCAGCCGCACGTGGTCCAGCGTGATCACCGATCGGTTGCCCGTGACGGTGACAAACAGGTCACCCACCTTGGCCGCCTCCGCCATGGGCATGACGGCAAAGCCATCCATGGCTGCTTCCAGAGCCCGTACCGGGTCCACCTCCGTGACCACCACCCGCGCCCCCAGTCCGTTGGCTCGCAAAGCCACGCCTCGCCCACACCAACCGTAGCCGGCCACCACCACCACCCTGCCTGCGAGCAAGAGGTTGGTGGCTCGCAGGATGCCGTCAATGGTGGATTGCCCGGTACCGTAACGGTTGTCAAACAAGTGCTTGGTGTCCGAGTCATTCACCGCGATCACCGGGAAGCGCAGGGCCCCATCCCGCTCCATGGCTCGCAGGCGGATGACCCCGGTGGTGGTCTCTTCCGTGGAACCCAGCACGCCGGCCACCAGGTGCTGGCACCCCTCCGCACCTAAGGTCTCACCCAAGTGACGCACTTCCGGGTGGGCCTTGGCCAGCTCACCGCGACCCAAAAGCAGCAAAGAGCTCACCAAATCGGCGCCGTCGTCCATCGTCAGGGTGGGCTTGAACTCCAGGCACGCCCGGATGTGGCGGTAGTAGGTGGTGTTGTCTTCCCCCCGCCGGGCAAAGACCCCCACGCCGTGTTCCGCCACCAACGCGGCGGCCACATCATCCTGGGTTGAAAGGGGATTGGAGGCGCACAGCCGCACCTCCGCCCCTCCCGCCACCAGAGTCAGCACCAAGTGGGCAGTCTCGGTGGTCACGTGGAGGCAAGCCGAAAGCCTCTGCCCTGACAGCGGCTTTTCTTGAGCAAAGCGCTTGCGGATTTCCGCCAGCACCGGCATTTCTCGCCCAGCCCAGGCAATGCGCGCCAAGCCCTGCGTGGCCAAACTCAAGTCACTGACGTCGTGTTGGGGTAAAGCCATGCGTCCTCCTCACCGCCTATGGTAGCCCAGCTCGCTCCTTGTTCGCCCGCCACGCGCCACAGGCGTTAACATGGTGATGGAGGTGACCGTGAAGCCCTTGAACCTGGCCGCCAGCTTGCTTTGGTTGGCGACGGTAGGCAGCGCTTCCGCTGCCGATGCGCCTATCCAAATCCTCAGCCCGCCCCTGGAGACCACCTTAGCCGCGGGCCAAAGGGTGGATTTGCACGCGGTGGTTCCGAACGAGCCGGACACCCAGTGGCAGGCACTTTTGGACGGCAAGCCCCTGCAAGCTCAGCGGCAAGGCGATCGCCTGGTGGCCGAAGGGATATCCGTCGAACACGCTGGGGAGCACGTGTTCACCGTGCGCCTGATCAAGCCGGCTAAGGGTAAGCAAGCCGAAAGGGTCCTGGCAGAGGCCGAACGACGCTTCTCGGTGGTTTCTTGGCCAGCTCCCGGTGGCCGCGTACGGCACGTGTTTCTCTTTGTGGGCGACGGCATGGGTCTTGCGCAACGCACCGCTGCCAGGGCCTTTCTCTATGGCTTTACCGGTGGCAAAAGCCGGGGGCTACTGGCCATGGACCGCCTGCCCGTAGGCGGTTTTGTCATGACTTCCTCCCTTTCCGGCTTCGTCACCGACTCGGCCGCGGGAGCTCACGCCTTTGCCACCGGCACTAAAACCGCCAACGGCATGCTGGGCCTTTTTCCCGACCCCACACCCGAAGACGGCGACAACCCGAAAGTGGAGCCCCTCCCCTGCCTCCTCTACCGAACCCGCGGCATGGTTTCTGGCTTGGTGAGCGATGCCGACCTCACCGACGCCACCCCCGCGGCCTTTCTCGCGCAGGTAGCCGACCGGGGGGATGCGGCCACCATCGCCCGTCAGTTTTTGCAGCGAGCAGACACCTGTGGTCTGCGCGTGCTACTCGGGGGGGGCTTGGCCTCCTTCACCAAGCCGCTGGACCTTTTGCCCTTTTTTGGCGCCGCGGGCTTCTCCCAAGCCTTCACCGCCACCGAACTGGGTGCCAAGGCCAAGCAGCAGCCGGCCAAGCTCCTGGGGCTGTTCGCCAGCCGGCACATGAACTCCCCCTTCGATATCCAACGGCGTGGCGATGGGGAGGTCGTTGCCGCCTTCCCCGACCAGCCCAGCCTGGCGGCCATGACCGAAGCGGCCCTGCAGGCGCTGCAGCAAAACCCCGCGGGCTTCTTCCTGCTGGTAGAAGGCGCGCTGGTGGACAAGCAAGCCCACATGCTCGACGCGGAGCGCATGCTTTGGGATCTTTACAACCTGGATCAGGCCGTGGAGGTGGCCGTACGCTTTGCCCAGCGCACCAACAGCGATGAGGACCCAACCAACGATACCCTCATCATCGTCACCGCCGACCATGAAACCGGCGGGGTAGTGCTCCCCGGGGTGCTGGATGCGGCCAAGCGCGGCCACCGGGACCAGGTGGCTACCTACGACCGCCTCGGATTCCCGGAAGCACGCGACAACAATGCTGATGGCTACCCCGACAACCCAGACCCGGAAAAAAAGCTCATCGTTCACTTTGGTGCTGCCCCGGACCACTTTGACGACTTCCGCTCTCAACCCAAGCCCGTCGCGCCAGCCCTCCCTGGGGAGGATCGCCAGGTGCATGCCAACCCAGCCAAGGACGGCCGCACCGGCGTGCTGTACACGGGTGTGAGCGAGGCGTCAGTGCCGGAAAAAGGCTATGCGCCCGATCGCGGGGTGCACACGGGGGTGGACGTGCCTCTGTCGGCCTTAGGGCCGGGAGCCGAGCGCCTGGGGGGCACCCACGACAACACGGAGGTGTTCTTCGCCATTTTGCAGGCGCTGGCGCCTCAGCCACCTCCGCATTAAAAGCTGAGGGCTAGGCGCGGCTATCGCTGCAAAACGCTCCCCATCCCCCCGATAAGCAACCCAGCTCGGATGATGAGGTAGGCAAGCAATAAAATGATCCTTAGCAAGCGCCAATTGTCCTTTTGGTGTTTCACCGCCAACTCGAGGAAAGCCCAACCGCCGGTGGAACGGAGCCTGTTAATGGCCCTGGCGTACTGAACGAGGAAGAAAGGCGGAATTGCTGAGGCAACGGAGAAAATGGCCAGCAGGAAAAGAAGAAAGACGTCAGAGGGAAGCTCAACCTCCGGTTTGACCGCAAAAACCACAGCAGAGACCGCCGATATAGCCGCTGCACCCGCTGCCCCCAAAAACCCGAGCACCACGAAAAGAAGCACCCACGGCCGTGCGCCGGAGGTGCGCAATGACCGCGGGTGGGACTGAGGCCCCAGCGTGCTGTTGGGTCATGGGATCCGGCAAGACCGTTTGGCTCATTACCCTCCTTGGCCGGACAGATGATGTCATGAGGCTTGCGGAAAAGGCACTCGAGGTCTGGTAGCAGCCCCAGGGGCAAACCGGTGGGGCTCTCTACCCAAGGCTAGAAAGCGCCGCAGCCCTTGGCGGAAGCGTTGGCTCTGGCTACAGTGGCACCATGGGCGCGCAGCCGTGGATCCTTTTGGCTTTCCTTACCTACGGGGCGGTGCTGGTGCTCTTGGACCGCTGGGGGTACACGCGCGAGCAGCTGGAATACCTGCTGGCGGGCCGCCGCTTGACCCTGGGCCCGTTTGTGGCCACGCTGGTGGCCACCTGGTACGGGGGCATCTTGGGCGTGGGGGAGTTTTCTTACCGCTTCGGTTTGGCCAACTGGCTGGTGTTCGGGGTCCCCTACTACCTGGCCGCCGTGCTTTTCGCCTTTGGCTTGGCAGAAAGGGCGCGACAAAGCGCCGCCCTTTCCATCCCCGAGCAGCTGAGCGCAGCCTTCGGCCCCTGGGCGGGACGCGTAGGCGCCCTCCTGGTGCTGCTCATGGCCATTCCCGCCGCCTACGTGCTCATGCTGGCGCAGCTGGCCGAGGCCTACTTCGGCGTGGCGCGGCCCTGGGGGCTACTGCTCGGTGCGCTGTTGACTGTGGGCTCGGTGCTTTGGGGCGGGTTTCGCAGCGTGGTGCGCGCCAACCTGCTGCAGTTCGCCCTTATGTACCTGGCCTTTGCCTTGTTGCTCCCCGTTGCCCTGGGCAAGCTCGGCGGCTTTTCCGGCTTGTGGCAAGCTCTCCCTGACTCGCACCGCTCGCTCACCGGCGGCCTGGGCTTTCAGGGCATTGCCGTGTGGTACGTCATTGCCCTACAAACCCTAGTAGAGCCCACCTTCTACCAGCGGTGCTACGCTGCGTACTCCCCCCGTGTGGCCCGCAATGGCGTGCTGATTTCGGTGGCCTTCTGGGTGGTTTTCGATTTCCTCACCACCTTCTCCGGTTTGGCGGCGCGGGTCTTGCTTCCCGACCTTTCCCAGCCCGGTTTGAGCTACCCCGCCTTGGGAGCTTTGGTCCTGCCACCGGCACTCAACGCCCTTTTCGCCGTAGGCCTTTTTGCCACCGTTTCCTCCACCGCCCACTCCTACCTCTTTCTCGCTGCCGCCACCTTGGGACACGACCTGTTGCCGGGGCAAAGCGGACCTGGCGAGCGACGTTCCATCGTGGCCAGCCTCACGCTGCTGGCGGCGGCTGCGGCGGCCCTCGCTTGGGCTTTGGGCAGCGTGGTGGCCATTTGGCACGATGTGGGCAGCATCGTCACCGCCAGCTTGCTCTTGCCCCTGATCTCCTCCCATGCACCCCGCCGTTTCCGCTACTCGGCCCGCGGAGCTGTGGCTTCCTTGCTAGCCGCTGCCGCGACGGCCAGCGGATGGATCCTCCTGCGCAGCCCCGAGGGAGGCTACCCCTTGGGCCTGGAGCCGGTCTTTCCTGCCCTGGGCGTTTCTACCCTCATCTGGCTGGCGGACCGCGTCTTGCCAAACAGGCGTGGTGGGCTTATTTGTAAGGAAGAAAGGAGCTCACCTTGAGCAGCGTGCGCCCCCCAGCCGTAGCAGGTAGCTTCTACCCCTCCTCCGCCGCCGAGCTTTTGCACCAGGTGGAACAGCTGCTGGCGGAGGTCAAAGCCAACGGGCCGTGTCGGGCCGTGATTGCTCCCCACGCGGGTTACGTGTATTCCGGCCGCACGGCCGCTCACGCCTTTGCCTCCCTCCCCGAGGACGCCCGACGCATTGTGCTTATAGGCCCCTCCCACTACCGTTCTTTTTCTGGGGCGGCGCTGCCGGCACCGCAGGTGCGCGCCTTTGCCACCCCGCTGGGCGAGATGGGGCTGGACCAGGAGGCCTTGGCCCGGCTGCGGGAGCTCTCCCTTTTCGGGGGGCCGCACCTGGCGCATGACCCCGAGCACTGCCTGGAGGTGGAGCTTCCTTTTTTGCAGGTAAAAGCGGCGCAGGCGCGGCTCGTGCCGCTGCTGGTGGGAAACCACACCACCCTGCACGAAACGGTTTCCCTGGCCCAAGCCCTGGCGCCCCTTCTGGACGAAGCCACGGTAGTAGTGGTTTCTTCCGACTTCACCCATCACGGCCGGCCCTACGGCTACGTGGTTTTCCCCGAGGGGCCGAGCCTTGGCCCCCGTCTGGCCTTGCGCGCGCAGCGCACCGCTGGCCGCACCGCAGCGTTGGACGTGCGCGGCTTTTGGCACCAGGTGGAGGTGAGCGACGACAGCGTGTGCGGTGCCAAACCCATTGCCGTCCTCCTGCAGCTTTTGAGCCACACCTTTGCCGGCTGCGGACGCATCCTCCACGTGAGCACCTCGGGCGAGGCGAGCGGCGACTGGCGCCAGGTGGTGACCTACGTGGCGGTGGGTTTTGCCGGTACTTTTGGCAGCTGGCGAAGCGAGCCAGACACTGCCCTGGGGACCCTGGCCGAAGGGGAGCAGCGGGCCCTCTTGGGCCTGGCCCGCGCCACCATGCTCACCCACCTAACCCGGGAGGAACAGCTCGCCCTTTGGTTCGCTGAAAACCCCCTCAGCCCTAACCTCTTGGCGCCCGCCGGGGCCTTCGTCACCCTGCACACCAAGGGCAACCACGCCTTGCGCGGCTGCATCGGCTCCCTGGAACCCGTGGGAAGCTTGGTGGATACGGTGGTCCACTGTGCCGTACAGGTGCTCTACGACCCACGCTTCCCACCGGTCCGTCTGGCCGAGCTGGACCAGCTGGAGGTGGAGGTTTCTGTGCTTTCGCCAGCCCAGCGGGCGGCCGACCTCAGCGCCATTCGCCTGGGAGAACACGGGGTGGTGTTGGAAAAGGGCCCGGCCCGCGCGGTTTTCCTGCCCCAGGTCGCCACCGAAACCGGCTGGGATTTGGAGACCTTCCTGGCCCAGCTGGCAAGAAAAGCCGGCTTGCCGCCCGAGGCCTGGCGACAGGCCCAGCTTTCCGTCTTCACCGCCCAGGTGTTTGCCGAGGAAGGCTAGCGCACCCTTCCAGCGTGGCCTGCGCTGGGTGGTAAGACTGCGGTCTTTTTGCTCGGTGGCCACACACGTGGCCTTTACCCACCCGGCTGGGCACGTCCCTCCGGCGCAAGTTGCCCGCGATCCAGCAACACCACAGCGCCCCTCATGAACCCTCGGCCAATTCCGGATATTCTTCTCGGCAAGAGCTGCCAGGTTTCGCAACCTTGCCGCCATTGACCCGTAAAAGAGGCGCGCCGGGGTGCCGGCGGGAGGTGGGTGTGCGTCGGGTGGTGCTGACCGTGGGTGTCTTCCTGTTTTCGCTCGAGGCGTCGGCACAGCTGCAGGTTCCCGAGTTGAACGTGGCGGTGACAGTGGATGGCCAGCTCGACGAACAGGCTTGGGGGCAGGCCTTGCTGGTAGGCCTGCCCTATGAGGTGGAGCCGGGTGATTCGGTTCCCGCCATGGTGCGCACCGACTGCCTGCTGTTTAGCACCAACGAAGCCTTTTACGTGGGCTTCCTCGCCTACGACCCCAATCCTCAGGAGGTGCGCGCCCACGTGTCCGATCGCGATCAGTTTTTCCGCGACGATTTCGTAGGGATTATCCTGGACACCTTTGCCGACCGCCGCCGAGCCTTTCAGTTCCTTGTCAACCCCATGGGCGTGCAGGGCGACGCGGTGCGCACCGCCACACCTTTCGGCGAGGACGAGGACTTCCGCTGGGATGCCGTGTGGCAGGCGGCCGCACAGCTGACCCCCTTCGGTTACCAGGTGGAAATCCGCATCCCCTTTTCCGCGCTGCGCTTTGCCGCCGGCCAGCAAGAAAAGCACTTTGGGTTTGCTGCCCTGCGTTCCTATCCCCGGTCCTTGCGCCGAATCTTTTTTTCCCAGCCCATGAACCGCGACAACCCCTGCTCCCTCTGCCAGCTAACAACCATTGCCGGTTTTTCCTCCGCGCGCCCGGGGCGGCAGGTGGAGCTGAACCCCACCTGGGTGGCTGCCCGGACCCAGGAGCGAGCGGACCTTGCCGACCCTTTTTTGTCCCCCGCGACGAAAGAAGGCGAAGCGGGGGCCTCTCTGCTCTGGGGTGTTACGCCCAACATCTCAGTCAACCTCACCCTCAACCCTGATTTTTCCCAGGTGGAAGCTGATGCGAAGAAGCTTTCGATTAACCGCGTGTTTACCCTCTTTTTCCCCGAAAAAAGGCCATTTTTCTTGGAAGGAAGTGACTACTTCGCCACTCCCCTGCAAGCGGTGTACACGCGCACCATGGCCGATCCGGATTGGGGGGTCAAGCTAACGGGCAAAGCAAAGGACTCGGCTTTCGGCCTGTTGGCCGTGCGCGACAGCATCACACCCCTCATCCTCCCCGGCTCGCAAACCTCCTCCAGCGTGCAGCTTCCCCTGCCCTCCACCGCGCTGATCGGCCGGTATCGCCACGACCTGGGCCGCGCCTCCACCCTGGGTCTGCTGTTCACCCGCCGCCAGGGCCGCGGTCTGACCAGCCAAACAGGTGGGTGGGACGGGCTTTTGCGCCTGTCCACCAGCAGTACGTTGAGCTGGCAGTGGCTGTGGTCTTCCACCGAGTACCCCAACCACCCGGATTTGGCCGAACAAGCCGGGACGAGGCACCGGGGCTCAGCCTGGGAAGCCAGCTTCTCCCACGCCAACCGCCACTGGGAAGCCTGGGCCTGGGCTCGCCACGTGGACGAGGGGTTTCGCGCCGATCTGGGATTCTTGCCTCGGGTGGGGGTGCGAGGGGGCGAAGTGGGGGCCCAACGCATCTTCTGGGGAGGAGAGGGAGATTGGTTCTCCCGTCTGGCCATCGGCGCTGAGGTCCAGCGCTTCGAGGACCAGCGCGGCAAGCTCTTGGAGGAAACCACCCGCCTCATGGGTCGGTATCAGGGCCCCCTGCAATCGATGGTGTTCCTGACGCTTTTTCAGTACCGCAAGGGTTGGCAGGAAAAGGAGTTTTCAGGGCGAGGGTTCCGAGTCTTTGCCAACGTGCGCTTTTCCGGTGATCTCACCGCCTCCTGCGGTGTGGAAGGCGGAGATGCCATCGACTATTCAGGAAACCGTCCCGCCACCCGCTGGGAGGTCTCCCCTGGGTTCACCCTCAACTTGGGCCGGCACCTTTACCTTCAGGGCGACTTTTCAGCGGAGCGGCTGGCGGTGGCTGAAGGCGAGCTGTACCGCGCCCTGGTGGGGGAGCTGCGCGTGGTTTACTATTTCACCGTGCGCAGTTTCCTCCGTCTGCTCACGCAGTACAGCTATCTGCGCACCTGCCCTTGGCGTTTTCCCGAGCCCCCTGAGCCCCTTTCCCGCGAATGGCGCCACCAGTTGCTGTTCGCCTACAAGCTCAGCCCGCAAACCCTCCTGTACCTGGGCGCCGGCGACGAGGAAGCGGGCAACCACCACGTGGCCGCCGCCACCACCCAGCGCTCGCTGTTCCTCAAGCTCTCGTACCAGTGGCAGGTATGAGGGCGCTAGCGACCTCGGAGAATCGAGCCCAACACCCCCCGCACGATTTGCCGACCGAGGGTGCTGCCTACCGTGCGTGCGGCGCTTTTGAGCAAGGCCTCGGCCAAGCTGTCACCGCGTCGCGCCGACGGACGCGATGGCCCCATGCCCGTGGGCCAGCCACGCCAGAAGCTCTCGGGAGCGGCTTTGGGTCTTTGCAGAACCTCGTAGGCGCTTTCCCGGTCCACCACCTGTTCGTACTTGCCCAGCAGGGGGCTGGTTTTGCGCACTTGCGCCCGCTCTTCCGGGCTCACCGCTCCCACGCGGGAGGTAGGCGGTGCCACCTTGACGCGCTCTACGGGCGAGGGTGTTCCGTCCTCCTGCAGCATGGAAACCAGCGCCTCGCCGATGCCCAATTCGGTAATAGCGCTGGCCGTATCCAGCTTGGGGTTGGGACGGAAGGTTTCCGCCGCCGCCTTGACCGCCTTTTGCTCTTTAGGTGTGAAAGCCCGCAGGGAATGCTGAATGCGGTGAGCTAACTGGGCACTCACCTGGTCAGGCACGTCCAGAGGGTTTTGGGTGACGAAGTACACGCCCACACCTTTGGAACGCACCAGCCGCACCACCTGCTCGATTTTTTGCACCAGGACCTTGGGTGCTTCGTCGAACAGCACATGCGCCTCGTCGAAGAACAGCACGAGCTTGGGCTTGGGCAGCTCTCCCGCCTCCGGCAAATGCTCGTAGAGCTCGGCAAGGAGCCAGAGCAAGACGGTGGCATAAAGCCGCGGATGGTTGAAAAGCCTCTCACAGGCCAGCACGTGCACCGCGCCCCGCCCATCCGCCGCTCGCAGGAAAAGGTCGTCCACCTCCAGCATGGGCTCGCCGAAAAAGCGCTCCGCCCCCTGCTGCTGCAGCACGACCAAGCGGCGCTGAATGGCCGCCAGGCTGTTGGCAGGGATATTCACCTCCCCCTGCTTAGCGCCCAGGTGGTGCAAGAGCGCCTCCAGGTCCTTGAAGTCCAAAAGGAGCAACCCCTGCTCGTCGGCCCAACGAAAGGCCAAATTCAAGGCCCCTTCTTGGGCCTCCGACAGCTCCAACAAACGGGACAAAAGCAGTGGCCCCAAATCGGAAACGGTGGCGCGCAAGGGGTGCCCCTGCTCCCCAAACACGTCCCAAAAGACCGTGGGAAAGGCCTCACCTTGATACGGCACGATACCCAGCTCGGCCGCCCGAGTGAGGAAACCTTTTTTCTCCGCTCCGGGGAAGGCGATGCCCGCCACATCGCCCTTGATATCCGTGACCAGCACCGGAACACCGGCGCGGGAAAACCCCTCCGCCAAAACCTGCAAGCTCACGGTTTTCCCCGTTCCTGTGGCCCCGGCAATGAGCCCGTGCCGACAGGCCATGGGAAGCAACAGGAAAACCTCTCGCTCTCCTTTGCCAACGAGAATTCTTTCCACCAGGCACCTCCTTTGCAGTCGGCCTAGGCCAAAAGACGGCTTATTTCTTTTGTCTCACCCGCTCCAGGTAGTGACCTGTTTCCGTGTCCACTCGGACAATGTCCCCCTCCTCGATGAACTGGGGCGCCCGTATTTCCATGCCGTTTTCCAAGGTCACGGTTTTCATGGCCGAAGTGTCGGTATCGCGCACACCCGGCGGCGCGGTGACCACCTTCAGCTCCACCACCTCGGGAAAAACCACGTTCACCGGGTGATCCTCGAAAAACTCCACCGGCAGCTGCGCGTTGGGGGTGAGGAAGACACTCCTCCTACCCAAGGCTTCCTTGGGCACGCTGTACTGCTCGTAGGTTTCGTTGTCCATGAAAACGAAGGCGCCTTCCTCCTCGTACAGGTATTCTAGTTGGCGACGGGTAAGCTCCAGGTCTTCCAGCTTTTCGTCGGGGGCCAGCCGCAGCTCCTTTCCGTGGCCAGTACGCAAAGAGCGGAGCTTGAGGACCACAAATCCGGCAAACTGCCCGCCACCCCCGTGGTGCAGGACTTCCAGCACGCGGAACAACTCCCCCTCCCTGCGGATTACGGTCCCCGCCTTCAGGTCTGCTGCTACCTGCATAACGACCTCCCGCCGCCTATTTTAGCCAGGCCGCCTCCCCCAGCCGGCAAAAAAGAAAGGGCGGGAGCTACCCGCCCTGTTTGCTTGGTTCCGGTCAACCTCAGTACATGTCCATGCCGCCACCACCGCCGTGGGCCGGCTTCTTCTCCTCCTCCGGGATCTCCGAAACCAAGGCCTCGGTGGTGAGCATCAAACCGGCAATGGAGGCCGCGTTGATGAGGGCGTTCTTGGTGACCTTAGCCGGGTCAATGACGCCGGAAGCCACCAAGTCCTCAATCTGCATGGTCTGGGCGTTGAAGCCGTAGTTGCCGCCTTTGGAGCGAATTTCCCGCACCAGCACCGCCGCCTCGTCCACGCCGGCGTTGTAAATGATCTGACGGGTCGGCTCCTCCAACCCGCGCAGAACGATTTGAATACCGGTCTTCACGTCTCCGCTGTGCTTGTCTAAAAGCTTCTCCACCTCGTCCATGGCGCGCAGCAGAGCCACACCGCCACCAGGGACGATACCCTCCTCCACCGCCGCCTTGGTGGCGTGCAGCGCATCCTCCACGCGGGCCTTCTTCTCCTTCATTTCCGTCTCGGTGGCGGCACCCACCTTGATTTGCGCCACGCCGCCCACCAGCTTGGCCAAGCGCTCCTGCAGCTTCTCGCGATCGTAGTCGGAGGTGGTCTCTTCGATTTGCTTGCGGATCTGCTTCACGCGCCCGGCGATGGCTTCACGCTTCTTGGGGTCGTCATCGTCCACCACGATGGTGGTGTCGTCCTTGGTCACGGTCACCTTGCGCGCATTGCCCAGGTCTTCCCACTTCACGTTCTCCAGCTTGATGCCCAGGTCCTCGGAGATGAGCTTGCCGCCGGTGAGGATGGCAATGTCCTCCAGCATGGCCTTACGCCGGTCACCGAACCCGGGGGCCTTGACCGCCACCACCTGCAGCGTGCCACGCAGCTTGTTGACCACCAGCGTGGCCAGAGCCTCGCCCTCCACATCCTCGGCGACGATGAGCAAGGGCTTGCCCTGCTTGGCCACCTGCTCGAGAATGGGCAGCAAGTCCTTCATCGAGGAGATCTTCTTCTCGTAAAGCAGGACCTTAGCGTTCTCGTACACGCACTCCATGCGTTCGGCGTCGGTGACAAAGTAGGGGGAGAGGTAACCGCGGTCGAACTGCATGCCCTCCACCACTTCCAGGGTGGTTTCCAGGCCCTTGGCCTCTTCCACGGTGATGACGCCGTCCTTGCCCACCTTGTCCATCGCCTCGGCAATAATGTTGCCGATTTCCTCGTCGTTGTTAGCGGAAATGGTACCCACGTGGGCAATGGCCTTGCCCTCCACTGGCTTGGCCAGCTGGCTGATGGCCTCCACCGCCTTCTTCACCGCGATGTCGATGCCGCGCTTCAGGTCCATGGGGTTGGCACCGGCGGTGACGTTCTTCACGCCCTCCCGGTAGATGGCCTGTGCCAGCACGGTCGCCGTGGTGGTCCCGTCGCCCGCCACGTCCGAGGTCTTGGAGGCCACCTCGCGCACCATCTGCGCGCCGAGGTTCTCCAGCTTGTCCTTGAGGTCGATTTCCTTCGCTACGGTCACGCCGTCCTTGGTGATCACTGGAGAACCGAACTTCTTCTCAATGACCACGTTGCGGCCCTTGGGACCCAAGGTCACCTTGACCGCATCGGCCAGTTTGTTCACGCCACGAAGAACGGCCTGTCGGGCCTCCTCAGAGTAAACAATCTGCTTCGCCATACGCCGCCACCTCCTTTACTTTTCGATCACGCCGAGGATCTCGTCCTCGCGCACGATAACGTACTCATCGTCACCGATCTTCACATCGGTGCCGGAGTACTTGCCGATAAGAACGCGGTCGCCCTTCTTCACCTCGATGGGAACGCGCTTGCCGGAATCGTCCAGCCGGCCAGGGCCCACGGCAATCACTTCCGCCTCTTGAGGCTTTTCCTTGGCCGTATCGGGAATGATGATGCCTCCCTTCACCACCTCCTCCGGCTCGATCCGCCGAAGGAGAACCCGGTCGTTGAGCGGTCGAATGGTCATCACATCTCCCTCCTTTCTTTTCTTCTGGGTTTCCGGAGCGTTTAGCACTCCGGACCCGAGACTGCTAATAGGATAATGCCTGAGCCTCAGCTCGTCAAGCCCACCCTCCGGTGGCCTGAAAATAACATGAGCCTAACGCACTAAGATCTGCCTGACGTAGTATGTGGCGGTGCGCGTGCTTTTTCTCGCTCCCCGGCCCTTTTGGCCCCCGCGACGAGGTGAACAGGCCCGTTTGGTAGGTTTCCTGAGCCACTTGGCTGGTCGGCATCAGGTACGGACCGTGGCTCTCGTACCCCCGGGGTTTGCCCCTCGTCCAGCCCCCCTGCCCGTAGAGCAGCGCGCTGTGCCCCTTGGCCTGGCGGCCGCCGCGTGGGGCCTCCTTACCCATCCCCTGGAACCGTGGCAAGTGGCCATGCACCGAGAAACCGCGCTCAAAAGAGCCCTTGTGGAGGAGCTAGCCCACTTCCGTCCACACCTGGTGGTGCTCACGCTCTCCCGTCTTGGCTGGGTGGCACCGGAGCTTTCGCCGGTGCCACTGGTGGTAGATTTCATCGACTCCTTGTCCCTGAACATGCACCAGCGAGCTTGTCAACAGAAGCTCGCCGCCCCCTTCTGGCTGTGGGAGGCATTCCGCTGCCGACGCTTCGACCGCGCCCTTCTTCGACAAGCGCAGCTGGGCATTGTGGTCTCCAGTCGCGACAAGCAGGCCCTAGTGGCAGGGGAAGCGGCCCTGGCAGCCAAAGTGGAGGTTGTGCCCTTCGGCGTTCGCATCCCCGAAGCCTTGCCCAAGCGCCAACCAGAGCCAGCCATGCTTCTACTCACCGGCAATTTGGGGTACTACCCCACGGTCACAGGGCTTGTGGCTTTTGCCAAAAAAGTGTGGCCGCGCCTGCGCAAGCAGTTTCCCCACCTGCGCTTTGTCGCTGCCGGGGCGCGGCCCACCCCCGCCGTTCGTCGCCTGTCACGGCTGGGCATCGAGGTGATTCCCGAGCCCGAGGATCTGGAGCCGTTGCGCCAGCGGGCGACCCTGTTCGTGGCCCCCTTGGTAGGCGGCTCGGGCACGCCCATTAAGGTGCTGGAAGCTATGGCCGCTGGCATTCCCGTGGTGGCTTCGCCTGCAGCCGTAGCCGGCCTGGACCAGCTGCCGCCCGAAGCTCTGGCGATTGCCCGCTCGACCGAGGAGTGGGTCGAAGCCGTCGCCGCCTTGCTGAGGAACCCTCGTCAAGCGCACGAGCAGGCTCAGGTGGCTTTCCATTGGGTGAAAAGCCGGCATAAGCTGAGCCAGGCAGCGCGCGTGTTCGAGAACCTCCTCAGCCGCGCCGCCCACCTTTAGGCACAGGCTGCGGCCCTTCCGCGATGTTCCGTAGGGCGTGCCCATGGCCCCGGAGCAAGGCTCCAGCCTCGTCCCGATAGCCACGCCAGGCAAGGAAACCGGCCCTCGCCAGCACGTGGACTGTGTGCACCGCCGCGAGCCACAGGCGAAAGACCAGTGGCCGAAAGGGCCTCAAGCGCGTGCGGGCCAGCTGCTCCAGGTACAAGCTGGAATGACGGTGCGAGCCGGTGGCGCTGCCCAAGTGGTGTATGGCTGCCACACGGGGTGAGTACCACAAAACCCAGCCCGCCCGGCGCAGCCTCAGGCACAGGTCTAGGTCCTCGTGGTACATGAAAAACCTGGGATCGAAGCCGCCAACGCTGAGGAAGGCCTCACGCCGCAACCCCAAAGCGGCACCAGGCAGGAAACCCACTGCCCGGCTCTTCCACGCCCGGGCATAGCTGCGGGCCTGCAGCACCGTTCCTAGGGGCCAAAGCACCGCTCCCCCCGCGCTCCACAAACTGCGGCCATCGGAAAGGTACAGCGGCCCGCCCACCAAACCCACCTCCGGGCGCTTGAGCGCGTCCACCACACCCGTGAGAAATCCTGGGAGAAACTCCACGTCGTGGTTGCAAACTACCAAATCCCCGCAACCCCGATCCAGCAGCATGCGCGCCCCGCGGTTAGCACCCTCGCCGTACCCTGGATTTTCCCGACAAGATAGGACCTCCACTCCGGGGTAGTGCCCGAGGTTGCCGCTGTTGTCCACCACCACTACCTCTCGGGGAACGGGCGAGGGATCGCGAAAAATTGACTCCAGGCAGCGCTGGGTCGGGCCCGTGGGCCCAAAGTGCACCACCACCACCCCCAAAGGTCGCCCGCCCCCCTCCCAGCTCACCGGGGCACTCCGAAAAGCGCGGCGCTCACCGTCCGCAGCAGCACGGTGAGGTACAGAGAAAGGGTGCGTTCTCGAATGAAGTAGAGGTCGTACTCCAGCTTGCGCTTGTGCTCCTCCAGTGTCCGGGCGTAGGCCATGTTCACCTGCGCCCAGCCGGTGAGGCCCGGAGGAACGGCCAAGCGAAAGGCGTAATAGGGAATCTTCCCGGCCAGCTCCTTGACGAACTCCGGCCTTTCGGGCCTCGGCCCCACCAGCGACATGTCGCCCCGCAGGACGTTCCACAGCTGCGGGAGCTCGTCCAGGCGAAAGCGCCGCAGGATCCTCCCCAATCTGGTGACGCGTGGGTCCTCCACACCTTCGAATTCCGGCCCGTTCGCTTCCGCATCCCGCCTCATGGTGCGAAACTTCAGGATCTCAAAAGGCCGCCCGAACTGCCCTAACCGGCACTGGCGGTAAAGCACCGGCGGCCCATCCACCAACCGTACTACGGCGGCCACCAGAGCCATCAGAGGCAAGGCCAAAAGCAACATGACCAGCGACAAGACCACGTCCAGCACCCTGGTGGCGCGGTTGAAAACCTCCCAATGAATCGCCCCAAACTCGCGCTGATGCAGGAAAACCTCCGGCGGCAATTGGTCGATGGGTAATCGCCCCTCCAGCGCCGCCATCACCTCGGCCGCCGCCATCAGCGGCACGCCCGAGAAGTGCAGCGCGACCAACTCGGGAGGAAGCCGCTCGGTGCCCGCCACCACCACCAAAGCCACGGGGTTTTCCTGCAGCGCCTGCGGCAGCGCCTGCGGCTCCACTGCCAGGGGTGTCCAGGGGCAGTAAGGATGGCTGGCAAGGGTCGCGGCCAGCTCCTCGCGGCTGGGGCTCCCCCCCACAACCAATGCCCCCGGCTTCGCCCGCTTTCGGCCAGCACGGCTGGCCAAAAGCCTGCTCGCGAGAGCCCAAGTCCCCCACCCGCTGGCGGTGAGCACCAAGAGCCCGCGACCGAACTTCCAGGTGGGCACCAGGTAGGTGGCAAAGGCCAAGAGAACCGCCCACAAACCGGCAGCGAACCCCACGCGCAGCAGCAGCTCCAGGCGCGGAATGGGCTTAGGCTGGTACAGCTCCGCTGCCGTAGCCACCGCCCACAGCACCGCAAGCCCCACGACCACCAGCAATGGATGCTGGCGCAGGTGATGCCAGTGGGCAAGCAGGTCCTCGTACCGGAAGCGCACCAGGTGGGCTACCAGACCGGCCAGCACCACGCCCAGCGCGTCCAAAACTGGCAGCAGTTTGCCACCTCGCGGCGCCACCACTACGCCCTGCAGCACGGGCGCATGGTGGCCTGCCCAGCGCAGGCTGTCAACACCGAAACGTCAAGGTCCTTGGAAGCTTGGCTTACGCAGCTTCGCCACCCACCTCACGTCCCCAAACAAAGGCACCCACCCCTTGCTCCGGAGCCGGAGAAACCAACCCCCAGGGGTCCGGGGTAGCCGCCGTCGCGGGGCACGCCACCCACCCGAAGGACCGGGCGTGGGGGTCGGTGTGGGTGTCACCGTTGGCAGCGGGGTCGGCGTAGGCGCCGGGGTTCGGGTCGGAGTAGGCGTAGGTGTGGGCTCCGGAGAGACCAAGCGCCATTCGTAAGCCCCCAGATCGGGTAGGTTGTCTCGCGGAAGCCCATCCAGGTCGTCGGTGGGGGCACCTGTGCGGGTTCCAGCGTCAATAGCCGGGCTGTCGCCACGCAGGTGATAGTCCCCCGACATGCCCCAGGCGGGCTGGACGAAGAGGGGGTCCGCACAGAAATTTGCTTCCCCCAGCGAGGCCAGGCTCCCGCAGGTGTAGGCAGTGGTGCCATGGGTCAGCACCGTCTCGTTCTGCGGAAGGTAGAAGAGGTTGTGGTCGGCGATCAGGGCGCTGTTGCCATGGACGTAAATGGGACACTCGGGCCCTCGTCCGCTGAAAATCGCATTCCGCACCGTCACCTGCACCGGAAGAGGGTTGTCGTACTGCACGTACATCAGGTAGTTCTGCCCAATGTAGTCGTCCACGGTGACGTTGACGATTTCGAAGCGGGCGCCCGCGCGCTCTACCTGATCAATGACGATGGCCGCCCAAGGGGAGGGTTCGGGGTTACCGTCCCCGCGTCCGAAAATAAGAGTGTTCTCGATGCGGCTGCCGTCGGCCCAAAGCTTCACCCCGTCGCAGCTGTTGTTGGCCACCAGGCAGCGCCGGATGGTCGTGTTGGCGGCCTTGGAGTCTAGGCCGTCGCCATAGTTGTGCTCGGCACGCGTATCCTCGATGAGGACGGGTCCCTGGGAGGCTTCGATGCCGAAACCGTCGGGCCGGTCGTAGGGGCGGTTGCTGCCGTCGCCCCCCTGGTAGTAATGGCCGCTCCAGGAAAGGGACGATGCGCGGATGGCCACGTGGCGCCAGCCGCCCTGCTCGCCGGCTGGCCCTCCCAAAGCACCGAAGCCGGCGTACTCGATGCGGCAGCTAAGGATTTGCAAATCCTCCACGTCCTGAATGTTCATCCCGAACTCATCTACGTGATGGATGTAGAGATCCTCGAGAACCAGATGCGCAGCAGGGGCACCCAGGATCTCCAGCCCGTCGCGGAAATAGCGCCCCTCGCCAGGGGCGGTGGGGTCGTGGGTGATCTCCAAGTGGGCGATGCGCACGTATTGGGCACCGGACAGGTCGATGGCGCTTCGCAGGTTGTTCCGCCCCACGAGAACGGGGCGGTTGCCCTGCTCGCCAGTAATGGTGACCCAGGCCGAGGGCTGGCCCGAAGGGGGAGCGATTACGTCAGCGTCGTCCTCACTCAGCGCGTACTGGCCGCCAAGAATAACCAAGGTATCTCCAGGCCGCAGTTGCCGCGAGCCGTAACCCGGGCTAGCCCAGGGCTGATCGCGGGTGCCCGGATTGCCGTTGTTGCCGCTGGGCGCCACGAAGTACACGTTGCCCGAGGGCAATGAAGCAGGCGAAGGCATCCCGGCAAACAGCCCCGCAAGAGCCCCTGGCCCAGCTGCCTGCTCCGGTCGGTCCATGAAACCCAGGAGCATGAGCAAAGAGACGGTCAGCCCGATGGCGAGAGGACCCCTAGGTGGTAGCTTGCGAGGAATCTTTAGCATGGCCATCTCCACCCTGCCTTTCCTCCGGGGCCGCCTCGCCCAAGGCCCTCGGGATGCTAGCCCACCGCTCGACCGATCCAGCCCGCGCGCTGAGGAACGCCGTCAAGGGCCACCGGGTCCCGTGGCTCCGGGCCCTGCCTGCTCGGCGCCGTCGCTGACGGAGCGACCGGGAAACCCCGGCTGCGGCTGGCCAGCCGTGCCCGCTGTCGGTCTCGGTGGGCTGGAATTGCACCGGGTCCCTCGACTGCCGCCGCACAATGTGGCAAACACGTCACTGTCCTTGGTGGCTGCGCACAACCTCTCCGCGGAGCCGCCAATCCACTCCCTTTTCTTCCGGCTGTCCGTAAACCTCGGGGTGCAGGTAGTACCCCCGCTCCTCTGCTGGCTTGTTCTCCTCCACCGGGATGCGATAGGCGTTGGCAAAGGGGTCCTGGCGGATGCCGGTAACTTGCCAAGAAACCTTCACCCCACCGTAGTTGGTGCGGATAATGAAGCGGTTGTTCTCAATTTCCTTGACCACCTTGGCCAGGACGAAGCGGTCGCTGCTGTCGATCACCGTGAGCTGGTAGCGAAAGTCGCGGTTGAGCGCCTGGAACCACTCGGGCAACATCACCTCGGCAAAGCCGTTTTCGTCGGTCACTACAATGCCGTTGTAAATGTTCATCATATCCGGCGACTCGACGAACGAGTGGTACAGGTACTTGTTTTCCGGATCCAGGGGGTGGTCAATCTTGAAGGAGCCGCCCCCCTTGGAAAGGGTGCCAGTGACGGTCACCTTGCCGCTGAAAAAGCCAGCGTAGGCGTTGCTGTCGGAGGCAACGCCGTAGACACCCATGCCCAGGTTGCCGGTCCCTGAGTAACCGGCGACCCCGACACCGTAGTTGCCCGTGGCCCTCCCCTTGATGGCAGTGGCGCTTCCCGCGGAGTGCGAAACCTCAAGACCCGGGAGGCCGCTGCGGGTGCAGGAAGCCTTCACCGGCCCATCCAGCTGGGCGGCGAGGCCCGCGGTGTTCGCCCGGCCCCAAATGGCCATGCCGTTGCTCGACGAACCCCTGTAGTCGCCTACCACGCCGGCGGAAGCCGTGCCAATGGTTTCCCCCCAAACCCCGTGACTGGTAGAACTGCTGCCTCGCACCCCCACACCGCTCTGGCTTTCGCCAAGAACACCGTTCCCGTCGCTGGTGTTCTTGCCCCAGACCCCGTGTGCGAAGTGCGTGCCCAGGCCATATACTCCCGCCACTTGATAGGAATTGGTACGCTCGGTGTGGCCGTAGACTCCTGAGCCGGTGCTGCTTTGACCCGAAACGCCATTGCCGCTGCTGCTCGTCCCACTCACGCCCGGCCCGGAGCCGTTGTTGATGCCAGCGATGGCGGGGCTGGAGTAGGAGGTGGTGCCTTGGAAGGCCGTCACGGTGGTCCCAAGGGGGTCTTTCATCACATTGACGTCGAATGCCACCCCGCCCGCCCAGGTCTTCTGAAACGGGAGAGACAGGCCGTCTGCGGCCGGCGCCCAAGCCGAACCGCTCCACTTGATCACCTGCCCCGTGGTGGCCCCGGACTGGTTGATCTTGGCCATGGTCACTTCTCCGTTGCCGATTTTGGCCGCGGTCACGGCAATGTTGGCCAGGTCCGCCGTCCCTACGGTGCCGTCGGCAATCTTACTGCTGTCCACCGAGTTGGCTGCCAGCATGGCGCCCGTGACCCCGCCCGTGGCCACCGCTAAGGTCACATCCCCGCTGGTGCCCCCGCCGGTCAGGCCTGAACCGGCATTTACCGCCGTGATGTCCCCGCCACCGCCCCCAGGCGTGGCCGAAATGGTCAAGTTGTTGCCCGAGGGCGTGATGCTCACGTTCGAACCCGCCACCAAGCTCACGCTCCCGGTCAAGCTGTTCAAGCTCTTCACCGCCGCGGTGTCAGCCAACATGGCTGCCGTTACCCCGCCCGAGGCAATCTGCACGCTGTCGGCGTTCACGGCAATGCCTGGCCCCGCGCCGATGTCCAAGGTCACCGTGCCGGAGCTGCCACCCCCCACAAGCCCCTGCCCCGCCACCACCCCGGTGATCGTCCCAGCACCCCCACTGCCACCTCCGGAAAGCAAGCTTTCCGCAAACACCATCTCCACCGTGGACGGGTCCTCGCTGCCGTTGGCGATGAGCGACCCAAAGGCCAACACCTTGCCACTGCCTTCCGTCACCGCCACCTCCACGCGATGGTTGGGCATGCTCACGCCAAACAGGTTCCACGCGCTGTCCTGCTTCTGCTCCCGTGGCCCCAAGCTCCACACCCGCGGCGAGCCCACCGGTGCGCCCGTCTCGTCGTACAGCTGCAAGCTCACCGTGCAGGCATGGCCCGTCACCTCCACCACCCCCACGTTGAAGCGAAAGTCAGACACGTTTCGGTCCCCGGAGGTCTGCCGCATCCCCACCACCTGCGTGCGTTCGCCCGCACTAATCGCAAAGGAGGCGGGAATGCCACCGAAGTACTGTCCCTTGGACTGTCGCTCCCCCTCGCCAACCTGCCGCGAGTAAATGCGCGAGGATACCAACACCTTTTGATCCGAAACAACCTGCAACGCGCCAAAGACCGCCTCGTGGAACATCAGCTGAACCGCATCGTCGTACCTCCGCACATCCCCAGGGGGAATGACATCGGTAAACGACGAGGGTGAGGGGTTGGGCTGGCGCTTGAGCAGGTAAAAGGTCACCGTGGCTGGGGAGCTGGTCGGGTTGTACACCCACACGGTGGTGTACCAGGGCGCTACCCCCACCGCCGAACCCACCGAGGGCAGGTAAAGATCCGTGGCGGGAAACCCCCCATAGACCCTGGGCACGCTCCCAGCCAAAAACAGGAAGAACACGATCAAGCGATACTTGCTCCACATAGCTTACCTCCTTTTCCCCGAGGCCGGGACCAGGCTGCCGACGCCCATGCCCCCATCAGGCCGCCTCGAGCCGGCCGGCGCTGGTGATCCGTGGCGGTTCTCCCACTAGGCCACCGCATGGCCAACTTCTACCGCGCCAGCAAGCCAAGGTCTTGAGTAGGATTGAAAAATCTTGAGGAATCTTGAGACAAGCTTGATGAGATATTATCGCAAATAACACGAACGGCCGAGGCCAGGCTAAAATTTGCCCATGGAAGCTGCGGCCCCTCCCCCCAAGTTGGCGTTCGGGCCCTTTGTCCTGGACCCGGCCTCCCGCGGGTTGCTGCGCGACGGGCACCGTCTTCCTTTGGGCCAGAGAGCTTTTTCCCTTCTTTTGGAGCTGGCCACCAACCCGGGTGTGCCCCTTTCCAAGGACACGCTGGTGGAACGCGTTTGGCCCGATGCAGGTGTGAGCGACGAGGCGGTTGCTCAAGCCGTGCATGAGCTGCGCGCCGTCCTCGGTGACAACCCGCGAAGCCCTCGCTACCTGCAAACGATACATGGCTACGGCTATTGCTTCATCGCCGAGGTCCATCGGTTGCCCGGCGAGCCCGCTCCCGCAGCCAAGCCGGCAATGGCTCGGCGCACGCCCTGGGCGGTATTGGCGGTGGCCGGCTCCCTTATGGGCATAGCGGCTCTGCTCGCCTTGCTCCGCCCTTGGACGCCCGAGCCTGCCACCGCGGTTGCAGTAGAGCTGGCCTTTCAGCTCCCGGGTGGAGCTTTCAAACCCGCCTATTCCCCCGACGGCAGGCTCGTAGCCCTGGTTTCGGTTGACACCGAGGGGTTTCATTCGTTGTTCCTCGCGCGCCATGGGCTCGTGCGCCCCTTCCAGCTCACCCGCAGGATCAATGTGCGCGGCGTGACACCGAGCTTTTCTGCCGATGGGAACTGGCTGCTCTTCACGCGCTATCGAAAGGAACTGAGCGGGCTTGCCGATGTCTGGCGGGTACCGGCGCTGGGTGGGCCACCCCAGCTCCTGGTGGAAGAGGCCCTAGCGGCTCACCAGGACCCGTCCGGCCAGCTCTTGGCCTTTACCAAAGCCGTGGAGGGCGGAAGCAAGCTGTTCATCCGTCAAGCCGACGGCAGCGAGCGCCTGGTGGGCGAGCCGGGTTTCTGGCCACGCTGGTCGCCCGACGGCCAGTGGTTGGCCTACACCACCTCCGATCCCGAAGGCGGCGGAGGCCATTTGTACATCGTGCGGCGAGACGGGGGCGAGCGCCGACAGCTAACCTTTCAGGCGCAGCAGTTCTATGGCTTGGATTGGACACGCAAACCCTTAGGCGTGGTTTTTGCTGCTTCCACGCGCGGCCCCTTTCAGCTCTGGTGGGTGGGCGTGGACGGCGGGCCACCGAAACGACTCACCACCGGGGCCGGGGATGACTCCTGTCCGGCAGTGGCTCCGGACGACTCCCACCTGCTGTTTGTCCACGGCCGGATGCGCAGCAGCGTGTTCTACGCCACCAGCTCCGCTGCCTCTCTCAAGCCGGCGTGGGGTGGACCCCCGCTCCAGTCCCTGTCGGTCCACCCTCAACGCGACCTTCTGGTCTTGGCCCTTCAGGACCTCCCCGAGGCCAACCTTCGCATCGTGGACCCCCTCACCGAGGAGGAACAGCCAGTGCCGTCTTGGACCGTGAGCCGCGCTCGCTGGTCCGCATCCGGAGAGGCCCTAGTGTTGGCGGGCGTCAACAGCACTGGAAACGAGGGCATTGCCTACCTGCCCTGGCCAGGAACCACGGCACGCTGGCTGGTGAGCCCTTGTTCCTGCGACTGGCCAGACCTTCGCGCCTCCCTCTTGGCCTACACTCGGCCTTCTGGCTCCAAAGTGGAACTAGTGGTCCGCGACCTCACTAACGGACGGGAGGCGGTGCTCACGGCAGCCAGCGAGCTCATCGCGGTTCGCTTGTCCCCATCCGGCCGCGCCGTGGCCTGGTCGGGTGACCTGCGCTCCACCGATCCCACCAGCGCGGGCATCTGGGTCAAAAAGGTGGAGGGCGGCACAAGCCGGAGGCTGTCGCCGGACGGTGCCTTTCCCGTTTGGCTCGACGAGGAGACCATCCGCTTCCTGCGCACGGGAAAAGGTCCGGAGATTTGGCAGGTGCGTCTTCCTGGCGGTTCTCCTGTCCTGGTGCGATCCCTGGATTTGCCCGAGTTGCCGGAAAGCTTCGATGTTGCTGGCCAACGGGACACCATGGCCTTGGCCCTGCACCAGGATACTCCGCAAGTTTATCGCTTGGGGCCCCTATCGCGCCTCATCTCCACGGCGCGGTGAGACGAAACAAACTGATTGCAAACCAGCCACCTTGAGAAAGGAAGCGCCGCGACTTAAGCTTGGCCCTGGGCGAGGCAGGAGGGCCTATGAAGGAAAACCTCTACGACCCGACGGTGTATCGCCAGTTTGCCGAAAATCTGCGCCACGCCGTAGCAGGGAAGAACATCGAGCAGGTAAGCCTTCGGGCCCTGCGGCGGAAAGCCTGGCGATCCGCCTTTCGCACGGCTCAGGGCTCGCCGTTGTGGTGGTCGGCCATCTCCTCCCGCATGGCGGCCAAGACCGTTTATTTGGGCAGCGGCCCGGAGACGATACTGCCCAAGCCCTCAGCCCAGCAGTTGGCCATAGTGGAAAAAGCTCCCGAGCAACTGCACAAGGTGCTGCAGCTGCTCCACACCATGCCCTTTGTCCATGTGCGGCGGCAAATGGGGGACAACCCAGAGTTCAATCCCATTTGCAACTTGTACGTGTGCGTGGCCGATCCCAAAAACTACCGTATCGCTTACGAATGGGCTACCACCATGGGCGAGGTGAAGAAAAACCGCCCAGGGCCAGAGTTTTTCATGATCGATATCCCCATGGAACATCCGCTGCGCCTGCAGATTCTCGTGCTGCCTGAGCACGATATCAACATTGCCCTGGGCACCGATTACACCGGCGAGTGCAAAAAGGGCTTCCTCCGCCAAGCCATGTACCGCGCCGACCAGCGGGGGATGCTGGGGCTCCACGCCGGCACGAAGGTGGTGCGCGTGCGCGAGGCCGCCTCCGGCAACCTCAAGACCTTCGCCGTATTCATGTTTGGCCTCACGGCCACCGGCAAATCCACCTGGTCCTGCCACCAACTGGGCCTGGACCCGAACGCAGGCGAGGGCACCTGGGTAGCCCAGGACGACATTGTTTTCCTCCGGCGCGATGGCTCCTCCTACGGCACCGAACAGAACTACTACGTGAAGACCGACGTGGACCCGAACTACCAGGAAGCCATGGACCAGGCGCTTACCCACCCCTCGGCCCTTTTGGAAAACGTCATGGTCAACGCCAAGGGTGAGCTGGACTTTTTGGACGAGCGCTTGGGGGAAAACGGCCGGGCCGTGATCAACCGGCATCAACTCAAGGTGAGGCGCGACCGGCGGTGGATTTCCATTTGCTACGAGTCCATCAACACGCCGCCCCTGGAGGAACTGGACGGGATCGTCTTCGCCTTTATCACCCGCCGCAACACCATCATGCCTTTTGCCCAGCGCCTCACGCCGGAGCAAGGCGTGCTCGCCTACCTATGGGGCGAGTCCACCCACTCCTTTGCCACCGTGCCGGAGAAAGCTGGGGAATCGGTGCGCATCGTCGGCATGGACGACTTCATCATTGGCGCTCAGGGCCGCAAAGTGAACGCCTTCTATGACATGGTCATGGACCTGGTGCAGCGCTACCCCGGAAAGGTGCACTTCTTCCAGTACAACACGGGCGGTATGGGCGAGATCATCCGCACCGACCCGGCAACAGGCAAGAAGACCTTGGTGCGAAAGGCTCAACGGGTCCCCATTGACCTCATGGCCGCCCTCCAGCGAGCCCACCTGCGGGGGACGGCGGAGCACGCACCTGGCCGATTGGGCACCGAATACGTGGTGCGCTGCGAAGGGGTTGACCTGGCTGCCTGGGATCCTGGCCGCTTTTACAGCGAAGAGGAGATCGAAGCGTACGTGGCGGAGTTAGTGGCCGGACGGCGCGCCTTCACCGACGAGATTGCTGCCCAGGGCCTGCGCCGGGACATTGTGGCCCTGGCCCACCGCGAGCTGGACCGCATTGCCGCCAAGCTGGGGAAAAGGGGCCAAGCTTGGGCGGAAGAGCCACCGGCACCCATTACTGCCGCCGAGGACCGGCTTCCGGCGTACGTGCTTCCCTGGCCCGCACGCGCGCGTTAATCCTCGTCCGCCGCGGCTTCCAGCTCGGCAATTCGTTGGCGCACCAACATTTCTGCCATGTCGGGAATCACTTCCCAGGCGATGCGCTCCAAAAGCGGGGTGGCCAGCTCCAAGACCCGTCGAGCGAGCCGCTCCAGCTCCTCCTCCCCCAATCGGGGTTCCCCCGTTGGTGCGGCCGGCGTGGGAGGCAGGCGCCGCAACACCTCCTCCACCACCCGCGCCACCAGGCCGTCGGTGTCGACCCCGACCGCCAAGGGCGAAACCGCGGCCGGAGGAGGAAACCCACCAGGGGGAACGGTTTCCACCTCCTCATCGGTGACCGCCGGGGGCGCTGGTGCCCCCGGCTCGGCAGCGGGATGACGTTCCGGCGGAGGGGAGGCCGGCTCCTGCGGGAAAAACGCCGGTGCGGCGGCCTCGGCAGCTGGTACCGCTACCGGAGGCTCCGGCTCTGAGCTGGGCGCGAAGGCCTGCTCCAACGACTGCTCCTCCAGACCACCCACCAAAGGTGCAGGCGCAACCGCACTAAAGGGGGATTCAGCCTGCGCCAGCTCCGGCGGTGGCGGCGGAGGGGGCGAAACCGCCGACTGCAGGCTGGATGCGGTGAGCTCTAGTCCCTGTTCCGGAGGCGCGGGCGGCTGTTCAGGGGGTGGAACCATGCGGTCAAACCCGGTGGTGGTGAAGTCCAGCGCCGGCACACCCTCCGGAACGCCCAGGCCCATCAGCTCTTCCTCCGAGGGGGGTGCAACTGGCGGTGCCCCTTGAGAAAGCAGCTGGTCCACCGTGCTGATGAGCGCGCGGGCTTCAAAAGGCTTGGTGACGATGGCATCGCAGCCGGCGGCGAGGGCCCGTTCCCGGTCAAAGGGTTCAAAGGTACCCGTGAGCAGCACCACGGGGACATGGAGCGTGGCTGGGTCGCTTTTAATTCGTTGGCAAACGTCGTACCCGGAGATGTCGGGCATCACCACGTCGCACAAGACCAAATCAGGCAGCTCCTGCTGCAGTTTGGACAACAGCTCGGTCCCCGAGCTCAAGGCTGTGACTTGGTAATCCGTCTCGGCGAACGTCAGCTCCACCACCTTTTGAATGGTGACGCTGTCATCGGCCAGAAAAATTTTTTTGCCCATACTCACCTCGCCTCTTCCTGGTAGCAAAAAGCCCCAGCATTGTCAACAAACTGCGCAACCCGATCTGGCCAGCGGATGCTCCCATCCTCTTCAATATATACGACGCAACCAGTCTCCAGCCAAGGCGGTACCACGTGGGCCTCCTTCCCCGCCTCGAGAAAGGACCAGCGCCGGTGAAAGTGGCCCCAAAGCACCACGTCCACGCCCGCAGCAAAATGGCGCCGCGCGTGCCGCGCCAGCGCTTCCTCCGGCAGCGCAAAGCGGTACCTAAAACCTTTGTTGGCGAGGGCGGCCTCGGTGCGCAACACGATAGCCCGCGCGAGAAAGGGCGGCAAGGAACGAGCGAGAAACCGCGCCGGCCGGCTTTTGGAAAGCGCTCGCCAAAAGCGATAGCGCACGTCCTTGGCGTTAACCATGTCGCCGTGCTCCACCACGAAGCGACGAGCGCCGGCGACAAAGCCGTAGGCCGGCACGAAGCGGTCGTGATACCAAGCCATGGGAGGGCTGTCGAGGAAAAAATCCCGGTTGCCTTCCACCCACACCACCCGCACGCCTCGCTCCCGCACCTGCTTCAGGCCGTGCAGGCAGGCGCGGATGGCCTCGTCCCAGAAACGCGGAAAGCCCACCAGGGTGCGGAACACATCCCCACCCAGGATGAGCTCCCGCACGCCTGCCTCCGGCAGCTGGGCCAAAAGATGCTGGAAGCGTGGTTCATCGCCGGGGGATTGGCCCAAATGCAGATCAGCAACCAGGGCGCGGCGCATGGCTCATGCTACCATCCCGCGGGGGCCGAACCCATGAAACCTGAGACTGCACCTCGCCCGAGAGGAAAAAAAGAGCCCCAGGATGCGCTTTTCCCTCCGCCCCCGAAGCGGGTGCTGGTGACCGGAGCCACCGGCTTTGTTGGCCGCGCGGTGGTGGCAGAGCTGGTGCGTCGTGGCTGGCAGGTGGCGGCGTTAGCGCGGCGGCATCCTACGGGTGAAGCCGAGCCGGGATTGGTGCGCATTGCCGCGGACGTAACCAGTCCCCGCTGGGAGCGCTGGGCCCAGGGTTGCCAGGCGGCGGTGCACCTGGTAGGCATTATCCGCGAGCGGCCCAAAGAGGGCGTTACCTTTCAAAAAATCCACCTGGAGGGCACAGCCCGCGTGCTAGCTGTCTGCCAAAGCCTCGGTATTCGGCGCCTGATACACATGTCGGCCGTGGGAGCCGACCCCCAGGGCATGACCCCTTACCACCGAACGAAAGGGGAGGCGGAAGAGCTGGTGATGGCTTCGGGCTTGGCCTGGACCATTTTCCGCCCTTCGGTGATTTTCGGACCCGGAGACGGGTTCACCACAACGCTAAAGAAGGTGGTGGGCCGCTGGCCCCTGGTTCCCGTCTTCGGGGATGGCTCGTTTCCGGTTCAGCCAGTGGCGGTAGAGGAGGTGGCCGAAGCCTTTGCGGAAAGCCTTACCAACCCAGCCACTGAGGGTAAGGTTATCGAGCTGGGTGGTCCCGAGGTCATAAGTTACCTGGAGGTCCTGCAACGGCTGGCTGCCGCCATGGGGAACAAGCGGCTGTTTGTTAAGGTCCCCCTGGGGCTTGCTCGCATGATGGTCAGGCTTACGGCGCGCGTGCTGTCCAACCCACCGATCACCCCCGACGAGCTTTCCATGCTCATTGCCGGCTCGCAGGCGGATAACACCTTGGCGACGCAGTTTTTCCACCTGCCTCGCCGTCGGCTCCTTGCGCCCGTGACAGAGCTGGCTGAATGAAGCTGCCAAAGAACTCAAAGGGCAAACGTTCCGCCGCCGCGGGCCTGGTGGCCGTCTTCGGGCTGGTGAGCCTGTTTGCCGACGTGACGTACGAGGGCGCACGGGCCATCATTGGCCCCTATCTGGCGCTTCTGGGGGCCAGCAGCTTGGCGGTGGGCGCCAGCTCAGGTCTGGGCGAGTTCTTCGGCTACTCCCTGCGCTTGCTCACCGGCCTTTTGGCCGACCGCACGCGCCGCTACTGGGCCTGGACCTTTTTGGGCTATGCCCTCAACCTGGGTGCGGTGCCAGCGCTGGCGCTGGCAGGCAGCTGGGAGTGGGCGGCAGCGCTGGTGGTGTTGGAGCGCGTAGGCAAAGCCGTACGCACGCCTGCCCGCGACGCCCTCCTTTCCCAGGCCACCGAGCAGCTCGGCCACGGCAGGGGCTTTGGGCTGCACGAGCTCCTCGACCAGATAGGCGCGGTGTGTGGGCCGCTGTTGGTGGCGGCCATACTTAGCGGCCAAGGCTCTATGCGGGCCGCCTTTCTCCTCCTCGGTATCCCCGCCCTGGCGGCCCTTGCTTGCTTGGCCTGGGCTTACCTCCGTTTTCCCTCAAGCCAACCCCAGCTGAGCCAAGCCACCGGGGCTCAACCGACCCTCTCCATGTCCTGGTTGATGGCGTTCGTAGCGCTGCATGTGGCCGGCCTGGCGCCCTTCCCCTTGATGGCCTTCCATTGCCAGCAGCAGGGCATCTTCGCCGCGGCCACCGTGCCGCTGCTCTTTGCCCTAGCTATGGGCTTGGACGGGATCCTCGCGCTTCCTGCTGGCCTGTTGTTTGACCGTTGGGGCCTGCGCAGCCTGGGTACGGCCGCGGTGGTGGGGCTTCTGGTTGTGCCGTTGGCCTTCCACCACCAGCCGCTGGCCGTGGCTTTGGGCATTGCCCTCTGGGGGGCGGTCACGGCCCTCCAGGAAACGGTGCTGAAAGCCGCCATAGCCGCCACCGCTCCCCGCGGACGACGAGCGTTGGCCTTTGGCGCGTTCCACTTCGTTTCGGGGCTCGCTTGGCTGGCGGCGGGAACCCTCTTCGGCGCGCTGTATCGCTTCGGCTACCTGGCAATGGTCTCCGCTTCGCTGGCCCTCCAGCTGGCAGCGCTCGCCATGCTTGCCCTTGCCGTGAGGGGCCAGCGGCCGAAAGCCGAGGCTTCGAGCAGGCTGCGAAGCTAGCCTTGCCCGTCTACTACCGCGCGTAAATCGGGAAAGCCGGCGAGCCACAGGCCACCGTCCACCGTCCAACAGTCACCAGTGACGTAGGGGTGGCGGTCGGTGACCAAGTCGCAAGCCAGTGCTGCCACCTCCTCCGCCCCAGCAAGCCGCCGCAGGGGCACCTTGGCCGCCAAGGCTTGCTGCACCGCCGGATCGGCGTAGCCCAGGTTTTTGGCTGCATCCTCGGTGACCATGATTCCCGGCGCCAGGGCATTCACGCGGATGCCGAACTTGCCCCATTCCATGGCCAGGGCACGGGTCATGGCCAAAACGGCCGCTTTGGCGGAAACAGAATGAACCACCCCTGAGGCACCAGTCCACGCGTAGGTGGCGATGATGTTGAGGATGGAACCCGTCTCCCCTCGGGCAATCCAGCGCTTGCCCGCTTCCTGGGAAAAGTTCCAGGTGCCGTCCAGCACGATCCCCCGCACCGCTTCCCAGCCGCGAGGCGAGAGCTCCTCGGCTCGCACCACAAAGTTACCCGCCGCGTTGTTGACCAAAAGCCCCACGCTGCCGAAACGCGCTTCCGCTTCTTCGATGACCTCCGCCACCCGCTCCCGCTCCCGCACATCGCAAGGGCAAACCAGCACTTGGCCACCGGCCTGGCGGACGCGCTCTTCGGCCACCCGCAGGTGCTCCTCCCGCCGGCTGGCAACCACCACCGGGTAGCCTCGCCGGGCCAGCTCCAAGCTAATGGCCAGTCCCAAACCGGTCCCGCCGCCGGTGACAATAGCCGCTCGGCCCTTTTCCAACGTGGCCTCCCTGTGTCCTCAGGCCATGGCTCGAAGTAGGGCCTTCAGGAGCCTGTAGAAGTTGGCCACCGTGGAAACCTTGACCCGCTCGTCGGGCGAGTGGGGGGACTCGATTTGCGGCCCCAAGGACAACATGTCCATGCCCGGAAACTTTTCTCCGATGAGGCCGCACTCCAAGCCAGCATGGATGGCCTTGACCTCAGGCTCTTTGCCAAACTCGCGCTGGTAAACCCCCCGTGCCAGCTGCAGCACGGGCGATTGGGGATTGGGTTTCCAGCCGGGGTAGCCATCGTGGACTTCCACCGCTGCTCCCGCCAAGCGGAACACCGCCTCCACGTGCTGTAGCGTGGCCCGCAGCGACGGCATGACCGACGAGCGGCTGGAGGTGACCACCTTGACCTGGTTGCCCTCGGTGGTGACCACCGCCAAGTTGTTGGAGGTTTCCACCAACCCCGCCACCGCTCGGCTCATGGCCAGCACGCCGTGGGGGCAGGCCAAAAGCGCATCCAGGATTCGTTGGCCATCGTCCTGGGCGAAGGCCTCCGCGGTCCTAGCCTCCTCCAGCTCGACTTTCTGGCCCGGGTCGATCTCGCCAAACTCCTCTTTGAGCACGGCGGCAGCTTGCTCCACCGCCTCAACCACAGCCGCTCGCCTGGTGGCAGGCACGGTAATGACGGCATCGGCTTCCCGCGGAATAGCGTTGTGCTTGCTGCCCCCACTCAAGCTGGCCAAGCGCAGCTCCGGGGAGGCCTGGCGCGCCGCCGCCAGCACCCGCGCGAGGAATTTGAGCGCGTTGCCACGGTTCTCATGAATGTCCACCCCCGAGTGACCCCCGCGCAGGCCCCGCACCCACACCGCCAAAGCCACGTGCCCCGCCGGCACAGGCTCGCGCCTAACGACAAAAACCGAATGGGCATCGGCCCCGCCGGCGCAGCCGATGTAGTAGGCTCCGTCCTCCTCCGTGTCCAGGTTCAGCAAGGTACGGCCGGTCACCAAAGAGGGGTCCAGCTGCGCCGCCCCCGTTAAGCCCGTTTCCTCGTCCACCGTGAACAGCAGCTCCAGTGGCCCGTGCGTCGCCTCCGGGTCCTCAGCTACCGCCATAGCGGCGGCCACGCCAATGCCGTTGTCGGCACCCAGGGTGGTCCCGGTAGCGTAAACGTAGTCGCCCACGATGCGAGGCTGGATGGCATCTTTGAAGAAGTCGAAAGTTACATCGGAGTTTTTCTCCGCCACCATGTCCAGGTGAGCCTGGAGCACCACCGTGGGCGCCTGCTCGTGCCCCGGCGTGGCCGGTACTCGCACCAGCATGTTGCCCGCCGCATCTTCCCTGACGGAGAGGCCCCGACCTTCAGCCCAGGCTCGCACGTGGGCGCGGATCTTCTCCTCGTGCTTGGAGGGCCGGGGCACCTTGAGAATCTCGTCAAAATGCTGCCAAACCAAACGGGGTTCCAGGTTTTGCAATGGGCTGGCCATGCGCATCCTCCCTGCCAGGGCATTGTACCCCACCTCCCAGCCCGCTCTTCAGCGGCCCCTTCAGCTTCCGGGCGTGGGAAAAGGGAGCGGGATGGGTGCAGGCCGAGATGCTGGGGGACGCGATGGCGCCGCCGCGGGCCCGGGCCGGTGCGAGCCTGCACGCTCTTGGCGGAACAAGGCGCGCAGCTTGTCCACCCGCTCCTTGTTAGCCGGGTGATCCGGCCGGGTGCGTTCCAGCACCACCGCCGGTGCACCCCAGGCTTGCAGGTGCCAGGCCGCCACCGGCCAAACGGGCGGGTAGGCCTCGCGCACGGCCACCAGCAACCCTTCCTGCAGATCGCCCTGGCCCAGCTGCGCCGCCCGCTGCCAAAAGCTGGCCCAGCCGTTGGGGGTGGCGCATAAACGGCTGACCCAAGCATCCACGGCGTTTACTGCCGTTTCCATGATCCAAGGCCCCGTTGGCCCTTGAGGGTTAGGCGGAGCCGGAACCCAGCGGCTGAGGGTCAGAGCCTCCAACACCCGCACCAGGTAGCTGCGGTGGGCTGGAGCCACCAAGGGCCAGAGGGCAACCACTTCGGCCAAATCCTCAGGTTGGGCCACCCGAACCAGGGCCCGCAGGCACGTTTCCGGTGGGGCGCGGAAAACAAACCCCCGACCCGCCGGCAAACCGGAGGCGGCCAGGTACGAGCGCACCCAAAGGCGCGCCAGCGGCGTGGTCCCGGCTTCCCGCGCCAGCTCGCGGGCGCGGGAGGCCAGCTCTTGCCAATGATCCCCCTTTTGCGGCACCGCCGAGGGCGCCGGCGGATCCAACCCCACCAGGTAAAAAAAGCCTATGGCAGCCGCCAGCTTGTCCTTGGCCCCGCCCACCTCGAAGGCCCACTGGTAGAGAGGGACGAGCTGGAGATCGTGGGTGTGGCAGGCACCCAAAAGCACCAGCACCCGCTCGTCGCCGGTGAGCTCCCCCCGGCGAAAGCGAGCCATGATTTGGCCCGGGCCAGGGCCGCTGGTGAGCAGCGCCTCCGCTTCGTGCCAAATGGCCGCCAGCATGTTGGCTTCTCGCTGCACGCCCACTCCCGGAAAGGCGCTGGCATCGGGAAAGCGCCGCACCACGTCCGGCACGGGGAAAAACCCCACCCCCGCGAGCAGCAGGCCGGCCAGGGTCACGAGCGCAAGACCTCCAAGTGGCCGTCCGCTTCCATGTAGACCGTGTCCACAAAGCGGATGGTTCGGGTGGCCAAGGACATGAGCACGGAAGAGACCCGCACACCCCCACCAAAGAACCGCACCCCCTCCAGCAAGTCGCCCTTGGTGACCCCGGAAGCCACAAAAATCACATCCGAACCCGAAGCCAGCTCCTCGGCCGTGTACACGTGGTTCACGTCGGTGATCCCCACCTCTTCCAACCGGCGCCGGTGCCAGTCCTCCAGCACCACGAGGCGAGCCCTCATGTCCCCGTTGAGGCAGCGCAAGGCAGCAGCGGTCAGCACGCCCTCCGGGGCCCCGCCGATGCCCATGACCACGTGCACACCGGTACCTCGAATAGCCGCCGCCAAACCCGCGGAGAGGTCCCCGTCTCCGATCAGCTTGATGCGGGCACCAGCCGCGCGGATGTCAGCTATGAGCTTTTCGTGGCGAGGCCGGTCCAAGACCACCACCACCAGGTCCTCCACATCCCGCTCGTAGGCCTTGGCGATGCGCTGCAGGTTGTCCTTCACCGGAGCATCGATATCAATGCAGCCGCGCGCCGTGGGGCCCACCACGATCTTCTCCATGTAAATGTCCGGCGCGTACAGCAGGCCCCCTTTGGAAGCCGCTGCCAACACGGCAATGGCGTTGTTGGCGCCGGTGGCGCAGAGGTTGGTACCCTCCAGCGGGTCCACGGCAATATCCACCTCGGGTAAGCCTAAGCTGCCGTCCTTGTCCCTGCCAACCCTCTCGCCGGTGAACAGCATGGGGGCTTTGTCCCTCTCCCCCTCGCCGATGACGATGGTGCCGGCTATAGCCAGGTTGTCCAGCTCGGCACGCATGGCCTGCACCGCCACCTTGTCCGAGTACTTGCGGGCCCCACGTCCCATGGTGCGAGCCGCGGCAATGGCAGCCATCTCCGTCACGCGCAAAAAATCGGGCTCCAAGCTGATATCCATAGCTTCCTCCCGCGGCTTATTATGGCAGCTTTGTCTGGGCCCTGGACGCAATGCCACCTCAGGCGTGTCTTCGGTCCTTAGAGGCTGGCAAAACCAACTATGGCGTGGGCGCTTTGCAGACCTTACCGGCCAACAGGGAGAGACCTGTGGAGGGAAAAATGGTCGGGACGCCGGGATTTGAACCCGGGACCCCTTGAACCCCATTCAAGTGCGCTACCAGGCTGCGCCACGTCCCGACCGTCAAGACAGCTCTTCAAGAATTTCCGCCAGCTCCCTCTTCACCCCTGCCAGGGCCTGGCGGAGCTTTTCTACTTGTTTTTCGGTGCCTTTGTCAAGCTCGGGCGCGACTGACGGGGCCGCTGGAAGGCGCTCTTCCGCCAGCCGCTTCTTAGCACCGGCTATGGTAAACTTTTCTTCGTAAAGAAGGTGCTTGATGCGAAGCACCAGCTCCACGTCCCGTCGGCGATAGACCCGTTGCCCACCGGGCTGCTTGGCGGGTGCCAGCTCGGGGAACTCCTGCTCCCAATAGCGCAACACGAAGGGCTTCACGCCCGCCAGCTCGCATACCTCGTTGATCTTAAACTCCTCCTTGTCCGGGATGGCCACGCCCTTAGGACTCATGGCTTTCCTCCTCGGGCACAAGGGTGAGGCGCAGCTGCAGGGTTACCCGCCGTCCACCTATCCAGGCGGCGGGCACCGGCACCTCTACCTCCAACTCGCGCAGCTCCCCGTGCCGGGTTACCGCCTTGGGCAACACCCGCTCCACGAGGGCCGCTTCCATCTTGGTCACCGGCGGCGGCGCAGGCGTCAAGGCGAAGACGTCCTCGCCTGCCAGCTCCGCTTCCACCAGCATGGGAAACGGCTCGGGCAAGGCTGCCCCGGCAGTCTTCCCCTCGGCCAAAGGCGAAGGGGCGGGAGCTGCCGGGCTGGTGGGAAGGGTGAAAGGTTCCTCCACAGCAGGAGGTCCCGCAGGTTCAAGGTCGAGCGCCGGCTGGCTAGCTGGGGTCTGCGCCCAAACAGCTGCGGCTGTTTGCGCCACCTCCGCCCCTTGCTCCCCAAAGCGAGGCGGCTGCTTCCCCTCCTCTGGCGAGGTAAAAACCGGCGCGGCGGGCGTGGTAACCGCCGCGGGGGGCAGCGGCACCTCGCCCCAACGACCTGGCGCTGAACTCGAAGGCATCTCTTCCTCCAGGAAAGCCACTTCCTGCGGGGGCAAAGGGGCTTCCCATGGCTCCTCCAAAACCAGCTCACCGGCGCTGGTCTCACCTGGGGCCGTTTCTGTGCGCATGTTTTCCTTAGCCACGCCCTCAGCCAAAGGGCTGTCCGGGGTGGCCGCTGGCTCAGCTTGGGTCGGAACAAAAGCCAGTTCCAGCTCGCCCCCGGCCGCAGCGCTGGTGGGCTCACCAGCAAAAGGCTCGACCTCCGCTGCAAGGGGTTGGGACGGGGGCTCTGGCGGGGTGAAGAAAGGCTGGGCACCCACGGGCTCCGCAGGGATGGCTTGCGGTTTTGGGCTCGTTTCGAGGGCGTCGCTGAGGACCGGCACGGTGGGAGGGGTAACTTCCGGGGGAGTAAGGGGGAAAGGACGCACCACGTCCCGCTCCCAGCTCTCTTCCCGAGGCAGCGGCTGCGGCTGAACCTCCACTGGCTTGGTGACCAGCTCCTCCGTGCGGGGCGGAGATGCGGCCGCTGGCTGCGGCTCCAACGGCAAATTGAAGCGGTCGCGCAGGGAACGCACCACCAAGCGAACGATGGCTTGCAGCGTCTCTTCCACGCCAATACCCTGAATGGCAATGGCCTCGAATATGGGCGCGTTGAACTCGTTGAGCTCCCCGTCCAGCTCCTCCACGCTGACAATGTTTGGCAGATCCCGTTTGTTGTACTGGATCACGTGCGGCAGCTGCGGCAGGAACAGCCCTTGCAGCGCCAGGTTCTTCTTCAGGTTGGCCCAGGACTCCAGGTTGGAGGCGAGTACTTCCCGTTGAGAATCGGCAACAAAAACCACGCCATCCACACCGCGCAGCACCACTTGGCGCGTGGAGTCAAAGCGCACTTGCCCGGGCACCGTGTAAAGCTGAATCTTCAGGTCCAGCCCTCGCAGCTTGCGGAAGGTAAGGGGAAGGTAATCGAAGTAGATGGTGCGGTCTGTCCCGGTGGGCAAGACGATGAGCTCCCCCCGCACCTCCGGGGGGTAACCTTCCCAAAGCATGCGCAGGTTGGTGGTCTTACCGCCCAAAGGGGGCCCGTAGTACACGATCTTGGCCACTATTTCCCGGGCAGTGGGGCGAAATTGCACCATCGTCCGCTCCCTACGGCTTCCCTTGAATGATAACCCTCACCGGCACACCTGCCAAGGGGAAAGCTTGCCGCAGGACGTTTTCCAAAAACCGCTGGTAGGAAAAGTGCGGCTCTTCGCGGAGGTTGGTGAACAGCTTGATCACCGGTGGCCCCGTGCGCACCTGGGTGGCGTAGAAGAGCTTGGGTTCCTTTTTGCCCCCTGGCGGGGGATGCTCCGCCCATGCTGCCCGCAGCACGCGGTTGAGCTCAGCCGTACCCATGCGCCGATGGAAGTTCTGCCCCACCTCCCAAGCAAGAGGTAGAAGCCTCCCCACCCCGCGGCCGGTCAGGGCAGAGACGAAAGCCACCGGCGTGTCCTTGAGGAACTTCAACCTCAGCTCCAGCTCATCCCGCAGACGCCGCTTTTTCTCCGGGCTTACCAGGTCCGCCTTGTTCACCACCACCACTACCCCACGCCCCGCCTCCTCTACCAGCCCGGCCACGTGGGCGTCTTGGGCGGTGATACCCTCCGCCCCGTCCACCACCAGCAGGCACACCTGAGCGCGGGCGATGGCCTTGCGCGCCATCACCACCGTCAGCACCTCCACCCCCTGCTCGGTGCGGCCCTTGCGGCGAATGCCAGCCGTATCCACCAGCAGCAATCGGCGGTTCCCGAAGCTGACCGGCGTGTCCACCGCATCCCTGGTGGTCCCAGGCAAGGGCGAGACCAGCACCCGTTCCTCGCCCAAGATGCGGTTGAGCAGGGAGGACTTGCCCACGTTGGGGCGGCCGACGATGGCCACGGCCAACTCCGGAGGCGGTAACTCTTCCGCCTCAGAGGGCGGCAACAGGCGCTCCAGCTCCTCCCAGAGGCCATCGAGCCCTAAACCATGCTCCGCCGAGATGGGAATGGTGGGCAATCCCAGAGGAAGGAAATCGCTCACGGCAAAGCGGGCATCCCGGCGATCCGCCTTGTTGACCACCACCACCGTGGGCTTGCCGGAGCGCCGCAGGTGCGCGGCCAGCTCTTCGTCAGCCGGCAGCAAACCCTCCGTGCCATCCACCACCAGCAGGATGACCTGCGCCTCCGCCACCGCTACGAGCGCCTGTTCCCGCACCAAGGCTGGGATTGTGGCTTGGCTTTCCGGGTCGAACCCGCCCGTATCCACCAGCAGGATCGAACCCCCGCTGGGACGCCGAGCCTCAGCCACCACCCGATCCCTGGTGACGCCGGGCACGTCATGGGTGAGGGCCTTCCTCCGTCCCGCCAGCCGGTTGAAGAGGGTGGACTTGCCCACGTTGGGCCGTCCAACCAGCGCCACCGTTGGCATCATGGGCTTCGCGGAGCGGGTGTGCGCACGAGAAACCGAGGTCCGGTGGCCGTCTCCTCCACCTCGCGATACAGCACCACCCATCGCCCCTCCAACTTCTTCATTTGGATGACGCTGTGAAGCACGGAGGCAGGGTCGTGACCCTTGAGCACGCTGCCGTCCACCGAAAGCCTCTTGGTGTCCCATTTTTCCGTGCAAAAAACATAGGCGTTGGCGTGGCGCAGCACTTTAATGTCGGTGATGGTGAGCTCCACCAGTACCGGATCCAAACGGTCGTCGTTAGCTCGAAGCGTGAGAATGCCATCCCAGGTCTCGTTGATGAAGCGCGGCGCGGCCAAACGCTCCAGCGGCTTGGTGTCCATGGTGCTGTACGCCTGCGCCAGCGCCAGCAGGAAGGCTCGCGTTAGGGTGGTAATCGCCTCCCGCTCCTCGGCCGTGGGCACGTCCCGCTCGCAGGCGCCCAGGAGCAACACCACAAGGCAGGCCGCGACCACTCGCAACCTCACTGGCGAGCCCTCCGCAGGCAGGCCTGGCGAAAACGACGAAAGAGCTCCACATGGGGCTCGAACAGCAAGTTTTCCGGGTGCCACTGCACCCCCAAGAGAAAATCACGGTCCCTTGCTTCCACCGCCTCAACCACCCCATCAGGTGCCACCGCCGCCACCGCCAGCCCTTGGCCCACCCGCGCAATGGCTTGGTGGTGTCTGGAATTGACGCCAAACTCCGACGGCAAGCCCGCCAGGCAGCGCGACTCCGAAAGCACGCGGACGGGGTGGGCCATGGCGTCCTTGGGTTGGGAGATGCGGTGGCCCTCCTTGCCCTCGTCCGGAAGGTGTTGAATCAAAGTCCCACCAAAAAAGACGTTTAAAAGCTGGCAGCCGTAGCAAATCGCCAGCACCGGCAGTTCTTCCCTCCTGGCCTTGGACAGCAACCACCAATCCAGCTCGTCCCGCTCAGGCTGGGGTTCGGTGTTGGGGTGACGAGGTTGGCCGTAGCGAGTGGGGTCCACATCAGGCCCCCCGGTGGTGAGGATGCCGACCACTTCTTCCGCCCTCTCCGGTACCTCCACGCGGGTGGAGGGGGTGAGAGGCACCAGCTCACCCTCTTGACCCCCCGCCGCCAGCCACGCGGCACCAAAGCGCTCCCGCTCGAACGGCCGATCATCGCTATGAACCAAGAGCACCTTCATGCACGAAAGTGTACCCCAAGGGTCAGGCCAGAGCGATCGGACCGGGTAGTACAATCCCCGCGTGACGGGGCCCACGTACTCGCTGGTCATTCCTGTGCACAACGAGAGGGATAACCTTCAACCGCTAGTGGCGGCAGTGCTGCCGGTGATGGAGCGCCTGGGCGAGCCCTTCGAGGTTTTGCTGGTGGACGACGGCTCGACCGATGGTTCCGGCCCTCTGCTGGATCAGCTGGCAGCCGGGGATAGCCGCTTGCGGGTGCTGCACTTCGTGGAAAACTGTGGCCAGTCGGCTGCCTTGGCCGCCGGCTTTGCCCATGCACGCGGCCGCGTGGTCATCACCCTCGACGCCGACCTGCAGAACGACCCCGAGGACATCCCCGGCCTTCTTCCGTTGCTGGAAAACCACGATGCAGTGGTGGGCATCCGCGCGATTCGCCACGACTCCGCCTGGAAGCGCTTTTCCTCTCGGTTCGCCAACGCGGTGCGCAACTGGCTGACCCGGGAAGACATCGTGGACACCGGCTGTCCCCTCAAGGTTTTTCGCGCCCAAGCTATCAAGAGCATCCGCATGTGGAACGGCGCCCACCGGTTCCTGCCCACGCTGCTCAAGCTAGAGGGCTACACCGTGGCCCAAGTGCCCGTGCGCCATCGGCCACGGCAGGCGGGCCGGTCCCACTACGGCACCTGGGATCGGGCCCTGCGAGGCTTGCGCGACGCTTTGGGCGTACGCTGGATGCAGGACCGCGTCCTGCGCTGGAGGCTCAGAGCATGAACGTGCCGCCCCTTTGGCTCATGGCATTCGGCTTTCTCGGCCAGGCCCTTTTTTCCGCCCGGTTCATAGTGCAATGGTTGGTTTCCGAGGCCAAGGGCAAGAGCGTCATCCCGTTGGCCTTTTGGTATTTCTCGGTCGCCGGTGGGCTCGTGCTCCTCGTTTACGCCATCCTGCGGCACGACCCGGTATTCACCCTCGGCCAGGCTGCTGGCCTGGTAGTCTACATCCGCAACCTGGTGCTTATCTTCCGCGAGCGCCGACGGCTAGCTACCGCTCCGTCCAGCTGAATCGGGCGTGAGCAGTCCCAACGCCGCTAACGCCCGCCCGACTCACAGACCCAGGTAAATGACCGCTAAGCCGGAAAGGGCAATCACCGACCCCGCCAGGGTATGAGACCAGCGTTCCAAGCCAGCCAGCGGCACACGCTCGATGCCAGTGCGCGCGGCCAACACCGCTGCCACCATGGTGAGCAGAGTCACCGCTCCAAACACCGCCCCAACTGCCAAGGCCACGTGCCATAGGCCCCGACTGGCGGGCAGCATGAACAGGGGGATGAGCGGCTCGCAAGGTCCAAAGGCAAAGATGAGGAAGAGGGTCCAAAAGGTCACAGGAGAGGGGAGCCCCCCATCGTGTTGGTGCGGTCGGTGCCCGTGGGCGTGCACGTGGACGTGCCCCTCATGGGCGTGCAAGACCAGCTGCTGCCGTTCCCTCACCGCCCGCCGAAGCCCCCAGAGGCCATAAGCCAAGCCGAAGGCGACCAAACCCCAAGCGGCGAGGCTCCCCCGCACCTCTTCCAGCGCCTGGACGTGCCCCAGGCTGGCCCCCAACCCTAGCCCCACCAGGCCCAAAAGAAGAGACGCCAGCACGTGAGCCACCCCACAGCAGAGGGTGACAAAAACAGTCTTGGCCGTGCTCCACCTCTGCGCTCGGGCCAGGAACACGAAAGGCACGATGTGATCCGGGCCGGTCACCACGTGCAGCAAACCCACCGCGGCTGCGGTGAGCACCAGGTTGAGGGTGAGTCCCTCCATAACGCCTCCTAGCAGATACGGGGAAGCTCGGCCCCAGAAAGCAAATCCAGCGGGCGCAGGGGCCCAAAGCGGGTGCGCAGCACCAACGGTGCGTGCCCCGCTTGTCGGGCCTGGACCACGCCGATGATGGCCGCGTCTCGTCCCTGCGGGTGGCTGCGCAGCGCTTCCACGGCGCGGGCTGCATCCTGGGGGCTCACAAAAGCCAAAAGGCGCCCTTCGCAAGCCACGTAAAGGGGATCCAAGCCCAAAAGGTCCATCACCGCCCGCACCGCCGGCCGCACGGTTACGGCCCCCTCCTCCAGCTCAATGCGCAAGCCCGTGCGCTCCGCCACCTCGTAGCACACGGTGGCCACGCCACCGCGGGTGGGGTCGTGCAGCGCGTGCACCTCCACCCCCGCGTCCAGCAGGGCGGCCACCAAGGGCCACAGCGGCGCCACGTCCGAGCGCAGCTCACCCGCCAGCCCATGGCGAGCTGCCAGCACGGTGGCGCCGTGTTCGCCAATGGCGCCGGACACTACCACCGCATCGCCCGGCTGGATGCGCCGGTCTCCCAAGGCCGGCCCTTGCAGCACCCCCACACCCGCGGTGGTGACGAAAGCCCGGTCGCCTTTGCCTCGGGGAACCACTTTGGTATCACCCGCCACCAGGCACACGCCCACCTCCTGGCAGGCCCGCGCCGCACCCCTTACGATGGTGGCCAACAGCTCCTCTTCCAGGCCTTCCTCCAGGATCAGGGCCCAAGAAAGGGCCAACGGACGCGCGCCCACCATGGCCAGGTCGTTCACCGTGCCGCACACGGACAGGTAGCCCAAGTCGCCACCGGGAAATACCGGCGGGTCAACCACAAAGGCGTCGGTGGTGAAGGCCAGGGCCCCCTCTTGCGGGGGCAACACGGCCGCGTCCGCCAACTCTTGCAACGCGGGGTTGGCTAAGGCTGGAAGGAACAGCGACTTGACCAGCTCATGGGTCAGCCGGCCACCCCCGCCGTGGGCTAAGAGGATGCGGCGGCTCACGCAGCCCCCAAAAGCCGCTCGTGGCGGTACCAGGCGGCGCAAGCCCCTTCGGAGGAAACCATGCAGGCGCCCACCGCCCGGTCCGGCGTACAGGCAGAAGCAAAGAGGGGGCATTCGGGGGGATCGATGAGCCCCCGCAGCACCTGGCCGCAGCGACAGCCAGTGGGTTCTTGCGGAGGGGGAAGCGTCACCGGAAAGGCTGAGGCGTCCCTATGCGCCCAAACCTCTTTGAGGGCTAGTCCGGAAGCGGGGATGAGCCCCAAGCCACGCCAGTGGGCATCGGCTGGGGCAAAGAAGCGCTCCACCAAGCTCCAGGCCACGGGATTTCCCTCTTCCCGCACCACCCGGCGGTAAAGGTTCACCAGCTCCCGCCTTTCTTCCACCACTTGCCGCGTCAGCTCCAGCACCGCCTGCAGCACGTCCACCGGCGTAAAGCCAGCAATGACAGCAGAAACCGGGTAGCGCTGCAGCAGCGGACGGTAGGCCCGCGCACCGATAATGGCCGATACATGCCCCGGCAGGATGAGCCCGTCCAGCTGCCGCCGGGGGTCAGCCAACAGCGCCGCCAACGCTGGCGGCATAACCTTGTGCCCCGAGAGCACGAAAAAATTGCCCACGCCTTCTTCCTCCGCCTCCCGCAGAGCAGCGGCCACCGTGGGCACGGTGGTTTCGAAGCCGACGGCGAGGAAAATCACACGCCGCTCCCGGTGGGCAGCGGCCAAGGCCAAAGCATCCCTGGGCGAGTAAACCACGCGCACGTCGCAGCCTTCGGCCCTAGCCTCCTCCAAAGAACCGACGCTGGCGGGAACGCGCAGCAGGTCGCCGAAGGTGGCGATCACGTGGCCGTCCTCGCGCGCCAAGGCCAGGGCCCGGTCCACGTAGCCAACCGGGGTCACACACACCGGGCAGCCCGGGCCCGAGATCAAGCGCACCTGAGGCGGCATCAGCCGACGCAATCCCGCCGCGGCAATAGCGTTGGTGTGGGTGCCGCAGACCTCCATGAAGGTCACCGGCCGCGGCAGCTTTTCGGCCAGCGTTTGGACTTGGTGCGCCAGGCCGTGCACCAGCTCGGGGGATTGGAAGCCATTCACTGGTTTTCCGCCCCCAGCACCTCGCGCACGAGTGCGAGGGTGGACTCCGCTTCCTGCTCATCCACTTGGGAAATGGCGTAGCCGGCATGGACCAGCAGGTACTGGCCCACCTGGGCATCCGGCAGCAGCATCAGGGAAACCTCTCGCTGCACGCCGTCCAGCTCCACCACCCCCAGCATATCCTTGCGGGAAACCAGCTTCATGGGGACCGCCAAGCACACGGTTCACCCCCTTCCTGCGTGGGCACCACACCGCGGGCCAACGAGACCGCCGCCAGCACCGCCTGCCCATAGGATACGCCTCCGTCGCCGGCGGGTAGCTCCCTGGGCAAGAGCACGCGAAAACCGCGCGCCGAAAGCTCCCGCAGCAACCAGGTGCGCAACAACCGGTTGACCAAGCACCCCCCGCCACAGGCCACGAGCGAGCCCGCGGGAAAAACCCTCGCCGCCAACTCGGCCAGCAGCGCTGCAAGGGTGGCATGAAACTCGGCGGCCAGCTGTGCGCGGCCAACTCCCGCCCCTCGTCGAGCGGCCAGCTCGGCCAACAGCACGTCTGTGCGCATCACATGGCCCTGAACCAGGCTTAGCATCTCAGCCCAAGGGGCTACCTCCTTCGCACAGGCACTGGCCACCGCCTCCAGCCGCATGGCCAGCTCCCCCTCGTAGCGATTCTCTTCGCCCAAGCCCAGGAGCGCGCCGGCGGCCTCAAACACCCGGCCAGCTCCGGAGGCCAGCGGCCACGGGCCATCCAGCAAGGGCAAAAGCTGCTTTGCCCTCTGGCGCAGCTTTTCCGGCAGGAGCTGGAAGAGTTCCAGCCTGCCAGCCCGGTGCAAGGCTGCCGCCACCACCCGCCAGGGCTGGCGGATCGCGGCATCTCCGCCCACCAGCGGTAAGGGCTGGCACCAGCCCACTCTCTTCCAGCGCAAATCGCCCCTCAGGAAAAGGAGCTCGCCCCCCCAGGCAGTGCCGTCAGGGCCGTAGCCTGTCCCGTCCAGGGCCACGATGCCCACCCCTTCGTCAGCCTGCGGGAACGCGCCGTGCTCGCCCAAAACCGCAGCACCGTGGGCCAGGTGGTGCTGCAGCTCCAGCACCTGCCCACCCCGTTGCTTGGCCAACTCCCAGGCTAGCTGGCGGGAGGGGTAGTCCGGGTGCTGGTCCGCGACCAGGTAAACCGGCCGTACCTGCAGGAAGCTTTCCAGGTTCTCGATGACCTCGAGGAGAAAGGCCCTGGCCGGCTCGTTGTCCAGGTCGCCCACATGTTGACTCAAGAAAGCTTGGGTGTTGCAAGCCAAGGCCACCGCGTTTTGCAAAAAGCCGCCTAATGCCAGTACTGACTCAGGGCTGGCTGCCGGCAATGGCAGCGGGCTGGGCACATACCCACGCGAGCGGCGCACCAAAAAGGGACCTTCGGCGCCCGTGCGGCAAACGGAATCGTCCACCCGCCGCACCACATCCCGGTCGTGGAGGAGTAACGCGTCGGCAATGGCTCCCAGGCGAGCCAGCGCCTCGCGGTTGCCGCGGCAGATGGGCTCATCCGTGACGTTGCCGGAGGTCATGACCAGGGCGTCAAAGGGAGCGTGGCGGAAAAGCTCCACATGAAGGGGGGTTGTGGGCAGCATGACGCCCACGTCGCCCAACCCCGGAGCTATCGAGGGGGCCAGGGCGGCAGCTTTTCTCCTTGGCGCCAACAGGATGGGGGCCTGAGGTGAGGCCAGAAGCGCCCTCTCTGCTGCAGAGAGGTGAGCCAGCCGCGCAGCTACCTCCAGGTCCCGCGCCATGACAGCAAAGGGCTTAGCCAGCCGCTTCTTTCGTCGGCGCAGGCGACGCACCGTGGCCTCCTCGTCCGCCCGGCAGGCCAGCTGAAAGCCCCCCAGGCCTTTAACTGCCAGTATTTTTCCTTGCGCCAGGAGCTCCCGAGCACGTACCAGCGCCTGCTGGTCCCGGCCCAGCTCCTCGCCAGTGGGCCGCAGCAGACGCAACCTGGGCCCGCACTGCGGACAGCACACCGGTTCGGCGTGAAAACGCCGATTGCCCGGATCCTCGTACTCCCTTTGGCAGAGGGGGCAAAGAGGGAAACAGGCCATGGCCGTGCGCTGGCGGTCGTATGGCAACTGCCACACCAGGGAAAAGCGAGGGCCACAGTTGGTGCAGGTGGTGAACGGGTAACGGAAACGGCGGTCGATGGGGTCCTCCATTTCCCTGCGGCAGTCGGAGCACAGGGCCAAGTCCGGCGGGACGATTGCCTCCCGTCGCACTCCTTGCTGGCTTGGTGCCACCACGAACTGCTGCTCCCCTCGCAAAGGCACAGGAGCGGTGGTCACCTCCTCCAAGCGCGCCAGCGGCGGCAGGGCCTGGGCCAGGGTGCCGAAAAACGCTTCCACCTGGTCCTCGCCACCCTCCACCTCCATGACCGCTCCTTCCGGCGTGTTGGCTACGAAACCGGCAAGCCCCAGGGCACGAGCATGGCGCACGATTGCCGGGCGAAAGCCCACCCCCTGCACCACGCCGCGGCAGGTTGCCCTCACCCGCACGCGCGCTTGGCGGCCAGCCTCTGCTGCAGCGTCCGACACCAAGCCTCCATGCCCTCCCCTGTCTTCGCCGAAACCCGCAGGATGAGACCCGTCGGGTTGAGGGTGCGGATTTGCTGCTCTACCGCAGCGAAGTCAAAATCCACCACCCCAGCCAAGTCCACCTTTGTGAGGAGCGCCACTTCTGCCCGCGCAAAGATGGCTGGGTACTTGAAGGGCTTGTCGTCCCCCTCGGTGAGGGAGAGCAACACCACTTTGAAATCCTCCCCCAAATCGTAGGACGTGGGGCAAATGAGGTTGCCCACGTTCTCGATGAGGAGCACATCCAGGGCAGCGTAGCCGGTTTGCTCCAAGGCTGCCGCTACCTGGCGCGCGTCCAGGTGGCAGGCACCGCCGGTGAGGATCTGGTGCGCCGGCACCCCCAGACGACGAATGCGCTCCGCGTCCCTCTCAGTGGCGATGTCGCCCACCACCACCGCCACCCGGTATGCAGGCGCAAGCCGGGCGACGGTCGCCTCCACCAAGGTGGTCTTGCCGGACCCAGGAGAGGAAATCAAATTAACCACCAAGGTCTTCTCGTCGGCAAATCGCCGACGCAAACCCTCGGCCGCGAGGCGGTTAGCCTCGAGGATGTGGCTACGCACCTCTGCTGTCTGAGGCATCCCGTTCCTCCTGCTCGAACTCCACCTGCAGCAAATCCAGCTCCGTGCCCCCCTCCACCACCAACGGCGAACCACAGGTCAGGCAAAGGGGAAGCCAACTCCCCGGCTGCCGTGTCACTGGCCCGCATTGCGGACAGCGCTGCTGAGCCGGACAGAACACCACCTCCAGCTTCGCTCCCTCGGCCACTGTTTGCGGCACAACGGCCTCCCAGGCGTAGCGCAGCAACTCCGGCTCCACCGCCGAAAGCTCTCCGACCACCACCCGCACGCGCACAAGACGCCCACCACCGTGCTCTGCCAACACCCTCTCGCTGGTCCGCAAAATTTCTATGGCAATGCCGGTTTCGTGCATCACGCCTATGCTACTGCACCCCCTGCCCTGGGGAGGTTACCTGATCATTTAGCTTCAAGCCGCCGCCACCCGCTTGGCAGCTTGTGCCAAAGACAAAAACCTCGTGCACAATCCTCACAGCTCACGGCCCATGTCCTGCACTAGACGGCGGACAAAACCAAGGACCTGCTGAACAAGCTGTGGGAGAGCGCCTGCCAGAGCTGGAGACAGCCCGCTTCCTGTTTGCACCACGGCGGGAGTGATGGCACCCACCCACACCGTCTTTGGCAAGACGCCGGCGAGCGCAGCCAGCTCCACAAGCTCCAAAGCGCTTCCCTCGTGGGGCGAAAGGCTGGCTCGGTGCCGGAGCTTGAGGTCCCGCGGCCAGCGCAACCAGGTAAGCTCTCCCGCTCGCCCCGCCGTTCTTGCGGCATCCAAGAGCACCACCGCAGAGCGGCCAGCCAAGTACGGCAACAAAGCCACACCCCGCGTGCCCCCGTCCATCACCTCCACGGACGTGGGCCGGGGGCAGGTCATCAGCTGCTGGGCCAGAATTACTCCCACCCCGTCGTCGGTTAAAAGGAGGTTTCCCAGGCCCAGCAACAGGACCGGCTTGCCGTCAGCGTCGGGACCCCAACTAGAGGAGGTCTGTCCCGTCACGAGATCCACGTGTTGTGATCCAGGTCGCCCTCTTGGTAAAACTTTTCCCCTGAAATCATCGAGGAAATCAATCCGTTTTTATACTGTAAACCATCGTAAAAGACAATGTACACGTGCAAAATAGCAAACACCACAAACCCCCATGCGAAGAGATGGTGCCAGGTGCGAGTCTGCATGGAACCGCCAAGTAACGGGATAACCCAGCCAACCAGGCTGCCCCAAAAGCCGCCCGGATTGACCTCCGAGTAAAGCGCCAAGCCTGTAATAATTTGCAACCATCCCAAGAAGATGACGAACAACGTATAGGCCAGGCCTCCCAAAGCGTTATGCCCTAAATGGACGTGACCTCTCTGCAGGCGAAGGTAGTCAAGAGCCTGGCGGAAAAGATCGCGCCACCACTGGTGCCGCCAAATCATAGGAAAACCCGAGCGAGCATAGTTGTTCCCTGTCCAAAACCAATAAATTCGCCAAAGGAAATTGACCAGGAAAATAAAGGCCGTCACGAAATGAATCTTACGCACAAACGCCATGACGCCGTTGGCGTAGGCCTCGCCTGCCGGCACGAGCACAGGACTGGCAATGTACAGCCCGGAGAGAAAAAGCACGGTAAGGCAAGCCGCATTTACCCAATGAAAAAGGCGAATTGGCCACTGCCAAACGTACCTCCGCCGAAAGTAACGGTGAGGCCGGCTGACCACATCCTGCGGGTCCAAGGGTTCCACCAGCGTGGCCATAAGCACCTCCTAGCGCACAACCACTTCACTGAGGACATGCCCTACCTCATCCAGCAGATGGGAAGCGCAGGCAAGGCAAGGATCGAATGAGTGAATGGTGCGCAAGATCTCCACCGGCTTTTCCGGGTCAGCCACTGGGGTTCCCAAAAGTGCCGCTTCGTAAGCGCCCCGTTGCCCCTTGCTGTCTCGGGGCGAAGCGTTCCAAGTGGAAGGCACCACGATTTGGTAACGGGCAATCTTGCCGTCTTGAATGTGCACCCAGTGCGCCAAAGCCCCCCGAGGCGCCTCGGTGAAGCCAACGCCTTTGCAGGAGCTGGGCCAGGTGGTCGGTTCCCAGCGTTGGGTATTGGCCACCGCGCTGTCTCCCGCTTTCAGGTTGGCAATCAGGCGATCGTATTCCTCCTTGAGCCAGTGCACGCACAGCCGCGTCTCCAGCCCGCGGGCCGCGGTTCTCCCCAGGGTGGAAAAAAGCGCCGTTGCAGGAAGGCCCAGCGTACCAAGAGCCTCTTCCACTACCTCTTTGAACTCCGGCTTGCCCGAGGCGTAACCCACCAGCACCCGTGCCAGCGGCCCCACTTCCACCGCGTGCCCCTTCCAGCGCGGGGACTTGAGCCAGGAGTAGCCGCCGTTCTCGTCCAGATACTCGTAGGGTGGCTTGGGGCCGGTATAGTGGGGTTCCGTCTCCCCTTCAAAAGGATGAAGGGAGGGCTTACCCGCGGGATAACGGTACCAGGAGTGGGCCACCTCTTCCCTAATCTGCTCCGGGTCCTCCAAGTCCACGGGTAACACTTTCCCCAGATTCTTGTTCAGGATCGCACCGCGGGGAAAGCGGAACGAGCTGGGATCGTTCGGGTGGGTAAGGGGCAAGTCACCGTAAACCAGGAAGTTCCCGAGCCCCCCACCGATCTGCGTCCACTCCGGGTAGAAGGAAGCCACGGCAAACAGGTCGGGCAAGTACATGTGCTCAACCACTGCCATCGCTTCCTCAATCAGGCGGCGAACCAAGTTCAAGCGCTCCATGTTGATGGCGTTGTCCGATTGCAGGTCAATGGTGCAGGCCATACCGCCAATTAGGTAGTTCGGGTGAGGGTTCTTCCCGCCAAAAACCGTATGGATCTTGATGATTTCCTTTTGCCAGCGGAGGGCTTCGAGGTAGTGAGCCACAGCCATGAGGTTTGCCTCTGGCGGAAGCTTGTAGGCTGGATGTCCCCAGTAGGCGTTTTGGAAGATGCCCAATTGTCCCGATTCCACAAAGCGCTTGAGGCTGGTGGCCACATCAGCGAAGTACCCGGGTGAGGCAAAGGGCCATTTGGGAGAAACCTTCCGCGCCAACTCAGCTGTTGCCTTCGGGTCCGCCTTGAGAGCCGAAACCACGTCCACCCAGTCTAAGGCGTGCAGGTGGTAAAAGTGGATCACGTGGTCTTGGACGTACTGGGCAAGCTCCATTAGGTTGCGGATGATTTCCCCGTTAGGCGGCACGGTGATACCCAAAGCGTCTTCCACCGCTCGCACCGACGCCAGCGCATGTACGGTCGTGCACACGCCGCAAATGCGCTCGCAAAAGGCCCAAGCATCCCGAGGGTCTCGGCCCAACAAAATCAGCTCCAGGCCCCGCCACATGGTGCCTGAGGACAGGGCCTCGCGGATCTTGCCGTCCTCACCCAAGACAGCCTCGATGCGCAAGTGCCCCTCGATGCGGGTCACCGGGTCCACAACCACACGTGCTCGTGCCATGGTCCCCCCCTTGTTTACTCTTTCTTGGTTTCGCCTGCCTGCCTTTCGCGGCGCGCCTCCGCCACGCGTTTGGCAGCAAAAGAAAGGAAATGAGCCGCCACCCCCACGCCCGTTGCGACAGCCGCGGCTTTGCCGATCTCATCAGCTGTGGACTCCACCCCTGGCAGGGGTACGTTGGCCAGGCGCTGGTAGAAGGGCCCGTTGTCCCAAAAGTTGTTTTCGCTGCAGCCGATGCAGCCGTGCCCCGACCCGATAGGGAAGGAAACGCCGTTGTTCCACTTAAAGGTCGAGCAGGAGTTGTAGGTCATGGGACCTCGGCAGCCCATCTTATAGAGGCACCAGCCCTTGCGCGCGCCGTCATCGTCCCAGCTTTCCACAAACTGTCCCGCGTCGAAGAAGGCGCGCCGGTAGCACTTATCGTGAATGCGCTGCCCGTAGAACATCTTTGGTCGGCCAAAGCGGTCTAGTTCGGGCAGACGATCAAAGGTGAGGATGTAGGTGAGCACGCCCGTCATCACCTCGGCGATGGGTGGACAACCCGGGACGTTAATTACAGGTTTGCCGCGCACCAGCTCGTGGACCGGCCTAGCGCCGGTGGGGTTTGGGCGAGCGGCCTGCACGCATCCGTTGGACGCACAGGAGCCCCAAGCGATTACCGCTAAAGCCTTTTCTGCCGTTTCCTGGAGGATGTCCAAGAAGGTCCGGCCGGCCACCGTGCAGTAGACGCCACCGTCTTTGGTCGGCGCGTTACCTTCTACCGCCAGCACATATTTCCCCGGATACTCACGCATAATGCGCTCGCGGATTTCCTCCACCTGGTGACCTGCCGCTGCCTGCAGCGTGTCGTCGTAATCCAAAGAAATCATGTTGAGCACGATATCAGCAGCAATTGGGTGGGAGGAGCGAATAAAGGATTCGCTGCAACAGGTGCACTCTAGCCCGTGAAGCCAAATGACTGGCAGGCGCGGTTTGGTTTCCAGCGCCTCCACCACTCGGCCTACCTGCGAGGCTGGTAAGCCCAAGGCAGCGGCGGTAACCGTGCAAAAGCGTAGGAACTCCCTTCTGCTTACGCCGTGCTGCTGCAAGACCTCAAAAAACGTGGTTGGCCCCCTCGAACTGTCCCCCATAGGCACCTCCAAATCTGGCGCCCAAGATAATGCCGAGCAAGGTCTTTGTCAAGAGCTTGCCACTAATACAAAATAAAACAGAAACGTAATCACGTAATCAAAACGTCCAGCCAAACCCCGTGGGCGGCTGTCCTGCCGCAGTTCCCTCCCCCACAGCCCTTCGGCAGCTAGCGCGAAGTGGGGGCTTCAGGCTGCCCACGAGCCCGGGCACGGCCGATCAGCGAGCGGGTGAGGCGTGGAAAGTGGCGAGAAAAAAACACCGCCAGCTTGCCGTGACCCGTGACAACAAGTTCCGGTTTGCGCCTGCTGATGGCCCGAGCAATTTTCCTCGCCGCCTTCTCAGCGGGCATAATGAGCCAGCTGGGAACGGGGTCGGGGCTCTCGGGGTGGAGCACCCCTTGGTTGTCCACCCGGCGAATATTGCTTTCCACAAACCCCGGCGAGATGAGCACCACCCCAACTCCGAAGGGGCGAAGCTCGCCGCGCAAGCATTCGGCCAGCGCGCGCACGGCAAACTTGCTCATGGAGTAAGGCGCCGACCCAGGGACGGCCAGGTACCCCGAAACCGAACCCATAAGCACTACCGTTCCGCGGCTGGCCTTGAGCGCGGGTAGCGCCGCCTTTACCGTTCGCAACACGCCAAACACGTTGGTCTCGAACTGTCGCCGAAAATCATCCAAGGCTAGCGCCTCCACCGGGCCTACCACGCCAAAACCGGCATTGGCGACCACTACGTCCAAGCCCCCTAAGCGCTCCAAAGCAAGAGAGATCGCGTGCGAGACGGAAGTATCGTCGGTCACGTCGCAGCGCACGACCTCAGCCCAGCCCCCTCGCTGGCACATGGCGTCACGCACCGCCTGCAAGCGCACCAGGTCGCGAGAGGCCAGGACCACATGATGGCCGCGAGCTGCCAGCTCCTGGCCAAGGGCCGCGCCAATCCCCGAGGAGCCGCCGGTGATGAAAACCCGCAAGGCTTGCATGCCCATAGCCCATTTTTCTTCACGTGGCGCCTCCATAGCAACGGCCTTACCACCACGGTTTGTCTGGCCGAAGGTTTTTTTCTTCTTCCCCGCGGTATCAACGTCTTTCCCACAAAACAGCAGCTTTCTTGAAAAACTCTTTCGCTGCCTTCCAACTGAGCAGAGCGACAGCGCGGTTTGCAGGGACCGTTGACAAAAAGGACGCTTTGCATAGCATGTTGCGTGAGGCTGTACATGTGGGGAGGTCCTGGGCGCTGGGCACGTGTGGGGCTGCTTGCCTTCTGGTCGCAAGCCTCTGTGGCCGAGCGCTTCAACGCGGCACTCTACGCCAACGACTCAGGCTTGCCCCAGCGCCAAGTGCTGGCCATTGCTCAGGACAGCACCGGTTACCTGTGGGTAGGCACCTACGGTGGCCTTTCCCGTTTCAACGGGCGGGCATTTTTCACCTTACGCACTACCGAAGGGCTTGCCTCCAACAGCATCTTTGACCTGGTGCCCCTCCCGGGAGACCGCTTGTGGGTGGGCACCGCTGGCGGCGGCGTGTGCTTGGTGGAAGGCCTGAAGGCCTTGCGCTGTTTTCGCGCGCCGGATCTCTTGCCCTCCGATGACGTCCTTGATCTGGAGCCTGATGGCCAGGGCGGGGTATGGGTGGGTACCTTTGACGGCGTGGCCCACCTGCGCGCCGACGGCAGCCACCATACATTCCGCAGCGTCGAGGGACAGCCGCTGCGCGACGCTTGGTCGGTCAAACGGGTGGGGGAGGAGGTCTGGATTGGGTTTGTGGGCGGTTTGGCGCGCGTGAGGGAAAGCCAGGTGGAGCGGCTGCCGGTGAACCTTCCCTGTGGCGGTGTTCGCGCTCTTCTTCCCGCGCAGAGCTGGGTTTACCTCGGTTGCGAGCGAGGCCTCTGGCGGCTCTTGCCCAATGGCGCAAGCTTTCGCCTGGAAGAAGTGGGAGGCGGTTTGGCTGTACAGGACCTGAGTTTGGCCGGGAACGAGGTTTGGGTTACTACCCGCAGCGGCGCACTCCGCTGGGATGGTCGCCGGCTCCGGCGCATCGGCGTGGAACACGGCTTGCCCTCGGAGGTGGTGCACCGTGTCTTTCAAGACCGAGAGGGTGTGCTGTGGCTGGGCACGGAAGCGGGCCTGGTCAAGCTCATGCCCGGTCCCTTCGTCACCTATACCACCGCCGACGGCTTACCCCACCCCTTTGTCCGCGCTCTGGCGGTGGACCGGCGTGGCCGCCTTTGGGTCGGCACCCGCGGGGGCTTGGCTGTGGCCGAGGGCGAGCGGTTCAAACCCATTCTTCCCAACGAACTGCAGAGCTCGCGCGTCTATGCGCTGCTGCCCCTTCCCACAGGGGACCTTTGGGTGGCCACCAACCGCGGCACCTTTCAGCTTCGAGAAGACCGCCTGGTGCGCGTTTGGCAGGAAAAGGATGGCCTGCCCGACCGCTTTACCTTTGCGTTGGCTTTCGACCCGGCCAAAGGCGAGCTTTACCTGGGCACCTGGGCCGGCATGGCCTGCCTTAAGAACAACCAACTGGTGCCTTTACCCAGCCAGCTTGCCGAGGCCCGCCCTTTGGCCATGCATGTGGACCGCCAAGGGCGGCTGTGGGTGAGTCTGCGCGACGGCAAGGTGCTCCTGCGGGACGCGGATGGTCGTCTGCGCGCACTAGGGTCCAAGGAAGGCCTCTCCGACCAGGTGGCCTGGTGCATCGCCTCTGACGCGCACGGCGTGTGGCTGGGAACCAACGGCGACGGGGCCTTCCATATCACCGGCAGCGGCATCGACCGCTGGGATCGCCGCCGAGGTTTGGTGGATGATTTCGTGTGGCAAGTGCTGCCGGACCGCCGGGGACGCGTGTGGTTTTACACCTCCCAAGGGCTTGACCGCCTGGAGGGCGGCAGCATCAAGCACTTCGGCTTGCACGACGGGTTGCCCGAGCTGGAAGGTTCGGCCAACGCCTGCTACGAGGACCCTTCCGGCAGGCTTTGGTTTGGCACCGCCTCGGGACTGGCGCGCTTCGATCCCGCCCAGGAGCAGGCGGTCACCTCCCCGCCCCCGGTGCTCTTGGAACAAGCCACTTTCGGCCAAGGCCAGCCGCTGAGGGAAGGCGCTCGTGTGCCGGCGGACGCTGGCCCCATCGTGTTTTCCCTGGTTTCCCTCTCCTTCCGCAACGAGCGCTCCCTCCGCTGGAGTTTCCGCCTCCTGCCCGTGCAAGACCAGTGGTCACCGCCCCAGCCCCAGGGGGAAATCACCTTCGCCGCCCTCGGGCCCGGGCGGTACCGCTTCGAGGCGGTGGCAATCGATGGCGACGGCCGACGCTCGCCTACTCCAGCTGCCGTTTCTTTTTCCGTGGCTGCCCCCTGGTGGCTGCGGTTGCCGTTCCTCCTCGGCCTGGGTGCGCTGGTGGCGGCAGCGGGTTTTGCCGCCACACGCTGGCGGCTTAGGCGCCTCCAGGCCAAAGCAGCGGAGCTGGAGCGGCTGGTGGCGGAGCGCACGCAGGAGCTGGCGCGCTTGGCGGAAACGGACGAGCTCACCGGCCTTCCCAACCGCCGCAAGTTCTTCGTCACCTTGCGAGCCGAGCTGCAACGCTTGTGGCGAGCTCCCAGCGAAGCGCGCCTCTGCCTGCTGCTGCTGGACCTGGACGGCTTCAAAACCATCAACGACACCCTCGGCCATCATGCCGGCGACGCCCTGCTGCAGGCGGTGGCGAAAGCGTTGGCATCGGCGGTGCGCGCCACCGACACGGTGGCCCGCTTCGGCGGGGACGAGTTTGCCATCATCCTGCCCATGACCGACCGCGCCGGCGGCGCCGTGGTAGCCGGCAAGACCCTCCAAGCGGTGCGGGAAACCCATGTTGCCTACGGGGAACACCGTCTGCAGGTGACCGCTTCCGCCGGCTTGGCGGTGGTGGCCCCCAGTGCTTCGTTTAACGAGGAGGAGGTCACGCGCCTCATCCAGCGCGCGGACGTGGCCCTTTACGCCGCCAAGCGCCGTGGGGGCGATGCGGTGCTTGACGATCAAGAAACCTGGGCGTGAGCGAACCGCTGCGCCTGCTCCCTCGTTCTACGCCGTGAGGAGGGGAAGATGAGCTGCAACAGCTGTGGTCGTGAGGTTCCCCAGGGCAGCCTCTACTGCCCCTGGTGCGGGCGTTGGCTGGTGGGCCCACCTCGCAAGCTTTTCCGCTCCCTCAGCGAGCGGCAGCTCCTGGGGGTGTGCGGAGGCCTGGCCGAGTACTTTCAGGTGGACCCCACCCTGGTGCGCGCCGGCTACCTGCTGCTGACCATTGTCACTGGCGTGCTGCCGGGCCTGCTCGCCTACGTCCTGCTGGCCCTCATCATGCCCACGCGCTAGCCTCAGGGCTGCAGCCTTGGGCGCGCAGGCAAGAGGCGGCGTGGCTGGCGCACCAGCGAACCCAACGGCAAGACATTGTTCGTTCCCTGAGCGTCTGGCCAACGGCAGCTGAGTTGCGCGCTCCCCCGCTGGAGGTTGGCCAAGGGTCCGCGCAAAATAAACCCTAGCTCCGTTTCCTCTCCCGGCTGCAATGTCCTCAAAGCACACCTTAGTTCAGTGCACCGCTGGCAGGGCAGGGGCGTACATGAGCCGGGCGCCGGCCAAACATTTACAGCGCCGGGGAAGTAGAGCGACAGCTCGGCACCCGGTGCCGCACCCGCTCCCCGATTGGCTACGTGCAACAAAAGGCTGAGATGCAACCCTTGGACCCCCTCCAGCGACTCAAGCGTGCCTTGCAGCTGCAAATCGGGCAAGGGCGTTTCGCGGTCAACGCAGTCAACCATCGGCTCGGGTTGCCCGGCCGGACGAAAAAGGAAACCGCCACCAGCCACGTCCACGGCTGCCGCGGTCACCTCCACCGCCAGCGGGTGCAGGCGAACCTCCGCTGGCTCCACCACCAAGGGATCCTGGCGCACCAGCCAACAGCCGGCGTTGAACGACGCCTGCGAATCCATGAGCCCGACAAAAACCTCATGGTCGATGGAGCTGGAGTCGTTGCCCGCCACCGCCACCGCATCCCCCTGGGTGAGGGCAAGCCCACCCAAATCGTTGCTGCGACCTCCCAAAAGCGCACGGGAGGCGGTCAGCCTGAGCTGTCCGTCCAGCCAAAGCAACACCAGGTGGTTATAGGCGCCACCCCAGCTGCCCGCGAGCACCGGCCCTTTGGGCGTGGCCGTAACCCTATTAAGCCAAACAGGGGAACGCTCGTAATCCACCACCGCCACCACCGCCTGGCGCAGAAGGCGCCCCTGCCGATCGAGAAGCCCTAACCAGGAATCCCCCACCACCAAGAAGCCTTCCGCCGTCGCCGCACAAGCGGAGATACCCCAAAGGGACGGCACCAGCACGCTCCAGGTAAAGCGGCCATCCCCATCCCAAAGGCTCACCCAACCCCCCTCAGCACTGCCATCGGAAGCGCTCCCCACGGCCAGAAAGCTGCCGTCCGGGGCCGTGCAGGTGCTCCAAAGGCGCAGCCAGCCGGAAGACGAGGCCGGCAAAGCCTGCCGTTGCCAGAGCAGCTCACCCCCGGGGTTGAAGCGGCCCAGCCATGCACCCGCAGGCGAGCCGGCACTCACCAGCTCACCGGCCAGGAGGAAACCGCCTTCGGGCAGCGGGGCCAGTGCCCCAGGCCCACCTAGCCCAGGCAAAACCCTCTGCCACCGCACCCCGCCCCCGCTGTCAAGGCTGAGCACGGCCGTAGCCACCGGGTAAGACCCGAAGCGGCCCACTCCTGCCACCAGCCAACCGTCACCCGCCGCCAGCGCGCCCGCAACGGCCGCCTCCCGGTCATCGGTCAGCAGCCACTGCGGCCGGCCATGGGGGCCCAGCTGAGCTACCCACGGCCGGTCATGGGCCACCACCCCCCCGACCAAAAGCCGCCCTTGGCCGTCAACCGCCAGGGCAAGGGCTTGCTCCATCGCGCTGACGGTGTTCTCCGTGTCGGGAAACACATCCAGGTGCTCAAAAAAGAACTGCTGACTCCAGGCGACAGAAGCCGAAAGGGTCACCATGGCCCAAACCGCCGAGGAAACCCAAGCTCTCATGGTCGTCCTCCCGGCCAAATCTACGGACGCCATGCAACGCTCCGTTTAGTGTCCTCAAGGCTTCGCCACCTAAGCCTCTGCCAGGTGGAGAGAAAACGGCTCGCCCGGCTGCTCGCCCAGTCGGTTGGTATCGCGGGAAGGGCTCGGGGCCGGCGGGGCCGGTTGCCACGAGAGCAACAAAAAGGCCAGACTCGCGAGACAGCCGTGAACAGGCAGCGAGGCCTCTGTCCTGGGCCTAGGTTAGTCCAGCCGGTGCCAGTTCGCCCCTGCTGGCGCTCAGGTCAGCTCACAGGTGGCAAAAAAGAAGGCCAACTCCGTGCGCGCGTTTTCCGGTGAGTCTGAGCCATGGATGGCGTTGCGTTCGATGGACGAGCCGTAAAGGGCACGGACGGTACCCGGCGCGGCCTTGGCCGGGTCGGTGGCCCCCATAACTTCGCGCAAATGGGCCACGGCGTTTTCCCTCTCCAGGGCCATGACCCACACCGGACCAGAAGTCATGAACGCCACCAGTGAGCCATAAAACGGCCTTTCGCGATGCACCTCGTAAAACTTCCTCGCTTGCTCTACCGACAACAGCAGGCGCTTGACGCCCAAAATGCGGAAGCCTTCGCGCTCGAGCCGGGCAATGATCTCGCCCACGTGTCCGGAAGCCACCGCATCGGGTTTGACGATCGTCAGCGTGCGCTCGACCATGCTCCCCCCTTATCCTCGACCCAGCACCCTCGCCATGGTGATACCAATTTCCGCCGGGTTGGCAACCACGTGAATGCCGGCCGCCGCCAACGCGGCCATTTTTTCCTTGGCGGTGCCCTTGCCACCGGCAATGATTGCGCCCGCGTGCCCCATGCGCCTCCCAGGCGGTGCCGTTTGACCGGCGATGAAAGCCACCACCGGCTTGTTAAAGCCCTGCTGGACGAACTCGGCTGCTTCTTCTTCCGCCGTGCCGCCAATTTCCCCAATCAGCACCACCGCTTCCGTTTCCTTATCCTCCTGGAAGGCAGCCAGCACGTCCACGAAGCTGGTGCCGGGCACTGGGTCACCGCCAATGCCCACGCAGGTGGACTGACCCAAACCCAGCTTGGTCAGCTGATCCACCGCCTCGTAGGTGAGGGTGCCCGAACGGGACACCACGCCGATGCTGCCAGGTCGGTGGATATGGGCCGGCATGATACCCAGCTTCGCTTTTCCCGGTGAGATAATGCCCGGGCAGTTGGGCCCGATCAGGCGAACCGAGCTGCCCTTAAGGGCTTGGCGCAGCAACACTTCGTCCTTCGCCGGAATGCCCTCGGTGATGCAGACGATGAGCTCGATGCCCGCATCCGCTGCTTCGAGGATGGCATCGGCGGCCAAAAGGGGCGGGACAAAAATGAGGGAAGCGTTGGCGCCGGTGGCCTTCTTCGCCTCGGCCACGGTGTTGAAAACCGGCACCCCGTCTACCTCCTGCCCGCCTTTGCCCGGGGTGACCCCGGCTACTATCTGCGTCCCGTACTCGCGGCAGCGGGCAGCATGGAACTGCCCCTCCTTGCCCGTGAGCCCCTGCACCACCACCTTGGTGTTTTGATCAACCCAAATGGCCATCGCCCCCTCCTTACCCTGCCAGCTCCACTACCTTCTTGGCCGCCTCCGCCATAGTGGCGGCGGGATGCAGCGGCAAGCCGGAAGCAGCCAGGATCCGCCGGCCTTCCTCCACATTGGTGCCTTCCAACCGCACCACAATTGGCAAACGCACCTCCAGGTTGCGCGCCGCCGCCACCACCCCAGCGGCAATCATGTCGCAGCGCACAATCCCGCCAAAGATGTTGATCAGCACCGCCTTCACGTTGGGATCGGAAAGCAGAATGCGGAAGGCGTTTTCCACTCGCTCCTGGCTCGCGCCCCCACCCACGTCCAGGAAGTTGGCCGGGCTGCCACCGTAGTGCTTGATGATGTCCATGGTGGCCATGGCCAAACCGGCCCCGTTGACCATGCAGCCGATCCTGCCGTCCAGCTTGATGTAGTTCAAATCGTAGCGAGAAGCCTCCACTTCAAAGGGGTCCTCCTCGCTCACGTCCCGCATGGCGGCGATTTCCGGGTGCCGTGCCAAGGCGTTGTCATCGAAGTTCATCTTGGCGTCCAAGGCCAGCACGCGACCGTCCTCGGTAACCAGCAAGGGGTTGATCTCGGCCAGGGAGGCATCGGTCTGGTTGTAGGCACAAGCCAATGCCTGAGCGAAACTGAAAAAGTCCTTAAAGGTGTTCCCCGACAAGCCCAGAGCGAACCCCAGCTTTCGCGCTTGGAATGGCCGCAAACCCAGAACCGGGTCGAAATGCTCTTTGAGGATGGCCTCCGGATGCACCCTCGCCACCTCCTCGATTTCCATACCCCCAAAGCTGGAGGCCATCATCACCGGCAAGCCGCGACCGCGATCCAGAACCACACCCAGGTAGAGCTCTCGGGCAATGGGCAGCGCCTCTTCCACCAGCACCTTGCGCACGAGCTTGCCCTCGGGACCCGTTTGTGGGGAAACCAGCCGCATGCCGAGAATCTGCTTCGCCACCTGAACGGCCTCGTCCGGGCTGGCCGCGAGCTTCACACCGCCTGCCTTACCGCGCCCACCGGCGTGCACCTGCGCTTTGATAACCGCACGCCCGCCCAGCTCTTGCGCTACCGCATAAGCATCCTCGGCGCGTTCGATCACCTTTCCGCGCGGCACCGCCACGCCGAAACGCGCCAACACCTCCTTCGCCTGGTACTCGTGGACTTTCATTGCCCCTCCGCACAAAGAGCCGGGTCAAACCCGGCGGCAGAGATTGTGCACAAAATCACCTGCACGCGCAAGCAGCTCCCCAAACGTCCTGGCCCCCTTCGGCCCAGCGGCACGCGTGGTTTGCCTTCTTGCGATGCAAAGGCCAGGTTTAAGAAAGCCGACCTATCGTCGCCAAGATGTCTTCGTCGTCGAGCACGTGCCGAGAAGCCTTGGCCATCTCCAAAACGGCTTGAACGAGCCTGGCGTTCTCCGGGAGACCGTGCTCTCGCAACCAGAAGCGTACACTCGCAGCGCCTGAGTAAGGCCCGATGCGCACGGTCTGCTGCGCACCGACAAAGCTGGGAGGAAAGGGGTTGTAGACCAGCTCTTCCCAATCGTGGCGACCTTGGGCCTGGGCTTTGAAAATGGCCGCCGCGTGCACGCCCGTGGCTGTGCAGAACACCGCTTCCCCCAAAATTGGTACTTGCGCCGGCACTGGCAAGCCCAGCACCCTTGCCGCCTCCCGCAAGCGGGGCACCAGCTGATTGACCGGGTGCGCGTGCGCTCCAAGCAGTGCAAGATTGACGAGCATCTGCTCCAAGGGCGGGTTTCCGGCCCGCTCGCCCACCCCAAGGAGCGTGGCATGGAGGCGATCGGCCCCGCCTCTAGCCGCCGCCAACGCGCAGGCCACCGCCAAACCCCGATCGTTATGGCCATGCCAGTCTAACCCCACCGAGGTAAAGCCGTGCTCGTCCAGCACGGTCCGGGAAAAGCGGCCCAGCTGCTCCGCTCCCCAGGGTGAGAGCACGCCGGTTGTATCGGCCAGGCACACCCGACCGGCGCCCGCCCGGGCGGCGGTGAGCAGGGCCTGCTGCAAATCCTCTGGGCTGGTGCGGGAGGCGTCCTCGGCCACGAAGGTGACGGAAAGCCCCTGGCTCCGCGCCCAGCTCACCACCCTTGCCAGCTTTCGCAGGAGCTCATCCACCTGCCAACCTTCCACCGCCCTCCGCAGACGGGAAAAGGGCAAAAACAGCATGAGCTCCAGCCCTAAGCCGACGCGCTGGCTGATGTTGGCACAGGTGGTCACATCCGCCTCTTTGGCACGCACCGCGCAGTTGGCCGCCAAAGGCAGGCGAGCGCTGCCAATTTCGGCCAAGAGCTGCTCCACCTCCTCCGCCATGCGCGCTCCAGCTGCCGGCATGCCCAAATCAACGGCCGCCACCCCTAGGCCAGCAAGGAGGTGAAGGTAGCGCTTCTTGCCCTCCAGCTCGGGCTCCCGCCACGTGGGGCTTTGCAAACCGTCCCGAAGGGTTTCATCGTCCAGCTCCACCCTCCCCAGCGGCAGAGGCGGGTCCCAACGGTGAACCAGAGAGGCCTCTTCCACCATCGGCTTTCGCTTACCGGCCGGGGAAACTAGCCGGTCGCTTGGAGAGAAAAGCCTCTACGCCCTCGCGGAAATCTTCTGTGCTGGCGCAAAGCCCAAAAAGAGTTGCTTCCAAAGAAAGAGCGGCGGGAAGCGGCACCTCCAGTCCCCGATTAACCGCCTCGAGGCACCAGCGCACAGCTGTAGGAGCCACCGCCAACACCTCCTCCGCCAGCTTGGTCACCGCCTCTGCCAGCTGGTCCGCGGGGACCACTTGGTTGACCAGGCCCCAGTTCAGAGCCGTGTGCGCATCAATCATTTTGCCGGTCAACAGGAGCTCGAGGGCCCTTCCCTTGCCCACCAGTCGAGGCAGGCGCTGGGTGCCCCCATAGCCTGGGATCAGGCCCAGCTTCACTTCAGGCTGGCCGAATTTGGCGGTCTCAGCAGCCACCCGCAGATGGCAGGCCATGGCCAGCTCCATGCCTCCACCCAAAGCGAAGCCGTTAACCGCAGCGATCACCGGTTTCGAGGAGGCTTCCAGCAAATCAAAAAGCCTCTGGCCCCGGGCAGCCAAAGCCTGCGCCTCAGCCGGGGTGAGACCTTGGAACTCGCTGATATCGGCACCCGCCACAAAGGCCTTTGCCCCCGCACCGGTTATCACCAGTGCTGCTACCTTTTCCTCGGCGAGGGCGGTGGTGACGGCCTCGGTAAGCTGCCGCAAGACCTCTTTGTTCAGCGCGTTCAGCTTTTCCGGCCGGTTGATTACCATCCACCGTACCTTGCCATGGTCTTCCACCAGCACCAGCTCCGCCATTTTTCTACCTCCCGCGGGGGATAATGCCCCCTTTTACCGGCGCTGGCAAGGTCACAAGGAGTTGACAGCTTTCACATGCGGCGGTATATTACTTGATGGTGATGGAGTGATACGTATGAGAGCCATCGACCCGACAATCACCATCGAAGAGCTCGTGGCCGAGCTACCCCAGGCTGCTAGCGTGCTGCGCCGCTTTGGCATCGTTTGCATCCAATGCGGCGAGCCGGTGTGGGGCACCCTGGCAGAGGTGGCTCAAGAAAAAGGGATTACCGACCTGACGCCGGTGCTGCAGGCGTTGGCGGAAGCAAGCAAGGAGGGATAGAGACATGGCATTGCTTACGGAAAAAGATGCGCGCAAGGTGGCAGAGCTCCTCGCCGGCCTGCCCAACCCGGTGGAGGTTCACTTTTTCACCCAGGAACTGGAGTGCCAGTTCTGCCGGGAAACCGGGCAGCTGCTGAGGGAACTGGAGGCGCTTTCGACCAAGGTGCGGGTCATCGAGCATGATTTCCTTCTCGACCGAGAGGCGGTAGCTCGGTTCGGGGTGGAGCAGGTACCGGCGATGGTGCCGGTGGGTCCCGGGGGTGACCTGGGTCTCCGCTTTTACGGCATCCCCGCGGGTTACGAGTTCGCCAGTCTGCTGGAAGGCTTGAAGTTGGGCGCAGGTGCCGACCCCGGTCTCGCCGCAGCCACCCAGGAATGGCTGGCCACCTTGGACCGGGACCTGGAGCTGGAGGTGTATGTGACACCCACCTGTCCCTATTGCCCTGGCATGGTGGTGAACGCCTTCCGTCTGGCCGCCGCTTCGCCCAGGGTCAAGGCGGCTATGGTGGAAGCAACCGAGTTCCCCCATTTGGCGATCCGCTACCAGGTGCGGGGCGTGCCGCGGACGGTGATCAACCGTGGAGCCGGCTCCATCGAGGGCCTGGTACCCGAAAGGCACCTGGTGAGCGAGCTGCAGCGGCTCGTCGGTCCCACCCATCCCGTGGCATGATGGGGGGGTGGGGCGAGCTTTCTTCCGCGGCCCTCTCTGGCTTCTGCTCCTTTTAACGGCGGCTTGCGCCACCACATCTGCCCCCATCTTCCTTTCCCAGCAACAATGGGAACAGGAGCTGGCCAAGCGGGGCGTGGACCCGGCCCGCGTTCCCAACCCGTTGCAGGTGACCACATCCATGCGCTTCGCCGCCGAGGCTTGGGCCGGACCCGGCGATCCGCATGTGCGCCTCCAGCGGCTGCAACAGGCCCTTTTCGATCCGTCGCGCTTTCCCTTTACCTACTTCACCCGAGGGACCTTTACCGCTGCCGAGGCGTTTCACCGGCGAGAGGGGAACTGCCTTTCCTTCACCAACCTGTTTGTCGCCCTGGGTCGTTCTCTCGGCATACCCGTTACCACGGCCCGGGTGCAGCGCATTATCGGGAGCGAGCGAGAGGGCGATCTGATCGTGGTCAATACCCATGTAGTGGCGGTCCTGGAGGTGGCGGGGGCGCTGTATACCTACGACTTCGATCGCAGCCGACAGAGCCAGCCCGTGCACCTGAAACCCCTCGACGACCTGGAGATCACCGCGCTCTACCTCAACAACCGCGGGGCAGACGAGCTCAGAGCGGCTCATCCTGACATCGCGGCGCGGCTCTTTCAGGACTCGGTCGCCTTAGCACCCCATTTTGCCCCGGCCTGGGCTAATTTGGGTGTGGCGAAGAGGCGGTTAGGAGACGTACCTGGAGCGCTGGAGGCGTACCGTCGGGCCTTGACCCTGGACCCGGGCAACCCCACGGTCTTGACCAACCTGGCCGCGCTTTTTCGGTCCTTGGGACGCGAGTCGGAAGCGCAGCAGGCACTGCGGGCAGCCAAGCTCTCCCAGGCTAGCCCTCACCAGCTTCTGGTCCGCGGTGACGTGGAGCTGGCGGCGGGCAATCTGGATACGGCTAAAAAGCTTTACCGGCGAGCATTGCGAGCCGACCCGCGCTTTGTCGAGGCCATGCTGGCCATGGCACGGGCCGAAATGGCAAGCAAGCGAACCAAAGCGGCATCGCGCTGGCTTTCCCGGGCACAAAGAATTGACCCTGCGAACCCGCTCCTCGCCACGCTCCAGCAGCAACTGGCCCCCCGACCATAAGCGTGCGTCAGCGCCCCCCGAGCTTTCACCGAGCTGGTGTAAGCTTGCCGAGCACCGTTAGACGGTGCAGGAGTGCGGCCATTATGCCCAAAACCACGCTGACTGCTACCTCTTCGCCCAAATCCCTTTTCCGCCGCGTAGCCCGCACGCTTTCCGCCATCGAGCAGGGCGACACCCCCCTGGCCACCATCCGCACCGCCGCCGACCACATGCTGCGCAACTTCGGCCACGAGCTGGGGTTGGTCGGCGGGAGAATCTACCGCTTGGACGGCATCCATTACGAGCTGGTGGAGACCTTTGGCCGCACGGCCACCGCTCCCCCCGGAGTTCGGGTGCCGCAAAGCTATGGCCCCATTCAAGAGCTTCTCGAGCGAGGGCTTTTGGTCATGGACCGCAACGCCCCTGGCGCTGACCCGTCCCTGGAGCGGGCCCTGGGAACCGGCGAGCGCTTTGCCGCCATTGCCCTGGGGGAGGGCGAGTACCTCATCTCCTTTGACGTGGACCCAACTCGGGGAAACGAGGAGGAGCTGGCGGCCTCGCTCAACATCGTGCGCCTGGCGATCACGCAAAAGCTGCGACAGGAGAGGTTCGACGAGATCCTCCAGGACGCCCTCCGTATCCAAAGCTCGATCCTGCCAAAAAGGGTTCCTGAGTATCCCGGCTTCGATTTGGCCGCCGGCTCGCGGCCTGCAGAGGTTGTGGGTGGGGACTTCTACGACTTCATTCCCCTTTCGCCGGAAATCTTTACCCTGGCCGTGGCTGACGCCTCGGGACATGGGTTACCAGCTGCCCTGCAGGTCCGGGACGTATACGTGGGTCTGCGTATGGGCCTAGCGAGAGACTTCAAGCTGGTGAGGACGGTGGAGCGGTTGGCCACGATCATCAACCGCTCCCAGTTGGCCTCCAAATTCGTGTCCCTTTTCGTGGGGGAGGTGGAGTCCAACGGCAACTTGGTGTACGTGAACGCAGGTCACGTGCCACCCTTTGTGCTGAAACGCGACGGCAAGGTTCTGTTCCTGCGCGAGGGCGGCATGGTCTTGGGTCCTTCGGACCGGGCAACCTACGTACGGGGCTTTGCGCACCTGGAGCCGGGCGATCTCCTGGTGCTGTACACCGACGGGATCACCGAGTGTCTCCACCATCGGACAGGGGAAGAGTTCGGCATCGAGCGGCTAATTCGCCTGGTACGCCGCCATCGCCATGAACCAGCAAAAAATATCGTCCGGACTGTTTTTGCCGCCACTGCCAGTTACTCGGGGGAAGCCGTCCCCGCCGATGACCAAACCCTCGTGGTCTTGCGCCGGCTGATGGCGGAAGAAAGCCAATCCCCTGAAAGGTATACTGGCAAACCATGAAGGAACTGCAACCAGAGCACTACTTCGACTTGCGCACCTTTCGCCATCGTTCCCTCTTCAGCCAGCACGAACCCGTGTGGGCGCCAGTGGCCACGGGGCTTGCGCGGTACCTCGCCAGCTGGGATGATTGGCGCCTGCTTTCTCCCATTCCCACTGGGGTCCACATTTTGAAAGGGCCGGTGTTCGTGGGGGAAGGGGTGGAAATGGAGCCGGGTGTGGTCATACACGGCCCTGCCCTTATCGACCACGGTTGCCGTATCCGCACGGGCGCGTACTTACGAGGTCCCGTGCTGCTGGGTGAAGGGGCGGTGGTGGGCGCCCACTCGGAGCTGAAGAACGCCATTCTTTTGCCCGGTGCCCATGCGCCCCACCAAAACTACCTGGGCGACTCAATTTTGGGCGCGCGGGTCAACCTCGGCGCCGGCACGATTCTCTCGAACGTCAAAAACGTGGGGAGAGAAATAGCCATCCCCATAGGCCAGCGCGCGGTCCATACCGGTCTGCGCAAGCTGGGCGCCATCCTGGGTGACGACTGCAAGACCGGCTGCAACACGGTGACCAATCCAGGCGTGCTCCTGGCCCCCGGATGCCTCACCTACCCCAACGCGACCCTGCGGAGTGGCTACTACCCTCCCAAGACCGTCGTCAAAGTGCGGCAGGTTCAACAGCTGGTGACCCTGGCCGAGGGATGACTGGCACGGGACTTGCTTACTTCCTTTAGCGGAAGGGAGGTCGTTATGCGGCGCTGGAAGCTCTCGTTGGTAGCACTTTCCGGCGTTTTCCTGGCCCAAGGTCTCTGGGGGCAGACGGCGCGCACCTCGGAGGGCGACGATTCCCTGACCTCGCTAAGCTACATCTCGTACCTTGAACGGTACGCCACTATTGCGCCGGCAAGCCAGCACGAAACGCTAGACGCGGTGGTTAACATGCCGGTGCTCCCCGGGGACCGGCTCGAGACCGCCCGAGGTGCCCGGATGGAAATTCAGCTGGCCGACGGCAGCACCGTCTGGTTGGACCAGCTCACCACGGTCGATTTTGACGCTATCGCTCGCTCGCGCGGGACCGACTCACCTCGCACGGTCATCTACCTGGCTTTCGGCAACCTGGCGGTGGAAGTGGCTGCTTCCGCACCCAGCCTGCGGGTGGACTCGCCCGCGGGCACGGTGTACCTCACGCACGGCGGCCTCTACCGGCTGGAACTGGTGCGCGACCAGCTGCGCGTTGGCGCCTTTCGGGGTGCGGCGGAGCTGCCCGCGGGCATGGGCTCGGTGTTGCTGCGGGCTGGGTTTGCCGCCTGGGTGGCCAATGGCGAGGAGCTGCAGCGGGAAAGCTGGTACGGGGACGAGGATGACTTTTGGCGATGGGTACTGGAGCGGAGACTTCCGCCCAGCAACTCCCGAACAGCCCGATACGTGGCCGAAGCACCTCGGGCGTACGTCTTAGACGCCTACGGCGATTGGGTCTACGTGGCCGATCTGGACAGCTGGGGATGGCGGCCGCGGGTAACCATTACCTGGGTCCCCTACCTCTACGGGCGTTGGTACTGGACACCCACCGGCTGGTGCTGGGTCTCTTACGAGCCTTGGGGTTGGTACCCCTACCACTACGGCTCCTGGTACTTCTCCGTGAGTTTTGGCTGGGTGTGGTTCTGGGATCCGGTTTGGTCGCCCGCCTGGGTTCACTGGATTTACACCCCCGGCTACATAGGCTGGTGTCCACGGGGTTACTACGACTGGTGGTGGTGGCGGCACGGAGGGCATCACACGCACCACCCGCACCGTTGGACAGAGGTGAGTTTCGACTTTTCCGGCAGGGTTCGCCTCGGGCACATTGACCACCGGCCTTGGACCTTCGTTCCCGAAGACCGCTTCACCTACGCCCACGTCGAACGGGTACGTTTGGCGCCCGAGCGCGTGCTGCAGAGCCTGGGTCCCAAACGCGAAGCCTATGTGCGCTCTGGGCCGTTGTTGGCACCCGCTCCCAGCAGGGGTCAAAACGGTCCGGCCCTGCGGGAGGTCTTTGCCGGCCAGGATCGAGCCAGCACCCGGGAGGTCACTGAATTCTTGCGCCGCGAGCCCACCGGTGCCAACCGGATTGGCGAGGCGCTTCCCCCGCGTCGCACCAGTGAGTTCCTGCGCCCGCAGCAGCCCCTGAGCGGCGGACAATCCTCTCCACCTCCCAGGGCAGCGGAAAGGGAAGTTCTGCCCGAACGCTCCCAGCGGGACGGCAGCCCTCGGGAGCCCATTGGAAGCAGCCGGGGAAGCAGCCGGCCCTCGCCGGAGCGACTCACCAACCCGCCGGCGGTGCCACCTCCGGCAGCGCCGGTAACTCGAAGGCCTAGCTCCTGGGAGCCACGGCGAGAACCAGCCTCTGGCGAGGAGCCGTTGCCCGGGCGCCAGGTCCTCCGCAGCGGATCGCCACATGCACCGTCGGGTCGGGACGAATGGTCCTTGCCCTCCCCTCGCAGCCGCGGAGGCGAAGCGACCATCCCCCGATCCGCCGAGCCCCGGCGCTGGGTCCCACGGGGCGACAGCGGGGTACCGGTGGTGCCCCGCGCTAGCGAGCCCCGCGCCACACTTCCCAGGTCACCTGCCGGCGACCAGCCCAGGGCTGTGGCTCCCCGTACGTACAGCGGCGCGCCACCAAGCTCATCCCCGCGCTCCAGCAGCAGCTCGGCTCCGGCTTCGCCTCGAGGCGCCAAGCCCGCTCAGGAGCGGCCCCGGCACCACGAGTAAACGGGCCTAGGGAAACGCCTGCGGGTGGAAGCTTCGTGCCGGAAGGGGCGCCAGCAAGACCCTACCTGCACCGAAGAGCTCCCCGGGAAGCGGCGCGGTCGGCTCCATAGGCAGGAAACCCCCAACCTCATGGCGGAAGGCAGCTTGCGGTTGGGGGCAGCCTTCCCCGTGGCACCGAACCGCCGCCACGCCCTCGCGGCGAAGCTTCCAGCTGACTACGGCACTGACCGACACCACGCCGTACGGATCGTCCGGGCGAGGAAAGTAAACCTTTGCAATTCCCCTGGGGCTGCGATAGAGCTGGCTCAACGGCAGGGTATCCGCGCCTCGCACCAGAAGGGTGCCCTTACCCTGCCGCAGGGCGTCCAGCACGGGTTCCAGCTCCTCCTCCAGCACCACTGACAGCCGCCGGAACCTGTCCCAGTCCTGGCGGTCGGCCCGTGCGACGCTCACGTCGTTGACCAGGGCAGAAAACCAGCCGAGCACAAACACCAGCGTCAACCACCGCCGCCGCATCCTGTGCACCAGCGCAAGGGCTCCGCTGAGGACGGCAGCAAGGAAAAAGAAGTAGGGCAGGAAGGTGTATCGCGGCACCTGCAAATTGGCGGGAAGCGTGGGCAGCAACGAAAGACCAGCGGCCACAAAGCCGAAGGCAGGCATCCGGTCGCGGCCGAATGTGGCCAGCAGCAGCAAAGCGGTTGCCACAAGAGAAAGGACCATCCAAGGCCACGTGCTTTGCAAAGCCACGGCGTATTTCCCCAGCACCGGCCCATGAAAGTGCCAAAAAGCAGGCCAGGTGGTGCCAAAGTTAAGGGGAGCGAGCCAGGGATTTTGGTAAAACCAGGAGGCCTGAAAGGCGGTGAGAGCCTTATAGGCAGCAAGGAAGGCGAGGCAAAAAGTCGCCAGCGGCAAAGCGCGTCGCAAGACCTGCCGCCACGAGAGACCGAAAAGCAGCCTATCCTGGGCTACCAACAGGGGTAAAAGCACGATGGCCTCCTCCTTACTTGCGAAGGCGAGGGTCAGTGCCCACCAAAACCCTTTTTGCCGGCCGGAACGGTCCACCTTGCCCAAGGTCCACAGAACCCCAATGGCGTAAAGCACCTGCTGCGCTTCGCAGGTAACAAAGAGCACCTCGTCGGCGAGCGGAGAGACCAGCCACGTAACGAAAAGCGAGGGCACAAGCCATTCCGGCAGGCTCGTCCTCTGCTTCAGAAACCGGGCCGCAACCCACAACAGCACCGCCAGCAGGACCCAAGCCAGCACGCGGTATCCCAGCCACCAATCGCCAAAAACGTTGGCAGCAAAAGCAAACAAGGCCAACACAGCAGGGCGATAGTGCTGATGAAAAGGCTGAAAAAAGCTAGCGGGATTATGGCGGGCCGTCCAACCCTTATAGGCCCATTGAAGATCTTCGGCGATGGGTCCCCAAGCCAAGGTGGGCGCAAAAACCCAAAGGAAGAGACCCGCTGCGCCTAACCAACAAAAATGCCGCTGCGCTCGCGACCATTGCATGGGCTGATGGTAACAAGGGCCCCAACTCCCGCTAACATGGGCACCCGATGGCGAGAGTCCTCAGCAGCTTGCTTGCGTTGTTCCTCCTGCTGGCCCTCATTCTCCTGTATCGACCCGCCCTGTCCTTTGCCCTGATGGGCGATGATTACCAATGGGTCCAGCACGCCCACCGAGCTACCCATGTGCTGCGCTTCTTGCTGGCTGACCTGGACAGTTTTTACCGCCCCGCGAACACCTGGACCTTGGTGGCCGATCGTTTGCTTTGGGGCCGCTGGGCTGGAGGTTATCACCTGACAAACCTGCTGCTGCAGTGGCTCGCGGCGGTGGCGTTGGCCGGTGCCGCCGGAAAGCTTGGGCTGGGGGTTTTTGCGCGCTGGGCGGTGGCGAGCCTGTGGGCGCTGTCACCTTTTTCCGAGGAAAGCGCCGTTTCCGTGGCGATTCGCTTTGAGAACTTGCTGCTGGTTGCCTGGGCCTGGCTCGTTGTCAGCTCTCTCAGGGAGGGGCCGAGGGGAAGTAAGAGCCGGCTTCTAGCTCTTGCCTTGGCGGTGGCGAGTAAGGAAACCTGGGTAGTCACACCCCTCTTGGTATTCTCCTTGGCTTATGGCGCGGGGAAGAAAAGCTTACGGGAAAGCCTGAAAGCTTCCCTCCCGACCGCTCTTCTTTCAGGCACCTATGTGGTGGCTTACTTCCTCGCCTTTCCTGGAGACAAGAGCTACTTCCGCTACGAGCTGGCAAGCCTGCGCAAAATTCCCCACATGCTGGCGGCTTTCTTCCAAATGGAGACGCCCGTGCCGGTAGTGTTTCCCTTGTCCTGGCGAGGCGTGCTGGCTTTGGTACTGACTGGCCTTTTGGTGGCCCTGGTGGTGGCTCGGCGGGACCCCCTCGGCTCTGTGGGTGCTTTTTTCCTCGCTGCTCCCCTCCTACCCACCCTGTTCGTGCCTTACCTGCCTGCACGTTACGCCGCCATTCCCTACGCCGGCTTTCTCTTTCTTCTGGCGGCTCATGCCCGGTGGTTGAGGACCAAGGCGGGAGTCACCGGGCGCAAAACCTTACTGATTGCTGCCGCCGGCCTTTGCCCCTTGGTGCTGGCAGCCCAGGTGATGGTGGTTCGCGCCGACTTGCGCGATTGGCGGCGGGTCTCGCAAGCCCATGCTCATCTGGTGCAGCACGCGGAAAAAGCCAAGGCCCTCTTTCCCACTGACCGACCGGTGGCTATCGTGCGCGCCGATGGCACCAACGTGTTGCGGGATGTTGCTCTCTCCGTGGAGGGCTGGCCCAAGCTCTTGTACGTCAGGGGCAGCGACCCAGGCGGCCTCATCGATGCAGCCGCCCTCTTCCAATGGGTCATGGACGACGAGCGTCTCGCGGTGCGGCCGGTAAAGGACGAGGAAAGGGTCAGGGGCCGCCGAGGGGCGGCCCTCATGTACACCACCAAAGGCTTCTCGCTGTTGGCCTCGGACGAGCCTGACCTGGGGGCAAGCGTGGCCGGCTTTCGCGCGCGGGGCTTTCCGGTGCGGGTGGTGGAAGCCTATCGCCTGCCCAAGCTGGCTCTCTAGACCCAGCGCTCCAGCCAGTGCTCCAGGGTCAGGAGGGTGAAAAGCGCCCTGGCGTGCCGAGGTGGATCCTGCCGCTTGAGCTGCCCGAGAACCCGTTCCAGGGGGCCCATGCGTAAAAAGCCGCGGATGCGGCAGCTGGGATCCCGGAAAAGCCGCGCCACCTCCTCACGCCAAGGGCCTGCGAGCCACTCACCCAGGGGCGGTTCAAAGCCCCGCTTGGGACCCCGCCGCACCACCTCCGGCACCAGCCCGCGCGTGGCCCGTCGCAGAAACCACTTGGTCCGGCCCCGGCGGAGGAGCAGGCTGGGCGCCAGGCTCAAGGCCAAAGACACCACCTCCTGGTCAAGAAAGGGCGACCGCGCCTCCAAGGAGTTGGCCATGGTGGCGCGGTCCATCTTAACCAGCAAGTCCCCGGGCAAGAAAAAAAACAACTCCAAAGCACGCATGCGGTTGACCGGGGAGTCGCCAGGTGCTTGGTTCACCAGCTGGAAGTAGGGCTTAAGTGCGGGACGCATGCCCAGCACCAAAGCGGTTTCCTCGGGTCGGAACTTCACCGGGCCCCAAGCCAGGTAGCCCCCATCGGCCCCCTTCCCTCCCTGACGGAAGCGCCTGACCCACCAGTAGTTGCCTGTGAGCACGGCGCCCATGGCAAGGACCGCCAAGGCTAACTGGCGTGTGAAAGCCTCGGAGGCGAGCTGCGCCAGGAGGAAACGGCGGTAACCCGCCAGCAGCTCGTCCCCACCATCGCCGTTGAGCACCACCTTCACTTTGGTGGCTGCCGCCCGGGCGAGGAAGTAGGTAGGGACCACCGAAGGGTCGGCCAAGGGCTCGTCAAACACCTCGGCCAAGCGCGGCAGCAGCTCGGGGCTCGGTGCTCTTTCCCCCTCGATGGCTTCCAAGGGCAAACCCAACTTCGCTGCGGTGGCTGCAGCTCGCTGGCGCTCCCCGCGATCGCCCAGGTCCACGAAGAGAAGGGTGGGGCTCGCACCCAAGCGCGCGGCCACGGCTGCCACGGTGGCCGAGTCCAAACCGCCGGAGAGGAAAATCGCCACCGGCACATCGGCGCGTAGGCGGAGGGCGGTGGCGTCCGTGAGCACCGCCATCAGCTGCCGGCGGGCCATCTCCTGGTCGTGAATGACCACCGAGGGAAATGAAAAAGGGGGCAAGCTCCCGCTACGCAGTTCGCCGGTGGGCAAGTCCAGCTCCAGCCAGTGCCCGGGGGCCAGCTTCTCCACCCCCCGAACGAAGCAGCTGCCCTCCGGTACGAAACCAAAAGTGAGAAAGCTGGCCAGGGCCTCCGGGTCCACCAACCAGGACTCGGCAAAGGGTCGAAGGGCTTTGAGCTCCGAAGCAAAGATGATTCCTCCCCGCCGACGGAGCCAATAAAGCGGCTTCTTGCCTATCCGGTCGCGGGCCAGGAACAGCTTTTGCGTCCGCTCATCCACAAGGGCAAGGGCGTACATACCCCGCAGGTGTCGCAGAAAACCGCGCCCTTCCTCCTCCCAAAGGTGGACCAAAAGCTCAGTGTCTCCCGAGGAGCGCAGGCGGTGCCCATGAGCGCGCAGGGTTTGGGCCAGCTCGCGGTAGTTGTAAATCTCCCCGTTGAAAACGGCGTGGACTTCGCCGCTCTCGTTGCGCACCGGCTGGTCTCCCGCTACCAAATCCACAATGGCGAGTCGGCAAGCCCCCAAACCCCAGTTCCGGCCGCCCACAAAGCCCTGGGAATCGGGCCCTCGGTGGTGCAACCGCTGCAAAGCAAGCTTCCTCTCCTCCACGGAAAGGGGAGTCAGGAGGCCAGCAAAGCCGAAAATGCCACACATGGCGACCTGTCCAATGTAGCTGCCCTGGGGGTTGCTGACAAGCTCGTATACTCAGCGTCGATGGCGTTTTCCGCCCTTTTCCCCATTCGGGAGGTTTGCCTCTACCTCGATCATGCGCAAAGGGCTCCGCTCCCGCTCCACAGCACACAAGCGATGGAGCGGGTACACGCCCTTGAGCGAGAGGGTTTCTTTTGGCAAGACCGGGAGCTAGAGCATTTGGATCATCGGGTGCGGTCGTTGCTGGCGCAGGTCTTAGGATGCCAAGGGGCGGACGTAAGCCTATACCCCGACCGCAGCACCGCGCTCTTGGCCCTCTTCCTCGGCCTTGCTTTTCCTCCTGGCAGCAAAGCCCTGTTGGCTAGCCATGACCCTGCCCACGTGGCAAGCTGGGAAAGGCTACTGCAGCGCCTGGGCCTTTCCGTTCGGTCTTTGGCTCCCTTTCGCTGGGCTGAGGCTGAGCGTTTGCTGGCGCGCCTAGAGCCCCCTTTTCACCTTGTTCTGGTTCCGTGGGTGGACGAGCATGGGTGGGTGGGCGAGCTGGATCTTTTGCCGCCGCTCCTGCACGAGAGCCAGGCCACACTTGTCCTCGACGGGTCACAGGCGGTTCCTGTGTGCCCGGACCCCTTTCCCGTGTTGGAGGTGGACGCCCTGCTTGTGCCCGCGCACACGTGGCTTTTGGGCCCGTTGGGCGTCACCGCGTTGGTGACCCGTGAAGCCCTGCGGCAGGGTTGGCGTAACCCCCTGCCCGAGGCGCGCCGCCCGCTCTCGCACCCACACCCCGACGCGTCCTGCTTCGACGCCCCCGGACTTCCACCGGCGGTTCTCGCTGGCTTCGCTCAGAGCCTGGAGATGCTCCTGCGTGAAGGCTTGGCGGAGGTCCGCCGCCGAATCCTGGCACACCAGCGCAACCTAACCCGCATGCTGTTGGAGCTCGGCTGGCACCTGGGCTCACCGGGTGCCACCCATCCGGTGGCGGGTATCGTGGTGGCCAAGCACCCTTTCTTTCCCGCCGAGGAGGTACAACGGCGTCTGGCCAGCGTGCAGATTAGGGTGGGGGTGGTGGAGGGCTGGGTTCGCTTTTCGCCCCACTTCTACGCCACCCTTGCCGAGATGGACGCGCTGCACGCCATTCTCAAACGCCTCTGAAAAAGGACTGGTGCGCATGGCGGGGCTGGCCGGACTCGAACCGGCGACACGCGGTTTAGGAAACCGCTGCTCTATCCGTTACTGAGCTACAGCCCCACGGCATGGTAGCGGGAACACCCTACGGGGACAACCCCTTTCTCAGGGGCGACGGAAGGAAAGGATGACAAAGCCCTCCTCGGCGGGGAGTTCTGCTGGTTCCGCTTCCACCATGTCCACCCGTGCCATTACCGGCCCACGCCAGAGCAACGCCTCTAACCGGCCCAATTTCTCTGCTGAACCCGCGGCCACCACCTCGACCCTTCCGTCGCGCAGGTTGCGCACGTAACCCGACAGGCCGAGCTGTTGTGCTTCTCGCAGCACGTAATAGCGGAATCCCACCCCTTGCACCCGGCCGGACACCACATAACGGTAGCAGACACGCTCACCACTCACTTCTTGACGGATTCTAACAGACGAAGGCATCTCCTGTTTCGCGATCCCACCAGCCAGCCGAAGGCAAAGCCCGAGATGGTGCCCATCACCACTACAGGGAGCAGTAAGCCAGCGTTTTCTTCGGGCCCAGGTACGAGGTGATGACCAGCATGTTGGGCAAACTCAGGGCGGGCCCAGCCAACAGCAGCGCCAAGGCGGGTCCCTTGCCCATCCCAGCCCCCAGTAGGCCCTGGACGATGGGTACCCCGGTTAGGGTGGCACAGTACATGAACGCACCCACCACGCTCGCCAAAAGATGTGCCGTCAATGAGTTACCTCCAACCAGGCCGTGGACCCAGGAGGCTGGTCTCAGACCCGCGTCCATACCCGGCCGCCCCAGGGCCCAGCCGGAGACCAGCACCCCGGCAAAGAGCAAGGGCATGATCTGCTTGGCAAAGTCCCAGGTGGAGGCCAACCAGCTCTTCCGCTCGCCGGCGTTGAACCAGCGGTGCAGCTGGTAGGCCAGGACCACGGCCAGCCCGGCCACAAGGGGCCAGTGCCATTGGTAAACCAATGAAAAAACCCCGCTCGGTTGCTGGGGGGCAGCCCAGTTGGCGAAGAGCAAAATGCCCACCATCACGGCCAAGGTGGCCACATCTTGCCAGCCGCAGCGAGGCTTCTCCAATGGGTCCAGGGCAAAACTCGCCTGTGGCGGCGCCGTTCCCCTGGCTTCACCGCGGAACAGATAGGCCATGAGCACGCCGACGACAACCGCAAAAACCACCGCTCCCACAGCCCTAGCCACACCCAACGGCCAGCCCAGCACACGGGCCGTGAAAACAATTGCCAGCACGTTGATGGCTGGTCCCGAGTAAAGGAACGCGATGGCCGGGCCCAAGCCCGCCCCGCATTTGTAAATGCCGGCAAAAAGTGGCAGCACGGTACAAGAGCACACTGCCAACGCGGTGCCCGAGGTAGCGGCTACGCCGTACGCCACCACACGGGGAGCCTGCGGCCCAAGGTAGCGCGGCACGGAGGTCTGGCTGAGAAAAGCAGCGCTTGCGCCGGCGGTAAAGAAAGCCGGCACTAAGCACAACAGTACATGCTCGCGGGCGTAATCCCTGAGAAGATAAAAGCCCTCCAGCAAGGCCTGCTGAAGCCGCGGGTGCTCCATGGGCAAGTAATAGGCAAGTAGAAACGCCCCGATAAGCAAACCCGCCTTTTGTTTTTCGCTCATGATCAGCTCCCTACAGCGAGCTTCTGCAGCAGCTGGCGCACCTCCTCTGTTCGGGGAACCCGACCGGCAAGCACCACCTCGCCGCCCACCGCCAAGGCGGGGGACATCATTACCCCCAGCTGGACCATCCGCTCAACGGACTCGTTCTTTACCACCTGAAACGGAAGCTGCTCCCGCCCCACCACCTCTGCACCACCCGATAGGTCTCCTTGCACCGGGGGCAACCAGGGCCCAATACCTCGATGATCTTTTCAGCGCCCATGACAACATTCTTTCGTCACATCGCGAAATATAGGTCCGAAATCCCATTCTGTCAAGGGAGAGAGCGTGTTTTTTCCGCCAATGAGCTTTCTACAGGTTGCCTTTGCCCGCCACCGGCAACCTGCCGCGCGTGGTGGCCCGTCTGGTCACTTCCGATAACGGCAGCCGGCGAAGGCGTTGCAAAAGGGCGCGATCTTGCCGCACTTGGGGGTGCACGGCAAGGTCAGGTAAGAGGTCCTGCAAGAGGCGCTCAATCTGAGGCTTGTGCAACGCCAGGGCGTAATAAACCCACCGTCCCTCCTTGCGCTCTGCCACCACCCCGGCCCGGCGCAGGGCGGAAAGGTGGGTGGAGACGGTGGAAAAGGCCAGCCCTACTACCGCCGCCAGCTGGCACACACAAAGCTCCTTTTCGGCCAGCAGGGCAACCATTCGCAGGCGAACCGGATGGCCCAGGGCCTTGAAGACCTCCACCCACTGCCCCAAGGAGCTCGTCACCGCTTTCATGTTGCTTCCTCCCGTTCCTGCCGTCAAGCGGCCCCCTTTGAGCTCACCGATCTGAGCTTTCGACGCGAGGAGCACGTTGGTGATGCCCATAGGGCGAGCAGCCCGAAGGGCCTATCCTCATAGCGAACAGCCGAAGTCGACGATGCTTATTTGCCGTTTGTGGGTCGGCGGCCCCCGCACCCGCCCGTCGTGGCTACCATTCGCTCGCAATGGCAAACCGGCTTGGGCGCGGCGAGGGCCTGGAAAAGGCCCGCAGCCATCTCGTGCCGACGTCAAGCCCTCCCGGGCCAGCTCGCAGCAGCCACCAGGGCGCTCAACTCCGCGGAAGCTCCCAGCAGCCAAGCATCCAAAGCTACCTACTCGCCAATCCCGTTAATGGAAACCCACGCCGCGCGTGCTTGCCCGCCACCCTCGCGAGCCGTCCTCCTCCAAAAGCTCCCCCAGCCCACGGCGCTAGACCCACCAGGCCCCTTGCAAAGGCCCACCGGATAAGGGAAAATGAATGGGTGTTCATTCACGTTCGTCTCTCAGCCAAGATCGCTCGCGAGGTAAGCAACAAGGCCAAGAAAGGAGGACCGGATGCGCCGCTCTATCCGTAAGGTCGCGGTTTTGGGTGCCGGGGTGATGGGGTCGGGAATCGCTGCTCACCTGGCCAATGCCGGCATTCCCTCGCTGCTTTTGGACATCGTGCCGCCCTTCACCCCAGAGGATGAAAAGGCAGGCCTCTCGCCTAGCCAACCTGCCTTCCGCAACAAGCTGGCCCTGCAGGCCTTGGAGAACATCAAGAAATCCAAACCTGCCCTGGTGTACTCGCAAGCGTTCCTCCCCCTCATTCAGGTGGGTAACTTCGAAGACGACTGGCACCGCCTGGCCGAGTGCGACTGGATCGTGGAGGCGGTGGTAGAAAGGCTGGATATCAAGCAGCAGCTTTTCGCCCGCGTGGAGCAGGTGTGGAAACCGGGAATCATTGTTTCCTCGAACACCTCGGGCTTGCCCATTCGCAAGATGGTGGAGGGCCGCAGCCACGAGTTCCGCCGGCATTTCTTGGTTACCCACTTTTTCAACCCCGTGCGCTACATGCGGCTTTTGGAAATCGTGGCCGGCGAAGACACCGACCCGGAAGTGGTCAGCATCATGGCCGACTTCGGCCGCTTCCGCCTGGGTAAGGGCATCGTCTATGGCAAGGATACTCCCAACTTTGTCGGCAACCGCATCGGCGTCTATGCCCTCATGGCCACGCTTCACGCCATGCTGGAGTTGGACTACCAGGTGGACGAGGTGGACGCCATCACCGGACCGGCGATGGGCCACCCCAAGTCCGCCTCCTTCGGCACGGTGGACCTGGTAGGCCTGGATACGATGCTTCACGTGGTGCGCACCTTGCGGGAGGACCTACCGGGCGACGAGGGCCAGCCCTATTTCCAAATCCCCGAGTTCCTCACCCGCATGGTGGAGCAAAAGCTTTTGGGGCGCAAGAGCGGCGCCGGCTTCTACAAGCGGGAAAAAAGCGAGGGTGGCGAAAAGCAAGACTTGGTCCTGGACTGGAAAAGCCTCACCTACCGCCTCAAGCAACGCTATGACTATCCCTCCCTAAAAGCAACCAAGAACATCCACGATGCCGGTGGGCGCATCACGGCGCTGGTGAGTGCCCAGGACAGGGCGGGAGCCTTTGCCTGGCGCGTGCTGCGGGACACCTTGGCCTATACCTCCCGCAGGCTGTTCGAAATTGCCGATACCATCGTGGACATTGACAACGCCCTCAAATGGGGCTTCAACTGGGAGCTGGGGCCCTTCGAGACCTGGGACGCCCTGGGGGTGCGCGCGGTGGTGGAGCGCATGAAGAGCGAGGGCGTGACGCCGGCACCATGGGTTGAGGAGATGCTGGCTGCCGGCGCGGAGAGCTTCTACCGGGCCGGCGAGCTGCGGCGCGAGTTTTGGGACGCGGCCAAGAAGGCCTACGCTCCGGAGCCGCGGCCCGAGTCTTTCCTGGTCTTGCCGGAACTCAAACGCCGCCAGCGCGTGGTTTTCGAGAACCCTGGCGCCAGCTTGGTAGACCTGGGCGACGGCATCGGGTGCGTGGAGTTCCATTCCAGCATGCAGCCCAAGCTCAACCCCATTGACGACCAGATCATGGAGGTGATGCACAAGGCCCTGGAAATCGGCCCCCAAGAGTTTCGCGGCGTGGTCATTCACCACCAAGGGGAGCAGTTCTGTGCCGGTGCCAATCTGCTCATGATTCTGGAAGGCGCCACCTCCCAGGCTTGGAAGGCCATTGACGAGATGGTGCGCAAGTTCCAAGCCATGACCCTGGGCATGCGCTACGCACCCATTCCGGTGGTAACCGCACCCTTCGGCTTCACCTTCGGCGGCGGCGCCGAGGTCACCATGGGTGGGGATCGGGTCTGTGCGTTGGCGGAAACCTACATGGGCTTGGTGGAGGTGGGCGTGGGTTTGGTGCCCGCGGGCGGCGGGCATGTATTCATGTTGGAGCGCGTGCTGGAAGGTATCGACGAGCCAATCCTGGACAACCTGCCCTTCATCCGCAAGGCCTTTGAGGTCATCGCCATGGCCAAAGTGGCCACCTCCGCCCAGGAGGCCAAGGAACTCAAGTATCTGCGGCCCTTTGACCACGTGGAGCTCAACCGCGACCAGCAGCTTTGGACCGCCAAGCGCATGGCCATCGCCCTGGCCGAGGAGGGCTACCGCCCACCGGTTCCCAAGACCTTCCGTTTGCCAGGCCGTTCGGGAATTGCCACCCTGCGCATGATCCTGCACAACCTCAAGCTCACGCACAACATCTCCTCCCACGACGAGAAAATCGCCACCCACATCGCCACCATCCTCTGCGGCGGCGACACCACCATCCACAACCCGGTTTGGGAGCAAACCATCTTGGACCTGGAGCGTGAGGCGTTCCTGTCCCTTTGCGGTGAGCCCAAGACCCAGGAACGCATCAAATACATGCTTTTGAACAACAAACCCTTGCGCAACTGAAAAGGAGGCGAGGATGCGTCACGCGGTCATCACCAGCTACGCCCGCACCCCCATCGGGAGGGCCAAGAAAGGCAGCCTCAAGGACACCCGCCCGGAAGAGTTCGCCGCGCCGGTGCTTAAGGAGCTGATTCGGCGCACGCCGGGCTTGGATCCCGCCATGGTGGAGGACTTCATCGTCGGCTGTGCCATGCCCGAAGGGGAGCAGGGCATGAACATGGCTCGGCTCATATGGCTTTCGGCCGGGTTTCCCGTGGATGTGCCTGCCACCACCATCAACCGTTTTTGCTCGTCCGGCTCGCAATCGATTGCCTGGGCGGCGGACATGATCAAGGCCGGCTCGGCGGACATTGTCATTGCCGGGGGCGTGGAATCCATGTCGATGGTTCCCATGGGGGGCAACAAGCTCACCGCCGACCCGGAGCTCATGGACCTTTTGCCCAACGCGTACATCGCCATGGGCACCACCGCCGAGGTGGTTGCGCGCCAGTTCGGCATCACCCGCCAAGACCAGGACGCCTTCGCCTTGCGCTCCCACCAGCGTGCCTGCGCAGCCATTGCCGCGGGCAAGTTCAAGGAGGAAATCGTCCCCCTCAAAGTGCGCACCATGGACGACGGTGTGTGGCGCGAGTTCGTGCTTGACACCGACGAGGGCCCGCGCCCGGACACCTCCCTGGAGGCGCTGGCCAAGCTCAAGCCCGCCTTTGACCCTCGCGGCACGGTCACCGCCGGGAACTCCTCGCAAATCAACGACGGTGCGGCCTTTGTGCTGGTCATGGCGGAGGAAAAGGCCAAGGCCATGGGGCTGGAAATCCAAGCCTACGTGCGGGACTGGGCGGTGGCCGGGGTGCCCCCTGACATCATGGGCATCGGGCCCACCAAAGCGGTGCCGAAGCTTCTGGCCAAGTCGGGACTGCAACTCAAAGACATTGACCTGGTGGAGCTCAACGAGGCGTTCGCCTCCCAGGCGGTTTACTGCGTGCGCGAGCTGGGGTTATCCGACGAGCAGTTCAACGTTAACGGCGGGGCCATCGCCACCGGTCACCCCCTAGGCGCCACGGGCGCCATCCTCACCTGCAAGCTCTTGGGAGAAATGAAGCGGCGCCACGCACGCCGGGGCATCGTCACCATGTGCATTGGCGGCGGCATGGGCTTCGCCTACCTTTTGGAAAGGCCCTAAGGTCAGGGACCAGCCCCGGCCCCTTGGCCACGGGTCGGGGTTTGGCTACCATAGGCCCCTATGGATGCGGTGAGTCAGCCCCTCCAGAGCAATCTGGAGGCCCTGTGGGCTTTGCTTGCCCGCTGGCCTGGTTGGAGGGTGCACATCAGCGAGCACCTGGCCTGGTGCGAATCCCCGATCGCGCACGAATCCTTCAACAAGGTGATCCGCTGCCGCCTGCCCAAGGAAGAAGCGCTGGACGTGCTTTGCCGCTTGCGCGACCAAGCCTGGGCAAAGCAAAAACCCCTGGGTTTCTGGTTGGAAGAAGATGCGGGCTCCCGCCAGCTGCAGGAGCTGTTACCCGGCCTCGGGTTCCAAGCCCGCACGCAGGCTTGGGGCATGGTACGCCCGCTCAGCACCAAGCCCCAGGGCAAGAACGAATTGCCGGTAATGGCGTTGGAAGGGCACGAGTTTTGGTCCCAATGGCTCACCGTTTTTGGGGAGGGATTTGCCCTGCCCTGGGAGGTGGTGGAAGCGTACGGGGAACAGCTTAGCCTGGGTCTTTCCGGCTCCTCCCCGCTGGTGCACCTGGCCGCCCTTTTGCACGGGCGGGTGGTAGGAACGGCATCGCTCTTCGTTGACGAGCACGGTATAGGCGGGCTTTATAACTTGGCAGTGGCCCCGTCTCACCGCGGCCAAGGGGTAGCTGACGCCCTGGTACACGAAGCCCTACGCCGCGCCGTTGCGGCCGGTTGCCGCCTGGTGGTACTGCGGTCCACCGCCGAGGCTTTTAGCGTGTACCTGCGCTGGGGCTTCCAGGTGGTGGTACGCTACGCCTTTCTCGTGGCTTCGTCGCCAGGGGCTGTTCTTTGAATGCGGGTTGTGGCTTCCCCTTCATGCGGGGCGCAGCACCGCCCGGTAGCGCACCTGGTTGGCCCGTACCCGCTGCAGCGCTTCGTTGACCTGGGCCATGGGGAACACCTCCACCCGCGGTTGGATGCCAAAACGCGCAGCCACCTCCAGCGTTTCCCGCAAGATGGCGCGTCCGCCAATGGGTGAGGCCATGATCCGGCGCCGCTTGGTCAACAGCGCCCAGAAAGGTACGGCAATCGGCTGGGGTCCGCCAGCCACCAGGACTAGGGTGCCGTCCGAGCCCAGCCAGTCCAGGTAGGCCACCCAATCCTGCGGGTACGGCACCGTGCACAGCAGCACATTCAGCCGACGGGAAGGCGCGGGGGGCGGCCCGCCTGGCGCCACCACCACTGCCTCGGCCGCACCCAGGGCCGCGGCCTCCCTGGCCTTGGCTTCCGTGGTTGTGAACACGGTCACCTCGTTGCCTAGACAGGCGGCAAAAAGCACCGCCATGTGTCCAAGGCCTCCCAGACCAATCACGCCCACGCGCTGACCCGAGCTCAGGCCCGCATGGCGCAAAGCCGAGTAGACCGTCACGCCGCCGCAAAGGAGCGGGCCAGCTTCCGCCGGCAGCTGGTCCGGGAAGGGAAAGGCAAAGCGCCCGTCCACCAGCACATGGCTGGCGAAGCCCCCTTTTCCGGCAACGATGAGCCCTTGGTGCCCATCGCAGAGGTTCTCGTTACCCGCGAGGCAATCGGCGCAGGTCATGCACGCAGCGGCTTGCCATCCAACCCCCACCCGCTGGCCCAGCTGCAAACCCTCCACCGCCTCCCCTTTGGCCACCACCCGCCCCACCACCTCGTGCCCTGGGACAAGGGGGTAGCGGGAAAGCTGCCAATCGTTGTCGATCATGTGAATGTCCGAATGGCAGATGCCGCAGGCCTCCACCTCCACCAGCACCTGGTGGGGGGAGGAAATCTCGAGCTCGTACTCCCAGGGCTCCAACGCGCCCTTGGCCTGTCTGGCAGCCCATCCTTGAACCCTCATGGCCCTTCCTCCCAGCGTGTCAAGCTTACGCCCGGTCTCTGGGAACGTTCTCCCAGGCCACGCGGTAACCTAGCCCGCGAACGGTCACAATCAGCTTGGGGCGATCTGGGTCCTCCTCCAGCAGACGCCGCAGCTCCAGCACCGCGTTATCCACCACCCTGCGCGAGCCGAACTTCTTGCCAGGCCGCACCAAGGCGAACAGCTCCTCACGGGAAAGCACAGCGCCGCGGGCACGCACCAGAGCGACCAGCACCCCGACAGCCGTGGGGGAAACCGCCACCACCTCCTCGCCGAGCACGAGCAAGCGGCGGCTAAGGTCCAGGGTGTAACGGCCCAGGGGAACCCTTTCCCCCTGCTGGCTTCGGCGCAGCAAGGCCCGCAGGCGTGCCGCCAGCTCCGCGGGCGAAAAGGGCTTGGTGAGGTAATCGTCGGCTCCCAGGTCCAAGGCCATGACCTTGTCCAGCTCGTCACTACGGCCGGAAATCACCAGCACCGGCGTGCGGATGCCCTCGCTGCGCAAGGCAGTGAGCAGCTTAAGCCCATCCAAGCTGGGCAAGTTGAGGTCCAAGAGAATGGCAGCAAAATCCCCCCGCAGGGCCAAGGCCAGCCCGTGGGAGCCGCTCTGGGCGGCCACCACCTGGTAGCCCTCGCGGGAGAGCAAGCTGGCCAGCGAGGCCACCAGCTGCTCGTCGTCCTCCACCGCCAAAAGCTTCATGGCCCACCCGCTTTGGGAAGGCGCAGAGTGAAGCAGCTCCCCCTTCCCGGTTGGGATTGCAGGCGCACCTCGCCCCCGTGGGCACGAACGGCCTGCGCCACAACCGCCAAACCCAAACCGAAACCTTCCACCCCCTCCGCTTCCACCCCCGCGCCGCGGTAAAAGGGGCGGAAGATCTTTCTCTGCTCCGCCCTGGGGATCCCGGGGCCCTGGTCCCGCACCCACACCTGCACGTAACCGCCTCTCTCCCCCACCCCCAGCTCCACCACCGAACCCGCAGGGGCGTACTTGCTGGCGTTAACCAGCAGGTTCGAAACCGCCGAAACCAGCGAAGCCCGGTGACCCACAACCCACCAGTGGCCCTCGCCCTCCCGCACCAACCTCTGACCCCGGGACTGAAGCCTGGGCCAGGCTAAGCGCTCCGCCTCCCGCAGCAACTCACCTAAGGGTTGGGGCTCCAGGCGCAGGGAAAGGCGACCGCTGGTGAGCCGGCCCCAGTCCAAAAGCCGCTCGATGCCCCGGCTGAGGTGCTCGGCAGCTGCCGCCAACCGGTGCCCCAACTCCGCCTGCTGGGGCTGGGACGAAAGCTCGGCGGCCACCAGCTGCAGCGTGGCCAGTGGCGTGCGCAGCTCGTGGCCGGCTTGCGCCACGAACAGCGCCTGGTTGCGAGCAATGCGGTGATGCTCCCGCGAGGCCACGAGCAAAAGCACCCCGCCTGCCAAAAGCCCCGCTCCCAGAGGAAAGAGAAACAAGGGGAAAACCCAAGCCCCGGGGAGCGGCAGCATGCGCACCATGGCCAGGCTCAGGCCCAAAATCGCCACGGCCGGCAGCAGCACCAGACCAACGGCAATGCGCACCACGTCGGCGGGAAAGGAGCCGAAGGGCAGGGAAGCCCTGCCCTTCACGGCCGCTCACCTCCCGCGCGCCAGCGCTGCCAGCCCCACCAGGCGTAGCCCAAGCCAAACAGGCCGTAGCCGGCAACAACCAGAGGCGGAAGGTGCAGGTGCTGTGGGTCGGGAACGGTGGCCGCCAGGTAGAACCCGTACAGGGCATCGGCCAAGCCGTAAGCGAGAAAGGCAACGAAAAACCAGGGCGACTCGCCCCGACGGACGGCCATAGCCACGGCGGCAAGGCACACCACAAACCAAAAGTAGGGCAAAAGGCCCAGCCAGGCCCAGCGCGCCTGTGCTCCCTGCCAGACCACCACAAGAGCATCCACCACCAGAAGCAGCCCCACGCCGGCTCCCGCCAGGAACAGGACGCGCATGCCCCCTCCAAGCTGGCTGCAGGTTAGCAAAAAAACGCCCGGAGACGAAGCCCCCGGGCGGGTACTGCGAGGAGGTCAGGTCCTTATTGCACGGTCAAGCTGGTGTCATCAATGAGGAAGCCTGTGGCCTTGCTCCAGTCCTCCACCCCGTAGAAGTACACGCGCACCGCCTGGCCCTTGTACTGGGTAATGTTGAAGCTCTTCCGCACGTAGGTGGAGGTCTTGTTGAGGTTGGAGTAAACCGCCAGCGTGGTAATCAGCGAGTTGTCCGAAGGCCGCCGCAGCTCCACCCATAGCCGGTCGTAAGCCCTGGTGGTGGTGGTTTCGCTGGTGCGGATCCACAGCCAGAAGCTCAAGGTGATGGAGCTGGCGTTGGCCGGCAAGGTCACGTCCTGGTAGACGTAGTCCACCGAGTAGGTCCCGTAGCCGTTGAGGTAGGCCTTCCAGGAGCCGGTGCGCGGGGGCGGCGAGCTGTTGTTTTCGATCACGCCGGAGGTGGCGGTCCAGGCCACGTTGCCCTGCTCAAAGCCGGGGTTTTGCAGCAGCTGCGAGCCACCGGAGCCGCAGGAGGCGGTGAAGTTCACGCCCGTGGCGTTGGGGCCCACGGTCACCTGGCGCGATGTGGGGGTGAAGGTGCAGCCGCTCTTGCTCGGGGTAACGGTGTAGGTCCCGGCCGCCAAGCCGGTGATGGTGTAGCTGCCCGAGGCGTCGGAGGTGGCAGAGGCACTGCCGGCAGTCACGGTAGCGCCAGAAGTGCCCACGTTACCGGAAATGCTGTAGGTGCCGGGCGAACCGCAGCTCCAGGTGCCCGGCACACCCACCGCGTCCCAGGCCAGCTGCACCGTCTTCCAGTCGTTGGAGCACTGCCCACCGTAAAGGTCCGCTGCCGCCCGAGCGGTGGCGTCCCGCGCCCCCTGGAAGTTGGTCGAAGAGGTCATATAGCTGGTGAGCGCGCGATACCAAACGGCGCGCATTTTTTCCACGCCAAAACCGGGCACGTTCACCGAGGTCTTGCCGCGCGGATGGGTGCCACCTGAGGACATGAGGAAGGCCGCCAAGTTGGCGATACCCGAGTTGGTGTGCACGCCGCAGTAGTCGTTGTTTGCGGATGGCGAGCAGCCGGAAGCGTAGTTGCGCTCAGGGTAGTAATCCGCCGACTGGCCGTCCTTCTTCGGGTCGTACATGTAGCGCAGGGCGTCACCCGATTGGTTGGGGGTGTACACATCCGCTCCAATGCTCCAGTCCGTGCGGACGGTGGGGTTGCCCTGCCCAGCCCAAAAGGAGGTAGCCCTTCCCAAGATGTCCGAAACCCCCTCGTTGAGGGCACCGGACTCGCCTTGATAGGCCAGGTTGGCGGTGCGGGAAGTGACGCCGTGGGTCAGCTCGTGGGCCGTCACGTCCAAGCTGCGCGCCAGATCCCCCAAGGTTTGCCCGTCGCCATCGCCGTAGGCCATCTGGTGGATGCTGCCGGTGTCAATCCAGGCGGCGTTGTTCTTGGTGCAGCCGAAAAAGCCAGTGGAAAACTGCGCGTGCACGGAAGAGCGCAGCTCCGCCCCTTGGCCATCGTAGGAGTCCCGGCCAAACACGTTCTTGTAGAAGTCGTAGGTGGTGCCGGTGCCGTTGTAGGCCCCCATGGCCGACTGGTCGGAGGAGCTGCCCCCCTCGGAAAACATGAAGGTCCCCGGCAGCTCCGAACCGCTGAAGATGCACTCCTGGTTGAGGTTGTAAATGGTGCGGTACTTGGCGGTGAACAGGCGCGGCTCTAGCCCCACCACCTGGCCCGTGGTGGCATCCACGTAGAAGATGTCCAGGTGGGGCTCGCTCTGCCAACCGTAGTAAACCATCACCGGGATGACCAGGGTGGGCACCCCTTCGCGAGCGTAAATTACCGGCTCCATGACCTGGGCCACGCCCTCGGGCATGCCGCCGTCGACTTCCACCTTGGCCAAGGCCGCTGCTAAAGCTTCCCGCTCGGAAAGCTTGGGCTCTACCGGAACCTCCACGTCGGGCACAAAACGACCGTTGACCCCAAGCACGCGGTTACGGTCCAGGTGCACGATGAGCTCGCCACCCACCACGGGTAGCCCGCGGTAGGTTTGCTGCAGGCGCACATGTTCCTGCCCCAGCTCGTCCCGTTCCACCTGGCGGGCCAGGAAGCCATCCTCCCCCCGCACGCGGAACAACGGCCCCAGTTCGTAGATGGCCATCAACCCCGCCTCGCGGGCTGGCGCCGCTGGCCGCGCCTTGCCGCGCAGCCACAGCTCCTGCGGCACCCCTGCCGGGCTCAAGCTGTACTCGCTGCCCTCGGGCAGAGCCTGAAAGGCCTCTTCCTGTGAGCGGAAGAGTTCCTGGGGCGAGCGCGCAAAGGCAACGCTCGCCACCAAGACCAACAAGGCAAAAACTGCTGCTTTCTTCATGGTTCCTCCTTTCTCCCTTCCCGGGAACGTTGGTTTGCTGCGTGCAACTCCTTCCGTCATTCCCCCTCGAAACCTGGAGAGGTTTTATCCCCACACCTTGCGTCCCACAAGGCCCTTTTTTCCGAATCCCGTCAGGTTTCTGTCATGTTTTCATGACAAAATAGGCATGGGCGCCGCCAAAGAGAAGCAAAAATATCCTAGCTCTCGCCATTTGCTCCCCCAAACGAAAGAAAAACGTCGCTACGCTTGCAAACCGCTGGCCACCGCATTAAACTAGACGCAAGAAGATGGCACGGTGGGTCGGTACGCTGCTTTTGCTGTGGAGCCTGCCTGTGGGCGGGGAGAGTTATGAACCCGCCCCCACCCCAACGGCAGGGACCTGGGAGCGCAGTCCTTGGCAGGACGATTTGGTCCGTGTTGCTGACCTGCTCAAAGAGCAAGGGAAAAGCCGCGCGTGGCGCGCGGCTGAAATTTGCCAGCGGCTGGTGGGCAAGGGCCTGTCGCAAATCGTCGATCATCCCCAGGCGCCCAGCATTTTGGCCCGTGCCTTGGCCTTGCTTTCCGTCGCCCAGCTTCGCCAAGGCGAGGGGGAGCGCGCCCGGTGGTTGGCATCTGAGGCGGCCAGCTTCGATGGCCAGGAGGCTGGGCGCACCTTGGAAAGCTTTCCCGATGCCATGGCTAAGTTTTCCCGCTGGCTGGAGACCCTCAAGCGTGATGCGGTTCTCGACCGCTACCTCACTCTCCCTCCGGAGCACAGCCCCGCCAAGCCCGTGCACCTTTCCCCCCTCCCTTCGATGGCGAGCTCCCTGCCAGCGGAAAAGCTGGTACCCGCCCGGGTGCTGCTCGTGGTGGACGAGCACGGCGTGCCCGTAGGACCTGTGCTTCTGCAAAGCAGCGGGGACGTGAGCTTCGACCTGGCCCTGATGGAGAGCCTGAGCGGCTGGGTCTTCATCCCCGCCAGCGAGCACGGGCATCCAGCCGTTGGTTACTACCTGGTGACCGCTAGCCTCAAGGGAAAGAACCCATAAGGAAAGGAGGCACCTATGCGTGCGCTAATTGTGGGTTTGCTTTTACTGGCAATCCCCCCGTTGGCACCGGCCGCTAACCCTCCCACCGGAGAAATCTTTGGCCAGGTGGTGGTGGAGGGGGGCGGCGCCGTCGATGGCGTCACGGTTGAGCTGGTGGAGCTGGGTCAGCTGCGCACCACCGACGCCAGCGGGACCTTCCTTTTTGCCAACGTGCCCCAAGGGGACTACACGTTGCGCTTCAGCTTTGCTGGGGAAAGCCTCACCTCTCCTGTGAGCGTGGTTGCCGAGGCCACCGCCGTGGTCCAGCAGCTGGTGCCGTGGAAACAGGCAGCTCGGCGCGTTTCCACCGCTGCGGGGGCCTCGCGCCGCACGCAAAAGCTGGTGGAAGCGCCCGCCGCCGTTTCCACCGTGGACCGCTTTTGGATGAGCCAAACGAGCAGCCTGTGGAATTTTCCCAAGACCGCTGAGTTTGCCTTGGGGGTGGATAGCTCCATTAGCACCTTAGGGGACATCAACTTCAACACCCGCGGGTTTTCCTCCTCCCTTAACCGCCGGGTGCTGGTGCTGGTGGACGGGCGGGACATGGCCGACGGCATGCTGGTGGCTCAGGAATGGGATGCCTTCCCCTATTTGCCCGACGACTTTGCCGGCGCCGAGCTGGTGCGGGGTCCCGGTTCCGCCCTTTACGGGGCCAACGCCTTCAACGGCGTTTTCAACCTCACCACCCAAGCCCCCCGGCTGGCCCCGGGAGGCACCCTGCGTTTGGGAGGGGGTGAGCTGGGTACCCAGCTGGTTCACCTGCGCTGGGCTGGGGAGCTGGGCAAGGACTTTTACCTCAAGCTTTGGGGGGCGGGGGAAAGGCGCGACCAAACCAGCCTTTCCCGCGTGGGCAGCGTTGAATACGCCGGCGTGCCCTTGGAGCGGGCGCCGGTGGTGGAGGACAACATTCGGCGTTTTGCCGGCGGTTTGCGCTTGGATAAGTACCTGCCGGGAGCGGTGGTGCTCACCTTGGAAGCGGGCACCGCCCAGCTGGAAGGGCCTCTTTTTCAAACCGGCATCGGTCGCGTCGAGGTAACCAGCAGCAAGCGGCCCTACGTGCGGGCCAACCTCAACACCCCTCACTTCAACCTGCACGCTTACTGGGACGCGCGGCAGGCGGAACAACGCTCCTTGAGCTCCGGTGCTCGCTTGTTCGAGGATGCTTGGAAAGCGGAAGGGGAGCTCCAGGGCCATACCTCCTTCGCCAGCGAGCGAGGCGTGCTGGTGGGCGGGGTTTCCTACCGGCGGGTGAGCGTGGATTCGGCCGACAGCCGAGGCCAGCAGACCATCGTTGAGGCGGCGCGCAAGGATTGGCAATGGGCAGCTTACGCGCAGCTGGAGTACGCTCTCAGCGAGATCTTCAGGGTCATGCTGGCTGGGCGCTACGATGACAGCTCGCTCATCGAGCCGCAGATCTCCCCCAAGCTGGCCTTGGTTTGGCAGCTGGCCCCTAACCACAGCCTGCGCCTCAAAGCCGATGAGGCTTTCCAAGCTCCCAACTACCTGGAGCGCTTTCTCGCCGTGCCTGCGGGCACACCCATCAACCTCTCAGCCTTGGAGCAGGCGTTGGCCCCCTACCTGGGCGGGGTCCCCCTGTACTTCAGTTCCATCCCTCTCCTGGCCCGCGGCAACCACAACCTGGACGTGGAAAAGATCAAGTCAGCGGAAATTGGCTACACGGGCTCCTGGGGCTGGCGCACCAGCCTCAGTGCCACCTACTACCGCAGCCGCCTCACCAACTTCGTCAGCGACCTGTTGCCCGCCGTCAACCCCACCTTCTCCGCGTACCGCCCACCCTCCCAACTGCCACCGCAGGTACAGCAAATCATCCTAGAGCAGCTGCGGCAGAACCTACCCCCCTTGCTCTTGGCCGCCATGACCAACTTGCCCGACGGCCGACCCGCCTTCGTTTTTTCCTATACCAACTTCGGTAAGGTAGATTTGCAGGGCGTGGAGCTGGGGGCCGAGGTCTTTCTCACCCCCGCCGTGCAACTGGCCGCTGCCTACTCCTGGCTGAACAGCGAGGTAAAGGAAGCCCCCGCGGGCGCCAGCCTGCTGCCCAACAGCCCCAAGCACCGGGCCTCTTTGGGCCTCAGCTACTTTGGCGACCGCTTTGAGGCCACTGTCAAGGGCCGCTGGGTGGACCGCTTCTTCTGGTCGGCAGGGGTCTTTGAGGGTCCCGTGCCCTCGTACACCTCGGTGGATCTGGCGCTGCGCGTGCACCTAGGAGGCGGTTTCCGCCTCGGCGCGTACAGCACCAACGTCTTTGACGACAAGCACTACGAGACTTTCGGCGGGGACATCCTGGGAAGGCGCTCGGTGGTGTTTCTGGAAGTGGGCTTTTAGGTACCGGCAGCCGGGGCTTGCCCCTGGCCATCCTCGGAAGGGCCGGCCGAACAACGGCCGGCCCGCTTTTTGCGCATTTGTCATGTTTTCCTGACAGAAACATGACCGGGGCGGGAAACAGCCTGCTTGTGCCGAAGGAAACTGGGGACTAGAATTGAACGGAGAAGGTGGTGCTCTATGGTGAAGAGAGCTTTTCTTCTTACTGTGGTCGGCGTGCTCATCGCCGCCCTGGCGCTGGCTGGCGGGGTGTTGGTATGGGTGTCCACCCCCCGCGCCACCAGCGATGACGACGTGCCCCATGGGGTGGCCATGGCAGGCAGTGCGGCTTTTGTCGTGGGGGCCCAGTATGACGATGTGCTCTTCTTCAGCAACGCCCCAAGGAACCTTTGGCTTCGCAAAGTGGATCTGGCTTCGGGCGGCTTGCAGAACATACAAACGTCGCAGTGTCGCGGTGTTATTCCCTCTGTCGTACGCGGGAGCGCGGTGGTCACCGATGGCACCTCTGTCTACGTGGCCGGCGACCACCGCTGCAAAGCGGTGTGCTTTTCCCTCAGCGGGGGAAACGAAATTTGTCAAAGCGGAGAGCTGGAGAGTGATGCCTTCGTATTCGCTTTTTCCGCCAGCGACCTCAACCCTCGCTGGGGGGAGAGCATACAAAGCGATAACGAGGACAAAGCGGAAAGCATCACCCGTTATGGCAGCTCGCTTTACGTGGCTGGCCACTTCAAGGGGTCGCACCTGAAGATCGATGGCGTCACGTACCTGCAAAACCGTGGTGGCTTCGATGCCTACCTGGCCCAGTTCACCACCAGCGGGCAGCCCACCGGCCGAGTGGTAGGCGTGGGCGGTGCGGACGATGAGGGGCAGCCGCGGGTGGCTGTGGACGGCGCGGGCAACGTCTACCTCACCGGTTACATGCGCTCAAGCCCCACCTACATTTACCGTTACCAAAACGGGAGCCCCGTGCTCTTAGCTAGCCTTTCCAAGGTGGGCAGTGCCGCCGATGTTTTCGTTGTCAAGCTGGACGCTAACCTCAACGTGCTTTGGGGGAGGGTGCTGGGCGGCCCGGATGACGACAAAGGCCGAGGCGTTGCCATAAACGGGAGCGATGTTTACCTCACCGGCTTCTTCAGCCAGTACCTGAGCTTGCCCGGCTGTTGCACCCTCTGGGGCATTGGCGGGAAGGACGCCTTTGGCGTGGTGTTACGCGCTGCCGATGGCCTGCCACTGGGGGGCATGCGAATTGCCGGCAGCGGTGACGAGGAAGGCACGGACATAAAGGTCAACCCGGCCAACGGCCGCATTTGGCTGACCGGCTCCTTTGGCAGCTCCACCCTCACCGTGGGTCCCTACACCCTTACCAACCGCGGGTCGCGTGACGGGTACCTGGTGGAGGTGGACCGCTACGGCAACATCTACGGCGCCGCCTCAGCGGGAGGCGGCGACCGCGATGAGGCCACCGCCTTGGCCACTGCTCCCGGCATTGCCCTGGTGACCGGCACCTACCGCAGCAACCCATTTTACGTGGGAAGCCTGGCCTACGGCAAGGCAGGCGCCAAGGGCGATGCCTTTCTCCTTCGCCTCAACCTCTACTGAGCGCAACCCGCCAAACTCCCGCCCGCCTGCCCCGCAGGCGGGCTTTTTTGCCCCTGCCCGGGGCTGGCGCTTCCCCTGCTGATCCTTCAGGAGAGCGGCTCGGTTGTCACCTTTGAGGTGTAAGAAAACCGCAAACCCCAAAACACGGAAAGGCAGAAAAGCACCAGACCCAGGCCGTAAATGATGCCCGCCAAAAACCGGTCCCAGGACAAAAGACCCAACCGACCCATGATCTCGTTCCAATCGTGAATGGCCTCGTCCCCGCCCAAAAGAGGTAGCTGCTGCGCCCGCGCATCGCCCACATAAACGGAAACGTTCCAAAGGCTTTGGGCAAGCCAGAAGAGGGTCACAGCGGCAGAATAGAACTGCTCACGTCGGTAAAAGTGGACAACAAAAGCCGCTGGCAGGAGCAGCTGCATGAGCGTGCCGCCCAAGAGGCCCAAAAACTCTGCGAAAATGCCAAAAATCACATGCCCCGCCTCATGGATGAGGAGATCCACCCCATCAAGAAAGCGGAACACGCTGGGGTCTCTGGCACAAACCACGCCGTAGATAGCAAGGAAAAGCACCACGCCCGCCCTTAGGTAACTGGGCCGGCCTCGGAACAGCGATGGAACTTTTCCTGTCAAGGGCGCCATCCTTGGGGCCTTCCACTCATCAGTTTGCGGAAAAGGCCCCGGCAATGTGGCGCAGGCGCGGCCAACGCCCCTTGAAGCTCACCGCCACCACGTCAAAGCGGCAGGGGGGCATCGGGCCGCGAAGGCGGGCCAAGTATGCCTGCGCCAGCCGCACCAGCCGCCGCCTCTTGGCCTCGGTTACCGCCTCCTCGGGGCAGCCGGCTTCTTCGGAAAGCCGGGTCTTCACCTCCACAAACACCAGTACGGGCCCGTCCCGCATCACCAAATCCAGCTCCCCCAGGCGGCAGCGCCAGTTACGCGCCACCAGGCGCAGACCCTTGGCCCGCAGCCACCAGAGGGCCAACCACTCCCCCCAACGGCCCCAGCGCTGCCTCTCACGGCCGTGCTTGGCCACTCAGCGGGTTGGCTCCTCCAAAGCCTGCGCTGCCAGCTGCAGCACATCCCAGGTGTGCGCCTTCTCCCGCCCCAGCTCCCCTTGGGCGTTGCTCACCATCACCGCACAGAAGGGGCAGGCCACCGCCACGTTCTGGCAACCCGAGGCCTCCAGCTGGCGCACGCGCTCCTGGTTGATGCGCCTGCCCAGCTTTTCCTCCAGCCACATGCGGCCGCCCCCGGCGCCACAGCACATGGCCTTGGGTCCGCTCAAGGGAGCCTCGCGCAGGCGCAAGCCCGGGATGGCCTGCAACACCTGCCGCGGCGCGGCAAACTCCCCGTTGGTGCGACCCAAGTAGCAGGGGTCGTGAAAGGTGATCTCCTGCGCCAGCGACTTTGCCAGCTTCAGCCGCCCCTCCCGCAGCAGTTGGGCAACCAGCTGGCTGCCGTGCAGCACCTGGTAGTGGCCACCAAAGTCTGGGTACTCGTTCTTCAGCGTGTGCAGGCAGTGGGGGCAGTTGGTGACGATGCGCGTCACCCCGTACCGGTTGAGGGTCTCCACGTTGGCTTGGGCCAGCGTTTGGAAAAGGTATTCGTTGCCCAAACGGCGCGCCGCATCCCCCGTGCAGCTTTCTTCCGGCCCCAAGATGGCAAAGGAAACACCCGCAGCTTTGAGCAGCTTAACCAGCGCCACCGAGGTGCGCTTGCCGTTGTCATCGAAAGAGCCGGCGCAGCCCACCCAGAAGAGCCACTCAAACTCGCCCGCCTCCGCCGCCAACGGCACCTCCAAGCCCTTGGCCCAATCGGCACGGCTTTCCGCGGGCAACTGCCAGGGGTTGCCAGCGGTTTCCATGCCGCGAAAAGCCGCCTCTGCCTCCTGGGGAAACTCGGCTTTTTCCAGCACCAAATGCCGCCGCATCTCGATGATCTTGTCGGTGTAGCTGATAAACAGCGGACAGGCCTCCTCGCACCACCGGCAGGTGGTACAGGCCCAAATGGTTTCCGAGTTGACCACGGAACCCGCCAAGTCAGGCAGCTCGCCCTTCTTGCCCTGGAAGATGGTGGTCTGGGACGCGGTCAGGTGGTCCCGCAGGTCAATGGTGAGGTCGCGAGGAATCAACGGCTTGCCGGTAATGGTGGTGGGGCAAACCACGGTGCAGCGGCCGCATTCGGTACAGGTGTAAAGGTCCAAAAGCTGCTTCCAGGTGAAGTCGGTAACCCTCGCCGCCCCTAAAGTGGTTCCTTCCTCGATGTTTTCCAAATCCATCTTGGCCAGCTTGCCGGCCGGCTCGAGAGGGCGCAGCAGCACGTTGGGCAAGGACAGGTAGACGTGGAAGTGCTTAGAGTAGGGCAAGTAATTGGCAAAGGCAAACAGCACCAAAAGGTGTACCCACCAGGAGACCTGGTACGCGCCAGCAAGAAGCGAGGGCGAGTTGCCCGCCAGCCAAAAAGCAACCAGTCGCGATGCGAAAGCCGCGTGCCAGGGACCTGTGGCGCCAGCAGCAATGCGAGGCGCATCCATGGTAAGGTCGGTGACCATCAGGGTGGCGATCATGCCCAAAATGAACCAGGCGTCGGCCGAGTACTCCAGCCGGGCCGGTCGTGTCACCGCCCGACGAAAGGCAGCCACCGCCACACCCACCAGCACCAAGACGGCAAACAGATCCTTCACCAGCCCGTAGGCGATGCCAAAGCCACTGAGGAAAAGGGGCAGCTCCCAGCCGCCGGTGGCCCCCTCAACAACCAGGGCTGCCGAACGCAAGAGGAACACGCAAAAGCCCCAGAAAATGAGCGCATGCATGATTCCCGGAACCGGGTCGGTGAACATGCGCTTCTGTCCCAAGACGTACACCAACACATCGGCCAGGCGTCGGCCCCACTGCCCCAGCTCCACGCCCCGCTGACCACTGGCTACCAACAACAGGCGCCGTCGAAGCGACCAGACCACTCCAGCTGCCGCCAGCACCAGCAGGAGCCAAAAGAACAGCACCCCGGAAATGGGCCCCAAGGAAAAATGGGTTGCGTGTTCCATGAGCTCGCCCTCCTCGGAAGCCGATTATGGCAGAAAGCCATTCAATCAATGCTGGCGAGAAGACGGCCTGGTGCTGTTACAATCGCCAAGGCTTTCCGGCGTGGCAGGCGCCGGTTGGTCTTTGACTGGGAGTAGGGACGATGTCTTCGAAAGTGAAGGTTTTGCCCACCTCGCGGGTGGGGGTGAGCCCGTTGGCGGAAATGGCCGAGCAGCTGCGTGCCTTCGTCCCCGGTTGGGAGGACACAGCTCCCCTACCGCAACGAGGGCAGCCCCCTTCCGACCTGCGGCTGGATCTGGAGCACCTGGCGCAGCACGACGAAAACGGGGTGCTGGTCGCTTCTCAGGGCTCCGAGGTTTTGGGCTTTGCCGCCAGCTTCGTGCGCTCTCGCCACGTGGTGATTTCCCAGCTCTGGGTCCTGCCCGAGCTGGTGGAGGGGGAGGTGCCGGCTACCCTTTTGCGCCGGGTGTTGGCCTTTGGAGAACGTTCGGGGACCAACCGCGCACTCTTCCACGCTCTCTCCCCTTGGCAGCTGGCGCTGGGCTTGCGGTTCGGCTTGACTTTGGCTTTTCCGCTCTTGCGCGTTCAGCTGCCCCGCGAGCGTGCGGCCTTCCTCGCCAACCAGGTGCTCCGCCTGCTACCCGGCGTGGAGGTCACCCAGCAAGCAGTTAGCCGACGGGCCTTCTTTGCCGACCTGGAGCGCTTGGATCGCCTGGTGCGTGGCTTTCCCCGCCCCATCGACCACGAGTACTGGTTGGTGGATCGGCGGCTGCGCTTGGCGGTGGTGCGGGAAGGCGAGCGCATCACTGCCTACGCCTACGGCGGTGCTGGTCAGTGCGGTCCGGTGGTCGGTGCTACCGAGGAAAGCACGGTGGCGGCTTTGGGTTGGGCGTTGCAATTCGCCACCGAGGAGGGCGCCTCCAGCACCCTGAGCCTTTTGCTGCCCACACCTTTCGTGCGCGCCCTGGAGCACCTGTGGGAGCTCACCCCCAAGGTGGCCGCCGTCTCGCACCTGTTGGCCACCGAGCCGCCTCGTCTGGCCTTCTTCCTGCCAGGAAGCTTCAGCTTGCTTTGAAATCCACCGGCAGCCCCAAGTCCGCCAACAAGGTGAAGCCGCCAGCAAATCCCACCGTGTAGCGTTCGTGGTCCACCACCACCGGCACGGCCGGTTGAAACGTGAGGGTTGCCAGCTCCCCCATGCGCTCGGGGTTGGCGGTGAGGTTAACCAAGTCAAAGCTCACTCGCCTTCGGCGCAGATCGGCCAACAATCGCTGGCAATGGGGGCACCCTTCCGCCACGTACACGCGGATCACTCGTCCACCCCGCTCCACGGGACTTCCAGCGGCTCAAGCTCCGAGAGCAGGCGGGGCCTGTCCCGCCAGCCGGGCCGCACCTTCACCCGCAGGTCCAAGAAGAGCTTGACCCCCAGGAGCTTCTCGATGCGCTCGCGTGCCGCCGTGCCGCAGGCCTTGATCATGCGGCCCCTCCGCCCTAGAACGATAGCTTTTTGACTTTCCGTCTCCACCAGGATATCGGCCCACACCCGCAGAAGGGGACGCGCCTTTTCCCACTCCTCTTCCTCCATATGGCGGACCAGCACAGCGGTGGTAAAGGGCAGCTCGTCTTCCACCCTTTCCAACAGCCCCTCGCGGATCAGCTCGGCAATGTAGAAGCGCTCGCTTTGCGTGGTGGAAAGATCCGGTGGCAGCAACGGCTCCCCTTCCGGCAGCAGGGAAAACAGGTGTATCAAAAGCACCGGGAGGCCCTCGCCGGTAAGGGCGGAAACGGGCACGATGGCCGCGTAACGGTGCTTTTCGGTGTAAAAGGCCAGCCGCTCGGCCAACTTTCGGCGGGCTGCAGGCGAATCCATCTTGTTGGGCACCAACACCACCGGCGTGGCCAGTTGGGAAACCAGCTGCACGACGAAGGCCTCGCCGTGTCCGGGGCCTTCATCGGCAGCGAAAAGCTGGAGCACCACATCCACCTCGACTAGGGTTTCCCGCAAGAGGTGCATCATCTGGACGTTCATGCGGTGAAGGGGACGATGCACCCCGGGCAGGTCAAAGAAGACGACCTGTCCTCGCGGCTCGGTGAGCACGCCCACGATGCGATGGCGGGTGGTTTGCGGTCGCGGCGAGACGATGGCCACCTTTTGCCCCACCAGTGCGTTGACCAACGTGCTCTTGCCCACGTTGGGCCGCCCCACCAGCGCCACCGTCCCTGCCTTCACCCTCGGCTCTCCTCCACCAGCGGGGCGACGCGCAAGCGCTTGAGGCGGCGTCGCTCAACCTCCAACACCTCGAAGCAAAAGCCGCGGTAGCTCACCTTTTCTCCCGGCCGCGGCAGGTGCCCCAGCCGGTCCAAAACCAATCCGGCCACCGAATCGTAGGCGGCGTCTTCCTCCAGCTCCAAGCCAAAAAGCTCGCTCAGGGTTTCCACGTGGGCGTTGCCGGCAATGTGATACGAGCCATCGGGTTGGGCCTGGACCTCAGGTGGTTCTTGCTGGTGCTCGTCTTGAATCTCGCCGACGATCTCCTCCAGCACGTCCTCAAGGGTAACGATGCCGGCCGTGCCGCCGTACTCGTCCACCACCACCGCCAGCTGCTGGCGGCTGGCTTGGAATTGCCGGAGCAAATCGCGCAGTGGCTTGGTTTCGGGCACCATCAACACCGGCCGTAGAAGCTGGCGGGCACTGGGCTGCGCACCCGAAGCCACGGCTTTGAGCACGTCCTTCACGTGCACCACGCCTTCGATGTGGTCCAAGCTCTCGCGAAATACCGGCAAGCGCGTGAACATGGACTTGGCAAAGGCTTCCTTGACCTCTTCGAAGCTGGCTTCCACGGGTAAGGCCACCACATCGGTGCGCGGCGTCTTGATTTCCCGCGCCACGGTTTCGGAAAAATCCACGATGGAGGCCACCAGCTCTGCCTCTTCATGCGCCAGAATGCCCGCCTCCTCTCCCGCGCCGATAAACGCCCGCACCTCGTGCTCGTCCACCTCCTCGTCGCGGTCCTTGTCCGCTTCCGGCCCCTGGTCGCTGCCGCCGGCACCTACCCGCGCGAGCAGCGCCACCAGGGGAGTTGCCGGCCGCAGCAAGTACAAGGCCAAAACCGCCAACCCCTCCGCGTGCCGGCCCTGCGAGCTGCGGTCAGCCACCACCAACAGCAACAACCAAACGGCCAGGGAAAGCACCCACGCGCCGCCTTCTGTCAAGCCCGCCAAGGTGGCGGCGCGCCAAACAGCAGCTGTGACCACCACGCAAAGGGCACCGGTGAGACCCACCAGCAAAACCACGCTAGCTGTGGCTGCCTCCAACTCTCGCGTCACCCCAGGCAGGAGGTTGCGGCGGGCCGACAGCAGCCCGGCAAACTGAATGCTTCCCAGCCGCACCACCCCAAAAAGGCCAGCAAGGAAAGGAAAGGTGACCACCACCGCCACCAGCGCCACCAATACTGCTGAAAGGGGATTGCTCCACCACGCCGATAAAACCGTGCTCACAACAGTGCCTCCCGCAGCTCCCTTTCCTTGGCATCCATTTCGCCCTGATCCGTCTCGTGGTCATAGCCACAGAGGTGCAGCAAGCCATGGATCAGCAAGATGGCCAGCTCCCGCTCCACGCTGTGACCTGCCCTCTCCGCCTGGCGGGTAGCGGTTTCTAGGGAGATGGCCAGGTCGCCCAGGTGCACCGTGCCATCGGGCAAAAGCTCCTGTGACGGGAACGACAGCACGTCGGTGGGCTTGTCCTTGCCGCGGAACCGGTGGTTCAAAAGGGCAATGGTGCGGTCGTCGCATAAGAGCACCGCCACCTCGCCCCGAGGGACGCCCAAGCGTCGGAGCACCTGGGCCGCCAACGCGCGCAAAGTCGGCGTCAGCCCCGGCAGGCGCCGCCCTTGCCAGCGAACGGCAATGGCATACCTAGGAGGCATGCTTGCCTCGCCGGAAGTCAAACCCCGGGTAGTCGATGCGATGGTGGCCAGCGGACGTTATCACCCAGGAAAAAGCGGCGGAAATTTTTTCCAAATCCTTGAGGGTAAGCTCGCACTCGTCCAGCTGCCCGTCTTCCAAAATCTTCTTGAATACCTGCTCGATCATGCTCTGCACCCTCCCGGGGGTGGGCTCGCTCAGGGTCCGGGCTGCCGCTTCCACCGCGTCCGCTAGCAGGATGATGCCCATTTCTTTCGCCCGAGGCTTGGGTCCCGGATAACGAAACTCCTGCTCGGACACCTCCCCTTGGTCCGGATTGGCGTGTTGCTTGGCCCGGCTGTAGAAGAAGTGAATGAGCTTGGTACCGTGATGGGTGGCGATGGCCTCGCGGATCGGCTCGGGCAGCTTGTACTCCCGCGCCAACTCCAAACCATCCTTGACGTGCTTGCTGACTATCAGGGCGGACATCCAGGGGGAAAGGTGGTCGTGAGGATTTGGCTCACGCCGTTGGTTTTCGATGAAGTATTCGGGGCGCAGGACCTTGCCCACATCGTGGTAGTAGCAGCAAACCCGCGCCAGAAGACCGTTGGCTCCAACGGCCTCCGCTGCTGCCTCAGCCAAATTGGCCATGGCCAGAGAGTGCTGGAAGGTTCCAGGGGCTTCGCTAGCCAGCCGCCGAAGCAAGGGCAAGTTGGGATTGGAAAGCTCGAGGAGCCTGATGTCGGTGATCGTCCCGGTGGCGCTTTCCAGCACCGGCAGCAGGAAGCTGGCCATCACCGCCGCGACCACCCCACCGAGGGCAGCGGTAGCCGCATGGGCGGCCACATCCGAGACCTGGGGGCTAGGGCTCGAAAGCACAGCCAAGCTGGCAGCACAGACCACGTTGAATGCGGCCAAGATCAGCCCCACGCGGGTTAGGGCGTTGCGCTCCTTCACCCTTTGGCTGGCGAAGGCCGCCACCACCGCCGCCAGCAAGGCGTAGGCCGCTGCCTGTCCTGGAAAGGCGAGCATGGCGGTAACCAACACCGTTTGGCTGGCGGCAAAAAGCACACCCACGGGCAAACCGAACATCAAGCTGGCGAGGATCACTCCGGTGCCATGGGGCAAAGCTGGCCAATACACCTCCACGCGGTCGAAGGGCTCCCGAATAACTGCGGTCGCCATCTTGCCGACCACAAACGCGGAAGCCGCCTCCAGTATGAGCGCCGCCGCCAACACCAACAGCACGCTGCCGTAGCACACCTGCTGCTCCCGGTCGGGGGATTTTTCCCGTTGAAAGTAAAAGAACCACCCGACAGCCAGCAGGCTTGCAAGCCCGAAAGCCCCCACCGTGGGCCAAAGGCTGCTCTGCACCTGGTTGGAGGCCGCCAAGGACTGCAAGAGCCTGGCCACCTGGGGACTCACCTCATCACCCCGCCGCAGCAGTACGCGCCCGCGGTTGAGCTGGATGGAAACCTCCTCCACGTTGGCGGCGGCGCGCATGCGGCGGGAAAGGGTTTCTCCCCGATCAAGGACGAGGTTCGGGGGCATGAGGCGAGCCAGAAGCTGCGCCAGAGGCCGCCGGGCACGCCGGGGGATGGGGGACAGGCTTCCCAACCGCCCTTCCACCGCGTCGGCGACTGCCGCTGCGTCCACCAAGCGGAAAACGTCCAGCTCAAGACGCTCCTGGGCAGTGGCGGCTTCCCTCACGGTGATGCCTTTGTCCGCCCAGCGCAAAACCTCCGCCTTTTCGTCCACTACCCCCTGGCGGTAAACTTGCTCCACCACGTCCGCCAAGGCCACCAAAAGCTCCGGCGTAAGGCGCAGAGAAAAAAGCACTTGAGCCTCGGCCGGTTCTACCCGCTGACCCACCGCGCGAGAAAAGATTTCCGCAGCTGCCTGGGGGTCTCCCTTGGGCGCGCGCTCGGCGGCAGAAAAAAGCAACTGAAGCTTGGCCTTTACCTGCTCAGGTACGGTGCGGTCAAGAACGTAAACGGGCAAAACCGCAAGACCCGCCCGCCGTCTCCTTTCCTCGGTGGACTCCACATCGGGCACGGTGACGTCGCGATAAATCACCACGTCGGCAGGGGCCACCTCACCCGCACGCAACGCGGGGTACCTAGGGTTCCCTCTCGGCGAGATAACAAAGGTGGCAAGCAGCACAAAGGCTGGGCCCACCAACCACGCCTGCGCCAAAGCCTTTCGGCGCTTTTGACCCCAATCCCTGGCCGCCGCACGTGGGCGGGGAGGCTCAGAAAGACGATGTTTCTTGCCGAGCGTCACGGCCGTTCACGTCGCGCCGCCTCGAAGCGCTCGTAGGCGTCAACCACCTGTTGCACCAAGCGATGGCGGACCACGTCCTCTTTGCTGAAGTCAAAAAAGCAAATGCCGGCAATGCCCTGCAGGATTTGCCTCGCCTGCACCAACCCCGAAGGGGAGCCCTGGGGCAAGTCTATTTGCGTCACATCTCCAGTGATCACCGCCTTGGAGTGGAAGCCCATCCTGGTGAGAAACATCTTCATTTGCTCCGGGGTGGTGTTTTGCGCCTCGTCGAGAAGAATGAACGAATCGTTGAGGGTGCGGCCGCGCATGAAGGCCAGCGGCGCAATCTCAATCACCCCGCGTTCCAGATGCTTGACCACCTTGTCGTACCCGAGAATGTCATAGAGGGCGTCATATACAGGGCGCAAGTACGGGTTGACCTTCTGCTCCAGGTCGCCGGGCAAAAAACCCAATCGCTCCCCCGCCTCCACTGCCGGCCGGGTAAGAACGATACGCCGCACGCGCTTTTCCGCCAAGGCAGCCGCTGCCAGCGCCACCGCCAGGTAGGTCTTCCCCGTACCCGCCGGGCCAACAGCAAACACGATGTCGTGGCGCACCACCGCTTGGATGAAAAGCCGCTGCTTGAGGTTGCGCGGCACCAGCACCCGCTTGACCGCTTCGGGTATGGTGGCATCGGTGAAGAAGTTCACCAGATCCACCGACGGGTCTTCCTCCAATACCCGCAGCGCGGTGCGAAACTCCTCCCGGCCCACGGCGTAGCCGCGGCTCACGAGGGTCCCCAAGTCCTGCAGTAGGCGGGAGGCGGTGGCGACGGCCTCCTCCTCCCCCGCCAGGGTTATGGTGTTTCCCCGCGCCTGCACGCGCACACCGAGCCGTTCCGCCAAGTAACGGAAGTTTTCTTCCAGGCTACCGGACAGAACCTCCAAGCTTTTTTCTGGTAGCTGCAAACTGGTCATGCCATTCCTCGTGGGCGGCCGCAGCCTGCAGGCGCACCTGAACGCCGAACGGGAGACGGCTCCCCCTGGCCAGGTCTACTTGCCGGATCGCCGCTCTTACTCATGCCAGAGGGTTTCGCCCGCCCCCTGCCGATGATTGAGCCAACGGGCGAGGACAAACAGAGCGTCGCTCAAGCGGTTAAGGAAGCGGACGGTGGCTTGGCGAGCTTCACTGGGCAGCGCGCTGGCCACCACCGCCCGCTCTGCCCGGCGCGCCACCGTGCGCGCCACGTGGGTAAGGCTGGCTGCGCGGCAGCCCCCTGGCAGGACAAAGTTAGCCAATGGCGGCAGCTCCGCGCTCATGGTGTCAATCCACGTTTCCAACCAGTGCACGTCGGAAGCGTCCGCCGCTAGCTTGGCTCGGGGACTGCCAGCCAAGGCGGAACCCAAGGAAAAGAGCGCTTGCTGCACTCTCTCCAAGTAGCGGTCGGCCTCGCTGGGCACACCTTCCGCCCGCACCATGCCCACGAACGAGTTTACCTCATCCAGCTCGCCGTAGGCAGCTACCTGCGGGTGGCTCTTCACCACTCTTTCGCCGCTGCCCAAACTGGTAAGCCCCGTGTCCCCCTTGCGCGTGTAGATCCGCACGGCCCCATGCTAGCACGCTTGATGCTGGGTGCCCATTGCCTCCGGCACGCTGAGGTGATTGGGCTTCTATGGCAAGAGGGGGGACCGGCCGGAGCACCCTTGGGTTTTCTTCCCGCCCTGCCCGGGCCGGATTACTACGCTTCGCTCGCAAAGACAGCTCCAAGCGGTTTGTTGCACCGTCACGGGCCCGCGGCCTTCGCAGCGCTTGGCGCTGACCCGGCTCGCCCTAAAGTCGGGGCCCCAACCTCGCAAGGCTTCTGGGCTCTTGGCCAAATCCAGAGCACGCGACCTAGGAGGTAGGCTCCGGCTCCACCCACTTGGCCACTTCTCGCAGAAAGACCTCTACGGGAAAGGGCTTTACCAGCGTGGGAAGGTTTTCAAGGAGCGGATCGGACGTGGGCCGGTAACCCGTACACAGCAGCACCGCCGGCGGGTTGGGCTTTTTGCTCAGCTCCTCGTACACCTGCCTTCCGTCCAGCTCCGGCATGACCAGGTCCAGGACCACCAAGGCAATGTTCGCCGCCTCGGAAGCGTACAGGGACAAAGCTTCGCGCCCGTTGGCTGCTTCCACCACCTGGTAGCCCTGCTGGCGCAGCCCCTCGGCCAAGCTCTCCCGGATTTGCCGCTCGTCCTCGGCAATGAGGATCTTCCCCCGCCGAGGCACAGGCACCGCCTCTGGCCGCGCTACGGGCGAAGCCAAGGGGAGGTCCAGCCAAACCCGAGAGCCAAAACCCTCCCGCTCTCGGTAACCCGCTTGGCCTTTGAGGGCGCGAGCGGTGAGCCAGGACAGCGCCCGGCTGTAAAGCCGGGCATCGAAGGTATGGTGGTCGTGGGCGCTGTCGGCCCAAGCCTCCCCTGCGGCAGCCACGGCCAAACGAGCCATGCCCACCGGCAGGCGCTCCACGGCTACTTCCACCGTCCCGCTTCCTCCCTCGAAGCAAGCTAGGAAGGCCGCAAGGGTTTCCTGCAGGAAGTGGCGGAGGAGATGCGGGCTAGCCGCCGCCGACAGGCCTTCTGGCCAAGGGCGGACCAGCAAACGCACCCCATTTGGAAGCGCATCGAGCAGCGCCGCGGTCGCTTGCTGCACCAGTGAGTTCAGCTCCACAGGTGCCAAATGGATGTGGTCCCGCCGCACAAGCCGCTGCAAATCGTGAAGCTGAGCCGCCAGCTGGGAGGCCACCTCTCGCCAGTGCGCGCCGGTGCCCCGCCCTTTAACCGGCTGCCCCAGGGCACCTTGAACCAGGTTGGCGGCCCTATGCACCTCCCAACCCACCACCGCCTCCACCAAGCTCAGCGCATCCTCCACCTCCTGGGCGGAAGTCAGCCGGTTGGCCACCAGCAGCACACAAGGTTCGCCGGCCACGCGCGAAAAAATAAGCTCGAAGGGTGCGACGACCCCCCTCGCTACCCGGCAGCGCACCTCGAGGATTTGCTCTTGGCCCCTACGGGCTCGGGCAAAAGCTCGCTTCACCGCCCGCCAAGCCGGGGGGGTGACGAAGGGCAAGAGGGTGCGGCCAGCCAGGTCCTCGGGACGCAAACCCAACCCATCAGCCAAAGCTGGATTAGCCCACATGACCTGCCCGCCCAGATCCAGCAGAGCCAAGCCCGCACCCACACGCGAGCTCACCGCTCGCAGCACCGCTTCCGCTCGCTGGTGGCCGGTAAAATCGACCAGGCTCAAGCAGGTAAGCGCCTCCTCGCCCACCTCCAGCAGCCAGGGCTTAACTTCCACCACCCGCTCCCCACCCCGACCACACAGGAGACTGGCAGTAAATGAGCCACGCTCAGCCAGCGCCGCTGGCAAGAGCTTGAGCACCCGCTCCCTCTCCTCCACCGGCAGCAGGCTGGCCAGCTTGCGGCCAATGACATCGCCGGCGTGCTCGAATTGCAAAAGCTTTGCCGCCTCCTGGTTGGCCCGGACCACCAATCCCTCACGGAGGAAGAGCATGGGTTGTCTCACCCCGTCAAGTACGAGATGCCACTGTCTCTCGGCCACCCTAGCTGCCAGCTCGGCCTCGCGCCGAGCAATCTCCAGCACGCTTGCCTCGTGCCTTTGCTGCGCCACCGCCACGGCACGCCCCAGGGCAACGCCACCCCCGACCACCAGCAAGGCCAAAAAAAGGAGGGAGAACCAGGCAGGGGAAAAGCTACCTGGAGCTTCGCCAGCTGGCACCAAGACACCAAGGCCCACTCGCTGCGGGCCAATTTGGAGCCACCGGGTTAACAGGGTGCCCGAGGTGCCAGCGACCCGAGGGGCATCCCAAGGGGCGCGCTCCCCCTCGCCCTGGGGCATGGATTCTGCCCCGGCGCAGACCCAAGCCCCCCGTGCCCCGATCGCGCAGGCATAAAAGCGCGGTGCCTGGGCTGGGAACTTGATCGCCAAAAGAACGGACTGCGCGCCTTCTTGGGCCAAACCCGCCCAAAGCAACAGGCGCGGCAGGTCCACCAGCAGGGCCGAGCGCGTGGTGCCCCGCTGATGGAGCACCGCCACCAGCTCTTGCGAAGCCGCTGGGTTTTCCACGAAAAGGCTTCCCCCACCGCTATCCAACCTGGAAAGCACGTGGGGCGCAAGGCTTGCAGCCCGCTCCGGGGCAACGTGCAGGCTCCCCGATGCCTCCCAGCGCATGGCCGCCCAGAGCGGTACATCCTCAGCCGGCAGCAGCTGCGACAGGCGACCCAGGCGGCCCTCCTGCAATTCCATCCAGGCCGCCCCCAGAAGCCGGCCCAGATAATCGGTCGTCACCCTCCACACGGCCTCTCGCCTTTCTAAGGACAACCCCGCCTCGTGGCGGCTGTCCAACCAAAGGGCAAGGAAGGCCATTGCACCGCCCAGGCCGGTACCCACCACCAGCCAAATCCGCAACCTCCGCCACGGCACAGGAGGTGTAGCAGACATAGACAACCCGCATGTTACATCAACCCCGCGCCTTGTGGCGAGAGCCGGCGAGGCGAGAAATTGCTGACAGGCTAGCCCTCCTTGGGCTATGGTTTTCAAGGAGGTGGCCTATGCTTCGATGGGCAATAGGGTGCCTTGCGGCCTTGACCACAGCGGCCCTTCCGGCAGCCGATCGCCCCGAGGGGCGGTCCTTTGCCACGCGCTCGATGACGGTAGCTCGCCATGGGATGGTGGCTGCAGCTCACCCGTTGGCCGTTCTCATTGGCGTGGAGACGCTGAAGAAAGGTGGTAGCGCGGTGGACGCGGCCATTGCCGTCAACGCCGCCCTCGCCCTCTTGGAACCCGTTTCGTGCGGGCTTGGAGGGGACCTCTTCGCCCTGGTTTACGATCCGGCCACGGGTAAGCTCGTTGGGCTCAATGGCTCAGGTAGGGCCCCCAAAGCCCTGAGGCGCGAGCTGGTTCCTCCCGCTCCCGACGGCACCATTCCCCTGCACAGCCCTTACGCTTGGACGGTCCCCGGGTGCGTGGACGGTTGGTTCGAGCTCCACCAGCGCTTCGGCCGGCTTCCGATTGGTGAGCTGTTAGCACCCACCATTGCCTATGCACGGGAAGGAGTACCAGTGCCACAGGTAATCGCCGGCGCCTGGGCGAGGGCCGCTCACGTGTTCCGCGAAAAGCCCGGCTTCGCCGAGGTGTTTCTTCCGGGAGGGCGAGCGCCGGGGGAAGGGGAGCTGTTCCGCAACCCAGCCCTCGCCCGCACCCTGCAGTTGCTGGCTGATAAGGGTAGGAAAGCCTTTTATCAAGGCGAGATCGCCGAGCAGATAGTCGCCTTTTCTCGGCAACACGGTGGGTTTCTTTCCCTAGCCGATTTGGCTGAGCACCGCAGCCAGTGGGTGGAACCCATTGCCACCACCTACCGCGGCCACACCGTTTGGGAGCTGCCACCCAACAGCCAAGGACCGGCTGCCCTTCAGATGCTCAACATTTTGGAGAATTTCGACTTGCGCGCCATGGGGAGAGACAACCCAGACTTCTGGCATGTCTTGGTGGAAGCGAAGAAACTGGCCTTTGCCGACCGCGCCCGGTACTACGCCGACCCCGAATTTTCCCGGGTGCCCTTGGATAAGCTGCTGGCCAAGGACTACGCGGCGCGCCAGGCGGCCCAAATCCACATGCGCCGGGCTTCCCTGACTGATGCAGCGGAGGATCCACGCCTGGCGGAGGGGGACACAACCTTTCTGGTTACCGCCGATGCCTCGGGAATGATGGTCGCACTGATTCAGTCCAACTACACCGGCTTCGGTTCGGGCTACGTGATTCCCAGCTTGGGCTTCGGCCTGCAGAACCGTGGAGCACTCTTCAGCTTGCAACCAGGCCATGCCAACGTGCTCGTTCCTGGGAAAAGACCCTTTCATACCATCATCCCGGCGTTTCTGGGCAAAGAGGGCAAGCCACTCATGGCCTTTGGGGTCATGGGCGGTGACATGCAACCCCAGGGACACGTGCAAATTGTGGTGAACATTGTGGATTTTGGCATGAACCTGCAGGAGGCGGGCGACGCGCCGCGCTTCTACCATACGGGTTCCTCAGAGCCCACCGGCACGGTGATGAGGGACGGCGGCAGGCTTTCTTTGGAATCGGGGGTGCCCACCGATGTACGGCAGGAATTGGTGCGGCGCGGGCACCGTTTGGTCGGGGCCACCGGCACGGTATTCGGCGGCTACCAGGCCATCCTGCGGGACCCCGTCACGAGCGTGTACTTCGGCGCCAGCGAGTCGCGCAAGGACGGCTTAGCCTTGGGCTTTTAACGGTTAGGGGGTAGTCGCCACCCACCGGGCGGCCAGGTGCGCAAGCTCACGAGCCAGGCGCACGCCTTCAGCCGTCCGCGATGGGTACCAGGTAAAAGACGCCCCGGACACCGCCAAGCAAAGAATGCGCCCCTCCAAAAGGAAGGCCTGGCTCGCCGCCTCGGATCCCAGCGGCACTTCTAAGGCGGGGTCTGCTGGTGCCACCGAAACTCCGTCGCCCCAGAGCTCCAAAGCCTGCGGCAGGAAAAAGGGGTAGGGCTCGTCGGGGTAAAAGTGCAGCCGCACCTGGGCAGCCAAGGCTTTTTCGGCCGAAATGAGTGGGTAGCGGCGCGAGCCCGTCGGCACCGCATTGACCAGCCCGCTGGCCTGGAGCAGGCGCCCCACATAAGTAACGGGACCGGCAGCCATCCAAGGTCGAGCCCAGACGAAATACACGAAGCGCAGCGTCGGAGGCCACGCGGGCAAGGGCGCCAACTGGCCCAAAGCTTGCTCCACTTCTCCTGCCAACGCCTCGCCCCGCCCTTCCGCGCCTAGAACCCGGCCCAGCTCCAGCCAGAGGGCCGGCACATCCTCGGGGCCTTTGGGGTCCACCACCAGCACCGGCACCTGCTGCGCCAGCTCCTCCACTAGCCTACGGGGGTTCTCTTCTTTGGCGGCCAGGACCAGCTCCGGTCGGCTTTGCAGCACCCGCTCCACGCGGAAGGTCTTGGTGCCGCCCACGGAGGGGATCCCGGCCAGTTGGGCAAAGGCTGGGCAATAGTCGGTTCTGCCAACCAAAAGCCCCTGGCAGCCCAGGGCCTGGAGGCTCTCCGTGAGGCTGGGAACCAGAGAGACCACCCGTCCCGGCGGTTGGTGCGGGGGAGACCCCAGGTAGAAAAAGCTCACAGCAGCTTCCGTCGCCGGGCGGCGGCGCGCAGCTCATCACGGAAGTCCGGATGGGCCACGGCAATGAGCTCCAGGGCACGCTCACGCAGGCTCTTGCCAAAGAGCGAGGCCACCCCGTATTCCGTGACCACGTAGTGCACGTCGGCACGGGTGGTTACCACCCCCGACCCCGGGGCCAAGGTGTCCACAATGCGGGAGACCGTACCCCCTTTGGCCGTGGATGGCAAGGCAATGATGGGCTTGCCCCCTTCGGAAGCGGCGGCCCCACGGATGAAATCCACCTGCCCACCAAAACCCGAATAGATGGAAATGCCGAGAGAGTCGGCACACACCTGGCCGGTAAGGTCCACCGCCAACGCCGAGTTGATGGCTACCATCTTGGCATTTTGCGCGATGACGAAGGGATTGTTCACATAGTCGGAGGGATGGAACTCCACAAAAGGGTTGTTGTCGAGAAAATTGAAGGTCCGCTTCGAACCCAGGACAAAGGAGGCGATGGTCTTGCCCCGGTGTAAGGTCTTGCGCTCGTTGGTCACCACCCCCGATTCCACCAGCTCCACCAGGCCATCGGAAAACATTTCCGTGTGGATCCCCAAGTGGCGCTTTTCCTTTAGAAAGAGCAGGACCGCATCGGGAATCTCCCCGATGCCCATCTGCAAGGTGGCGCCGTCCTCGATGAGGTCGGCTATGTTTTGGCCAATGGCGCGGGCCACCGGTCCGATCTCCGTCGCTTGCGGTAGCTCCAGCACCGGGCGGTCGATTTCCACCACGTGCGTCAGTTTGGAAACGTGAATGAACGCATCGCCGAGAGCTCGGGGCATTTGCCGGTTGACCAGGGCGATGACCGTGCGGGCTTGTTCAGCGGCGGCTTTGGTGCACTCCACGCCCACACCAAAAGAGCAGAACCCGTGTTCATCCGGCGGGGAAATGTGAATCAGCGCCACATCTACGGGCAAGAGGCGCGAGGTAATAAGGCGGGGGATCTGAGACAAGTGCACGGGGACGAAATCGGCCCGCCCGTCGTTGACCGCTTGCCGCACGTTGGGGCCGGTGAACAAGGCGCGGTGGCGGAACACGCCCTGGTAGCGAGGGTCGGCATAGTCGGCACGCCCAAAGGTCAATATGTGGATTACGGTCACGTTGCTGAGCTCATGGGCCCGCGCCACCATGGCAGAGATCAGCTCTTCGGGATTGTTGCACCCACCGTGGACCCAAACGTGATCGCCCGAAGCAATGGCCTTTACTGCTTCCTCAGCGCTGGTCACTCGTCGCCGGTAGAGCTCATGCCAGTGCACAAAACCTCCTCGGCTTCTCCACTGCCACCGCTTAGGCTTGCCTCCCGCCCGCCAATGCCTCCTCCAGCGGACGCCAGGGCAAGCCCAAGAGCTGAGCCAACCCCCGGTGGCTGAGCTGACCCGTGTACACGTAGGTGCCCTTGGCCAGCTCCGGCGTTTGGCGCAAGGCTCGAGCCACACCCAGTCTCCCCAGGTCCAAAAGGTAAGGCAGCAGCGCGTTGGTGAGGGCCAAGGTGGCCGAGCGAGCCGCCACCGACGGGAGGTTGGGCACGCAAAAGTGTCGGATGCCGTCTACGGTGTATACGGGATCGGGAAAATACGTTGGCCGCGAGGTCTCGGCACACCCCCCCATGTCAATGGAAAGGTCCATGAGCACCGCTCGCGGCTTCATTTTCTTCAGCATGCCGCGCGTGACCAGCAACGGCGCCCGTTCCCCCCGCACCGCTGCCGCCAGCAGGACCAAGTCGGCAAAGGAAATGGCCTTCTCGATGTTGGCCGGGCTGGCCAGCATGGTGGGCACATGGGTGCCCACCGCCGCCGCCGCCTCGCGCAAATGGGCCACGCTGCGATCCAGCAACACCACCGAAGCCCCCATACCCAGGGCGGCCTGCGCTGCCGCCCGCCCCAAGGCTCCCGCGCCGATGACCACGAAGTTTGCAGGCGGTACCCCAGGAACGCCGGAGAACAAGATTCCTTTGCCGCCAAATTCGTTGAGCAGCAACCCGGAACCAATGGTCACGGCCAAGCGTCCGGCGATTTCCGACATGGAGGTGAGCACCGGAGCGTGACCCTGCTCGTCCTCGATGATCTCGTAGCCAATGCAGGTGGCGCCGGAGCCCAACAGCGCGTGCACATCCTGCGGCGAAGCAGCCGGAAGCGCCCAAAAACCCATCACGGTTTGGCCCGGACGCAACAGGTGAAACTCCTGGGCCGAAGGCGCGTGTACCCCCACTACGATTTGCGCGCGGGCGAAAAGCTCCTCCCGGCTGTAAGCCACCTGCGCCCCGGCCGACTGGTACTCCTCGTCGCCGTACCCCGCTTCGGTACCTGCGCCCCGCTGCACCCAAACCCGGTTCCCCGACTGAACCAACGCGGCCACGCCCGAGGGCGTGAGCGACACCCGGTGCTCGTGGGGTCGCGTTTCCTTGGGAATGCCAAACTCCATGGTCTCCTCCTGCTAGCGGGGCAAAGGCAACAGCGCCCCGCCGGAAACCGGGATGTCCGCGCCGGTGATATGGCGGGCCCCTTCCGACGCCAGGAAAACCACCACCTGGGCCACGTCCTCCGGCTCCGCCACCCTCCGCAAGGGTATGCCCGCCACGATGCGCGCCAAGCGAGTGGGATCATCCAAAGCCGAGGAGGCCATAGGTGTGCGCACCCATCCGGGCGAAACCAGATTCACCCGAATTCCCGGGGCCAGCTCCTGCGCCAGGGACTGCACCAGCCCCCACAGGGCCGCCTTTGACCCGGCATAGGCACTGTGCCCCGGCTCACCCCGCTGGCCAGCAGTCGAGCCAATGAACACCAGGCTTCCCTGCGGCATCCGGCGTGCCGCCTCCCGCGCCAGGTAGTAAGCGGAAAAGGTGTTGACACGGAAGATGTTTGACAACTGCCCGGCCTCCAGGTCGTGGATGGGACTGGCTTGCCACACCCCGGCGGCATGGACCAGAACCTCCGGCTGTGGCCAAACGGAAAAAAGCTGAGCACAAGCTTCCGGCTGGCTCAGGTCCCCGTGCACCAGTGCCACCCGGTCTTTGGCCTCCCGTTCCAGCAAAGCCAGGCCCTTAGGGGCGGAGTGGTACTGAGCCACCACCCGATCGCCGCAGGCCAAAAAAGCCCGCACGCAGGCCAAGCCAATACCCGAGGCGGCGCCGGTGATGAGCACCGTGCGCCCCGCCATCAGGCCCTCCGTGCCCGTTGTTGCCGCGCCAAGCTCACCTGCTGCAAGGCGTTGGTTACCCGCGAGATCTTGCGGTTTTTTGCCTGGTTGCCGGCCACGTCGTCCGCCGGCACCACCTGGCCGCGCAGGTCGCGCAAGAGCTTTTCCAGCTCGAACTGCAGCTGATCCAGTTCCGTGTCCGTAAGCCGTTTGAGCTGCACCGCCGTCAGCAGGGTGTAGCCTTCGGCAATTTGACTGGCCATGGCCGGTGCCGACCCACCCAGGAAGGGGCTCATCTTTGCGCTCCCGCGACATTGTGCCATACTTCACGTGCCTGGGAAACCGGGCGGGGAGGCAGGCTCATGGCTGGGCCCACGTTGGACCTTTACCTGGTGGAAGAGCTTTACACGGAAGAAGAGCGCATGGTGCGGGATGCAGTGCGCCAGTGGGTGGACGAGCGGGTTGTGCCGCACATTGAAGAGTGGGCCTGGGAGGGACGCTTCCCCAGGGAGCTCATCCCGGAAATGGCCGAGCTCAACCTCTTCGGCGCCACCTTCTCCGAGTACGGCTTGCCGGGGCTCTCCAACGTGGCCTACGGGCTGGTCATGCAGGAGCTGGAGCGGGGCGACTCGGGCCTGCGCTCCTTCGTGTCGGTGCAATCGGCTCTGGTCATGTACCCCATCATGACCTGGGGCTCGCAAGAGCAAAAGGACCGGTGGATTCCAGCCCTAGCCAAAGGAGAAGCCATTGGCTGCTTCGGCCTCACCGAGCCGGACTTTGGGTCCAACCCGGGGGCCATGCGCACCCGTGCTCGCCGGGTGGGCAACGAGTGGGTGCTCAACGGCGAAAAGGCGTGGATCACCAACGGCTCCATTGCCGACGTGGCCGTGGTCTGGGCCAAGGACGAGGAGGGCATCATCCGCGGCTTCCTGGTGGAGAGGGGCACGCCCGGTTTTGCCACCTACGAGCACAAGGGCAAGTACTCCCTGCGCGCCTCGGTGACCTCCCAACTGGCCTTCACCGACTGCCGGATACCGGAGGCCAACCGCCTTCCCGGTGCTGCCGGCTTGAAATGCCCCCTTTCCTGCCTCACGCAAGCGCGCTACGGCATTGCCTGGGGTGCTCTGGGCTCGGCACTGGCGACGTTCCATGCCGCCCTGGACTACGCCAAAACCCGCAAGCAGTTTGGTGACGCGCCCATTGCCAGCCACCAAATCATCCAAGAACGCTTGGTGTGGATGGCCAACGAGATTACCAAGGGCCAGCTCATGGTTTGGCGTCTGGGTCGGCTCAAGGATGAGGGCCGGGCTACGTTCGTGCAGGTGTCGCAAGCCAAGCGCAACTCTTGCTGGGTGGCGAGGGAGTGCGCGCGCTTGGCGCGGGAAATCCACGGCGCCAACGGCGTGGTCAACGAGTACCCGGTGATGCGCCATTTGATGAACATCGAGTCGGTGTACACCTACGAGGGCACCCACGACATGCACACCCTCATCCTGGGGGAGTTCCTCACCGGCATTCCCGCGTTCATGCCGCCGCGGGAGGAAAAGAAGTAGGCTTCCCCTCCCCTTCCGCATCCTCCAGCGAGAAGGGTCGGCAGCCGGCGAAGGTGGGGCGCTTGTGTGCCCTCTCCACCAGCTTAGGGAACGCGGCTGCCAAGGCCCGCCAACCAGCGAAGATTTCTTCCGGGGTAAACGCCCGCAGCTGCCGCAGCACGCGGATGTCCTCCTCGGTAACCGGCAGGTCCTCGGGGGAAAAGAGCTCAGCGCGGTCGCAGGGCATCCCAAAGCTCCTTGAAGCCATAGCGCTGGAAGGCCTGCTCCATTTCCTTTTCATCCGCCCCGGGAACAGCCACTAGAAACGCCAAGCTGGCCAGCTCGCCCCTCACCCGCGAGGGATCCTGGCGACAGGCGGCCAGCTTCATGGCCAGCAAGTGCTCTGGCGCCACCACCGGCACCCTCAAGCCTGCCGGTCCCGTCAGTTGGCGTGTGTTGGCGAAAAGCCTTTCCGCCGTTCGTCCCCGCACATAAACCACATCCAACCGGCCCAGCTCGGGGTGAAGGTGATTGGAAAAGCCGGGGGAGCGATGGAGGAGCTGAAAAGCGCTGGTGTTGAGGAAGCCCACTAGGGACTCCTGTGCCTCCGCCACGGTCACCAGGTCCAGGTCAAAGGTGGCGCCGGCAAAGCCGTAACTGCCCAAGGCCACGCCACCGCAGAGAGCGTAGGAAAAGCGAGAAGCAGCAAAAAAGGGCTGCACAACCCGTAGCAAAGCCGCAAGGTCCATGTTAAAGACGGGTAGGAAGGCCACACACGCGCCGGCAGTCGGCCATCACCTGCGCCACCACCGCCTGGGCCCTCTCCTTCCCCTGTTGCAAAACCTTTTCCACGTAGCCCAGATCCCGCAGCAGCTCTTCCCGGCGCGTGCGTGCCTCGCGGAAGTAATCCAATATGAGGCCAAGCAAGTGCCGCTTCATTTTGCCATAGCCCGTACCTCCCTGGGTGAACCAACGACGCACCTCCGGCCAACCTTCTTTGGGCGTGAACAGCTTCAGCAGCTGGTAGAGGGTGTTACCGCGGGTGGGCTTGGGTTCTTCCACTGGTGTGGAGTCGGTGACGATGGACATCACGCGCTTGTTGAGCTCCGCTTCCGGGGCAAATATATCGAGGGTGTTGCCGTACGACTTGGACATCTTGCGGCCATCGATGCCCGGTACCACCGCCACCTCGGGCAGGATCATCTCCTCCGGCAGCTTCAGCACCTCCTCGCCGTACTCGTGGTTGAAGGCGGCGGCCACGTCGCGGGTAACCTCCAGATGCTGCTTTTGGTCCTTGCCCACGGGCACCTTGTCGGCGCGGACGATGAGGATGTCCGCTGCCATAAGCACGGGATAGGCAAAAAGCCCATGGTTGGGCGAGATGCCCTTCGACACCTTGTCCTTGTAGGAGTGGCAGCGCTGCAGCAGCCCCATGGGCGTGACGGTGGACAACAGCCAGGCCAGCTCGGTTACTTCCGGCACATCAGACTGCCGGTACAGCACCGAGCGCTGCGGGTCTAGCCCCAAGGCGAGGAAATCCACCGCCAACATGAGCGTGTTTTCCGCCAACACCCGCCCGTCATGCACGGTGGTCATGGCGTGCAAATTGGCGATGAAGTAAAAGCACTCGTTTTGCTGATCAGCTTGCAGCTCCACGAACTGGCGAATGGCACCAAAGTAGTTACCAATGTGAAGCCGACCTGAGGGTTGCACACCCGATAAAACCCGCATAGCCCCTCCCGAGGGCAAGTTTACCAAGGGAAAAAGCTTGCACCGGCGGCTAGCGCAGGCTCAGGCGCCGGCTTATGGAAGCCTCCCCCGGCGCGTGCCCGTTGGTGAGCAAGGGGCGTCCGTGCCGCTCCACCAGCGTGACCGGTTTGCTGGCCTTCCTTTCTCTGGCCGGCGGGGAGGGTTTGCCGAAACCGCCGCCCAAAACCGGTTTCTCTCCCCCGTTGTAGGCGGAGAGGATGTTGGTCACGTAGCGCTGGGTTTCCGCATAGGGGGGGACGCCATCGTGTTTTTCCACCGCCTTAGGGCCGGCGTTGTAGGCAGCAAGGGCCTTGGCCAGGTCGTAACCGAAATACTCCAGCAGGTCCCGCAGGTAGCGCACGCCGCCCCGCAGGTTCTCTTCCACATCGAAGAGGTTGCGCACACCGTAGGCGGCCGCGGTTTGGGGCATCAGCTGCATCACCCCCTTGGCACCCTTGGGGCTCACAGCCCGAGGGTTGTAGCCGGATTCCAAGCGGATAACCAGGTCCACAAGGCGCGGATCCAGCCCGTGGGCTCGGGCCATGGCCTCCACCAGCGGGTACAGCAGGCTGCGGTTTTGGCCGCCGCTCGGCAAGCGGAAGGCCAAGCTGGGGCCAGGGACGTTGACGATGCGCATGCGCCCATTGGCATCCTGCAGGAGAAACACGCTGGCCGCGGCCGGTTGCGCCGCCCACAAGGCCAGGCAAAGGGCCGCCGCCCACCTCATGCCAAAAGCTCCCGCACCACCGCTGGAGCAGCCGCCAGGGCCTCGGCCAGCTTTTCCGGGTGCTTGCCACCCGCCTGCGCCATGGTGGGTTTCCCCCCACCCCGCGCATCCATGATGGCCGCCAGCCGCCGCGCCACCTCTGCGGCGCTGACCCTTTCCGCCACATCGGCGGTGGCGGAAACCAAAAGCGTGGCCGCATCCTGCTCCGCCATGCCCACGATCACCATTCCCGTCTTGAGCTTATCACGCAGCCGATCGGCCAATTCTCGCAGGGCTTTGGCCTCCATGGCCGGGGCTTCGCGTAGCAGAAGCTTGATACCCGCGATCTCGTGCACCTGATCGCTGGGCTCACCGCTCTCGCCGGCGGCAAGTTTCAGCTTCAGCTCCTTCACCTGCGCCGACAGCTCCCACACGCGCCGCTCCTGGGCCTGCCAAGCCTCCAGCAGCTTTTCCGCGGCCACACGGGCATGGGCAGCCAGCTCCCGAAGCACGCGATGCTGCTGCTGGAACAGCTCCAACGCCGCGCGTCCGGTCACTGCCTCGATGCGACGCACGCCAGCGGCAATGCCCCGTTCGCTGACAATCTTGAACACGCCAATGTCACCCGTGCGGCGGACATGGCAGCCACCGCAGAGCTCGCGGGAAACGGAGCCCCCACCCACCGACACCACCCGCACCACCTCGCCGTACTTCTCGCCAAACAACGCCATGGCACCAGCCGCCTTGGCCTCCTCCAAGGACATGTAGGCCCATTCCACCGGCAGGTTGGCACGGATGTTCGCGTTGACCAGCGTCTCGATGGCCTCCAGCTGCTCGGGGCTTAAGGGCTCCGCCCAGGAGAAGTCGAAGCGCAAGCGGTCCGGTGCCACCAGCGAGCCCGCCTGCTGTGCTGTGGGTCCCAAAATCCGTTGCAACGCCGCGTGCAAAAGATGCGTGGCGGTGTGGTTCGCTTGAGTATCGTAGCGCTTGCCCTTGTGCACCTCAGCCCGCACCTTTTGGCCGCGCCGCAGGCTGCCCTCCTCCACCACCACGCGGTGCACCACCAGGCCCGCTGCCGGTTTTTGCGTGTCCAGCACCTGCGCCCGCCCGCCCTTCCAGACAAGCACCCCCTGGTCGCCCACTTGGCCGCCGGCCTCGGCATAAAAGGGCGTGCGGTCCAACACCACCTCGCCCGCACCGGAGAGAATGTCCACCTCGCCGGCGGTGCTGAGGAGGGCAAGCACCGTAGCCCCGTCCCCTTCCAGCTGGTCGTAGCCCACAAACTCGCTCGCAACCCCCCTGCTGACCAGCACCTCGTACTCCTCCCGGCTGCGAGCCAGAAGGTCCCCCTTCCAGCTCTGCTGGCCCGCGCGGCGAACCTCCTCCAACCGCGCTTCGAACCCCGCCCGGTCCACCTGCAGGCCCTCCTCTTGGGCAAACTCCTCCAGCACCTCCAGGGGCAAGCCGTAGGTCTCGTAAAAGTGAAAAGCCACCTCGCCGGCAAGCACGGCAGCCCCCGCTCGCTTCAGCCGCTCCAGCTCCTTGCCCACCACATCCGTGCCCACGTTGAGCGTGCGGGCGAAGCGCTCCTCCTCCCCGCGCAACAGCTCCAGCACCACCCCCTGCCGCTCCGCGATTTCTGGATAGGCGTCTCTCAAGCTCTCCACCACTGCTGGCACCACGTCCACCAGAAAGACCCCGTCGAAACCTAAGCGCCGACCGTAGCGCAGCGCCCGGCGAATAATGCGCCGCAAAACGTAGCCTCGGCCCTCGTTGGAGGGAATGACGCCGTCAGCCAACAGCATGGTGGCAGCACGCGCATGGTCGGCAATCACGCGGAAAGCCGGGCCCAGCTCCGGGTCGGGCTGGTAGCGGCGCTGGGCCAGCTCCTCCACCCGCCGCAGGATGGGTTGGAACAGGTCGGTGTCGTAGTTGCTGCCCACCCCTTGCAGTACCGCCGCCAGGCGTTCCAGCCCCGCACCGGTGTCCACGCAGGGCTTGGGCAAGGGATGCAGGTGCCCCTGCGCGTCCCGCTCGTATTGCATGAACACCAAGTTCCAAATTTCCAAGGTGATGTCATCGGGTCCGTTTACCAATTCGGCACGGTTGTCCCGCAGGTCGGCACCTTGAAAGTAATGGATTTCCGTGCACGGGCCGCAGGGTCCCGTTTCCCCCATGGCCCAAAAGTTTTCTTTTTCGCCAAAACGCAAGATGCGCTGGGCGGGCGCGCCCACCTTTTCCCACAGGCGGGCCGATTCCTCATCATCGCGGTAGACCGTAAACCACAGGCGCTCCACCGGCAAGCTAAACACCTGGGTAATGAGCTCCCAGGCGTAAGCGATAGCCTCCGCCTTGAAGTAGTCGCCGAAGGAGAAGTTCCCCAGCATCTCAAAGAAGGTGTGGTGGCGGCCGGTGTAACCCACGTTGTCCAGGTCGTTGTGCTTGCCTCCCGCCCGTACGCACTTTTGGCAGGACGTGGCGCGGGCGTACGGGCGCACCTCCCGGCCGAGGAACACGTCCTTGAACTGGTTCATGCCCGCATTGGTGAACAGCAGGGTGGTGTCGCCCGCAGGGATCAGGGAGGAAGAAGGCACCACCTGATGCCCATGGCGGGCAAAGTACTCAAGAAAGGTCTTGCGAATCTCCCGGCTCCCCCAGCTCTTCGCCATCGTCCCAATCCCCTCCCAGGAATGCGGTTGCCCGTAAGCTCAAGGCCAGCGGAAAGCCACGGCCTAGCAAATACCGTACCACCTTCTGCCGGCGCTGGGAAGCTTCTTCTTGGCCGAAACGCGCCAGGGCCTTCTCCAGAGCTCGTGTCAAGGCGTGCTCCAGCTCTTCGCCGGTCACCTCGGCTAACGCCTTGTTCGCCGCTGCCTCCTCCACCTGGCGTTGGCGCAAGGCCGCCCGTGCCGCCAGGGGCCCGTGGCCGGAGGCCAGCTTGCGCTGCACCACCGCCCGTGCCAGCTCCTCCTCCGCCAAAAGGCCAGCGCGTTGCAGGCGTCGCAGCTCCCGAGCAACCTCCGCCGAGGTGAAGCCTCGTGCCAAAAGACGCTGTCCCAGCTCGGCCACGCTCAAGGCGCGGTACGACAGCAACTGCAGCGCCGCCGCGTGGACGTCCTCACCTTTCTTGCGGCCCACCGAACTCAAAGGGGCTGCCTAAAGCAAAGGGGTCCTCGGTCACGCCTGTTTCCAAGGTGGATTCCATCTCCTCGCGGGAGATGTCGGCAGTGGACTGGATGCCCTGAATGCGCAGGCGCAACTCGTCGGGGTTGGTGGCCCGCCGCAGCGCCTCCTCCAAGGTGATGAGCCCCTGCTTGTAAAGGGCGTAGAGGGATTGGTCGAAGGTCTGCATGCCGTACTGGGAGGTACCGGCGGCGATGGCGTCGCGGATGAGCTTGGTCTTTTCCTTTTGCTCGATGCAGTCGCGGATGTAGGCAGTGGAAATGAGCACCTCTACCGCCGGCACCCGGCCCAAGCCGTCGGCTCGGGGCAGCAGGCGCATGGAAATAATGGCCTTGAGCACCGCCGCCAGCTGAATGCGGATTTGCTTTTGCTGGTGCGGCGGAAACACGGCAATGATGCGGTTGATGGTTTCGGTGGCGTCCAGGGTGTGCAAGGTGGAAAACACCAAGTGGCCGGTCTCAGCGGCCAGCAAGGCCGTTTCGATGGTTTCGAAGTCGCGCATCTCGCCCACCAGGATCACGTCCGGGTCCTGGCGCAAAGCCGAGCGCAGGGCCACGGCAAAGCTGCGCGTGTCCACGTCCACTTCCCGTTGGTTGACGATGGATTTCTTGTCGCGGTGGAGAAACTCGATGGGGTCCTCAATGGTCACGATGTGCACGTTGCGGTTGCTGTTGATGTGATCGATCAAGGCTGCCAAGGTGGTGGACTTACCCGAACCCGTGGTGCCGGTGACCAGCACCAAGCCCCGCTCATCCATGGCAATGCGCTCCAGCACCGGCGGCAACAGCAGCTCCCGGACGGTAAGGATGCGCGCCGGGATCAAGCGCAGCACCAACCCCACGGAGCCCCGCTGTTGGAAGATGTTGCAACGAAAGCGACCCAGCCCCGGCACCGAATAGGCGATATCGATTTCCAAAAACTGCTTGAACTTCTCTTTCTGCTGGGACGACATCATGGAAAAGGCCATGGCAATGGTGTCTTCCTGCATGAGCCGCTTGAACTCCACCAGCGGCACCAGCTGGCCGTCCACGCGGATGATGGGGTGGGAGCCCACCTTCAGATGGACGTCCGAGGCCTTTCGCTCCGTCGCCACCTTGAGGATGTCGTTGATATGCATGGTCTGGACCTCCTGTCTCCCGTTGCCGGGTTCCTCCTATTCTATCTCCCCGCAGGGCGTGGGGCGGAAGCTCCCGCCTCCGGCGTCCCCAATTTCAACATGGCCCGCAGGCCCTCCTTGTCTTGGCTTTTGGTTAAGGCCTCCTCTACCTCCCCTAGGCCTTCCCGCACCAGCTCGGCCAGATGGTCGTTCAACATGCGCATACCCAAGCGCTTGTGGGTCTGCATGATCGAGGGGATCTGGTGGGTCTTGCCCTCGCGGATGAGGTTGGCCACCGCCGGCGTGCCCAGCAGGATCTCGTAGGCGGCCACGCGGCCCCCGCCCTTCTTCTTCAGCAGAATTTGCGCGATTACCCCTTTGAGGGATTCGGCAAGCATCATGCGGATCTGCTGCTGCCGGTCGGCTGGGAACTGGTCAATGATGCGGTCCACGGTGGCAACAGCAGTGGTAGTGTGCAAGGTACCGAAAACCAGGTGGCCGGTTTCGGCGGTTTCGATGGCGATGGCCACGGTTTCCAGATCGCACAGCTCGCCCACCAGCACCATGTTCGGGTTCTCGCGCAGGGCGGCGCGCAGTGCCTTCTTGAAGGGATCGGTGGGCTGTACACCTCCCGCCGGTGAATCAGACAGCGCTTGTTTTCGTGCACGAACTCCACCGGGTCTTCGATGGTGATGATGTGGGCCGAGCGGTTTTGGTTGATGTAGTCCACCATGGCAGCCAAGGGAGTGGACTTACCTGAGCCGGTGGGACCGGCCACCAGCACCAGCCCCTTGGTGAGCATGCACAAGGTCTTCACGCACTCCGGCAGGCCCAGCTCATCCAAGCTGAGGATGCGGTGGGGAATTTGGCGAAAAACGGGTCCGGCACCGCGCCGATCGCGAAACATGTTCACGCGCAAGCGCGCCATCCCGGGCAACTCATAGGCGAAGTCGGTGTCGTTGGTCTCGCGAAACTCCTTGCGGTTGTGGGCAGGGGCAATCTCGTCGAACATGAGCAGGATGTGCTCGGACGTGAGCACCAGTTCCACCCCCGGCACGGGTGTCATATCCCCGTGCAGCCGCATCATGGGCCGTACGCCGGCAGAAAGGTGCAAATCGCTTCCCCCCAGGCTCACCAAGGTGGCCAGCAGCCTGTCCAAGGGGCGCGTGAGCCCTTCCGGGCCGGGCACAGCTGCCGGCGTGGGAGCGGGCGGCTGAAGCGGCGCTGGGGCTGATTTTGGCTCCTCGCGTGCGGTCAAGTGGAACGGGACGGTAAAGGCGACCTCCTCTCCCAGCTCGAAGGTAATCAGGCGGTGGGGAGGCACCACCTCGTCCAGGAACGCCTCCAGCTCCTCGTTGGGTACCGCTCGTTGCCCGCGGCTGGGGGCGTTGCCGCTTCACAACACCGGCGGCTGTCCTCCCACCAGCTCCAGCCGCTCACCCCTGGCGGCGGCCACCTGCAACAAACGCAGCACCGGGGATTGCTCGCCCATGGGTTTATGTTAGCCTTAACGAGCTGGGAATGCACCAGCGGGAGGGCTCATGCCGGTCATTCTGTTTTTCTGGTTGGCAGCGTGCACTCAAACACCGGACGCGCATCACCCCGGTACCTTTTTCGCCCGCAGGCCCGCCGATCCCAGGGAGGGACACCTGACCAACCTGCGGCAACTCACCAACGGCGGCGAAAACGCCGAGGCGTACTTTTCCTTCGACGGCAAACGGCTCATTTTCCAGTCCACCCGTCCACCTTTTGCTTGCGATCAGATCTTTACCATGGACCTCCAGGGCGGCAGCCTCACGCTGCTCTCCACCGGCAAGGGCCGCACCACCTGTGCCTACTTTTTCCCCGACAACCGCCGCTATCTCTACGCCTCCACTCACGCGGGGAGCCCCGACTGCCCGCCCCGGCCCGATTTCCGGCAGGGTTACGTTTGGCCGCTGTACCCAAACTACGACCTTTACGTCGCCTCGTTGGACGATCCCACCCCGCGACCCCTGGCCCCTCATCCGGGTTACGATGCGGAGGCCACCGTCTCCCCCACAGGCGACCGCATCGTTTTCACCTCCCTGAGGGATGGGGACCTGGAGCTTTACACCATCAAGCTGGACGGCAGCGACCTGCGGCGCGTGACCCACGAGCTGGGTTACGACGGCGGCGCCTTCTTTTCCCCCGACGGCCGCATGCTGGTTTGGCGGGCCTCGCGCCCGGCCAACGAAAAGGAAGCGGAGGAGTACCGCGCCCTTCTGCGGCAGAATCTGGTGCGTCCCAGCCGCTTGGAAATCCTTGTGGCCAACGCCGACGGCACCAACGTGCGCCAGCTCACCCACAACGGTGCCGCCAATTTCGCCCCCGCTTGGCATCCTTCAGGCCAAAAAATCATCTTTGTTTCCAACATGCACGACCCCCGTTCGCGCAATTTCGATTTGTACCTCATCAACCCGGACGGCACGGGGCTGGAGCGGGTGACGTACTTTGAAGACTTTGACGGCTTTCCCCTCTTTTCCCCCGACGGTCGTCAGCTGGTCTTTTGCTCCAACCGCTACAACGCCAAGCCACGGGAAACCAATGTGTTTCTGGCCGACTGGGTGAAATGAGCAAGCACGAGCGTAAGCCCAACCGACTCATTTCCCAGGTGAGCACCTACCTGCGACAGCACGCCTACGACCCGGTGGACTGGTACCCCTGGGGGTGGGAGGCGTTTAAAAAGGCCAAAGCGGAGAACAAACCCATTTTCCTTTCCATCGGCTACGCCACCTGCCACTGGTGCCACGTGATGGCTAAGGAAAGCTTTGCCGATGAGGAGGTGGCCCGCCTGCTCAACGAGCACTTCGTTTCCATCAAGGTGGACCGGCAGGAGCTGCCGCGGGTGGACGAGGCGTACATGCGCGCGGCCATTGCCCTCACCGGCCAGGGCGGCTGGCCCCTTTCGGTTTTCTGTACCCCCGAGGGATTCCCCTTTTTTGCCGGTACCTATTTCCCCCCGCAGCCCCGCGGGGGTCTGCCCTCCTTTCGGCAAGTGCTGGAAACGGTGGCGCGTTTGTGGCGGGAAAAACGCGAAGAGCTTTTGGCCCTGGGACAGGACCTGCTGCCCCTGTACGGGGAGACCACCGCTACCCCGCAAGAGCTGCCCCTGCAGGAGCTGGAGCGGGAAGCCCTGGCCGCCCTCGAGAGGGAGTTTGACCCCGAATTTGGCGGCTTTGGCACGGCACCCAAGTTCCCGCAGCCAGCCAAGCTGGAGTTCTTGTTGGAGCAGGCCGCCCTGGGCAACCGGCGAGCCCAGGACATGCTGGCCAAAACCCTGGACGCGATGGCCACCGGGGGCATCTTTGACGCGCTTTTCGGCGGCTTTCACCGCTACAGCACCGACCGCACGTGGTTTGTGCCCCACTACGAGAAGATGCTGCCCGACAATGCCCTTCTCGCCCGGCTGTACATGGACGCCGCCTGCCGCTGGCGCCGGCCCCACTGGCGCAAGGTCGCCTTGGGCACCCTCGGCTTTCTCATGGAAATGCTCCAGGTGGAAGAAAGCGACTTTGCCTGGGCACCCTTCGAGGGGGCGGTGTTTCCCTTCTATACCTTCGCTGCTGGCCGAGACGCGGATACCAATGGGGAAGAAGGCAAAACCTACACTTTCACCCTGGAAGAGCTGCGCCAGCTGCTCAGCCCCGAGGAACTCCAACTGGTGACCACCCTGAGCCGCTTCCCTTGGGTGGAGGGTGAACCGCGGCCCCTTTGTCTGCCCCCGTTCAGACCAGGGCAAGCTGCCCTGCTCCAAATCTCGCCCGAGACGCTCATCGAGCACCGCCAAAGCCTGGAAAAGAAACTGAGGCAGGCCGCCGAAGGGAAAGGCCTGCCGGCCGTGGACCAGCTGCACGTGAGCGGTTGGGTGGCAATGGCCGTGGTGGCCTGCGTGCGCATTTGCTCGCTGCTGGCAGGGACCTCGTTCCGCTGGCCCATCCGCCCGAAGAGTAAGAAGGACGCGGATGCAGCGGCGGTACTGCAGGCCCTGGGTAACCTGGCTGGGATGCCGAATTACGCTGCCGACCCCTCTGGCTTTCTCGTGGCTCTGGACTGCCTGTGGCACTTTGGCTTTCTTCAGACTAGGCAAATCCCTCGCGTGTTGCACCAAGGCTCGCCCCAGGCCCCCGAAACCCTGGAGGACCTGGCCTGGACCGCGGCTGCTTGCTTGGATGCGGGGCTGGCCACCGGTGCCACCACCTGGCTTTGGCGAGCCTTTGAGCTGTTGGAACAGGCAGTGCTCCGCTACAGTGGAGAGCAGGGCGAGCTTTACGGTGCACCGCTCTTGTGGCCCATGCCCCAACCCTGGAGCTTTCCGTTCCCCCACACCCAAGCTCCCGCTCTCCCTTTCGCGCTGCACAAACCCCGGCCCCCCGGCAGCTGGCGCGTGAGCTACGACAACGCCCACCCCAGCCCGGGGGCCGTCCTTTGCCAAACGCTTTACCGCGCCTGGCTGTTATCCGGCAACGACAGGTTCCGTGAGTGCGCCGACCGGGCCATTGCCTGCGAGGTGGACGCCATCCGCCGTAGCCCCCACAACGCCTGCTCTTGGCTGCAGGCGGCCCGGCTGGGCAGCTTCGGCTCCACCCTGGTGGTTGCTGGCAACCCCTCCTGGCCCTCCACCAAAAAGCTTGTGGCTGCGGCCCTGCGCCACCGGCAGCGGCCTGCGGTGGTGCTGTACCTCGACCACTGGCCACCCACCGAGGAGGAGCTGGAGCGCCTGCCTATCCTGCGGGACCGTCCGCCGGCAGCCGACGGCCGCGCTGCCGCCTACCTTTGCTACCGGCAAAGCTGCTGGCCGCCGGTAACCGAACCCAAGGAGCTGGACAGGCTCCTGCGCCAGACCGCCAGCACACCGCCTGTGGATCCCTAGCGGGCCACCAGCAGCTGGCGGAGCTGGCGCAGCCAAAACCGCCGCCCGCCGCGCCTGTGCACCCCCAGCCCGGTCAGGCGGAAAAGGCGCCGCTCAAAAGCGGGAGTCAAAAACAGCAGCTCCTGCACCCGCCCCTCCCTTGCCCAGCGCAGCAGCTCCAGCCGCTGGAAACTAGCCGGTTCCTCCGGATCCACCACCTGCGCCAGGTAAACCCCCGGCGCCAGCGCCAGCCACAGCTGCGGCACGAGGTGGCTGGGGTTTTCCACCGTGGCCATGAGGAAGTGCCGGGCCAGCAGGTCCTGCCGCGGACCAAAGGCCAAAAGCTTGGGCGCCTCGCCGGGGCAGATCCCCACCCAACCCACCGGCACGCCCAGGCCCTCCCCCCAGCGGCCCACCAGGGAAGCCAAGGTCTGCGCCGTAGCCGGAAGCTGCCGGTAGGGCACTAGCAGGGCAAACTCCCACCAGGCCAGGCTGGGCTCCAGCCCATGGGCCAGCACCTCACCCTGCACCTGCGCCCTGCGGCCGAGCCAGCGCCACCAGCTCATGGGGAAAGCTCCGGCCACCACAGCCGGCCGCTGGCGTTTCGGTCCAGCTCCCGGGTCAGCTTGTCAATGGCCTGCCCCACCTGCGCACAGGCGGTCTCTAGCTCCTGGGGCAGCTGCGCAGGAAAAATGGGCTGGCCGTAGCCCACCCACACCTGTGCCAGGGGCGCGGGCACCAACATCCGGTCCCAGCTGCCCAACACGCGGCCGCGGTTGGTGGAAAAGCTTGCCGGCACAATGGGCAAGCCCAGCCAGCGAGCCGCCACCACGATGCCCCCCTTCACCTGGCGGAAGGGGCCCCGCGGCCCGTCCACCGTCAAGCCGGCCAGCGGCGCCCCCGCCTGCAGCTGACGGCGCAGCTGGCGCAGGGCCTGCGAGCCCCCGCGGCTGGCCGAGCCGCGCACCGCCCGGCAGCCCAACGAAGCCACCGCCCCCGCCGCCAGCGCCCCATCAGCCGAGAGGGACGCCATGGTCACCATGCCCGAACCCTGCTGGTGCAACAGCACCCCCAGCAACCGCCCGTGCCACACGGCCAAAAGGCACGGCGTGGGCGGCGCCACACCCTGCCACAGCTGCAGCCGCAGCAGCCGCCGGTAAACGCCCATCCCCATCCCAAGTAGCCGCCCCAGCCGCCAGGCACCTCGCTCGCTCACGCCGCCATTGTCGCACCACCCTCAATCAGCCAAGCCTTCCGTTAAAAATCTCCCCACATGGGAAAGAAACCCGCCGGTATAGGCTCCGCAGCCCGCGAAAACCGCCGCCACTTCAGGCCAGAACCCTTAGGGCTGCGGGGGCAGCGAGTGCCGGCCTGCGCGCGGGCCGAAAGCCAGCGCGAGGAAAACGCGAAAAAACCTGGGAGGCCTAGCCAATGGCGACGCAGGGGTATTTGGTCACCCCGCATCCCATCGAAACACTGTTGACCTGGGAAAAATCAGGCGAGATCGCCATACCGGAAATCCAACGGCCCTTCGTTTGGGATGCGACCAAGGTGCGCAATCTGCTTGACTCGCTTTACCGCGGTTATCCGATCGGTTCCTTGATCACCTGGCGCAACCCAACGGTTAAGCTCAAAGACGGCAGCTTGTCCGCTGGCAAGCGTATTTCGAGGTCTGCAACCCGGCCATCGCCCGTATCGAGCAGTTTGATGAAGTGGGGAAAGCGGTAGTGTCGAACACCTTGCCGTCCAGCGGCCCGCGGACCGGGCAGACCCGCTCGTCCTCCATGGTCATCCATTCGGGCTTCCGGACTCCGACCTGGTCGTGGAACTTGAGTCGCCCCTGGTTATGGGCGCGCAGGACCTCCGTGCGGGCGATCACCTCCATGCGGTGCTGGGCCTTGGTGAACACCCTGGAACCGGCGTAGCGGGAGGACTCCGGGTCTTTCACCACTCGCCCGAGGTCGCGGACGATGTCCTCGACGCCCTTGCCGGTGGCGACGCCGCCCATCACGACACGCTTGATGCCGTCGGCCAGCTCGCGGTTGACCTCGCCGGCCAGGACCATACCCGCACCGGCATGCCCTGCCGCGTCACCGCAAAGCCGATTACCACCTGCGGCCGGTCCGCCCGGTGGTCCTTGGAGTGCCCAAACCGCCGGAACT
>CAZAUJ010000005.1:0-158292 GCA_964488355.1 uncultured Thermoanaerobaculia bacterium | reverse complement strand
GTGGGTGTGGGTAAGGAGGCTGCACGTGCGGCGACAGCGCGAGTTGGGGCAGGGGTGGGTGTGGGCTGGAGGCGTGGAGTCGCTGTGGCCAGAATCACTGGCACGGCCGCAGGCTGCGTGGGGGCGGGTGACGGAAGCTCCGGTTCAGCAATAAAGGGGGTAGGTACCTGTGCGACCACTTCCGGCGTGGGTGTGGGTAACGCCGTTGGGGCTGGCTGGCGGCCTCGGAGGGCCAGAAAGTAAGCGCCCGCGGCGACCAAGAGCAAGGCGGGCACCGCCCAGGCGGCCGGGGGGACACCCCGCCGGGACGGGGCTACCTCTTCCAGCTCGGGCAGAGGGCTTGGTACTGGCTGCGGCCTCCGCCCTGGCGCTGGCGGTTTGGGCGTGGGCTTTGTCGCGGGTGCCTGGGCGGGAACCGGTTTTGGTGCGGGTGGGGCAGGAGTGGGTGCAGGGGTGGTGGGCAGCTTGACGGTGGCCGCCACCTCGGTGGCCAGGGCCGGCCTTTCCCTGCCCACCAGGTCGCACAGGAAGGCCGAGAGTATGGCGGCGCTGGGAGCCGGCTCGAGCGCGCGCATAGCGGATTCCAAATCCTTGGCCAAATCCGCTGCCGACTGGTAGCGTTCCTCCCGATCCTCCTTGAGGGCCTTCAGCAGGATCTTTTCCACGTCCTCTGGGACCGCCGGGTCCACCTCCCGCGGGGGGACAATCTTTGGTGAGCGCACCTGTTCTAAAATGGAGAGCTCCGAGTCGCCGGTGAAGGCTTTGCGGCCGGTAATCATCTCGTAGAGCACCAAACCCAGCGAGAAGATGTCGGAGCGGTGATCCAGATCCTTGCCCCAAGCCTGCTCCGGCGACATGTACTGAAGCTTTCCCTTGAGGGCGCCGGCGCGGGTGTGGGAGGCCTTGGAAGCAGCTTTGGCAATGCCGAAGTCGCAAAGCTTGATATCGCCCTCAAAGGAAATGAGCACGTTTTGCGGGGAGACGTCCCGGTGGACCAGGGCCATCGCTTGGCCCTTAAAGTCCCGCTTGCGGTGGGCGTAGTCAAGCGCATCGGCCAAGCGCGCCCCCACATACAACGCCAAAGGCAGGGGGAACCGTTGGGCCTTGGCCTGCAGCCGCTGCAAGATGCTGCGCAGGTCCAGGCCGTCGATGTACTCCATGGCAATGTAGTAGGAGCGGTCAATCTTTCCCAGGTCGTAAATGTGGATGATGTTGGGGTGCTGGAGCTGCGCTGCCAGCTTGGCCTCGTCGATGAACATGGTGACGAACTCGTCGTTGTCGGTCAGGTGCGGGAGGATGCGCTTGATGGCCACGATCTTTTGGAAGCCTTCCAGCCCCTTCATGCGGGCCTTGTAAACTTCGGCCATTCCGCCGGTGGCAATGTGCTCGATAAGCTCGTACTGACCGAAGGGCGTGCCCGCCGGCGCCGCGGGCTCGGCGGTGGCCGGCTTGGGCGGCTCAGGCTTGGCGGGCGCCGGTCCTTGTGCTGCCTTGGCTGGAGGCGCGGGCTTCTTTGGCTTGAGAGGGACCTCCAGGCCGGACAGGGTTTGGGAGAGGAGCTCCTCAACTTTCTTGCTGCCCGTATCTTCCGTTCGCTTGGGCGCCCGCCCTTCCGGCTTGAGAACGTCGGCAATCGTCGCCTCCAGCACTTTTTCCACGTCCTCGACCGGGCCCACGGGTTTGCTGCCAGCCGGCGGCCGCGGGGGTGTGGATGGGGGGACGGTTGCGGGCTCCGACTTCTTAGCGGGTGCCGCCGGGGCCCTAGGCTGAACAGGAATGCGTTGGGTATCCGCGGGGCTGGGCGATTCCTCTTCTTCCAGAAGATCGCCAAACAGCTCCTGCGAGGTGACCTGAGGTCCGCTGGCCGATTGCTGGCGAAGGGCCTCCAAAATGGCCACCTTCGTTACTTCCGACACGGCCGGGCCCCGGCTGCCCGCTTCCAGCCAACCCTTCACGCAGTCCCGCAGCTGCTGGTCGGAAAACGGCTTAGGCAGGATGTCTTGCGCCCCTAAGAGGTTAGCGTCGGTCCGCGGATCGGTGCCAGTGTAGCCGCTCATGAGGACTACGACGGGGGCACTGCGCAAGCCGGCGCGTGCTCGCAGCTGGGTGATGGCGTCCTCCACCTTTACCCGAGGCAGCACCGAGCTTATCAGCACCACCGCTGGCTCCACCTTGCTGCACTGGGCCACCGCCGCATCCACGTCGGCCGCAGCCAAAAACTCCACTCCCAGGGAAGCCAAAGCCCCCTGGTACCGGGCTGCGTTCCGGGGCTCGTAATCAACGAGGAGGACTGTTGGTTTCATGGGCCCATTCCACCTCTCGGTCCGGCTAGCCGGTATTGTCCCCCAGGGCGGGCTCCCCGTCAAGGGAAGCCCCTGTTTACGTGTACAATACACGACGCGGCCGGTTTAGGCCAGGAGCGTGGTATGTCTGGACACAATAAATGGAGCACCATCAAGCACAAGAAGGCCAAACAGGATGCCAAGAGGGGCAAGACCTTCACCAAGCTCATCCGCGAGATAACCACTGCTGCTCGTCTGGGAGGTGGAGATCCGGAAGCCAACCCGCGCCTGCGAGCAGCCGTACAGGCGGCGCGGGCGGCCAACATGCCCCAAGAGAACATCCACAAGGCCATTCAGAGGGGCACAGGCGAGTTACCGGGCGTGACCTACGAAGAGGTAGTTTACGAGGGTTACGGTCCTGGCGGCGTGGCGGTGATGCTGCAGGTGCTCACCGACAACCGTAACCGCACCACCGCAGAAATCCGCCACCTGTTTTCCAAGTACGGGGGCAACCTGGGCGAAAGCGGGTGCGTTTCTTTTCTCTTCAAAAAGCAGGGCTACATCCTGGTGCCCAAGAGCTCGGGAAGCGAAGAGGCGGTGATGGAGGCGGCCTTAGAGGCGGGCGCGGAGGACTTCTTTTCCGAAGACCCAGAGTTTTTTGAGATCTACACCGCCCCCGAAGACCTGCACCGTGTGAAAGCGGCTTTGGAAGAGAAGGGCTTCCTGGTGGAGGAGGCCAAGCTTGACATGGTCCCCACCACCCAGGTGCGTTTGGAGGACAAAAAGGCTGAGCAGATGATTCGTCTCATGGAGGCTTTCGAGGACCAGGACGACGTGCAAAACGTCTGGGCCAACTTCGACGTTGACGCCAAGTACCTGGAAGCCTGAGGGGCGCATCCGCGTTTTGGGGGTGGATCCGGGGAGTCGCACCACCGGCTGGGGGTTGGTAACTGCCGAAGCTGGACGGGTGGAAGCGGCAGATTACGGTTGCATTGCCAGTGGCCGTGGAACCAACCGGGCGCAGGCTTTGGCACAGCTTTCCGCCGCGCTGTGCAAGTTGCTGGCAGAGCTCCAGCCGGCGGTGGTTGCGCTGGAGACCCCTTTTGTCGCGCGTTACTTTTCCGCCAGCTTGCGCCTAGCGGAAGCGCGCGGGGCACTCTTAGTGGCGCTGGGGCACTGGGGGGGCGAGGTGGTGGAGTACGAGCCGGCTCGCATCAAGTCCTGGATCGTGGGGCACGGGGCGGCGGCCAAAGCGCAAGTGGCCTGGATGGTGCAGCGCCTGTTGAACCTGCCGCAGACCCCGCCTGCGGATGCTGCCGATGCCTTAGCTGTGGCCCTGTGCCACCTGTTCGAGCTGGGGGTGGTGTCGGGCGGCAGCCGGTTGTGCGTTGACGGGCCCCCTGGACTGTGTTAGCCTCACAGTGCCGAGGGTAGGGAGAGCCTTCCCGGCAAAATTAAGCGGAGCGAGCACCGCCGGTGCCGCTTCGGGAAAGTGAGGAGGCGAACGTGTTCGGAGACCTAGTTGCCTATTTCCAGCAAGGTGGGGTCACCATGTGGCCGCTGCTCGTCTTTTCCCTGCTCACCGCCACTTTCATCGTTGAGCGGGCGCTGGCGTTGCGCAAGGCCAAGGTGAACGTGAACGAGTTTCTCTCGAAGATTCGGAAGGCTTTGCTGGTGAATCGGGATGTGCGGGCGGCCATGAAGGTGTGTGAGGAGTACCAGGGGCCGGTGGCTTCCGTGGTCAAGGCGGCCCTGGCGCGCTATGGCCATCCCAAAGAAGACATCGAGAAGAACATTGAGTCGGCTGCCGTGTTCGAGAGCGCGCGCTTGGAGCGGGGGCTGATGGTGCTCGCGACCTCGGCTAACATCTCGCCCATGTTGGGTTTTTTGGGCACTGTTACCGGCATGATTAAGTCTTTCGCCACCCTGGCTCAGGCCGGTCTTTCGAACCCGGGTGCCGTGGCTGCTGGTATCTCCGAGGCGCTAATCACTACCGCCACCGGTTTGTTCATCGCCATTCCGGCCCAGCTGGGGTACAACTACTTCATGAGCCGTATTAACAAGTTCATGCGTGACATCGAGGTGGCCTCCAACATGTTGATGGACACCTTCATCGAAATGGATAGCGAGCGGTACGGATCCGGAGGCGGCGCGGAGGCGTGAGATGATCCGAGTACGGCGTGTAGGCCGTAAAGCCGACCCGTATATCCCCACCGCGACGATGGCGGATATCGTTTTTCTCCTCATCATCTTCTTCATCGTCACCTACAACATCGAGGTGGACAAGGCCAAGGTTCAGTTGCCGCGAACTGCCGTACGCACCGACGTGCCACGCGATGCCGCCTACGTTTCGGTGGATATGGACGGGGTAATCCGCGTCTCCTCGGGCAAGGAGACCTCGGTGCCCATCTCGTCGCTGGAGGAGGTGCAGACCTTTGCGCAAAACGTGGTCTCCCAAGACCCGCAAAAAGCCTTTGTGGTGAAGGCTGACAAGAACACCCGTTACCAGGTGATTGACCGAATCATTGACGGGCTGAAGCAGGCAAGGGTCTCCACCATCTTTCTGCTCTCGGAGCAGCGCACCGTTTCGGAGCAGCGGTGAGGGAGGGCCTATGAAACTGGAACGGCGCAAGGTTGCCCCGGAAATTTTCACCGGCTCAATGGCCGACGTCACTTTCCTGCTGATCATTTACTTCATGGTCACCATGGCCTTTTCCGCCACCAAGGGCTTGGATTTTTCCGTGCCCAAGGAAGATCGGCAACATGTGCAGTTGGAACCGGAAGAAGCGGTGGAGGTTAGGGTTACCCCCCAGGGTACGTACGTGGTCGACGGGCGGCCCCTGGCCCTTTCGCAATTTGCCGACTACCTCAAGGGCAAGATTGTCCCGGGAACGCTGGTGGATGGGAAACCGGTGATTGAAAAGCCTGTGATCCTTCGGCCCGACGCGGATGCACCTTACGGCGCGATGATGGACGCTTTCGACGAGCTGCGCCAGATCAAGGATAAGTTGGGCCTTGGAAAGGACCTGAGCATCTCTCTGCCTACGCAGAGAGAAATTGAAAACCTCTGGGGTGCCCTGGGGGCCCTCTAGCCACGTGCCGGGGGTAGCCTTACAATAGAAAACGGAGGTCGTATGAACACGAAAAACCAGGGCAACAAGGGCCCCGAATCCCTCCAGGGCTTGGCGAGCTTGACCCTCGAGTATGAAGAAGATACTCGCACGTTGCGCATCGCCACCGCCATTGCCATCGTCTTCCACATCGTTTTGTTTGTCATGAAGTTTCCCGAGTGGAGCACGCGTCAGGTCGAGGCTACCCAGAAAAAGCCGAAGATTTTCGTGGTGCAGCAACCCCGTTTCAAGCCACCGGAAGTGCAGAAGCGCGAGGAGATCCTCAAGCCCCGGACCGTGCGGGTTCCCATTCCCGACCCCACGCCCGATGAGCCGGAGCCGGTGCGCCAGTACGAACCGGAGGAGGAAATTCCCGAGACGGCGCTGCCGCCCGACGCGGTTTTTGGCGACATCGGGCCGCCCCCGCCCCCTGAGGACGAAGGGCCCATCCGCGTCGGTGGCCAGCTGAAAGAGCCCCGCAAGATCAAGTACGTAGATCCGGTTTATCCTGAAATTGCGCGCCGCGCGCGGGTCGCCGGCTCCGTAATTCTCGAGGTGGTGGTGGATAAGGAAGGCAATCCCAAGAGCATTAAGGTGCTGCGCGGGCTTTCCATGGGGCTTACCGAAGCGGCGGTGGAAGCGGTGAAGCAGTGGAGGTGGGAACCGTCAACTCTTAACGGCAAGCCGGTGGAGGTCATCGTGGTTCTGACCGTGAATTTCAAGTTGCAGTGATCCCCCATGGCCCTGCAAGGCTCCCTTTCCGACCTGGCCCTACCCGACGTGATTCAGCTGGTTTCCGTGTCGGGAAAAACCGGCGTGTTCACCCTGTCCGGAGACGGGGGCGTCGTGGGCAAGATCTTCCTCAAAGACGGGCAGATCGTGGATGCCTACGTGGAAGACTTGCGCGGGGAAAACGCCGTTTACGAGATGGCCATCTGGCAGCGGGGCCAGTTCATCTTCACGCCGCAAGTGGAGTCCGACCAGATCACTATCACCAAATCCAACGCCAGCTTAATGATGGAAGCGGCCAGGCGGCTGGACGAGTGGCGGGTGTTGCAAAAGCGCATCCCTTCCCTCGACCTTATTCCCTACTTCCTGCCACGCGAGCCTGGCCACGATCAGGTGACCCTTTCACCCCATGAATGGATGGTGGTCACCAAAATCGATGGCCAGCGCTCCATCCGCGAGCTGGAACAGGTCAGCAAGCTGTCCGCCTTTGACCTGTGCAAGACGCTTTTCGGCCTCATCACCTCCGGCCTCATCGGCTTGCGTGCTCCGGGAGAGGAAGCGGTGCAGGCGCCGCCGGCGGGCCCGTCAGTAACCACCCTCTTGGCGCTCACGGAAAACATCCGCAAGGTGGCCGAGGAGATCGTTGGCGCCGGCGGGGCGATTACGGTGGAAAAGCAGTACCGCCTGGCGCGCACAGAAATCGAGCGCGGCAAAGGCATGGCTGCCGTGCAAAGCATGGTGGACCAGCTGGCGCGAGCCATCTCTCTCCTTAGGGGCGGCGAAGAGGCGGGAGAGTTCCTGCGGCGGGTGACGCCGCTGGTGCAGCTTTGATCGTTGGGGGGTAACGGCATGAGGCGAGTGGTCGCGTGTGGGTTGCTATTTTTGGCAGTTGCCGCGTTTGCTGCCGATTGGAACGCAGCAGTGGCGGCCTACAAGAAGGGGGATTTTGCCACCGCCCTGCGGGAGTTTCAGGCGGTCCTGCAGCAAAACCCCAACTACCCCGGGGCCTACTACTACGTGGGTGCCTGCCAGGAGAAGCTGGGAAAGGTGAGCGAGGCGATTGCCAACTACCAAAAGGCCAGCCAAATGGAGCCCACCAATGCTACCTTTGCCTTGGCCCTGGCCAGGTTGCTCACCGAGCAAAACCGGGGCAAGGAGGCGGTGGCCGTGCTGCAAGCGCTTCCCTTGGACACCCTCAAAGCTGAGCACAAGGCCTTGATTCTCAGTGCTTTGGCGCGGGCCAAGCTGGCGGCGGGCGATGCGCAGGGGGCAACGGAGTCGGCAAGGGCGGCAACCCAAGCGGCGCCAAATAGCAGCGAGGCCTGGGCGGTGTTGGCGGCGGCTTACTCGCGTGCCGGGCGGGACGGGGAGGCCTTCAACGCGTACCGGCGGGCTTTTGAGTTGGGCGGGGGCGTGACCGTGGGCAAGGCTGCCGCCACCGCCGGTTTGCGCGCCGCGCGCCTGGCCAGCAAGCAGGATGGCAACGCCCTCTACGCGCAGGCGGCGCAAGTGGCGGTGAGGGCCTACGACAAGAAGGCCTCGCCTGAGCTGGCACTTTTGGCAGCGGAAGCGTACTTGGGTGCCGACCGCTACGACGACGCGCTTACCTGGCTGGATCGCCATGGGGTAGACAACGCCCTCACCACCTACTACCGAGCCCAGTGCGCCCAGGGAAAGGGAGACGTACAACGGGCGGAAAAGCTTTTAAGGGAGGCGCTGGCCAAGTCTGCGGAGCCACACCTACGCAAGCTGATTTACAGCTCCCTCGGCTTTATCCTGGACAAGCAAAAGCGCTACAAGGATGCGGAGCAGGCCTATAGCGAGGCGGGGAACAGCACCAAGGCCGCGGAAATGAGGGACAAGCAGCAAAAGTACGAGCAGAACCTGAAGGCGGAAGAAGAAGCTCGGCGCATCGAGGAGCTGCGAAGGGCCCAGGAGGAGCTGCAGAGGCTCCGGGGCGGCGGCGCCGTACCCAGCCCCACTCCCAAGCGCTAATGCCGCTTGGGTACACGCTCCCTGCGAGCGAGAACGTGAGCGACTAAGGCTCTGGCGGTAGCGAGCGCAAACCCACCGCCGCTCCTAGGGTCCCCAAGAGCGCACCGGCGCTGCCGGTGGCTACCAGCCACCCAGAAGCCGGCAAATTCCAAGTCAGAATGGGTCGTGCCAGTGCGTGCACGCCCCACGCTAACGCTACAGCCCCGGCACCCCCCGCCAGTCCCAGCAAGCCATGCGCCACCAAGTAGGGGGTGCGAATAGCGCCCTCGTGCGCCCCTATAAGGCGCATGATGGCAATCTCATCGGCGTGGGATAGAACCAGCACCCGAACCGTCAGCACCACCAAACTGGCGAAGGCCACGGCCAGCACGGCCGAAAGGAACGCCACCAGGCGCAAGGCTTGCGTGAGCACGGCGCGCGCGCGGGGTGTCCAGGCGGTCGAGGCCTGGGCAGCCTGGACCTCGGGCCGCGCGGACAACCAGCTGGCCACCTCTTGGGCCGCTTCTTGGGGGACCAACACCTCCACCATGGGTGGCCAGGTAGCTGGCCGAGAGGTACCCGCCAACCAGGAGCCTAGGGCTGACGCCACCTCCTCCCCCTCTGTCCGTCGGCTGCGGCATGCGGGAAAACGCTCGCCCACGAGCCGCATCAGCTCGCCCGCAGCTTCGGGGCTCCGCGCCACGCAGGCCACCACCGCGGTGGCCGTGCCCTTCTCCAAACCCAGGCGTGCCCAAGACAACAACCCGGCTGCCGTCAGCGTCCAGGCCCCACCCACGGCCAGCAAGGCCACCGCCACGAAGCCAGTGCCCTTGGCTTCCGCCAGCTGCCGAACCACCTCCCGCCAGAGATGCCGGCTCATGGCGGCCCCCATCCGTCCCGGATCAGCCGGCCGCGCTCCAGTAACAGCGTGCGCGCTGGGAAGGCTTGCAGGAGGGAGAGGTCGTGGGTGGCCACCACCACCGTGGCGCCGCGGTAGTTGGCCTCACGTAGGAACTCCATCAGCTCTCGCGAGCGCTCCGAGTCCAGATTGCCGGTAGGCTCGTCCGCCAAAATCAGCTCCGGTTGCACCACCAAAGCGCGGGCCAGGGCCACGCGCTGCTGCTCACCCCCGGAAAGCTCCTCAGGGAAAGCACTCAGGCGATGTTGCAAGCCCACTTGGCGCAAGGCCAAATAGGCACGCCGCTGCTGCTCCCGCTCCGAAAGGCCCAGGAGGTCCAAAACGAAGGTTAGGTTTTCGCCCACGGTGCGACGCCGCAAGAGCTTGAAGTCTTGGAAAACCACCCCGATGCGGCGTCGAAGCTCCGCCACCTGCCGCCGAGAAAGCGTGCCCAGGTCCTGGCCGGCCACCAGCACTCGACCCTGGTCGGGGCGCTCGGCGCGATAAAGGAGGCGCAGCAGCGTGCTTTTGCCCGCACCTGAGGGTCCCGTAAGAAAGACAAACTCGCCCTTTTCCAGTCCAGTGCAAATGTCCACTAGGGCTGGACGGCCTCGGTAGCTCTTGCTCACGCCCACCAGGCGAATCATGTCGAGGTCCCGCACCTACCCACAGCCTTTGCCCTCAACGCCATTTCTTGCGCCAGCTCCGGCCGCAAACCCCCAAGTCGGGCAGGAAAAGTGCGAGCAGCACGGACGAAAAGTGTAGCATTGCCGCGTGAGGCATGCGGGAGTGCTTCTCTACTCCGTGGGCGGCTGTCGGGTGGTGTTTACCGACCGACGGGAATGGGAAGGCCCCTGTCCGCGAGAGCGGCTTGGCGAGGTGCTGGCCCACACCCTCGGCCGCCAGCTGCCGGTTTTGGTAGCACGCCAGCGGCACACCGCCACCGTCTACACGTTTTCAGGCAAGCTGCCAGCGGCAGGAACCGTCACCGAGGTTGGCGTGTGTGACGCCTTGGTGACCGCCGAAGTGGGGGTGGCGCTGGCGGTGCAAACGGCTGACTGCCTTCCGGTGGTGTTGGTAGGGGAGAGGGTGGTTGGCGTGGTGCATGCGGGTTGGCGGGGACTGGCCCAAGGGATCCTCCCCAAAACCGTTCGCCTGATCGAGGCCCAATTTGGCCTGGCAGCGGCAAGCCTCCAAGCACTGCTGGGGGTGGCCATTGGACCCTGTCACTATCCCGTTGGTGAGGAGGTGGTTGCCGCGCTCGCCGCTGCCTTAGGGCGAGATGACGGTTTCCGCACAGGCAGCCGGGTCAACCTGCAAGCCTTTGCCCAGCTCAGCCTGCAAAATGCAGGGGTGAGCCCGGACTCGATCTTCGCCCTGCCCGGGTGCACGGCGTGCAGTCCCTTCCACCACTCATACCGACGGGACGGCCCCTCCGCGGGCCGGCAGTGGACCGCTGCCGTTCTCCTCCCTTGCTGACGGAAGGCTGGCCATTGTGCCTGCTTGCGCCAGCTGTCCGCGCAGTTGACCACACGCTGCAGCCACCTCGCGCCCCTTACTCCACCGCACGGTCACGTTGACATGCGCCCCTGCCAAGACCCCGGCAAAGGCGTTAATTCGCGCTTCAGTTGGCGGCTCCAAACCGGGGAGAAACTGGGCATCGGGGTTAAGAGGGATAAGGTTCACCTTCACCTTGATACCCGCGAGAAGCTGGACAAGGCGGTGCGCGTCCGCTAGCGAATCATTCACGTCGCGGATCAACACGTACTCCACCGTAATCCGCCGACCTCTTTCCAGCGGATAGGCCCGCAAGGCGGAAAGCAACTCGCCCAAGGGCCACCGGGACACCAAGGGCATCAGGGCGGCCCGCTGGTCATCGGTCGTGGCGTTAAGGGAGACGGCCAAATTAGGCCTGCGCGGAAGTCTCGCCAACGCGTAAATCTTTGGCACAACCCCAGCCGTGGACAACGTTATGCGCCGCGGGCTCACCGTTTCCTGCAGCCATTCAAGGGCGCGGGCCACATTAGGGAAGTTCAGCAGCGGCTCTCCCATGCCCATAAACACCACGTTCACCCCCTGGCCCACCAAGCCCTGGCCCCGCATCAGCACGCGAAACTGGCCAAAGATCTCGGAGGCCTCCAAGTTGCGCCCTGCCCCCAAAGCCCCGGTGACACAAAAACGGCAGCCCACCGCGCACCCGGCCTGCGAAGAGAGGCAAAGGGTGGCGTGGCCATCCATAGGCATGACCACCGCCTCCACCACCGCCCCGTCATCCAAGCGCAAGGCGTATTTGGTGGTGCCGTCGCTGGCCACGGGCTTTTCCAGCACCACTGGCTCGGGAATGAACGCCTCGCGCGCAAGCACCTGCCGCAGCCGCTTGGGCAGGTCACTCATTTCATCAACGCTGGCGGCTAGCCGGCGCAGCAACCAGTGGCGCACTTGCCGTGCGCGATACGCCGGCTCTCCCAAATCTGCCAGCCACTGGCTGAGCTCATCAACGGGGGTAGCTATCAGGTTCCGACGGAAATTGGCGGCCATTCTCTTCCAGGGCGATGCCCAAGGCATGCAGGGCCTCCACGTCCTCCTGGCTCCAGCGACGCGACCAAGGGTGCTGCAGCTCAAAGACGATGCCGCCTGCTCCTCGGGCCAGCTGGGGGCGGAGAACCACCCGTACCTGGAAGCCCGCTCGGCGCAACTCGGCGACGATCTCCCGTAGCTTTGGGTCGCGGGCGCACGCACGGGCCAGTGCCTCGCCGAAGCCGCTCAGCAGCTCTTCCGCATCCCGCGCCATCTTGGGCCCTGCCGCCATACACCATTAGAATACCACCGGTGTCGCTCGCGCTTTCCCTCAGAACCTCGGTTTCCTCGCTTGCCCAGTCGTTGCGCCGCTGCGGCCTCAAAGTCCCTGAGTTCCAGCTTCTCCCTGCTGATGCCTCCGTCCGCAGCTTTGTCCGCCTGCTGCTTCCCTCGGGGCGTACCCTGGTGGCCATGGTTTACCCCTCCGGCTTGGAAAGCCAAGCCTTGCGCCACGCTCAGGTGTTCCTCTGGGCCGCAGGGCAAGACCTGCCGGTCCCGCGCATGCGGGCCCTAACCCATGGCGTGCTGGTGGTGGACGACCTGGGCGCGACCGACCTCAGATCCTACCTTTGCAAGCATGCCGCCGCCAGCTCCTGGGTTTTGCTCGTGCTGCAAAGTTTCCAACGGTCCAGCCTGGCGGCACCCAACCCACCCTTCGACGCCCACCTCTTTCTTCGCGAGATGGAGCAGTTCCTCGATGCGGTCGAGCTCGCGAGCGATAAGCAGCCGGCCGCCTTCTTTTGCCGTGCCTTGGCTGAAGCTCTGGCTTCCCATCCGTACAGGCTCTGCCACCGGGATTTTCACTTGGACAACCTCATGGTTGTGGGTGAGCGGGTGATGGCGGTGGATTTTCAGGACCTGCGTGCCGGGCCAGATACCTACGATTTGGTGTCCCTGCTGCGGGAAAGGGGCGGCAGTAGCCTCTTTCCCCCCCACTTCGCGCAGGTTGCGGCAGAGACCTTAGGTCTGTTATTCGGCTGGGAGCACCGCTACTGGCAATGCGCGGCGCAGCGTGGCCTCAAGGCCCTGGGAAGTTTTCTGCGCTTGGCCAAGCAAGGGCGCGACAGCTACCTTCGCTGGGTCCCCGAGGTGGCCACCAACACGCTCCAAGCCCTGGAGCACCTGCGCGCCCCGGAGGACCTGGTGACCGCCGTTTCCCGCCTGCAGCAGGTATCCGCCGTATAATGCAGCTCCGGAGGGCCTATGTTTGGGTCGATTGGCGTGCCTGAGCTGCTGCTCATCTTGCTCATTGTCATTATCATTTTCGGTGCGGGGAAGCTGCCCCAATTGGGACGGGGACTCGGCGAGGGCATCAAGAACTTCCGCAGCGCCCTGCGCGGCGAGGAGAAAAAGGAAGAAACCACCGAGCCTAAAAAAGAGGCGTGACCGCCTGCAAGTCTAGGCCGGAAAGCCGGCGGTACGCCTCCTTAACCCGCAGCACAAAGTTTTGGGTTTCGCGAAAGGGGGGCACGCCCCCGTATCGGAAAACGGCACCAGGACCAGCGTTGTAGGCGGCCAACACGAGCTCCACGTCGCTGCCGAACTCGTCAAACAGCCAGCGCAGATACTGACAGCCAGCTCTTATGTTTTCCCTGGGATTCTCATGTTCGGCGATGCCGACCATCTTGGCGGTTCCTGGCAAAACCTGCATCATGCCTACCGCGCCTTTTTCCGAGCGCGCCTCCGGCCGAAAACCTGATTCCACTTCGATGATGGCTGCTACCAGGTAGGGGTCCAAGCCAGCCGCCAGAGCGTGCTCACGGACCGTTGCCGGCACTGGTCCTCCAGAAACTGCCCGAACCTCCTCCCTCCACGGTTCCTCGGCCGAGACCAGGGGCCCCGGCTGCCAAGCCAATGGCGCCCACCGCCACAGCAACACCATAGCCGCAGCGCCTAATGCGGCCAGGTAGCTCAGGCTCACGGCCGACCAGACTGGGCGGCTCACGCCGCCGCTTGCCTCCCTGTTTTCCTTCGCAGCTTGGCTCGCAAGGTGTTTCGATGAATGTTTAGGGCGGCGGCTGCCTGCTGAATGCTGCCGCCGAAACGCTCCACGGCCGCTTCCACGTAAAGGGTCTCGAAGGTGCGAGCCGCCTCTGCCAAGCTCAGGGAACGGGCGAGCATGCCCTGAAGCACCACCTCCATCGCCTGAGCCATTTCCGCCAAGGTGGGTGGCGTTCGCGGGGCCGTTGGGTTCATTGCACTTCCACCTTATCCCCAACGTGCACTGGCCCATCGGTTACCAAAAGCTTCACCGTTGCCCAGTGCGTGCCCGTGGTCAAAGCCGCACCCTGCCCGAGCACAATGCGGGGAAGCCCTGGGACGGGGTTGTCACGGTAGACGGTCAGGAACGTCCCGGGCACCACATCGTCGGCTTCCCCCAGATCCACCAACACCAGATGGTCCTGCCCGAGCGACACCACCTCATCCTTAGCGTAGACAATAAACCCGCGCGCCTTGCCCGAGGGGGCCTCGCATCGGGTAGCGGCGGCTGTTCGCGGGGCCATGGGAATGGGAATAGGCTCAAAGGGCTTGAGCTTTGCGCCCAGGGGAACAGCGTCGCAGGCAGCGAGAATTTCCGCCGTGGCCGAGTGCTCCTGAGTGCAAATCACCCGCAAGTGACCAAGGTAACGCGCGATGGTGCCCAGTTTGGCCCGTGTGGCCGGGTGTCGCAACACCCGGCCCGGCGAAACGATGAAGAACTCATCACCGGCCTTGACGCCTTCTGCCTCGCCACCATTGAGAAACACGATGTCGCCAGTGCTGAACGTGGCCTGGAAGCCCATTCGCTCTGCCGACGCGATTTCCAAAGGCAGCGGTGTCCCGTCCGCATCCAGGTAAGAAAAGCAGTAAATGTCATCCTCGGTACCGATGGGTGCCAGCTCAGCGCCCTCGGCTGCCCCTTCGCCGGGAGCTGGCAACTCGGTCGGCGCACCCCCCGCCTCTGCCGGAGCGGCCTCGGCCGTCGGTACGCCGGCAGGCGGCACCTCGGGTGCTGCCGCCTCCGCGGCCGGAGCGGTAGCTGCCTTTACGCCAATAACCAGTGGGTCGCCCGGGTAAATCCAGTGGGCATCACGGATGTACTGGTTTTGCTCCCACAGTTGCGGCCAGAGGTAGGGGTTGCCCAAGAACTTCTGCGCCAAAGCCCACAAGGTGTCGCCTGGCTGGATGAGGTAAACCTGGCTGTCAGCCGGCAGCTGCGCGGGTGGGTCGTAAGGCGTCCAGTGGTCACCCACTTTGTGCAGAGGCTTGGGCGGTGGCCCGCTGTGCTGCTGCGCTGAAAGGGAAGCAAATGTGAGAAAAAACGCCAAGGCCCATGCGGTTGCGCGACCCATTGCTTGCCTCTCCTTCCTCGTGCTCATTGGCCTGTGACTCCAAGCAAAGGCTACCGTGTTCTGTTGTGGGCGTCAAGGGCTGTCGGTGAGCTCGCGCACCATATTCCCCGTTTTTCCTTCCAGCGCGGCCAGCAAATCCTGCGCGCGCTTGGCCGCATCGGTCTCGGGGTAATTTTGCCTAAGGAAGCGCAAGCGATTGAGCGCTCCCTCCTTCGCCCCTACCCGAGCGTAGTAGTCGGCCACCATCAGTTCGTGCGTCGCCAGCACCTCCCGGCAGGCTCCCAAGAGCTCCCTGGCTTGGCTCGCTTCCGGGCTCTGGGGAAAGAGCTCAATCACGTGCTGGAAATTTTGTGCCGCTTCTTTAACAGGAGTCAGGTCTCGTTGGGGGCCCTTAGCCTGCTGCCAATAGGTACGCCCGAGCATCAGCAGGGCGTAAGCCCGGTGCGGGTCGTTGGGAAAGCGGGTGGCGAAGTCCTTGTACCGCACCTGTGCCTCGGCCTGCGATTCGGGGTCTTTGCTGGCAAAGAAAGTATCGGCGATTTTCAGGGCTGCCTGCCGGCCGAGAGGATCGTTGGGGAAGCTATCGGCGAGAAAGGCGTAGTACTTGCGCGCCTCTTGAAACTTTTTCTTTTCGGCCAAGCTGTCGCCTTTGGCCAGAATTTCTTCCTTGCGCATCTGGCTGACTTCGGCGAGAAAGCGGTCTTCCTTTTGCTTGGTGGAGGCGCAGCTGCCGAGAAAGGCGGAACAGGCCAAAAGGCACAGGAACCTTCGCATTTAGCTGCCTCCTTTGAGAGCGGCAATGGCTGTGCGCCGGTCGGTGCTGGCGAAAACTGCGGTGCCCGCCACCAGCACGTCCGCGCCCCGCGATCGGAGCGCAGCGGCGTTGGCTGCGGTCACGCCCCCGTCCACCACAATCTCCACTTCCGGCCTCCGCTGTTGCCGGAGGGCTGAAAGCCGCTCCAGCTTGTCAAGGCTTTGGGGAATGAAGGCCTGACCGCTAAAACCCGGCTCCACACTCATAAGCACCACGAAATCCACAAACGGCCAAAGCTCGTCCAGGCTGGCCAAAGGGGTAAGCGGGTTTAAAGCCACTCCCGGCTGGAGCCCCAGCCCACGAATGCGGGAGAGCAGCCGGTGCAAGCCCACACGTGCTTCCACGTGCACGGCCAGGCGCTGGGCGCCGGCGGCGGCAAAGGCTTCCACCAGCGACTCCGGGTGGGCCACCATCAGGTGAACATCCAACGGCGCCGCACTGATCCGCGCCAGCGCAGCGCACACCGGTGGGCCGAAAGTCAGGTTAGGAACGAAAACCCCATCCATCACGTCCACATGGAGCAGGTCAGCCCCGCTGGCTACGACATCCTCCACCTCCTCGCGCAGACGCGACAGGTCCGCGGCCAGGATGGATGGGGCAACCCGTATGCCTCTTACCGGCTGGCCCACAGGATTACCCCTCCTCCCAAAGCTACCGGTCCCCCAGCTTCTGGGCTTTGCCTCACCACCGTGTCTGGCGGCAAGCCGGCGTAGGTCACCTCCTCTACGCGGTGGAGGCGAACCCCCCAGACGGCCAGCAGGCTCTTTGCTTCCTCGAGGCTCTGCCCTACCAAGTCTGGCATGACCACGTGGGTATCCTCCCTCCCACGGTTGATCAAGAGCGTGACTAGACTTCCCGGCGCGGCCAGGGAACCAGGTGGTGGCGACTGCGCCAGCACCTGCACGGCATCGGCCTCGCCCCACACCTCCGCGCGCGCTCCTTCCACCAGCCCGGCACCCTCCAGCTGCGCCACAGCCATGGCAGGCGGGAAACCGCGCACGTCGGGAACCGGCGTGCCTCCCTTCCCCAAGGACGGGTAGAGAAAAACCGGCGAGCCGCGCTTGAGCTCAAAACCTGCCACCGGTCGCTGCTTGGCCACCAAGCCTGCAGGCTGAGTGGCATCGGGCACCGGCGGCTGGACCCGCGGAACCAAGCCGGCACCTTGCAGCTGCCGGGCCGCCACCTCCGGTGGTTGCCCTACCACCGCTGGGACCCTCACCGACGAGGACCGGAGGGAAACCAACAGCACCATCCACACCGCCACCGCACTTCCCAGCACCAGCCCAGTGAGAAGGGCCAAGGCCGCCAGAAGCCTGCCCGCTTTCATGCCGCGAGAATGTAGCACAGGCTTTCGCTTTCTGGACACCCAGATCCTCGCCGGGATAAGCCCTCACGGGCGGCGGGTCCACGGCCCGGGAAGGTTTTTCAGCAAATCGTTGGCCAAGACAAACACCACCAGGAGCATGATCAGCCAAAAGCCCACGTTCAGGATGCGCTCCTTGGTTTTCCAGGAAAAATCCCGCCGGCGCACACCCTCCACCGCAACCACCGCCAGATGCCCACCGTCCAGCACCGGGATGGGCAACAGGTTAAAGATGGCCAGCTGCAGGGAAATCACGCCCAGAAGCCAAAGGAACGGCACAAAGCCCTCGCGCGCCGCCTCGCCAGAGAAACGCGCAATGTCGATAGGTCCAGACATTTGTCGCAGGGAGGCTTTGCCTCGCACCATGCGGGAAAGTACCCAAAGGGTTTCCGCCGTCATGCGAGCGCATTCGCGTGCCGCCTCGCTGGTGGCCGCCACCACCGGCAGCTTCCGCACCACGCGCACGCTGGGCAAGGGAATCCCCAGCTTGCCCTCCCCTCCCTCCTTCCTGGGGGTGGCGCGAAGCGAAAGCTCCTGGCCCTCCCGTAGCACCGTGAGCGTGATCACTTTTTCCGCCTTCGGACCTACCAGCCGCGCCAAGTCGAAAAAGCTTCTCACCGGCTGTCCGTCTACCGCTGTGATCAGGTCCCCCGGTCGAAGGCCGGCGGCCTCTGCCGGTGAACCTGGCAGTACCCGCTGGACCTGTGCGGGAATAGGGGGCATCAGGCCCGCCCAGCCCAAGCCGTAAGCGCTTACATCCTTGGGCGTGAGTTCCACGGCAAAGGTCTGGTCCTGCCGGCGCAGCGTGAGCCTGAGGTGCTTACCCGGCGAGGAAATGGTGGCCATTTGCAAGTCCCGCCAGCGTTTTATGGGCTTGCCATCTACGCTCACCACCTCGTCACCGGCCTGCAGGCCCGCTGCAGCGGCGGGCGAAGAGGGATCCACCCAGCCCACCACCGGTCTGTCTTCCTGCCAGGCGGGCACTTCGACCCCCGCGACGAAGGCAGCCGTGAGGAAAATCACCGCGCCTACCGTGTTGGCCAAAGGCCCGGCCAGGAGAATTACTGCCCGCTGCCAACGGGGTAAAAGGGCTGGGGCAGAGTATCCGGGCTTGACCAAATCGGATTCGTCGGGTCCCAACCCCAGAATACGTACGTAGCCGCCCAAGGGTATCAAGCTCCAGCGGAAATCCGTTTCGCCCTTGCGAAAGCCGAAAAGCCGCTTGCCGAAACCAACCGAGAAAATGGCCACCGGCGCCTTGACCGCGCGCGCGGCGAGAAAATGGCCTCCCTCGTGCAGCAGCACCAAGACACCCAGCACCACCACCAAGCTCAGAATGTTGACCAGCATCGTCTCCCCTTCACCGGCGAGCGAAACGCCTTGCCAGCTCCAGCGCTTTCGCCCGTCCCCATTGATCGGCCGCCAGCGCTTCCTCCAAGCTTTTCACAGGCTGCCTCCTGTCCAGCTCCTCCTCCAGCACTGCGGCCACCAGCTGGGGGATGGCGACAAAAGGCAACTGGCCGGCCAGGAAAAGCTCCACCGCCACCTCGTTGGCCGCGTTGAGCACTGCCGGCGCAGTCCCCCCAGCCTCCAAGGCACGGCGAGCCAAGCGCAGGCACGGAAACTTCTCCTCATCGGGGGCAAGAAAGTGCAAGGCGCCCAACTCCACCAGGTTAAGCCTACCAAAGGGTGTGGCCCAGCGCTCGGGAAACGCCAGAGCATAGAGGAGCGGAAAACGCATGTCGTTGACGGATAGCTGTGCCAGCAGCGTGCCGTCGCTGTACTCCACCAAAGCGTGGACGCGGCTTTCCGGGTGAATCACCACGTCAATGGCTTCCGATGGAAAGCCGAACAGGTGATGGGCTTCAATGATCTCCAGGCCCTTGTTCATCATGGTTGCGGAATCCACCGAGATCTTCTTGCCCATGCGCCAGGTGGGGTGAGCCAAGGCTTGCTCGGGCGTGACCTGTTTCAGCTGATCGAGGGGCGTAAGACGAAAAGGGCCGCCGGAAGCGGTGAGGATGAGGCGCCTGGCCGAGCCCGCCGGGCCCACCTGCAGGGCCTGGAACAGACCGTTGTGCTCCGAATCCACGGGAATCACACGTCCGCCGGCCTCACGCACCGCCCGCATCACCAGCTCTCCCGCTACCACCAGCGTTTCCTTATTGGCTAACAGCAGCTCCTTGCCCGCACGGGCGGCCGCGTAGGTGGCGGGCAAACCCAAGGCACCCACCAAGGCAGCCACGACCGTGGTGGCCAGGGGATGGGTAGCCACTGCCAGCCTCCCCTCTTCTCCCGCGAGCACCTCCACGCCCGGCAACGACGCGGCCAGCTCTCGCGACGCCTGGGGCTCGGCCACCGCCACCACCTGGGGCCGAAACTCCAAAGCTTGTTGGCGTAAAAGCTCGCAGTTGTGGCCGGCGGCCAGGGCTACGACCTGCACCTTGTCAGCAAACTGGCGCACCACGTCCAGCGTGGCGGTACCAATCGACCCGGTGGATCCGAGGATGCTCAGGTGCTTCACGGCGACCAAACGAGGGCCAAAAGGGCGAGGGTGGCGGGTGCGGAAAAAAAGAGGGAGTCGGTGCGGTCCAAGAAACCTCCGTGGCCTGGGATAAGGTCAGAGGAGTCCTTTACACCCGCGTCACGCTTGAACAGGGATTCCACCAGGTCCCCTACCGGCGCCAACACGGCCAAAAGCAGCCCCTCCGACCAGGCGACCGCCCAGGGGAGCTCCGGAAAAAAAACCGTTCGGCAAAACCAAACGCCGAAAAAGGTAACGGCGGTGCCGCCTACGATGCCCTCCCAAGATTTCTTCGGGCTCACCCGAGGGGCCAGCCGGTGACGGCCCCAACGCACGCCCACGTAGTAAGCCCCCGAGTCCCCGCCCCAAATCGTCAAACAGTGCAACAGCACGGCCTTCCACCCCAGATCTCCCGGCAAAAGCAGACGCAAAAGCCCCATGGCGCCGGCGGTGAGCACGAAGTAGGCCGCCACAAAAAAGGACCCAGCCATGGCAGCACTCGCGCCGGAGATGGGACCGCCGCGCAGCAGGTACCAGGTGGGCAGGCCAAGAAGCGCTGCCGCCAGGAACGCGGTTAGTGCCCATGGCTGAGCGGAGAACGCCACCATCAACCCGGCGCCGGTAGCCACCAAGGTGGGTATGGACATCACCGGAAACCCCTTGGCCTGCAACAGCACCACGAGCTCCCAGGCCGCCAACAGGGCCACTACCGCCACCGCCCCCAGGTACACCCATGCGGGCAACCAGACGATACCCGCCAGGATCAGCGGCAGCAGAAGGAACGCGGTGGCCTCCCTGGCTCCCACCTAACGCTCCTCTTCTTCCTCTGGAACCCCACCAAAGCGGCGCTCCCGCTTGGCGTAGTCCGTGAGGGCCTCGATCAAGTGGCGGGCGCGGAAATCAGGCCACAGCACTGGCGTGACGTACAGCTCGGTGTAGGCAATTTGCCACAGAAGGAAGTTGGAAACGCGCATTTCCCCCGAGGTGCGGATGAGCAGGTCCGGATCCGGCGTGCCAGCTGTGGCCAGGTGCGCCTCCACCCAGGCCTCGTCGACCTCCTCGGGCTGCAAATTGCCTGCGCGGGCCTGGCGGACCGCTTCACGTACGGTGTCCACCAGCTCCGCTCGCCCCGAATAATTGAGGGCGATTTGAAAAAAAAGCCCGGTGTTCCCGGCGGTCAGCTGCATCGCCTGGGCCAAGCCCTGTTGGATTTCCGGTTCCAGCTCGTAGAGCCTGCCCACCGCTCGAAAGCGGATGTTGTGCTCGAGCAGGGTGGTCAGCTCCCGCTGAAGGTACTCCTTGAGCAGCTCCATGAGGGTCACCACTTCCCAACGCGGGCGGCGCCAGTTTTCCGTGGAGAAGGCATAAAGCGTGAGCACGGGGATTTCCAGCCGCGCCGCCGCCTCCACGGTAGAGCGCACCGCCTCGATGCCTGCGCGGTGGCCTTCTACCCTTGGCAAGCCTCGCCGCCTCGCCCAGCGGCCGTTGCCGTCCATGATGATGGCCACGTGGCGGGGAAAGCGCTCGCGAGGAATGGCCTCCAGAAGCTGCCGCTCTTTGCTGCCAACCGGTGCTATGGGGTCCATGTCCTTCATGGACGCGGGCAGTCTACCATGCCGAAAGGCCCTGCCAGCGTTGAGGGCGCCGGTAGAAAACCCGCTCCAGGGTGAGCCCGTGAGCCGGAGCAGTGGGGGGTACGGGCTGGCGAGCGTCCCCACCCAGGAGCGCTAAAAACCAGCTCAGGTCCTGTCGCCCCCAAGCCACCTGCAGCGCCCCTCCCACCAAGCGCCGCACCATACCGCGGAGGAACCCATCCCCCTCGAACACCACCTTGGCACCCTGAGGCTGCACCGTAAGGCGGGTGAGGAAAAGCGTGCGCTGGGTTCCGCGTTTTCCTGTTCCCATGTGGCCGGCGAGGGCAAATCTGCCGAAGTCGTGAGTTCCTTGACAACGGGTGAGCACTTCGGCCAGCAGGTACACATCCGGCTTTTTGGGAACCCACCAGCGGCGCAGGGCGTCCCACGGGGGCAGCACGCCGCCCCAGGCAAGGCGATAGCAGTAACGCTTGCCCACCGCCCCTCGGCGAGCGTGAAAGCGGGCGTTGGTTTCCTTCGCGTCCAGCACGCGCATGTCATTGGGTAAGAGGTTATTGAGAGCCGCCAGCAGGCCCCGGGGCGGGATTGGAAAGGGCGGGTCGAAGTGGACCACTTGGCCTTTGGCGTGTACCCCGGCATCGGTGCGCCCCGCCCCAACCGTGCGGACTTCTTGGCGGTAAAGTTCGGCCAGGGCTTGTTCCAGCTCACCCTGAACGGTTCGCTCAAGGGGTTGCTTTTGCCAGCCGGCGAAGGCCGTGCCCAGGTAGGCCAAGGTGAGGCGTATCCGCAGCACGCGGGTATTATGGCTGCAGGTGGCTGCAATGGCCTTTTAGTACAATGCGACAGCCCGTGGGGAGGATAGAATGAAAACCCTTCAAGACCTTTTCTTTCACGTGGTAGGCAACTTTCCGCCACGCAAGGTGCTGCTGCGCATCCGCGACGGGCGGCACTGGCGAGAGCTCACGGTACGCGACTTTGAGAAGGCGGTGCGGGAACTGGCGCAAAGGCTCTTGGCTTTTGGCATTCGCCCGGGTGACCGAGTGGCTTTGTTTTCGGAAAACCGGCCGGAGTGGCATGTGGTGGACTTTGCTTGCCAGCTGGTGGGTGTGGTGGATGTGCCCCTTTACGCCACCCTCCCCGCCCCGCACGTGCGCTATATCCTGCAAGATGCGGGTGCCAAGCTCCTGATGGTCTCTGGCAAGGACCGTGCCCGCGTAGCTTTGGAAGCAGCTGCTGGCTTGGACTGCAAGGTGGTGGGCGTGGATCCGGATTTGGCTCCAGGCCTCCCGCACCTGGGCGACCTGCCCTTGCCAGCCAAGCGCAAGCAGCAGGAGCTGCCGATGGTGGGGGAGGAGGACCTGGCCACCCTCATTTACACCTCCGGTACCACGGGCGAGCCCAAAGGGGTCATGCTCACCCACCGCAACTTGATTTCGCAGGTGTTGGCTGTCCGCCCCCTTTTTCCCATTACCGACAAGGACATTTCCATGTCCTTCTTGCCCTTGTCCCATTCCTACGAGCGCACGGTGGACTACGTCTTCCTCCAGTACGGGGTGCAAATTAACTACGTGGAGTCCATCGAAAAGGTGCCCGTGCAGCTGACAGAAATCCGGCCCACCATCATGGTTTCGGTGCCTAGGTTGTACGAGCGCTCCTATATCAAAATCATTTCCAAGATCCAGCACGAGGGCGGTGCCAAGCGGCGGCTGTTTCAATGGGCCCTAGGGGTGGGTCGAAAGGTAAGGGAAGCGGAGTGGCGGGGCGAAAAAGCTTCCGCCTTTGCTCGCGGTCAGTACGCGGTGGCCAAAGCCAGGATCTTCTCCAAGGTCCTGGACCGCTTGGGGGGAAGGCTGCGGTTTACCATTTCCGGCGGGGCGCCTCTTTCTCGCGAGGTGGCCGAGTTCTTTGACATCATTGGCCTGCCCATCCTGCAGGGTTACGGGCTGACGGAAAGCTCGCCCGTGATTTCGGTTAACCTTCTGGAAGCCAACCGCATCGGTTCCGCCGGCCGACCCCTTCCCGGTGTGGAGGTCCGGATCGCCGACGACGGGGAAATCCTGGCGCGGGGGCCCAACATCATGAAGGGGTACTGGGGCAAGCCGCAAGCCACCGCCGAGGCTATCGACAAAGACGGCTTCCTGCACACCGGGGACGTGGGCTACCTGGACGGCGACGGGTTCCTTTTCATCACCGACCGCAAGAAGGACATCATCGTCACCTCTGGCGGCAAGAACGTGGCCCCCCAGCCGATCGAAGGCAAGCTAGCTGCTACCGCCTATATCGCCCAGGCCGTGGTTATCGGGGACCGCTACCCCTACCTCACCGCCCTCATCGTGCCCAACTTCGAGAACCTAGAGGCCTACTACGCGGAAAAGGGTCTGAAAAGCCTTTCGCGCGAAGAGGTGGCGCAGCACCCGGATACGGAAAAGCTGGTGGCCGAAGCGGTCAAAAAAGTCAACGAGGAGTTAGCCTTCCACGAGCGGATCCGGCGCTTCACCCTGCTGGCCAGGGAGTTTTCCCTGGAGGAAGGTGAGCTTACACCCACCATGAAGGTGCGACGGCGGGTGGTGGCCGAGCGCTACCACGACCTGATTGAAAGTATGTACCTGAAAACTCAAAGGGGCTTCGACCTAGGCGCGGGCGAGGACTAGCTCGCGCCGAAGGCGGCGAGCACCGGCAAGAACAGCTCAGGCTCCAAAGAAAAGACCACCGCCTCCGGCTTTGCTCGTGCCAGCTGAGCAGCGGGGGTGGTATGCCCCGCCACGGCCACCGCCTTGGCTCCCCACACGTGGCCGCAGCTTACGTCCAGGGGCGTATCACCAATGACGATCACCCGATGGTAGGGAAAGGTTTGGGCAAAGTGCTGCTCCGCTCGTGCCACTGCCAGCGGGAGCAGCTGCTGGCGATCGTGATGGTCGCTGCCGAAAGAGCCTACGGGAAAAAAGCTCCACAGCCCGGGCAGCTCCAGCTTGTGCTGGGCTGCCTCTTGCAGGTTGCCGGTAAGCAAGCCAAGGGCCAGATCGGGACGGGGTTGCAGACGTGCCAGGAGCTCTCGCACACCGGGCAAGGGCCGCACATGCTCCGCCAGCAGCTCCTGCCGCAGGCGATCCCGGTAGGCGGCGAGCAGCTGTGGCAGGAACAGTTCTTGCTCCTGCGGTGAGAGGCCAGCGCTGGTCATGAGCTCACGGAAAATCTGCGGGTCAGTCTTGCCAGCAGGGGAGTAGCCGTTGGTAACGGGAGGCTGTCCGACCACCTGCGTGTACGCGGCCAGCAAGACGGCGAAGGCCTTGCCCGCGGTGGAGATCAGGGTGCCGTCCACATCGAACAGCAAAAGCGTGCGCACCCGCCCATTCTAAGTCTTCCCGCGAACCACACTCCCGTTTGACAGCGAGAGGAGCCTTATCTAGCATTAACGCGCGAGGAGGGCAGTCTTTGCTCACCGGCTTCAACACCGACATTGAGTACGGTGGCACTACCTACCATGTGCAGACCGAGGACCGGGGTGGTAAGAACCCCCTCATCGAGTCTCTGATTTACGTGGGCGGGGAAATTCTGGCCAGCCGGCGCACCGAGTATCGCTACCTCTTGGAAGCTGGCGCCGATGAGGCGGCCATCCGCCTGTTGATGGAGCGGCAACACCGAGCCATCGTGGAAGCGATCCGTTCGGGCCGGTTGGACCTGCTCACGCAGCCGTCCTCCAGCGAGGAAGGGGATACCACGGTGGTACGCCGCTCGCCGGTGGCAGCCGCCATCCGTCGGGCGGCACCATCCCGTTCTTTGGACGAGGTCATCGCGCACTGGCTGGAGGAGCGACGGCGGGGGGCAGCTCTCAAGCTGGAAGTGGAGGGGGCCCAACAGCTGGTGGCCGGTCAGCCCTTTGCCCTGCGGGTGAGGACACTCAACGAGGAACAGGGGCGCGGAGTGCCGGCCCAGGTGGAGGTGCGCCTCGTCTGCACCGAAAGCAAGCCCACCGTGCTGGCCAGTGGGCAGTCCGATGCGCAGGGGTCGTTTTCCGCCCAGGGTACCTTGCCCCCCCTTGCACGTGGCACGGCCATCCTGGTGGTGACGGCGCGGCATGGGGAAGGACCCGTAGCCGAGGCTAAGTTTCTGGTGGCCAAGGACTAACTAACTTTCCAGCCGTCGCCGCAGGAAGGCCTCCAAGCCGGCGCGTACGATATGGGGATTCTCGCGAAGGCGACGTACGGAGTAAGGATACCAGTGGGAGCCAAAAGGCACGTAAACCCGCAGCTTGTGCCCCGCGGCCACCAAAATGCGGCGCAGCTGCGGATCGACGCCCAAGAGCATTTGAAACTCGAATCTTTCCTTAGGGACGCGCATTTTGGCAATCAGGCCTAAGGCTTGTTCCACCAACCACTCGTCGTGGGTGGCAATCGCTACGTAACCTTGGCCGGCAAACAGGGCCTCGAGGGCGTGAACGAAGGCCCAGCGGATGGTCTCGCGCTCCTCGTAAGCGATTGTCCGAGGCTCCAGGTAGATACCCTTGCACAGGCGCACGTTGACACCGTGTTGGCCCAGTTGCCAGGCATCGGCCACGGTGCGACGAAGGCGGGCCTGTAACACCACCCCCAGGTTGGCGAAATCTTTCCGAAGCCTTTGGTAAAGGCGGAACGTAGCGTCTGTGGTGGTGGCGTCCTCCATGTCTATGCGAACAAAAATGCCCAACCGGTTGGCTTTTTCCACCACCTGGCGAAGGTTGGTCTGGGCCAGCTCCTCGCTGATGCCTAAGCCCATCTGCGTGGGCTTAACCGAGACGTTGGCATCCAACTTCTCCCCCACGATGGCCGCCAGTACCTGCTGGTAATCGCTCACCGCTTGAGCTGCCAGCTGGGGATTCTTCACCGCCTCGCCGAGCACGTCCACGGTGGCGCAGCACCCTTGCTCCATCAGGCGCCGCACCGTGGCCACCGCATCCGCCAAGGTGTTCCCGGCCACATAGGGTCTTGCGAAAAAACGCACGATGAACTTGGGTGTCAATGGCAGGGCCACGTGGAGCAGGCGCGTGCTCAGGCTCATGGCTAACCTCGCAAGGGGGTTTTTGCCAGCGCCACCAGCCAAACCTCTCGGGCACCAGCTTCTTTTAAAGCTTGGGTGCAGGAGGCGGCGGTGGCGCCGGTAGTGACCACGTCATCTACCAGGAGAACTTTTGGCGGGGCTGGGGCGTGGGCGCGAAAGATCCCAGCTACTTGCCGCCGGCGTTGGCTGCGCGACAACCCCCGCTGACTGCCACCGGCGCGGCGCGTCAGCAGGGAACGGCAAGGCCGCTGGCTTTGTCGTGCCAGTTCCTCGGCCAGCAGCTCCGCTTGGTTGTAGCCACGCCGCCACCGCCGAAACGCGCGCATGGGCACGAAGGTCACGCACCAATCCGACCCAAGCCGGTGCTGATCGAGGACACGAACGAGCCCTTCGCCCATGGGCTTGGCCAGCCAGTCGCGACCGGTTTTCAAAGCCAGGATAAGCTCTCGTACCGGCCCCTCGTAGGACCAAAGAACCACCAGCCGTTCCCAAGGGGGAGGGTCTTGACGGCAGGCAAGGCAGGGCGGGTTGGGACAGGGTTCAGCGCAAAGGGGACACTGGGGCTCGGAACGCCTGGGCAGGCCTTGCCAGCAGGACAGGCAGACACCGGCGAAAGCTTTACAGGGCAAGCTCTCTCGGCACAGCAAACAACGCGCCGGGAGCAAGGACTGCACCAGCGTTTCCGCCAGTTGCCCCATGCGCGCCAAGTGTAGCAGGTCCCCCTCGCCTGGGGAGCGGTCTTCTATACTGGGACCGATGAGGGAGGGTCCATGCGAGGTTGGTGGCTTGCGGTGACCTTGGTGGCGGCAACATCCGCTTCAGCCCAATTCCTTTTCCTCGGTGCGGGGGCTGGAACGCTGTGGGAGCGGCGCTCACCGCTGGCACCGGAAAAGGACTGGCGCCACAGCGACCGCTCGGCCTTTTTGGCTTTTGCCGCGCTTCCCATCGACGAGGATACGCACCTGCGGCTGGAGCGGGTGGAGCTGCCGCGGGAGGTGGTGGCCGGTGGAGAGGTGTGGAGGGGTCGGCTTGCCGGTTGGGCTGTGGGCGTGGACTACTTCTTGCCCGGTGTGTGGGGTCGGGCGTTGGTGGCTGCTGGGCTCGGCTCTTACCGCTTGGATTTGACTGCTCGGCGCCCCCCGGCAGGGGTGGAGGATACCCGCTTCGGCTGGTACCTCAAGGTTGGTGAGTGGTTTGCCTTGAGCAAGCGCTTCACCTTGGCCGCCGAGGTGGCCTACCACCGAACCAACCATCGCGGGTCTGTCCAGCTCCTCCAGGCCTCCGGCGCTCTGGTAGCGCGCTTCTGATCCATGCCGCACGTAATTCTTGCTCAACAGGCCGATTTGCTACGCCTTTGGCAGGAAATTCCCACTGGCCCCTGGCGGCTAGGCAACGCGGTGGCCCGGTTGGAGGGCCGCTTTCTGGCGGCCAGCCAGCGCGAGCTGTTGCTTCAGGCGGTGGTGGTGGAGTACGGGCGCCCGCTGCATCCGGTGGTGCTGGTTTCTCTGCGGGAAGGGGCGACAGCCGTGCACCTGTGGGAGGTGGTAAAGGTTGAGCGGACCGAGGCGGTAAAGGCGCTGGTGGGCCTGATTGCGCGGCTTTTGCAGTCCTTCGGTGCGGACGAAGTGCTCACCACCAACCTTAAGGGGCTATGACCGCGTCCCTCTTGGCTTTGGTCCTGCTGGCGCCTCCTCCTTTTCTGGCCAAGGAGCGCTTCCTGGCTGATGCCCGCAGCCTCCTCCCGCCTCAGCAGGAGGCAGGTAAGCTGCTTGGTGGCCTGGTGTTGGCAGTGGCGTTGACCCAGGTGGACGTGCGGCCCTCAGCCGCTTTTCACCGCGACGCACCGAAGAGCTTCCGCTTGCTGGAGCCCTTGGGCCGCTACCAGGTGGGCAATACCCTGGGAGCGCTGGCCTTGGGGTGGGGCTGGCTGCGGCGTGAGGCACCTGTGGCCAGCGCTGGCGTGGCTTTTCTTGAAGCCAACCTTCTCTCTTCCCTCCTCGTGGCTAATCTTCAGCGCCTAGCTGGCCGGCAGCGGCCGGGCGGCCTGCACGAGGGCCGGTTCGGGCAAGGCGGCAGCTCCTTTCCCTCGGCGCACGCGGCCCATGCCTTTGCCTGGGCCGGGGTGGCGTATGCGAACCTGCCCTCGTGGCGGGGAAGGTGGCTTTTCCCCGCCGTGGCCACTGGTGTGGCGCTTTCGCGGGTGGCTGAAGGCCAGCACTTTTTTGGCGATGTGGCTTTTTCGGCGGTGTTGGGCTGGTGGTTGGGGACACACTTGGGCCGGTCGGCTGGGGCCTTTGGCCGCTGGCAGCTGGTAAGCAATGGCCGCGTTGTAGCGCTGCGCCGGGTTTGGCCCTAACCAGGCTGGGACCGCGCCCTAAGGGCTTTGCTCCAGGGCACGGGAAAGCTCCTCCCCCTGCTGTACCTGCAGGTTCTTCAGCTGGTCCTGGAGTCCTTGGGTAACCCCGGAAGGGCCAGCACTGCGCAGGGCCTGGCGGGCGGTGGCCAGCTCCTGCTCGGCCCGCCGGCGCTGCGGATCCCCTGCCTCCGGGCCCGTCTGGGCCAGGGCCAAGCAGGCGGCGCGCAGCGCCACGGCAACACGGTAGGCAGCAGTGCCCGGCTGGCTGCCAGCCACCCAGGCGGTGGCTTGCTGGGCGATGGCCGCTAGCTCCGCCTCCGGTGGCTGCGGAACCCGCAAAAGAGCTTCCAGCCGGTGGAGAAGCTCCTCAGCTTGAGCAGCGGAAAAGCTCTGTGGCGGCACATCCGAGGGGACCTCAAGCCGGTAGCCGCGCACGGTGGTCACGTCCCGCTGGGCCTTGCCGACAAAGAGCCACAGAGCCAACCCCATGGCCAACAGGAGCGCGAGGAGCGAAAGGAGCCTGCCCATAGTTGTCCTCCCCTTCCAGCCTACACCTCCCTGGCGTCCTGTTGGGAGGACAGAGGCGGATTTTGTCGTCGCGGCCAAGCTGGCACGAAGGCTGCAACGGTTCGCGGGTGGAGGTGAAGCATGAGAAAGCTGGTACTGCTTTTCTGGTTGCTGCCATGGGCGGTGGGCGGGCGTGAGCTGGCCTCCCTTTACGTGGTACCGGCAGCTGCTAACGCCGCTGGGCGCTCGGGTACCGATTGGCACACCGACCTTACCCTGGTCAACCCCCATGCCTTCTCCCTGCCGGTATTCCTGCAGTATTTGCCCTCGGGCCGGGACAACTCCCAGGGAGTGCCCACCGTAACCTTCGACCTGCAGCCTTTCGAAACCCTCAACCTCTGGGACGTGCTGGGTCCCAACGGGTTCGATGCGCGCGGCAGCACTGGCGCCCTCTTGGTAGGGGCGGATGAAGAGCGCGTGAGCTGCGGTGCCACAGAGCACACCTGTGAGCTGGTGGTCTTTTCCCGCACCTACACGCTTGGGCCACTGCCTGGGGAGTTTGGCCAGGCCCTGCCAGGCTTTCCTTCCGGCTGGGGCATGGACCGCTCAGTGCTGGCTTACCTGCCGCAGGTCAGCAACGACGCCGACTTTCGCACCAACCTGGGGGTGGCGAGCTTGAGCGATGCCTTCGTGGAAGTGGGCTACGACCTGCAAGCACCCGACGGGCGGATCATCGATCGCCGGAGCACCTGGGTGGCGCCCTTTGGGCATGGGCAGTGGGCCTTGCCGGCCCCGGTTACCGGTGGCAGCGTGGTCATGTACATCAAGAGCGGGCCGGCCGACGCCATGCTGTTCCCTTACGCCTCGGTGGTCAACCAGCGCACGGGGGATCCGGTGTACGTGGAGGCCCACATGACGGTCGTGGGCGTTAGCGCTCAGAGTTTGGGCACGCGGGCGCGGTCGGTGGGCGGGCGCCGGCTGCCGCCCAGGCTTCCGGCTCCCAGCTTTGCCCTGCGGCGATGAAGGGTCGTTGCTAGAATGCGGGCGTGCAGCGCTTTGCTCGCGTACTGGTAGTAGAAGACGACGCTGCCCTGGCGGCCAGCGAGGTGCAGGTGCTGGAGGCAGCTCTCCCCGAGGCCCAGGTGGTGGCCGTGCATGATGGCCTGAGCGCCTGGGAGTTTCTCTGTCAGCAAGGGGCGGACCTGGTTCTTGCCGATGTGGCTTTGCCTGGCATGGACGCCTTGGAGCTCTTGCGGCGAGTGCGGGGCCGCCCGGAACTGGCCCACACGGCCATCATCCTGCTGACCGGGGTCATCTCGCCCGAGCAGCTCTATTCCCTGCTGGCAAACGGCGCCGACGATTGCCTGGTCAAGCCTATCCGCAGGGAAGAGCTGGTTGCCCGCGTGGGTGCGGCGCTCACACGCGCACAGCGGCAGCGGGAGTTGGCTTCCAGGGCACGCGAGTTGGAGGAGAAGTACGCCCGCGCCAGCGAGTTTCTCTCGTGGGTGTCCCATGAGATCCGCACGCCCCTTTCGGCCATGCTGTCCGCGGCCCATATCTTGCGGCGTTACACACGGCGCAGACCCGAAGAGGTGGAGCGCTTCGCCGAGGTTATTCACCGGGAAGGGCAGCGGCTGACGCGCCTGATCAACAACCTTCTGGACTTGGCCAAGATCGAGGCGGGCGAGGTGAGCTGGCAGTGGGAAGAGGTTTCCCTCTGCAGCCTTCTGGATCACGTGAAGGAAGTCTTTTCTGCCCTGTGCACCGATCGCTCCCTCACCTTGGAATTGCGCCCCTGCGAGGAGGTGCTGGTGCGGGTTGACCGGGACAAGCTGGTGCAGGTGGTGACCAACCTGCTGGCCAACGCCATCAAGCACTCGCCGACGGGGGGCGTGGTGCGCCTGCAGGCGGAAAAGGGGCAAAGCAGCGTGCTGCTGGGCGTGGAGGATCAGGGACCGGGGGTGCCTCCAGGTATGGAGGAGGTAATTTTTCAGCGCTTCCGCCAGCTGGACCTGACCGATGGGCGCGGCGGTACGGGCCTGGGTTTGGCCATCTCGCGCGAAATCGTAACGCGCATGGGCGGCACGATCCGGGTGGAGCGTTCCAGCCTGGGAGGCGCTCGCTTCGTGATTCAGCTGCCAACCGTGGCGGGTGACGAGGCGACGGCAGATGGTGCAGTTTGATAACCAATACCGCCAGGTGAAGCTAAAGATCGTGTACTACGGTCCTGCTCTGGGGGGCAAGACCACCTGCCTGCAGTACATCCACCGCGTCACCGACCCCCAGCGCCGCACCCGCCTCTATACGCTTAACACCGCCTCTGACCGCACGCTTTTCTTTGACCTCCTGGGGTTGGACTTGGGCCGCATCCGCGGTTACCGCCTTACCCTTCAGCTGTTCACCGTGCCAGGGCAGGTGCAGTACAACGCCACCCGGCGGGCGGTCTTGGCCGGGGCCGATGGGGTGGTGTTCGTCGCCGACTCGCAAAAAGGCCAGGAGAAGGCCAACCAGGAATCCCTCGCTAACCTGGCGGAAAACCTGCGGGCCAACGGGCTGGATCCGGAAACCATGCCGCTGGTTCTGCAGTACAACAAGCGCGACCTACCCAACGTGCTCACGCGCACCGAGTTGGACCGGCTGCTCAACCCCAAGGGCTACCCGGTGTTTGAAACGGTTGCCACCACCGGGGTCGGTGTGATGGAAGCTTTTGCCGCCAATTGCGAGGCCACCGTGCTGTCAGTGGCCGACCGCTTGGGAATTACCGCCCAGGCGGATGCCCTCAACCGGCTGGTGGCCAACGTGCGCGCCGCCATGGCGCCCCTGGTGCCGGCCAAGCGGCCCGAGGTGGAAGCTCCGGTGGTGATCCGTACCACCGCTTCGGCCAGCTTAGGGCAGGAGGAACTGGTGGCCGAGGCGGTGCGGGCCAACACGGCCATGGCGGAAATGTCGGCCCGCCTGGACCAGCTCACCAAGCAGCTGACGCGGCGGGTGGAGGAGCTGAAGGGCTTGTTGAGCTTTTCCCAGGTGCTCTCGCAGGCACGCGAGCCGGATGAGGTCACCACCGCCTTCTTCGAGCGCTTCCTGCTCGACCTGCGCGTGACTGCTGGCAGCTTGCTGCTGCGCAATGCCAAGGGTGAGCTGGTGGAGGTGCTGCGCCGCGGCTTGGCGGCCGAGCCGCTTATGCGCAAAACCCAGGACGGCCAGCTGCCCGCCCAGGTCTTGTTAGAGACGGGGCAAGTTTTTACCGTCAACCTAAACGAGCTAACCCAGGGTAAGGCCAGCGAAGCGTGGTTGGAGGAGGCGTTCGGGCTGGGTTTTTCCCAGGTGCTGGCGGTTCCCCTTTGGGCGCAGGAGCGAGCGCTGGGCTTGGTGGTCGCTTACGGCGAGCACGGCCGCGAGGCGTTCGGCGAGGAGGAGTTGGAGCTGGCCGCCATTATGGGGGCAGTGGGCTCGGTGGCCCTTGCCAATGCCCGAGCCTGGCATGCCCTGGAGCAACTCAACCGCAATCTGGAGGGCTTGGTGGCTGCCCGCACCGCGGAGCTGCAGCAGGCGCTGGCCAAAGCTGAGGCGTTGGCGCAGGAGCTTTCCACCGCCAACCGCGACCTGCAAGCCGCCTACGCCAAGCTGTCGGAGCTGGATACCCTCAAGGGTGAGCTTTTGCGCCGGGTGGCTCACGAGCTCAACACGCCGGTCACAGCGCTGCAAACCGCTGGGCGCATCCTCAGTCGCTGGGAGCAGATACCCAAGGAAAAGGTGCAGAGTTTTGTGGACATCGTGGTGCAGGAGTCGGCTCGCTTGACCGAGCTCATTGCTTCGGCCTTGCAGGCGGCGGCCTTGGGCGTGCCGGAGGAAGGCGAGGCCAAAACCCCGGTGCAGGTGACCGAGCTGTTGCGCCAAGCCCTGGCACCGGTCAGGGGAGAGCTGGCTGAGCGGCAAATCAAGCTGGCGGTCAAGGTGGCCGCGGGCTTGGGCCCGCTACCTTGTCAACCCAAGGCGCTGGAAGCGGCTCTCACCGCCCTCATCAAGAACGCTGCGGTGTTCAACAAGCCTCAGGGCTCAATCACCGTGACCGTGGTACCTGTTCGCAAGGGCGGCAAGGCCTTGGTGGAGTTCCGGGTGGAAGACACGGGTGTGGGCATTCCGGGGGAGGAGCTGCCGCACGTCACCGAGCCTTTCTATCAGGGTGGCTCGCTGTTGACGGAAAAACCGAAAGGGCTGGGCTTGGGCTTGGCGGTGGCCAAGAAGGTGGCAGAGCTGCACGGGGGCGAGCTGGAAATCCGCTCGCAACCGGGCGAGGGTACGGTGGTGGCCTTGCGGGTGGAGAGCAGCTAAATGCCCCAGGTGCTGGTGGTGGACGACGAGCCGGCTATCCGTGAAACCCTCTCCTTCATGTTGGAAATGGAGGGGCTTTCCGTGGCGGTGGCCAAGGATGGGGAAGAGGCCCTGATGCGGGTGCGGGAGCTGCGGCCGCAGGTGGTGCTGTTGGACGTCATGATGCCCAAGCTGGATGGATACCAGGTCTGCCATGCCATCAAATCCGATCCCGCCACGGCCGCGGTGAAGGTGGTCATGCTCACGGCCATGGGCCAAGCGGCGGACAAGGCACGGGCGCTGGCATCCGGTGCCGATGCCTACGTGGCCAAGCCCTTTGAGGAGGAAACCCTGCTTTCCCTCCTGCGGCAACTGGTGGAGGGGTGAGTGGCGGTGCGGGTGGCGGTGCTTACGGCCACACCCAAGCTTCCCCTTTACCAAGAGCTGGTGGTGGCAGGAAGAGAACAGGGGGTGGAGGTGTGGGTTTGGGACGCGAACGGCATGGTGGCCTGCCAACCCCCTGCTGTTTACTTAGCTGGAAATCCCCTGTCTGCTTCCGAGGCAGGAGTTTTTCTCCCCAGGGTTGGCAACTACCGACCCGAGTCCACCTTGGCCCTGGTGGGCACTTTGGAGCAACTGGGTTTTCGTCCCCTCAACCGCCCTGGTGCCATACGCCTGGCCCGCGACCACTGGTCCACCACGCAGGCGCTGGCTCAAGCCGGGTTACCTTACGTGCCCACCTGCGCGGGCAGCGACCCGCAAGCCCTGGCGCACGCGGCCGAGGGCATGGGCTTTCCGGTGGTGGTGAAAAGCCGCCGCTCGCGCCAGGGGGTGGGGGTCATCCGCTGTGCCAGCCTCGCCGAGCTGGAAGCGGTCCTGGATGCCCTTTGGCGGGTAGGGGAAGAGGTGGTGATCCAGCGCTTCTGCCCGCCGGGGGGTGAGAGCTTTCGCCTCTTGGTGCTGGAAGGCCAGGTTCTCGGTGCCACCCGCCATCGCGCACGGGAGGGAGAGTTCCGCAGCAACGCCGCCCGCGGCGCGTGGGTGGAGGCGGTGGAGGTGACACCGCAGCTGGAGATGCTGGCGGTGGCTGCTGCGCAGGCTTGCGGCCTGGCCTTTTGTGGCGTGGACCTTTGGCCCGACGGGGACCGGCTGGTGGTGGGGGAGGTAAACCCAACCCCAGGTTGGAAGCACTTCTCCCAGGCCACGGGAATCCCAGTGGCGGCTCGCTTGGTGCGCGCTTTGGCCTGGCGAGCATTGCACGAGCTCTAGCATGGATGCTTTTGCTCCGGTAGGCCAGGTACGCCTCAGGGAAGGACGAGAAGCCTCGGTAAGGCGGCGTCATCCTTGGGTTTACCGCGGCGCGCTGGCCAGTGAGCTGCCGAAAGGGCTTGGACCGGTGACGGTCCGCGCCGCCTCAGGCGAGGTGCTAGGCACCGCGCTCCTCAGCAGCTCCTCCGGGTCGCTGGCGTTGCGCATGGTGGCCTTCGGTGAGGAGCCCTGGAACGCGGCGGTACTGCGGGCCAGGCTGCGGCGGGCTTGGCAGCTGCGGCAGCTGGTGCGAGCGCAGGCGGAGGCCTTTCGTTGGGTCAACGCCGAAGGCGACTTTCTGCCGGGCCTAGTGGCCGACGTTTACGGCTCCTGGGTGGTGTGGGAGCTGTACGAGCCGGCCTGGGAAGCTTACCTGCCCGTGCTGGTGCAGCAGGCCGGCCAGCTGGCCCAGGCCAAGGGTGTGCTCTGCCGCCGGTCCTACCAAGAAAAGGTGGAGGTGCTGCGTGGTGAGCTGCCCACCGAGCCGCTGGTCGTGCGGGAGCACGGATGGGTCCTGCTGGCCGATCTGGCCAGGGGGCAAAAAACCGGTCTGTTCCTGGATCAGCGGGACAACCGCCTGCTGGTCCATCGCCACGCGCGGGGCACGCGCGTCCTCAACCTCTTTGCGTACAGTGGCGGTTTTGCCGTCGCCGCTCTGGCGGGAGGGGCACGCTCGGTGGTGAACGTGGAAAGCTCCAAACAGGCCCTGGCACTCCTGCAGCGCACCTACCAGGCTAACCGTCTCTGTTGGGTGGCTAGCGAGCTGCTGGAAGGCGATGCCTTCCACTGGGTGCGTCAGCTGGCGCAGCGGGGAGGGAAGTTCGACTGGGTGGTGGTGGACCCCCCGGCCTTTGTCAAAGCGCCGGGAGGGCAGGAGCGGGGGCTGGCTGGCTATCGGGACATCAACCTTTACGCCCTCAAGTTGGTGCGACAAGGAGGCTATCTGCTCACCTGCTCCTGTTCCGCACGGGTGAGCTGGGAGCAGTTGGAGGGCGCGCTGCGTGCTGCTGCCTTGGATGCGGGGCGGGACGTGACGGTGCTGGAGCGGCGAGGGGCAGGCCCCGACCATCCGGTGGCGTTGGTGTGCCCCGAGGCCCGGCACCTGAAGGTCCTCTGGTGTGCCGTCTCCTGAGGGCCTGCACGCGTGAGAGATCCCAAGCTTACATCGCACCAACCGGCCAGGGGGGTTGACGGCCGGTTTTTTTACCCTTGGGCACGAAAACCGACCCGCGCCCGGGAGGGGGGAGACGAGAGGCGGAGCACGCGGAAAAAACCTTTGCGTTCACGCGGGTTCGAATAGTGGAGATGAGCAGCTCAAAAGCGCTGGAGGGGCGATTTTTTACGATAAGTGGAGGTTTGTGTCCCTTGTGGTACGGGATTCTAGAGCTGCATTTTTGTCAAGGAACAAGTGAAAACCGCAATGCATTGTTAAAAGTCCAAACCTCTCGTAAGGTAATCAATGGCATAAAGAGGCCGCCATGCTCGGATTTTTCCTTGCCCCTCAGTTGGTGGTGGCCACCGGCAGCTGGGTGACCCTGGCACCGGGAAGCTGGGAGCTTTCCTGCCAAGCCCCCGGCTACTGGCCCTACCATAAAACCCTGTTGGTGCAGGGCCGGGAGCACCTTTCCTGCCTCATGGTACCGGTGGCGCGGCTTGTGGGCACCCTGCAGCCACCGGCGGGCACCTGCCCCCAATGGTGCTGGTGCAGGAGGGCCAGGGAACCCACCTGCCCAGGCCTTTGGAGCTCATCGCGCCGGTGACGGCAGTAATTTTTCTCTCGCCCCCACGGGATGAGGAAGGAAAGCCCTGGCAGGTGACGGTGCTGCAGCACGACCCCGCGCGGGCGGTGGGCGAGGGAGTCGCCCAGGGGCAGGCGGATGAGGCCGGTCGGGCGGAGGTCCCTGACATCCTGCCGGGCAGGGACGTGGTGCTGGTGAGGGGGAGCAAGAATGAAACGGCCTCCGGGGGCAAGGAGGAGCTGGGGGAAGCGCCCCTGCACCTTTACCCTACCTGGGGAGGGGCCGTGGCCGGTAACGGTCCGAGGAGGAGGCCTTATCCGCAACCTGACGGTGGAGGTGAGGGCGTCGAAACAAAAGAAAGAGGCCTTCCTGGAGCTGCAGTTTCCCCCCACGGAGCTGCGCGGCAAGGTGGTTACCCCCGAGGGGCAGGCCCCTGCCTTTGCCATCCTCAATATGAAGCACCCCCAGCATCCCCTAAGCCAGTTGCTGTTGCGCGGGCAAAGCGAGGTTGTGGTTAGGGGCCTGGACCCGGGAAATTGGCGGGTTTACGCGGGAAACGCTCGAGCGGCCTCCGAGCGGCTGCTGGTGCCCATGGCCGAGGGACAAAGGCCACCGGAGCTGCTCCTCGCCTTAGGGCCCTGAGTCACCACCAGGGTCGGGTGGTGCGCGCTGGCACCGGCCTGGGTGTGGCCGGTGCGCGCCTTTTTGTGGTGCCGCTGCCCCAGAACTCCTCTTCCCTGAGCGAGTTCACCAGCGAGGCGGAGGGGCGCTTCGAGCTGGCCCTGCCCCAGCTGCCCGCCTTGGCGCTCGCGGTGGAAGCGCCGGGCTTTGCCCGCCGCTGGTTTAGCTTTGCCTCCTGGCCGGAGCAGGAGGTGGTGCTGCCGGTGGATGAGCAGGGTGGCACGCTGCTGTTGGGCTTTGCCAGAAAGGCGATGCCGAGGCTGGCGGTGGTTAGCGAGGGGATCTTGGAAAGCATCGCTGCTTTGGAGCAGTGGGCAAGGGCGCAGGGGGAGGAGCCGGAGGACCGGGGGGAGCTGGTGCGGCTGCGGGTCCCCCGCCTGGCCCCGGGGCGCTACGGCTGGTGCACCCAGATCGAGTGGGCAGGGACCGCCTGGCAGGGCAGCGGCTGCGTTTGGGGTCAGCTGGCAGCCGGCGGGCTGGTCTTGAGTTTGGAGCCGTGAAGGCGAAAGCACCAGCGGGCGATCAACGGTAGCGGCGCAGCAAGACCAGGGTGCGGTCATCCGCCGGTAAGGGGGTGCGGGAAAAGCGGTCCAGCTCGGTTTCCAAAAGCTCCAAGAGCTCCTCCAAAGGCCGGTGGCGATGGCCCTGCACCAGCTGGGCTAAGCGCTGCGCGCCAAACTCCTCCCCCTCGGGACTTGCAGTCTCGCTCACGCCGTCGCTGTAAAGCAGCACCAGGTCGCCGGGGGTGAGGGCCCGCTGGCGTTGCCCGTAGCGCTGTTCGGGAAACAAACCCAAGGGTGGGCCGGTGGGTTCGAGGGTTACCACCTCCCCCGAGGGCCGCACCAGCAAGCCCGGGCAGTGGCCGGCGTTGGCATAGCTCAGGCAGCCAGTAGCCGTTTCCAGGTAGGCCAAAATACCCGTGGCGAACTTGTTGGCTTCGGTGCGGGCGAAAAAGAGCGTGGACACCTTGTGACAAACCTCCGCTGGGGGCAAGGCTTGACTTAAGGGCCCAGCAAAAAGAGCCTCCAGCGAAGCAGCGAGCAGGGCCGCACCCATGCCTTTGCCGGAGACGTCGGCTACCAAAAGGATGCAGCCGAAGGGTGCCTGCAGCACCTGGTAAAAGTCGCCGGAAACCACGCGGCTGGGCACGTTGCCCCCCAGCACCTGGTAGCCATCGAGGGTGGGTGCTTCCTCGCGGAAAAGACCCACTTGGATGCGGCGCGCCAGCGCCAGCTCCTGCTCCAGGCGCCTGCGCTCGGCCGCATCGGCAGCTAAGCGCAGGTTGCGCAGGCGAATGGCCGCCACCGCCGCCAGCGGCACCAAGAACTCCAAGTCTTCCTGGCTGAAGCGGCGCACCACCAGGCGCGATGCGCACACCAGCAGCCCCAGCACCTGCTCCTCGCAGACCAGCGGCACTGCCAGCACGCTGCGAACACCGAGGGCGCGCAGGCTCTGCGCTTGCTGAAAGCGGGCGTCGGTGGTGGCATCCAGCACCAGGGCAGCAGCTTTCTTTTCCACCACCTCCCGCACCAGAGAACGGGAAAGCAAGAGCTTTTCGTCGCAGTCTTGCTGGCAGCGGCTGGCGGCGCAAATGAACTGGCCATTTTCTTGTTGAAGAAAAATGGCGGCTTGGTCTGGGCCCAGCTGCTGAAAGGCCTGCTCCAAAATGGTGGTGAGCAGCCCCTCCTCGCTTACCTGCGAGGCCAGCTGCTCGTGCAGGCCGGCAAGCAGGGAGAGGCGCTGAGCCACCCGGTGCACCTGCTGGGGGGGCGCGTCCGGGCTGACCGGCCCGCCCTTCACGCCGCTGCCCTCCAGCACCTTATTTACGGGCGTCAACAGGGTGGCTTCCGCCGCCCCGCCCTCGGCCACCTCCGCCTGTGCGCCACCTTCGCGCACCACCATTTCCACTTGGCCCAGGCGCAGCCTTTGGCCTGCCCGCAGCAGCTTCTTCCCCTGCACGCGCTCGCCGTCCACAAACGTGCCGTTGCGCGAGCTCAGGTCCTCCACCCACCACCCCTCCGGGCCCAGGTCAAACAGGGCGTGGCGGCGGGAGATGGAGGGTTCGGGCAGGATAAGGTTAGCTTCGGGCGAGCGACCTACCAGGACCGGCCCATGGAGAAAGCTGCGAGCCTCCTCTCGGCCACTCGGCAACCGAATCGCTAGCGTCAGCACATTTTGTGACCCCTTTCGCTCGTCAGACGGTCAGGGCTCACGGATTGCGCTCCACCTCGCCGGCCATGGGCACGAAGCGCACGGGGATCACGTCCCGCTCGGTAAAGCCGTTGGCTTCGCGGGTAATGACCTTGAGCTGCTGGTAGAAGGACCCCACCGGAATCACCAGCCGCCCCCCGGGGGCCAACTGCTGCAGCAGCGGCTCAGGAATCTTTTCCGGCGCGGCGGTGACAACAATACCCACAAATGGGGCCTCCTCCGGCCAGCCGCGGTAGCCGTCTCCCACGCGCAGGTGCACGTTGGCATAACCCAAACGTTGCAGGCGCTCCCGCGCCTGAGCGGCGAGGGTGGGACGGATCTCGATGGTGTACACCTGGCAGCCCATGGCTGCCAGCACGGCTGCCTGGTAGCCCGAGCCGGTCCCTACCTCCAGCACCTTGTCTCCAGGCTGGAGCCGCAGCAGCTCAGTCATCAAGCCCACGATGTAAGGCTGGGAGATGGTCTGGCCCTCGCCGATGGGCAGGGGGTGATCCTCATAGGCCTGGGCGCGAAACTCTTCCGGCACGAACAGGTGCCGCGGCACCTGGCGCATGGCTGCCAGCACGCGCTCGTCCTTCACCCCACGGGCGGCAATTTGGTTCTTCACCATCGCCGCCCGCGCCGCCACCCAGCGGGCATCTTCTTGGGGCTCACCGGCCTCGTGGTTGCAGCCGCCAAAGACGCCCGTGATCACCAGGGGCAACAGTGGCATGAATGGCCTCACGGCCCGCTCCCGGCCACGTAGCTGTCCTTGCCGCCCACCACGGTGCGCAGCACCCGGGCGGCCAGCACGTTTTCCTCCCGGGTAAAATCCCGGTCGAAAACGGTAAAGTCGGCAAAGAATCCCGGGACAATGCGGCCGCGCAGGCCCTCCTCGAACGCCGCCCAGGAGGCCCATTCGGTCATGCCCTGCAAGGCTTCCTGGGCAGTGAGGCGCTCGGCCGGGTTCCAGCCCTCTGGGGGGTAGGCTGCTGGGGTCTGACGTGTTACCGCCGCCCACAAGGTGAGGCGGGGATCAGGGCTCTCCACCGGCACATCGGTGCCCAGGCAGAGGTGTGCGCCGGCGGCCAATAGGGAGCGCCAGCGGTAGGCCCAGGCGATACGTTCTGGACCCAGCCGAGCCGGAGCCCAAGGCATATCGGAGGTCCAGTGGGTGGGCTGCACCGACGCAACGACGGTGCCTTGAGCAAAGGCGGCCACATCCTCCGGCCGCACCACCTGGGCGTGCTCGATGCGCGGGCGCAACCTGCTCGCCTGCGCCCCCAGCACCTCCCGGTACAGGGCCAACACCTGATGCACCGCCTCGTCGCCGATGGCGTGGATGCAAGGCTGGAAGGCGGCGGCGGCCGCCTTGGCCACCAGCTCCCGTAGCCGCTCGAGGGGGGTTACCTGCAAGCCCACCTGGTCAGGGGCGTCGCTGTAAGGTTGCGAAAGCCAGGCTCCGCGGCTGCCCAGGGCACCGTCGGCGTAGAGCTTCACTGCCCGCACGGTGAGCATGCCGCCCCCATCCCGTTGCACACCCCGGCCCAGCTCCTCAGTAAGCAACCGGTCGTCGCTGCCGTCCAGCATAACGTAAACCCGCAGGGGCAGCTGGCCGGCAGCAGCCAGGCGACGCAAGGAGGCCAACTCTCGCCGACCGGTCCCGGCGTCGTGGATGGCGGTGATCCCGAAGGAAGCCAGCTTGTTCGCTGCCAGCAGCTGCCTCCGCTCCAAGGTGGCCTCGTCCGGCTGGGGCAGCAGCCGCTCCACCAGCTCGGTGGCCGCATCCACCAGCACCCCCGTGGGTTGACCCGCGTGGTCGCGCAGGATAGCCCCGCCGGGCGGGTTCGGCGTCTGCGCACCGATGCCCGCCAGCTCCAGTGCTTTGGCGTTAACCAAGACCGCGTGCCCATCCACCCGCCGCGCCAGCACCGGATGGTGCGGAAGCGCTTGGGACAGCAGCTGGTGGTGGGGAAATTCCTTTTCCGGCCAGAGGTTCTGGTCCCAACCGCGCCCCAGCACCCAGCTGCCAGGGGGACGCTTTTCCGCGTGCCGCACCAACCGCTCGACCACTTCGCGGAAGCTCCCGGCGCCGGTGAGGTCGGCTGTTTCCAGGGCCAAACCGTAACCGGTGAGGTGCCCGTGGCTCTCGGTCAGACCCGGATAGAGATGGGCTCCGGCCAGGTCCACGATCTCCTGGCAGCGGCCTCGCCACGAGGCCACAGCTGCCTCCGGCACCAAGGCCCGAATGCGGCCGTCTTTTACCGCCACCGCCAGGCGCTGCGGACCTTCCGGCCCATGCACAACCCCCCCCACGAACAGCCGGTCGCAGGGGGGAGGCGCGCTACAGGAAAGCAGCAGCGGCATGAGGAACCCTCCCCAGTTTCGCACGCCCTCACTCTACCCCTTGCGGGGCACCTGTGCAAACCCTAAAGTTGGCCCACGGAGGTGGGACGTGGAAGCAAAGGGTCTTTCCCGCAGGCAGCTTCTGGCGGCGATGCCGGCAGCGGCGGTGGCCAAGGCTGTTAAGGCAGCGCCGCAGGCCATTTCGCCCGTGGCGGTGGCTTCGGCCAACGGCTTGCGCGCGGTGACGGAGGCGGTGGCGCGTATGCAGGCGGGGGCACTGCCGGTGGATGCGGCGGTGGCAGGGGTGAGCTTGGTGGAGGCGGACCCGGAAGACATCACCGTCGGGTACGGTGGTTTGCCCAACGAGGAAGGGGTGGTGCAGCTGGACGCGGCAGTGATGGATGGGGAGAGCATGCGGGCGGGTGCGGTGGCCGCCTTGGAAGGGATCAAGCATCCCTCGCAGGTGGCGCTTTTGGTCATGCGGCGCACCACCCGGGTGCTTTTGGTTGGGGCAGGGGCAAAAAAGTTCGCCTTGGCCCATGGGTTCCGCGAGGAAAACCTGCTGACCGAGCGGGCGCGCAAAATCTGGCTTTACTGGAAGGAAAACGCCGCACCAGGGGACGACTGGCTGCCGGCCCCCGAGGAAGCCAACGACCCCGATATCCGGTGGTTCATCGAGCGCTACGGCGATGCAGCCCTTCGCCCACAGGGCACCATTCACCTCTCGGCGGTGGATGCCCAGGGCCGGGTGGGCTGCTGCACCACCACCTCCGGCTTGTTCTTCAAGCTGCCAGGGCGTGTGGGAGACTCACCCCTGATCGGGTGTGGGCTTTACTGCGACCGGGAGGTGGGCTCCGCCGGCGCTACCGGGCATGGGGAGTCCAACATCATCGTGGTGGGTGCCCACACGGTGGTGGAGTTTATGCGCCACGGCAAGTCGCCCGAGGAAGCCTGTTTGGCCACGTTGGAGCGGGTGGTGCGCAACACGCGCGAAGCGTACCTGCGCGATGCCCAGGGGCGCCCGAAGAACAATTTGGTGCTGTACGCGGTGAACCTCCGAGGGGAGGTGGGCTCGGCCAGCATTTGGTCAGGCAGCACGTTTGCCGTCTGCCGGGCGGGCAAGGCAGAGCTGCGCGAGTGCGCGTACCTTTACCGCCGCGCGTCCTGAGGAAACGACACCCCAAACCCGCTTGCCAAGAGCGGCTGCGCGCCATATTGTAAAAAGCGGTTCAGGGCAGGAAGCCCGACCGGGTAGGAGGTGCCTATGCCCGTGTACGAGTACGCCTGCCAAGACTGCCACAAGCGCTTTGAGGTGCGATCGCGCCTGGAAGAGCGGGAGAAAACCAAGCCCCGTTGCCCCCACTGCCAGTCGGAAAAAGTGGAGCGCGTCTACTCTGCCTTTTACGCCAAGACCTCCCGCAAGAGCTGACCTGGCAGCGATAAACCAGCTGCGTGGGCGCTCGGGTGGCCGATTGGCTGCGCCAGGCGGAGCGGGATTTGCAGCAGGCGCCAAGCTCCTTGCGGCAAGGGCTTCATGACTGGGCCTGCTTTGCCGCCCAGCAGGCGGCGAAAAAGGCGGTGAAAGCCTTGCCCTTGGTCCGGGGCCGGAGGCCCGGAGGCACATGGTGGCGTCGCTGCTGGCCGAGCTGGGCGAGGAGGTGCCAGCGGGGCTGGTGGAGCGCGCCAAGGTGCTGGACCACTTCTACATCCCGGCACGCTACCCCAACGGGCACCCCGCGGGAGCCCCCTTGAAACCACAGGTGCTGGCAAAGCCGGCAAGCCTGCGAGCATGCCCGTGCGATCCTTGACTTCGTCCGTTCACGTCTGGCCCTCTGAGGCGGAGGTTTGGGCCAAGGTGGCCGCCTGGGTGGAGACGGGGCGCCTGCGCCACTAGCCGCTTTGCCCGCACCTTGCACCAGGAGCCCCGTTGGGTGTGGCAAAGCCCGCATGGCAGCCGGATGGGCAGGCGGGCGGGCGGGGGCAGGGGGGGACGGAAAGAAAAAAGGCCCCGACATGGTCGGGGCCGGAGGAAGCGCGTGCATGTTGGCTACTGGCCCAGCAGCTCGCGCACCAGGAACTCGGCATCGTACAGCTTGCGCAGGGCTTCGGTCATTCCGGCGGTGTGCACCGCCACCGCCCGGTTGGCGGTGATGTCGTAAACGAAGCGTCCCACCAAGCTCTCGATGTTGCCGTCGAAGATTAGGCCCACCACCTCTCCCTGCCGGTTGATGACGGGCGAGCCGGAGTTGCCGCCGATGATGTCGCAGGTGGAAACGAAGTTCAGCGGGGTGGCCAGGTCCAGCTGGTCCCGGCGTTCCAGGAAGCGCTGGGGCAAATGGAAGGGTGGTTTGAAATCGAAGGAAGCGGCGCGATCGAAAAGGCCGTAAAAGGTGGTTTTGCTCGGGGCCACCGTGCCGTTGTAGGGGTACCCACTCACCGTGCCGTAGGTCAAGCGCAAGGTGAAGGTGGCATCGGGGTAGAGGGACTTACCGTAAATGGCGAACCGAGCTTGGCCAATCTTTTCGCCCGCCGCTCGCTCCACCGCTTGGATGTGGTCTTCGTACCACTGGCGCTCTTGCCGCAGGATGGGGTCCAGCCGCCGCGCCAGGACAATGAGGGGATCGTTGCTGGCGGCCACCGCCTGGGGGCCCCCTTCTACCAGCTGGCGGCGGAAGGCCGGGTCGACCAGCTTGGTGCCGGTGATGACCTCGTGAGCCACCTCCTCGGGCGTCTTGCCAGCGAGGGCCGCTTTGACAAAGGCATCCTCGGGGCCAAGCTTTTCTAGGCTCTCGCGCAGGCTATCAGCCAAGAGCACCTCCTCAAACCCGGGGTAAATGGGTGCGGGCGAGAACAGGCGGAACTTAAGGGAAGGCAGCTGGCTTTCGTGAAAGCCATCCAGCCGTCCGCCGTCAGGCTTCTGCACCTCCGCCACCAGCTGCACGATGTTCAACGCAATGCCCGGCAAGCGGTAGCCACCCAACCGACGGTAGCCGTACTCCTTGGCCCGGGTGCGGAAGGCAGCCTGCGCCTTTTCGATGGCCTCCCAGGCATCCGCAAACTGCTTCTGCCAGGCTGGGTTGGCGGCCACTTTTTCCCGCAGCTGCCCTTCCTGCTGCGCCTTCAGCTGGAAAATGGCCGGCTGCTGCAGGCCCTTGTACTCGCCGGTGAGCGCTTTCTTGGCGTTTTCCAAGCCGAAGATCAGGCCAGCCGCCTGACGCGCCTGCTCCTTGCCGGAAGCCGCGTAGGACCGGGCCACCGCCAGGCGGCGCTCAATGCCCTCTAAGCGCATAGGGTAGGAGAGATCCCGCAGGGTCTCCAGCTGAGCCACGGTGTACAAGCGGTTGGTGGAGCCGGGGTGGCCGGAGACGAAGACCAGCTCGCCGTCCTGAGCTCCCTTGGGGTTCCACTTGAGGTAGTGCTCCGGTTTTACCGGCTGGCCGTTTTCGTAGACGCGAAACAGCGCCATGTCCAGGTCGTAGCGGGGGTAGGTGAAGTTGTCCGGGTCGCCCCCATAAAAGGCCGTCTGCTGCTCAGGGGCAAACACCAAGCGCACGTCGGTGTACTTCTTGTAGCGGTAAAGCCAGTACTCGCCGCCTTGATAGAGGGTGACCACGTCGGAGCGAAAGCCGGTCTTTTCCATGCTCTCCCGCTCGATGGCGGCGATGGCCGCTTTACGCGCGTCGTTGGCTTGCTTCTCGCTCATGCCCGGCTGAACGGCCGCAAGCACCTGGGCGGTCACATCCTCCATGGAAACCAGCACGTTGAGCTCCAAATCGGGGCACTTCAACTCCTCTTCCGAGGTGCGCGCCAAAAAGCCATCGGCCACGTAGTCCTTTTGCGGGGAGGAAACCTTTTGCAGCTGTCCGAGGGCCACGTGGTGGTTCGTGAGCACCAAGCCGGTAGCGGAGACAAAAGACCCGCTCCCGCCGTCGTTGAAGCGCACCGAGGAAAGGCGGATGTGGTCCAACCATTCCTTGGTGGGCGTAAAGCCGTATTTCTCATGCAGTTGCTTGGTGGGTGGGTTGTCAAAGGTCCACATGCCTTCCTCGGCTCGCAGCCCGGAAGCGGCAAGCCCCAGGCTCAACAACAAAACAAACGACCGTCGCATAAGGCCTCCTTCGCCGGTGGTTCCGGCTTTTGGTTTTACGGCATGGGAAGCTCACAGGTTCTTCCAGCTTCCCGCTTTGCGGGAAGGCACCCACCTGTCACCGGGGCGGGCGGTTGGGCCGCTGGCCGCGCGGCGGCTGGCCTTGCCGGCGCTCCTCGCGCTCGCCCTTGGGCTTTTCCGGTGCCGGAAGGAGGGCCCGGCGGGAGAGCTTGATCCGATCCTGGGCGTCGATGCCGATCACCTTGACGGTGACCCTGTCCCCCAGCTTGAGCACGTCTGTTACCTCGCGGATGCGCTCGTGGGCGATTTCGGAAATGTGCAGCAGCCCGTCTTGGTTGGGCAAGATCTCGATGAAGGCGCCGTAAGGCTCGATGCGCTTGACCGTGCCCTCAAACACCTCGCCCACCTGGACCTGGCGGGTGAGGTTGCTGATGATGCTCTTGGTCTTTTCCGCCGCCTCCAAGTCTGGGGTGGCAATTTCCACCCGCCCGTCGTCTTCGATATTGATGCGCGCCCCGGTTTGCTCGCAGATGGCACGAATGGTTTTGCCTCCAGGACCGATGACATCGCGGATGCGGTCCGGGTCAATGTACATGGTGACGATGCGCGGAGCGTACACCGAAATTTCCGGCCGGGGAGCGGCGATGGTGGCGCGCATGATTTCCAAAAGCTCCAGGCGGGCCTGCCGCGCCTGCTCCAGAGCCGTTTCCATCACCTCCCGCGAAAGGCCGGAGATCTTGATATCCATCTGCAAGGCAGTGACGCCATCCTTGGTGCCTGCCACCTTAAAGTCCATGTCGCCGTAGTGGTCCTCCTGGCCGGCAATGTCAGTGAGCACCGCATGCCGCTCGCCGTCAGAGACCAAACCCATGGCAATGCCTGCTACCGGCTCCTTGATGGGCACGCCCGCATCCATCAATGCCAGCGTGCCACCGCAGACGGTGGCCATGGAGGAGGAGCCGTTGGATTCCAAGATGTCCGAGACCACCCGCAGGGTATAAGGGAAGGCATCCTGGGAGGGAATGACCGGCGCCAACGCGCGCCGCGCCAAGTTGCCGTGGCCGATTTCCCGCCGCGAGGGGCCGCGCATGGGGCGCACCTCGCCCACCGAGAAGGGGGGGAAGTTGTAGTGGAGCATGAAACGCTGCTGGGTTTCGCCCTCCAGGGCCTCGATGATTTGCACGTCCTCCGAAGTGCCCAGGGTGCAGGTGACCAGGGCTTGGGTTTCCCCGCGGGTGAACAGGGCCGAGCCATGGGTGCGGGGCAGGAGGCCCACCTCGCAGGTGACCGGCCGCATTTGGTTGAAGGCTCGCCCGTCGAGCCGCTCGTCTTTAGCCAGCACCGCGTGACGGAACTGGTCCTTGACCATTTGGTGCACGATAGCCAGCACCCAGGGTCCCTTTTCCGCCTTTTCCTCCTCCCCAAGGCTGGCCAGGGCCTGCTCCTCCACCGCGGCAATGGCCTTCTTCTGCGCCAGCTTGCCTCGAACCCGCAAGGCCTCGTCCAGGGAAGCGGCAAAGCGGCCACGAATTGCCTCCTCAAATTCGGGGGGCCAGGGTGGTGCCGGAGGAAGCCAGGCGGGTTTGGGTTTGCCCACCTTTTCCACCAACGTCCGCTGCACGGCCACGATGCGTCGGATAGCTTGGTGGGCCACGTCAATGGCGTCCAGGATGGCATGTTCGGCGACGCCAGTAGCCCCTGCCTCCACCATCACCACCGCGTCTTCGGTGCCGGCAACCACGATGTCCAGCTGAGCTTGCACCCGCTGCTCATGGGTGGGGTTGAGGACGTAGCGGCCGTCCACCAAACCCACGCGCACCGCCCCCACGGGCGTGTCGTAGGGGCAGTCGGAAACCATGAGAGCGGTGGAGGCGGCATTGATGGCCAACACATCCGGATCGTGAGCCTGGTCGGCCGAAAGCACGGTGCCGATAATTTGCGTTTCTTGGTGGTAACCGGAGGGGAAAAGGGGCCGCAAGGGGCGGTCAATCAGCCGAGCGGTGAGGATTTCCTTTTCCGTGGGCCGACCCTCCCGCTTGAACCAGCCACCGGGAATGCGGCCGCCGGCGTAGGTGTATTCGCGGTAGTCCACCGTCAACGGCAGGAAATCCACGCCCAGGCGCGGTTCCTTGGCGAAGCACGCGGACACCAGCACCATCGTTTCCCCGAAACGAACCAAGCAGGCCCCATCGGCCTGCTTGGCCACCTTGCCCACGGAAAACTCCAGGCGTCTTCCTTCCAAATCTACAGTCTCAATGACTTCCATGGCACTCCTTTGCGCTCCAGCCCCCGTCCCCTGCCCGCAGCTGGCGCCGTGCACGTGGCCAGCCTCAGCGCCTCAAGCCCAGCCGCTCGATCAGGGCACGGTAGCGGTTGATGTCCTTGCGCTTGAGGTACTCCAGAAGGCGCCGGCGCTGACCCACCAGCATGAGGAGACCCCGACGGGAATGGTGGTCCTTCACGTGCACCTTGAAGTGCTCGGTCAGGTACTCGATGCGCTTGGTCAGCAGGGCAATTTGCACCTCCGGCGAGCCGGTGTCGTGCTCATGGCGCCGGAACTGGGCGATGATTTGTTCCTTCGCTTGCGCGTATTCCTGTTGCGTCATTGGCTACTCCTTAGGCTTTCCGGGTGCTCCCGGAAAAGCGCTTGATTCTACCACGATGCTTCTTCTTCCTCCAAGGTCGCGAACACCGTGCGGGGTGCCAGGGTGAGGTTACGCGCCCGCTGCAGGTACACGGTGGTCTGGCCGATACCCAGGAGCCTGCCGTTGCGGGTGCGCACGCACACGTACTTGCCGGGTACAAACTCACCCACCGCGTCCCGCACCACCACTTCCTGCCCGCGGCTGAAATGCTGACAGGCCACGGGGTTCAGGCTCACGGAGGGAAAGGGGAAGGCTATCTGGTCCAAATCTACCCAGGCGCCGGCAGGCAGCTCCAGTGGCCGGGCGGCCAACCCCTCGGCACTCAAAGCCTGCCCCACCGACCAGGGCCCCACCCGAGTGCGGCGGAGCTGGGCCAGGTGCCCGCCACAGCCCAGCACCTGGCCGATGTCGTGGGCCAGCGAGCGCACGTAGGTGCCTGAGGAGCACACGACTCGAAAGCGCACCCGGTCTTGCGCCACTGCTGCCAGCTCGAGGGAGAAGGTGGTCACCAACTTGGGCTCCCGTGGCACCTCCTCCCCCGCCCGCGCCATCTCGTAAAACTTCTTCCCGTCCTTCTTTTTGGCAGAAAAGGGCGGGGGCAACTGGGAAAGCTCCCCGGTAAAGCGACTCATAAGACCTTCCAAGGTCTGGGGCGTCAGCTCCGGCACCGGCTGGACCTGGGACAGGGGCTCGCCTTCCGCGTCGTAGGTGGTGGTGGCGAAGCCCAAGCGGATCTCGCCCTCGTACTCCTTATCCCAGGCCAAAAGGTAGCCCTGCAGGCGGGTGGCCTTTCCCACACACAGCACCAAAAGGCCGGTAGCCGCCGGATCCAGGGTGCCCGTGTGGCCCACCCGCGTCTCTCGCAGCGCGCGACGAGCCACCTGCACCACGTCGTGGGAGGTGGGGCCAGCCGGCTTGTCCACCAAAAGCAAACCGCTTTTCTGGCTCATGAACACTCCAAAAGCTCGATGACGGCGGGAAGAACCGCGTGGCGAGCGGCCTGCAGCTCTCCGCTGAAGGTAAATCCGGCAGCGTTTTCGTGACCGCCCCCGCCAAAGCGGGCCGCCAGGCGTTGCACGTTGATGGGACCCTTCGAACGCAGCGACACCTTTACCGCCCCAGGCGTCAGGGCCTTAAAGAACACCGCCACCCGGACGCCGTCAATGGCGCGCGGGATGTTGATCAGGTCCTCCGTGTCCTCGGGCCCGGCACCCACCTCCTCGAGCATGGCGCGGGTACAGGTAATCACCGCCACCGCTCCGGAAGCGTACAGCTCCAGGGTGGCCAGCACCGCCGCGTGCAGGCGCACCACCCGCGCGGGCACGTGATCGTTGAGGGCCTCGGCAATGGCAGAGGGGCACGCACCGGCCTCCACCAGCCGCGCGGCAGCCCGGAAGGCCCGGGGGGTAGCGTTGCTGTAGCGAAAGTCGCCGGTATCGGTGACCAGAGCGGTGTACAGGCAGGTGGCCATGGTGGGGGAAGGGGTCACGCCGGCAGCGTCGGCTACCGTCAAGAGCATCTCGCCCACTGCAGGGGCTTGCGGATCCACGAAGTTCACCTGCCCGTAGTGAGGGTTGTCCAGGTGGTGATCCACGTTCACCAGCGGCAGGGTTGCCAGCTCGGGGAAGCCGGGTCGGTCCGAGCTGGGGCACTCGAGCAAAACCGCCAGCTCAGCCTGTGAAAGCAAAGGGGCAGGTACCTTCTCGGCCACTAGCACCTGCGAAAGCCCCGGCAGGAACGCCAGGCTCGCCGGGTGCGGATCGCGGTTGACCACGGCCGCTTCCACCCCCAATTTCCGGCACATCTCCCACAGAGCCAGCTCCGAACCCAAGGCGTCTCCGTCGGGGCTGCGGTGGCTGGTGATCAACACAACGCGGGCACCGGCGAGAGCCTGAGCCACGTGGCGCGCCGCCGGCGGCAGGCTATCCATGCTCGCCCTCCTGCCCCTTGGAAAGCTGGTCGAGGATTTGCGCCACGCGATCGGCGTGCTCGTAGCCCTTGTCCCGAAGGAAGATCAGCTCGGGGATGGCCTCCGCACGCAGATGCCGGCGCAGCTCGGCGCGGAGGAAACCCTTGGCCTGCTCTAGCCCTTCTGCTGCCTGTCGCTCCCTTTCCTTGTCGCCAAAAACGGAAAAGTACGCTTTGGCTTGCCGCAGGTCGCCGGAGAGCTCGACCGCGGAGATAATCACCCCAGAAAGCCGCGGGTCCTTGGCCTCGCGCAACAGCACGCTGGATAGCACCTCGCGGATGGCCTCCTCCAACCGAACCTTGCGCAGCAATGGGTCTCGCATGCCCCCCTCCTACCGCACCTGCACCACGCTCACCCGCTCGGCCAGGACCAAGCCGGGGAAGAGCTGGTGCACAGCTTCCAAGGCGCGGTTGACGGTGCCACGGGCCTGCGCCTCACCGGTGGCCAGGGCGGAAATGGCAATGCCGGCTCGTTGGTGCAGGTCTTGGAAGTCTGCCTCCACCACCAACACGGGCAGGCGGTTCCGCAGCCGGTCGGTGAGGGACCGCAGGTCCTGGCGTTTGTCCTTGAGGGAGCGGGCGCCGGGGAAATGCAGCTCCACCTCCGCCAAAGCCACAAAAAGGGGCGACAGCTCCCCGGCCATAGCGCCTCTCACGCCCCCAGGGTGCGTGCCACTTCCACCACCCGGTAAGCCTCGATAATGTCCCCCTGCTTGATGTCCTGGTAGCCAGCCAGGGTAAGGCCGCACTCGAAGCCGGCCTTCACCTCGCTCACGTCGTCCTTGAAGCGCTTCAAGCTCCCCAGGCCTCCTTGCCAGACCACCACGTTGTCGCGCAGCAAGCGCACCTTGGCCTGGCGCGTGATGACGCCCTCGGTGACCATGCAGCCGGCCACCGTGCCCACCTTGGGCACGTGGAAGATCTGCCGCACCTCCGCCTGGCCCAGATGCTCCTCCGTGTACGTGGGTTGCAGCAAGCCGGCCATGGCTTTTTGCAGCTCCTCCGTCAGGTGGTAAATGACGTTGTAGGTGCGGATTTCCACCTTGAAGCGCTCCGCCAGCTCGCGGGCGCTGCGCTCGGGCCGCACGTTAAAGCCAATGACGATGGCGTCGGAGGCCGAAGCCAGGTGGACGTCGTTGTCGCTGATGGCACCTACCGAAGCGTGGAGCACGTTCACGCTCACCTCGGGAGTGGATAGCTTGGTGAGAGTGTCGCGCAGCACCTCCACCGAGCCCTGTACGTCGGCCTTGAGCACCACGTTGAGCGCCTTGACTTCCTGGTCGGCGATGTGCTCCAACAGACCTTCCAGGGAAACGCGCTTGCCAGCCATTTGCTCCTCGCGCGCGCGCTCCTGGCGCAGCGTGGCCACCTCCCGCGCCTTGGCCTCGCTTTCCACCACCTGGAAAATGTCTCCCGCCTCCGGCAAGTCCTCGAAGCCCATCACTTCCACCGGGTCGGAGGGCCCCGCTTCCTTAACCGGCTTGCCGTTGCTGTCGACCATGTTGCGCACGCGGCCCCAGGTGGCGCCGGCAAAGAAGCTGTCCCCCGGCCGCAGCGTCCCTTGCTGCACCAGCACCGTGGCCACCACCCCTCGACCCTTTTCCTTGCGGGCTTCCAAGATGGTGCCGCGCGCCGGCCCTTCCTTGGGGGCGCGGAGGTCCTGCATCTCAGCTACCAGCAGGACGACCTCCAGCAGCTCGCTGATTCCCTGCTTCTTAAGCGCCGAGACTTCCACCACCGGCACATCGCCGCCCCAACCCTCCACAAGCACACCTTGCTCGGCCAGCTCGCGCTTGACGCGATCGGGGTTGGCGTTGGGCTTGTCGATCTTGTTGATGGCCACCACCATGGGCACCCTGGCGGCGCGGGCGTGGTTGATGGCCTCCATCGTTTGCGGCATTACCCCGTCGTCGGCGGCCACCACCAGCACCACGATGTCCGTCACCTTGGCCCCGCGCGCGCGCATGGCGGTGAAGGCTTCGTGGCCAGGCGTGTCGATGAACACGATGGCTTTGCCCTGGTGCCACACGCGGGAGGCACCAATGTGCTGGGTGATACCCCCCGCTTCCCTCGCTGCCACTTGGCTCTTGCGGATGGCGTCCAACAGGGAGGTCTTGCCGTGGTCCACGTGGCCCATGACCGTGACCACCGGCGGCCGAGGCTCGCCCCGGCCCACCTTGCCCGATTCTTCCAGGGACAGGTCGATTTCCTCCTCGAAGGAAACCACCAGGGCATCCACGCCTACCCACTGGCAAATCTGCTCCGCCAGGTCGCGGGGCAAGGTCTGGTTGGCGGTAACCAGGATCTTCTTGGACAGAAGGAAGCGCATCAGGTCCTTGACCAGCACGTTGAGCTTTTCCGCCAGCTCGCGCACGGTGACCGCCTCGGAAAGGTACACGGGACCTTCCGGCTTCTTACCATCGCGGAACTCGAGGGTTACCTCCACCGGTTCCGCTGCCGCTTCCTTGCGGCGCGCGGCCTTGGACGGGCGTGGGCGCCCGGTGGGGATGGGCACCACCGGCGCCGGGGGCGTAGGCTTACTCTCGGCGGCTGCCCGCACCTTCTGCTGCTCGTAGGTTTCCAAAAGCTCGCGGATGATGGCTGCATCCGCCGCCGCCTTGCCTTTCTTGACCGGTTTGGAGGACGCAGCTGCCTTTGGCGCTTGCTTTTGCGCGGCCAAGCGCTGGCGGATCTCTTCGGGGGAGAGCTCGCGGAGCTTGCCTTCCAGGGGTGTCTTGGCGGGGGCCTTGGAGCTGGCGGCAGCCGCGGCGGGAGACGCCGACGGGGCTTCCGCTTGCGGCTCGACCGCTTCGGCTTGGGTTGCGGGCGCCGGGGCTCCTTCCGCCATCCCTTCCGACCCAGCCACCGTCGGTTCGGGGCTCGGCTGCGGCTCCGCCGGCGCCGGCTCTGTTGGGGCCGGGGCCACCGGCTCGGGGACAGGCGCGCTGGCGGCAATCGCTGCCGGGGCTGGCGGTGGCGATGGAGGCGCAGGCTTGGGGGCCGAGGCGGGCACGGACAGCCCATCCAGCGAGGGGATCTCCTCGGGCAGCTCTTCTTCCACGTGACGCCGCACGCCTTTCTTGGGCTTCTTCACCAAAGGTCGCGGCACCGTTTCCTGGATTGGTGGCGTCACCGGCGTTTGCGAGCGAACAATGACCTCCTTCGGCCGGCGGGCCAGGGTCTCCCCGCGGATGATGGCGCGCACCGTTTCCAAATCCAAAGTGTCTTCGGCGTTGGAAACCTCCACGCCAATGGCCCGCAGCTTGAAGATCAGCTCGGGGACCTCCACGCCCATTTGCCGGGCCACATCGCCAACACGGAACACCTGAGCCATGCTTTACTCCTCACGCGGCGAGGCGGCCTGCGCCGCCAAAGCCGCCTTGGCCGCCTCCAACAGCTTCTGCGCCGAGTGCGGACCGATGCCGGGGATTTCCATGAGCTTTTCCATGGGCGTGTCCAGCAGTGCTTGGGCATGGGAAATGCCGTGCTCGGTCAAGCGCTCACGCATGCGCTCGGAAATCCCCGGTACATCCTCTATGGGGATGATGTTTTCGTACTCCACGCTGGCTTCGCTGGCTTCCGACTCGTTGGTCACAAGCTCTTCGGCAAGCTCGCCCTCCACCTCCCGCAGCATGGCCGCCAGCGCCGAGGAAATCTCGTCCTTCACTTCCTTTTCCGTCTTGATGATGATGCGGCAGCCGGTGAGCCGATCAGCCAGCTTCACGTTTTGCCCGTTCTTTCCGATGGCCATGGAGTACTGCTCGTTGGACACCACCACTTCCAACCGCGGCCGGCGCTTGACGATGGTGATGGGCTGGCCGGTTTCGTCGAGCGCCACTTGGCCCGACGCGTCCCGCAGCACTTCTTCCACCTCTTCCTCGGCTACGCGCACCCGGTTGGCCTTGGCGGGGGCCAGGGCCGCCTGGGCAAAGGTCACCAGATCGGGGGACCAGGGGATGATGTCCACCTTTTCCCCCCGCAGTTCCCGCATGATGGCCTGCACTCGCGTGCCGCGCATACCTACGCAGGCGCCAATGGGGTCCACATCCCGGTCGCGGGAGGCCACTGCCACCTTGGCCCGTTCCCCCGGGGCACGCACGCAGCCCTTGATGACCACCGTGCCGTCGTAAACTTCCGGCACCTCCATCTCCAACAGGCGCTCCAAAAGCAGGGGCGAGGTGCGGGATAGCACCACCTGCGGCTTGGAGGCGTCCTTGGTTACCTCCACAATCACAGCCCGCACCCGTTCTCCCTGGTTGAAGCGCTCGCCGCGGATCTGCTCTTTCCTGGGCAAGATGCCTTCGGTGCGGCCCAGGTCCACGATTACATCGCCTTTCTCGATGCGCTTGACGATGCCGTTGACCATTTCGCCAATCTTTTGCGAGTACTCCTTGTGGATCAGGTCCCGCTCTGCTTCCCGCACTCGCTGGAACAGTACCTGCCGCGCCGCCTGGGCGGCGATGCGCCCGAGCTGCTCCGCATCCAGCTCACCCAGCACCACCACGCAGCCCACCTCAGCGCCGGGGTCTAGCTTTCTGGCCTCTTCGAGGGTGATGGCTTCTGTGGGGTTGGCGATCTCTTCTCCCGTGGCCACCACCTTGCGCACCCGCAGGCACGAGATCTCGCCGGTGTCCAGGTTCACCTTGGCTTGTACGCCCCTTTCTTTGAAGTGCTTCTGTGCCGCCTTGGCGATGGCATCCTCCAGCGCCTGGACCAGGCGTTCCGGGGCAATTTCCCGCTCGGCCGCCACCTGATGGATCAAGCCTTTAAGCTGCAAAAGTTTCATAGCTTCTTCCCTCGCTTGCGCGCCTTTTTGGCCCAGCTTTCTGGGGCGAAGGGCGCCAGGCGCGTCTCAAATATCTCACGTTCGGGCAAAAGATGCACCAGGTCCTGATCCTGGAAGTCGCGCACGCGTACCAGACCTCCTTCCGCTCCCTCCAAGTAGCCCTCGATGACCTTGCTCCCGGACCAACTTGGCCGCATGTGCACGCGCACCACCTGCCCGGAAAAGCGCTGGTAGTCCTCAGGACGGTAGAACTTGCGCTCCAGCCCGGGCGAGGAAACCTCCAAGGTGTAGGGGCCGGGGAAAGGATTGAAGAGGTCAAAGAGCACGCTGGCTTGCTCGGAAATCAGGGCGCAGTCATCCAATCCCACACCGCCCTCGCGGTCAATGATCAGGCGCACCACGGGCTTTTTGGCCGTGCCGGCAAACTCCACGGCCAAAAGCTCCAGCCCCTCATGGGCCACCATGGCCACCAACTTGTCCTGCAGCTCCTGAGGCAGCTTGGCCACCTCGCCCTCCCGGCTGCCTCGAAAAAAAAGTGGGACACACGTCCCACTTTCTCGCGAAAGCAGCCGCGGAAAGTATACCCTTCTTTTGCTCGAACGCAAGGGCTTGTATGGGTCAAGCAGCGTTGGCCCTGTTGGCTTTTTTTGAGCAAAGGGCGGGGCTAGCGGATCTTGGACCATTGCTTCCCTCGTTGCCGAGGTATTGGGTAGGGTGTTCACGCGTGTCACCGCGAGGGAGCACAGCGGGCAAAGTAACCTGGGCAGGTTGGGGGCGTTGAGCCGTACCCAAAGGCGAGATTGCTTCGTCGGCCTTTGGCCTCCTCAGCAGTGACAATACCGCCAGCGGTCGCTCGCCAAATCATGCGCTCGTATCGTCGCGAGCGAGTGCAGCCGACGAAGCCGTCTGCACGGGGGCTCAATGGAGTCTGGCGTGGCTCATGTAGCCGTGGCGGGACTGAGCTGGCTTCGGCGGTTGTGGTCCTCGACACAGCGATTGCTTCGGGCCGCTTTGCGGCCCTCGCAATGACGATGAGGGCTGCAGTCTCGCGCCAAGAATGCGGAAAGCTGGCAGTGGCAAAGGCAAGCCGGCGGGGTCGAGGGTTGTTGGCAGCCGGGGGGACGAGCGGGGGAAGGTGGGAGCTTGTGATTATCCCCACGCGGTGCTATCTTGGATGCTGGGTCCGGGGGGAACCCGAAGGGAGGCAGCAATGAGAAAACCCAAAATCACCGTTATCGGCGCCGGCAACGTGGGCGCCACCACGGCCATGCGCCTGGCGGAGGCGCAGCTGGGGGACGTGGTGCTGGTAGACGTGGTGGAGGGCATGCCCCAGGGCAAAGCCCTGGACCTGTACCAGGCGGCCCCGGTGGTCCACCACGACTCCATCCTGGTGGGCACCAACGACTACGGCCCCACCGAGGGTTCGGACATCGTGGTCATGACCGCGGGTCTGGCGCGCAAGCCGGGCATGAGCCGCGATGACCTGCAGGATGCCAACGCCAAGATCGTGGCCGAATGCATGTCACGCGTGGCCAAGACCTCCCGCGATGCCATCCTCATCATGGTGACCAACCCGCTGGACGTGATGTGCGAGGTGGCCCGCCGCGTGACCGGCTTCCCGCGGGAGCGGGTCATCGGCATGGCCGGCATCCTGGACACCGCCCGCATGCGCGCCTTCATTGCCATGGAAATGGGCGTTTCCACCGAGAGCGTGTTTGCCTTGGTGCTGGGTGGTCACGGCGATTCCATGGTGCCGCTGCCGCGCTACACCACCGTTTCCGGCGTGCCCCTGCCCGAGCTCTTGCCCAAGGAGAGAATTAACGCCATCGTGCAACGTACCGCCCAGGGAGGTGGGGAAATCGTCAAGCTCCTCAAAACCGGCTCGGCCTACTACGCGCCCGCGGCCGGCGTGTGGGAGATGGTGGACGCTATCCTCAAGGACCGCAAGAGGATCCTCCCCTGCTCGGTTTACCTGCAGGGGGAGTTCGGCCTCAAAGACGTATGGGTGGGCGTGCCTTGCAAGCTGGGGGCCAAGGGCATGGAGGGCGTGTTCGAGCTAAAACTCACCCCCGAGGAGCTGGCTGCCCTGCACAGGAGCGCCGCCGATGTGAAAAACCAAATGAACAAGCTGCCGGCGCGGTTCGAGGTGTGATTGCTGCCGAGCCGAGCAAGAAAAGCCGCCTTCGGGCGGCTTTTTTGTTACCGGTGGCGGGTCACACCCACCCGGGGGCAGCGGCTTGTCAGCGGGCAGGAGCTGCAGCGGGGGGAAAGAGGCGTGCACACGTTCTGGCCGAAGGTGACCAGCAGGTCGTTGATGGGGATCCAGTAAGCCTGGGGGAGGAGGGCTTCCAGGGCCTTTTCCGTCTCTTCCGGCGTGCCCGTGGCTACCAGCCCTAAGCGGTTGGCTAGGCGGTGCACGTGGGTGTCCACGCAAATGGCGGGGATGCCAAAGGCCAAGCCCAGCACCAGGTTGGCGGTCTTCCTGCCCACCCCCGGTAAGGCCAGCAGCGCCTCGCGGCTTGCCGGCACCTGTCCCTCGCAACGCTCCAACAGCAGCTGCGCCAGCTGGTGGAGCTGGCTGGCCTTGGTGCGATAAAAACCGACGGGGTAAATGAGCTGCGCAATCCACGCCGGCGGCAGCTGGGCCAGCGCCTGGGCGTCGGGGGCTTCGGACAGAAGGCGGGCAGCGGCTTGGGTTGTGACCGCATCCTTGGTGCGGAGGGAAAGGATGCAGGCCACCAGCAGGCGAAAGGGATCGCGCGCCTTTTCCACCTGCGCCAGGGTGGTGGGCTGCAGCTGGCTGTGCAGGCGTGAAAGCTCGGAGAAAAGCCAGACCAGCTCCTCAGGAGCCCAGCTCACCCGCGTGTCCTCCCCGAAAGGGCCAGGAGGGCAAAACCCGCGCCCGCGCCCACCAAGCCCGGTTCCAGCCCCGCCGGCAGGTGAGCGCGCAGGGCTTCGAGCCCCAAGCACAAGCCGGCCCCCACGACCATGGCCAGAGGTACCCGCCGGCCCACCGGCCAGCGGCCCACCGCCGCCACCACCGCCGGCAAGAACGCAGCGGTGAAAAAACCCCAACCCAAAAGGCCCAGCAACGCCACCGTTCGCCCGCTGCTGGCGGCCAGCGCGAGCGCGGCCAGGCCAGCCAACAACGTGATCAGCCTTCCCCAGGCCAGCGACCAGCGTTGCCGGCCAAAGGCTTGGGGCAGGTCCCAGGTCAGAGCTGCCGACAGCAGGTTGAGGAGGGAGGCCACGGTGGAGCTGATGGCAAAAAGCGCCCCCAATGCGGCTGCCGCCAGCACCCCAGGTTCCAGCTGCCGTAGGAGCAGCGGAACCGTGCCGTCGCCCCCGGGCGGCAGCAAGCCCGCCTGCACCAGTGCCCCCGCGGCCAAACCCAGGCCTACCCATACGGTGAGCACCACCATCAGGCTGCAGGTGAGTGCCAAAGGCAGCCAGCGCAGCTGTTCCTGTGAGCGGAGGAAAAAGAACTTCTGCAAGTAGTGGGGCTGGGCCAAGGTGCCGACGGTAAACAGCAGGTACCAGGAAAAGGCCTGCGTGGCCGGTACCTGGCCGAAGCTGCCCAAACCCGCCCCACCTTCTAGCAGCCAGGGCAGTAAGGCACCGGCAGCCACGGTATGGCGCAGGGCCACCCAGGCCACCACCAGGGCCACCGCGCCCATTACCGCCCCCTGCACCGCATCCACCCACACCGCCACCCGCATGCCGCCAGCGGCGACGTAGGCCATGGTGGCGAGGAAAACCGCCAGCATCCACCGCTTGCCCGGCTCGCGCAAAAGGCCCTGGGCCAGCACCTGGATGGCTTTGGCCTGCACCACCAGGCCTGCCAGGCAGCCGGCGGCCACAAGCAAAGCGGCCACTGGCCGCACGGCGGGGCTCAGGTCCTGCGCCAAGAGCTGGGGCAGGCTGACAGGCCGCGGCTGCCGGCCCACCAACCAACGGCCCAAAAGCCAGCATTGCAGGACCCCCGTGAGGGGGGCAGGGAGGATCATCCACAGGGCGCCGCTGCCCACGCTGGCCACGAGCGCCGGCCCGCCTATGAAGGTGAAGGCAGAAAGGCCAATGGCCGTGCCGGCGAGGCCGGAAAGCCAAGCGGAGGCGCCGTGGTCAGCGGCAAAGAAGTCCGCCTGCGAAAGGCGCCGGCGCAGAAAGGCCACTGCCAGCAGGGCGGCGGGGAAAAGCACCAGCCAGGGGCTCACCGCAGCCTCCGGAAACCCTGGGCAAAAAGCCAGAGGAACAGGGGCGCCGCCAGCAGGTAGCAGGGTCCCAAAAGCCAAAGCAACCCAGCCAGCGGTCGGTGGGCGAGCAGGAGGCTAGGCACCAGCAGCCCGCTCAGCGTGGCCAGCGTGGCCCACACCTGCCAGCGGGATGGGCCCAAGGGCGGGCCCCATCGGCTGGCGAGGGACAGCAGCGTGGCCAAAGCCGCCAGTACGCCAGCTACCGCCGTGGGCAGACCCAGGGCCGGCGCGATAAGCGCTAAGGCTAGAGCACACGCTGCGGCGTTCCAGCTCACGGGCGAGCAGTTTACCTTGCCCGCTTGGCTACAATAGGCCTGTGCCCGCGAACCTGACGCCCCAGTACAAGGCTGCGGAGGCCAAATGGCGGCAAGCCCGAACGCTGGAAGAAAAACGCCAGGCGCTGGAGGAGATGCTGGCCACCATCCCCAAGCACAAGGGCACGGAAAAGTTGCAGGCGGAGATCAAAAGGCGCCTGGCGCGCCTGCGGCAAGAGGAGGAAAGCCGGGCCGGCAAACACGGGCTGAGCTTCCGCGTGGAGCCGGAAGGGGCGGCGCAGGTGGTGATCCTGGGCCCACCGAACTGCGGCAAGTCCTCCCTGCTGGCCGCCTTGACTAGGGCCGAGCCGGCCATTAGTGACTTCCCCTTTACCACTACCCGACCCCAGCCGGGCATGATGCCCTTCGAGGACGTGGCGCTGCAGCTGATTGACCTGCCGCCGGTGGCTGCGACCCACCTGGACCCCTGGTTACCCAACCTGGTGCGGGCGGCGGATGCGGCGCTGCTGCTGGCCGACCCCACCTCTCCCGAGGTCCCGGAGGACGTGGAGGTGGTGCGCCAGCGCCTTTCGGAGGTGCGCATTCCCTTGGTGGGCAGCTTGCCGGAGGATGCGGACCCCCGCGATACGGCTCTGCCCACGCTTTTGGTGCTCACCAAGGTGGACCAGGCGCGGGAAGAGGACCTGCAGGTGCTGGAGGAGTTGTACGCCTCCCAGTTTCCCCTGGTCCGGGTTTCTGCCGCCACGCGCCAGGGCCTCGAGCGCTTCAAGGTGGCCCTGTGGCGGCATTTGGGCCTGATCCGCGTGTACACCAAACCGCCGGGCAAGCCGGTGGACCGCAGCGCCCCCTTCGTGCTCCCCCAGGGTTCCACCGTGCTGGACCTGGCCGAGCGCATCCATCGCGATTTGGCGGAAAACTTGGCCTTTGCCCGCGTGTGGGGAGGCCAACTGGACGGGCAAAAGGTTTCGCGCGAGTTCGAGCTCCGCGACCACGATGTGGTGGAGCTGCACGCCTAGGGAGGACCCATGGAGGAACCAATCATTGCCGGAAGAAGACCCATCAAGCTGGAGATGGAGCCGGGAACGTACTTTTGGTGCGCCTGCGGGCGTTCCCAAAGCCAGCCCTTTTGCGACGGCTCGCACCGCGGCACGTCGTTTCAGCCAGTGAAGGTGGTGCTGAGCGAGCCGGGCCTGGTGGCCTGGTGCACCTGCAAGCGCTCGGCCAAAGGGGCCTTTTGCGACGGCACCCACAAGTGCCTGCCACAGGCGGACTGAGCAGGCCGACCAAGCCCCAAGGCTACATTTCCCTGGGCACGGGAATGCCCAGCAGGCTTTCCAGGATGTGCTCCAGCGTGTGCAGGAAAAGATGGAAACAGGCAGCGCGTACCAGCCGAGCCTGCTGGCTTTCCGCATGAAGCACGGGGTAGCGGTGGTAAAGGTTGTGGAAGCTTTGCGCCAGCTCGCGGGCATGGGCAGCGAGCAAGCTGAACTCCAGGCTGGCTACCGCCTTTTCCACCACCTCGGGGGTGCGCAGGCAAGCCAGGACCAGCGCCCAGAGGTCGTCGGGCAGTTCTTCCCCCACCAAGGCCTGGGCGGCTTCCTCTGGTTGCCAGGCGAACCCCGCGGCGGCAAGCTTTTCGAAGATCTTGCGGGCGCGCACGGCGGCGTACTGCAGGTAGGGGCCGGTGTCGCCCTCGAAGGCTAGGGCCTCGGCGAAGTCAAAGGCCAGCACCCGGTTGCGGCTTTGGCGGGCCATTTGGTAGCGCAAGGCCCCCACGGCAATGGCGCGCGCTCGCTTGCGAGCATCGGCGGGCAGCTGGCCCTGGTTTCTTTCGGCGATGGCCTTCTCCGCCTCCGCCAACAGCGTGGCGAAGAGCTCATCCGCCTTCACCCCCAGCCCCCGGCGCCCGGACATCTCCACGTAGGCCTTGCTCTCCTCTTCGGGACTCAATCCAAAGCTCACCCCCAGGGTGGCCTCCAGCTGGCGCACGGCCTTGGGAGTGAGGGCCACCATCTCGTAGGCGAAGTGCACCGAGCAGGCAGCCTCGCGGGGGAAGCCCAGGGCTTTCACCGCCTCCCGCACCACCGTTTGCGGGTAGCTTTGCCGCACGTCAATCACGTTGTACACCCGCTGCCCCGCGCCAAAGGAGGGGGCAGCTTCCTGCCGGTCCGGGCAGGTGCGGTACAGCACCCGTTCCCCCTGGGTGTAGCGCACCGGAGCTGCCGGACCTTCCTGATGGAAGCGGGCAAAGGGACGGTAGCCAAAGTTCAAGCGGTTGCCTTCCGCGTCGCGTAATAGCCCCAGCTTCCACAGCTGGTAGGCAATGTCCTTAGCGGTGTAGGTGGCGGTGCCGTTGGAGCGCACCAGGATCTTGTCAGCCGCCTCCTCGTCCTTGGCCTCGTCGAGCGGCATGACCCAGCAGCCGGCGTTCTTCCCTTCCTGCTCCAAGCGCACCACCCCTTTTTCCCGCAGCCAGGCAAAGGTGCGCTGCCAAAAGCCCAGCTGCAAAATGTCCGACTCGTGGGGCAAGAGGTCGTAGCTCACGCCCAAGGCGCCCATGGTCAGCAGGTGGCAGCGCAGGTTCGCCTCGGCAATGACTGCCGCCAGGCGGGCGATGGCCGCAGGATGGGCTTCCCCTTCCGCCGCCAGCAGGGCCACCGCCTGGGGTAAGGTGAGGGAGGGGGGCGCTCCCGCCTCCAGGGCGTGCAGCACCTGCTGACGGTAAGCCTGAGCGGCGCTTTCGCGCTCGTACCAGGCGGTCACCTGGGGGTACAGCTGCCAGCACAGGTCATCAAAGTCTTCCTGGGGGTTTTGGGGGTCCACCAGGCGGTCTTCCTGCCAGCGTTGGACCAGGGCCTCCAGCACCTCCCGGCGCGTTCCCAGGCCGGGCCAAAAGGGACTGACGGCCGAAACAAGCGTGGCCTCCGGCAGGAAGCAAAAGCCCACCACCACATCCGCCACCTGCACGCCGGTGTCGTCCACGTAGTTGTGCACCTCCACCGGGAAGCCAAGGAAGCGCAGGCAGCGCACCAGCACGTCGCCCAGTACGGCGTTGCGCAGGTGCCCAATGTGCGCCGCCTTGTTGGGGTTGATGTTGGTGTGCTCGACGATGACCTTTTCCCCCTTGGTTGGCAGGCTGGTGGACAGCGGGCGCAAGGCGGCGGTGAGCGTGGCGCCGCGGCGTAGGCGGAAGTTCAAGAACCCGGGGCCGTCCACCCGGACCTGCGGCACCAACCAGGCCAAGGGCGAGGAGGCCGAGGCTGCGGCGAGCTTTTTCTCCAGGCGTGGGGCCAGCTCGCTGGCCAGCTCCCTGGGTGGGCGCCGCAGCGCTTTGGCCAGTGCCAGCGCGCCCGACCAGGCCACATCCCCCAGCTCCCTGCGCGGTGGCACCTCCAGCCGCACCGCCCCTTGGGCTCCCAGCTGCCGTACCTCATCCTCGATGAGCTGCGAAAGCGCCTGTGTCAATGCCGCCCACACGTTCCCTCCCCCGGCGCATTGTAGCGGCTGGGAAAGGGGGCCTGCTGGAACTCGGCAAGCGGCCTTTTCCGGGCTTTCTATTGGCGGCGGCCCGCCTTAGCGAGGGGGACGCCAACGCAGGTGCTCGTTTCCAGGAAGGAGGGGGGAAAAAGCGGGCAACGCCGGAGCTGGCTTTTCCCACTGAGCCAGGAGGTCCACGCCCCAGCGGTCTACCAAGTCCTGGGCTGCTGGCTCGGTCTCGCCCAAAAGGATCCGCGCCAAATCGGCTGCCCGCAGGCGGATTTCCGCCCAGCTTTTGCCTCGTTGCCACAGGTGGTACTCCCAGCCCACCATGGCCGGTAGGCCGGCAAACATGGGCACGCGCAGGGTGTCGCTGTAAGGCGGGAAAGCCGGCTCGGCCGCCGCCCGCAGGGGGGCCGCGCGCAGCGCCGGCAGGGCTTCGGCCAGGGCCGGCTGGAAGGTTTCCAGGTACGCCTCTCCGTCCAGGGTGGGGCGAGGCCCCGGCACCCAGCGGGTATGCACCACCGCCCAGGCAGCCCATAGGCTCTCGGCCAAGCCAGCCAGCAGGAGCGTCCCCGCCAGGGGCGCGGCCACACGACGCGCCAGCCGCCAGGGTGGGCGAAAGGCCAAGGCCAAAAGTCCGCCCCCAAGGCAGCCGAACAGCAAAAACGCCTGCAGCCCCAGCTTGAAGTAGCTGTTCATTTTGTCCTGCAAGGTGAGGTAGGCGGGGGCCACCACGAGCACGCAGGCCCAAAGAAGGGCGCCCGCCATGAAGTATTGCCGGCGCGCGCTGATCCGTCGCCAGGCCAGGGGCAGGGCCAAAAGGCAAAGGCCCGCGTGGACACCGTAGAGCTCAAAAAGCTGCCCCAACGCCAAGGGGCTGCCCCTTTCCCAAAAGAGGCGGGCCTTGACGGGCCCCTGGGTCAAAAGGAACGGCAAACACGCCACCAACGCCACCAGGGCCACGGTGGCCAAAAAGGGCACCAGGCGAGCCGCCAGGCGGTGCCGCCAAAAGGCGCACAGGCCAGCCAAAAGGGACAGCAGCAGCAAGGTGGGCAGCTCCCAGCTGTTGCTCATGAACTGCGCTGCCAGCCCGAGGCCCAGCAGATGGGGCAAAAAGCGTGGGGGGGAGCCGGAAGCCAAAACTATGACCAGGGCAAGCACGGTGCAAAAGCCAGGGAAGCTCAAAAAGTGTGCGTGGAGATCGGCAAAGAGGGCGGTCCAAACGGGGTACTCGTTGATGGCGTCCGGGATGACGCGGGAGCTGGCCCAAAAGCGGTCGAAGTTGGGAGCGGGAAGATGAGCGGGATAGACCAAAAGGTAGGCGGTGCCGGTGAGCTGCGCCAGCAGCGCGGAAGCCAGGGCCCCTAGGCGCCGGTGGCTCAAAAACCAGCCCACGGCAGCGGCTGCCAGGCAGGTAAGGGCGGGAACGGTGGCGCAGGCCAAGTTGAAGGCCACGGCAAAGGGGGAGGCGGAGGCCACGGTGGCCGCCAGGTCAGGCAAAAAGCCAAAAAAGTAGTAGTTGATGGGGTAGCCGGCAAACCAGGGGTCTTGGGGTGGCAGGGAGGGGCTGTGCAGCAAGATGTGGAAGATGGCCGCGTCCATCGGCTTTTCCCCCCAATAAATTTCCGGGTTGAAGGCGCGCAGGAGCAGGAACAGGGCGAAGCTTCCAAGGAAAAGGCCGCGGGCGAAGGCGGCTTGGCGGCTTACCACCAGCGCGGACCACTGGCGGCGAAAACAGAAGCTGGTGACGAGCACCAGGCCTGCCGGCAGCCAACCCCGCCAGCCGGGGAGGGTGAGGGTGCCGGCCCAAAGCACCCCCAGGCCCACCAGCAGAAGGCCCAGAGGCCGCCCCAGCAGGGTGGCCAGTTCCCGAGGTTGGCGCAGGCCCGCGTGCAGCACCAACGCACCGGCAAAGCCAGCCAGCTCCAGGAACAGAAGCCATCCCATGACCGAGAGGGCTTGGCCCAACCAGGAGCTCCGCCAGGAAAAGGGGCTGGGCTGCAGGGCTGGCTGGCGCACCAGGTACGGGGGTAGGCCCCGCGCCTCCAGCTCGCGGGTATGCCAGTCGGTGCGTGAGGCGGGTTGGACCCGCGCCAGCAATGCAGCGACCTTGGCGCCGTCAAAGCTTTGGTCCTTGAGGAAAATCCACACCGGGGGATGGTCGTAGACGGAAAGGGCCTCCTCCGCTGCCACCATGGAAAGCCCCCAGCTGCCCCAGCCCAGCCTGCGTTCCCGGGTAAAGGCCAAGCGGAAGCCCAACTGCCCGCAAAAGAGCAGGTGGTAAAACTCGCTCATGAGAGGGTAGGCATCAGGCACGCGGCAAATGCTGCCCACCGCCCGCTGGGAGGAGAGCACGAGCACCTGCGCCTCCTGCAAAATGGTCAAAAGCTTTTGGCGCTTTTCCTCGCCGTCGGGGGCGTAGGCGGGGATTTCCCGGTAGCGGAAGCGTTCCCAACCAAAACCTATGGGCAGGGCGTCATCCCAGGCTTCCACCGCTACTACCGCGCCGGCGGGTACCGCCTCCAGGAGGAAGCGGCTGGCTTCCAGGCGGGTGTAGGGTTGCCAGGCGAGGGCGGCCCAGGCCAAACCCCAGGGGAGGGTCCCGGCCAGTGTGAGCCACCGCCAGGCGGGGCGCCAACGCCTTGCGGCGAAGGCCAGCAGGAGCAGCAGGAAGGGCATGCTGGGCAAAGCGTGGCGGGCGCTGACCACCAGGCCGGTGGCCTGCCAAAGGAGGGCTGGCAGGGGAAAGCTGGCCAAAACCCACAGCCGCCGGTCGCCCAGGAAAGCCCGGCGCAGGGTTGGCACCAAAGCTGCTAACAGGGCGAGGCCCAGCGCCGGGCCTGTACCCCAGAAGAGCAGGTTCCAGGCAAGGAACAGCGGCCCGCGCCCCACCCATTGCAGGTTGGGAGGGAACTGCCCCTCGCCCGCCAGCTGGCCGGCCAGCTCCCGCAGGCTGGCCAGCCTCCGCGGGTTGGGCAGGGGGGAGAGGGTGCTGGCAAAAAAGCCCGGATCCAGGAGCTTCCAGCTGGCGAGGGCGGCCACGCCGGCTAGCGCCAGCATGGCCAGGCGGGCAAAGATGGGCTTGGCGGGAAGGCGTGGGCAGGGCCACAGCAGCAGCGCCAAGGTTGCCGGCAAGGCCAAGGCTGCTAGGTTGGGTCGGCTGGCGGCGGCCCAGCCCACGCCCAAGCCCGCGGCTAGGGCCCAGCCCCAGGAAACGGGCCGCAGGGTGGCCCAGAGGGTGAAAGCGACCGCTGCCAAGCCCAGGCTGTCGGGGGTGGCGAAGCGTGCCTGCTGGATAGCAAGGCCGAAAAAGGCGTACAGCCACGCGAGCCAACCACCCACCTGCGGCCCCGCCAACCGCGCTGCTGTGAGCGCCAGGAAAACCAGCGCCAGCAAATCAAAGGCGGCAGAAAGGACACGCCCGCTGCGCAGCAGCCCCCCGTAGTGGACCAGGCCGGTGAGCTTGGCCGCAAGCAGGTTGAGGGTGGGAAAGAGGGCACCGTAAACGAAAAAGCGGTAGCCGCGGTTTTGTGGGTTGAGGGGTGTGCGCCAGGGGTCCAGGGCCTCCGCGGGGCTGGCGGGCAGGGCCAGCGCTTCAGTGACCATCACCAAAAAGCGCTCGTCGGGGTGCTGGTGGGTGAAGCCATCCCAGGCGATACCCGAAAGCCGCAAGAGCGCTGCCACCAGCACCGGCGGCAAAAGCTGGCGAGCGTTCATGGCCGCGGTGGGGCCACGCGCACCAAGGCCACGTGACCCTGGCAAAACACCAGCTCACCTGCCTGTCGCAGCGCTTCCTCGTTGAGCTCGGGGTACAGACGCCGCTCCACCGAGCCAATGACCAAAAGCGTGGCGCCCAGCTGGGAAGCCCACTGCTGCACACACTGGGGATCCTGGCAGCGGTAGAGGGCGTGCACCCCCTCCCGCCGGCGGGCCAACTCCGGCCCAAAGGTGCCTGGCCGCCAGAGACGCTCGTGGTTTTCCCAGCCCAGCACCGTGGGCACGCCGGAGGCGGAGGCGAGGCGCGCCGCATCCGAGTAAGCCTCTCCCACCCCTTCCACCAGCACATCGCCCGCAAAGCCGCGAGCAAGCCAGCGGGCCGCTTCCGCCTCCCCCGGGGCCATCCACCCCAAGCCGGAAAAATCCACCGGCCAAGGCCCCGCCTGCGCCGCCACCGTGGCCAGCTGGGGCGCGCTCAAAACAAAGGGCAGGACTCCCAGCCACAGCAGCCCTCTTCGCCTCAGACCGGCCAAAAGGCGCCAGCTGGGCACGGGCAGGACGAGGAAGGCAAAGCTCACGAGCTTAAAGACCGTGTTCATGCGGTACCACTGGGGGCCGTAGGGGTCCTTGAGGTACACCAGCTCCATGATCCCCAGGCAGGCCAGGGCCGCCAGCGCCAGAGCCAGGGGCGGTCGCAGGGCAGTCTGAGGCCAAGCCCAGAGGGCCAGGAGGGTTGCCAGCACCAGAGCGAGGATAAGCAGGGGTCGGCCGGTGGCCAAACTGCCGGCCACGAAGGCAAAAAAGGCCACAGGCAAAACCAGCCCTTGGCGGTGGGCAAAAACCGCCACGAGGAAAAGGGGAAGCAGCGCCGGGCCCAGCACCCGTGCCGCCTCGCCCAGGGTCGTGGGCGTGTGCACCCAACCCAGGCCGGAAGGGCCAGCGGGCAGGTAAGCCCAGGCGGGGAAAAAGAGCAGCAAGCCGCCCAGGGCGCAGCCTCCGGTGCCAAGAAGGGCGGCCAGGGGCCTTTCAGGCCTGGCCAAGGCCAGCAGGGCCAAAGCCAGGGCCAGAGGCGGCCCTGCCCAGGGGTTGGTGGCGGTGCTCATGGCAAACAGAAACCCTGTGACCACCTGCGCGGCCAAATCGCGGCCTGCCTCGGCGCTGAGGAGGGCGGCGAGCACCCAAGGTTGGCACAAAAGGTGCGGGTGCAGGTCACCCAAATGAAAGGTAAACAGGGGAAACTCGGTGATGGTGTGGGCGATGCCGCGGGAAGCCTCCCACAGGTTGGCGGAAAAAAAACCGGCGCGGCCCAGGAGAAGGTCGCTCCAGCCCTGGGCAGTGCCTAGAAAAACCGTGGCCGCAGCAGCTGCAGTGCTGGATGGGGGGCTGAGGCCGCTGCTGCGCGCCCAGCCGTAGGCCAGCTGGGCCACCAGCGCAGCCAGGGTGGGCACCAGCAGGTCGGAGGCCTCGTCGGGGAAAAAGCCCGCCAGCTTCACCGGCAAAACCCAAGGCAAAAAGCCCCAGTGGTAGTAAGGCAGGGGATAGCCCGAAAGCCAAGGGTCTTCCGGAGGCAAGGCCTGGGGGCGCAGCAGGCTGGCGAGGATGGCCAAATCCATGGGTTTTTCCGTCCCGACCAGGTTCATGCTGCCGCTGCGCAGCCAAGCCAAAAGGCAAAAAGCCACCAGCCCCACCCCTTCCAGCTCCACCAGCCAACGCCGCTGGGAGCGCAGCCCGGAGGCGGCAAAAAGCCCAGCCAGAAGCAGGGGCAAGCCCACCCACGCCCAGCGGCGCAGGCCGACCAAGCCCGCGTACCAGGCAAGGTACGCCGGCAGCGCCCAGCCCAAAAGCCGCGCCAGCGGCCAGCTGACCCAGGGGCTGGGGCAAAGCCGGCGGCTCACGCCCCAGCCAGCGAAGCCACCCGCCAGCGTCAGCAGGTACCAGAGGAGGCCCTCAATTGCGAAAAGCACCGTCCCATTCTAACGAGGGCAACAAAAAAGCGGGCCGAAGCCCGCTTTTTTCGCTGCGTTTTTGCTGAGTTACTGCAGCTCACGCCACCAGGTGATGTTCCCACCTTCGCCTCCCTGGGTGGGCGGCTCCAGGCCAGGGACCTTCTGGAAACCAGCCCGGCCCCCCTGGCCGACGAAAGACTTGGCAAACAGCACGCCGCTGGGGGCCACCACGAAGCCGGAAGAGGCACCCTCACCACCGGCGAACACTACCGCGCCTAGGCTACAGGTGGCGGGATTGAACTCGGCCACGATCAGGTAGGTCTTGCCTATGCAAACCGCCGCATCCGGGTCGTAAACCGTAAACAGGGCCAAGGCGTTGGTGAGGCTGGACTGTTCCGTGGGGATGAGTAAAAGCGGGTAGGAGGTGGGTTGGGTTCGCCGGGACAGGTATTGGGCCGGATTGTCGGCGCGCTTGAGGGTATCCAACTGCAACTCGCGGCTGCAGGGGCTCACACCGCTGCTTGGCAAGGGCTGGGCGTTGAGAAACAGCTTGCTGCGGTGATACAGGCTGGGGTTGGACAGCCAGCCGGCCGGGGGGTTAATCCGGGGGCTTTTTTCGTAAAAGTTGCCGGAAACGGAAGCGTAAACCGCCCACTTGGGGTTGGTCATGGGGTAGGAAGCCACGGCGGTGGCGTAGTAAAGGGGCGCTCCTTTGCTGTTGGCGTCTTGATAACTTGCAAGCTTGGTCAGTGACGAGAAGGGGTCGTTCAGCAGCCACAGCTGGCCGTGGAGGTCGCCCAGCACCGCCTGGTTGGCGTAGTTGTCCGGCTGGAAGCGCTTGGCGGTAGTTTGCCAGAAGGCCGCATCGGCAATGGGGTAGAAGTAAGTCAGGTACTGGCCGCTCAGGGAAGTCAGCTCCTGATTGGTCACCACCTGCCCGTCGGTGGCGCGCAGGAACAGGAAGCGTTTGCCGCTGTTGGCCGAGTCAGGGTCGGCTTGGTCGTTGGGTAGGTAGCCGCTGGGCATGGCCAGGTAGAAGGTTTCCGAAGCGTCCATCGCCACCGCCGGCATGCCCCAGGTGTAGCGCAGGTTGCGCAGGGGGGTGGTACCGGCAGCGCCATCGCGTGTATAGCCCCAAAGGACCTCAAAGGGCTGGTCCGGGTCGTAGTCGGGGTCTTCGGGGTAGTCCTTGGTCTGGCCGTTGGGCAGCACCACACCGGTGCGGCCCGGGTAAATGTGGGTTACGTCTAGAGCGTGCACGCCGGTGCCGCCGGGGCCTTCGGTGAGGAACAACACGGTCTTGAAGTCACCTCCTCCGCCTTCAGGGAAAAACACGTCGGCAAAGCGCATCGAGTTGGCCACGCCGTAAATGTGCTGGTCCGGAAGCTGCGGCTGGCCGGTAGGGGAGCGCGTCGGGTTGGCGGCGTAGGTGTTGTAGAGCTGCACCTGCTTGGGGAGCAAATCGGGCGGAATAATGGCCAAAATTTCCGCCCCGTCCACCAGGTCAAAGGCGTGGAGCATGCCGTCGGAGGAGCCCACCCACACAATGGGATGGCGGTTCTTGTAGGTGTCCTGGAAGTCGGCACGGGCTGTGGACAAGCCGGTGGCCTGCTTCCATTCCACCGGCGGGCCAACCACCGCTGGGGTGGAGTTGACGATGGCGCCCAAAAGCCAGGGCCGTCGGGTGTTGGTCAAGGTTCCGTCGTTGCCCAGCATGAAATCCACCACCTGGGGCGTGATGCCACAGAAGCCGCAGAGCGTGTTGAGGATGGTGGCGGTGGCGGCGTCAGCGCTGGTGATGGCCACCAGACTGTTGCTGGGCGGGAGCCAGGTGTAAAGCTTACGAGCCAGGCCTTTGTTACCGCTGGAAAGGACCTCACCCGCATCCCACAGCAGGGGGAACGAAGCCGGGTTGGAGACGTCGTAAGCTAAGAGGTGCCCGCGCAGGGTCGGGTAGTCCACCGTGCCCAACAGGCCAATGCCGGCCACCTCGCTGGTGGAGGAAACGGAAGGGGCGGAGGTGACGTAGTCCCCCGTGCCCAGGGCAGCAATGATTTGCGCCACCGCCTGGGCAAACTGAGCCGCATTGGAGGTGAAGTACGCGTAGGGCTGGTTGGTGGAGGAGGGCAGCTGGCTGTCGTTCACCGAGTAAGTGGCCAAGCGCGGGTCAGCAGCGGTGTTGAAGCCCGCATCACCGTTGGGGCTGGAGGCGTCGGTTTTGCCCTCAAAGGCCACATGGTTCAGCTCGCAGGGGCCAATTTGCTCGCTTACCCCCACCACGAAGGTGCGCACGTGGCACAGGCCGTAGTTCGTGCAATCGCTTGTAGCCGTCCACAGGTTCCACAGCTCCTGGGCTTTTTGCGCAGGAAAAAGGCTCAAGGAGTTGGGGCAGGTGTAGCCGGGGTTTCCATCGCAGCGGTTGGTGGCTGGGTCCTTCCAGCAGTACCAATTGTTGGTACCGTTGCAGAGGTTGGACTGGCCGTCGGTGATCAACAGCACCGAATAGCTGCGGCCGCAGCTCTTCTTGGGATCGGGCGAAAAGGTAAAGGTTTGTCCGCCGAAAGCAGCGGATGCGTCGGTGACGGTGCCGCCATTCTTGACCGCCGTCAACACCGTCTTGGCAAACTCCAAGCCCGCCCGGGTGGGGGTGCCGCCAACGGCCGGCAGCCCGCCGGCATTGTACAGGCGCATATAGTTTTCGATGGTGGTCACATCCCCCGAGTCGCTCGTATCAATCTTGGCCACCAGCTGCGTTTTGGTGCATGCAGAGTAATAAGTGCCAGAGTAAACCACCAGGCCCCAGTTGATCTTGTCGGCGTTTTTGCCCACCAAATCGCGCGGCGGGATGGGGTCGGGAAGGGTGGCCAAATCGAAGGGCGGGCCGGGGCTGATGGGCCTGCACGTGGTGGTGGTATAGGAAACCGTTCGGGTCGTGGTGCCGCTGATGCTGGGGGGTTTCCAGCCGGTTGGCGAAGGAAAGGTAGCAGGCGGGTACCAAATGGTCACCGAGTTGCCCAGGGCGTTTTTCACCAGCGCCATGCGGCTAGGGTAGCTGAAGGAAAACCTGTAGGTCCACTTTTTCGTTCCGCCAGTACACCCGGTGGTGGTAGTAGTTACGCTCCAAACGCTGGGCTTGGTGCCGTTGCAGCCAACCCCCCCGCGGCAGTCCACACCGACGCCGTAGCCGGCCATGTCCCAGCTCATGGAGCCGGAAATGTCCAGGACGATGAGCAGGTTGGGTCTTACCCACTGGGTTGTTACCTGGCGGAAGGGGTCCACCTTTTCTAGCCCTTGGGCCCACAAAAGGCTCGCGAACAGCAGGCTTGCTAGCGACAGGATCCTTTTCATGCTTCACCTCCTTATCTTACGGGTTAACGCCACCCCAGCGCTCCACCCCGCCGGAGGAGGTGCCGCCGGGGTTCCCCAGCTTTTGCGCCGATTCGGCACTGGCTTGACCCTGCCAATTGAACTCCTCCTCCAGGATCTTCACGGCCGCCACACGGCGCTGGAGCCAGCTGGCGCTGGGGTCGCCAGAATTGGCCACCCACCCCACCGCCAGCAAGCGCAGCCGCGAGTCAGCGTTGGTGGTGGGGCCGGCGTCGTCCGGGTTGTTGCGCACGTAAAGGGAGTAAAAGACCCGCTTGCCCTGGCCGGCCAGCGGCACCTCCACGTTGGCCAGTTCGGTGCCGCCGTCGGTGAGGTAGGTGCCCAGGTGCTGGGCGTCGTACTCACCCGAGTTGGCAGGGAAAACGGGCGTGGCCGGCGTTTCCTGAAAGGCTTGCAAGGTGGTGGGGACGTAATCCAAAAGCGCCTGCGCCTGTAACAGCTTCAGGTTACGCAGGATGCCTTCCCCCCGCCGAAGGCCCGCTTCCGCCGCGTACAAAGCAAGCTTTTGCACGTCCTGCCGGCCGCTGGTGCGGTCTTCCTGGGTCATGAACAGGGCCACGGCAAGGCCCAGGACGGACAGCACCAACAGCACCATGATGACGGTAATGAGCGCTGCGCCTTTTTCTCTCATGCCTACCTCCTCAAAGCTTCCTGCGTGCGCGAGCGAATCAGGGCCATGACCGAAACCTGGTAGTGGTAAAAGCGGTCTCGAGTGGTGGCCGCTTCCCGGTTCTCTGCCGCCGGTCGGAAGAATTGCGGGCCGGCCGTGCCCTGAATTGGCGGCAAGGGGGTGGCCGAGCGGGTGGTCACCGTCACGCGCACGGCCAGCACGTTGGTGGCGGTCAACCCTAGGCGGTTGAAGGAGCTGTCCCAGGGGGAGGGGCTGGTATCCATGGGAGGCACCCACCCTGTCGGTCCGGGGAGGTTGTTGCGTGCTTGGCCGTTGCGGAAGTAGTAGGCCACTTGGAAGTCTTCCACGTTGGGCAGGATGGGAACGAAGCCCTGGTTGGGGTTGTTGGGGTCAAACACCCCTGCCTTTTGCTCGAGCCAGCCCTTGCGCACGCGCAAGGAGTAGAACCGCACCCCCAGGGCGCCCCAGCAGGTGACGGCACTGGCGGAGCAATCCAGGTTTGGCGCCAGGCCCCCGGGTGGGTTGACGAAATCGGAAAGGTCCGGGTTGGCCACGGTCCAAATTACCGGCGCCGGGACGCCCCCTTGGCTGTCGGTGCAGTTGTTGCTGTTGACGCTGTCCTGGTAATCGGTGATCTGGTAAAAGCGCATTTGGCCGCTGACGTCGAAGACCACGAACGGGTCGCTTACCTGTTTGCCCTGGTCGTTGAGGTGTGCGCCGGTGGCTTGTTTGAAGCGCTGGAAGTTGGCTGTTGAATCGGGGCAGGCTTCGTTGAAGCGGAAGTACGCGTTGGCGGCGTTGGTTTGCTCCACCCATTGGATAATCGGCGCCATGCGCGAGTCCTCTGCCTTGGCGAAGGTGATGATATCCGTGCCCTCGTCCCCAAAACCGGCGTCGGCTTGCGCGGAAGTGAGGTTGTCGTAAGAAACCTGCGTGTCGGTGCCGCTGTTGCCGAAGCGGGCATAGGTGAGCAGGGCCATGGGGCTAGGGGCGTTTTGAATTTGGCCGTTCATGTCCGTGGAGCCCCGCAGCATGTAATGCACGTACTCGGCAGCCGCCCGGGCCGTTTGGCGCGCCTCCACCTGCGCCCGCTGACGGTCAGCAGCCCGCTGCGTGTCAAACAGCAGCGTCCCCGCCATGGCCAGAATTAGCACGACAATGACAAAGCTCACCAGCACTTCGGGCAGCGTAAAGCCCTTTTGGCGGTTACTTGGCAACTTGCGCCACATAGCGCACTCCTTTCGCGGCAATGGCCATGCCCAAGTAGCGTGGGCCCGTACCCGCCGGCCGCGCCGTCACGGTAATGACCCACACGGGCCCGCCATCCGTAATCTCATAGCTGAGGACAAAGGGGTTTTGCACTTGCTCCACCACGCGGAAGCCAGCCACACCCCAGCAGGGGTCGGAAGGGTCGTTGGGAATCGTCGTGGGCGAAACGGGACCTGTGACGTTTCGCAGGTCGGGGCAGCCGGACGGAATGGTGACCGTATCGGGCAAAGCCCGGAGGTACCGCAGGCTTTCCGCCACCCTCTCGGCGCGGTACTGCAGGTCGGTACGGGCGAGGGAACCCATGTTCACCAGATAGCTCAGGGAAAAAAGCTGAATGATGGCTACCGCCACCACCAAGAGGATGGCCAAAGCCACCAGCATCTCGATGAGCGTCATACCCGATTGGGATGCTCTTTTCCTCATGGCCATCTCCTTTTTACTTGCGCGTGGTGCGCACCGCCCACACCGGCGCCACCGCCACCTGGAAGCCGTACTTGGGCTTGAGGGTTCCCTTGAGCATGTTCACGTGGGTGAGCAGCACCTGCGCCTCAGCGGTGAGCTGCTGGCCGTTGTCGGGGTCGGTGGCGCGGTTGAACGTGTCACAACGCAGGGTGTACACGCCAGTGTCGCTGCGTTTGGGCCAGTTGGTGTCCACACCTCCCAGAGAGCCGAGGGAAAATGCAACGGTGGGGGGCAGCTGCAACCGCCGAATCACCTGCGTGCCGGCCGGGTCCCGGGTGAGCTCGAAGCGGGCAGGCGCAGGCGTGGGCAGGAAGCGGACAAAAAGGGGCTGCTGCAGCTTGCCCACCTGGTCGGGAACGCCTTGAAGAAAGCTGGTGAGCTCAGTAGCGGCCCGGCGCAGCTCGTTCTTCTGCACCAGGTGTTGCACCTGCACGGTGGCGATGAGGGCCAAGAGGCCAATGAGCGCCACCACCACCAGCAGCTCCACCAAGGTCACACCCCGTTGCTCTCTGCCTGCCATACGCCTGGTGGAACAAGCAATTGCCATGCCATGCTGATAAGGTTTGGAAAGACAAATACTTGTGGCGCGTCTGGCTGTTCCCCGCCGGCAGCAGCGAGAAAATTTCCAAGCTTTTTGGTACATTCTGGAACACATGTGGCCGACCCTCCCTTCCGGTGCAAGCACCCTTTCATGTTACCCCGCCTGGGGAACGCTCAGCCAGCGAGGCTGGCCAGGAGCAGCACCGAGGCACCCCATCCCAGGGCCGCCAACTGCATGCCCAGGTCGGAAAAAAGCGCGGCCACCGGGTCCGCTTTGCCGGCCAAGGCGAGGCTGCGGTAGCGCGCGAGCCCCACGAGCACCGGAACAGCGGTGAGGGGGAAAAAGGGGGAAAAATGCTCCCAAGTGACCGGGCGGAGGGCGTAGGCCATGTAGGCACAGGCAACGGCAGCGGTCAGCCAGCTCACCGCCGCACGCAAGAGGCTTGGGGCATAGAGCCCGTCGGGCTTTTCCAGCCGCTTGCCCAGGGACAAGAGCAGGGCTAAAAGCCCGCCGCAGAGCAGGAGCCAAGGGGAGGGGGGCACGGCCACCGCCTCCGCGCCGGCCAAAAGGCGCAGCAGGTAAAGCAGCGTGAGGGTGGCCACGTCCGCCAAGGGAAGCTTTTTGAGGAAAAAGGTGTAGGCGTGGCTGGCGGCCACGTAGGCCAAAAGGGGCACCAGGCAACGGCCCCACCAGGCCAGGGCCAGGGCTGCCAGCGTGAGCAGCAACGCTGCCGCCAGGGCGATAGGGGGAGCAAGCTCGCCGCTGGCGATTGGCCGGCCGCGGGTGCGGGGGTTTTCGCGGTCCCGCTGGCAATCGGCCAGGTCGTTGACCAGGTAGGTGGCGGAGGCGGCCAGGCAAAAGGCGGAAAAGGCCGCAGCGAGCGTAGGCCAGCTTTCCCGCTGGAACAGCCTCAGGCCAAAGACCGCCGGGGCCAGGAGGAAGCTGTTCTTCAGCCAATGGCTGGGCCGCAAGCTGCGCAGCAAGGGCAGCAGGGGAAAACTCACGGCCCCGTCAGCGGCGGGAAGCCTGGGCCATAGCCTGCTCGAACTCTTCAGAGTGAATGATGTCGGCCAGCAGGCCCTTGAGCTTGCCCCGCTCAACTTCCCGCAGGTAACGGGCCACGCCGGCGGAATCGGGCGGCCGGCCCAGAAGGCCACGGTAAACCTGCTCCAAAAAGGCGGATGGCGAAAGGCCCGCCCAGGTCTTCTTGAACTCCTCGCTCTTCAGCATCCCCTCCAGCAGGGAACCCAAGCGGTTGCGCTGCACCTCAGCTACCGCGGCGACAAAACCCTGCGGGTCGGGCTCGCGGTTGAAGAGGGCGCGGTACAGGCGGGTGACGATGAACTCGGCCTGCTGCCGGGTGTAGCCGCCGGCCGCCAACGAGGTGACCGAAAGCTCCAGCGGCCAAGTGAGGTTGAAATTGCCCAGGGCCACCAGCTCCAGCCGGCAGCTTCCTCGCCGGGTGCCGGCAGCCAGGCGCAGGCGGGTGGGGGTTTCCCAGCTGAGCTCCACCAGCCGCTGGCAGGCGTCTTCATCTTGGAGGAAGAACCCCGCCCGCTGGCGGGGAAAGGGCGCGCCCCATTGGTCGAGGGGCTCCAGCACCAGCACCGCGTGTTGGCCCGCCTCCAGCTCTACCCTTTGAATTACCGGTCGCCCGCGGCCGCGGCTTCCCTCCTGCTCCAACCACAAACGCAGGTCGGCTAGGTAAGGTCGGGACCAGGAACCGGACTGCGCCCAGCACAGGGCTGGCAGGAAGGCCCAAAGCCAGCGGTGCTTCATGCGCTCATTTTACCGGATTGCGGCCCTCGGGAAGCGGATGCGCCATCGCGCCGCGGGTGAAGCTGGCCTCCCTCACCACCTGCCAAAGCCTTCCGATCGCCGCAAATTGCCAACCGCAGCGAGGCGGGCTCGGCAGATACACCACCACCACCGCGGCTTTTTGGCCGTCGTCGCAGATGACCGGAAAGGCGCGCAGCGCCTTGCGCGCCTGTTCCTTCAGGACCTTCGCTGCTGCTGCCATCGCCTCCTCCGTGCTCCCGCGAGCAAGAACGTAGAAGCTGCCGGAAAGGTTCACCAGGCTACCGCGCCGGGAAGGGGGGCTTGGCCGTTGAAGCCCCAAAAAACCGGTTCGGGCTCCAGCAGCAGGCCAAAGGTTTGCGCCACCTTTTGCTGGATCTCGGCGGCTAAGGCCAGGAGCCCTTCGGTGCTGCCACCTCCCCAGTGCACCAAGGCCAAGGCGTGGTGGGGCGAAAGCCCCACAGACCCGCGGCGCAGACCGCGGGGAAAGGCGGCGTGCTCCACCAGCCAGGCGGCCGGAAGCTTGAGGCCGGAAGCCGTGGGCCAGTGAGGTGGCTCCTCCCCAGGGGCCACAACCCCTTCGGCCCAGGCCCTTTGCTTGAAGGACTGCCACGCGCTGGCGGGGAGCACCGGGTTTTTAAAAAAGGATCCGGCGCTACCCCAAGGCTCGGCGCCGGAAAGCAACATGCCTTTTTGCTTCCGCAACTGCAACACCGCCTCCCGCACCTGGCCCAAGGAAGGCGGGGATTGACGCACCTCGAGCAGCCGCCGCATCTCGGGATAGGCGAGCGTGGGGCGGCCGCCGGGTTGCAGCCAAAAGGCCACCCGGGTGATGAGGAAGCGGTTGCGGCGATGGCGGAAACGGCTGTTACGGTAGGTAAAGCGGCACTGGGCGGGAGAAAGGCGCAAAAGCGTTTGTCGTTGCGGGTGGAAGACCTCCACCCACAGGATGCGCTCGCCCACCTCCTGGCCGTAAGCCCCCACGTTTTGAATGGGCGTGGCCCCCACGGTCCCGGGAATGCCGGACAGGCACTCCAGCCCAGCCCAGCCCTCGGCCACCGTGAAAGCCACCAGCTCGTCCAAGGGCGTGCCCGCGGCCGCCACCACCGTGACCGGGCCGTCACGCCCCACCACCTGGATGCCTCGCCAGTCCATCCGCACTACCAACCCGGGCACACCCCCATCCGCCACTACCAGGTTGGAACCGCCCCCCAGCAGGAAAAGGGGCAGGTGCTGCTCCCTCGCCCACAAGCAAAGGGAGCGCAGGTCTTGCCAGCTTCCGGCGCGGGCAAAAAACGCGGCCGGGCCGCCCAAGCGCAGGGTGGTGTGCTGGCTCATGGGCTCGTCGCGGCTGACCAGCTCGTGCACGGCAGCATTCTAGAGGGTTGGTGCGGGAAGAAACGCTCGGTGGTCTCTTGCGTACCTGCCGGGGCGGCACCCTTGGGTGCTTTGTGCCTTGGCAGGGATGCAGCGCCTGCGGCTGCGAGCGCAGGGAGGCAGTTCGGGTTGGGGCGGGCAGTTTAGGGAGCCGGGCAGGCGGCGGCGACTGTGGGTGTTGGCACCGGCCCCCCTTGAAAGACAAGGCGGCTGCACCGCTTGACTTTCTTTTTTTCTCCCTGGGGCGTATCCTGGTCAGAGCTGGGGGTTGGCGTGCCACATTGCTCCCGGAGGAAAGAGGGACGCGTGGGGTGGTTTGTGGTCTTCAGTGCCGGGCTGGTAAGCTTTTCACCGCCTGAGCTGCTCGCTGTTTTGATAATCTTTGGTTTTCTGTGCCTGGTTTGGGCGGTGGTCTTGCGTTTTGACCTGCACCGCCGAAGCCGTGAGCTTTTTGGCCAGCGAGGCACGGTACGAGGCGCGGGTGGAGCGCGTGCCGGTGGGGGTCCGCGCCACGGTGGCCGGCCTACTTCTCGCCTGCAACACGGCGGCGGCGCGCCTATTTGGCTTTGCCAACCGACAGGCAATGATGGCCGCTAACGTCTGGCAGCTGTACTTCCGGCGGGAGGAGAGGGAGGAGCTGCTTTCGGTGCTGCGCCAGCACCGCCACCTGCCGGCGCACGAGGTGCTGCTGCGTAGGGCCGACAGAGGGCGGGTATGGGTTCCGCGCGACCGTCGCTGCTGACCGATGAGAAAGAACCAGGAAGTGCTGGAGGGGGTGGTCATGGACTGGACGCAAGCTCACAAGGCCCAGGAGGAGGTGCGCCTGTTGGCCCACGCCCTGCGCAGCATTTCCGAATGCGTGAGCATCACCGATGCGGAAAACCGCATCATTTTTGTCAACGAAGCCTTTTGCCGTACCTACGGCTACACGGCGGCGGAGCTGGTGGGTCAGAGTATTTCCTTGGTTCGTCTGGCGGATGACCCTCCCCCCACACTCGCCGCCACCCTGGAGCAGACCCTCGCCGGCGGCTTCGAAGGGGAGGTATGGAACCACACCCGTGAATGCCGCCGCATCCTGGTACGTCTTTCCACCTCGGTGGTGCGGGACGAGCGGGGCCAGCCTTTGGCCCTGATCGGCGTGGCCCGGGACATTACCAGCGAGCGGCAGCGGGAGGAGGCCCTTCGGCAATCGCAAAAGCTTGAAACCCTGGGCCGCCTGGTGGGCGGCATCGCTCATGACTTCAACACCATCCTGCAGGCACAGCTAGCGCTGGTGCAAAGCCTGCTTCAGCGGCAAAGGACGCAGGGGCAGCGTGTGGAGGAGCTGGCGCAGCTGGAGGCTCTGGTTAACCGCGGCGCGGCACTTACGCGCAAGCTCTTGCTCTTCGCTCGGCAGGGAGAGGAGCACCGCTCGCCCATGGACCTCAACGCCTTTGTGGGCGAGGAGGTGCCGTTTCTCGCGCGGCTGCTGCCGGAGACCATTCGCCTGCAGCAGGAGCTCGCCCCCGGGCCGCTGGTGGCGGACGGCGACTGGCATCAGCTGGGCCAGGTGCTGATGAATTTGGTGGTCAACGCCCAGGATGCCATGCCCAAGGGTGGGGTGCTGACCGTGTGCACCTTAGCTGAAGTGGAGCGGGTGGGCTTCGAGGTGCGGGACACCGGTGTGGGTATTGCGGAAGAGCTGAAACCGCGCCTGTTCGAGCCCTTCTTCACCACCAAGCCAGCGGGCCGCGGCACGGGCTTGGGCCTTTCCGTGGTTCACGGCATCGTCGCTGCCCACGGTGGCCAGGTGGAGGTGGAAAGCCGGCTGGGGGAGGGCTCCTGCTTTCGCGTGTGGTTGCCGCGCTCGCGGAAGGCGGAGTTGCGGGAAAAACCGGCACGCAGCGCCGCGCCGGCACCTCCTCGCGGCCAAGGGCAGCGGGTACTGCTGGTGGAAGACGAGCCGCTGGCTCGCCAGTCCCTGGCCTCGGCTTTGGAAGAGTTCGGCTACGAGGTCTACGCGCTGGCACGGGCGGAGGAGGCACTGGCCCTGCCTGAGCGGCACCGTTTCCAGGTGCTCATCACCGACCTGGGCCTGCCCGGCATCAACGGCTTGGAGCTGGCCGCCACCCTCTGTGCCCAGGTGCCCCAGCTCCGGGTGGTGCTCATGTCCGGCTACGGCCCGGAAACAACCGCGAGGGGGCCGCACCTGCCGCCTACGGCGGTTTTCCTGCAAAAGCCTTTTTCTCTCTGGGAGCTGGCCAACACCGTAGCCCGGCTTACCCTCCAGTAAACGCCGTGGGAACCTTCGAGCCCAGCGCCAGGGCCACCAGGTGAGCTTGCTCGGCCTCGTGCAGCTTGGCCGAGCCGGTGGCGGGGCTGCAGGAGGGGGGACGGGTAACCCAGGACAGCGCCTCGCGCCCCGAGAGCCTTTCCAGCAGGGGGTGGAGGAATGGCCAGGCACCCATGTTTTCCGGCTCCTCCTGCACAAAGCGTAGCTGGCGCACGCTGGGATACGAACCCAGCGCCTGACGCAGCTCCGCCTCGGGGAAGGGGTAGAGTTGCTCCAGCCGCAGCAGCAGCACCGGCGCACGCCTTTTTTCCCGCGCTGGGTAGAGGTCGAAAAACACCTTGCCGCTGCAAAGGATGGCCATCTCTGGCTGTTCTGGGGGGTTGGGGTCGAGCAGCACCGGCTGGAAGCGGCCCTCCAGGAATGCCTGTCCGGGAGACTTGGCCAGTTCCGCCCGCAGGAAGCTCTTGGGGGTGAAGATGATCAAAGGCTTGGGGTGGGGCATGTGGGCCTGGGAGCGCAGCAGGTGGAAGTAGTTGGCCGCGGTGGTGGGCACGCACACGCGCATGGAATCGCCCACCGCCAACTGCAGGAAGCGCTCGATGCGCCCGGAGGAGTGCTCCGGGCCTTGCCCCTCGAAGCCGTGGGGCAAAAGCAGCGTCAGGCGTGCATGCTGGTCCCATTTTTCGTGGGCGGAGGTGACGAACTGATCAATGACGATTTGCGCCCCATTGGCAAAGTCGCCGAACTGCGCCTCCCAGCACACTAAAGCCTTGGGCCGGGCCACCGAGTAGCCGTACTCGAAGGCCATGACCGCGTATTCGGAAAGGAGCGAGTCGTAAATGAGAAAGGGCGCTTGCGCCGGGTCCAGGTGCTCCAAGTTGACGTAGGCTTCCCCGGTAGTTTGGTCCACCAACACCGCGTGCCGTTGGGAAAAGGTTCCCCGGCGGGAGTCCTGGCCGGAAAGGCGCACGGGAATGCCCTCCAAAAGCAAGCTGCCAAAAGCCACGAGCTCCCCGGTCCCCCAATCCACCCCTTCTTCTAAGCAGCGGGCGCGGTAGGCAAGGAGCTTGGCCAGCTTGGGATGGACGGTAAAGTCGGAGGGGACGGTGGCCAGGCAGCGGGCGACCTTCTGCAGGGCCTGGTGATCCACTGGCGGGGCGGGCGGCGCGGGTTCGGGTGGGGCAGGTGGGGCAAAACGCACCTCCACCGGCGGGGGCGCCGACTCCTGGGTTTCCTCGAAGGCTCGCTCCAGGATTTTTTGGAACTGCTCCAGCGCTTGCTCCGCTTCCTTGAGGGAAATGTCCCCGCGGTTGACCAAAAGCTCGGTATAAAGCTTGCGTACCGAACGCTTTTGCCGGATCTTGGCGTACATCAACGGCTGGGTGAAGGAAGGCTCGTCCGCCTCGTTGTGGCCCCAGCGCCGGTAGCACACCAGATCAACCACCACGTCCTTGTGGAAGGCCATGCGGAAGGCCACCGCCAGGGCTACCACCCGCACGCACGCTTCGGGGTCCTCGCCGTTAACGTGGAAGATGGGTGCTTGCACCATGCGGGCTACGTCGGTGGCGTACACGGAGGAGCGGGCATCGGCAGGGGCGGTGGTGAAACCAATGCCGTTGTTGACCACGATGTGCACCGTCCCGCCGGTGCGAAAGCCGGAGAGGGCACTCATGTTAAGGGTTTCCGCCACCACCCCCTGGCCGGCAAAAGCCGCATCCCCGTGAATGAGCACCGGCAGCACCTTGACGCGCTCGCTGTCACCGCGAGCGTCTTGCTTGGCTCGCGCCATGCCCTCCACCACCGGGTCCACCGCCTCCAGGTGGGAGGGGTTGGAGGCCAGCTCCACCGCCACCTGCTTGCCGTTGGGGGACAGGTAGGTTCCCTTGGCCCCCAGGTGGTACTTCACGTCGCCGGTGCCTTCGCGCGAGTCGGGGTCCAGATCGCCCTCGAACTGGCGGAAGATCTTGCCGTAGCTCATGCCCAGGATGTTGGCCAGGACGTTAAGCCGACCCCGATGGGCCATGCCCATGACCACCTCTTCCACCCCCAGCTCCCCTGCGTGCGCCAGCAGGTGGTCCAGCATGGGGATGAGCACCTCCCCCCCTTCCAGGGAAAAGCGCTTATGGCCCACGTACTTGGTGTGCAGGAAGCGCTCAAAAGCCTCCGCCTCGTTGAGCTTTTGCAGGATGCGCTTCTTGCTAGCCAAGGGCAGCTCGGCAGGCGGGTCCTGCTCCACCCTTTGGGCGATCCAGGCCCGCTGCTCCGGGTCTTGAATATGCATGTACTCCACACCGACCGTGTGGCAGTAGGCACCGCGCAGAAGCCGCAGCGCCTCGCGCAGGGTGGCGCGCGGCTTGCCCCCCAGGCCGCCGGTGTAAAACTCCCGGTCCAAGTCCCAAATGGAAAGGCCATGGCGGGTGAGCTCCAGATCCACGTGGGTGCGCGGCTCGGAGCTCAAGGGGTTGATGGCGGCGATGAGGTGCCCTCGCACGCGGTAGGTGTGGATGAGCTGCAGCACCGCTGCTTCCTTTTCGATCAGGTTGTCACGCGCCACCAAGTAGGGGTTGGCGTCCCGCGTCAGCCGCAGGGGCTCGTAAGGGATTTCCAGCGAGGCGAAGATTTCCTCGTAAAAACCGTGCTCACCAGCCAGCAAGGCGGCAATGACGCCCAAATAGGTGCCGCTTTCTGCTCCTTGGATGACGCGGTGGTCGTAGGTGCAGGCTAACGTTATGACCTTGCTGACCCCCAGCTGCGCCAGGGTGCGGGGGTCGGCGTTTTGGAACTCGGGTGGCCAGTCGATGCTGCCGGTGGCCAGGATGAAGCTCTGTCCCGGCATGAGGCGGGCCAAGCTCTGGCTCGTGCCCAACATGCCCGGGTTGGTGAGGCTCATGGTGGTGCCGGCGAAGTCTTCCGGCGTGAGCTCGTTGCTGCGCACCTTGCGCAGGAGCTCGTTGTAGGCAGCGAAAAAAGTGGGGAAGTCCATGGTTTCCGCCGCCTTGATGTTGGGCACAAGCAGCGTGCGGCTGCCATCCCGCCGCTGCGCGTCTACCGCCACGCCCAAATTCACATGCTCGGGCCCCAGCCGGTAGGGCTTGCCGTCGAACTGGGCGAAGGTAGCGCGCAAAGCGGGCACGTGCTGGAGGGCCTTCACCGCGGCAAAGGCCAAAAGGTGGGTGAAGCTCACCCTCCCGGCCATCTTGCGCGCAAGGTACTCGTTGATGAGCTCGCGGTTTTCCTCCAAAAGCTTGATAGGCACGGTGCGGAAGGTGGTGGCCGTGGGCAAGGCCAAGCTGGCCTCCATGTTTTCCACCAGGCGCGCCAGGCTGCCGGCTAGGGGCACGGCGCCGGGGGGTGGACCCGCCACAGCTGCCTTCTCTTCTGCCTTAGGGGGTACCGGCGTGGGCTGGGTGCGAATGCCCTGCGGTCGGTAGTCGGAGAAGAACTCCCGCCAGGAGTCGCTCACCCCTTCCGGGTGGGCCAGGTACTCCCGGTACATCTCGTCGATGAGCCAAACGTTGGGGCCAAAGGCTGAGGCGCGATCGGACACAAGCCACTCCTCCGGTACCTTCGTACCGAGACTCAAATTGTACCAGCGCGGGGCCGAGGTTACACTTCCACGCATGCGGTGGCGATGGCTGATCACCCCGCCGGCGGCGGGAGCCTGGAACATGGCGGTGGACGAGGCGTTGGCGCAGCAGGTGGCGGCCGGCGCAAGCCCCCCTACCTTGCGCTTTTTCTGCTGGCGCCCGCCTTGTCTTTCCCTTGGGTTCAACCAGCCCTATGCGGTGGTGGACGAGGCCTTTTGCCGCGAAAACGGTGTGGACATCACCCGCAGGCCCACCGGTGGGCGCGCGGTGCTGCACCATTTGGAGCTGACCTACTCGGTCACCGCACCGCTGGCTGTGGAACCCTTTTCCCGCGAGTTGCAGGCCTGCTACCGGCTCATCTGTGGCGCCCTGGTGCGGGGCTTGCAAACCCTGGGCATCCCCGCTCAGGTAGTTTCCGAGGGCGGCCTGCGGCTGCCTCCGACCAGCGCGGCCCCGTGCTTTATCAGCCCAGCAGCGGGGGAGGTGGTGGTGGGGGGGCGAAAGCTGGTAGGTTCGGCCATGCGCCGCTGGGGCGATGTGCTGCTGCAGCATGGCTCGCTGCTTTTGGATTGGGACGCACGGTTGCAGGCTGGGGTGCTGGGCCTGAGCTCGGACGCCCCGTTGCGCTCAGCGGTGGCGACCGTGCGGGAGGTGTTGGGCAGGGTACCGGAGGGGGAGCTGGTGGACGCTTTGGTGGCCGGTTTCGCTGCGGTGCTGGGGGTGGCGCTGGTGCCTGGCAGTTTGACGCCAGAGGAGCAGGCTCTGGCCAGCCGCTTGGCCCGGCAGGTTTACGGATGCGGACGCTTCATTCGCCATCGGCAGCGGGAGGAGGGAACATCTCTGGCGGCAGGGGCGGTTTGACGCAAAGGGGTATGGAGCTCAACGCTATCCTGGCTCAGCGGTTGGAGGTAGCTCCGGGCCTGGCCATCATCCGGGTGGTGCCGGACGGCTGGGAGCTACCCGAGTTCTTTCCGGGACAGTTTGCCGTGCTCGGCTTGCCGGCGGAGGCCCCGCGCCTGCCCGGCTGCGACCCGGAAGAACCGCCTCCCAAGCCCGCAAGCCTCATTCGCCGCTCCTACTCCATCGCCTCCTCCTCGCGGCAAAAGGAGTATTTAGAGTTTTACCTGGCCCTGGTGCGTTCGGGGGCCCTCACGCCTCGCTTGTTTGCCCTCCAGCCGGGCCAGAAGCTCTGGCTGGGCCGCAAGTTTTCCGGGCTTTTCACGCTGGCTGAGGTGCCGCCTGACGCCCACCTGGTGCTGGTGGCCACCGGCACAGGGTTGGCTCCGTACATGAGCATGCTGCGCACGCACTTGGCCGAGGACAGCGTCCGCCGCACGGCGGTCATTCACGGCGCGCGGCACTCCTGGGACTTGGGCTACCGCAACGAGCTTTTGGCATTGGGGCGCCAGTTCCCGCATCTGACCTACATTCCCGTGGTCTCGCGCCCCGCGGAAGAGCTGCATCCCTGGGAGGGGGAGAGGGGCTACGTGCAAGACGTTTGGGCGCGTGGGGTAGTTGCGCAACAGTGGGGCTTTGCCCCTGAGCCGCAAAACACGCACGTGTTTCTTTGCGGCAACCCAGCCATGGTGGAGGGCATGCTGCGCCTGTTGGCGGCCCAGGGCTTTCGCGAACACACCCGCCAAAAGCCTGGCCAGGTGCACACGGAAAAGTACTGGTGAGCTAGCGGGACAGCACCACCACGGCGGCGGCCACCTCGGCCGTGTGGGTGATGGAAAGGTGCACCGAGCCCACGCCCAGCGCCTGCGCCCGCGCCTTGGCAGGGCCCAAAAGCTCCAGGCGGGGCTGGCCCAGGGCGTCGCGCCGGAGGTAGAGGTGGTGAAAGCCGATTCCTTGACCCCACCCGGTGCCCAAGGCTTTGAGGGCTGCTTCCTTGGCTGCAAAGGCGCCGGCCACGTGCTGAGGGTCCTGGGGCCGGGTGAGCTCGCCCTCGGCAAAGCAGCGGGCCAAAAAATGCGCGCCGAAACGGGCCAGGGTTTGCGCCATGCGCGGAACGGCCACCAGGTCCAGGCCGATGCCCACGATCATGGCTTGCGCCCCTGCGGCGGCCAGCCGAAGGCCAGGAGGATGTGCAGGAGCCCGAAGCCAGAAATCGCTCCCCGGGCAGCGGGATGGGCCCAGAGCCGGCACCAAGGCCAGGGCAAGCTCCAGGCCAAGCCCTGCCACCATTGGCTCCAGGGCAGCACCAGGAACAGCACCCCCGCCAAGGCCAGGTAGGAGGGCGCCAGCCAGGAACGTGGGCTCCGCATCCTTTTATTCTAGGGGTTGACAGGCGGTGCTACCCTGAAAAACAAGAAAGGCGGTGCCCATGAAAGGCTATCGCGAGGTGGCGGTCAAGCTTTCGGGTAAGGGCGTGCGCTGCGACCCGGACCCGGCGGTGCTTTACTTCCGTAAGGGACCCGACTGCGTGCGCTTTACCTTTGCCGATCTGCCGAAAGAGGTGGCGTCGGTGGTCATTCGCTGGAAGGACCCCAGCCGTCCCCTTTTTGCCGGCTGGGGCACGGCGCCCTCCTCGGTGGGTTCCCATTTGCCGGACATCATTACCCGCGGCAACAACCAGGTTCCCGGCCACTATGAATACGCGGTGGAGCTTCTGGACTCCACAGGGCACCTGGTGGCGGTGGCGGACCCCGGGATGGAAAATCAAGGGGACCCGCCCTGAGGGGGGCCGGCGAACAGGGCCTGAAACTCCGGTAGTGACCAGTAAGGAGCGAACTCAGGGCCGTTGAACCAGGCCTTGGGCGCCGCCAAGGCTAAGGCACGCTTAGCGAAGGCCAGCATGGATACTTTGTCCCCAGCCAGTGCGGCCACCTCGGCAGCCACGAACAGGTTCCAGTTGCGGTTGGGGGCAGCAGCCACCGCCTCTTGCGCCTTAATGACAGCTTCTTCCAGGCGCCCCAAGTGGGCGAGAATGTGAGGGTGTAGTGCGGAGTGGGTGGGCACGAGGCGCTGCGCCAACAGCTCCAGGGCGCGGGCGTAGTGCTCGCGGGCTTCCTTTTGGCGGCCCTGCCAAAGGTACGTATCTGCCAGGTTGGCCCAGGGCCGGGGATCGCTGGGCGCCCGCTCCAGCGCCAGGCGGTAGAGCTTTTCTGCCTGCTCCAGCTTGTCGCCGTAAAAGGCACAGGTACCCCAGTTGAGCAAGTCCAACAGCGAGCGGGTTTGGGGGTAGAGGCGGGCGTAGAGGCCCTCGCACGCGGCAAAGTCGCCCACTAGGCCAGCCACGTAGGCCAAGCGGAACAAACCCAAGGGATGTTCCGGGGCACGCCGGAGAATTTCTTCGGCAGCGGTCCGGGCACCGGCAAAGTCACCCCGGTCCGCACGGGCGGAGGAAAGGCTGTCCCAAATGGTGATTGCCGGCTGCAAGCTCAAGGCGCGGGCGAAGGCCTTTTCGCTTTCCGCCACCTGGCCCAAGCGGGACAGGGCGGCTCCCAGGGCGGCCCAAGCGGCCGGGTCGCCGGGTCGGCGTTGGGTCAGCTGCCGGAGCATGGCTACCGCCTCCTCCTCGTCCCCCCGGGCGCGAGCCAGCTGGGCCTTGCGCAAGGGCAACTCCGGGTGGTCGGGGTCGGCCTTGGCCGCTCGAGCCAACAGCTCCTCGGCACGAGCGAAGCGCTGGGGGTCGCCGGTGTTGCCAGCCAAAAAGCGCTCGATGGACGCGTGGGCGAGAAAGGCCTCGGCGAAATCTGGGGCGAGCTCTTCCACCCGAGCCAACAGGGCCAACTCCTCCCGGTAGCCGGTGGAAGCGCGGCCCGCATCCAGGCGGCTTTTCGCCTCCAGGTAGGCTTCCAGGGCTTCCCGCGGAGGCGGTCTGAGCCGGCGCCGGCTGGCGAAGCTGCGGAAGCCGTCTGCCAGGGCGGTGGTCAGCCGGTCCTGGAGCACCGAAAGGTCCTGGCTGCCCACCTCCAGCTGGCGGCTCCAGCGGATGCGACCGGTGCTGCCCTCCACCCGGCGCAACTCCAGCCGGAGGCTTTCGACCTGGTTGGCGGGCAAGGCCACCGCTTCCACTACCTCCTCCACCCCCAGGGCGGCGGCCAGTTCCCGCACACTAGCCTGTTCCCGGTAAACCGCCCTCACCTCTCGCCCCGCCACCACGTGCACCCCTTCCAGGTTGGCGAGGAAGCCGGTGAGGGCTTCAGCCACGGCCGTGCCGGCCAAAGGGGAGGAGGCGGGAAGCGCCCCGGACACGGGCAACACCGCCACCATCAAGGGCTTGCGCGGTGCAAGCCAGCCAAGCCAGGCGACCAGGGCCGAAAGCACGGCGAGCAGCGCCACCCCCGCCAGCACCCATGGCAGGCGCTGCACCAGGCGCTGCACCAGGGCGGTGGGCCCGGCCACCGGGGCCAGCTGCAGCGTGCCAAAGGTGCGGGAGCCCACATCAAGTAACCGTGCCACCTCCATCGCGTTCTGAAAACGGTCGGCAGGGTCGCGGGCCAAGCAACGCTCGATCACCTCGGCCAGCTGCTTGGGCACATGGGGCGCTTTTTGCCGCAAGGGCACGAACTCCGCCCGCACCACCTTGTGCATGGTTTCCAACACCGTCTCCCCAGCGAAGGCCGGCTCCCCGCAGGCCGCCTCGTAAAGGAGGGAGCCCAAGGAGAAGATGTCGCTGCGCGCATCCAGGGGCTTGCCCATGGCCTGCTCCGGCGACATGGCCCGAGATGTGCCCACCACCAGGCCCTCCTGGGTTAGCCGTTGGTCCGGCGGCAGGGTAAGGATGTGGGCCAAGCCAAAATCCAGGACCTTGACCTTGCCGTCGGGGGTGAGCATGATGTTCTCGCTCTTGATATCCCGGTGGATGATGCCTTTGCGGTGGGCAAAGGCCAGCGCCTCCGCCACCTGCGCCCCCAACCGCGCCACCTCTGCCGGTGAGAGGGGCCCCGTCACTAAATTCTCCGCCAGGCTCTTGCCTTCCACCAGCTCCATCACCACGTAGTCCTTTTCGCCCTCGCTGAGCACGTCGTAAACCTGGGCAATGTTGGGGTGAATCAGGGCGGCAGCGGCGCGAGCTTCCCGCCGTAAGCGCTGACGACGCTCAGCAGTAGCTTGGCCTGCACCCAAGCCTTTGATGGCCACGTGGCGGTCCAGCTCCGGGTCGTAGGCCAGGTAGACGGTGCCCATGCCCCCGCGGCCCAGCTCGCGCAGGATGCGGTAGCGGCCCACGGTCTGCGGTTGCATCGCTGCGATTGTAGCGGGAAAAGCTGGAATAGGCGGCCTTAGGCGGGCAGACCTTCCAAAGCAATGTGCGCTTGCCGCGTTGCCTGCTCGCGGGTGGGCAAGGGCAAACCTCCCAAACGGTCCAGCTCCTTGCCACGCCCGGCGGCCAGGGCAGCCAAAAGCTGCCGGTACTCGGCGCGCGCGCGCGAGGTCTGGCCCAAGCGGCGGAGGTTGTGGGCGAGTAACAGCCGGGCCTGGTAAAGGTCCCCTTCCAGGTATAAAGCGGCGCGGAACGCGCACACAGCCGCTTGGAGGTTGCCCAGCACTTCCTGCAAGATCCCCTCCAGCGCATAGGCCTGGGCGTCCGCCGGGTTGGCAGCCAGCGCCTGTCGCACGGCCGCTTGCGCCTCAGGTAGCTGCCCTGCCGCCAAGTACTGCACCGCTTCCGCCAAGGGGCCGGGGCGGAGGGCGGGTGTGGGCGCAGGGGGTGGTGGGACGTCCCGAAGGGGAGCGCGTGCCTTGGGTGAAGGGGGTAGGGGTGGCCGGCTGGCTTGGGTGAGCTGCCGCGCTGGGGGTTGCGGGCTGGGATGCGCGCGTTTGCGGTAGGCAAAGCAATCCCCCAAGTCCACCGGCTCGAACCGGTCGCTTACCTGCCAAACCGTTTCTGCTGGACCCAGGAAGAGGTACCCGTCTTCCGCCAGCACCTTTGCCATCTGTGCCAGCACGCGCTGCTGCGAGGACAGGCGAAAGTAAATGAGCACGTTGCGCAGGAAGATGACGTCGAAGGGCTGCGGGAACGGGGGAAACGGCTCGGCGACCAAGTTGAGCAGGCGGAAGGTGATGCGCTGCCGCAGGCCGGGGGAAAAAAGCCACAGCTCGCCCTGAGGGGTGAAGTAGCGGGTCTTGAGAGGCTCAGGAACTCCTGCCACCGCCCGTTGGCTGTAAAGCCCCAGCCGTGCCTGGGCCAGAGCCTCCTCGTCCACGTCGGTGGCCAAAACGCTCCAGGACCAGCCGGCCAAAAGCTCATGCTCCGCCAGCACCAGCGCCAGGGTGGCCGGCTCCTCGCCGCGGGCGCAGCCGGCGCTCCAAAGGCGGAGGGTGCGGGTTGCCTGCCGGGCGCGCGCCAGCTGGGGAATCACCTGTTCCGCCAGGGCGTGGAAGTGCTGTGGGGTGCGGAAAAAGTAGGATTCCTTAACGGTGATGGCAGAAAGCAGGTTCCGCCACTCCTCCTCCAGCCGGCCGGCAGCCAGCTCCCGCACGTAGGCGGCCAGCTCGGGGAAGCGGCGCGCCAGTTGCCGTTCCCGCGCTACCTCGGCGAGGAACGGGTAAAAGCCTTCCGGCACCATGTTGCCGCTCACCTTTTCCACCAGCTGCGCCAGCTCGCGCAGAGCGGGGGGCCAGTTTGCTGCCTTCATCAGGGCTTGACGCAGTTACGGCCAGAGGCTTTGGCCTCATAAAGCCGCGCATCAGCCAAGGCCACCACGCTGTCGGCGGTGGGGGATGAGGTCAGTTCAGCGGCACAGGCGACGCCGAAGGAAGCGGTGACATGGATTTTCTCCCCGCTGGCCAAGGGGATGAGCAGGTTCTCCAGCCGTTGGCGCAAGCGCTCCGCGGTGTGGGTGCCGGCTTCCAGACTGGTTTCGGGCAGCACCAGGACAAACTCCTCGCCGCCGTAGCGCCCCACGGCGTCAGAGGCGCGCAGGAGCTGGCGGAAGAGCTGAGAGGTGGCGCGCAACACTGCGTCGCCAGCCAGGTGGCCGTAGGTGTCGTTGACGTTCTTGAAGTGGTCCAGGTCGCAAAGGATGACCGTGACCGTCTGGCCGCGACGCGCGGCACGGGCCAGCTCCTCCTCCAGCCGCTCGAAGATGGCGCGGTGGTTGAGGGCGCGGGTGAGGCTGTCCAGGGAGGACAACTCCCGCAGCCGCTGGGCCAGGCGAGCGTTGTCCAGCACCAGCGCCAGGTGGTTGGTGAGCTCCTCCACCAAGGGTTGGGAGGCGGAAGCAAAGGCCTGCCGGTCTCTGGGCAGTATGGCCAAAAGCCCAGCCGCCTCGCGCAAGGGCAAGGGAAAGAAGGTGAGGTTGTCGGTGGGCAGGCGGGCACTGGCCTCCCCGTGGCTGCCGTCGTAGGTAAGCTCCACCTCCGCTCCCGGGTTAATGGGCAGGTGGCCCAGAAGTGCTTTGTTACAGGCGTTGAAGGCGGCGAGGGAAAGCTCCTTTTCCGCCCACACGTACACGTTCACCGTATGGGCCTCGGCTACCCCCACGGCCAACACATCCCCGTCCACCACTTTGCGCAGCAACCCCACCACCTTGCGGCAGGCGGTGACCAAATCGGGGCTGCCCATCCCCTGGGCCAGCAGGGAGCTGGTGAGCGTGGCCTTCAATAGGGCCTGGTCCAGCGTGCGGGCCACCCGGCCCAGCACCTCCAACGGCCCCTGGGGCAGCTCGCTGGTGGCCACCGCCGGCGGCCGGGCGCCTTCGGCCAGGCGGCGCACCGTGGCCACCAGCTCCTCTGCCGGGGCATCCTTGGTGAGGTAGGCGTCGGCGCCGGTGGCCAGACCCCAAAAACGCGAGGCGGCCTCGTTGTGGCTGGTGAGAATCACCGCGGGAATGCCGGCGGTGGAGGGGTCGCTCTTCAGCAGGCGCAGCAGCTGGTTGCCATCCATGGTGGGCATTTCCAGGTCGGTGAGCACCACCTGGGGAAGGTGGCGGAAGCACATCACTGCCCCCTCGACCCCATCGCCGGCTTCCAGCACCTCAAACCCAGCGCGGCGCAGGGTTTGCCCCACCAAGGCCCGCACCAAGGGCGAATCGTCCACCAGCAGCACGCGGGCGCTCATGGCAGCTCTCCCGCCGCTTGCGCCACGAAGCGGGCTAGGGCATCAGGGGGTAAGGCTACCTGGGCAGCTCCCAGCTCTAGCGCTTGCCGTGGCATGCCAAACACGGCCGAGCTGGCTTCATCCTGCACCAGGGTAAGAGCTCCTGCCTTGCTTAAGGCCAAAAGTCCCCGCGCGCCGTCGTCCCCCATGCCAGAAAGCAGCACCGCCACGGTGTTTTGCGGGCGAAAGGCGAGGGCTGACTCAAACAGCACGTCCACCGAAGGGCGATGGCCGTTGCGCGGAGGGCTTTGGCTGTCGAGGGCAAAGGTGCCGTCCGCTGCCACCACCAGATGGCAGCTCGCTGGTGCAAGGCGCACCGCTCCGGCGGGCGGCAGCTCACGGCTGCTCAAAACCCGCACGTCCCGACCTGTTTCGCTGGCCAACCAAGCGGCCAGCCCCTCCTCAAAGCCGGCACTCATGTGCTGCACCACAGCCACCGGCGCGGGAAAGCGGGCCGGCAAGTGCAGCAGGAAGCTGCGCAGGGCGCCGGGGCCGCCGGTGGAAGCCCCCACCACCAGGAGCTGCACCCGCCGCGGGGGTGCGGGCGGAAGCTTTTTGGCGGGCACCGGCCTGGCTACCGCTGCCGGCAGGCGAGCAGCGGTGCGCAGGAGCTCAGGCAACCGCTGCGCCAGCTCCTCCCACCCTTCCGGCGCCTCGGGTTTGGGCAAAACCTCCAGCGCTCCCCGCCGCACCGCTTCGAAGGCTATCGCCATCCGATCCCGGTTGGCGCGCGAGGTGAGCACCAGAATGGGCGTAGGGCGCAGCTTGGCAATGTGGTCCAGGGCGGCCAAGCCGCCCATCACGGGCATTTCCACGTCCAAGATGATCACGTCTGGACGCAGCTGCAGCACCGCCTCGACCGCCTCCTGGCCGTTGCTGGCTTCCGCCACCACTTCCAGGTCTGGGTGAGCCTTGAACAGGCGGCGCAGCACCGCACGCACGGTGGGGGAGTCGTCCACCAGCAGCACCTTGATACTCACGCCCGGCCTCCCAGGCGCCGCACCAGGCTGATGAGCTCGCTGGCATCCAGCCCTTGCTTGGCCAGGTAGGCGTCGGCTCCCGCCGACAGGCCTGCCAGCCGGTCCTCGGGACGGTCGCGGGTGGACACCACGATCACCGGCAAATGGGCAAACTGCGGTAGCTGCCGCAAGCGGCGGGTGAGCTCCAGGCCGTCCATGCCGGGCATCTCGATGTCGGTGACCAGGCAATCCACCGGCTGCTCGGCCAAAAGGCTCAAGGCTTCCTCGCCATCGCTAGCCACGCGTACGGCAAAACCCGCATCGGCTAGGAGCCTGCGCTCCATCTCGCGGGTGACCAACGAGTCGTCCACCAGCAGGACCTTGATGGGTTCGGCTTCGCGCACGCGCGCTGCGGCTTTGGCCGCTGCCAGGGTCGCATAGCGCAGCGCCTGTGGCGCCAACAGGCCCAGGGGCTTACCGCTGCTGGTGACGGCCACGCCGGCAAAAAGGCTTGGCAGGGAAACGGAGGCGGGAGCAGAGCGGACCACCACCTCTTCTTCCCCCAGCACCGTGTCCACCGCAACCGCCAGCTCTTGGCCACCCGCTTCCCCGAAAAGCAGCAGCTGCCGAGGTGCAGGGGTTTGGCCGAAGAGGCGCACCAGCGGCACGAAGGGCACCAGCCGTCCCTCCAGCTTGCAAAAGGTGCGCCCGGCGCGCTGCACCACGTGCTGCTCCGCCAGGGGTAGGTAGCGCCTCAGCGCGGCCTTGGGGTAGAGCACCTGCAGCTTGCCCACCTGCACCACCAGCACCTGTTCTCCGCGGCGCGCCGCCGGCAAGGTGAGCACCACGCGGGTGCCTAAGCCCACGGTGGAGGTGAGGCTCACCTCGCCGCCCACGCGGGCGCAGGCCGCGGCTACCGCGTCCATGCCCACACCCCGCCCGGAAAGGGCGGTGGCGTGCTCGCGGGTGGAAAAACCGGGAATGAAAAGCAGCCGCAGGGCCTCGGCGGCGCTCATGGCCTGCGCTTCCTGCGGCGAGATCAGACCCTGAGCCTGGGCCTTTTCCCGCACGAGGGCGGCATCAATGCCGCAGCCGTCATCTTCCACCACCAGCTGAACCTTGTCCCCGGCCAGGCTCGCCTGCACCAACAGCCTGCCGGTTGGGTTTTTCCCCAGGGCGGCGCGCTGCTCCGCTTTCTCCAAACCGTGATCCACGGCGTTGCGCACCAGGTGAATGAGAGCCTCCTCCAGCTCGCGGGTTATCCGCCGGTCCAGCTTCACGTCCTCCCCGCGCACGGTGACGGCCAGGTCTTTGCCCAGCTCGCCGGCCAGCTGGCGGGCGTGGCGTGCCAAGCTTTGCAGTACCGGACCCAAGGGTTGGAGCTGCAGGCTCACGGCGTGGTCCTGGTGGGCATCGGCCAAGCGCTGGAGCCGGCCCTGACCCAGCTCCAGCTCCAGGGCCAGCTTGCGCAGCGCCGTGGCCAAAACGGCCAGCGCCTGGGCCGGTTCCTCCTCGTGCACCGCCTTGGCTGCCAAATTGGACAGCTCCCGCAGGCGCTCGTGGAAGATGCGGGCGCCTCGGGCGAGAATGCGCAGGCGGGTGGCGCGGTCAGCCAGGAGGTCCAGGTCCCGGCCGGCCAGGCGCAGCACGTCCCCGCCCCGCGGAGCCGGCTTTTCTTCTTCCCTTGCCGGCGTGGAAGGCCCCACCTTGAGCTGGGCCAAGGCCTCTGCCAGCTGGTCCAAACCCCGTTGGAGTGCCTGCTGCCACCCTTCCCCGCCCTTGGCCACCAGCTCTTCCAGCTGGTGGCAAAGCTCGGCAAAGGAGGCCAGCTGGAGCATGCGCCCCGCACCCTTGAGGGTGTGCAGTTCCCGCTGCGCCTCCCGCCGGTTTTCCGGGCTGGTCTCGAGGGTGGGCAGGAGATGGTTGAGGCGCTCCAGCCGCCCCGTCGCTTCGGCCAGAAACACGGGCAACAGGTCAGCAAGCTCGCTGCTCACGAGACAATTCTCGTCCAAGATGTGGCGTTCACATCCAAGCCCAGCACGCCCACCAGCTTGCCCTGGGCATTGCGCACCGGTGCGGCCACGGTGAAGCAGCGCTGGCCGGTGAGCAGGGAGGTGTATACGGGGGTGAGGGTGGTGCCTTGGTCACGCATGACCGCCTGAAACCAGGGACGCTCGGCCAGGTTTTGGCCAATGGCCAAGGGTAGGCTGCCCTCAGGCAAGTGCAGCTCGGGGTTGGGGGTAAAGGCCACCAGGTTGCCTTCCGGATCGGTGAGGAAGGCGTTTTCCAAGAAGCGATTTTGCTTGAGGGCCTGGGTAAAGGCCACGTCCAGCGCTTCCCAGTGGCCTGCTTCCGCCCCCAGGGCATCGGCCAGGGTTTGGGCAATGTGCTTGACCGAGCGGGGGGAATCCAGATGAAAGGACTGGGTGAGCAACTGGATGGACAAAGCCAGCTGGCTGAGGCGCTCCGCCGTGCCGGAGAAGGCCTTCAGGCCCTCAGCCATCTTTTGAATCACCTGGCTCACCTCCTTGAGCGTGAGCACCACCTGGTCGGAGGCGGTGCGCTGCTGTTGGGTGGCCAGGGAGATTTCTCGCGCCGCCTGGGCCGTTTCCGCCACCGCCCCGCGCAGCTGCTCGATGCTGGCGGTGGCCGCTCGCACCCGGTCCAGCACCTTGGCCACCTCCTTGCTGGATTCCTCGGTAGCCACCACCGTGGCGCGGATGGAGGCGGAAAACTCCTCTAGAAGCGTGCGCACCGACTCCACCGACTCGCGGGAGCGCTCGGCCAGGCGGCGCACCTCGTCCGCCACCACGGAAAAGCGCCGCCCGTGCTCACCGGCAGCGGTGGCTTCGATGGCCGCGTTGAGGGCGAGGATGTGGGTTTCCTGGGAAAGCTCGGTGATTAGATCCAGCACCCGGTAAATTTCCCGCGAACGGGCCCCCAGGGAGTCAGCGCGGCTGGCAATGGCGGCAATGCGCTTTTGCACCTCCTCCACGCCCCGCACCGCCTCTTCTACCGCCGCCGCCCCGGCAGTGCCGGCAGCTTCCGCCTGCGCTGCCTGCTCCGCTTGGTTGGCGGCGTTGGAGGCGATTTGCGCGGCCGTTCGCGCCAGCTCTTCCATGGTAGCGGTGATTTCCACCACCGCCGCTGCCTGCTCGGATGAGCCGGAGGCGAGTTCGGAAGCGGTGCTATGCACCTCCTGGCCGGCGGCGGCAATGTCCACCGAGCTGGCTTGGATTTGCTGTACCAGCGTGCCTATGGCTCGCGCTGCTGCCAAGAACTGGCTTTCCACCTGGGAGGGCAGGTGGGAGGAGGCCTGCTGCGCCGCCACCAAGTCGCCAGCTTGCAGGTGCTGCAACACCTGGACGAAGGCCGTGTCGGCTTTGGCCGTTTGCGCCAAAAGCCGTTGCAGCTTTTTCTCCAGCTTGCGCGCCGGCTGGAGGACCAAAGCCACGTACAGGGCCAAAAGCCCCAAGGTGAGGGCCAGGTAGCTGTTCAAAATCCAACCGGGCATGCCGAAGCCAGCAGCCAGCAGCAACCCCACAAAGCCCAGAAGGCCAACCGCGCCGGCCAAGGCAGCGCCCAGGACGGGAATGCCGTAGCGAAGCGTCTCCTGTTCCCTCATAGCTCCCCCTTGCACAGCGGTGGTGGTGGTGCCCCTGGTTCCAGCACCACCAGCGCTTCACCTTGAAAAACCGCCAGCCCCGCACACGCGTGTGGCCAAAAGGCGGCCAAAACCTCGCCTGCGGGCCGCGGCACCAGGTTGCCCACCACGCCCAACACCTCGTCAGCGGGCAGCACCCCCTTGGCCAGCTGGATTTCCGGCGTACCTGCCTGATCGATGCCTTTCACCGCCCCAACCGGCACAGCCCAAAGCGCGCGATGGCGCCGCCAAAGGAGGAAGGAAGACCTACTCATGCCTGCCCCAACCTGGCCAAATCCACCACCTCGGCCGTTCCCTGGGCTATGGCTGCTTCGCCTGCCACCACCCCTTGGTTCACAGCCGCAATGGCCGAGGGGGCAATGGTCACCAGGTCCAGCGCCGCATCGGCAGCTAGGCCCACCAGCTCCGGTCCGGCCGACGAGCCCACCCACACCACCACTGTCACCGGGAAGCTGGCAGGTGGCCCCGGCCCCGCACCCACTAGCTGAGCCAGGTCCAACACGGGTACCGGCTCACCAGCGAACTCCGCCAAGCCTAATAGCTCGGGGCGAGCGCCCGGCAAGGGGGTGGTGGGCAGCGCGCGCAGGATGCGTCGCACCAGGCGCGCCTCGATGGCCACCAACCGATCCCCCGCCCGCAGCAGCAGGTAGCGGCAGCCTGCCTCCTCCTCCGCCTTCATGCTTCCAAGAGTAGCACCCGCGATGGCCACGCCTTCGCCCACTCCCTGGCGTTTGCTTTCAAGAGCCGTCAGGTTGCGACGCACCTGCCTGCGTGAGGATGGCGACCAGCTCTTTCTTAGGCAGCTTGCCGCGGGCGTTTACCGGCAACTCCGGCACCAGTACAACCCGTCGCGGCACCTTGTAAGGCGCTAGATGCGCGCGGCAAAAGCTCAGGATCTTGTGTACCGTAAGGTGAGTTTGCGGTGCCACCGCTACCACCGCACCCACCACCTGGCCACGGTGGCGATCGGGCAAGCCAACCACCGCCGCGCTCAAAACGCCGGGGATCTTCTCCAGCGCTGCCCGCACCTCCTCCGGGTGGACCTTTTTGCCCGCCACGTTTACCACTTCCGAGACGCGGCCGCAAAGGCGCAAGACGCCCTGCTGGTCGAAAACGCCCGCGTCGCCGGTGAGGAACTCCCCCGGCCGGAGGACCGCGGGGTCGGGCAAGGTGGGGAGGGCGCCCAAGACCACCGCTCGGGAGCGCACCCGCACCCGCCCCTCCTGGCCGGGCGGCAATGGCTTTCCGTCCTCACCCACCACCTCCACCTGCACGCCCAAAAGGGGCGTGCCCACCGCCCCCTCTTGGTGCACGCCCGCGGGGCTACGGTCATAGGTGATCCCCCCACACTCGGAGGACCCGTAAAACACGTGTACTTTGTGCCCGGTGGCCGCGGCAAACGCAGCGGCGTCTTTAGGTGACAAGGGGGCACCGGCCGCCAGGCAAACGCGCAGAGCAGGCCAAGGTGGGAGTTGAGGGAGGGCAGCCAAGGCGCGGATCATTGCCGGCACCGCCGGGAAATGCTGTACCCGCGCCGCTGCCAAGCTGTGAGCCAGGGCCGCTGGCAGGTTGCAGGCGGGCAGCACCAGGGGCGTCCCCCAAGCCAACAGGGGCACCAGGCAGGACCCAAGGCCGTAGGAGTGCGTAAGGGGAATTGCGGCCAGGGTTCGGTCGGTGACTTGAAGGCCCATGGTGCGGAAGATATGGCGTGCGTCGGCCACCAACTGCGCCACCGACGCGGCAAAGGCCTGGGGTTCGCCGCTGGAGCCCGAGGAGAGCTTGCACAGGGCGGCTCGTTGAGGCAGTCGCCGGCGCGGGGACGAAACACCCTCCAGTCCCACTCCAGAGGGAGGCAGCTCCACCGCCCGGTCCAGGCGCTCCAGGTTAGCCACTAGCGCCACCGCACCCACGGTGGTGGCCGCCCGCACCAGCTCGGGGCGGGGCGAAGTGGCGTCGGCCAACACCACCACCCGCCCCAAGTGCCGCAGGGCAAGCAGGTGAGCGAGCAAGGCCGGTCCGTTAGGCAAAGACAGCACCACCGGCCCGGCGGGCAGGCGCATGCGGGCATACAGCTCCGCCGCCGCCAGGGTCTGTTGCGCCAGCAGGGCGCGGGGAACCAGCAGGCGACCGTCGGCGTCGAGAAAGGCGGGAGCGGAGGGTTCCTGGCTCGCCAGGCGGAAAAAGCGCCGAGCCAAGGCACAGCGGGTCTGCATCATCCTTCCCCGCGCAGGCGAGCCAGCATGAGCTCGACGGTGGCGTTAACCCGCTCTTGGTAAAAGCGCTCCAGGACTTGTTGTACTTGCGGGTGGCGCTGCTGCAGTTCGGCCAGGGTGGCGCGGCTGATTTCGATCACGGCCACATCCGTTTGCGCCACCACCGTGGCCGTGCGGGGTTTACCGGTGAGCACCGCCACCTCCCCAAAAAAGTCGCCCTGCTGCAGCTGGGCCAGCTTCACCTGCCGACCCTTGGGGTCGGTGCCCTTGACCTCCACCGTCCCGTCCACGATGAGGAACAGGGAATCGCCCGGGTCGCCCTCGCGCACGATGACCGCGCCCGCTTTGTAGGCACGTACCGAGGTGGAGGCCAGGAGCTCGGCCAGCGTTGGGGCGGGAAAGGCGGAAAAAAAACGCGCCGCGCTCGTCTCGGGGGCTTGCAGCATTGGGGGTGGGGTGGGTGGGGCAGTGGTGGGCTTTAATGTTGCCTGCTCCAGACGGCTTCTGGCTTCCTCCTCGGCCTTCCTCTGCGCTTCCAAAAGCGTCTGGAGCTCCGCGGCTGCTTCCGTTTGGCTGGCATCCAGGCGCAGGATCTTGTTGGTCACGGCAATAGCCATGCTGTAGCGCCCCTGCTTGGCAAAATGCTTGGCCAAGCTGCGGTACACGCCGATGGCGTGCTCCCGGTCCCCAGCCATGGCCAGGATTTCCGCTTGCCGCAGCAACAAGTTGAAGTTTTCCGGATGTTTTTTCAGCTCATCGGCAATAGCAGAAAGGGCGGCTTCGTAATCGCGCCGCGCCAAGTACTGGTCCAGCTCCTCGATGCGGTAACGGCGCAGGATCATGCCCAGCCCAACCTCTTCTCTAGAGCGCTGGCAGCTCGGCGAGCGTCGCGGCGAATTGTCTCAGCGTTGGCGGTGAGCAAATGGCCGTCCTCCACCACCAGACACCCATTGACCACCACGTGCCGCACGTTTTTCATGCCCGCGCCAAAGACTAGCATGCTGGCGGGGTCGCCCCAAGGCTCCCAGGACCACGAGGGCGCCAGCACCACGATATCCGCCAGCCAGCCGGGCACCAGCCGACCCAGTTGCCCGGTAAAGCCGAGCACTTCAGCCCCGCGCCAGGTGGCCAGCTCCAGCACGGTCCATGGGGTGACGCTGGTGGCGCCGTGGCGCAGGTTGTGCAGCGTGCCGGCCAAAGCCATCTCGTGAAAAATGGAAAGCCGGTTGTTGCAGGGAGGGCCGTCAGCTCCCAGGCCCACGCGCACCCCCTTGGCCAAAAGGGCTGGCAGGTTGGCTACGCCGGAAGCCAGCTTGAGGTTGGCCCCTGGGCAGTGGGCTACTCCGGTGCCCTGCTGCGCAAGCAAGGCGATTTCCTTTCCTTCTATATGGATGCAATGGGCTAGGACCGTGTCCCGCCCAGAAAGGCCCAAATCAGCGAGGAAGCTGACGTTACCCTGACCGGTGAGCTGCCGCACCAAGGCGGTTTCCTCGGCGTTCTCGCTGGCGTGAGTGTGAAGCAGAAGCCCGCGCTGGCGTGCCAGCTCGGCGCAACCCACCAGCAGCTCGCGGGAGCAAGAAAGCACGAAGCGCGGCGCCACGGCGTAGCGCAGGCGGTCCCCGCAGGCCCCGTGCCAGCGGCTGGCCAGATGAGCCGCTTGCTCCAGTGAGTCTTCGCGGTCCTCCAAGAGCGGTTCGGGTACCTGTTCTCCCGTATCCATATGACACTTGCCGGACACGAAGCGGATACCCAAGGTGGCTGCCGCTTGGAACACCTCGTGGTGGTGGTGGACACTGCCCATATCCAAGGCGGTGGTGGTGCCACCGCACAAAAGCTCGGCAATGCTTAGCTGTGCCGCGGCTGCGGTTTCTTCACGGGTGAGGGCGGCTTCGTAAGGCCAAATGCGCTCCACCAGCCAGGGCAAGAGGGGTAGGCCATCGGCTCGGTGGCGCGCCAAGCTCTGGACCACGTGCACATGGGTTTGTACGAAACCCGGCAACACCAGCATGCCTTGCGCATCCAGGACTTGGGCACCCTCTGGGCAAGGCAGGGAGGGTGCCACGGCAGCAATGCGGTTGCCGTGCACCAGCACGTCGCCTTGAAAGAAAAGGCCAGGCTCGGTCATGGGTACCACCGTGCCCCCGCGGATGAGCAGCTGCGCGTGCACGCGGCGATTGTGAGAACCCGAATCTCTGCTGTCAACCGCGCATTGCGCTGGAAGGCGCAAGGGCTTGGCTATACTCGCGCTGTGCAGGCCAGCGGCCGCTTTTCCATGCGTCACGTGGCCATCCTGGTGGTGCTGGCGGTGGTGCTTAACGCCCAGTTCACCTGGTGGGTCGCTTTCGCCTTGCGGGAAAACGGTCTTCGCCTGCAGCTGGAGCGGCGCCTGATGCTGGAAGAACTGCGCCGCGCGGCGTTGGTGCTGACCGCCCGCCTCCAAGCGGTGGAAAGCTCGTTGCCACCGGGTACCGCGCCCTCGCTGCGATCTCCGTTCCGCTCCCTGATGTTGCTGCCACGGGAGTTGAGCGAGAAGCGCTGGGACTCTCGGGAGGGTGGGTTGGTGCTGATCTTGCCGGCAGCCCCAGGCTTGGCTGCTGAGCTTTTTCTTCCGCAGGAGGTGCTGGCTCGCTGGCTGGAAGAAGAGGTCCCCGGAGCGGTGCTGCTGCCACCTGGGGCGGTCCGTCCGCGGGAGGGCGAGGTGGTGCCCTTAAGCGGCAGCCTGGCCGGCTACGTGCTGGTGCCCGACCGAGAGCGCTGGGAGGTGGCCACAGTACGTTACCAGCGGCGGGTGCTGATGGTGGTGACCGAGGGCGTGTTTTTTTGGCTGGGCATGGCGGCCGTGGTTGCCCTTCTCTGGCGCATGTTGCGGCAGGAGTCGGTGTTGGAGCAGCAGAGGCAGAACTTTATTTCCGCCGTGACGCACGAGCTCAAAACCCCCATCGCGGGCATCCGCCTGAGCTTGGAAACGGTGCTTTCCGGCCGGGCGCAAGGCTCGATGCAGGAACAATTCCTGCGCAACGCTTTGGCCGATGCGGAACGCCTGCAGAACCTGGTGGAAAAGATCTTGGAGCTCACCCGTTTTGCTTCGGGTGTGCACCGCCTGCACATGCAGCTGGCGGACCTGTCGCAGCTGGTGGAGGAGGAGCTGGCGCTGGCGCTTCCCCGGGCGCAGGCGCGAGGCATCACCCTGGAGGCGGATATTGCCCCGGGGGTGCGGGTCCCGCACGATGGCGAGGGGGTGGCCATCATCCTCTCCAACCTGTTGGAAAACGCCTTCAAGTACGCCTTTCCCCAGGACCCCAAAGTTTGGGTGCGCCTGTGGGTGGAGGGTGGGCAGGCGGTGCTGGAAGTAGCCGACAACGGCATTGGCATTGCAAAAGAGGAGCTGTCGAAGATTTTCGGCGTGTTTTACCGCGGGGGTGATGAGGTGGCGCGGCGTACGCCGGGCACGGGCATTGGTTTGTTTGTGGCTCAGGAGATTGCCAAGGCACACGGTGGTAAGCTGCTGGCCGAAAGCGAAGGGCCGGGCAAAGGTGCTCGCTTTCGCTTGTTTCTCCCCGGCGCTGCCCAGGTGGACGCCGAGGGGGAGTTGGAGTACGATGAACCCCACGGCGAGGTGAGCTATGGCCGCGAAGATCCTGGTGGTGGAAGACGAAAAGCACTTGGCGGAAGCCCTAGCGCATAACCTTCGTTTTGAGGGCTACGAGGCATCGGTGGTCCACGATGGGGAGCAGGCGCTGGAGCGCCTGGCAAGTGAGGAATTTAATTTGGTGGTGTTGGATGTGATGCTGCCAGGCATTTCCGGTTTCGAAGTTTGTCAGCGCTTGCGCGGCATGGGCAACCGTGTTCCCATTCTTTTCCTAACCGCCAAGTCCTCCGACGCCGACCGCTTGCAGGGCCTGCGCCAGGGCGGTGATGACTACATGACCAAGCCGTTTTTGCTGGAAGAGCTGGTGTTGCGCATTAAGGGGATCCTGCGGCGGCAGGAGTGGTTCGAGACGCCGGTGGCGGAGCGGGGGGTTTTTCGCTTCGGCGACAACGAGATCAACTTTCGCACCTTCAAGGCCAAGGGACCTCACGGGGAAGTGGAGCTCACGGAAAAGGAGTGCATGCTGATGAAGCTCCTGGTGGAGCTGCAGGGGCAAGTGGTTTCGCGCGAAGTCATCCTGGAGCGTGTGTGGGGTTACAAGTACGGCTCCACCTCCAGGACCATTGACAACTTCATCGTGCGCTTGCGGCGCTACTTCGAGCCCGATCCCCGACGCCCCCGCTATATCCACTCGGTACGCGGGGTGGGCTATCGGTTTACCCCGGAGGGGGTTTCCTCCTGAGGACCCTTGACCGACGCCGGCGTTTTTGCTAGCGTGCCGGCCGTTCCCGCCCGCCACGAGGAAGGAGCAAGCCATGGTTGAGGTGAACCAAGACAAGTTGAAGGCATTAGAGGTGGCGGTTTCCCAAATTGAGCGCCAGTTCGGCAAGGGCGCCATCATGCGCTTGGGCCAACGGGAAGCCCTGGCGGTGCAGGTTATTCCCACGGGCTCCTTGGGCCTGGATGCGGCCTTAGGGGTAGGGGGCATGCCTCGGGGGCGGGTCGTGGAGATTTACGGTCCCGAATCTTCCGGTAAGACCACCTTGGCCCTGCACGTGATTGCCGAAGCGCAAAAACAAGGAGGGTTGGCGGCGTTCATCGACGCCGAGCATGCCCTGGACCCCGAGTACTCGGCCAAGTTGGGCGTGGACGTGGACAACCTGCTCGTCTCTCAGCCGGACAACGGGGAGCAGGCGTTGGAAATTGCCGAGACCCTCATTCGCTCCGGTTCGGTGGATGTGGTGGTCATTGACTCGGTAGCTGCGCTGGTGCCGCGGGCGGAGCTGGAAGGGGAGATGGGCGACGCCTCCATGGGCCTGCAAGCGCGTCTGATGTCACAGGCCCTGCGCAAGCTCACCGGCGTGGTGTCCAAGTCCAAGACCTGCGTGATCTTCATCAACCAAATCCGCGAGAAGATCGGCGTGATGTTTGGCAACCCCGAAACCACCACCGGGGGCCGGGCTTTGAAGTTTTACGCTTCGGTGCGCCTGGACATTCGCCGTGTGGCGCCCATCAAGGTAGGCGAAGAGGTCGTGGGCAACCGCACCAAGGTGAAGGTGGTCAAGAACAAGGTGGCCGCGCCTTTTCGGGTGGCCGAGGTCGATATTCTTTACGGCGAGGGCATTTCCCGCGCCGGCGAAATCCTGGACCTGGGCATCGAGCACCGCTTACTGAGCAAGTCCGGCACGTGGATTTCTTATGGCGATGTGCGCCTGGGTCAAGGGCGAGAAAATGCCCGGCAGTATCTGAAGGAGCACCCCGAGCTCATGCAGGAACTGGAGGGCAAGCTGCGCGGCATGCTGCCCAACTTGGCCCGTCCTGCTAGCGGGGCAGAAGAGGTTTAAGCGCACGTGCGCGCTTGGGTGGCGCGGCGTTACGGAGGTCCGCAGGGACTGACCCTGCAGGACCTCCCTGACCCCTCCCCGGGCCCGGGCGAGGCTCTGGTGCGCGTGCGTGCCATTGGCTTGAACTTTGCTGACTGCATGGCGCGCGCGGGTGTATACCCACGCACACCGCCACCGCCGTTTATCCCTGGCATGGAGGTGGCTGGGGAGGTAGTCGCTTTGGGACCGGGTGTGGGGGCGCCCGCGGTAGGCACGGCGGTGGCGGCGGTGCCGATTTTTGGTGGCCACGCGGAGCTGGTGGTAGTAAGGGCCTCGTACCTTCGTCCTTTACCGCCTGGAGTCTCCTTTGTGGAGGGGGCGGGCTACGCGGTCACAGGCCTGACCGCGGACCACGCGCTTTTCACCGTGGGGCGCCTTCGCGCTGGCGAGCGGGTGGCCATTCTGGCGGCGGCGGGTGGGGTGGGTACCATGGCGGTACAAATGGCGGTGCGTGCGGGAGCCCAGGTGTTGGCGGTGGCCTCCACGCCGGCCAAGCGGCAACTAGCTGCGAGCCTGGGGGCGCAGGAGTGCGTGAGCTACGAGGAGTACCCGAGGGCCGCAGCCTCCGGGTTGGACGTGGTGCTGGATTCGGTAGGGGGCCGCTGGTTTCGGCCGGGCTGGCGTCATCTGCGCCCGGACGGGCGCTACCTTTTGTTTGGCTTTGCCTCGGCCGTGGGCCGGCGGCGGGTGCGCCTGCTGGTGGCCGTAGCCCAGCTCCTGCGTATGGGCGCGGTGGTGCCCTTTGCCTTGGTTTCCTCCTGCCGCACGCTTTCGGGCTTTAACCTTTCCCTCTTGCCTAGCCTTGCACCCCATTTGCAGCAGAGGGCGGAGTTCTTGCTGGAGCAGCTGCGCCAGAAGACCCTGAAGGTGGTCATTGGCCAGGTTTTTCCCTTTGATCAGTTGCCGCAAGCCCACGCCCTCGTGCAGGGGAGGGCCTCGGTGGGGAAGGTGGTGGTCACCGTTCCCTAGAGATGGACATGGGTCTAGACTTGCCGCCATGGAAACCAAGGGCCGGGTGCTGGTGGTGGATGATGATGGGGCCAACCGCAAGGTGGTGGCAGCCATCCTGCAGGGCGAGGGGTACGAGGTGGCGGAGGCACCCGACGCGTTCTTGGGCCTGGACCGCCTGGACCGCTTTCGTCCCCACGCGGTGATCCTGGACATCAAGATGCCGGGAATGGATGGGCTGGCTCTGCTGCGCGACTGGCGCCAGCGCGGGGTGGACGTGCCCGTGCTCATCCTTACCGGCCATGGGGACCAGTTCACCGCTCAGCACTGCTTGGCCACCGGCGCCGATGCCTTTCTGGAAAAGCCGCCTCAGCGGGCGGAGCTGTTGCTGGCGGTGCACAATGCCGTGGCCCGCGGTCTCCTGCTGGAGGAAAACCGCAGCCTCAAGGAGGAGCTCACCTACCCACCCTTGCTGGGCTTCTCGCCGGTGATGGAAAAGCTGCGCGAGGAGATTGCCCGTGTGGCCTCGGCTCGCGCCACCGTGCTGATCATGGGCGAATCGGGCACGGGCAAGGAGCTGGTGGCCCGGCGCATCCACGAGTTGTCCCCACGCCAGGGAAAGCCGTTTATTCGCGTCAACTGTGCCGCCATTCCCGAGGAGCTCATCGAATCGGAGCTGTTCGGGCACGAAAAGGGAGCCTTTACCGGCGCGGTGCGGCGCCAGGTGGGAAAGTTCGTGCAGGCGGACCGCGGCACCATTTTTCTCGATGAGGTGGGCGACATGTCGGAACGCACCCAAGCCAAAGTGCTGCGGGTGCTGCAGGATGGGGAGGTGGAACCGGTTGGGGCGGGGGAGGTGCGCCGGCTGGATGTGCGGGTGATTGCCGCTACTAATAAGGACTTGCAGGCAGAGGTGGCGCGCGGTCGTTTCCGTGAGGACTTGTTTTTCCGCCTCTCCGTGGTGGTGCTGCGCACGCCTCCCTTGCGCGAGCACCCCGAGGATATCCCCGAGCTGGTGGCTTACTTCACCGAGCGCGCGTGCGCTGAGTACAACCGCCATTGCAAACGCTGGAGCGCGCAAGCTCTCGCGCAGCTTTCGGCCTACCATTGGCCGGGCAACGTGCGGGAGCTGAAGAACCTGGTGGAGCGCATGGTGATCATGGAGCTGGCTGACGAGATCCGCGCGGTGGACTTGCCCCTGAGTGGGCAGCGGCAGCCGGAAGGGGAGTTGGCAGCCATCTTTGTTGCGCCCACGCTGGCTGACTTTCACGCGCGGGCGGAGCGCGAGTACTTAAGGCGCATGCTGGCCCGGCACCACTGGAACGTGGCGGCCACAGCCCGGGCGATCCAAACACCTCGTTCCAACTTGTACAAGAAAATCGAAGCCTATCGGCTTAAACGGGAGGAATGATGCAGGCTTTAAGCTTGCAAGACTTGGCAGCGGTGGGGGCGTACCTGTCAGGGCACTTTCTCCTCTCTTCCGGGTTGCACTCCCCGCAGTACCTGCAGTGCGCCCTCTACCTGGCCGAGCCCACGGCCGCGGAGGCGGCTGGTCGGCAGTTGGCGGCACGGCTCAGGAACGCTGGGGCGAACCTGGTGGTCTCGCCTGCCCTGGGCGGCGTGATCATCGGCCATGAGGTGGCGCGGGCGCTGGGGGTGCGCTTTTACTTCACCGAGCGCTGGGAAGGCGCCATGACCCTACGCCGTGGTTTCGCCGTGCCGGAAGGGGCGCGGGTGCTGGTGGTGGAGGACGTGGTGACCACGGGTGGCTCCACTCGTGAGGTGATGGGGGTGGTGGAAAGCGAAGGGGGCGCCGTGGTGGGGGTGGGTTGCATGGTCAACCGGTCGGGAAAGGCAAACCCCTTTGCTCCTTTGCCCTTTGCCTCCCTGCTGGAGGTGGACATCCCCACCTTTGAGCCAGCTCAATGCCCCCTTTGCCAGCAGGGCCTGCCGCTGGAAAAACCCGGCTCGCGCATCCCCAGGCCACTGGCCACCAGCCCTTAATTCGGAGTGCTGGCCACCAGCCACAGCCAGTTGACGACCAGAGCGCTTGCGACCGCCAGGCGCAGCCAGGGCGGCCAGGAGCGCTCCAGCTGGCCCACCCATGGGGGCAAGGGGCGGCCAAGCGCCAGAGCCCCCAACCAAAGGCAGGCGGCAGCTGCCATCAGCCCCAAGACCAATACGAACAATGGGTTAGCTGCCAGGGCGACACCTAGCTGCCCCTGGCCCAGGGCCAGAAGCGCGCGGGTGCTGCCGCAGCTAGGGCAGGGGAGATGCAAAAGGGTGCGAAAGGGGCAGGCAGGCAAGACTTGCGCCGCTGCGGGCCAGAGGGGACGGCTGGCCAGCACAAATGCGGCGGCCAGCAGCAGGACCGCCAGGGGCAAAACGCGTCTCATCCGCGCAAGGCAGCGACCAAGCCGGCGCCCAGCAAAACCAGCAGGGCTACCAGGCAGACGCAGCACAGCGCCACGGGCGTGAGCACGGCGGCGGCGGCTCGTCCCGTGCTGCTATGGTGGGCCGCGGCCAAGCCGGGGATGGCAACGAAAAGCCACCACAGCATGCCGATCAAGCTGCCGAAGACGGGAATGAGCTGGAAAATTTGCGCGGCCTCCGTATAGGCGAGCACCCGAAAGGTGGTTTCCAAACCCCTGTTGGCCGCACCGAAAACCAATAAGAAAAGATGGAGCACAAGGGTTAGGATGCCCAAGCCGATGAGGACCCAGATGGGCGCTGTGAGCGTAAAGACAAACGAAAAGACCTGCGAAAATACCAGGTCCTTCTTGGCAAACAAAGGCGGGACAAGGGAAGCCAAGGTGGAACGAAAGACCAGCTGGTAAAGCTGGGCAGCGATGGCACCCACCCAGCCGAAAATTACGGCAAAAACCACCGGTTTGCCCAGGCTAACCTCTTGGCTCATGCGCGAGAAAGCCTGGCGGGGTTGCAACAGGACCAGCTTTGCACTTTCGTAGAGGGCTTCCAGCGGTGGGTAGCCGGGCTCCTCCCAGGGCAACGGCTGAGCGCTGGGAGCTGGGGGTGGGGGTGGCATCACGTCAGCCATGGCGACACCTCCTTAAGAGTGTGTCCACCTTAGCGGAGGATACGAGCCTTTGCAAGGGAGGGCGAAGGCGCCGGCGCGGTTGTTAGCTCAGCCGTCGAAGGGCTGAGGCCAAAAGCTGCACACCGCGCTGAGCATCCTCGCTCGTCAGGTCGAGGAACGGCCGCAAGCGGATGGAGCGCTCGCCGCAGGGCAGGAGCAAAAGGCCTTCTGCGCGGCAGGCTTCCACCGCCTTTTTTCTCAGCTCCGGGTTGGGCAAGTCGAAGGCAATCATCAGCCCGCGGCCGCGCACTTGGGAGACCAGGTGGGGGAAGTCGGCCGCCAGCTGGTGCAAGCCCGAGAGCAAGAAGGCGCCCACCTTGCGTGCGTGGTCCACCAGGTTGTCGGCGGCGACGATCTCCAGGATGCGGGTGGCGCGCACCATGTCGGTGAGGTTGCCCCCCCAGGTGGAGTTGATGCGCGAGGAAACGCGGAAAACGTTGTCCGACACCTGGTCAATGCGGCTGTTAGCGGCAAAGCCTCCCACCTGTACCTTCTTGCCGAAGGAGAACAGGTCAGGTTCCACTCCCAAGCCCTGGAAGGCCCACATGCTTCCGGTGAGGCCCAAGCCGGTTTGCACCTCATCGAAGATCAACAGGAAGTCGTGCTCGTCGGCCAACCTCCGCAGGGCCTGTAAGAACTCCGGACGGAAGTGGTTGTCACCCCCTTCCGCTTGGATGGGCTCGATGATCAGACACGCAATGTCGTCCCTGTTTGCGGCCAGCGCCGCCTCAATTTCTAACAGGGCTTGCCTTTCGGCCGCTTCCACCTCAGCCAAGTGCTCGCCGAGGGGGAAGATGATCTTTGGGTTGGGGATGCGCGGCCAGTTGAACTTGGGGAAGTAGGCGGTTTTGCGGGGGTCGGCCGTGTTGGTGAGGGAGAGGGTATAGCCGGAGCGGCCGTGGAAGGCCTGGCGGAAGTGAATGACCTGGGTGCCCAGGTTTTCCGGCAGGCCCTTGGCCAAGTTGTTGCGCACCTTCCAGTCAAAAGCTGCCTTGAGCGCATTTTCCACCGCCAGCGCGCCACCCTCGATGAAAAAGAGGTGGTGCCGATGGGAGGCGGGAACGGCTACCGTGGCGAAGGTGGCCACAAACTCAGCAAAAAAGCGGGTGTAAACATCCGAGTTGGCCGGCTTGTGCAGGGCCGCCAGGAGCAGCCGCTCGCGGAACTCCGGATCGGCTAGGCCGGGGTGATTCCAGCCCAAGGCCTGCGAGCCGAAATTGGAAAAGAAGTCCAAATAGGCTTTGCCTTCGCGCTCATCCACCAGGGTTGAACCCTGGGAGCGCACCAAATCAGGGACAATGTGGAAACCGTCTACCAGTACGTGGCGAGCAAGAACCTCGTGAACCTCCGAGGCCTGCAAACGAATGTGGGATGTGACCACGGGCATACCTTCCTCCTCCAGTTGGTTGAAAAACCCTTTGCGAGCCCGCTCCCGAGGGAGGCAGCTGAGGGAGAGCGCGCTTACCGGCGCAGGGGAACGAAAACCATGGTAAGGTCGCGACCACCTTCCGCCATGGAGGCGTCCTTCTCCACCTTGGCCAGGTCCGCCAGGGCCTCCCGAACCCGTTCCAGCACCTCGTAGCCGTTTTCCAAGCGCCGCATTTCCCGTCGCCGAAACATGATGGTCACCTTCACATGCTTGCCTTCGGAGAGGAAGCGCTTGACCATGTTGAGCTTGGTTTGGAAGTCGTGGTCCGCCACGCCCGGTCGGAACTTGACCTCTTTCACCTCGACTTGGTGTTCCTTCTTCCGCGCTTCCCGGGCCTTCTTCTCCTGTTCGTAGCGGTACTTGCCCCAGTCCATGATCTTGCACACGATGGGGCGGGCCGTGGGAGCTACCTCTACCAAGTCCAATCCCTTTTGGCGGGCCAGTTCGAGGGCTTGTTCAACGGGAACGATGCCAATTTGCGTGCCGTCGGCGTCGATGAGACGCACCGGGGAAAGCCGAATCATCTCGTTGATGCGTACCCTGTCGCGCTCGTCTGCGATGTTACCCTCCCCGGCGGGACGTGCCTCGTTGCGCGCCCCGCACCCTGCAAAGCAGGCAGCCGCATTATATCAAGCCAGGCAGTCAACTCCGCAGGCGCCGGTGTTCTATCATCATGCAGCGGTCCATAACCACCGTGATACCCGCCGCCCGTGCTTTCTCGGCCGCAGCGTTGTGTGCCAGGCCCTTTTGCATCCATATGGCCTTCACCCCACGGGCAATGGCCTGGTCCACGATTTCCGGGATGAACTCGGGGCGCCGGAAGATGTCCACCACGTCCACCGCCACCTGGGCGGGCACGTCGCCAAGGAAGGGGTAAGCCCGCTCGCCCAACACCTCGTGCACGTTGGGGTTGATGGGTACGATGCGGTAGCCCTGGGCCTGGAGGTAGGCGGCCACGGCGTAGGACTCCCTTCCGGGGTTGTCGGAAAGGCCAACGACAGCCACAGTCTTGGCCTGGCGGAGCAGCTGGGCAATTTCCTCGTCGCTGGCGTTGCTCAGCGGCAGCTCGCACGTTTGCTCGCTCATGGCACTTCCCTCTCCTCACATCCTAGCACTCTCGATAACACCAATCGGTTATAAAGGGAGTTGACAGGATGCGACAATGCACATATACTGTGTTGTGACAGAAAGGATAGAAAGGTCCTTTCTGTGGGAGGTGAATGTGAACGTGGAAACAAGAACAGTCTCGTTCGTGCTTTGCCTGCTCCCTGCGCTGCTCTTGGGTTGGGGTTTGGCGGGGGCAGAAGGGAAGGCTCCCGATGGCAAGACGCTGTTCCGTGAGTACTGCAAACCCTGCCACGGGCCCGACTCGCCGCACGGGGAGGTCACGCCCATGTCCCTCATTCAAGAGCAGTGGGAGCGTTTCTTTAAGGAAAAGCTCCGGCCGTCGCACGAGAAGCTGGGTGACCCAAAGGGAAGCGGCAAGAAGCTTTTCGAGGTGCTGACGCCGGAGATGCTGGAGAAGCTCAAGAAGTTTGCCGTAGACCACGCGGCCGACTCGGAACAACCCATGACCTGTGGGTAAAGGAGGACGAAGATGAAACGGTTTATGAGCGTGGTGTTGCTGATGGCCGTGCCCGCCCTTTCTTGGGCACAAACAGAAGACGAGGCAGGCAAGCTGCGCAACCAGCTTAAGGAGCTGGAAAAGCGGTTGCAGAAGGTGGAAAAGACAGCAGCCCAGGATCGCATTCGCTTTGGCGGTGACTTCCGCTTTGAGGCCCACTCCATTGCCGCCACCGTCCCAGAGCATTACGACGGCATGGCGTTGCAAGCCGGCTTGGTGGGCACGCTTTTTTATTTCGGCGCCACTGGGCAACTTCCTACCTCGGCAGCCCAGGTGCAGCAGTTCATCGCCTCTCACTACGGTGACTACCTTTACTTCACCGACACCCTGACCTTCCGGCAGCTCCAGCAGGCTATGGGCTCCTTCCCCGCCCCTATGAGACAGCAGCTCATGGGTATGCTGCTGGCGGGAGCCTATCGGCCGGCCTACGACGCGGACAACTCCCTGCTCTACACCAGCCGGTTGCGCTTGACCATGGACGCGGACGTGGCCACCAATGTGAGCTTTTCCGGCCGGCTGGCCATGTATAAGACCTGGGGCGATTCCACTGCCGTGCAGGTGTTTAACGGCCAGGCCAACAGCTTCAACATCGATGGCACCACGGCAAGCGTGCCCAACTCCGACATCCTGCGCGTGGAGCGGGCTTACTTCACGTGGAGCAACATTGCCGGAAAGCCGTTTTACCTTTCTATCGGCCGCCGTCCCTCCACCTCGGGCCCGCCCATGAACTTGCGCAAGGGCGAGCTGCGGGGCGGGACGCCCATGGGTTCGCTTATCGATTTCCAATTTGACGGGATCACCTTGGGGTACCACTTGGGAGAACACTCCACGCTGCGTTTGTGTTACGGGCGTGGTTACGAAAGCGGCTTTGGTAACGGACAGGTGCTGCAGCAGCCGGCCGACCGGTTAAAAGACGCCGACTTTGCTGGCATCAACTGGGACATTTGGAGCGATGACAACACCTTACTCCAAACCACGGTCGCTCGTGCCTTTAACCTCACCGACGGCTTTAACGGCTTGATCGTGCTGCCTGCCAACCCCCTCACCGGCCAGGCGGTTAAGGCTCCGGTAGTCATGCGCTTCACCCCTTCCGCCAATTTGGGGGACATGGACGTCGCTGGCCTGCTGCTCCAGCGCAAGGACGGTCCCTTTGATTGGTTCGTGAACCTCAACTACGTCAAGAGCCACCCGGATCCGGTGACCACACCCTTCGGTGGGCTGTTCAGTGATCCTTTTGAGGAGCCGAGAAGCCGCTCGGGGAGCATGCTGTACCTGGGTGGGCGCTACCTGTTCAACCAGGACCGCACCATGGTGGGTATCGAGTACAACCGCGGATCCAAGTACTGGTTCAACTTCACACCGGCGCAGGACGACATCGTGGCGCCCAAGACGGCCGCTCGCGGGGATGTGTTTGAGGCTTACGCCATTCACCAGCTGGCCAAGCGCTTCTTCCTCCGCCTTGGGGCCATTCGCTACCAGTACGACTACTCCGGCTCGGGTTGGCACTTAGGGGCCCCCAAGAAGCTCGATGCAAAGCCAATTCTCGGTTTTCCCACGTACGACGAGGCAACGGTGTTCACGCTGACGATGACGGCCAGATTCTGACCAGCAAACAAGGGGAGGGGACCGGGTGACGGTCCCCTCCCGGAAAAAGGGGAGCAAGGAATGAAAGCGAGGACCGTAATTAGCACCCTCCTGCTGGGTGCTTCGGCCGCTCAGGCTGCAGAGTACACCCACCAGCAGTACTTCGAGCACTACGAGGGTACAAAAACCTGCTTGAGCTGCCACGAGAAGGAAGCCAAGGCCTTTTTCCATTCGCAGCACTACCAGTGGAAAGGGCAAACCCCGGCGCTGGTGAACGCGGCAGGCAAGAGGTTGGGCAAGATCAACACTGTCAATGACTTTTGTACGAATCCGAGGGCCAGCTGGATCGGGCTGACGAGGAACTCGCGGGGCGAGATTCTCTCCAAAGGCTGCTCCAAGTGCCATGCCGGGTTCGGGCTGCTCCCCAGTGAGCAGGAGAGCCCAGAGCAGCTGGCCAACATGGACTGTCTGATTTGCCACGCCCAGGGCTACCAGCGGGATTTGTATCCCAATGGCCAGGGCGGCTGGGTGTGGAAGCCGGTGCTTTGGAAGAACCAGGAGGGGCTCGATTCGGTGGCCAAGCGTATCGGCCTGCCCACGCGAAAGACCTGCCTCCGTTGCCATGCCGGCTCGGGAGGCGGGCCTAACTACAAGCGCGGCGACCTGGAGTACGCGTTGGCCGAGACGACCCGCGAGTTCGACGTACATATGGGAACCGACGGGGCCACTATGCAGTGCATCACCTGCCACCGAGGGGAGGATCACCGCGTGCGTGGGCGCGGCACGGACCTGGCGGCCACCGATATGCCGCAAGCCCCACTTTCCTGCGACGATGGCCGCTGCCACAATCAGCAACCGCACGCGGCGGAAGTGCTCAACTACCACACCCGGCGCGTCGGGTGCCCCACCTGCCACATCCCCACCTTTGCCAAGGCTGACCCCACGGACATGATGCGCGACTGGTCCAAGCCGGTGTACGACCAAGGGGCGGACAAGTGGTCACCCACCATCGAGCTGAAAAAGGACGTCCAGCCGGTGTACGCCTGGTACAACGGCACCACCTGGGCGCAGCTGCCGGCCGAGCCGGTATGGCTCTTGCCCGACGGGACCGTTGGCATGATGGTGCCCCAGGGCAGCCGCCAGGATCCCAAGGCACGCATTTACCCCTTTAAGCTGCACCGGGGGGTTATGCCGGTGGTGGAAGGCACCAACTTCATCATCCCCATAGTGGTGGAGGAATTTTTCGCCGACGGAGATATAGATCGGGCGGTGAAAGCGGCAGCTCAGGACATGTACGACGTTGTCAATGTGCGCTACCGCTGGGTGAAGACCACGCGTTTCATGGGCCTGTTTCATGAGGTGGTACCCAAGGAGAAAGCCCTTTCCTGCTTGGACTGCCACGGGCCGAAGGGTCGGCTGCCCTGGGAGGCCCTGGGTTACGAGGGCGACCCCTTGCTCGGGCACTTAGCTGGCGCACATCCCTGAGCACGGCTGCAGAGGCGAGCCGGGAGGCTTTGCCCTTTCGGCTCGCCTCGGGTCGTCAAAGGGACTCCGCCAAGGTCACGCCCCGCTCCCGCAGCGCTTGCAGTACCTCCTCCCAGCGCCCAGCCGGTGCACCCACCGCTCGGCAGGCGGGAAGGAGCATGCGCGCGGCAAAACCCAGCGCCACCGCGTCCAAGGCGGTGGCCTGGACGCAGTAGTCGGTGGCCAAGCCCACCACCACCACCCGCTGAACCCCCAGCTCTCGCAGAAAGCCGGCAAGCCCCGTGAGCTTGTCCCGGCGGTTATCGCGGAAGGCGGAGTAGGAGTCCACCTCCGGGTCGGCTCCCTTGCGCACGATCATGCGGAAGGGTCGGGTGTCCAGCTGGGGGTGGAAGGCCGCGCCCCAGCTCCCCTGCACGCAATGGTCGGGCCAAAGTACCTGGCTTTGGCCGCCCACTTGGATGATTTCCAGGGGCTTCCTGCCTAGGTGGTTGGAGGCAAAGGAAACGTGGTTTTGCGGGTGCCAGTCTTGGCTCGCCACCACCAGGGGAAAGTGCTGGGCGAGCTGGTTGACAAGAGGCACGACCTCGTCGCCCCTGGGTACCGGCAAGGCCCCACCGGGGCAAAAGTCGTTTTGCACATCCACCACCACCAGCGCTTCCATTGCCAACGATAACAACGCGCAGGACGCGCCGCTTATTTTACCTTGCCGGGTTGAGCAGCTCCTTGAACTCCTTGGCGGGACGGAAGCGCACCACCCTGGTCGGCGACAGCTCCACTTCCTCGCCCGTTTGCGGGTTGTGAGCCTTGCGGCCAGCGCGCTCGCTGGCGTAAAACACTCCCAAGCCGGGGATGGCTACCCGTTCCCCCGCTGCCACCCACTCCTGCAAGGCGTCCACGATGATCTCCACCGCCCGAGCCGCATGGGCCTTGGGCATCCCCGTCTCGAACGATATTCGGGCCACCAGCTCCACTTTTCCTGGCATGTTTAGCTCCTCCCCGCTGCCTGTCTTACGTCGGCTGCGGCCGCAGGTTTAGCACATCGGGCCCAGGAGGTGCAGGACGAAACCATCGCCCCAGGGCCCGGGAGGTATCAGCACCCCACCCGAAGGCAGATTCACGCGCGGGACCGCTTCGGGCAAGGAGGCCGCCACCGATGCCACCGGCATGCCCACGGTTGCCACCACCTCCTCGTTTTCCTCCGGTTCCAGGGAACAGGTGGCGTACAGGAGGTAGCCCCCCGGAGCCAGCAAACCCACCGCCGAGGCCAACAGCTCCCTTTGCAGGCTCGCCATTTCTGCAAGCGTAGCTGGGGTCAGCCGCCAGCGGATCTCCGGGTGGCGGCGCAGCGTGCCGGTGCCGGAGCAGGGGGCGTCCAGCAGTACCGCATCGAACAGGCCCTGGCGCAAAGGAGGACGCCGCCCATCGGCCACCAAAAGCCACGGGGGTTTAGGGGCCAAACGCCCTGCCCGCACCGCCAGGCGCAGGCGGGAAAGCCGCAAGTCCAAAGCCACGCGTTGGCTTGTCGGCTGCTCGAGCGCCAGCACCAGGCTCTTGCCCCCGGGGGCGGCTGCCACTTCGAGGAGGCGCTGGCCGGCAGGCACCGCCCGAGCCACCAGCACGGCCGTAGGGTCCATGGCATAGGCCTGGCCGGCAGCCAACGCCTGAGCCACCAGGCCTGCCCCCTCGTCTACGCGCAGCACACCGGGCACGTAAGGATGCGGGCTGGTGCGCACGCCGGCAGGAAGCTGGGAGACTTCAGCCAGAAGGTACATAGGGGCCGGCTCCTGCGCCGTGGCCAGCGCCTGCAGCAGCAGCTCCGCCGGCAGGCGCCGCTGCCAGCGTTCCACCAGCCACTGGGGGTGGGAAAAGCGCAACCAGAGGGGAAGGCTCTCGTTCTCGGGTGGGGGCCAAGGGCTTTCCACCGCGCGCCGCAAGCAGGCGTTGACCAGGCCGGCGGCGCGGGGAACAAAGCGCTTGCACACCCGCACCGCTTCCGCCACCGCCACCGCCGCGGGCGTATCCAGGCGTTGGGCTTCGAACAAGCCCATGCGCAGGCAGGCACGCACCGGCGGGTCCAGCAAGCTCAGGGGCCTTTGCAGGTGGGGGACCAACAGATGGTCCAGCACCAACTGCCAGCGCAGAGTGCCGAGCACCAGCTCACGGGTGAGGGGCGCCGCGTGGGTGAGCAGCTTGGCAGCGTGGGCCCTGTGCGCTTCCACCCGCGCCAGCACTCGAACCGCTTCCGCCCGCGCGTCAGCGGAACTGCTCACCCTTGACCACCCGCTCACCCAAAATGAAGGCGTCGGCTGGCAGGCGCCGGCGCCCCTCCCTTTGCAGCTCGGTGAGAATGGCCACGGTCCCCTGGCCGCAGCGCACCTCGATGCCGTGCTTGCCCACCTCCAGTACCGTGCCCGGCGGCTCATCCCCGGGACGTGGCTCGCCCACTTCCAAGTCGTGAATCTTTAAGCGCCCGCCACGGAAGTTGCAAAACAGACCAGGCCAGGGATCGAAGGCGCGGCAGCGACGCTCCAACTCCTCGGCGGGAAGGTTCCAGTCCACCCGGCCCATCTTGCGCTCCAGCTTGGGCGTAACCGTGGCCTGGGAGGAATCCTGGGGCCTTGGTTTGATTCGGCGTTGGGCCAAGCCGTCCAGGGTTTCCAGCAGCAACTCGGCCCCCAGCTGGGCCAACCGCGTCTCCAACTGGGGAGCGTGCTCCCTGGGATCGATGGGCGTGGCCCGCTGCAGGAGGATGGGCCCGGTGTCCATGCCCTCGTCCAGCAGCATGGTGGTCACACCGGTTTCGCGGTCCCCGCTGTACATTGCCCACTGAATGGGCGCAGGGCCGCGGTGGCGGGGCAAAAGGGAGGGGTGCAGGTTGACGAACCCATAGCGTGGCACGTGTAACAGGCGGGAGGGGATAAAGCGGCCAAAGGCCACCACCACCCCCACGTCCATGCCCAGCTGACGGAAATGCTGCACCACATCCTCGTTGCCCAGCCGCTCCGCTTGCATGACCGGCAAACCTACCGCGCGGGCAAAGTCGGCCACTGCTGGCGTGGTCATGAGCAGGTGACGCCCCGCGGGCTTGTCCTCCCGTGAAAACACCAACAGAACCTCGTGCCCCGCCCGTCGCAGCGCCTTGAGGCTGGGAACGGCAAATTCCGGCGTACCAAAAAACACCACCCGCATAGGCAGAGTGTACAGGAGCGCCGGAAGGGGGCTTGCGGAGCGGGGAGGCCTGGCTGCGATCGTGGCAAGCAAGAGGGGTTGTGCTCGCAAACAGCGTTCTGCTGGCGAGACCGTTGCTCCGGCTTGCAAGCTCTGCCCCAGAGAACGCCGTGGCCACGCTTGTGGAGGAGGTGGGCAACCAACCCGCCAGGCGCTGAGCTTCTTCCACCTGTAGGGGGAACAAACTCAGCCGGCGTTTGGTTTTTCAGGCGGTGAGAGGAGGACCGATGTTCGGGAAAAAGCGGGATCGTCGGGAAGTGCTCAAGCTTTTGGCCATGGCGGCGGTGGCCCCTTCTATGCCGACGCCCGGTTCGGTTAAACCCTCCCCCTTGTCCCTGGAGCTGCCACCCTTACCCTACCCTTACGATGCCCTGGAACCGCATATCGACGCGGAAACCATGCGGCTCCACCACGACAAGCACCATGCGGCCTACCTGGCCAACGTGCAGAAGGCCGTGGAGCAGGCGCCCCAGCTCGCGCAACACTCCCTGGAAGAGCTTCTCAGTAAGCCGGAGCTGGTGCCGGAGGGCCTCCGCATGGTAGTGCGCAACCACGGCGGCGGGCATTACAACCACAGCCTGTTTTGGCAATGCCTTTCCCCTGCCGCGCCCGTGGAACCGGAGGGCCCCTTCGCCCAGGCCCTCGCCCACCAGTTCGGCTCTCTGACCCAGTTCCGCGAGCAGTTCACCAAGGCAGCTCTAGGCCTGTTCGGGAGCGGCTGGGTGTGGCTGGTGTGGGCCGACGGCCAGCTGGCGGTGACCACCAGCCCCAACCAGGACACGCCCCTGGCCAAGGGCCACGTGCCGCTTCTGGGGCTGGACGTGTGGGAGCATGCGTACTACCTCAAGTACCAGTGGCGGCGGGCGGAGTACGTAGCCGCCTTCTGGCAGGTGACCAACTGGCCCTTTGTCGCCCAGCGCTGGCAAGAGGCGTCTGGCTCCCCACCGCCTCGGCAGCGCTGAGTCCAGCTGGGCGAGCCGCTGCCTCGTGGTAAGGTCTCAGCATGGGGGGAGAGGTGACCCGGCGCATCTTGGGCATTCTTTTTGCCATCGTTTTTCTTGACTTGGTGGGCTTTGGGATCGTCATTCCCCTGCTTCCCCTCTATGCCCAGCAGTACCACCCGGCTCCCTGGCTGTTCGGTTTGCTCATGGCTTCCTTTTCCGCCATGCAGTTCCTCTTTGCTCCCATTTTGGGCGCCCTTTCGGATCGGTTGGGGCGCCGGCCCATCCTTTTGTTTTCCTTGGCTGGTTCGGTGGCCGGTTATCTGCTTTTTGCCTTAGCTGATTCGCTTTCCATGCTTTTTGCTGCCCGCATCGTGGCTGGCATCGCCGGTGCCAATATCGGCACGGCGCAGGCAGTGATTGCAGACCTGACCCCCCCGGAAAAGCGCGCTGCCGGAATGGGCCTGATTGGTGCTGCCTTTGGACTGGGTTTCATTGCCGGCCCGGCGCTGGCGGGGCTGCTGTTGCCCATCTCACCACGCGTGCCCGGTTTCGCCGCGGCGGCCTTTTCTGCCCTGGCTTGGCTCGCCTGCGCTCTGGCGCTGCCGGAAACCCGTCGGCGGGCGCCAACCAGCGTGCGTGCCTGGTCGCTGGCGGGAGCCTGGGGCCTGGCTCCCGCTTTGCTGGTGGCCTTGCTGATGGTCACTGGCTGGTCGGCCTTCGAGGTCACTTTCGCCCAGTTCCTCCACGCAGCCCTGGCCCTGCCAGCCCAGGGGGTGGCTTGGCTTTTCGCCTACCTGGGGGTGGTGGCGGTGCTGGTGCAGGGAGGGCTGGTACGCCGTCTTCCGAACCGCTGGGGGGCCAAGCATTTGCTCGTGGCAGGGCTTTCCACCTCGGTGCTGTCGCTTGCTCTTTTGGTGCACACCCAGAGTGTGCTGCAGCTTCTGCTGATTCTACCCCTTTTGGCCCTTGGTCATGGCCTGGTACAGCCCTCCCTTTCCGCGTGGGTGTCTCAACGGGCTCCGGTGGAGGCTCAGGGGCGGGCTTTAGGGGCTTTTCAAGCCACCAGCTCGCTGGCCCGCATCCTCGGCCCCTTCCTCGGGGAGCTGGCCTTTGGCCACGTGGGAGTGGCGGCGCCCCTCTGGCTTTGCGCTCTGCTCGCGCTGGTGGCGGCGCTGGTTGCTTTGTGGCTTTGAAGGTTCAGGGCTCAACGGGGCGCTTGGGAGCGGCTAAGGGGTAGGGGAAGGGCATGACCGCCCCCTCGCCTGGGGCAACGCGGCTGGCGCCGGCTCGCTCCACCTGGTCAATGCGAACAAGGGAGTGGTAGGGAACGAACAGGCGCGTCACTCCGGTAAACTCCTGCCGCAGCTTTTCTTCGCTCGGGTCGGCAATGATCTCGCTGCGGGAAAAGTGCAAGCCGGCCACCTCAATGAAACCTGGCAAAGCCGACGACGTCACCTCCGAGGCGTACATCTCGTACAGCTTGCCTTGCTGCAAGAAAAGAACACGGTAAACCGGTTTCGGCTTGCTGCTGCGAGCCATCACACCCCCTTCGAGCCGATGCTACCCTCTCTTAGCCCGGATTCCAAGTGCTTGGGCTCGCTCCTAGGATATGACCGAGCACGGTGCCCGCTGCACCCCGCCGGCGCTTGGTCTTGCCTTTGCCGCGGTTGGCGTGGCCATCTGCCGCGCCCTCTCTTGGTTGCGTGGATCGAGCTGGGATTGTCCGCGTGCTGCGAGCCTTGGAGGAGGGGTGAGGTGGGCGTCCGGCGCTTCCGTTCGGTGGGGGAAAAGAACGGCAGCCTGTCGTTGGCTCAAGGTGGCGGATTCGAGTGAATCCTCCGCCACTGTGCCTGCTCCTGGCGACTGCTTCCGCGCCGGTACCTGCGCGGCGTGTTCACGTTCCGCTCCCTGGAGGAGGCCCAGCGGGCTCGCGAGCAGGTTGCCTGGGAAAGCGCCCGGCAGTCTCGCCGCCATCGGGCTAGGCCGGGGTAGGCCTGGCTCGGCCGGTCCGCCCGCGGAGCCCGTACCGGCGCCGTGCTGAACGCCGCCTCCCTTGCCTCACCTGCGGCTCTAGCTTTGGAGGTTTCCGAATCGGACCTGCGCTAGTACTCGAAGGCGGAGCCGCCAATGAACTCGCGCAGGATGGAGGTGGAAGGTACGTCTTCCTGGAACACCGGCACGAACCAGGCCAAGAACTTCAACAGGCGGTAGGCCTCGGTGTAGGCCGGGTGCTCCCGCGGCACCTCCAGGAGAAAGCGCTCAGCAAAGATCTTGAGCACCGCCGGTTCGTAAACCAGCGCTGAGTTGAACATCCCGTCGGCCTGCTCTTGGAAGGGAAAGATCCAGCGCAGCTCCCCTCGCCGTACCGACGGCCACATTTCCAGCGTGCGCACTGCCGGGTGCCCCCGGAACAAGCGATCGCGCACGATGCGGCGCAGCAGCCGGGCGTCGGCGGTGAAGATGCGGTTGTGGTCGTCCAGGGTGAGCTGGGTGAGGGCGGAAATGAAGATGCGGAACTTGGCTTCTTCCGGAACGGCTTCCGTGAGGCGGGGGTTGAGGGCGTGGATGCCCTCGATCAGCAGCACCTGCCCTGGCTCCAGCTTCAAGGTGGTCCATCGCTCCGGTTCCGCCCTCCGACCGCGAACGAAGTCGTACTTGGGCACCTGCACCTCTTGGCCGGCTAACAGAGTCGACAGGTGCTGGTTAAAGAGAGGCAAGTCCAAGGCATCGATGGCCTCGTAGTCGGGTTTGCCCTCCTCGTCCAGCGGGGTGCGGTCCCTGTCCACGAAGTAGTTGTCCAGTGAAATCCCTACCGGAACCAAGCCGCACACTCGCAGCTGGATGCCTAGCCGCTTGATGAAGGTGGTCTTGCCGGAGGCGGAGGGACCGGCCACCAGCACCACCCGCGCCTCCCGGCGGCTGGCGATGGCATCGGCGATGTGGGCAATTTTCTTTTCGTGAAACCCTTCGGCCACGCGAATGATTTCGCTGATTTCTCCGGTAAGGCAGGCGCGGTTGAGGGAGCCCACGTTGGCAATGCCCAAAGCCTCGTTCCATTGGCGGGTCTCGCGGTAGGTGGCGAAGAGCTTAGGCTGGGGCTTGGGGGACTGCGGCGGGCTGCTGCCGTTGCGGGCAAAGCGCAGCAACAAGCCGTCCTCGTAGAGGTGCAGCGCCCAGCCACGAACGCGTCCGGCCGAGGGGGCCACAGGCCCGTGGGCAATGTCCAAAAAGCCGTTGCAGCTCACCACCGGCACGGTGGACGAGCGGTGCGTGGCCAGCAAGGCGAGCTTGGAGTGCTCGCCGCGGTTGCGAAAAACGGCTTCCGCCTCCTCCAAGGTCATGACCGCACGCGTGAGGGGCACGTCATCGTTGCACAACCTTTCCATTTCCCGGGCAAGCGAGCTCATCACTTCCTGGGTGAGGGGTACAGGCGAGTGCCAGGAAAAGAAGTAACCCCCGCCCAAGGACTGGCCGACCACCAGCCGGCTTTCGGGGTACAGCTCGGCAGCCGCGGCCAAAAGCAACAGCACAGCCGAGCGGCGCAACACCGTTTCGCCCAGGCGGCTTCCGGCGCGCACCACCTCCAGCTCCACCTGCAGGCCGCGCAAGGGAAAGTCCAGCATCACCATACGGCGGTTGACGAGTGCTGCCAACACGTCTAGCGGCACCTCACCCCAAAACTGTTGGAGGAAGTCCCAAACCGTTGTGCCTGCCAACACCGGCCGCCGCTCACCGGCGAAGCTCACCACCACGGTTTTACCCACCATTGCCGCGCCTCCTAGGGCATTGTACGCGCCCCGCGTACAATGGCAGCGGGAGGATCAAGGTGGCGAGCGTCGCGCAAAAGCAGCGCTTGATGCGGGCAATCGAAACCATCACCCAAACGGTGGAGGAGCGGGGCGAACCCCTTTTTCACGGCGGCGAGCAGCCGCTGCCGCAAAAACGTGAGGTCATTGCCATTCTGCGCGGGCTGCAGGAGGTCATTTACCCTGGTTACTTCGGCGACCAGGCCCTTTATCGCGAGTACCTGCACGCGCATCTAGCGGACCAGCTCTACGCTTTGGCCAAGCGCTTGGAAACGGAGGTGGCCAAGGCCTTTGCTGCTGTCTGTAGGCGTCCTGGAGGAGAGGTGGTGCGGCCGCCCGCCCGCGATGCGGGGGAGGTGGTGGTGGCTTTTTTCGAGCGCTTACCACAGGTGATGGAGCTGATTGCCTCTGACGTGGTGGCCGCTTACGAAGGCGACCCGGCGGCTTCCTGCCTGGAGGAGGTGATCCTGGCGTACCCCGGGCTGAAGGCGGTTTTCACTTACCGGCTGGCCCATGAGCTGCACCGGTTGGGCGTGCCGCTCATCCCCCGCATCATGACCGAGTTCGCCCACAACGAAACGGGTGTGGACATTCACCCAGGAGCCACCATCGGGCGGGAGTTCTTCATCGACCACGGCACGGGCGTGGTGATCGGCGAAACGGCCGTGATTGGCGACCGGGTCAAGCTTTACCAGGGCGTGACCCTGGGAGCCCTTTCTTTCCCCCGGGACGAGCGCGGCAAGCTCCAGCGCGGCGTCAAGCGCCACCCAACCCTGGAGGACGACGTGGTGGTTTACGCCGGCGCCACCATCCTGGGCGGCGATACGGTGGTGGGCCGGGGCTCCATCATCGGCGGCAACGTGTGGTTGACCACCTCCGTACCCCCATACTCCAAGGTGACCTTGTCCCGGGATCAGCTGGCCTACGAGATTACGCCACGCCAGCGCGTTTGACCCCGGGCGGTGGCTTTGCTAGGGTTGGCCGTTGATGCGCTGGGCTTTGCGCTTGGGATGCGGGTTTCTGGCAGCTGTCGCCGCTGCCGATGGGGGAGCGCCCACGGGCAAGGCCAAGCTAGAGGCCTTGTTCGAGAACATAGCTCAGGCCCAGGCGCACGTGCGCACCCTTATGGCCCACTTCGAGCAAACCAAGGTTTCCCACCTGCTGAAGGAGCCCTCCGTGGCGCGCGGTGTCTTTTACTACCAGGCGCCGGACCAAATTCGCTGGGAGTACCAAGAGCCCCGGCCGGTGGTGGTGTTCATGACAAGCCGCGCCATGGTCACCTACCGGCCGGAGGAAAGGCTGGCCGAACGGCTGGAGCTGGGGCGGCAACAGCGGAAGGTCTTCACGTTTTTCTCCGCCAATGAGCCCTTGTCCAACCTTTCGCGCCACTTTTCCTTTACCCTGCGGGATGCGGGGGAGCCGGCACCTTACGTCTTGGTCCTGACCCCAGTCACACACCAGATTAAGAAGCGGCTGCGGTCGGTGGAGTTGGTAGTGGAGCGCGCCACCTACCTGCCGAGCCAGGTGACATATACGGAAGCGGATGGGGATGTGACCACCTACAGGTTTTCCCACGTGGCCATCAACGGCCCCCTTCCGGATGGTCTTTTTGCTCTGGACCTACCCGCAGGCGTGCGGGTGGTGGAACTCAAGCTGCGGGGCGCCCAGTAAGCGTGATGGCGCCCATCGGTGCTTTTAGGTTGGTGGCCCGCGAGGGTCAGGCCCGTGCCGGTGAGCTCACCACCGCCCACGGCATCGTGCGCACGCCCGCCTTCATGCCCGTGGGCACTGCGGGGAGCGTCAAAGGCCTGACCCCCTGGGAGCTGGCTGCCCTCGCTCCGGAGATGGTCCTGGCCAACACCTACCATGTGCTCCTGCGCCCCGGGATCGAGGTTGTGGAGCAACTGGGTGGTTTGCACGCCTTCATGGGCTGGTCGGGTCCAATCCTCACCGACTCGGGAGGCTTCCAGGTCTTTTCCTTGGCGCAGCGGCGCAGGCTTTCACCTGAGGGAGTGTGGTTCCGTTCGCACCTGGACGGCCGGGAGGTGTTCCTCAGTCCGGAGGGTTGCCTGGCGGCCCAGCAGCGTCTGGGTGTGGATGTGGCCATGGTGTTGGACGTGTGCCCGGCGCTGCCCGCCTGCCCCACCGACCTGCAGCAGGCAGTGGAGCTCACTATCCAATGGGCCCGGCGTAGCCGGCAGGCCCATCCCAAGGGGCGGCTGCCCCTGCTATTCGGCATCGTCCAAGGTGGGCTGGACCTGAACTTGCGGCGGCAGTGCTTGGCCCAGCTGGTGGAGCTTTCCTTCGATGGCTACGCCTTGGGGGGCTTTTCCGTTGGCGAGCCGCCCCCGGCCATGTGGGAAGCCGTGGCCCAACTGGCGCCCGAGCTGCCCGAAGAGCAGCCTCGGTACCTCATGGGTGTGGGCACGGTGCATGACATCCTGGAGGCGGTGGCTGCCGGCGTGGACCTGTTCGACTGCGTGATACCCACGCGCAACGCCCGCAACGGCCTGTTGCACACCTGGCGGAGACCGGTGGTGGTCAAGCAGGCTCGCTACCGGAGCTGCCCCGAGCCGCCCGACCCGGACTGCCCCTGTCCCACCTGCCAGCGCTGCTCGCTGGCCTACCTGCGGCACCTCTACTTGGCCAGGGAGGCGGCCTACGTGGTCTTGGCCACGGTCCACAACCTCACCTTCTACCTGAGCTTGATGCGGCGGCTGCGGCAAGCTATAGTAGAGGGCCGCTTTGCTGCCCTGCGGGCACAGCTTCTGGCGGGGGTGGCAGGGGACAGGGAGGAAGGATGAATCCGCAAAACCCGTTGGTGCAACTGTTTCCGCTGTTCATCATCTTCATCATCTTTTACCTGGTCATGATCCTGCCCATGCGGCGGCGCCAGAAAAAGCACCAGGAAATGCTGGCTGCCCTTACAAAGGGGGACCGGGTGGTGACCACTGGCGGCATTTACGGCACGGTGGTGCAGGTGGATGGGGACGTGGTGACCCTCAAGGTGGCGGACAACGTGAAGCTGCAGGTGGTCAGAGGAGCAATTGCCGGCTTGGCCAAGGACGCCAGCAACGTGCAGTTTGCCTCCCCAGAATAAGGAGGACCCATGAAGAAGAAGCTTACCTGGCGTTGGGTGCTGATTGGCGTGGTAACTGCTGGGGCGGTGTTCCTCATGTGGCCGCCGCAGGAGAAAATCCACCTAGGGCTTGACCTCAAGGGCGGCATTCACCTGGTCCTGCGCGTAAATACGGAAGACGCGGTGCGGGCGGAAGTGGATTCGGCCATGGAGCGCGTACGGCAGGCTCTGGCAGAAAAGGGTTTTCCGCCTGAGGCGATGAGCCGCACCGAGGACAATCTCGGTTTCACGCTCAAACCCGCTGCCAACACCGAAGAGGGCGTGCTGCGCAAGGTGCTAGACGAAACCTTGGCCGAGTTCCAGGTAACCCGCGGCGCGGTGGTGTCCTGCCGGCTACAGGAGCCTATGCTGCGGCAGGTGCAGGACATGGCCGTGCGGCAGGCGCTGGAAACCATCCGCAACCGCGTGGACCAGTTCGGGGTGGCCGAGCCGGTGATCCAACGCCAGGGGGGTAGCGATCGCATCGTGGTGCAGCTGCCAGGGGTAGATGACCCAGCGCGGGTGAAGGAGCTGATTCGCGCCACCGCATTCTTGGAAATCAAGCCCGTGATGGCCGTAGCCGAGAGCGAGGAGGAGCTGGTTTCGCGCGTCGGCGGCCGCGTGCCTGACGATGCGGTGGTGGTTGCGGGTGACGAGCGCGACCTTACGGGGCGGGTAGTGGGCAAGCGCTACTACCTGCTGAAAAAGGCCTCGGTGGTCACTGGCCGCGATTTGCGCAACGCCCGCCGTTCCCAGGACGAGTACGGACAACCAGCGGTGAGCTTCACCCTCACCGTGGAGGGTGGCAAGAAGTTCGGGGTGTACACCGGCGCGCACGTGGGCGAGCAGATGGCCATCGTCTTGGATAACAAGGTGTACTCGGCGCCGGTGATCAAGAGTCGCATCACCGATTCGGGCATCATTCAAGGCACCTTCACCGTGCAGAGCGCGGAGGATTTGGCGCTGGTGCTGCGGGCTGGCGCCTTGCCAGCGTCCGTTACCTACCTGGAGGAACGGACTGTGGGTCCATCCCTCGGTCGGGATTCGGTTATCCGCGGCGTGCGTTCCGGCTTGGTGGGTATGGCCCTCGTTTTCCTTTTCATGCTGTTCTACTACAAGGGGGCCGGGGTCAACGCCAACGTGGCCTTGTTGCTCAACGCCCTCTTGCTTTTGGGTGCCCTGGCGGCCTTCAAAGCCACCCTCACCTTGCCCGGCATTGCCGGCATCATCCTCACGGTGGGCATGGCGGTGGACGCCAACGTGTTGATTTTTGAGCGCATCCGCGAGGAGCTGGCTGTGGGAAAGACGGTGCGCAACGCGGTGGATTTGGGCTTTTCCCGTGCCCTTTCCACCATCATCGATTCCAACTTGACCACGCTCATTGCCGCGCTGTTCTTGTTCCAGTTCGGCACCGGACCCATCAAGGGGTTTGCCGTGACGCTTTCCCTGGGCATCGTGATTTCCATGTTCACCGCGGTGTTCGTGTCCCACAGCATCTTTGAGCTGGTGCTCTCGCGCAAGCAGGCGGGGCAGCAGACCCTCTCCATTTAAGGAGCGCCTATGCGTTTTTTTGCCAACACCAACTTTCCTTTTATGAAGTACCGTGGGGCGTGGATGGGGATTTCTTTGGTGGCCATCCTCGCCGGGCTGGCCAGCATGCTGTTCGGGCCGGGTTTGAAGCTGGGCGTGGACTTTTCCGGTGGCACCCAGTTGACGTTGAAGTTCAAACAGGAACCTGACCTGGAAAAGGTCCGCCGAGCACTGGAGAGCTTGAAGCTGGGGGACGTGACCATCCAGCGCTTCGACGAGCCGGAACTGCACGAGTTCCTGGTGCGGGTGCAGAACCCCGGGGAGGAAGGCGACTTTTCCAAGGCCATGGTGGAAGCGCTGGATCGCGAGCTCAACGGAGGTCCGTCCACCGGCCTGGACCTCAACAGCGTGGGTGTGGACGCCTTGCGCGATGCGCTCGCCGAGGCCGACCCTGAAGGGGTGCGTGGCAGCTTGGACGGGCGACGCCAGCACTACGAGAAGCCGGCCCAGGCATTGCTGGCTTTGCGTAAGGAAAAGGGCATCCTCCACGGGGCTGAAGACCTGGGCAAGGTGAAAGGGTTATCCGCCGGATTGCGCTCGTTCTTGCAGCAGCAGGCGCGTTTTGGCCAGTTTACCGTTCTGGCGGCGGAGGCGGTGGGGCCCCTGGTGGGCCGGGACTTGCGCGACAAGGCAGCCAAGGCGGTGGTCTTCTCCCTTATAGGAATGCTCCTTTACATTGCGTGGCGCTTCCATCTCCCTTACGGCATCGGCGCGGTGGTGGCCCTGTTTCACGACGTGCTGATTACCCTGGGGGCCCTTTCCTTCACCCAGCGGGAAATCAACTTGCCTACGGTAGCGGCGCTTTTGACCCTGGTGGGCTACTCGGTTAACGACACGGTGGTCATCTTCGACCGCATTCGCGAGCGGCTCAAGCTCGAGCGGGGCAAGCCTTTGGTGGATCTCATGGACAAGGCCATCAATCAAACCTTGTCGCGCACGGTCATAACCTCCGGTCTCACGCTCCTGGTAGTGGTGGCGCTGTTTCTCTTCGGCGGCGACGTGATTAATACCTTTGCCTTCGTGTTGCTGGTGGGAATCATCGTGGGGACTTACTCGTCCATCTACATTGCCTCGCCCGTAGCGCTGTTCTTCACCCAGCTGCTCGCCAACAGAAAGAGCCGGCGGCGCTGACGCCTTTTGAGTTCGGCTTGGGGCGGGCCAACGCCACCCCACACCCGCGCCCCATTACAATGGAACCATGGCAGCGAGTCTGCCGCGCTTCGAGGATATTCTCGAGCAGGTACAGGCCTACAAGCCGGACTGCGACGAGGAGCTCCTGCGCAAGGCATACGTTTTTTCCGCCATGGCCCACCGCGGCCAGGTGCGGGTTTCTGGTGAGCCGTACCTAGTACACCCTCTGGAGGTGGCGCGCATCCTTGCCGAGTTGCGTCTGGACGAGGTGGCCATCGTTGTCGGCTTGCTCCACGATCTCTTGGAAGACACCTTCGTAAGCGAGGAGGAACTTGCGCGGCAGTTTGGCAGCAGCGTCGCCGGGTTGGTCAGGGCGCTGACCAAGGTGGCTTCCTTAGAAAAGTCATACGCCGCCAAAGAAGCGGCCCACGCCGAGTCTTTTCGGCGCATGCTCTTGGCCTCCGTCGAGGACGTTCGTGTGCTGCTGGTCAAGCTGGCCGACCGTTTGCACAACATGCGCACCTTGCATTACCTGGACGAAAGCAAACGCCGCCGCATCGCGCAGGAGACCCTGGAAATTTACGCCCCGTTAGCGCACCGCCTGGGCATGGGCAAGATCAAGGCGGAGCTGGAAGACTTAGCCTTCGTCCATCTTTTTCCCGAGGAGGCAGTGCGGCTCCGGCAGGTCTTGGAGGCACGGCGAAAGAAGGCTGAAGGGGCCATCCAAGCCATTCGCCAGGAACTGGAGCAGCTGTTGGTGGAAAACGGCATTAAAGGCGAGGTGCGTTTCCGCATCAAGCACCTTTACTCCGTTTGGCGAAAGCTGAGCCTGCAGAACATCCCCTTGGAGCAACTCTACGATTTTCTCGCCTTCCGCGTGGTGGTGGAGACAACCAAGACGAACCTCTCGGAGAAAGAAAAGGCTAACGAAGAAAGGGCGCTTTGTTACACCGTGCTCGGCCTCGTGCACCAGCGCTGGCAAGTGGTTCTGGGGCGGTTTAAGGACTACATTGCCGTACCTAAGTCCAACAACTACAAATCCCTGCACACGTGTCTGTGGACCGAGAATGGGATCCCCTTTGAGGTGCAAATCCGCAGCCGGGACATGGACGAGGTGGCGGAAAAGGGCGTGGCCGCCCACTGGCTCTACAAGGAGGGGCGAAAGCAGGATGCCGATAGGGAACGGCTGGCTTGGTTGCGCTCGTTGCTGGAGGGGCAACAGCAGAATCCCAGGGAGTTCCTTGAGTCCCTGAAGCTCGACCTCTACCCGGAGGAGGTTTTCTGCTTCACGCCGAAGGGGGCGGTGGTGCGCCTGCCCAAAGGAGCCACGCCCGTGGACTTCGCCTACGCCATTCATACGGAGGTGGGAAACCACTGTGTGGGTGCTCGCGTCAACGGTCGGCAGGTGCCCTTGCGCACGGTGCTGAAAAACGGTGACATGGTGGAAATCCAAACCTCACCCAACCAGGTGCCGCGGAGGGACTGGCTGCGCTTCGTGGCCTCAGGACGGGCGCGCAGCAAAATCCGGGCTTTTCTCAACAGGGAAGAGAAGGAGAAAGCCAAGCTCTTGGGGCGCAAGCTCTTGGAAGCGGAAGCCAAGGGGCTGGGCCTGTCCCTAAAAGAGGGCTTGGCCGACCTCAACCTGAAAGAGCTGGCTGGGGCCCATGGCTTTGCTCGGGAGGAGGATTTGCTGGCGGCAGTGGGTTGGGGCAAGCTCTCGGCGCGGGAAGTACTGGCGGGATTGGCACGGCAAGTGGAAAGCGAGGCGGGCTTGCTTCAGGGTGCGGAGAAACCCAGGGAGGGAGAGGGCAAGGCACGTGCGGTGGTGGAAGTGGGCGGCGACCGCACCTTTCTCACTTATAGGGCGGGGTGCTGCAAGCCCTTGCCTGGGGATCCTATTCTGGGCTACCTTACCCGTGGGCGAGGCGTGGCCATTCACCGGCGCACCTGTTCGAACCTGCGACGATTGCTTGCGGTGCCCGAGCGGGTGGTGGAGGCGCAGTGGGGGCCGGTGGACGGGCAGTTCGCGGTATCCGTGTTCGTCCGCTTTGAGGACCGTCCGGGTATGCTGGCGGACATTTCCAACATTATCAGAAAGGCAGAGTCCAACATACGAAGTTGCCGGCTCGCCACGGAGGAGGGTCGGGGAATGGTGAGCCTGGAAGTGGACGTGAAAAACCGCGAACACCTGGAAAAGCTGGTGGCCTCCATCCAGCGCTTACCCGGTGTTACCCAAGTCAACGCCGGCAGTGCGTTGGGTCTTTGACAGACAGGGATTTGTTCGCGGTCTGCAGCTAGCGGACAGCCTTCTGAACCCGCCCGGAGCGCAAGCAACGAGTGCACACCTTGATGCGCCGTGTGGTGGTTCCGAAGCGCCCCCTCACCTGGTGCAGGTTAGGCCGCCAGCGTCGCTTGGAGACGTTGTGGGCGTGGGAAACCTGATGACCCACCATGCTTTTCTTCCCGCAAATCTCGCATACTCGAGCCATAGCACCCTCGCACGCGCGTGGTCACGCGCAACATCAGATTCTACCACACACGCGAGAGTGATGCGGAGCACATTTTTTCCGGTCCGAGAGCGCACCGCCCGCTATTTGCCAGCGCGTGCTCTTGGCGCAAGGGTTGCGGTCGCCGACATCAGGCGACTGCAAGGATCTTGACAACCCCTTTGTGCGTTGCTACAATAGCCCTAAATATGAACGGGGCACGGGTTAGTCGGTCCGAAGCAGCAACGAAGCAAAGGTCGGAGGGGGTGGTAACGTGCTGCTAGGAAAGAAGAAGAGTATTGTGGGCTTGGATATTGGGTCCTCGGCGGTAAAGCTCGTGGAGTTGAAACCCGGGCGCGGTGGCCGAATGAGCTTGCTGCACGCGGCTATAGCTCCCCTTTCACCAGAAGCGATCGTGGAAGGCACCATTATGGACTCCTCCTTGGTGGTGGAGGTGGCGGGCAAATTGGTTCGCGAACAGCAAGTGAAGAACGCTCATTTTGGTGTTTCCCTCGCGGGTATGAACGTGGCCATTCGCAAGATCCAGGTGCCGGCCATGTCGGAAGCGGAGCTGGCGGAGTCCATTCACTGGGAGGCTGAGCAGTACCTTCCCTTTGACGTGAACGATGCCAACCTGGATTACCTGGTGCTGGAAACCGGGGCGGAAGCCATGACGGTCCTGGTGGTAGCGGCCAAAAAGGAGCGTGTGGCCGACTACACGAGCATCGTTACTCAGGTTGGCAAAACCCCGGTTCTGGTGGATTTGGATGTTTTTGCCGTGCAAAACGCCTACGAGTACAACTATGGCACGGCTATGGATCGGGTGCTGGCGTTGGTCAACGTGGGGGCTTACCTCACCAACGTGAACATTTTGGCCCGCGGTCAATCGGTCTTTTGGCGAGATATCGTCTTTGGCGGCAACAACTTCACCGAAGCGCTGCAGCGGGAGCTGCATATCACCCGTGAGCAAGCGGAAGCCATTAAGATTGGGGAAAAGGTAGGTGATGTGGCGCCGCAAACGGTTTACGGAATCGTGAGTGGTGTGGCGCAAGATTTTGCCGAGGAGCTAAAGCGTACCTTCGAGTTCTTTTACACGACTTCCGCCCATGATCGGGTGGAGGAAATCGTTTTGTCGGGCGGTTCGGCGCCCCTTCTCAACCTCGATCAGGTGCTGAAAGATCGGTTTGCCGTACCGGTGGAGATCATGAACCCCTTCAAGGAGATCGTCTATTCGGAGACAGAGTTTCCGCCGGAATGGCTGAACCGCCACGCTCCGGCCATGGCGGTGGCCGTGGGTATGGCGCTGCGGACGGTGGGGGATTAGGTCCATGATCAAGGTCAATCTCCTGGGAGAGGTCAAGCGCGAAAAGGCTGCGAGGCGACCGCTTATTGCTCTTGCTGGCGCCAACATAAACAACTACATACTTTTGGGGCTCATTGTCATTGCCGGCACGTGGATTGGTTTTCGTTGGTGGCGACTTTCGTCACAACTGGATGCCATCAACGAGGAAATTGCCGTGAATCAGAAAGAATACGACCGCCTGAAACCGATCATTGAGGAAGTAGAGAACTTCAAGAAAAAGAACGCCGAACTCAAGCACAAGATCGAGGTGATCGAGCAGTTGAAGGCCAACCAGTTCGGTCCGGTGCGCATTATGGATGAGGTGAGCAAGGCCCTTCCTGACCTGGTTTGGCTGACGAAGACGGACATGTCGGGTTTCACCATCAACCTGGCCGGGCAGGCGCTGAGCGAAAATGCGGTGGCCAACTTCATTGCCAACTTGGCGGCGAGTCCGTTCTTTTCCGAACCCAACTTGCGCCAGATGCGGCAAGACCAACAAGGCGTGTTCAGCTTCGACCTTTCGTGCGGCTTCAGCCCCAAACCCCGAGAATCGGGTGAGGGGACCCAACGGTAAGGAGGCGCGGCTATGCCAGCTTTGACCCTCGAAAACCAGCCCTGGTACGTAGCGGTCGTTGTTGGTGTGCTCGTCGCTGGCGTGGGTATTTGGGCCTGCGAGAGCCAGTGGTTCTCCGGGATCGAGCAGGATATTGCCCGCCGCACCTCCGAGCTGGAAAACCTCAAACAGAAGGTTCGGGAGGGGAAGGCGGCCGAGGCGCGGCTGCCTCAGTTTCGTGAAGAGTTTGCTCGGTTGGATGCGGAGCTGCAACGGCTGTTGCGTATCTTGCCCACCCAGAAGCAAACCGATGAGCTGATCAAGAAGATCAAGGCGCTCATGGAACAGGGAAGCTTCCGGTTTGTGGCGTTCGAACCTGGAAGTTTCCAAAAAAAGGAGTTCTATAGCGAATGGCCCATCCGTGTGAGCTTGGAAGCCAGCTATCACGACTTGGCACGCTTCTTTGAGCGGCTTTCCAAGTTTTCCCGCATCATCAACGTGGACTCCATGGCGCTGTCGGCAACGAACAGGCCGGGACCCTACACCCTGAGTGCGGGCTTCACCATGAAAACCTTCATTTATGGTGAGGTAAAGCAGGAAGGAGCTGGGCAATGAGGCAACCTCTCCTTTGCGTGTTAGCCGTGCTGCCCTCCCTGGCGTGGGGGCAAGCTGTGCCGCCCGCCCCCGCCGACCAGGAAAAGCCCATAGATACCTCCACGGTGGAGAAGATTTTGGCGGAAGAAGAAGAGGTAGCGGCTGGCGGCGGCTTCATCTACGACCCGGCCGGCAGGCGCGATCCCTTCCGCTCCCTGCTGGCTGGGCGAGCGCGAGAAGAGCTGGGGCAGCGTCCACCGGGGTTGAAGGGGATGGGCGTGGAGGAGGTCAGGCTGCAGGGAATCATCAAGCTTCCTGAGGGCTACGTGGCGCTGATTCAGGGCACCGACAACATGGCCTATATCATCAAGCCGGGCACGGTTCTTTATGATGGCACGGTGGAAAAAATCGAGCCGGGGAAGGTGACGTTTAAGGTGAACGTAATTGACCCAACGAGCTTGAAACCGTACCGTGAGATCGTACGGACGTTGCAGTAAGCGTGAGGGGGTTGCAATGAAGCTGACACTGACTGGAAGGATTCTCCCAAGCGTGGCTGCGGTTTTGCTCTCGCTGACCAGCGTCCAGGCGCAGGAACAGGAAGAGGTTTCCATCTTGGGCATGGCTTGGACGCCCACCCCAGTGCCCGCCGTGGTGGTGAGCGCCTCGGGGCCGTTGGTCTATCGGCAGGTTACCGGGGGGGCACCCCAGTGGGTGTGGGAGTTCCCCAACGCTCGCTTAGGGCAACCCGTGGAGAGCGTGGCCGAGCCGCAGTTCGGGCTGGAGCGCGCGATCTTGGCCGCCAGCGAAGAGGGGCTGGTCCGGCTCGTGCTTGAACTGCAACCCGGGGTAAACCCCACCGTGCGCGCCTTACCCGCCGGCCTCGAGGTTCGCCTCGAGAGCGGCCGGGCTGCGGCAAAGTCTCAGCGTGCGGGGATGGTGGAGGTGGAGACGGTGGTGGAAGGCGGTGCCGTGGCCGTGCGCCTCAAGGGGGCTGGGCCGCTGACTGGCAAAGCCTTTACCTTGGACAACCCACCGCGCGTTGCCGTGGATGTCCCTGGCGTTTTGCCGGCCAAGGCACGGCGGGTCTTCCCCGTGGGCGTAGCCGGAGTGCAACGGGTGCGCGTGGCACAGTTCGCGGTGGCGCCAGAGCCGGTGGTGCGGGTGGCCGTCGACCTGGACGCACCCTTGGCCTATGACTTCTCACCTGCTGACGATGGGGCTTGGCTGCGTTTAGGGCGCTCGCCCGCTGCCTTCGAGGGCGTGGCCAGCGTTGCCACCCAACCTCTGCCCGAGACGGTCCGGCCGGTGGAGGTAAAGGAGGAGCCGGGGGCGGCGGCCACGGCTGCAGAGCTCGCCCCAACGGTGGCAGGGACGGAAGAGCCGGCTCCTAAGCCAGCACCGGCCGAGGTGGAGGGGGTGACGTCCTTGCCGGCAACCTCCTCGGTGCTGCCGGCTCCTGCGCCCGCTACGGCTGGTACCTCCCTCGATCTGGCTGTCACACCGCCGGTGGCGGTACCGGCGGAGGCCCCGGCGCCTGCCCCCGAGTCGCCCTATACCTCCACCGCTCGTGCCATGGCGGAAAAGGCGGTGCAGGCTCCGGCCGCTGCTACCGGTGCGAAGGAGGTGGAGACGCAGGAGCGGCAGTTCACCGGCGAACCGATTAGCTTGGAGTTGAAGGACGCGGATATCAAGGATGTGCTGCGGTCCTTTGCCAAGATCACCGGTCTCAACATCGTGGTGGACCCGGATGTGAGCGGTTCGGTGACCGTGAACCTGGAAAACGTGCCTTGGGACCAGGCGCTGGATATCATCCTGCGCATCAACCGCTTGGATTACGTGATCGAGAACAACGTTTTGCGTGTTGCGCGCATGGAGCGCCTGACGCAGGAAAAAAAGGCCTTTGCTGATTACCGTTTGCAGGCCGAGGCTGCCAAACCCATGCGCACGGTGACGAAGGTGCTCTCCTATGCCAACGCCAACGATGTGAAAGCCATCCTCACAGCGGAGAAGTTCATCGTTTCCGAACGCGGCTCGGTGGTGGTGGATCCGCGCTCGAACATGCTCATCATCCGGGACCTCGCAGACCGTATTGAAGGTATCCTCAACCTCATTGATGAGCTGGACCGCCCCAACCCTCAGGTGCTCATCGAGGCCAGGATCGTGGAAACCACTCGGCGGTTTTCTCACGCTTTGGGCCTTCAATGGGGTTTCTCGGGCGTGGCGGACGCTGAGCACGGCACCACTACTGGCTGGCGTTTCCCCAACTCTGGTCGGGTTGACGGCAACGTGGGCCTCGGTATCCAGGGCCCCACTGGGACCCTGGGCTTCAGCTTTGCGGATATTTTGAATGCCTTTAACTTGGACTTTGTTTTGCAGGCAGCTGAAAGCAACGGTTTGGCGAAGGTGGTATCTGCGCCGAAGGTAATGGCTCAAGATAACGAGGCGGCCAAAATGGAGAGCGGAATCCAGATTCCCATAGCCTCGACGGTTACACAAGGAAACGTGACTACAACCTCAGTGACGTTTAAAGACGCTACCATTAAGCTCGAGGTGACCCCGCACATTACCGCTGAGGGAACCGTACAGCTGACGATCAAGCTGGATAAGACTGAGGTCTTGGAAGGCGTGAACATCATTGCTATTGGCACGCAACTCGCGGGGGCGCCCCTTTCGGTGCGAAAAGCGGAAACCAAAGTGCTGGTCCGCGATGGCGGGACCACGGTGATCGGCGGCGTTTATAAGCTCACCCAAAACGATCAGCGAAACTCCATACCGGGCCTATCCAAGATTCCGGTGGTTGGAAATCTCTTTAAGCAGCGGCAGCTTACTGAAAACAACGACGAGCTTCTGATTTTCCTCACGCCGCGGATCGTGAAGTATTAGGGAGAAGGCCATGAAGAACGCAAAGGTTTTGACCAAGGCTTTGACTCTCGGGCTCGCGCTGGCTTTGGCTGGTTGCTCGGCCGGCAACCATTCCGCTGACGAGGAGGCGCCGGTCATCCTTACGGTGGATGTGCCCGAGGGTCCTTCGGACATCAACATCGCCGTGCCGCAAGACGTCGCCATCGGGCGGATGGAAATCAAGTCCCAGGCTAAGGCTCCAGGCACCGTGCTGGGGCCCCAGGCGGATGTGATCCTCACCGAGTGGGTGATCACGCCCGTGCGATCGGACGGGGGAACGGTGGCGTCACCCCAGTGGCGCGAGTTCCGCAATGTGACCGTGCCGGCGGGGGGAACGGCCAGCGTGGAAAACTACCGCATTTTCCCGGCTGAGTATTTCAACCAGCAACCCCTGGTTCAGCTCTTCCCGCAAAATGGCGGGGTGGACCGGGAAACGGGCAAAACCAACATCCGCCAGCGGCTCCAAATCGTCGCGTACGGCAAGACCGTGTCGGGGCGGCGCGTCACCTTGCGTTTTGACTGGAACCTTAACTTCTTCTACAACCCGGTAACGCAGTAGGGTTAGGAGGTAGGTCAATGAGAACATGCTCTCCATTACTGGCGCTCACCCTTCCAGGCTTGGTTTTGGGCCTGGCCAGCTGCAGCAAATCCGACAGCCCCACCGCCCCCCGCCCCAGCCCCACGCCCCAGGCGGTGAGCCTGTCCCTCACCGTTTCCAGCAGCACGGCGGTGGTGGGGGAAGCGGTGGAGGCGCGGGCCACGGTGCGGCAAGGCGGCTCAGCGGTTCCTGACGGCACGGTGGTGAGCTTTGCCCTTCCTCGGGACCTGTGCTTTACAGATACCAATGGAAACGGCCAGAAGGACCCGGGTGAGGAGGCTCCGTGCCACGTCTTCCTTGAAAACAACCAATCGGAAATCACCAAGCAAACGACCGGAGGCATGGCCTCTGCAGCCTGGACGAGTACGAAGCTCGGCGAGGTAAGCATTACTGCAGCAGTTGGCTCGAGCAGCGCTTCCGCGACCGTGAGGTTCGCTGGGTTTTCGCTCGCTGGCAAACCGGTGGTTTACGGCGTGGATCCCGACCGAGGCTCGTGGCAGGGCGGCGAGGAGGTGACGATCCGAGGGGAGCACCTGTGCGTATACGTTTATACCGACACAGGCCAGTGCGACACGAGCGTACCACCGGAGGTGACATTCGAACCGCCTGGTGGGCGTGCGGAGGTTGTTGCCGTGGCCCCAGACGGCAGAACGTTGCGTGTGCGCACGCCGCGGCTGTCTCCCAGCCCGCCTTCAGGAACGACAAATTCAAAAGTAACCGTCACCAACCAAAGCGGCTTTGCTAGTTGGGATGGCGTTTTCGCGTATCTGCCATCGCCGGTTGAATACGCTCCAGCTGCGGCTCCGGTGATTTACCGGGTAGAGCCGAACCATGGCTCGTGGCAAGGGGGGGAAGAGGTCACCATTTACGGAATCAACCTTTGTGTGTACGTCAGCACAGCTACCGGATTGTGCCAAACCTCGACGCTGCCCACTGTGCAGTTCACCGCAGCGTCGACTCCTGACGCGGAAGTGACATGGGTGTCGCCCGACGGTCGCGCCCTCCGGGTTAAGACACCGGCCGTCGCCGTAGCACCCATAACCGATGACACCTACACGGACGTGCTTGTTACCAACCTCAACGGGACGGCCCAGGCCACCAGAGGGTTCGTGTACACCGTGGCCGATAATCCTGCCGTAACGCCAGTGCTGTATGCACTTTCGCCCGACTCAGGGCCCATCGAGGGCGGGACGCGGGTGACCATTTTTGGCGCTGGCTTCCAGTACCCCGTGCAGGTGCTCTTTGGCGACCGGCAAGCGCAAGTGATCTCCTCCAACTTTAACCAAATCGTGTGCATTGCGCCCTCTATTGCGCCAACAGATCCGAACAGCCCTACGACCGTAAACGTGAGCGTGGTTAACGTGCTTACCGGAAAGGTCTCCTCTAACACCTTGCCGTACCGCTACGGCGAGGCCATGTTCGTTTCTGCCATTACCCCCAACACGGGCTACATCCTTGGCTGGAACCCGGCCACCATTTACGGCCAGGGCTTCGTCGCGCCTGTGCAGGTGACGGTGACGGTGGGTAGCATCACAAAGGAGGCGCAGGTGCTTTCCGTTTCGGGCACCTCCATCCAAGTGAAGCTGCCACCCTTTGCTGAAGCGGTGGGCGACCAAGGCTGCACACCACAAACGGCCACGGTTACCGTGACCAACATCGGCTCCAACTTAAGCGCGACCGCCCCGGTGTACACCTACCTGTGCTCAGGCGGCATTTCCGGGCCGTAAGCGCACACCTTGCTCTTCCAGCGGGCCCCGCGGATGCGGGGCCCTTTGTTTTGCGCTACACTAGGGCTGTGACGCCGAAGGAGCGCATCGCCGAGTTACGTCGCGAGCTGGCGGCTCACCCCACCTCGAGGCAGTTTTACCAGCTGGGAGAGCTGTTGCGGCGCGAGGGTGAACTGGCCCAAGCGGCGCAGGTGCTGCGGCAGGGGCTTTCCCACCACCCCCGCTACGTGGCTGCGTGGGTTTCCCTGGGCCGCGCCCTCTTGGACTTGCACGATTTGGCAGGGGCCCACGAGGCGTTTCGTCACGCGCTGGAGTTGGACCCGCAAAACCCTGTGGCTTGGCGTCTTTTGGCCGAAACGCTGTTGGCGCTCGGCGAGCGGAGCCAGGCTTTGGCGGCGTTTCAGCAAGCTCTGGCTCTCGTGCCCGGGGACGAAGTGCTTGAGGCGGCGGTGGCGAGCCTCAAGGCCGAGCTGGCAGTTCCTTCGTTGGCCACAGCGCCCCCACTTCCCGCGGGTGAAGAACCCTCCCAGCTTTTTGCCCAAGCCTCGCCGCCGCCACTGGCCGAGCCCTTCCAAGAGCTGGCAGTTCCACCACCACCGCCGCCGGCGGAGATCTTTGACGCCGAGGTTCTTGCCGTACCGCCGCCCGCTATCGAGTCGGCGCTGGCGGAACCCTTTGGCTCATCACCGCTGAGCGAAGAACCCCCGACCACGGCGCCCGCGGCCGCCACGCCGGCCTCCCAGCCGGAGCCGCCGCCTTTGCCCTGGGAGGAGGTGGCCGGTGGGGTCCTAGGTCCCCCTCCGGCGGTTCCCGGCGAGCTTTTCCCTCCGGTTGAGGGTGTTGAATCCCAGGCAGGTGCCAGCGAGCTGGCCCACGGCCCGCTGGTGCCTCCGGCAGAAGCGGGTCGAGTGCCTCTCGAGACCTCGCCCGCGGTTGGAGTCCCCGAAGAGCTGCCCAGCCTGGCGGCCGCCCGCGCGGCCATCCACCGCGGTCAGTTGCGAGAGGCGGAGGCGGTGCTGCACGCGCTGCTCACACACGAGCCCGAGAACCAGGAGGCCGCTGACCTCCTGGCGCTAGTGAAGGACATGATGGAGCCGCTGCCCCCCGAAGAGCCCCGCCTTTCGCCCCGCACCCGAAAGATAGCCGCCTTGCAGCGTTACCTGGCAAACCTTACACGTGCGCGCCAGCGGAGGGGCCTATGAGCTTTGCCGACCGGGTTGCACCGGTAAGGGCCTGTCCGGGGGTCCTGGCTTTGTCCATTGCCGATAGGGAAGGCATTGCGGTGGAAAGCTTCGGGCCTGAGGCCAAGCAGGCGGAGGAAACGGTTGCCGAATACACGGGCTTTTTGCGCGAGCTGTTGGCCGCCAACCGTGAGCTGCAGCTGGGAGAGGTGCAACAGGTGGTGATTAGCGGCAGCCAACGCACCATCGTGGTGACGTTCATCACTGGCGAGTACTTTCTCTTCACCGTGGTGGATGGCCAAGGCAACCCAGGGAAGGCTCGCTTTGCCAGCCGCGTTGCTGCCTGGCGGCTCCGTCCCGATTTTCTCTAAGCCGAGGGAGGAAAATGTTTACCGTCGAGGAAATTGCCCAACTGGTCCGTTTGGTAGCCGAAACGCGCATCGGTGGCCTGGAGCTGGAACGCGACGGTGCACGCTTGCGCATCGAGGGCATCCCCGCGGCGGCCCCGGCTGCCCCCGTCGGCACCCCGCTCCTGTCCGAGGAGGCCCTGCAGGCCCTGCGCGCGGCCGCGCCGTCGCCGGTGGTGGCGGCGGCTGCCGCTCCCGCTCCCGCGCCCCTGGCGGTGGAAGAGAGCGAGGATAACCTGCACTTTGTCACGTCCCCCATCGTGGGTACCTTCTACCGCGCCCCGAACCCCGACGCCTCGCCTTTCGTGCAGCCAGGCGACCGGGTGCGCAAAGGGCAAGTGTTGTGCATTGTGGAAGCCATGAAGCTCATGAACGAAATCGAGTCGGATGTGGATGGGGTGGTGGTTAAGATTTACCCGGAGAATGCTCAACCGGTAGAGTTCGGCGAGCGCTTGTTCGCCATCCGCGTGGGCTAAAGCCTTGATGCTCAGCAAGGTCCTCATTGCAAATCGCGGGGAGATTGCTGTGCGCATCATTGCCGCCTGCCGCGAGGCGGGCCTGGCCACGGTGGCGGTGCACTCGGAGGCCGACCGGGACGCCCTGCACGTGAGGCTGGCGGACGAGGCCGTTTGCATCGGCCCAGCCTATGCCAACGCCTCCTACCTGAACATCACCGCCTTGATTGCAGCGGCGGAGATCACCGGGGCCGACGCGATTCATCCGGGCTACGGCTTTCTCTCCGAAAACGCCCATTTTGCCGAGGTGGTCCAGGAGTGTGGGCTCACATGGATTGGCCCACCACCAGCAGCGATTCGCCTCATGGGCGACAAGGCCACTGCCCGCCGCACCGTGGCTGCGCGCGGCGTGCCCATTTTGCCCGGATCGCAGGAGCCCTTGCGCAGCCGCGAGGAGGCGGTGGAGTTGGCGCAAGCCATTGGGTTTCCCGTAATTCTCAAGGCCTCCGCCGGTGGCGGCGGCAAGGGCATGCGGATAGCGCACGACGTGCGCGAGCTGCGGCACGCCTTCGATACCGCCCGCCACGAGGCGGAAAGGGCCTTCGGCGTGGGTGATGTGTACTTGGAAAAGTACCTCACCGCCCCACGCCACATCGAAATCCAAGTTATGGCCGACCGCTACGGCCGGGTGGTGGCCTTGGGTGAGCGCGAGTGCTCCATCCAGCGGCGCCACCAAAAGCTCATTGAGGAGGCGCCCTCGCCCGCCCTCACGCCGGAGCTACGCAAGGCCATGGGGGAGGCGGCGGTGGCCGCGGCCAAGGCGGTGGGCTACGAGGGCGCAGGCACGGTGGAGTTTCTCTTCCAGGAGGGGCAGTTTTACTTCATGGAAATGAATACCCGCATTCAGGTGGAGCATCCGGTGACCGAGCTGGTTACCGGCACGGACCTGGTCCTGGAGCAGCTGCGGGTCGCCAGCCATCAGCGCCTGTCCCTTCCGCGCACCGTCAAGCTTTCCGGCCACGCTATGGAGTTCCGCGTCAACGCGGAAGATCCGGAAACCTTCGCCCCATCTCCAGGCACGGTGAGCTTGCTGGCGCTGCCGGGCGGGCCCGGGGTACGGGTCGATACGCACCTCTACCGTGGCTACCGCGTTCCGCCCTACTACGACTCCCTGCTGGCCAAGTTGATTGTCTACGGCCGGGATCGGGAGGAGGTGCTGCGCCGCGCCCGTCGGGCCCTGTCTATGTTCCTGGTGGAGGGCGTGAAGACCACCATCCCCTTGCACCTGCGGATCCTGGAGGACAAGGATTTCCGCGCGGGCAACCTCTCCACTCGCTTCATGGACCGCTTCCTGGAAAGCCGTTGAGGGCGGCCAGCCGGATTTTCCTTGTGGGCTTTATGGGCTGCGGCAAGACCGTAACGGGTCAGGCCTTGGCCCGGCGCCTAGGCTGGCAGTTTATCGATTTGGACCAGCGTGTTGAGCAGGTCTTTCATCTTTCCGTGCGCGAAATTTTCTCCCGCTTGGGCGAGCCCGCCTTCAGGGCTGAGGAGGCCAGGCAGCTGGCGCTGGCCAGTCAAGTTCAGCAGGTGGTGGTGGCCACCGGCGGGGGCACCTTTGTGCCCGAGCGCAACCGCCGCCTGATTGCTCAGGCGGGGATCTCCGCCTTTTTGGACGTGCCCTGGGGAGAGCTGGTCCTTCGCCTTCCGGGTAAACAGGAGGAGCGCCCGCTGTTTCGCTCGCCAGAGCAGGCGCTGACCCTTTACCGGGAACGCTTGCCCTTCTACCGCTTGGCAGACGTGACCATCCGGCCCTTGCCCGGGGAAGACGTGGAAGCCCTGTCCGGTAGAATTTTGTTGTTGCTTCGGGGGCAGGTGTGCGCTACGTAATTTTTTCCGACGTGCACGGCAACATTGAAGCCCTTAACGCCGTTTTGGCCCACGCGGCCCGCAAGCGCAAGGATGCTTGGGTTTTTCTGGGTGATGCGGTGGGCTACGGTGCGGCGCCCAACCAAGTGGTGGAGCGTCTCCGCCGCTTGAGGGGACGCGTGGTGGCCCTGCGCGGCAACCACGATCGGGTGGTGCTGGACCCGGCTTCAGGCATCGAGTTCTTCAACGAAAACGCCAAGCTGGCCGCGCGTTGGACATCCATCGTCCTCACCCCCGCGAGCCGGCGCTGGTTGAAGGGGTTGCAGGTGGGCCCCTACTGGCTGGAGCCGGGAGTGATTGCCTCCCACGGCTCGCTGGATGATGAGGATCGCTACCTCTTCACCGAGGCGGATGTGCTGGAGACCTTCCTGCAGTTTCCCGGCTTTTGGCTCGGGTTCATCGGCCATACCCACGTGGCCTGCGTGTTTCAGCAGTGGCACGCGGACGAGCGCTGGTACGTGACCTCCTCCTGGTTCCACGGTGATCGCATGGAGCTCACCCTTTCCCGCCAGGTACGTTACCTGGTGAACCCCGGTTCGGTGGGCCAACCTCGGGATCGTGATTGGCGTCCCTCGTACGTGCTGTTCGATTCGGAAAAAGGCCGGCTCACCTTTTATCGGGTCCATTACGACGCGCACGCTGCCCGCAAGCGCATCTTGGATGCGGGGCTGCCCCCCATCCTGGGGGACCGACTGGTGCGTGGCGTTTAGGAGGCCGGCCATGATAACAGGAGCGAGTGTGGGTGTGGCGCTATGGGCTGCCGCCGCTCTAGCCGCGCCCCAGGGGGAACTTGGTCCCAAGTTGCTGCAGCTGACGGATGCGCGGGCGTTCGATGGGGAGACGTTAGCAGCCGCGGCGGGGGCGCGTGAGGAGTCCCTGCGCGTTTCGTGCGCCCGTCTTCTGGGTCACCTGCCTGGGGAGGCGCCGGTGCGACTGGCGCTGCGCTTGGCTGCCGACCCAGCACCGGCCGTGCGGCAGGAAGCCCTGGCTTCCCTGGGGAGGCTGCTGCCGTGGCTGAACTCCACCAGCACCGCTGCGCGCGTGCGCAAGACCTTGCACAAGGGCCTGGCCGACCCCGATCCGCGAGTGCGCCAGGCAGCCGCGTGGGCCTGGGCGGAAGCCGGCGAGGGCGAAGAAGCCCTGCTTACAGCGCTCACGCGCGAACGGGACACGTCGGTACAGGCTGCCATTCTCCGCCGGCTTTGGCGCACGCAGGGCCAGAACTGGCCCAGGGCAGCCGCGCGGTACGCCAGCGCAGCCCGCGACGAGCTGCGGCGGGCAGCGCTGTGGTCGCTGGCGCGCGTGCCAGCCGCCGCGGGCGAGGGGGTGTTGGTCGCGGCGGTGCAGGACCCCGACCCGCAGGTGCGGCTTTTGGCTTGCCAGGCAGCGGCTCGCGGCCAGTTGGCCGCTTTGGCGCCTTTTCTCGCGCCGTTGGTGGCCGATCCGCACCCGGCGGTGCGCGTGGCGGCTATGAACGCGCTGGCGGAGCTGGGCTCGGCGGCTGGGGAGGTGGTGACCGGTAAGCTGCTGCGGGCGGTGGAAGGCCGGGTGGCGGACGAGGATTTGGAGCACCCCCATGAGCGTGTGGCCGCCGTACGCTTGGCCGGCGTCCTCGGCTGCTGCCGCCAGGCGCTGCAGCAGGCGTTGGAGGAAGGGGGCTGGCTTGGAGGGGAGGCGCTGCTAGCCCTGGCCTGGCACGGGGACCGGGAGGTGGTTGAACGCGAGTTGGCCTCGCCTGACCCCTGGTGGCGACGCTGGGCGGTTTTTGCTTTGGCCCGGCTTGCCAACGGGGAGAGCTTGCTGGCCAAGGCGGCAGCGGACACTGAGGCCAGCGTGCGGCTGGCAGCTGCTCAGGTGGCGGCCAAGCTCCCGAGCAAGGTGGCGGTGCCGGTTTTACAGGCTCTGTTGGCGGATGAGGACGCGGCGGTTCGCGCACAAGCGGCCGAGAGCCTGGCGACGCTCGGAGCGGGCCCCGACGGAGCCACGCTCCTGCAGCTTTTGGAGCAGGAGGTGGCCAAGCCCTCCGGCGACGCTCCCGTTTCACTCATTCGGCTCCTGGCCAAGGGCTCTGCCCTGCCACCCCAAGCGGTGGCGCTTTTGGAAAAGCTCCGCTACCACCCAGAGCGGGCGGTGGCGCGTGCTGCCTGGGAAGAGCTCTTCCGCTTGGGTCGCCGCCGACCTTTTCCCTTTGGCAAGCCCAGCAAGCCCTTGAGTTTCTACCAAGAAGTGGCTCACTTCGCCCAAGGAACGCGCTTTCTGGAGGTGGTGACCCTCCGCGGAACGTTCTTGGTGGCCTTGGATACCCAGGCGGCGCCGTTAGCCAGCTACACCTTGAGCCGCTTGGCAGAGGAAAAGTTTTTTGATCAGCTTACGTTTCACCGGGTGGTAAGCAACTTCGTCGTCCAAGGGGGCGACCCGCGCGGGGACGGTTGGGGCGGTCCCGGGTATTTCCTGCGCGACGAGCTCTCCTGGCAGCCGTTCGATAAGGGCTCAGTAGGTCTGGCCTTGGCGGGTCCAGACACCGGTGGATCGCAGTTCTTCATCGTGCTGGAAGACGCGCATCACTTGGCGGGCCGCTATCCCCGGCTCGGGCGCGTGGTGGCAGGCATGGACGTGGTGGAGCGGCTGCAGCTGGGGGATACCATCCTGCGCATTCGCCCTGCCTCCGGGCAGCCGGCACCCCCGATCCCCGTTTGGTACGGCACGTTGTCGGTGGAGAAGCTGGAGGCGGAAATCTCCGAGTTCCGCCGCAACCGAGAGGAGTACCAGCCCCAGGATTCCTGGCTAAGCTACCTTCGGCAGGCACAAAACGCCTACGGCCTGGTGGTGGCTATGGGAACCTGGTGCTCCGACTCTCGCGAGCAGGTGCCGCGGCTGCTGAAGGTGCTCGACCTGCTGGGCAGGGCGAGCCCCTTCCGCCAGGTAACGCTTTTGGGCATAGACCGAAGCAAGAAGGTCGTGCCGGCGGCCAGCTTTCCCTACGGTGCGGTGGAAAAGGTGCCTACCATCGTGGTGACCTTCTCGGGTGCAGAGGTGGGCCGCATCGTGGAAACGCCCTTGTCGTCGTCCATCGAGGAGGACTTGGTGCGCATCCTGGCCCCCCTTGAAGGCTGGAGCCTCCCCCAAGAAGGCGGCGAGACCTAGGAGGTCCCCATGGCCACGGTGGCGGTCACTGCTCCCCTGCCGGGTAAGGCTCTGCAACGCCTGGCTGAAGCCCACAAGGTGCGCCTGCGACAAGGGCCGCCGCTGGCGGGGGAGGAGCTGGCGGCGTTTGTGGGGGATGCCCAGGCTCTCCTGTGCCTGTTGGCCGACCGGGTGGACTCGAGCCTTTTTGCTACCTGCCCCAACCTGCGGGTGGTGGGGGTTTACGCCGTGGGCGTGAACAACGTGGACCTCCAGGCGGCCGTTCGCGCGGGGGTTTGGGTGACCAACACACCCGAGGTGCTCACCGAAGCCACCGCCGATTTGGCCATGGCCCTGCTGTTGGCGGTCACCCGACGGGTGGTGGAGGGGGACCGCTTCGTGCGTGAGGGCCGCTTCGACGGGTGGCGGGCGGACCTGCTGCTGGGCACCGGCTTGAGCGGGAAGAAGCTGGGCATCGTGGGCTTCGGTCGCATCGGCCAAGCGGTGGCTCGGCGCGCCTTGGCCTTTGGGCTTTCGGTGCTGTACCACTCGCGGCGGCCTCATCCGCAAGGCGAAGGTCCCGGCGTGCGTTGTGTTCCCTCGCTGGAGGAGCTTTTGCCGCAGGTGGACTTTCTTTCCCTCCACTGCCCGCTCACCCCCCAAACACACCACCTGCTCGATGGCCCGCGCCTGGCCTCCATGAAGCCCGGCTCCTACCTCATCAACGTGGCCCGCGGCGAGGTGGTGGACGAGGCGGCCTTGGTGGAAGCGCTCAAGGCTGGCCCCTTGGCCGGCGCCGGGTTGGACGTATACGAGCACGAACCGCGGGTGCACCCGGAGCTGCTGTCTTTGCCCAACGTGGTGCTGCTGCCCCATTTGGGCTCGGCCACCAAGGAAACGCGGGAGGCCATGGCTGAGATGGTGGTCGACAACGTGCTGGCGGTGCTGGCCGGGCAAAAGCCCCTTACGCCGGTGGTGGGACCGGGTATGCCACCCGTACCTTGAGCACCCGTTGACGGGTGGCTTCCTCCACCGTGAACTCGTAGCCCTGGTAGTAAAGTTTTTGGCCTGGCTGTGGCAGCCCGCCCAGCTGGCTCATGAGCAGCCCCCCAACCGAAGAAACTTTGGCGGGCGCGGTAAGGGGCTGGCCGGTGAGGCGGGCCAAGCGTTCCAGCGGCAGGGAGGCCTTGACCAGCCAAAGGCCCGGCCTTAAGGCCTGTACCGCTGGCGAGGCCTGGTGAAACTCGTCCGCAATCTCCCCCACAATGGCCTCCAGCACGTTGGCCAGCGTGACGATGCCGGCCAGCGAGCCGTACTCGTCAAAGGAGGCGGCCAAGTGTACCCGTTTGGCCCGCATTTCCGCCAAGAGGGTGACCAGCCGGCTGGCTTCCGGCACGCAAAGGGCGGGCTTGAGGTAGGCGGTCCAGGGCTTGCCCTCCCGCTGGCAGCGCAAGAGGTCGCGCGCGTGCAGCACGCCCACAATGTTGTCGTCGGAGCCGTGGTAAACCGGGTAGCGGGAAAAGCCCGACTCCAGCACCTTGTCCACTACCTGGCGAAAGCTGGCCGTGTGCGAAAGGAGCACCACATCCGGCCGGGGCACCTGCACATCCCGCACCGTCGCGTGCTCCAAACCCAGCACCGCCTCCAGCATCTCCGCTTGCAGCGCGGAAAGATGGCCCTCCTGGCGGGAGAGGGAAAGCAAGAAGCGCAGGTCCTCCAGCGTGGCGGCCTTGGGCACCTCGTGGAGCGGCGTGCCGCGCAGCTTGGCTAAAAGGTGAGATAGGCCCAAGAGGGGGACGGTGACAGGAACCAACAGGCTGTCGGCCACCGCCACCGGCAAAATGACGTGGCGAGCCACGCTTTCCGGATCCACCCGTGCCAGCGACTTGGGCGTGACCTCGCCAAAAACCAAAAGCCCCAGGGTAGCCGCGCCCACGGCGATGGCAAGCCCTTCGCTTCCCAAAAGACGCAAGGCCAGCTCGGTCGCCAGCGCCGAAATGCCCACGTTGGCGACGTTGTTGAGCACTAAAAGTGTCACCAGCACCCGGTGAGGAAGGTGGCGCCACCGTCGCCAAGCCCAACGGGCAAGCTTACGCTCTTGCCGGCTCAACGTCTCCACGCGGGAAAGGGGCAGCGCGGTGAGCGCGGTCTCCGCTCCGGAACAGAGGGCGGAAAAGGCCAAGCCCAGCACCAGCAGCACCACACTCCAACCCACGTCCATGGGGGTCATGCTAGCAAAGGGTCGCGGGGCACGGGGCAGTTTTGAGCAGGTTCCGCATGCAATTCCACTGGCAGGGGTGCCGGTGCGCAACCCCGCCGGTGACTAGCCCTTAAACACCGGCGCCTGGAGCCGGCGCTGGGTGCGCCGGCCTTGAAAACCGGCCACCGTCGAACGATCATTCCCCCGACATGATGCAATGGAAACCCACGCGTTGGAGGGTCGGATTGGCAGCGGTGACTTTGGCCGCAACCGCTGAGGCGGCGGGCCCAGAGGGGCCTCCCCTCACCCTGAACCTGCCCCCGCCCGCCTGCCCCCAGGAAGGGGAGGTGATGGTGTTGACCAGCGCCGGCCGACGGCTGCTGGCCCAGCTGGCCAGCCCTTCCGATTCCCAGCTGCGGCTGCATTTTCGCCTTCCTTCCTAGCTGGAGGAGACCTTTCAGGTTTTGGGCCCCTGCTGGGTGAGCGAGCCCCTTTGGCCCGCAGGCGGGGGCGAAGGGACCAAGCGGACCCTTCCCATGGTTCGTTGGCCGCTTCGCCTGATGGGGCAGGAAGGAGCGCTAGGTGCGCTGCGGCTGCGCCTGCAACCCGTAGAAGAGGGCCAGCGGCCCGCCGGTTTGGTGGAAGCTTTGCCCGTTGGGCGCAGGAAAACCAGGAGGTGGAGGAGTTCTGGCGCGAAGCCACCAGAACAACCAAGACTCACGAGCGCGGTGAGTTTCCTTCCCATGGATGCCCCCGGGGGCGCTGGCGGCTGAGCGAGCGTTCACCGGAGGGCACGCCGAGCTTTCCCGCTCTGGTGAGCTTGGGGGAGGGCGACAGCCTGGAGGTGCAGCTGGTGGAACCGGAAGAGGCAGCCAGCTTGCGGGTGGTGGACCCTTCCGGCAGGCCGGTGCCGGGGGTACTGGTTACTGGTTGAGGTCTGGCCAGCCAGGGCCTCCTGGGACAGGAACCGGCCACCCTGCAGCTACCCGCCGGTTGGGGAGGCCTCGAGGTGCGCTGGGAAGGCGAGCCGCCCCAGATGTTCCCGAGCCTGGTACTGGTGCGGGAAGACCTCAATGCCGGTCCGCTCAACCTGGCCTAATTCAAGGCCGCGCCCTTTGGGACCGAGCGACAGGGGTGATCCGTTATCCGGCGCTGGCGCCCGGCCGTTACCTGGTGGTGGCTCTGCCCGCGGGCTTGTCGTCCGCCGAGGAGCGGAGGGCGTTCCTGGCTCAGGCACCCGCCCCGTGGGTGGACGTGCGGGCCGGCCAGGTGGCGGCCGCACGCCTGGCCGCACCGTGAGCGTATCCGGCGGCAAGAAGGGGAAGCCCTCTATACCCAACCGCGTAGCTTCATGGCTTGCACCACCCGGTCAATGGCCACCATGTAGGCAGCGTTGCGCATGTAAACCTTCTTGGCGAGGGCGGTTTCCAGCACCGCGTGGAAGGCACTCGTGAGTTTCTCGTCCAGCCGGCGAAGCACCTCGTCCCGGTGCCAGTAGAAGTTCATATCGTTTTGCACTTGCTCGAAGTGGGAGCAGGTGACACCGCCGGCGTTGCACAGGAAATCAGGAATGACGAACACCCCGTGCTCCTTGAGCACCTGATCCGCTTCGGGGGTGGTGGGGCCGTTGGCGCCTTCGGCAACGATGCGCACCCGCGGTGAGACGGCCTGCACCGTCTCTGTGGTGATGACCCCCTCGATGGCCGCCGGGATGAGCACATCCGCCTCCTTGGATAGCCAGGCGTTGCCATCTTCCACCTGGTAGCCGGCTGCCACCGCCTTGGCCTTGTCGATGGTGCCGTAGGGGTCAGTTATGGATTGCAAGAAGCGCGGGTCCACCCCCTCCGGCTTGCTGTACGTGTAGGAGCGCCGGTCGTGCCGGTCCCAGCAGGAAACGCACACCACGCTGCCGCCCAAAAGCTCGATGAAACCGATGGCCGCGTACTGCGCCACGTTGCCAAAGCCTTGAATAGCAGCCTTGGTGCTTTTGGGGTCGATGCCCAAATGCTTCATGGCCTCGCGCACGGTGTAAACCACGCCGAAGCCGGTAGCCTCGGTGCGCCCCAAGGACCCCCCTGCGCCCAGGGGCTTACCCGTAATCACCCCGGGCACGTACTCGCCCTTGAGCTTGCTGTACTCGTCCATCATCCAGGCCATCATTTGCGGGTTGGTGCCCACGTCCGGTGCCGGCACGTCCATGCGCGGGCCGATGTTTTTCCACATTTGCTGAACCCAGCCACGGCACAGGCGCTCCTTTTCCCCTTCGGAAAGGGTGGCCGGGTCCACCACCACGCCGCCCTTGCCGCCGCCCAAGGGAATGTCGGCGACGGCGCATTTCCAGGTCATCCAGGTGGCCAAGGCGCGCACCGTGTCGAGGGTTTCGTTGGCAGCCCAACGGATCCCTCCCTTGGCCGGTCCCCGAGCGTCGTTGTGTTGCACACGAAAGCCGTCGAAAACCCGCACTGACCCATCGTCCATACGCACGGGAATGCGAAAGTGGAATTCACGCAGGGGCCAGCGCAGGAGCTGGCGGATGCCCTCGGCAAGACCCAGCTGGTCGGCCACCTCGTCGAACTGCCTTTGCGCCATGACAAAGGGGTTGAGCTCGCCCATGAAATGCTCCTTTCCCGGGACCTTTTCGTCCCGGCCGGCCCCATTGTAGCTGTTTTTCTCCTGCTTGCAACTTGCTTTCACAAGAGCCAGCAGCGTTACACTTTGCCGGTGCCGGTGGACGATAGCGTGCTCGTGGCCCAGGCCCAGGCCGGTGATGAGCAGGCCTTCGGGGAATTGGCCTGCCGCTACGAGAGCAAGCTGCGTTTTTACGTGTGGCACATGGTGGGTGACGAGGAAACGGCCCGCGACCTGGTGCAGGAGGCCTTTCTCCGCGCCTGGGCCAACCTGCACCGCTACGACCCTTCCTATAGGTTTTCCACCTGGCTTTTCCGTATCGCCCACAACGTAGCGGTGGATAGCTTGCGACGCGGGCGCCACCTGAAGGTGCCTTTGGAAACGGTGGACGAGGAGGGGGAGGTACGCCAGCTACCGCTGCGGGACGCCTTGCGCTCTCCTCTGGAACAACTAGCCAATAAACAGCTGGCACAAGCCTTAGAGCGGGAAATTGCTCAGCTACCAGAGGGGCTGCGGGAGCTGGTGGTCTTGCGCCATGTTGTTGGCCTCGCGTACCAGGAAATTGCGGAGCTGAAGGGGCTGCCTTTGGGGACGGTGAAGAACAAACTTTTTCTTGCCCACAGCGTACTTAGGAAAGCCCTGGCCCATTTTCTCGGCCAGGTGGGAGGGCTGGAGTGAGCTGCCGGGAGGTTCTGGAAGCCTTGGAGGCCGGACTGGCCGGACCGGAAGTTTGGGAGCACGTGGCCTCTTGTTCCCGTTGTGGGGCGCACGAGCGGTTGTTGGCGCTCCTGGCCCGCCTGTCGCCGGCACCGGTGCCCTCCGAGGCCTTTCCCACCGAGGGGCTGCCACATCCCCGCTGGGTTTTCCGGCTCCCGGCCACCTACCTGCCCTTGGTCCTGGGCCTGGTTTTTCTGGCGGCAGGCCTGCTGGGACTTCAGGTGGAACGCGGCTGGCCGGCGGCGGAGGAGACCAGGCGTTTGCTGGAGGCCCTGGCGGAGACCACCGGCTTCGCCTTGAGTGAGGGTGTGGCTCAGGTGCTGGCCGGGGTGGTTTCCCAGCGTGCCGGCTGGGTAGCGGGCTGGGCGCTGGTGGCGATGGCGGTGGGCGGTTTGTCCCTGCTGCGCTGGCTTCGGCGGAGGACAGTGTGACCGCCGCTTTCCTGTTGGCCGCCGTCCATGCCCTGGCTCCAGGCGAGCCGGTGGTGGTGGACCACCCGGTGGCCGAGGTGGTGGTGGTGGCAGGCGATGTGCGCTTGGCTGCGCCGGTGCGCGGCAACGTGGTGGTGGTTTTGGGCGACCTGGAAGTGGCGCCGGAAGCGGGGGTGGAAGGGGATGCGGTGGTTTTGGGGGGGTCTCTCGGCGGTGCTGGGCGCGTGCGCGGGCGAGCTCTGGTGGTGGGTGGTAAGGGTGGGCAAGCCCAGATACTGGGTTTGGTGCGCGTGGGGCTGTGGCTTTTGGCCGTTTTCGTCATCCTGGCGCTGGCCCCGGCGACGGTACGCCGCGGCGGCGGCCTGTGCCAGCGAGAGTGGGGTTGGTGTCTGCTGGCAGGCCTTGCGTGGGTGGTGTTCTGGACAGCAGTGGCCATGCTGGGCTGCCTGTGGGTGCCGCGGCGTTGGTTGGTGTTGTTCTTGGTTCCCTGGACCGGCCTGCTCTTTCTGGTGAAGGCGTCCGGCCTGGTGGCGGTGGCTTGGATGGTGGGCGCCCGCTTGCGTCCGTGGCTTCCCACCAGCTTGCGGGGCGAGTTTGCACGTACGGGCCTGGCGATGCTCCTGCTGGTGGCCCTGGGTTTGCCCTCCGGGGTGGGAGGGCTTTTTTGGCTGCTGGTGAACCTGCTGGCCATGGGTGCGGTGGTGCGCGTGTCGGGCTGGGCCGGCGCGAGGCACGCGATAGTGACCACTCCCCACAGCACCGGTGCCTCTTTCCCCATTCCGCGCTGAAGGGCAATCCAAGGGCTTTCGGCGGAACTGTCCTTCGGGAGCAAATTTGACGGGCTGGGGCTGGCTTGGTATGCTACGAGCTCCCCGTGGGGGGGGAGCGGTGCGTATTGCCTTAGAGCTGGCGGACATCGAGCCGGTGGCCTTCTCCGAAGAGGTGGCTTTGCCGGCAGGCGTGGGTGGCGAAGACGCCATCGCCTTTGCCCCGGTGCACCTCGTGGGCACCTTGTCCAAAACGGGCCTGGGCTACGCCGTTCGGGGCGAGGTGAGCGGGGAGGGACGGCTGCGCTGTGTGCGTTGCTTGGGCGAGTTCACCTTCTCGTTCCACGAGCGCTTTTTCGTGCAGCTTCAACCCTTGGCGCAGGCCCCGCAGGAGGAGGAAGTGCACCTATCCCGCAAGGACCTGGATGTTCGCTTTTTCACCGAGCCGGTGCTGGATCTGGCGGAGCTGGCGGGAGAGCAGGTGGAGTTGGCTTTGCCCATGAAGCCTCTTTGCCGTGAGGACTGCCGCGGCCTCTGCCCCCATTGCGGTACCGACCGCAACCTGGCTCCCTGCCAGTGCACGCCCGAAGTGGACGAGCGCTGGCGGCCGCTTCTGCCGTTTCCCTTCCCTCCCCGGGCTTAGGAAACGATAAGGAGGATAGGTTATGCCCAACCCAAAGCATCGCCATTCCAAGGCTCGGCGGGATCGGCGGCGGGCCCATGATCATCTTTCGCAGCCGCCCCAATCCCTCTGTCCGCACTGCTTTCAACCGAAGCTGCCCCATCGCGTGTGCCCCCACTGCGGCATGTACGAAGGGCGGCAGGTTTTGCGGGTGGAGGAAGCCTAAGTTCGGGGCGGCGTGAAAAAGCTAGCTGTTGCCCTGGATGCCATGGGGGGCGACCACGCCCCCCACGCTACCGTGCAAGGCGCGGTGGAAGCCGCCCGCGACTATGGCCTGGAAGTTTGGCTGGTTGGCCCGCAAGCGCTGCTCAAGAAGGAGCTGGCGCGCTTTCGCGTGGCCAAGGGCCTGCACATCGTGGATGCGCCCGAGGTGGTGGCCATGGACGATGCCCCCACCGCGCCCGTGCGGCAAAAGAAGAACTCCTCCATGTCGGTGGCGCTGCGCTTGGTGCGCGAGGGCCTGGCTGGTGCTTTTGTCACCGCCGGAAACACGGGCGCGGCCATGGTGGCGGCCAAGCTCATCCTGGGTGCCCTGGCCGGTGTGGAGCGGCCAGCCCTAGCGGCGGCGGTGCCCAACGTGACGAGCCACACGTTGCTGATCGACGCCGGTGCCAATGTGGACTGCAAGCCCAGCCATATGCTGGACTTTGCCGTTATGGGCCATGCTTACTGCCAACTGGTCTTCGGCCTGCCGGCCCCGCGGGTGGGGCTTTTGTCCAACGGCGAGGAAGAGGGCAAAGGCGACCGGGTAACGGTGGCCACTTACGAGCTGCTTTCCCGGGCCAAGGTGGGTTTCGTGGGCAACGTGGAGGGCCGAGACATCTTTGCCGGAAACGTGGACGTGGTGGTGTGCGACGGCTTTGTGGGCAACGTGGTGCTGAAGACGGCGGAGGGCCTGGGAGAGTTGGTCGTGCGGCTCTTGCGGCAAGAAACCAAGCGCCAGCCGCTTTCCGCCGTGGGCTTTCTTCTGGCCAAGGGAGCCTTCTCGGCCTTCAAGAAGCGGGTTGACTATGCGGAGGTGGGCGGAGCGCCGCTTCTGGGCGTGCGCGGCGCCGTGCTCATCGGCCACGGCCGCTCCAACCCCAAGGCGGTGCGCAATGCCCTTCGCTTTGCCCACCGCTATGCGTCATCGGGGGTGGTAGCGGCCATCGAGGAGCGTATCGCCCAAAGCCATGGCTTGCTGGAGAAAGCTTGATGCACGACAACCATAGTCGAACGGCGCGCATTGTGGGCTTGGGAACAGCCTTGCCCCAGCGGATGCTCACCAACACCGATTTTGAGCGCATGGTGGAAACCTCAGACGAGTGGATTGTCACGCGCACGGGCATTCGCACGCGGCACGTGGTCAGCGAGGGGGAAAGCCTGGCCACCCTGGCGGCGGAGGCAGGTAGGAAGGCGTTGGTCGATGCGGGTGTGGACCCACTGGACGTGCAGCTTTTTATTCTTGCCACCGCTACCCCCGAACAACCCATTCCCGCTACCGCGGCCATCCTGCAGCCACAATTGGGGGTGAAAAACGCCGTTTGCTTCGATATCTCCGCCGCTTGCTCGGGCTTTCTGTACGCTCTCAACGTGGCGCGTCAGTTCTTCTCCACCGGTGAGGTACAAACCGCCCTGGTCATCGGTGCGGAAACCTTGAGCCGGTACGTAGACTACACCGATCGCGCCACCTGCGTGCTCTTCGGTGACGGTGCTGGCGCGGTCGTGCTGCGAGCCGCGGAGGCCGGTCAAGGCATCCTGCGCACCGCCTGGCATACGGACGGGAGCTTTGCCGAGCTCATCTCCATGCCAGGAGGTGGCAGCCGCTTCCCACCCAACGTGAAGGAGCACGTAGATGCGCGGCTGCCCTTCATCAAGATGCGTGGGAACGAGACCTTCAAGGTGGCGGTGCGCTCTCTGGCCGAGGTATGCGAGGAGGTGCTAAAAGCGGCTGGGTTGACGGCGGACGAGCTGGACCTGTTGGTTCCCCATCAGGCTAACATCCGCATCATTGACGCGGTGGCCTCGCGTTTGGGGGTGCCGCAGGAGAAGGTCTTCGTCAACGTGGACCAGGTGGGTAACACCTCCGCTGCTTCCATTCCTCTGGCCCTAGGCGACGCGCGAGCTCAGGGCAAGCTGCGGCCCGGCGACCTGGTCCTTATGGCTGCGTTTGGCGGCGGCCTCACCTGGGCCGCCACCCTGGTCCGGTGGTAGCGCTATGGGGAAGGTGGCGTTGCTTTTCCCCGGGCAAGGCTCGCAGTACGTGGGCATGGGCGCCGACCTGGCGGTTTTCCCCGAGGCGGCGGAGGTTTTTGCCGCCGCGGACGCGGCCTTGGGCGAAAAGCTTTCGTCTCTGTGCTTTGTCGGCCCGGAAGAGGCGTTGCGACTGACGCGCAACACCCAGCCGGCCATCCTGACCGTCTCTTTGGCAGTGTTCGCCGTCCTGCGGCAGCGGGGGTTGCGTTTTGAGGGGGTGGCGGGTCACTCCCTAGGCGAATACTCGGCGGTGGGTGCCGCCGGCGGAGCCGAGCTGGCCGAGCTGGTGCGCATCGTGCGTCTGCGTGGTGAGCTCATGCAGCAGGCGGTGCCGGTGGGACAGGGGGCCATGGCGGCGGTGCTGGGAGCCAGCCGCGAGTTGGTGGAGGAGGTTTGCCAGCAATCTAGCCGTGATGGCTCGGTGGTGGTGCCGGCTAACTTCAACAGCCCGGAGCAGACGGTTATCGCCGGGCACGCGGAGGCGGTTGCGCGGGCCGAGGAGGGGTTGTGCTCGCGCGGCGTGCGCAGGGTGGTGCGCTTGCCCGTCTCCGCCCCCTTCCACTCGCCTTTGATGGCCCCGGCGCGAGAGGGTTTGACCCCAGCCCTGCGCGCCCTGCCGTTACGTTCCCTTCCTGTACCCCTGTATAACAACGTGGACGCCCGGCCGGTACAGCAAGCGGAGGAGGTGCGGGACGGGCTCATCCGCCAAGTGGATGCTCCGGTGCGCTGGGTGGAGCTGGTGCAGCGTATGGTAGCTGATGGGTTTGATCGGTTCCTCGAGGTTGGGCCTGGCAACGTGCTTTGCGGCCTGGTGCGCCGCATCGCGCCGCAGGTGACGGTTGTACCTGTGGGCAAGGCCGAGCAGGTCGAGCAGGTTTTGGCAGGAGGTTGGGTATGAAGGGCGAGCTAGCGGGCAAGGTGGCGCTGGTCACCGGGGCCAGCCAGGGCATCGGTGAGGCCTGCGCTCGAGCCTTGGCCGAGGCGGGCGCTACGGTGGTGTGTGCCTCGCGGCGGTTGGCAGCCGTGGAAGCTGTGGCGCAGGCCCTCATCGCTGCTGGGGGCACGGCGGTGGCGCGGGCCTTGGATGTGACCGACGCGGGCCAGGCGGCGGCGGTGGTGGAGGAGGTGGCCCAGACCCTGGGGGGCCTGCACATTTTGGTGAACAACGCCGGCATCACCGAGGACCAGCTGTTTGTGCGCATGAAGCCGGAGGCCTGGCGCAAGGTGCTGGCTACCAACTTGGACGGGGTGTTCCACGTCACCAGCCCGGCGGCCAGGATCATGCTCCGGCAGAAGGAGGGTCGCATCATCAACATCACCTCGGTGGTGGGGCTCATGGGCAACCCAGGGCAGGCCAACTACGCGGCCGCCAAGGCGGGAATTATTGGCTTCACCAAGGCCTTAGCTCGTGAGTTGGGCTCACGCAACGTGACGGTCAACGCCGTGGCCCCCGGCTACATTCAAACCGCCATGACCGAATCTCTTTCCGAGGAGCAGCGTCAGCGCCTTTTGGCCCAGTTGGCGATCCCGCGTTTGGGCCGGCCTGAGGATGTGGCGGCGGTGGTGGTGTTCTTGGCGGGGCCTGGGGCGTCGTACATCTCCGGCGAGGTGATCAACGTGTCCGGTGGCCTCTACATGTAAAAACACCGCCCCCCGGCGCGGAGCCGGGGGCCGGGCGAAAGGAGGAGGAGGCAAAGCGCCTTCACCCTCCTATACGGGAGGGGGGCTCTGCCCGTTGGCCCATGCCTGAGCTGCCGGAGGTGGAGACACTGCGCCGTGCGCTGGCGCCTTTGCTGGTGGGTGCGCGGCTGGCGCAGGTGGAGGTGCGTTCACCTGCTCTCCGGAGGCCCATTGACGCCGCAGGGCTGCGGCGACTTGAGGGAAAGAGGCTAGAAGATCTTTCCCGTCGCGGTAAGTTTTTGCTGTTCCATTTTGATGAAGATGCTCTCCTCTGCCACCTGGGCATGAGCGGCCGGCTGCTGCTGCGACATTCACGGGCACCGTGGCCCGACCATGTGCATGTAGTGTTTGGCCTTGAGCCTTTCGCTGAGCTGGCCTTCCGGGACCCGCGGCGGTTCGGGCTGCTGTTGGTGCTCCCGGCGCAAGGCCTGACTCACCACCCGATGCTGGCTCGGCTCGGCCCGGAGCCGCAGACCCCCGAGGTGGTGGAGGCCGCTCTCCGAGCTGAGCGCGCCAGCAGGCGGGCCATACGTGACCTGCTGCTGGATCAGCGGGTGGTGGCCGGTGTGGGCAACATTTACGCTTGCGAGGCGCTTTTTGCCGCCCGCATTCACCCGGCTGCCAAGGCCTGTGAGCTGTCGGAAGAGCAAATTGCTCTTCTCGCACGGGCGCTGGTGGGGGTGCTGGCTCGCGCTATCCGCGCTGGCGGTACCACCTTGCGCGATGGCGCCTGGCGAGGTGCCTTTGGTGAGCCGGGCTTCTTCACCCAGAAGCTCTCGGTCTACGGGAGGGAAGGACAGCCCTGCCGGCGCTGCGGCACGCGCATCGGGCGCCTGAGCTTGGGCGGCCGCTCAGCCTACCACTGCCCCCGCTGCCAGGGCTGAGACGTTCAGCTCTTCTCGGGGCGGCCAGGACCCTTTCGGGCCGTGCTGCCCGCGGCCTTGGGCAGGCGCCCCCGGCGGCGGGTGGCGCTTTCCGCCTCCACACCGGCAGCTGCCTTGGCTGGACGACCTCGGCGGCGAGGGGCCGCTTCCGCCTCGGGCGCGCTTGCCTTGGGTGGGCGCCCGCGGCGAGCTGCCGGTGCCACTGCCTCAGGGGCAGCCGCGTGCTTCGGGGGACGGCCGCGGCGCCGTGGGGCAGCAGCCGGCG
>CAZAUJ010000004.1:0-183553 GCA_964488355.1 uncultured Thermoanaerobaculia bacterium | reverse complement strand
GATATTCCCGTCCGGTTGCTGGTTTTCGCTAAATCTTGCGCCAGTTGCGGCAGCCTTTCGTGCAGGCGGGCCTTTTCATCGTGAATATAGGCTTTGGCTTGCAACATGCCATGCGGCTCAACGAAGATGATGCGCTGTGCCTTTCGTTGAGAATCCACCACCCACAGGATGAAGTCGGGATAAAAGCCGCTGTTTTCGAACAAGCCCACCCCTTTGCCGCGGCTCAGGTTGCGCAGCACGTACACTTCTTTCCCGGCCATCATCCCGTCTTTTTCCTGTTCCCAGAAGTCCCTCAAGTCGCGCACCAAGAGCGCTTCGCTCTCCCTGAGCGCCGGCGGAACTTTTATTTTATTCTTCTCCCGCACCAGCAGGGGCAGTCGGCAGCTCCACGGGGGTTTGGGAGCACGTCGATTATCTTGTTGCTTGCAGGATTGCACGGGGCGCTGCTGGTTCGCTTCCTTTTTTTCGCACCACCGTGTCGCTTCTCCCATATGCAGAACCCGTCCGTCCTATATAACGGATAGGGCTGACCCTAGGGCAAGCGCCGGGTGGTTTCGCGTGAGTCGGCGGGCAAGGAGAGCGCCCGGTGGGGAGCTGGCGACCAGAGCCAGCAGTTGGGTGAGGCGGCGCTGGGCCAGGCCCCAGGCATGGCGTGACGGCTGCTGGCAGCCCGGGACTTGACCGGTCTCCCCGCGGGGCATAAACTAGCGGTGGATCTTTGAAAGACGGTTGCGCGGCATCCGTAGGGGTGCCCGGGCCTTCGCCGGCACAGCAAGAAAGGGCTGGCTGGCGGGGGCTGCGGGCTGAGAGCACACCCTTGGAACCTGATCCGGGTCATACCGGCGGAGGGAACGGAGCCAAGACGAGAACGCTGGGCCCAGCTCGTCTTCTCTTTTCCCACGCCGTCCCGGGGGAAAGGAGAGACGACATGAGACTTTGGGGTTTGGTCCTCACCGCTGCCCTGGCTGCAAGCCACGCCTCGGCAGCCTTTGAACTGCAGGGTGCGGTAAAAAACAAGGAAACCGGTTTGCCAGTGGCAGCTGCCACGGTGGAGGTACCGGAAGTGGGGCTCAGGATCACCACCGCCGCTGATGGGCGCTTTGCTCTTTCTTTCACGGGCGAGGGGCCCTTTACGCTGCAGGTGGTGGCGGATGGCTTTTATCCCCATCGCCAGCGCCTCACCCTCCCTTCCCCGCCCTTAGAAGTGCTGCTGGCGCCGGTGGTGTCGTTTAGGGAGGAAGTGCAGGTGACCGCCTCCCGCGCCCGTTCCTCCCTCGATCCCGCCACCTTCAGCAACGTACCCGCCGAGCGAGTTGCGGAAACGTACTTCGGGCAGGACCCGGCCATGCTGTTGGCCAGCACGGTCCCGGGTTTTTACGCCTACAACGATAACGGCCACGGTATCGGCTATAGCTACTTCACCATCCGCGGATTTGGCCAGGCCCGCACGCGCGTGAGCCTGAACGGCGCCCCCCTTAACGATGCGGAATCGGGCGAGCTGTTCTTCATTGACCTGGCAGATTTCCTCGCTACAGCCGGGGACATTCAGGTACAGCGGGGGGTTTTTGGCCTTTCGGGCATGGGTGGAGCGGCAGACATCACCACCGCACCTCCCAACCTCCAACCTAGCTTCTCCCTCCACCTGGGAGTGGGCTCCTACAGTACCCGCCGCCTGATGGCGCGGTACGATTCGGGGTTGCTGGACGGGCGCTGGGCCCTGACCGCACGGTTTTCCAAGATCACCACCGACGGCTATCGCGACCAGTCCTGGGTGGACATGTGGAACTACTTCCTTTCGCTGGCGCGTTTCGGTGAGCGCTCGCGCCTGCGCCTGGTGCTTTTCGGTGGCCCGGAGCAAACGCACTTGGCCTACTACGGAATTCCCAAGTCCGTACTCAAAGGCGGCCTCACCGGGGACGAGGCTCGCGATCGCCGTTTCAACCCCCTCACCTATCCTGGCGAGCTTGACAATTTTTACCAGCCCCATTTCCAGCTGATTTCTGAGGTGGCGTTGTCGCCGCAGCTGGAGCTGGCGCAGACGTTCTACCTGTTCCAGGGCGATGGCTACTTCGACCAGTTCAAGGCAAACCGCAAGCTGGTGGAGTACAACCTGCCCAACATCACGCTCCCTGATGGCAGCGTGATCCGCCGCACCGATTTGGTGCGTCGGCGCACGGTGGACGAGTGGGACGCGGGCTGGGTACCCACGCTGCGCTATTCCGGAGAGCGCTGGAGCTGGGAGCTGGCCGGCGAGCTGCGCTGGCACCAGGGCCACCATTTCGGCCAGGTAACGTGGGCCCAGTATTACCCCCCGGGGGTGCCACCCAACCGCCGCTACTACGACTACCAGGTGCAAAAGGCCACCGCCACGGCGCGGGTGAAGCTGGCGTACGAGCTTTCCCCCTCGCTGCGGGCGGTAGCAGGGCTGGGCTTCACCCATCATCAGTACGAGCTGGATAAGGACCGGCTCAAGGGCGTGAGCTTCCGCGACAACTTCGATTTTCTGCTGCCGCAGGCAGGCTTGGTCTACCGCCTGGGGGAGGCCAGCGAGGCCTACGTCAACGTGGCCCGCGGCATGCGTGAGCCCAACTTCCGCCAGCTTTACGATCCGCAGGACTACTACGGCACCCGCGCGTACCTGGATCCAGAGGACGTGTGGGACTGGGAAGCTGGTTGGGCGTACCGGGGCCAGGGCTGGCGCGCACGGGTGAATGCCTTTTACATGCGCTTTGCCAACGAGATCGTCTGGGCTGGCGCCTTGGACGACAGCGGCGTGCCTATTTACGGTAACGGTGCCCGCTCCATCCACAAAGGCCTGGAGCTGGAAGGGAGCTGGTCGCCCCACGAGCGCCTGAGCTTGGATGCGGCCTTGACGCTCTCCCGCAACGCCTTCACCCGTTACCGGGAGTACGGCTACGATGGCTCGGTCACCTCCTACGATGGCAACCGCATTGCCGGCTACCCGGACACGCTGTTGCTGCTCACGGCTCGCAGCCAGCTGTCCGGATTCCAGCTGGCCCTCAGCCTGCGCGCGGTGGGCCGCTTTTACCTGGACAACACCGAGGACAACCGCAAGAACCCGGAGGCCCGTCAGCAGCCCGGTTATGTGAGCCTGGCCAACCCTGGCTATGCGGTGTTGGACCTGAGCCTGCGGCGCGCCGCGCCTGCTTCCCTGGCCAAAGCGCTGGGTTTGGAAAGCCTCACAGCCGAGCTGCGGGTGAACAACTTGCTGGATCGCCGTTATACTGCCTTTGGCTACGTGGACGATGGGCCGCAGTTCATACCCGCGGCAACCCGCCATTTCTACGTTGGCCTCACCAGCAAGCTTTAGCCTTTCCTCCTCGCTTTCCTTTCTCACCAGCCCGGGGTCTCGAACCCCGGGCTTTTTTTACCAGGGCAAGAGAGAGGGATCGGCGGGCAGCTGCGCCAGCAGCACCTCCACCGCTTTGGCCAGCTGCGCGTCGTTTTCCTTGTCCATGTCTTGCTGGGGCGGCTGGAACACCGGAACGTCGGGCTCGCAGCCCCGGCGCTCCATGTTGATACCCGAGCCGGCCACGTACCATCCGCGGAAGGGCAAGCGGATAAAGGAGCCATCCACCAGCCGGGTCCCGCCGGTGGAAATGACCGCCCCGAAGGTGGTCATGCCCACCAGCGGCCCGCGCTTGAGCGTCTTGAAGGCCCAGGAAAAAATTTCCGCGTTGGAGTAGGACGCCTCGTCGCACAGCGCTGCTGCCGGCCGCGTCCATGCCGGCAAGGGAAGTCGGTCCTGGGGGTAACCGCGAAGCCGTGGGTCCATGCCCCGCGGTACCGTCCAGGCGTGGCGCCGTACGCTCAATATGGCCATGAGGTAATCGGTGGTCCAGCCGCCACCGTTGTTGCGCACGTCTATGATCAAACCCTGCTTGCCGGCAGCGGCGGCAAAGAGGTCCCGCTGGAAATCCTCCAGCGACGGGGCATCCATGCCCTGGATGTGGATGTAGCCCAGCTTGCCTCCGGATAACCGCTCCACGAGCGCTCGGCGCTCACGCACCCATGCCTGGTACCGAGCCTCGCGTATACGCTCCAAGTCAGCGAGCGTCACCGCCAGCTCCCGTTCACCCTGGGCGGAGCGAACACGTAGGCGAACGGTCCGTCCAGCCAGCCCCTCCAAAGGGGCAAAAAAGTTCCTCTCAGCGCCCACCGCGTGCCCGTCCACGGCCAAGATGCGGTCGCCCACCTTCAGACCCACCTCCTGCCGCGCGGCGGGAGTGCCGTCCAGCACCTCCCGCACCGTTACCCCCTGCCCATCAGCCGACGGCTCCACCTCCACGCCCAGGTACCCCATGCCGTTCCCCCGCTCCCCGTTTTCCCTGCCGGGCAAGCGGTAGCCCATGTGGGAGGCATTCAGCTCCCCCAGCATCCACTGCACCAACTGCTCGAAGTCGCGATCCGCCTCAGCCAAGGGCACGAGCCTCTCATAACGCTGGCCAATTTCTTGCCAGTTGTACCCGTGAAAGGCGGGATCGTAAAAGTTGCGTTCCAGCTCGCGCCAGGCCTCGGCAAATACGTGTCGGCGAAGGACCTGCCTAGCCACGGTAAAAACCGCCTCAAACCTTACCGGGTCGCCAGGCTTGCCCTCCAAAGTAACCACTTCCACCGTACCTTTTGCCCCTCGGTACATTACCGCCTTGGCTTCTTTGAGGAAGGTCAGCTGGCGGGGGCGAGCATCTTGGTCCGTGAGGCGCTGCAGCTCCTTGCCATCGAAACGGATCTTGTAAAGGTCTTCCCGGCCATCAGGCTTGGCAACGAAAACCACAAAGCGGCTGTCGGCCGTCACCACCAACTCGCCCTCGTCGCCCGCGAGCGAGGTCACTGGCCGCACGCGCTGGTGGATGTCAGCAAAGTCAATGTGCACCGTGGGGGGCTGCTTGCCGGCTTCCCCCTTGTTCTTGGCGGCTTTCTCTTCCTCCTCGAAGAGCGCCGCCCACTCCTCCGGCGTGCGCTCATCGTCGGCCTTGCTCAGATACACGGCCCACAGGTCCAAGCTGCGGTTGTGGCGCCGACTGACCCAGTACAGCCTGCGCCCATCCGGGGACCAGGTGGGGTGAGTGTCCTCGTCTGGGTGTTGGGAGACGTTCACCATCGGCCCGCCACTTACGGGCACAATGAAGACGTCGCTGTTGAAGTTCTCATCGTCCTTGCTCAAAGCCAACCAGCGGCTATCGGGGGAAAAGGCAAACTCCACCTCGCCCCAATGGTCGAGCAAGACCTTGGCATTGGCCCCGCTGCTTTCCGCCACCACCAGCCGGCCTTTGCCTTCCAGGTATGCCAGCCACCTGCCGTCGGGGGAAAGGCGCGGGTGGCGCTCATCGGCAGGGGAAGCCGCAACACGCGTTTCCTTGACCCGCAAGGCCTTGAGGAAGGACGCCCCCTCCGGCTCGGCGCGAAACAGGTCGTACTGGCCGTACCGATCCGAGGCGTAGAGCACGGCTTTCCCGTCGGGTGTCCAGGCCAGGTCCCTTTCCCGCGCTGGGGTGTTGGTCACCCTCACGGTGACCGGCCCGGAAAGGGAGGCCAGCTCCTTGCTGCGCCGGGCGGTGACGTACACCTCACCCCGCACCACCAGGGCCACCTGGCTGCCGTCCGGTGAGGGCAGTACCTCCTCCGCCTGATCGCGAAAAACCTGGCGCAGCACCTCGTCTTCCAAACGGTCCTTTTGCACGGTGATAGACAGCCGGCGCGGGGGGGTCGAGCCGTCGGCGGGGACGGTGAAAAGCCCGTCGTCGAACTCGTAGGCTACCAGGTTGCCCCAAACCGCCGCTTTGGGGTAGCGCACGTCCCCTCCCTGGTGGTGCGTAAGCTGCATGAGCGTGCGGTTGGCCAAGTTCAGCCGAAAGAGGTTGCGGTCCTCGCCGCCGTTGTCAGAACGAAAGACCAAGGCGTCGTTACCCACCCACGAGACGTGGTCCTCGTCCCAGGCCGTTTCCGTCAGCCGTGCGAGGCGCCCGGAGGGTAGGTGCAACAGCCACAGGTCGCGGTTGGCCGAGCCACGGTAGTGGCGGCGCCAATCGGGGGTTTGACCGCGAACCAGCGCCAGGTACTGGCCGTCGGGCGAGGGCACCGCTTCCACCGCCAGCACCTCCGTCAAGAGCCTTTCCGTGCCGCCGCTTTTGGCCACGGCATAAACCGCTGGTTTACGGTTCCAGGCCTCGTGCCGCCGGGAGAGAAAAACCACCTCTTCGCCCAGGAACCCTTGCGGCAGGTCCGGCACCTCGTGGAAGCTCAACCTCTTGGTGCGACCCTCCGAAAGGGACAGCAGCAGCACGTCGTCGCTGCCCTGGCGGTCGGAGGCAAAGGCCAAGAGCTGGCCGCTGGCATGCCACACAGCCCCCCAGTCGTAGCCCGGGTCGGCGGTAAGCCGCTTAGCCTCGCCTCCCTCACTCGACACCAGCCAGAGGTCTCCCTGCCAGGAAAAGACGATGCGTGTGCCGTCGGGCGATGGTGCGGGAAAACGGGCCAGGCGGGCCTCCTCGGCACTAACCAGGCCAAAAAAACCCACGCCCACCAGAGCCCATATCGCGCGCGTCATACCTCTGCTCCTTTCTTCCGGCTTTCCCTTACCAGAAACCGGCCGTACTCCACCATCAGCGCACAGAGCGCCCCGTTCCGTTCCGTGGGCAGTGGGTACTCCACCCCCAACAGGGCGTTTTCCCGCTGGCTAAACTTGAGATAGGTGGACGCTTGCGGAGCCCAAATGCCCATGGTCGGCAGGGCCTTTTGCCAGCGGGCCACCACCTGGGCCGCCAGCAGCTCCTCCCGCCGCTGCACGGTTGCCAGAAGCCCCGTTCCAAGGCCCGGCCGCTCCACCGCCGGCACGGGGAAGCCACAGACCAGGTCAGTCACTTCGGCAGAAAAGGGCGGGGGCTCCAGCTCACCGCAGGCACCCACCCCGCCCCAAAGGCCCTCACCGGTAGGGGCCCAGCCCATGGGAAAGGCGCAGCCGGCCACCAGCTCCTGGCTTGAATGCAACGGGCACCAGCGGCGCCAGCCGGCACTCACATCCTCCAGCGCCACGAAAAGGGGAAACCTGTCCACCAGGGCCAAGGCCGGTGCCAGCAGCTCTTCCAACCTTTCCCTAGCCAACCAACCGCTCCAGCGCCAAGGGTCGGGAAGGACCAGGAGCTCGCTCCATCCCAGGTGCTCTTGGGCCAAGGCCAAGGGCGAAGCAAAGACGCTTGCCTCCGTTTCTTGTTGTCGGTCAAGGAGCTCCGCTGCCTGTTCGGGCTGACCCGCCACCGCGTACAGGGCCACCAGCACCCCCAAGCCTGCCCCTGCCGCCTCCTGCCAGATCACCTGTCCGCGGGCCAGCTCGGCCACCACACCGGCGCAGAACGCCGCCTGCGCCCCATCGGCCAAAACCACCAGGGCCCTCCCCCTCACCGGCCCGCTCTCCTCACCCGGAAAAGCAACACTTCTTCGGTAGCGGAAGCCACGTCGGCGATGTCCGCAAGGCGCGGCGGCTGCTGCCAACCCACCAGCACCCTGTCCCCCGCGTCCAATAGGCCGCTGCCATCATCGGCCCACAGCACCGCCCAGCGGCCTGACCAGCTCAGGGCGTCACCAACGGCCACCTCCTTACCCCACCTGAGCCTTCGGCCTCCCCTGTCAACCCACTTCCCCCCTCGCCAACGCAAGCTTTGGGGGGCGTCCCAGGGGTCGGCCAAGGGGTCGCCCACCGCCGCCAGCGCAGCCATGCCCTGGGGCGTGAGCACCAGCAGCTGGCGCACCATCTCCTCTGGGGATAAGGCCCAGGGCCAACCCTCACCCCCCGAGGGCCATACCCCCGGGGTAAAGGTGAACACGGCGCAGCGGAAAGCCAAAGCCAGGCGCGGGTTGATGCCCTCGGGCAACGGTGCCATGCGGGGAAGGCCCGAAGCCGTATGCACCTCCTGGGCACCGGCTGAGCTCACCGAAGCCCAGGGCAAGAGGTCGTTGGCGTCGCGGTACGCGCCCACCTTAACCTTGAGCCGCCAGATGCCGCCCCCCAAGGTGTTGCCCGCCAGGGGCTCGGTGAGGAAATCATCGTTGTGTGCTTCCGCCTGCACCAGCACCTGCAGCCCGGTTCCCAGCTCGGGAGCGGCAAGCTCGCCATAGGCCAGCTTCCCAGCCGAAAACCGATCGGTCACCTCCCCGCCGAAGAAGGCCGGCTCGAGGGTAAACCACTGGGCCTTCAGCACCCCGTAGGCAGACGGCCAGGCGGACAAGGGCTCAGGGGTGATCACCGCTTCGTGCCAAAAAACCTTTGGAAAAGGGCAAAGGTAGCGCACCACGCCCCGGCCTTGGCGAAACTTCAGCAAGGCACCTGCCCGGACCGGCCTTTCCGGTGGAAGCGGTTGCCACTCGGGGCGGGCAGTTTCTTCGCCTTCGGGGAGAAACACCACCGCCACCGATAGCAGCTGCGGCCTTTGTGCCTCGTGGTGTCGCCAGAAGCCCAAGGCACCCACAACCGCCAAGGTGAGGATGCCCATTACCACCAATAGGCGCCGGCTTTCTTCGCTCACGGGGGCATTGTACGCGCCGCTGTCGGCATGGGTTAAAGTCACGGGCGGGAGGTACGCCGATGAAGTCCTTTACCAAGACCCTCACCTTTCACACCCCCACCCGCGTAGCCTTCATTAACATCACCCGAGAGGTGGAACAGGCGGTGGCGGAGTCGGGCGTGCGGGAGGGCCTGTGCTTGGTGAACGCCATGCACATCACCGCGAGCGTGTTCATCAACGATGACGAGCCCGGCCTACACCGCGATTACGCCCGCTGGCTGGAGGAGCTGGCGCCGCACGACCCCAAGCGCTGGGAGCACAACCGCACCGGCGAAGACAACGGCGATGCCCATGCCAAAAGGCAAATTATGGGGCGGGAGGTGGTGGTGGCCATTACTGACGGCAAGCTGCACTTTGGGCCTTGGGAGCAAATTTTTTATGGCGAGTTTGACGGTAAGCGCCCTAAGCGGGTGCTGATCAAGATCGTTGGGGAATAACTTGGGCTAGGGCACACCAAGAAAAGGGAGGAGGGACCATGGAAAAGTTTAAGGTCTTGATCCTCTGCACGGGCAACTCCTGTCGCTCGCAAATGGCCGAAGGTTGGGTCCGTCACCTGCTGGGCGACCGGGTGGAGGTGGCTTCAGCTGGCACCCACCCAGCCAGCTGCGTTCATCCCTTGGCGGTGAGGGTGATGGCCGAGGTGGGGGTGGACATCTCCCACCACCAGCCCAAGGCGGTGTGGACGCTGGCCGATCGAGGCTGGGATCTGATGGTGACCGTGTGCGACAGCGCCAAGGAGGAATGCCCCTACTTTGCCGGAGCTCGCGAGCAGCTGCACATTTCCTTCCCCGATCCGGTAGCAGCGGTGGGCACCGAGGAGGAAAGGCTTTCCGTTTACCGGATGGTGCGGGATGACATCCGCCAGCGCCTGGTACCCGAGGTTGCGCGTCTTGCCGGCCTCCCAGGCTGCCGGGTAGCTTCCCAGCCGCCCCAGGCGGCCCAGGGCTCAGCTATCTAGGCCGTGGGCTTTGAGCTTTTCCCACAACGTCTTGCGGGAAATGCCGAGAAGCTTGGCCGCCTGGCTACGGTTGCCCTTGGCCTGGCGGAGGGCCCGGCACAGAACCGCCCGCTCCGCCTCCGCCAGTTGCTGGGCCAAAGTTCCGGGCACTGCAGCGTCGCCTTCGGGTGAAGAGGGCGGCCGGTATTCGGGCGGCAGGTGCTCGGGCTGGATTACCGCCGCTGGACACAGCGCCACCAAGCGCTGCACCAGGTGCTCCAGCTCGCGCACGTTACCGCGAAACTCCAAGCCCGCCAGAATCTGCAGGGTCTCCGGGGCCAAGCTTATCTCCCTCCCCAGCTGTTGGCCCCAGCGTCGGGCGAAGTGCGCGGCCAAGAGCGGGATGTCTTCGCGTCGCTCACGCAAAGGCGGAAGCCTGATGGGCACCACGCATAGGCGATAGTAAAGATCCTCCCGGAACCGGCCCGCCTGCACCTCGGCTTTCAGGTCCCGCTGGGAAGCCGCTATCACCCGCACATCCACGGCCACTGAGCGGTTGGAGCCCAGGCGTTCGAACCTCTGCTCCTGCAACACGCGCAGCAGCTTGGCTTGGAGAGGCGGCGAAAGTTCTCCCACCTCGTCGAGGAACAGCGTGCTCTGGTGGGCCTCTTCGAAACGGCCGACACGGGCGCGTACCGCCCCGGTAAAGGCACCGCGCTCGTGGCCGAAAAGCTCGGCTTCCAGCAGGCCTTCTGGCAAGGCAGCGCAGTTGACCGCCACCATTGGGCGACTGGCACGGCGAGACCGGCGGTGGATAAAGCGCGCCAGCACCTCTTTTCCAGTCCCCGTTTCCCCCTCCAGCAGGACCGTGACATCGGTGGGAGCCACGGTCGCAGCCACCGTCAACACCTCGGTGAAACGCGGGCTCACACCCAAGGGAGTGTCCAGCTGTCCCTCCAGATCAGCCAACCGACGGCGCAGCTGGGTGACCTCGATGTTACGGCGCAGCACAGCCACCAAATGCTCTTCGTCAAAGGGCTTGGTCAAAAAGTCGGCGGCTCCATGCTTCATCGCTTCCACCGCCTTGGCCACCGTGCCGTAGGCGGTCAACAGCACCACCGGCGGTGGCAGCGCCTGGGCTTGCGCTCGCTTCAGCACCTCCAACCCCTCCCCATCCGGCAAGCGCAGGTCGCAAAGCACCACGTCCGGGCTTTCGCGCATCAAGGCCTCGAAAGCCTCGGCGATGCTGCCCACGACCTCCGCCTCCCAACCCTGCTCGGCGAACAAATCCGCCAGCGCCACCTGCAGGGAGGGCTCGTCCTCCACCAAAAGCACCTTGGGCTTCATGGCTTTGCCACCCGCAAGGTAAGCTCAAAGTGCGCACCGGGGGAGCGAGCTAGAAGCCTCAGCTCACCGCCCATTTCGCGCAGGGCGGTCTGCGAAACCGCCAGGCCCAAGCCCGTGCCTCGTTGCGTGTTGGTGGTGAAGAAGGGCAGGAAAATGCGGTCCCTCAGCTCTTCAGGCACGCCGGGGCCCGTGTCGCTGACGACCACCCGCACCTCCTGTGAACCCCTCTCGCTGCTCACGGTCACCGTGCCCCGGCCGCCCATAGCCTCGCAGGCATTGAGGAACAGGTTGAGGAAGACCTCGCGGAGCTTGGCACGGTCCGCCAGTACCAGGGGCTCGGCAGGGGAAAAGCGCGTCTCAAGCCGCAGCTGCTGGCTTTCCCAACAGGGACGCACCAGCTCCCAGGCCTGCTCCACCACTTCCGGCAAGCTCACCGGCTCCAGCTGCACTTCCGTGGCGCGGGCAAACCGCAGCAGGCCCTTCACCGCTGCCTCGATGCGGGCCAATGCATCCCGTAACGTCTCGGCGTAGCGGTGGGTTTGCTCGTCGCTGGGCAAGCGGCGGATCAGCCTCTCCAAGCCAGTGCGGATGCCGGCTAAGGGGTTGTTAATTTCGTGGGCCACGCCCGCGGCCAGGGTGCCGACCGCCGCCAGATGCTCCAACCGCGCCATCTCACGCGTGTGCTCGGTGGCTTGCTGGTGCAGCTGCGATACGCGTTTGGCCATGGCGACAAACGCTTCGGCCAGCTCTTCCAGCTCGTCCTTGGTGCGTACCTGCAGAGCCGGCGGCTCCCCTTCCAGCTGGAAGCTGCGGGCAAAGGCCACCATGCGATCCACCGGCTTGGTGAGGCTCTTGGCCAGAAGCATCGCCACGCCCATGCCGGAAATGAGGATGAGCAAGATCATCCCCGCCAACCAGCGCAACACGCTGGACACCTGCTCCTCCAGAGGCTCCAATGACACCACCAGCTTCACCTCCCCCAGCTTGCCATCCAAGATTGGAAACACCTCTTGCCGGGTGGAAAGCAAGCCGGCGGCCGTAAGGGAGCCGCTGTGCTGCTGTGCCCCTTGGGGATCGCGCACGATCACCGCGTAAAAGCTTTCGTCCAGGCTGCGGGTTTCCTCCAAGAGCTTCTGCACGGCCAGGCGGTCACCAAAAAGCAGAGGTTCCACCAAGCGGGAAGCCAACAGCTGCCCAGCAAACCGGATGCGCAGTTCCTGCTCCTCCCGGAGCGTGGCAAACTGCAAGCGCGAAACAATAAAGGCGTTAAGTGCCCCGAAGGCCACCACCGCCGCCACGGTTGCCAGTTGCAGCTTGACGCGCAAGGGGAAAGGTGCCGCCACGAGGCTATTCTACGGAAGGCCCTGGTAAACTGCCGGCTCGGCGGGGAGGAAGCGGTCAATGCGCAGGCGGGCGAGTACCTGCCGACCCTCAGCCGTCTCGTGAAGGTGCACGAATGCCTGCCTCCAGGCTTCCTGCTTTTGCGGGCTCACGTCCTCGCTGACGACGATTGGAGGCGAGGGCAGCTCCGCGGAAGCCAGGAGCACGCGCAAGCCTTGCACCTGCGCCGGTGCCACCTCCCGGAGGAAATCGAAAACCAGCGAGTCCACCCCCGCCACATCCGCTAGGCCAAGGCCCACCGCCTGCAGCGAATTGTCGTGGGAATGGGTGTAAAAGCTTCCGGCGAAAAAGCTCTCGGGAGCAAAGCCTGCCTGCCGTACCAAACGCTGCGGCAGGCGGCAGCCGGTAAGGGACAAGGGGTCGGAGTAGGCAATCCGGGCTCCCCGCAGATCAGCCACGGTCCGGTAGGGTGCCTCCGCGCGCACCACCAGGTAGGAGCGGTACGTGGTCTTACCTCCAACCTGCGGCACCACTAAGAGCTTGGCCGCCCCGCTTTCCGCCAAAGAAGGCCAGGCACCCGTGCAGATCCATGCCACCTCCACCTCGCCGGCCAAAAGCAGCTCGTTCACCTCGCGGTAGGTTTTCTTTTGTACCAAGGCCACCGGCCGCCCAAACTCTCGCCCCACCAAAGCAAACAGCTCCTGGTAGAAGGTGTAGGTTTGTGCTGGCGAAATCATCGCGGCAACCGCCACCCTCACGAGCTCCCTGTCGGCCGAGTGAAGCACCGTGCTGGCGGCGAGGTCACCGTCCTGGCGCTCCCAGCCAGGCAAAGTGAGGCGCAGGAAGGCTTGCCGCGCTTGCGGGGAAACCACCGCCAGCAGGCATGCACCGGCGATGAGCCAGAACGCTACGGCGACGATGCGGCGCATAAATGAGCTTTCCAGAGACACCTTTGGCAGAGTTTGCCAGTCCCCACGGCAGGCTCGCCGCACCGGTGGCAAAAATACCCTTTGCCTTCCGCAAGCACCCGCACGCCTTCGCTGGCCCAGGCCTGCACCTGTAGGGCGCCAAACCCGCACGCATCGGCACAGGCTCGGCAGCCATTGCAGCGCTCAGCAAGAAAGAAAAGTCTGTCCTCGTCAATGCGCAAAGCGCCCCCGGTGCACGCGTGGACGCAGGCGGGACAGAGGAAGCAGTCACCCACGCGATGGACCGTTCCCCGTTTCCCGTCGGCCACTTCCCTGCCCGGAAGCCAGCTGGGGACCCGCGTGGGCGGCGAGCTAGCGGAGCCTAGGCGCAGCAAGCAGCGGCGGTCCACTGCCGGCGCCATGTGCGCCAATCGGCCCGGTACCCGCCTTTCCACCACCTCCAGCTGTTCCAAACCTAGCGCGCGGGCTACCGAGGTTACCCAAGGCACCAGCGGCATCCTGGCTGCCACCGCCGGGCCGTTGACACAAGCCTCACACTCGCCCAAGCGCACCTCAACCCTTCGCACGGTTTGGCCCAGGGCGTGCGCTAAAGTCTCGGAGGAGAGGGCGGCCAAACAGGGCAAAGGTGCCTGGGGTCGCACCGCGCGGCACGCCAGCACCAGGTTCCCGTCTTGGTCCGCAGTCAGGGCGAGCAGTTGGGGCAGTTCCAGCGCCCCGGTGGGACACACGGCAGCGCAAGCGCCGCAGCCGGTGCAGGTGGACCAACGTACCTTCGGCCCCGCCTCAAGGGAGACCGCACCGGTGGGGCAAACCTGCTGGCAACGACGGCAGCTAGCCTTCCCGGTGCGGCTCAAAGGGCACAGCTCCGGGAACGAGCGCACCCGTATGCCCAAGCCGCGCTCAGCCATCGTCAGCTTCTACCAAGGCCGCCGTCACCCGAGCCAGAGCGGGAAAAAACGGGTGCCGGGCCACTCGTTGGCAGCGCTGGACAAAGGCCGGCAACCAGGAGCACAGGTGATCTCGCCTGAACCCGGAAAGCCAGCTCTGCACATGCGTTGCCCCAGCCTGGTCATCGGCGGCCAGCAGCTCGGCTTGCCGCCGAGCCAGAGCGGCCAAGAACCTCAGCTCGTGGCCCAGATGGTCAGGCGGTTCGTGGGTAAATGGTTCCAGTGAAAAGCCGGCTTGCCGGTAGAGGCTGGCCACGTAGGCCATGCGCTCGGTGCCCGCCGGTTCCAGTTTGGTGGGGGCGTGGTGAGACTCGTAAGGCAAAAGCGCCTGCGGCCCACCCACCCGCAAATGCAGAAACCAGGGTTGCCGAAGCAAGCCTGCCGGTTCCTGCAGCAAGCCCTCCCGCTCCTCGGGAAACAGCTCTGCCAGCGCCGCCAGGCCCTGTTCCTGCTCCTGACCTGGCGGCGCTAGCCACAACTCCCCCAAAAAGCTCAACCAGTGAGCATAGGCACCCAACGCCCCCGCGTCTGTCAAGAGCGCTCCCACCTCACGGAGGGCCCGGTAAGGCGCGGATCGGCAAAGCCTTCCGGCACCTGCCCGGGGCCCCCCACATCGTAGCCGAAGCTGATGGCCTTGCCCAGGCAGGCGGTCACGCATGCGGGTTGCAAGCCCGCAGCCAGGCGATGCTGGCAAAAGGTGCACTTCTCCACCTTACCGGTTGTCTCGTTGAACTGCGGGGCACCGTAGGGGCAGGCCCACTCGCAGTAGCGACAGCCAATGCACTTCTCCTGATCGATGAGCACCACCCCGTCGCTCGCCCGCTTGGTTATGGCATTTACCGGACAGGATTTCATGCATGCGGGTTCCGCGCAGTGGTGGCAGGACATGGTGACGAACTCGCGCTTCACGTTGGGGAAAACGCCGATTTCCCTCTCGATCACCCGCCGGTAGCGCACGCCTACCGCTTTGAAGCCTCGCACCTCCAGCAGGGTGTCCGCGGGCACGGTTTTGTTTTCGGCAATGCAGGCGACGGTGCAGGTGTGGCAGCCCACGCACCGTGTAAGGTCAATAATCCATCCCAGTTGTGCCATGGCTCACCTCCTAGACCCGCTCCACCCGCACGCGGGTGTCGAAAAAGGCCGCGCTGCCACCGATCTTGTCCATGAGGGTCACGTTGCCCAGGTACGGATCCACGCGCCCCACCAAGTTGGACTGCACCCCCAAGGCGCGAGTCGGGTCACCTGTGATCGATTGCCCGTTGACCTTGACCGTTTCCGCACCCGAGGCCCAGTGGCCGTAGTGGTGGGAGATGGCCAGCACCCCGGGCCGAACCCCTTGAATGAGCTTCACTCGCCCCACCACGCTGGCGCCCGAAGGCGAAACCAGCTTCACCTTGTCGCCGTCGGACACTCCCAAGCGCTTGCCGTCCACCGCGCTCATCTCGATGAAGTTTTCCGGCTTGATGAGGCGCAACCAGGAGTTTTGCACCGTGCGCGCCTGGCCGTGGTACGCATCCTTGTAGGTGACCACGGCGAATGGAAACTCCTCCCTTTCTTCCACTTCCCGGTCCATGACGTCGCGAACGGGGTGGTACCCGGGCAGGGGATCGTAAGGGCGGCCGGTCATGGAGTCCTTGGTGGTGGCGAGCAGCTCAATGTAAAAGTGCAGCAAGTTCTTGTATTGGCTCTTAAGGTACGTACCGCTGTAACGACTGGTCGGATCGGCGGGATCGGTGTCCAAGGGTGCAAATACTCCGCCCCTGGCAAGGATGTCTTCGGGTGGCACGCCTGAATCTACGGAAAAGTTGTTCAGCAGGTTCAGGTACCAGTCCCAGGCTGAGTAGAGGTCGGCACGCCAATCCAAACCCTCCTTGGCACCGGTGAGGTCGAAGGTGTTGCGGCCCACCCCTGGAATGCCCAGCCGAACGGCCAAGGCAATGAACACGTCTTCGGCCAGCTGCGGCCCCTCCGCCTCGGGCCAGTCGCCGGAGACCTCCCCTACTTCCCTCCAAGCGTCCAAGGCCACGTTGCCGCGGGCATAGGTGGGCACGTAAAAGATGCGCTCCTTGCCAGCAATGGGCACCTTGATGAAGGAACCCACCACCGGCTGGCGGAAGTTACCCTGCTTGGTGGTAATGAGGGGCGAGGCGTCGTGGGGCGTACCCCAGCGCTCAAGGGAGGTGGAATCGGGCAAGATGTAATCAGCCCAGCGGGAGGTTTCGCCAATGACCACATCAAACGCCACGAACAGCTTGATCGTGTTGGTGTCGGCGACGGTGCGCTCGAACACCTCTTTTTGTGCCGGCGTGGCGTAGGGCAGCGCGTTCCAATAGGTTATCAGGGTGTCCACGGGATAGGGATAGCCTTCCTCAATGGAGGGAATGAGATCGTGGTACAGCCAATCGCGGTTGAAGGGTGTCCAGGGCCTTTTGGCCGGATAGCCATCCCGGGCGAAGAGGTTGGGGGCGTCCTTTTCGTAAACCTTTCCGTGACGGGAAATGGGAATCCCCTTGGGCGTCACGCCGCCCACCACCTTTTTGATATTGATCGACCCGGGCACGCCCCCTTCCTCTTTGAAGCGCCCTCCACCGCCCGAATTGCCACCCTTCCAGTCGAAGTTGCCCACCAGCATGTTTAACGTGCCGATGGCCAACGCGTTGTACGCCCCGTTGGTGTGCTTCACCGGCCCGCGATAGGGGTTGGCCACCGCCCGCTTACCGTAGGAGGTGAACTCCCTCGCCGTGTCCACGATCATGTCCACCGGCACACCGCAAATGTCCGCGTACTCCTCCAAGGTCTTCTCCATCACCCGTTCCACGTAAAGGGACCAGGCGGTGCGGCAGGGAACCCCGTCCACCTCCACCACACCGGGGTCCAACTCCCCTTTGGAGTTAGGGGCCTGCGTGGTCGGATAAACCTGACCTTGGTTGACCACCAGGGAGTTCCCCTGCTCGTCGCGAGCGAATTTGCCGTCGCTCAAGCGAACTAGGAAGGTGGCGTCGGTGTACGACTTCTCGCCGTTCACATCGGCCTTGGTGTTGGTGAGGAAGTTCTCATCGTAGCGGCGGTTTTCAATGATCCAGCGGGCCATGCCCAAAGCGAAGGCTGCGTCCGTTCCGGGCTTGATTGGCACCCAGCGGTGCGACTTGCCCGCGGTTTTGGAGCAGCGGGGGTCCACCGTCACCATCTTGCCGCCGCGCGCCAGGAAGTTGGCACACATGCGGGCCAGGGTCTGCATGGGGAAGTCCGCTTCCAACACCGAAGCGCCGAACCAAATGACGTAATCGGCGTTTTCCAAGTCGGGCTTGAAGTGGTTCTTGCGGTAGTCGGTCATGAGGCTGAAGGCGGTATGGTGCGAAACCTCGCAAATGGCGGTGTGGTCGTTGCGGTAATTGACGGTGCCGAAACCGCTGCCAAACAGGCGGTCGGTGAAGTCCTTTTGCCCGTGTTGCCAGCGGCCAAAGGAGAGGACCAGCTTGTTCGCCACGGGCCCAAACTCGGGGAAGGCCGGATCGATGGGCGTTTCGACGTCGCGGATGGTTCGCAGGTGCTCGGCGATTTCGTCCAAGGCTTGCTTCCAAGAAATGGCCTGCCATTGGCCCGAGCCCCTGGGGCCAACGCGCTTAAGGGGCGTTTTGATGCGCATGGGATCGTAAATCAGGGTGGGGTACGCCTGCGACTTGGCGCAGTTTTTTCCCCGTACGCGCTTGGCTTCCTCCACCGGCGTGGCGTAAGGCACGCGCTCCTCCGGGTCCAGACAGTTGGGGTGATAGGGGCTCCCATCCACCTTGAGGAGCACGCCGTTGGCCACCTTGGCCATAGCCCCACACCGCGAGTGGCACATAAAGCACATGGTGAAGATGGTTTCCACCCCTTCGGAGGTTTCCAGCGGATCGGGATGTCCGTACGTGGCCGCTTCCACCTGGCCCTTGCCCAAAAGGGACGGGCCCACCGTGGCCGCTGCCGCCGCCGTGGCGGAAAGCTCCAAGAAGCGCCTGCGAGTCAGTTCGCTTTTGTTCCACGACCAGGGCATGTTTGCCTCCTTTACTTGTACAGGACCTTTCCCGGTCCCGAAGGCCCATGACAAAGGGCACAGAGATTCCGGTCCACCTGGACCCTCAGGCCAGCAGCCGAACCCTCCCGCGTATCGGTGGCGCGGTGGCATTGGATGCACACGGCACTGGTGACCCCCCGCCGCGGGTTGAAGCCAGGGGTATAAGGCAGCATCTTGATGTGGACAGCCGCCACCCGCGGGTCCTGCGAGGTTTCCGACAGCACCGCCTGGTGGCAACGCAGGCAATCCCGGCCGAAGTTGGGCGAGTCGGGATTGTGAATGGCCACCAGGTTCTCCTCGTCGGCGGCCACCGGCAGCGGGAAGGCCGCGACCAGGAGAAGCAGACACATTGCAAAGCAAACCTTGGCACGCATAACGCCTCCTTTTTTCATAGGCTTCCCTTCAAGCCCACGCTCAAGCCCTTGAGGGTGAAATCGTCGAGCTGAAAACGACTTTCGTCAAAGCGACGGGCAAAGGCACGCACGAAAAGCGCCAGCCCGCGCCGCAGGTCATGGAGATAGCTGGCATCGGCCCAGTACCAGCGATGGCTCACGGTACGGGAAGGCGCATCCCAGCTGCCACTAAAGGAAAGCTGGGACCGTTCGCTCACCTGCCAGCTTCCGCCCAGCCCAAGACTCAGGCCTCTAACCTCCTCCTCTACCCACCAAAAACCGGGGAAAATGGGGGCGTCCATCTGCCACTTTTCCCATCGATAGGCAGTCTCCAGGTACCCGCTCCAGCGCTCGCCAGCGGCGTAGGCTAACTGCAAAGTGGTATCCCGCCCCTTAACGCGGGCGGTCACCGGCGAAAGTTGCCAGGAGGGGTCATAAATCGGGTCGTAAAAAGGCGCCTGCCAATCATCCTTGGCGTTGCTTTGACCGCCGGACAGGGAGAAATCCCAGCCACCCCAGCTTTTGCGCAGCTCAAAGCGCGCCTGCATCCAGCGACGCTCGCCATCGCCAACGACATACCCGAACAACAGCTCCTGCAAGTCCAGCGTCCGTTCCCGCCGCTGAGCTTGTCCCGAAAGCTCCAGCTTCCAGCCCTCAGGAAGCCTTAGAGAAAGGCGCGAGGTGAGCCAACGGCGCGAAATATCCGCTTGGTAGCTGGTAAGGCTCGCACCATGGGTTTGCCGCACCTCATTGCCGCCGGAGCTGGCGCCGGCACGCAGCCGGAAGCGCAGCCAGCTGCCCCGCGCCGAAACTTCCAGCTCACCTCCGTCCTCGCGCAGCAAATCCCAAGCCCTCGCGCTGGCCGGAGCAAAAAAAGCCTCCTCCGCCGAGGCCTGCCGCTCCTCCCGGCGAAGGTTGCCTGTAAGGCGCAGCGACAACCAGGCTACGGGCTGCAAGGTTACCGACCCCGAGCCCGCCTGCACCGTGAGTTCGCCCCCGGCGGCCCGCAGCTGGGAAACCAGCGGGGCGGGGCGAAGGGCAGTGAAAAACCGAGGCGTGGAGCTTGTGCGGGCATAAGTGGCCGAGGCCAAAAGCTCGAGCCCGTGGCCGCGGTAGCCCACGGCCGCGCCGCCTCGCGCGAAATGCCCTTCGCTCGCTTGACGAAAAGCAGCCACATCCAGTACGGCCGTTCGGCCGAAGGTAGGCAGCAGGCTCGTCTTTTCCCCTTGGTTTTCTCCTGCAGCCGCTTCCGCTGCCAGCCACCAGGCCTCAAGACGCCGGGCGCCGCGAAGGCCGACTTCCCAATGGGTGCTGTCCAGCTGGGCGAGGCTCGCGGGGAAGAACGCTGGGGCCCCCAGGTCCCCGAAGGTCAAGCCCCCCACCTGAGCGGTGCGGGAGCCTTGCTGGGTGAAGCCGGCAAACCACACGCTCACGCCCTGCCAGGGGGTGCCGTAGCTCGCCACCACCCGCAAATGGTTGCGACTGGCCACCGGCTCAAGCCCACCGAAGGCCGGGGCGAGGGCGTTGCTGCCGGGATAGAAGGCACTTACCGGCGTTCCCAGTGGTGTGCGCTCCGGATAGGTGGAGGTGTCGGAAAAGCGACGGGAACGCACGAACTCCGCGTGCAGCCGCCACCTATCACCCCAGGCCGCGCTGTAAGCCAACCGCCCCTCGCCCGTGGGAAGAAAGCGGAGGGAAAGCGTATCCAGACCCGAGCCCTGCCGAAAGGAAAGCTCCAGTCCTTGGCGAAAGCCCGCCAGGTCGTCTCGACGGCCCGTGTCGCCGCTGGTGTTTCCTCCCAACAGGCCCAAGCTGAACTCGGCGGCAAACACAGCCGTGCTCACAACCACGCAGCTGACGAAGAAAACAACCCGTTTCACGGCCACCTCCCTAGCGCTCCAGCCGCGGCGCCAACACGCCGCTGGCGTTGCTGCCGTGGACGTCGCTATGGCAGTCGAAGCACCGCCCACCGCCAGCCAAATTGAAGTTGTGCGGTACCTTACCTACGCCTGGGAAATTGCTCTGCAGATGGCAACGCACGCACAAGCCGTTGCCCGAGCTGCGCAGCAAGCTGCGGTTGACGCTCCCGTGAGGAGCGTGACAGGCGGTGCAGCCCTCCTCGTCGGTTGCTCGGTGAGGAAACAGGAAGGGCCCAGCCGCCTGCGGATGGCATCCAGCACAGCGCTGGACCGCCAGCTCCCTCTCGCCCTCACGGCCGTGGAGCTCGTGACAGGAGGCGCAGCGTATCGCTCCCTCCGCCACCGGGTGATGCCAGGCTCGTCGAAACTCAGCGCTCACCTGGCCGTGACATGAGGCGCAAGGCCTTAAAGAGGCACCGTCAGACGGCTGCCGCTGCCGATGCCAAACATCCTGGTGGCAGGTCCAGCAGGAGACCCCAGCCCGAGCATGGGCGCTTTCCTGCCAGCCGGGTTTCGAAGCCTGATGGCAGGAGAGGCAGCTTTCCGCTTGCGTGGCTTCGTCCCACTTGGCCAAGGCCTGCGGCCCCAAAATGTCCTTGGCTTCGCCGCTTTCCATGTGCCGATCAGCGGACCCGTGGCAGGCCACGCAGAACCGCTCCGAGGCCCTGGCCACGCGCGCGTGCACCCCCGCTCCCACAGTGGCCACCTGCTCCTCATGGCAGGAAGAGCAAGGGTTTTCGGCGGCTCCCAGCCTCCCGGCCGCCAGCAGCACAAGCAGGACGCCTACCCTGGTAGCACCCATAAGCACCCCCAATGGCCCGCCGGCCACACGCTTCTTTTACACAAAGCATGCCAACCGTGAAAAAACGTGTGAAAAGCGTGGATCAAAGGTAAACGCAGCCTACGCAGATGTTTTATTGCCCTCGTGTTCCACCGGCAGGGTGTGGGCCCTTGGCTGCGCCGTTACGGGAAGGTAGCAGTGTTACGATCTCGTAACAAAAGAGGAAACGCCCTAGGAGGCGGATATGGGCGTGCCGGCCGTTCGCGTGGCCTACACTGGCACCGTGGCATGGAGGGAGGTTTCCCGAGCTTCCCCTTTCCCTTGGCCGCTGGTCTTGGCTACCAGCCTTTCTTCCTTTCTCACACCCTTTTTGGGTTCCAGCTTGAACGTGGCCTTACCCAGTCTGGCGCGGGAGTTTCACCTAGACCTGGTGACCCTCTCCTGGCTGGCCACCGCCTTCCTCGCCACCTCCGCCGGCGCCCTCATTCCCTTTGGGCGGCTGGCCGACCTCTGGGGCCGCCGGCGCCTTTTTCTTGCCGGCATGGCGGCACAGGCACTTTTTTCTGCAGCAGCCGGGTTCGCCCCCTCCTGGCCTTGGCTTTTGGCCCTGCGGGCGGCCCAGGGCGTGGCGGCAGCCAGCGGCTTTGCCACCGCTGTCGCCTTACTGGTTGCCTGTACGCCGCCAGCCCGCCGTGGAAGCTTGCTGGGGATCAACACGGCCGCGGTTTACCTGGGACTCACCGTGGGCCCACCCCTGGGCGGCTTCATCACCCAGCGCTGGGGGTGGCGCTGGATTTTCCTGCTCACCGCGGCCCTGGCCCTGACGAGCGCGCTGGCGTTGCTAGCGGCGCCCCTGAGGGAGACTCCCTCCTCCCGCTCCTTTCCCTGGCCCCGGGCGATGTTTTACTTCCTCGGGGTTTGCTCGATGGTTGCCGCCCTGCTCATGGCCAGGCTCCAGCTTCCCTTCCTGGCCCTGGCAGCTTTTGCTGCCCTGGTGGCGGGGGCTAGCCTCGCCGGGAACGAAGGCAAGAACCTGGCAGCTCCCTTCCTGTTTTCTCACCGCGGCTTCGCCATGGCCAACGGCGCCGCGTTGCTGCATTACGCTGCTACGTTTTCCGTCGGGTTCCTCCTTAGCTTGCTGCTGCAGCTTTTGGGTGGCTGGTCGCCGGCCCAAACAGGGGCGCTGCTCCTGCTCCAGCCAGCGGCTATGACGTTGCTGTCGCCGGCGGCCGGTTTCCTTTCCGATCGCTGGGAGCCCCGCTGGGTGGCCTCTGCAGGTATGGCCCTTACAGGCCTGGCATTGGCCCTGTTGACCCAAGTCTCGCTAGCTACAGCGCGGAGTTGGTTGGCCGCCTGTTTGCTGCTGTTGGGGGTTGGTTTTGCCCTGTTCTCCAGTCCCAACACCAACTCGGTCATGGGCCAAGCGAACCGGGAGCACCTGGGTTCCGCCTCGGCCATCTTGGCAAGCATGCGCCTTTTGGGACAGACCACCAGCCTCCTGTTGGCCGCCTTTCTCCTACCCCGGCAAGGACCCGAAGCCACCGACGCTACCCACCTGCTCCCCTCCCTCCACCGCGCCTTTGCGCTGTCGGCGCTTTTGTGTCTGGCGGGTTTACCGCTCTCCCTGGCCCGTGGCCGGGTTCACCGGCCGGTCCCGTCCCCCGTCTCCGAAAGCAAAAAGGCGCGCTAATACTCCACCAATTTCAGCCCTGGGTTAGCCAGTCAGCCAGCTCTGAGGCGGAACGCTGGGCTGGCCAAAGAAGCACGCGCACACCGCCCGCTGCCTGCGCCAGCGCCTGGCGCAGGAACTCCCACGCTTCGCTAGGCGTAGGGGGCAGGTGTGGGTTGAACAGGGGAAAACTGCGGGCCGGCAGGCGTTCTGCCGCACCTGCCAATAGGATCCGGGAGGCTTCTTCGGCCCGCACAACGCTCGGGGTGGTCAACACATCGTCGTCTACCAAGAAGACCCAAGCGGCCACGTTCACGCGGCGTTGGCCCCCCAGCCAATTGGGGTCCAACAGCACCCGGCCAGCGTGCGAGGCACGCAAGCAAAGGGGCGCGCCCAGGTCCAGGGGGCAGTCGCTCTCGCCGTGGTCCACAGTACACGCGGCCCTGTGCGTCACCATGTTTTCCATCTTGCACCGGTCGAAAAAGCGGGCAAAGCCCGGAACGTGGTCCGCCCACAAGGCCGGCAGATAGAGCTTGCGTTCCGGGTTTTCCGCTACCTGAACACCTCCAGCGGTGCGCAGGAAAACCCCGTCGCTGGCCACCAGCTTGGCCCCCTCCTGCGAAACCAGCGCTGCCAACACCGGGATACGACGCACGCCATCGGCGGCCCAAAGCAACACCCCCTGGCCTTCTAGGGCGAAACAGGCCGCGTGGGCCCACAAAGCACCGGAGCTTCGCGAGGCCGCCTCGGCTGCCAGGAGCAAGGTCATCTCTCGCGTCTGGCCGTAAAAGGCGGTGTTCCAGACGAAGCCGGTGCTCGAAGGGAAATGGACTGCCGCTCCAGCCTCCCTGCCCGGCAGGTCCTTGACCACGTAAACCACCGCGTGGGGTTCCGCTCCCTCCAGGGCTGCTGGGTGGAAGCTCTCCTGGAAAAAGTCCGCCACGTGCGGCGAGTTGGTGCGCAGCTGGACCGTCACACCGCTCACCAGGGCGTTCCACAGGAAAAGGGAGTCGGCCGGCAAGGCCCTTTCCGCCCCCTGCAGCAACTGGTTGCGTTCCGCCATTTCCCGAACAATGCGAACCGGCACGTAACCGGTCACCTTGGTGACCACGTTGTTGAGCACCCGCGGTCGCAGCCGCTTTGGCTCTTCCAGCTTGGCCAGCGCCTCGGCCACGCGCCGCAAACCCTCCCGCAGCCGCTCTTCCGATGTGGCAAAGGAAATGCGGATGTGTTCGGGGGCGAAGAAGGCCTCCCCGGGAACAACCGCCACCTTCGCCTCCTTGAGAAGGTAGTAGGCCAGGCCGTAGGTATTGCGGATGGGCGACCCGGAATACTCCTTGTCCAGGTAAAAGCTGACGTTGGGCATGGCGTAGAAGGCGCCTTCCGGCACGGGACAGGAAAGGCCGGGGATGCTGCGCAGCCCAGCGACCACCAGATTGCGACGCCGCTCGAACTCGGCGCGCATGCGCTCCACCTCCAGCTCACAGGCCTCCAGTGCCACCACCGCGGCTTTTTGCACGAAGGAGGTGGCGTTGGAAGTGTTGTGCGACTGGATCTTGGAAGCGGCTTGGATCACCTCCCTGGGCCCGGCGGCGTAACCCAGCCGCCAACCGGTCATGGAGTACGCCTTGGAGAAGCCGTTAATCACAACGGTTTGTTCTCGCAAGGCTGGCAAAACGGCCGCCACCGACGAAAAGCGGCGCCCGTCGTACACCAGCTTTTCGTAGATCTCATCGGCGATGATCCAAATGCCTTCGCGCAGGCAAATGCGCCCGATTTCTTCCAGCTCCTCGCGGGAGTACACCGCACCGGTGGGGTTGGCCGGGTAGTTGAGGATCAGCACCTTGGTGTTGGGGGTCAAGGCCTCTGCCAGGTCTCGCGCTCGCAGGTGGAAGTTATCCTCCTCGCGCGTGCGCACGAACACCGCCTTGCCCTTCGCCAGCCTCACCTGGTCGGGGTAGGACACCCAGCAGGGTGTGGGGATGATCACGTCGTCCCCCTCATCCACCAAGGCCATGACCACGCAGAAAAGGGCGGCCTTGGCGCCAGGCGATACGAGAATTTCCTCCGGCGGATAGGCCAATCCGTTGTCGTGTTCGAGCTTGCGGCAAATGGCTTGCCGGAGCTCAGGAATACCGTCGTTGGCGGTGTACTTGGTGAAGTTGGCATCCAGCGCGTCCTTGGCCGCTTTCTTCACCTTTTCCGGGGTGGGGAAATCAGGCTCGCCCACCGAGAAATCGACCACGTCCATCCCCTGCGCCTTCATCGCCAAGGCGCGGGCGGCAATTCGCATGGTGGGGGAAAGTTGAATCTCGTCAGCTCGTCGCGAAGGCATAGCTTGAGTTTGACTCCCGAACTAGCTCTTTTCTTCCTCGTGCGGTTTGCGCAGAACATCCGCCAGCTTCAGGCCGGTGAGCGTTTCTACCACCGTTGGCAGCTGCGCCAGCACCTCCGCCACTTGACCTGTTAGCTTGCTGGTTTGGCCGCCGTCGCCTACGAGAACAATGCGATCCACCTTGCTTAGGGGTTCGGCCACCGCCCGCGCCAGCTCTGGCAGCTTGTGAATCAGCACCTCGGCCAAAGCCACCTCGGTATACTGCTGCCAGGCCAGCGCCTTTTCCCTCATGGCTTCCGCTTCCGCCTTGCCTTGCTCGCGCAGCGCCTCCGCTCGCACTTGAGCCTCCAAACGCAAGCCTGCCGCTCGCCCCTTGGCCTCCAGCTCCTTGCGGTACGCCTCTGCTTCCGCTTCCAAGCGGGCACGGTAGCTTTCCGCCTCCGCCGGTCGCTTGACCGTGGCTTCCAGGTGCTTTTCTCGTAGCGCCACCTCCTGTTCTTCCAGCTTGGCGGCCAGCTCTTTCTCCACCAGCCGGGCCTGGTACTCCTGACGCTTAAGCTGCTCCAAGCCCTTGGCTTTTTCCAGCTCGTAGGCCAGCTCGGCCTGGGCGCGCTTGGCGTTCACTGCCGCCTGGTATTCCGCCCGCTGCAGCTCGAAATCCCGGTTTGCTTGCGCCAGCTCCGCCTCAGCGGCCAACCGCGCCACATCGCCCTCCTTGCGGTACTGGGCAGCGCGGATAAGCGCGTCCCGCTCCGTTTCCGCCTGGGCGATGGCCGCGTCCCGCTTCACCTCGGCAATGCGCCGGGCACCCAAGGCTTCCAGGTAACCTTGGCTGTCGCTGATGTCCTTCAAAGCAAAGGCCAGAAGCTCCAGTCCCAAGCGATCAAAGTCCGCCTGTGCCGCCCGCCGCACGCGCTGAGCAAACTCCTCCCGCTGCGAGTAAATGTCCTCCACCGCCATGGTGCCGAGGGCGGCGCGCATGTGCCCCTCCAGCACCTCCTGAGCCACGGCAGCAATGCCGGCGCTTCCCCGCGAAAGGAAATTCTCCACCGCCCGGTGCAGTAGGGGCTCGTCGGAAGCCACCTTGACCTGGCCGAAGGCTTCCGCTGAAACCATCACGCCTTGAGCCGTGAGCACCTCCGGGCAACGAATGGAAACGGAAATCACATCCAAAGGCAATACCTGAACCGACTCAACCAGGGGCATCACGAAGGTCCCACCCCCAACTTGCAGGCGGTAACCCACCTTGCGCCGCCGGCCATCAACGTCTGTGATGAAGGACGTGCGACCGGAAATCACCAGCGCCTGATTGGGCCCCACCTTGCGGTAGTTGAGCGCCCAGATCACCAGGCCTCCAACCAGCAAAAGAGCTAGCACAAGCCACGGGAGCCAAGCCATACCAGCCTCCCTCCCGGCCATGCCGGGTTGCTGCCACGATACTGCAAGTTCCGCCGAGGTACAAGGTCCCAAGACCGCTTCCCTCGCTGCCAGCAAACTGGGTTAGCATGCGCCCTATGGGTTTTTGGGACTGGCTGTTTCGCAAAGGGCCGAAAGGGGGAGTGGTTTTGGCTCTCGGGGGAGGCGGCGCGCGAGGCTTAGCGCACATCGGTGTGCTCCAGGTGCTGGAGGAGGCAGAAATTCCCGTGGCCGCCATAGCCGGCACGAGCGCGGGTGCGGTGGTGGGGGCCATGTGGCTGGCCCTGGGCGGAAGCCGAGCGGTGCTCGCCCGCTGGGAGGAGTTCTTAGCCTCGGATTTTCCCGATCACCTACCGGACGTGCGCCTCACCGAAGAGATTTCCAGCCGGGATAACCCGCTGCTCTCTTTCGCCCAAAGGCTGCAGCAGGGGGCGCACGTGGCCTTGGCCTTGCACCGCCGGGGCTTGGTGGAGTTGGAGGACCTGCACCGGGCCGTGGCTTTTCTCCTTCCCGACTGTCGCGTCGAAGACCTGCCCCGGCCGTTTGTCGCCGTGGCCACCGATTTCGCCACCGGCCAAGCCCTGGCCTTGGGCAGGGGCAGCCTGCGGGAGGCGGTAGCTGCTTCCTCCGCCGTACCCGGTGTGGTGCCGCCCTATCCCATGGGCTCGCGCTACCTGTTGGATGGCGGGGTGGTGGCGGAGGTGCCGGTACGGGAGGCAAAGGGTTTGGCAGCGCGGCCAGTGGTGGCGGTGGACGTGGGTGACGTACCTGACCCCCAGGAGGATCCCGCCGGTGTGACCGTGCCCAGGGTGCTCCTGCGTGCCACCATCATGACCCACGCTCGGCTGCGACACTACCAGGTGGCCGAGGCTGACCTAACCCTGCGCCCAGCGGTGGAGGGCATGCACTGGTCGGAGTTCCGTCGGCTGCCAGAGGCTTTAGCTGCGGGGCGTGCCGCCGCCTCCCGCGCGCTCCACCGCTTGCGGGCGCTGGCCCTGCGCGGCAGCTGAACCTGGGGGGATCACATGGACTCGAAGGTTTTTCGCTACCCGGTGGACATTCGTTTTCGCGACCTGGATGCCATGGGCCACGTGAACAACGCCGTGGTGGTCACCTACCTGGAGGTGGCGCGCACGCGCTTTTGGCTCGAGCGCTTTGCCGATTTGCTGGGCGAAGTGGGCTTTCCCTTCGTGGTAGCTCGCGTACGCGTTGACTACAAGCGCCCCATCTACCTACAAGACAAGCTGGTTGTGGAGCTTTGGGTCAGCCACGTGGGCCGCTCGTCCTTCGCCTTGGCCTATCGCCTTTGGGCCAGCGAACAGCTGGCCGCGGAAGCCGAAACGGTTCAGGTGCACTACGACTACGCCCAGGGAAAGCCCAAGGCTTTGGAGGGTCCCCTGCGCGCCCGCCTTGAAGGGCTGCTGATGTCCTCCCCTCACGCCTGCCCGTGAGTTCGGCCTGCATAAAAAACAAAAGAGCGGGTCCCAAGACCCGCTCTCGCCCTTGCGTGTCGCCCCTCAGATGAAAAGCGGGGCCAGGACCAACGTGATGGTTGACAAGAGCTTGATCAGCACGTGGAGGGAGGGACCGGCCGTGTCCTTGAAGGGGTCGCCCACCGTGTCACCCACCACCGCTGCTCCGTGAGTGGGGTTCTTCATGCGCTTGCCGTCAGGGGTGGTGAGGTACTTCCCGCCGTGGGCACCGGTCTCGATGAACTTCTTGGCGTTGTCCCAAGCGCCACCGGCGTTGTTAAGAAAGAGCGCCACCAGGATGCCGCCGATGGTACCCACCATCAGAAGCCCCGCAACCGCTTCCGCGGAAATGAGCGGGTCTTCTGGCTGAATGAACGCGCGGAACAACACACCCACCGCCACCGGCATGACCACGGCCAAAAGGCCAGGCGCCACCATTCGCTTGAGGGCCGCCTTGGTGACGATATCCACGCAGGCGCCATAGTCAGGTTTGAAGTTGGCCGGGAACACGATAATGTCGTTTTCCCGTGGCAGGGGCGCGTACTGCCGCCGCACCTCCTCGATGATGGATTGGGCAGCCCGGCCTACCGCGCGGATGGCCAGAGCGGAAAATAGGAACACCAGCATGGCGCCCAGCATGGCACCCACGAACACCACCGGCTTGGCCAGGTTGACCACAAACGGTGCCGATTCCGGCAGCCCGGCGTAGTTCTTCACCTCGTCCATGTAGGCCTGGAAGAGGAGAAAAGCTGCCAACCCCGCCGAGCCGATGGCGTACCCCTTGGTTAGCGCTTTGGTGGTGTTGCCCACCGCATCCAACCGATCCGTTTTCCGCCGCACCTCCTCTGGTTGTTGGGACATCTCCACGATGCCACCAGCGTTGTCGGTGATTGGCCCGAAGGTGTCCATGGCCAAGATGTAGGCGGCGGTGGCCAGCATGCCCATGGTAGCTACAGCCGTACCGAACAGGCCCGCGTGGGGCAGGCCGGACGTCTCGCCCAGCCAGTAGGCAGCCAACAAGGCCACCCCCATCACCACCGTCGGCATCCACGTGCACTCGAAGCCCACGCCCACGCCAGCGATGATGTTGGTGGCCGGCCCGGTGGTCGACGCCTCAGCAATGGCTTGCACCGGTCGGTAGCGGTACTCGGTGTAGTACTGGGTGATGTAAACGAAGGCCACCGAGGTGAGCACCCCCAGCACCCCACAGAGGAAAAAGTGCCACCAGGCGTTGGGCGCCGCCGGACTGGAGAGGAGCCAATAGGTGGCCCCGGCAAAGCCGATCATGGCTAAAGCTACCGCCACGTAGTAGCCACGGTTGAGCGCTTCCATCGGGTCCATGCGCTCGTCCTTGTCCATCTTGACCATGAGGATGCCAATGACCGAGGCCAGGATACCGAAGGCCCGCGCCACCAGCGGGAACATCATCACCCCCACCACGCCCATGGAAAACTCGATTCCTTGCTTCTGCGCCGCCGCCGCCAGGGTGGCACCCAGGATCATGGCCCCGATGTTTTCTGCGGCGGTGGACTCAAACAGGTCGGCGCCACGGCCTGCGCAGTCGCCCACGTTGTCGCCCACCAGGTCTGCCACCACCGCCGGGTTGCGCGGGTCGTCCTCGGGAATGCCCGCCTCCACCTTGCCCACCAGGTCCGCCCCCACGTCAGCGGCTTTGGTGTAAATCCCGCCTCCCAGCTGGGCAAAAAGCGCCACGAAGGAAGCCCCAAAGCCGTATCCCACGATGAGGAGCGGCACCTTGGTGGGCTCCACGCCGCCGACGGAGGAAACCAGCGCGTAGAGGCCCGCCACGCCCAGTAGCGACATGGCCACCACCAATAGGCCCGAGACCGCCCCACCACGCAGGGCAATCCGCAGAGCGTCGTTGAGGCTCGAAAGCGCGGCACTGGCGGTGCGGATGTTGGCGCGAATTGAAACCCACATGCCCACATAGCCGGCAAAAACCGAGCAAAGGGCACCGAAAATGAACGACAACGCGATCCAGAAGGCCAGCTGGACCGTGTTGCTCACCGGGTCGAACTCGCGAGACTGGCGGACGAAGCCGTAACCGATGAACAGCACCGCGGCAAAAACCGCTGCCAGCACCAGGATGGTGCGGTTTTGCCTGCGCAGGAAAGCTTCCGCCCCTTCCTTGATGGCGTTGGAAATGCGCTGCATCGCCTCCGTCCCGGTGTCCTTGGCCAAAAGCCAGCGGGCTAGGTAAAAGGCCACCAGCAAGCCAAACAACGAAAAGCCAATCACCAGGGATACCAACAGTGAGCTTGCACCCATTGATCGCCTCCTCGCTGCATCCGAAGCCGCCTGGGCATCGGTGCCAAAATCGCGGGGATTATACAGGAGCTCGGGGCTCCCACCTTAAGGCTGAGCTTTGGGCTCCTCCACCCGCCACAGGAGGGCTCCACCGGCGAGGAAAAACAGCGCGGTCACGCCCACTCCCGCCGCTGCCGTCCCTCCCAGCTGGGTGGCCACAGCGAACAGGGCCGGGCCGGCCAGGCCCGCCATGCGCCCGGAGACGTCATAAAAGGCAAAGTAGGACGCCTCCGCACCCAGCGGCACAAAGCGGGCGTACAGGGAGCGGGAAAGGGCTTGCGCTCCTCCTTGCACCAGGCCCACCAGCCCGGCCAGAACCCAAAACTCCCAGGCCTCTTCGAGCCTCAAAGCCCAAAGCGCCACCAGCACGTAAACGGCAAGAGCAGCAAGAATGGCCTTTTTCTGCCCCACCCTGGCGGCCAGCCGGGCCAGAAGCAAGGTCCCAGGCACGCCCACTGTTTGGGCTAACAACAGTGCCCCCGCCAGGTGGGCGAGCGGGATTCCCAGCGTGCTGCCGTAGGCACCGGCCATCTTGATGACCGTCCCGATGCCGTCGTTATAAAGCCAGTAGGCCAACAGAAAAGCCACCGCCCTCTGGTTTTTTCGCACCTTCGCCCAGAGAAACGAGACGCGTGCCCGGCTCTCGCTGCTTCCGGGAGGCTCCGGAACCCAGAAAAAAAGCGGAAGCGAAAAAACCAGCCACCACCCACCAACCCAGGCGAAGGCCCAAGGATGGGCGCCCAGCTGCCAAAAAAGCAGGCTCCCCACCAGCGCCAAAGCTCCTCCCAGGTAGCCGGTGGCGTAGCCGCGAGCGGACCAGCGGTCCCACTCCCCAGGCGGTGCCACGCTCAAAAGCAAGGCGTCGTAAAGCACATTCCCCAGGGCAAAGGCGGAGGCGCCCACCACGTAGGCCAGGCCGGCGACGATCCATGACCGTTCTAGAAATAGCCCCATGAAAAAACAGCACACGCTTCCCAGCAGCACCAGGAGCGCAAGCCCTGCCTTGCGCCGGCGCGCCCCATCGGCCCACGCACCCAAAAAGGGACTCACCGCCACGCTGGCGCCCAAGCCAGCCCCAGCCAGCCAAGCCCACACCGTCGCACCCATGGGGCTTCCCAGTTGGCGGTCCACCGTGGCTACCAGCACCGCGGGAAACAAGGCGGTCATGCCTACCAGGGCAAAGGCGGAGTTGGCCCAGTCGTAAAGGCACCAAGCCCAAGGAACGCGACCATCCCTGTTTTCAAACTTCAAGGTCCTGCAACCCGATTACAATGGCGCCATGCTTGGCCGATGGCTGCTGCTGTTGGTGCTTTCGGGGGCACAGGAAGGATTGCCGGCACTGGAGCCGGAGGCGCAGGTGGCGCACACCTTGGAAGAGCTGCGCAAAGGCGAAATGCTGCTGGACGCCGATCACCTGGCACCGCTGGTGGCCTACTCCGTGACCTGGGTGGACGGCTGCCGCCGGCTTTCCGGCAGCTTTGCTTTTCTTGAGCCCTTGCGTCGCCAGCGTGCGGCAGGGGTGGTGGTGACGCGCTTGCTCTTTGAGGACGTGAGCATTAGGGTTTACGGTGCCAGCGCGGTGGTAACGTACCGGTTCCGGCGCCAGGTCAAGGGTGGGCGCGAAGGCGGCCAGCAAGCAGGCTTTGTCACCGATGTGTTCGAGCGACGGGAGGATGGGGTCTGGGTCTTGGTTCACCGCCACCGCGTAAGCCCATGCCGCGCTAGCTCGGGTAGCGCACCGTGACCACGGTGTGAATCCCGCCCCGCAACCGGTAGTCGAGCGTTACCTCCATGCGCTTCGGCCGGCAGCAGGCCACTAGATCCTGCAAGACGCGGTTGGCGGCATGCTCCTGGTAAATGCCCACGTGCCGGTAGGAGGTGAGGTAGTACTTCACCGACTTGAGCTCCAGACACAGCCTATCGGGCACATAGCGGATGAGGATGCGACCGAAATCAGGCAGGCCGGAAAAGGGACAGACACAGCTCCACTCGTCGCTCTCGATGACCACCTCCGCCTCGCGCTCAGGGTACTGGTAGGGAAAGGTTTCCAGGAAGTCGGGGCGAATGGCCTCTTCGCCCACAAAGGCAAACGTACGGCCCTCAGCCTGAACCACGACCCTGCCCTCCCTTGCCTGCCAACTGCAGGCAGCGCTGGAGAATTGTATCCAACTGGTGGGCGGTGAGGCGGCCGGTAAAGGTGTTTTGCTGGGAAACGTGGTAGCAATCCACTAGCCAAAGGCCACTGGGCAATGCCAGCGCCTGCCCATGGGCAAAGGGCGGCTTTGGCCGCAGGTTTGGCGCCAGGCAGCGGAGGGCGGCATCGTGGGCAATGTGTCCCAAGGCCAACACCACCCGCAGGTGGGCAAGGCGCTGCAGGTCCCGCAGCAGGTAACGGCGGCAACGGGCCAGCTCCTGGGCCTTGGGCCGGTTTTGCGGCGGGGCGCAGCGCAAAGCGGCAGTGATGAAAACCCCGGCAAGCTCGAGCCCGTCGTGCCGGTGCCGGCTCTCGCCCCGGTTGGCCAGCCCCGCCCGCGCCAACGCAGCAAAGAGGAAATCCCCCGACCGGTCGCCGGTGAAGAGCCTGCCGGTGCGGTTGGCCCCAAAAGCCGCCGGGGCCAAACCAACAATGGCCAGGAAAGCTTGCGGGTCGCCAAAACCCGGTACCGGTTTGGCCCAAAAGCCGCGCTCGCGCACCTCCTGCTGAAAGCGTCGAGGCACGTTCAGGCGGCAGGCTTCCCGATACGCCACAAGGCGAGGACAGGCCCGGCACGCCAGCAAGTCCGGCTCTTCTGCGGCAGCCTCAGCCCCCAGCCGGTGGGCCTCCATGCGCATTAGTTTGACATGGGCAGCCCTAAGCCCTAAACTGAGTCCTGGGTGTTACAACCATGAGCAGCTCGGTGGAACCTCACCCTGTCTTTGCTGAGCGGCTCGCACAGCTGGCGGAAAAACTGGCGGCCTCCGGGCAATATGCCTTTGCGGTGGAGCTTTTGGAGCTGGCCACTAGCCTCACGCCGCGGGCTGAGGTTTTGCGCAAGCGCATTAGCGCCCTGAAGCAGCTGGCCAAGAGCAGCGAGGACCCCGAGCGCGAGTACAAGCGGCGCAACCTGGAAGCCTCCCACGCCGTGGGCATGGCCCGAATCTTGGAAGGTCGCGGCGAGCTGGCGCAAGCGCAAGAGATGTTCGACCTGGCCAAGCTGCGGGCTCCTTTCCATTACCTGGCGTACGCGGGAGCCGGTTACTTGCACTTGCGACGCCGCGACCTGCGCGCCGCCCTGGAGGAGTTCGTTCAGGCCCGCCGCCTCAACCCACTGGATCGCAAGCTGGCGGTGGAGTGCGCGCGCATTGCCCTGGACTTGGAGGACTACCTGGAGGCGCTGAAGAACGCGGTGGATGCTCTTCTGCTTTCACAGGGTTTGAGTGAAAGCGAGGAAGCGGCAGCTCGCAGACGGGTGGAAACCCTTTCCTCTTTGTGTCGGCTCACGCGCGAGGAGCTAGCCGAGCTGCACCGGCAGCGGGCCCAGGGGCTGCAGCGGGCCTGCGACCACGTGGCCTTGACCCGCGCCCGCCTTTTCTCAGCGCTTCCGCCGCTGGGGCTGGGACGCCGCCCAAGCCGAGCCGCCCCCTCCCAAGAGGACCTCTTGCGCCTGGCGCTGGAGGTGCGTCGGTTCAAGGTCTTTCGTTATTTTACCGATGCCTTGCTCTTGCGTTTGGTGCAGATTGCCCGCCGGGAGCACTTCCGACCGGCGCAGGTGCTGGCCAACGAGGGGCAGGAGGACTTCGACGTCTTCCTCCTCCTTCAAGGCACGGTGCAGGTGGTGCGTCGCACTCCCCTGGGAAGCCAACTTCAGGCCACCCTTACCGCCGGCGACCTCCTGGGCGAGGTGGCTTACCTGGACCGCAAGCCCCGGTCCTCCTCCCTCATTGCCACCGAGCCGGTGGTGGTGCTGCGCTGGCCCGCAGAGGAACTGGCGCGCCTTGCCGGAAGCAACCGCGAGCTGCACGTGGCCCTGCTATGGTCCTTCTGGCACGCGCTGGCGGGCAAGGTACGCATGGCCAACGCCGCTATGAACCGCATCGTGGCCCCCGGGCGCACGGGCGCACGCAAGCTGCAGGCGCAAGCGGGCGAGTCGGTTCAGCTGGAAGCGGCGGACAAGGTGGCCTTGTTGCGGGAGCAGGGGCTCTCCGCCAGCGAGCTGCGTCTTTTGGCCACCTACTCGCGCGAGGTGCGTTTCCCCCCCGAGGCGCTGATTTTCACCGAGGGGCAGCGCGGGGACGAGCTTTTCATCATCGCCGACGGGCACGTGCGCATCTCGCGCCAGCTGCCCGGTCTTGGCGAGGAGGCCTTGGTGATCCTCGGGCGGGGCGAGATCTTTGGCGAAATGGCCTTGATCGACGACGAACGCCGCAGCGCCGATGCCCGCGCCCATGGCCAGGGATGCACGTTGTTGGTGGTGGATCGCCACCGCTTGGAAGAGGTGCTGGACATGGACCCCGATGCTGCCGGGCAGTTCCTCACCTTGTTGTGTCTGATTCTTTGCCGGCGACTGCGGGCCATGAACGACCGGCTCATGGCCTGGCACCTGATGGCCATGCACCAGTAGCCAGCCCGGTCAACCCTTGTCAGCGTATCCCGGTGAGCTCCCGTAGAATGCGGCCGTGGCCGTAAGGGTCGATTTTGCTGCCAAGAAGGTTTGGGCCTCGGTCCATGACCTGTTGCCGGAAGGCCGGGGCTGGGGCTGGCCCGGCGAGGGCCGTATGCGGCTCACCGTGGGCGCCGAGCTCCACCGTTTGGTGCAAGCGCGGCTGGCAGCCTCCGGCTCCTATCTGGCAGAGGTTCCGGTGGAGCAAACCGTCACCCTCGGGACGTGGGAGCTGGCCATTCAAGGCCGATGCGACGGCATCCACCGCCCCGCGGACGGGCCGCCGGTGGTGGAGGAAATTAAGACGCTGCACTTCCGCACCGAGCTTTTCCGCCTGCAGGACGACAACTTCTACGAACGCTACGCCTGGCAGGTGCGGATTTACGCCTTTTGCCTCTACCCACACGGCGAGGCCAAGGCGCGCGTGCGCCTGGTGGACCTATCAGGTGAGGACGAAAAGCTGCAGGAGGTGGCTTGGTCACCAGCCCAGGTGGAAGCCTACCTGCGGGCCAAGCTGGCGGCGCTACTGCAACAAGCGAGAGAAAGGCAAAACCTACTGGCCGTCTGGCGCCGGGCGGCGGAAGACCTGCCGTTTCCTTTTGCCCAGGTGCGGCCGGTGCAGCGGGAGGCCATGAAGGCGGTCGAAGCGGCGGTTTCCGCCGGGCGTCACTTGCTGTTGGCTGCCCCCACCGGGGTGGGCAAGACGGCGGCGGCGCTTTATCCCGCGCTGCGACAGGCCCTGGCTTCTGGCCAGCGCTTGGTCTTTGCCACCGCCAAAACGTTGCAGCAAAAGCTGGCTGTGGACACGCTTTCCGCCATGAACCGGGGAAGCTTTCGCAGTATCCAGCTGCGCGCCAAAGCAAAAATGTGTGCCCACCACGAGGTGGTTTGCCACGAGGCCTTCTGTCCTTTCCTGGAGGGCTTTGGCCTTCGCTTGGCCCAGTGCGGGTTGACGGAGCGTTTGGCCTTGTGTTGGCACTTGGACCCGGCTGAGACCTTCGCGGCTGCAAGGGAGGAGCACCTTTGCCCCTTTGCCGTGCAGCTGGAGCTCCTTCCCCGCGCCCTGGCGGTGGTGTGCGACTACAACTACGTTTTTGACCCCGCCATTGCCCTCTTTGGTCGGCCCGAGGACGGCCAGCTGGCCGAAACCATACTGGTGGTGGACGAGGCCCATAACCTGGTGGACCGCGCCCGCGAGTACTTCTCCCCCCGGTTGTCGCGCCGCCTGGTGGCTTCGGCCTTGGCATTGTTGCAACCCTACTCGGCGCGGGTATGTGTCAAGCTGCGGGAGGTCCTGGCCGAGCTGGAGGAAACCATCGTCGCCACAGCAGACGAGGCGGTGGGAGGGGCGGAAGGCGTTGCTCCGGCCGAGCCACCCCTGGAGCTGCTTCGCCAGGCGCGCCTGGGGTTGGATGCGCTGATGCTACCCTACTTTGCCTTCAAGCGCCAGCAGGAATTATGGCTCGCCAGCGATCCGGTGGTGGCGGTCCTCCTCACCCTGGCGCGCTTTCTGGAGCTGGCAGAAAACCTCCGACCCGAGCTGGTGGCGCTGGCGGAAAAGCCCAGCGAGTCAGCGGCCAGCGGGGAAAGGGATCCGTGCCTGCGCCTTCTTTGTTTGGACCCCGCCCCATTCGTGGGCCCAATCCTGGCAAGCTGCTCGGCCTGCGTGGCCATGTCTGCCACCCTAGAGCCCTTTGACTTTTACGTGCAGCTGTTGGGCTTCGACCCGGACCGCACCGACACCCTTTCCCTCCCCTCACCCTTTCCCCAGGAAAACCGCCTCATCCTGGCGGTGGACAGCGTGGACACTTCCTACCGAAGACGGCCCCAAGCTTATGGGCCCATTGCCGAGCTGCTTCCCGAGCTTTTGGCTCCAGGTAAAAACGTGCTGGTACTGTTCCCTTCCTACCGTTTCTTGCAGGAGGTGGCGGCTCGCCTCACCGTGGCCTCCCACCAACTTCTGGTGCAAAACTACCAGGACTCGGACAGCTCAAGGGAAGAAATGCTGGCAGCGCTGCGCCAAAACCGGCAACCGGTGGCCTTGCTCGGCGTTTTGGGGGGTGCCTTTGCCGAGGGGGTAGATTACCCAGGGGAAACCTTGTCCCAAGTCATCGTCGTCTCCCCGGCCTTGCCGCAGGTCAGTCCGGAAAGAGAGCTGCTCAAGCGTTACTTCGACGAAAAGCTAGGGCAGGGCTTTGCCTATGCGTACTTGGTGCCGGGTATGACCCGGGTGGTGCAGGCAGCCGGGCGCCTGATCCGCTCAGACCAGGATCGTGGCGTCATCGTCTTGGTGTGTCGCCGTTTCCTGCATGAGCCTTACTTCTCCCTCTTGCCAGAAGACTGGCGGGCGCAGGTGGCGCAGACGCCGTCGAGGTCTCCCTCGGAGGAGATTGCTCGCTTCTTTGCCCAAAGCGGGAACGTACCAGCCGCCAGGGCGTGGTAAATTTGTCTCAGGTTGACGGGAGGTGTGCGATGGATACGGTTGCCGCCGTGCTGCAGGAAAAGGGGTCTAAAATTTTCACCATCAGCCCTGAGGCCACCGCTTGGGAGGCCGCCAAGGCCATGGACAGCCACAACGTGGGCTCCCTTCTGGTGGTGGAGGGGGAAAGGCCCGTCGGCATCTTTTCCGAACGGGACCTGATGCGCCGGGTGGTGGTGCCCGGGAAGGACCCGAAGAAGCTGCGGGTGCGGGACGTGATGTCCAGCGAGGTGACGGTGGTGGAGCCAGGCACGCGGGTCAAGGAGGCCATGGCCATCATGACCGAGCGGCGGTGCCGTCACCTGCCGGTGGTGGAGGGCGGGCGCATCGTGGGTCTGGTATCCATCGGTGATTTGGTGCGCTGGATTTCCCGCGACCAGGCCTTCCAGATTCGCATGCTGGAGCAGTACATCACCGGCGCCTACCCTGCATGAGGCTTTGCCGGCGGATCGACCCTCAGGAGCTGGAAGCCCTGGCCCAAGCGGCCCGTTCCTCCCCACGCGGCCGAGCCAATCTGAACCTCCACCCGACTCTTTCCGACCCCATTCAGCGCTTCTTCAACCTTCTCAACCCCGGCACCTACGTGCGACCTCACCGCCATAGGGAAGGCCGCTTCGAGCTGTTCCTGTTGCTTTGGGGACGGGCAGGGGTACTGGTGTTCGACGAGGAGGGGAACCTGGCCGAGGCGGTCTGCTTGGCCCCCGGGGGCGCCAGGGCGGTGGAAATCCCCGGGGGTTTGATGCACACCGTCATCGCCTTGGAAAGCCCAACCTTGCTGTTCGAGGTCAAGCCCGGCCCCTATCAACCCCTTGAGGACAAGGACTTTGCCGAATGGGCAGCGCGGGAAGGGGAAGCTGCCGCTCGCGAGCTTCTAGCCCAATGGGAGAAGGTCTTTTCTCCCGGCGGAACACACCTCAACCGGCCCAAAGGTTGTACTTGAGAATGCACCAGATGGCTTCAACGCCGTCTTTCCAGCTGATTTTCTTGCCTTCCGCGTAGGTGCGGCCATGGTAGGAAATGGGGACCTCGTAAATGCGCACGTCCATGCGCGCCACGCGCGCGGTGAACTCGGGCTCGAAGCCGAAGCGCTTGGAGGTGATGCGCAGCTTTTCCTTCACCCCGCGGGTGAACACCTTGTAACAGGTTTCCATATCCGAAAGGTTGAGATCGGTGAACATGTTGGAAAGGGTCGTAAGGATCTTGTTGCCCACGTAATGCCAGAAGAACAACACCCGATGAGGGCCGGAAAGAAAGCGGCTGCCGTAAACCACATCCGCCTTCCCTTGCAGAATTGGGGCTAGCAGCTGGGGGTAATCCTGTGGGTCATACTCCAGATCCGCATCTTGGACGAGGATGATGTCGCCGGTCGCCAAGCCGAAACCGGTGACCAACGCTGCCGCCTTGCCGGAGTTTTTTTCGTGCCGCCGGGCCGTGAGGGTGGTAGGCCGAGAAAGCCCAGCCGGCAGCTGGTAGCTGGCGAGCTTTTCCGGGGTGGCGTCGGTGGAGGCATCGTCCACCACCACCACCTCCAGCGCGGAAATCGCCTCCGGCAACGGGGCCCGTACCACTCGGTCCAGGATCTCCCGCACCGTCTTTTCCTCGTTGTAAACCGGTATCACCACAGACAGCTTCATGGGCCCTCCTGGTAAGCTCGTGTCATGGACGAAGAGCTGGTGGAGCTACCCATCGAGGACAGCCTCGACCTGCACGCCTTCTCCCCGCGCGAGCTGAAGGCAGCAGTGGAGGCATACCTGGAAGAGGCTCGCCGCCGAGGTTTTCGCCAGGTGCGCCTGATCCACGGCAAAGGAAAGGGGGTTGCCAAAGCGCAGGTGGCACGAATCTTGGCAGGCCTTCCCTACGTGGCGCGTGCCTTTGAGGCGCCTCCGGACCGGGGAGGGTGGGGCGCCACGATCGTTGAGCTCTTGCCCCCTCAGGCGTGAATCGCAGACGGCCACGTTAGTCCAGGTCAACGTCCTTAAGGGGCTTGTCCGGCGCTGCCTCGGGATCCACTCCTGCCAGCAGCTGGCGAAACTTCTCCTCTCGTAACTTGGCACCCGCTTGCTCGGCCCGCATCGCCTCTGCCAGCTTGTTCGCTGCCCGCTTCTTTTCCTCTTCGATTTGCTTCAAACGGTCTTCCAGCGAGGCAGCCGCCTTTTTTTCCGCCGGCGGCTGGCAACTCACCACCACTTGGGCCTCGCCGTCCACCTGCAACAGGCTCTTGCAGTGGGGACAGGTTACGGTAAAATGAGCCATCGTCTTCAGCTCCCCGCTCATTGTACCCTTACCGTTCCGAGCGCCGAGGCTTGGCAGGAAAGAGCAAGGATAAGGCAGTAGCGCCGGTCAGCAGCACGCCAACTACCAGGAGGGAAACCCAGGTGGGGACGTGGTGAAAGTCCGCCACCATCATTTTCACGCCCACCAGCACCAAAATCACCGCTAGCGCGGGCCGCAAAAAGCGCAAGCTGAGCAAGGCCCCCACCAGCACAAAGTAAAGCGCACGCAAGCCCAGAATGGCGAAGAGGTTCGAGGTGTAAACCACAAAAGGATCGGAAGAGATGGCCAGCACTGCCGGTATGGAATCCACGGCGAACATCACGTCTGTGGCCTCCACCGCCACCAGAGCCAAGAACAGGGGAGTAAAACGCAGATTTCCTTCCTGTCGCACGGTAAACCGCTCGCCGTGAAAGTCTTTGACAAAAGGTAAGGTCCTGGAGGCCCACCGGACAACCAGATTCCTTTCCGGGTGCGTCTCCTCCTGACCCACCGCCAGTTTGGCACCGGTAGCCATGAGGATGGCGCCTAGGAGGTAATTAACCCAGTGAAAATGAGTGAGCAAGCTGATGCCAACAAAAATAAAAATGCCTCGGATCACAATTGCGCCAATGATTCCCCAAAAAAGTACACGATGTTGATTTTCCGGCTGGACCCCAAAGTAGGCAAAAAGACCAACGAAGACAAAGAGGTTGTCAACCGAAAGTGATTTCTCAATCAGGAAGGCCGTGAGGTAGGCTAGTGCCGCGTCGCGTCCCTCCACGAAAACCACAAATAGCGTGAACAAGAGCCCTAAGCCCACCCAGAAGATGCTCCAGCCCAGGGCTTCCTTCATGCTTTCCCGATGGGCGTGACGGTGAAAAACCAGGAGGTCCAGGGCCAAAGCGCCTCCCACCACCACGCCAAACACACCCCACCACCACCACTGCATGCCCTACCTCCTGCCAGCGAGCGTGGGTCCTAAGAGCACGGCGTTGGCCAACAGTTGCGTGGTCCCTCGCGTCATTCCACGGAAAGCGGGGGGCTCGGAAAAGGCCAGCACCAAGCCGCGCCCGTGGCGCTGCATCATGAAAAAGGCCTTTCCCGGCAGCTGCTGCTCCGACTGGGGAAACAGGAAGCCAGAGGCCAAAAGCTTTTCCTTGGCAGCAAAAACACCAAGGTTGAAACCGGTGCCGCGGGCCAGGGGCGTGAAAATGCGGCGGGAGTTAACCAGGGCGTAAACCACGTTGTCCCTCAAGCCCGCCGTGAGAAACGTCTCCTCGTCCAACTGAACCGTGAGAATCGCACCCGGGACGGGAGGGGGTTCCTCCTCTGGCTTTTGGGGTGCCGCCTCCGTCGCGCCGGACGGCTGGCTGCGGCCCTTTTCCTGGGCGTCCCCTTGCGGCTGGCCACCCCGCATCTCTAACTTACTGGCCAGCAAGCCCACCTTCTCATCGGTGAGGAAAGCAGCGGCACCGCTCTCGGCAATGAGCACACCCCCTTCCCGCACCCAAAACCGCAGGCGCTCCACCGTTTCGGGGTCGAAGGCCCGGCGATAGGCTGCAGCCCCACCCGCATCGGGCAGAATCAGCACGTGGAAGCGCCATAGGTCGACCGCGGGAAAACTGGCCAGGCGCAGCGCGGTCACCGGCAAACCCAGCTGCACCTCGAGGGCGTAACGAAGGTGGCCGCAGGCGGTAGGGCTGGCTGGGCTGTCCCACAGCATGGCTACCGAGGGCAACTTCAGGGGCTGGACGCGGTTGGACCCCAAGTCCAGGCCCTCGTCTACCAAGCTGGTGTCCGTGCCGAAGAAGGTCACGCCGCGAGCACCGGCCACCTGCTGAAGAAGCTGCTCAAGGTTTTCCGGTGCCCCGCGGCGCCACACCACCACGCTGCCGCGGGGAAAGCGGCGGCCCGCAATGACCAATTCTTTCTCGGCCGCCGCCAAGGGGACCCCGGCCCGCAGGAGCTCCACTGCCGCCTGGGCCGAACCCAGGTCGTTCCAGGGCAACAGAAAAGCCACCCTGCCGCTCCCCACCACGCCGGTGCGCCCGCTTCCGGGCCCGCGCCAAGGCTGAGCTTCCTCCGGCAGCTCTAAGCTTTTTTCTTCGACGGGCACCTGCCAGAGGAGAGGCAGCGACCAAGCAGTGACGTCGTAAATCTCATCCGGCAAGCCCTTGGCCTCCAGGTGCTTCTGCCGCTCCTGGAAATCTTTGGGCAGCGGAACCTCTCGGTCCAACAACACGTGCGCCAGCTTGCCCAGCGGCTGAGCTTGGGGTACGAAAAAATGCCCGGCCGAGGGACCACGTTCCGCCTTGTACACCTCCACACCCTGCCTGGCCAGAAGCTCAGCCAACGCTGCCGCCGCTGGTCCATCATCGCGCCATACGTACGCCTTCCCCTTGCCCTCTCGCACTGCCTGTGTGCGGTAGTCCAAAAAGCTCTGCATGAAGGCGGGCTTTTCCTCCGCCACCAGCTGCAGAGTGGTAAAAGCAGCCAAAAGATGATGGGCTACCGCGTCACCGTATCTCAGTATCTCCCCGATGCGCAAGCGCACCGCACGGCCACGCGTGGAGGCTTGCTCGAACGTGGCGCCGCAGGCCCCGGAAAAGAAGGGCCAGGACTCCCCGTAACCGGGGTAAAAGGCGTCGAACACCTCCCGCGTCCAAAAGCGAATTCCCACACCGTCAAAGGCTCGCGCCAGGCGGGTGCCCAAGAGCCTCCAAAGCTTCTGTTGCTGTACAGAAACTAGGGGGTTGTGGGGTGCGGCCGGGGGAGGGAAAAAGTAGCCCTGCTCCGAGCCCATCTCGTGCAGGTCAATTACAACCTGCGGCGGTAGCCAAAGCATGCGCTCCACCCGACCCTGGGTTTCCCCATGGGTCAGGGCGAACCAATCACGGTTAAGGTCGAAGAGCCAGTGGGAAAAGCGCCCTCCCGGCCACGGCTGCACGTGCTCCGCGTCAGCGGGATCGAGGGCCGGCTCCCGCCCCCGCGCCTGGCGCGTGGAGGCGACAAAACGGGCCCGTCCGTCGGGGTTTTGCATGGGGTCGAGAACCACGAGCACCCTGTCCAGGATGGCCTCCACCGCCGGTGAGCGAGCGGCCACCACGTAGTAGGCCAAAGCCAGCGCCGCCTCGCCGCCAGAGGCCTCATCGCCGTGAACCGACCCCACGACCCAAACCACCGCAGGCAGGGAAAGGGCCTCAGACTCCTGCCCTGCCTCCTGCCCCTTTCGGGGGTCGGCCCATCGCCGCAGCCTCTCTGCCAGCGCGTCCAGCTGCTCGAGGTGGGTCGGTTTGCCCATCACCAGCAGGAACAGCGGCCGCCCTTCCTCGGAGGTGGCGTATGGGACCAGGAGCAGTCGCCCTCCCGAACTGCCCGCCAGCGTTTGGGCGTAACGAGTGATTTGCTCCGGGTCGCTTATCTCCTGCCCCCAGGAGTAACCCAGTACCTGCTGGATGGTCGGCACTGAAGGGTCCAGGGAGGCCGCCGGCAGCACGTCCAACACCTGGGCCTGGACGCCGATGGTCAAAAAGAGCAAGCTCAAACCAAGAAAGGCGGCACGCATAGGTTTCCCGCTCCCTGGTGGGATTCTACGCGAAGCGCAAAGGGGGAGTTTGCGCCGGCCGGTTTAGGTCGCGAGCACTACGATCCCTTTTTACCACCAAAGAGCTTGCCCATGGGATTGTCGGCTCCCTCCTCCCCCTCGCCGCCGAAGAGCAAAAGCTGTACCTCCTTGTAGTCGGCCGGTAGCTGGAAGGTGGCGTCGGGCACGGGCATCATTTGCAGGGTCAGCACCTCCATGGTGACCACGTTCGTTTCCGTTTTTCCGCTTTTGTCCTGGATGGTCGTCACCGTGCGCATCTTAAGCGGCACGCCTTTGGCCTTTTCGAATTCCATTTGCATCAGCCTGTTTACGTCGTCGGAAAAGGTCTTAGGTGGGGTCTTGCGAAGGTAAATTCCAAGGGCCTTTTCCACCAGCTGCGGCGCAGTCCACAACTCGCGGATTTCCTCCACGCGGTTATCCTGTTCGAACCTCAGGACCTGCATTTTTTGGCGATAGGTGGTACGGAACTTGAAGAAAGCACCTTGGCGTTTCCCTCGGAAACCCACGCCTTAACCACCGCCTCCTCCATTTCTGCTGCTTTACCTTCCCCGGTAGTCTTGGCCTGGTAGTAGATCCCTGCCTGCGCCGAACCCAAAGCGCATAAAAGGACCCAAAAAGTCAGCCAGTACGACTTCCTCAACCTCATGGCCTCTCCCCTCTCTCCTCGCCTTAGCGGCAGGTGAAAACCAGTCTACGGCTTTATCGCTTCAGCCGTCAACCCAGCGTCCCCTTCCCCAGGGGACACAGGCATGGGTCGCTCGCAACACACCGTAGGGCCGCCACGGATCCTGAAGCCTTCGCTTCGCTGGCAATGACTGAGGAGCTGCGTGGTTGCGAGCAGCCCGGAGGGCGACGAAAAAACCCCGTCGTGAAGGGCTTCCCCTAGCCCCAGCCCAGATTGCTCCGGCACCCTCGCGGTGGTACCCTCAGCACCTCATTGCGAGGAGCCGAAGGCCCAAAAGCAATCTTGCAGTCGCTTTTCGCCACCTGCACCGCGGCTCGGTGCCCAGAACGGTTCGCGGCACGCGCGCCGCTAAACTTGTGGTTATGGGGCAGGTGGGCAGGCTCCTGCTGCTGTTCGGGATGCTGTTGCTGCTGTTTGGTGGCCTTTTGCCGCTGCTGGACAAGCTCGGCGGGCGCATGCCCGGGGATCTGGTGCTTCGCGGGCGGAACTGGACCGTCTACCTCCCCCTTGGAACGTCGTTGCTCTTGTCCCTGTTACTGAGCTTGCTTTGGTGGCTTTTCTTTCGACGCTAGACGCTTTCCACTCGCCGGACCTGCGGGAGCTGGCTGCGAAGCCGCTCTTCCACGAAACCCACCAGCGTCATGGCCGCCATGGGACAACCGCAGCAAGCACCCAGAAGGCGTACCCGCACCACCCCATCCTCGACCGCCACCAGCTCCACATCGCCGCCGTCCATCGCCAAGGCCGGCCGGAGCTCCGTGAGCGCCTGCTCAACCTTGGCTCGCAGATCTTCCTGGCCCATGGGCACAACCCTCCAACGGCAATTGTCGGTCATTTGGAGCCGAATGCCAAGGGCGGCCGCGCCATGGCGAACCTTCCTGTGCGAAAATGCGTTGGGCAGAGTGCATGGAGGAGGGGAAGCTGGAGCGGGTGGTGGAGCGGGCCAAGGCCGGAGACTCCCTGGCCTGGGAGGAGCTGGTGCACGCTACCGCTGACCACATTTACCGCATGGCGGTGAGCTTCACCCGCCATCGGGCCGAGGCTGAGGACCTCACGCAGGAGGTCTACATCCGCATATGGCAAAACCTCCACCAGTACGTGCCGGGTTGCTCGTTCCGGGCCTGGGCCTACCGCGTGGCCCACAACCTGTTCGTGGACCACTACCGGCGCACGCGCAAGCAACGAGAAGCCACCTGGCTGGACGAGGAGTTTCTGGCCACCCTTCCCGGAGGTGAGGACCCCTTTGCCCGCGCTGTCCGTAAGCAAAGGCTGGAACTGGCACACAAGGCTTTGCAGCAGTTACCGGAAGAGCTGGCGCAACTGCTGCTTTTGCGGGATTTTGCCGACTGGAGCTACGAAGAGCTGGCCGCCGAGTTTAACATTCCCCTGGGAACGGTGAAGTCCCGGCTGAACCGTGCCCGTCGGGAGCTTGCCTTGGCCATCCGCGGGATTCTGGGCGAGAACCGGCAGGAGGTGAGGGCATGACCCTCTGCCTCGAAGTGCTCCAGCATTTAGAAACGGGTTCGGGGTCGCTGCCGGCCCATCTGGCTGAGCATGCGGCCACCTGTTCCTCCTGCCTGACCCTGCTGGCTTCCTGGCCCCAGGTGGAGGCGGCGGGCCAAGCGGTGCGTAGGGCGGTGGCGCCGCATTCGCTGGTGCAGAAGCTGGTGACCATACCGCGCCTGCCCCTGGCCTGTGAGCAGGTGGTGGCTTCCTTTGGGGAGGTGTTGGACGGGGAAGCCTCGCCGGCCAACCGCAAGCGTGTAGCTGAGCACGTGCAATCCTGCGACACCTGCCGCGCCAGTTGGGAAGCCTTGGCTACCCTCAAGCAGGTGGGTCAGCAAACGCGTGCGAGCGGTCCGCTTCTCCCCAAGTTGGCAGCCGTCGCGCTGCCGCGGCTAGCGCCCGCCGCCCGCCGAACCCGTCTGGCCGCCGCTGCCCTGTACATCGTGGCCGGAACCTTGGTGCTTTTTTCCGGCAACCGCGAATGGTTGGGACGTGAGCTCAACCAGAAGCTGGAAACCACCTTCTTTTACGGCCGAGCGGTGGTGGAGAACCGTCTGCGATGGGTGGAAAAGCAAGCGCAGGCAGCCCTCCACCGCACCCAGCACCTGGCGCGCCAGTCCTTGTCGCAAGCCTTTGAGTTCTGGCGGCAGACCCTGGGCGGTTCGGAGAACCGCAAAGAGCAAAAACCCGTTCCCTCCAACGAGGAGGAAGGACGATCATGAGCGAAGCGTACAACCCTCAGCCAACACCGCCGCCTCTCCCCCCAACTCCACGACGGAAATCGCCGGGAGTGGCCCTTGTGTTTTCCTTGCTGCCAGGCTTGGGCCACGTCTACTTGGGCTTCCAACAAAGGGGCATTGCCTTTTTTGGCGCGTTTCTGGCCAGTTTGTGGCTTGGAGAGCATGCGGACCTCTCCGGTGCGATCATCGCCTTCGTGTTCTTTTACGCCATGATCGATGCCTATCAGCTGGCAATCGGGCCTACCCCCACGCCCAGCCAAACCAGCCCGCACCGAGGAAACCTTGTTTTGGGTTTGGCTTTGATCTTGGCCGGAGCGCTGGCCCTCTACAGCAACTTCTACCCCCTGGACTTCTCTTTCCTCGCCGATTGGTGGCCCTTGGCCCTCATCCTCCTGGGCTTGTGGATGCTGCTGGCAGACCTGCGTACCAGCCGCCGCCGGCGGCAGGGGCAAGAGCTGCCCTCCGAATGAGCTGCCACAAGCAAGCCCGGCGTGGAAAAAAGGCGGGCCCTCGGCCCGCCCCGTTTTTTCTCGCACCCTGCCCTACGTTTCGCCCATGAAGGGATAGGCAAAATGCCGCGGGGGCACGAAGGTTTCCTTAATTGCCCTCGGGCTCACCCAGCGGATGAGGTTCCACATGGAGCCGGCCTTATCGTTGGTGCCGGAGGCACGGGCCCCGCCAAAGGGCTGCTGGCCCACCACCGCGCCCGTGGGTTTGTCGTTGATGTAAAAGTTGCCTGCCGCGTCGCGCAGCTGCTGCGAAAGCCAGGAAATCGCCTGGCGGTCCTGGGCAAAAATGGCACCGGTGAGGGCATAAGGGGAGGTTTGGTCGCACAGCTTCACCGCCTCCTCCAGCCGCTCGTCCGCATAGACAAAGATCGTCAGTACCGGCCCAAAGATTTCCTCACGCATGAGCTTCATCTGGGGGTCTTTGGCCAAAACCACCGTCGGCTGGATGAAGTAGCCCTCGCTGGCATCGCAGCTACCTCCGGCGAGAATCTCCGCATCGGGCGAGCTGCGAGCGTATTCGATGTAGGAGACGATGCTGTCGAAGGCGGCCCGGTCGATCACCGCTCCCATGAAGTTGCGGAAATCCTCCACGTCCCCAACCTTGATCTCCGCTACCTGGGCCAAGAGCTGCTCCCTTACCTTTGGCCAGAGGGAGGCAGGAATGTAGGCGCGGGAAGCCGCGGAGCACTTCTGTCCTTGGTACTCAAAGGCCCCGCGCACCAGCGCAGTGACCAGCGCCGGTACATCGGCCGAGAGGTGGGCAAACACGAAATCCTTGCCCCCCGTTTCCCCCACCACCCGAGGATAGGAACGGTAGCGCGGCAAGTTTTCCGCCATGGTGCGCCACATGGACTGGAACGTGGCGGTGGAGCCGGTAAAGTGCAGCCCGGCCAGGTGCTCCGAAGCCAGCACCGGGTTGCCCACCTCCGCCCCCGAACCCACCACGAGGTTAATCACACCCGGGGGCAAACCCGCCTCTTCCAGCAGCTTGTAGGTGAAGTAGGCGGAGTAAACAGCAGTGGAGGCGGGCTTCCACACTACCGTGTTGCCCATCAGGGCGGGCGAGGTGGGCAGGTTGGCACCGATAGAGGTGAAGTTGAAGGGCGTCACGGCAAAGACGAAGCCTTCCAACGGCCGGTATTCCACCCGGTTCCATTGCCCAAGGGGCGAATAGGGCTGGTCATCGTAAATTTGCTGCATGAAGTACGGGTTGTAGCGCCAAAAGTCTATGATCTCGCACGCCGAGTCAATCTCCGCTTGGAAAACCGTCTTGGATTGCCCCAGCATGGTGGCTGCGTTGAGCGTGTCACGCCAAGGACCCGCCAAAAGCTCCGCCGCTTTGAGAAAAACTGCCGCCCTGTCGTACCAGGGAAGACGCGACCAGCTCTTGTGCGCCTCCAAGGCGGCCTCAATCGCCATGGCCACCTCCTTCGGGCCCGCCTTGTGATAGCGGGCCAGCACGTGGCCGTGCCGGTGGGGCATGACGCACGTGCCAAGCCGGCCAGTGCGCACTTCCTTGCCCCCGATGATCAATGGGATCTCCACCTCCTGGCTGCGCATGCTGGCCAGCTTGGCCTTTAAAGAGGCCCGCTCAGGGCTCCCCGGGGCGTACTGACGCACGGGTTCGTTTACCGGCTTGGGAATGCGGTAGCTGCCGCTCATAGACCCTCCCACGCAGGCTTGTGAAAAGCCGCGCAAAGGCATTTTAAGGCTCCTGGGCCCGGAGGGTCAACATCGGTTCTGGAGACCCTCAGGGAGCAGCGGGTGCGAAGGGTAACGGATGAGTTGGGAGCGGGCTCCTGTGCCGTTGGTTAGAATGCCCCCGATGGTACGCACCGCCGTGCTGGTGCTTAACTACAACGGCGAGGCCTTCCTGCCCGACTGTCTGGCCTCCCTCGGCCAGCTGGACGTGTTTACCGCTGCCGGGGTGCCAGCCAACCCGCAGGAGCCGGACGAGGTATGGCTGGTGGACAACGGCTCCCAGGACGGCTCGCTCGAGCTGGTGCGCAGTCGATTTCCCTGGGTGCGTGTGTTGGCCTTGGAGGGAAACCTGGGCTTTTCCGCCGCCTACAACCGCGCGGCGGAAGCGGCGGAAGCGGAGTGGTTGGCTCTGCTCAACAACGACACGCGCGTGGCCCCCGACTGGCTTTCCCAACTGCACGCCTGCCGCCGGCGCCACCCAGAGGCCGCAGGTGTTGCCAGCACCATCCTCTCCTGGGACGGCTCGCGCATTGACTTCGTGGGCGGCGACACCTTTTTCTTCGGGCAGGCGTGGCAACGGCACAGCGGGGAGCCGACAGACGCGGTTCAGGTGGAAGAAAAACCCCTACTGTTCGGCTGCGCTGGCGCCCTTCTCGTCCACCGGCTGACCTTCCTCCAGCTGGGTGGTTTCGACCCCGAGTACTTTTCGTTTTTCGAAGACGTGGATCTGGGTTGGCGGACCAACCTCTGGGGCCATGCCATCTGGCTTTGCCCCCAAGCCGTGGTCTTTCACCGCGGCCATGCGAGCTGGGGGGCAGGCTTTCCCCCGCGCAAGCGCATTCTTCTGGAGCGCAACGGCTTGGCCAACGTGGTGAAGAACTGGGCTGCCGAGCGCATGGGGGTTTTCCTGCTCGCGGCCTGCTCCCTCACCTTTGCCCGCGGGTGGTGGGCCTGCCTTACCCCTCCCTGGGACCGCCAGCCAGCGCTGGCGACCGATACCTTAGCTCACCTGGCCGCCTTGGCGCAGTTGGCCAGCTGGCTCCCCCACCTGGAGACCAAGCGCCGCCAGGTGCAGCATGGGCGCACGCGGCGAGACGAGGAGCTGGTGCCTCTGTTTGGCGCCTGGACGCAGCCGCCCCTGCCGGAAGTGGTGGAGCTGCAATGGTTTTTCCGGGGCATGCTTTGGCGCCTGGGCCTTGCCCCTCAAGCGCCGCTTCCCGCCTGGTCGGAGGCCATCAACGCTCAGGCCCAACGGGCGGCAGAAAAGCTGGCCCAGTTGTGGCAAAAGCTTCTCGAAGAGGGCGTCTCGCTGGCGCACCTTCAGCAAAGGCAAGATTCCTGTGAGCGCGTGCCGGTGCCGCGCGGCTTGGTGCGCGCCGGCTGGCGCACCTGGGAGGCCCTGGTCAACTTTTGGAACCGGGAGCTCTCACCCGCCTCGTGCAAAAGGCTTACGGAAAGGCTGGAGGGCATCGCCCAGGCATGGGAACGGGAAAAGAGCGTGCACCTGTGGTCGCCACCCACCGTGTCGGTGGTGGTACGCACGCAAAACCGGCCCGAAGGCCTGCGCCGGGCCCTAGCCAGCATCGCCTGCCAGGAGGTGCGGCCGCAGGAGGTAGTGGTGGTCAACGACGGCGGCGCCGACCCGACACCGATCCTGGGAGAGTTGCTGCGCACATTGCCCCTGCGGCTGGTGCACCACCCCCAACCCCGGGGCAGAAGCGCTGCAGCCCAGGCAGGGCTTGAGGCAGCGGCTAGCGCCTTCGTGAACTTTCTGGACGACGACGACGAGCTGCGCCCCAATCACCTGCGGGTCCTGGCGGGGGCGGTCGAGAACGGCGCCCAGGTGGCCTACAGCAATGTGGAGGTGGTGCACTGGGGCCAGGGCGCAACCCCACCCGTACTCGCCCGCGGCCTGTTCGCCTCCCCTTTTGACCCGGTTCGCCTGCTGTTCGAAAACTACATCCCCGTTATGGCGGTCCTTTTTGCCAGGGAGCTGGCGCTGCGGGTGGGTGGCTTTCACCAGCAGCTTACCTATTTTGAGGATTGGGACCTGTGGCTACGCCTGGCCCAGCACACGCCCTTTGTCCATTGCCCGGAAGTCACCGCCACCTACCACGTGCAGCCTGGTCTTGGTCAGGGCTTGGCTACCGCCGGCGACCACCGCTGGCCCCACTTTGCCCAGGTCTTGGCCAAACATTGGCCGCTGCTCACGCCGGCGGCCTGGAGTGAGTATATGCGCCGCTACGGTGAGGCGCGAACGTTGGAGGTGGCCGCCCTGCGGGTGCGGGTGGAAGAGTTGGAGCGGACACTGGCGGCCATCCAGGCTTCCCGCGGGTGGCGGGTGCTGCAGCTGCTGCGGCGCCTCCGCACGCGCTTTTTAGGAGGCCAGGGTGCCTGAGTTGGTAAAGCACAGCCAAAAGCCACAGGTGAGCGTAATCATTGTCAACTACAACGGCCAGCATCACCTCCAGCGCTGCTTGCCTTCCCTCGCGGCCACAGAAGGCGTGGAATTTGAAACCATCCTGGTGGACAACGGCTCCTGTGACGGCTCGGTGAGCTGGGTGCGAGCAAACTTTCCCTGGGTGCGCGTGCTGCCCCTCTCACGCAACCTGGGCTTCGGCGCAGCCAACCACCGGGGGATAGCCGAAGCGCGGGCGGAGCTGGTGGCCCTGCTGAACAACGATACGGTGGTGGATCCCGGCTGGCTTCAGCACCTAGTGGCTACCCTGGAAGGGCACCCGGAAGCCGTCGCCGTTTGCGCCACGCTGCTCCTCCTGCAGCACCCGGAGCTTTACAACGCCCGCGGCGGGGGCCTCACCTGGCTGGGCTTTGGCTTCGATCGCTTTTTCGGCCACCCTCGCCAGGAAGCCAACCAGGTGCCCCAGGTGGAGGAGGTGCTTTTCCCCACGGCGGCCGCGGCCCTCTTTCGCAAGCGAGATTTTCTCCAGCTGGGTGGCTTTGACCCGGCCTTCTTCATGTACCACGAAGACGTGGATTTTGGCCTGCGCGCTTGGCTTTCCGGTAGGAAGGTGCTCCTCAGCCGCGATGCGGTGGTTTGGCATGCCTTCGGCGGGACGATGGCCAACCGGGAAGGCCAAAGGCGACGGAGCCTGCTGGGAGCTCGCCACCTGCTCCGCACCAACCTGAAGTGTTTGGAGTGGCCTTGGTTGCTTAAGAGCAGCTGGAACCTGGCCAAGCTTTGGTGGCGGCAGCGGGCCTTTGGCACCGCGCTTTCCGTGCTCCTGTGGAACCTTTGGCACCTGCCCGGCACCCTCGCTGCCCGAGGCCGGCGTCGCCGAGTTTGTTCCTTCGAGGATCTGCGAAAACGAGGCCTGGTGAGTGAGGCACCCTTCCCGCCCGAACCCCCGCAACTGCCACTGCCAGCGACCTTTGGGCAGCTGGTGCCCTCGCCGGTGCTGTTGCCCGGGAAGGACTCGGCGCGCGGTCGGCTGGGTTACGGCTGGTACCGCGTGCCCGACCCCCGCGGCACGGCATGGCGGCTGACCACCGGGCACGCCAGCTTGCGCCTGCAGGTTGCACCCAAGGCGAAAGGCAGCCTGTCCCTTCGCATACGCAGACCGTTTCCCCATCTCCCGCCTGAGTCCGTGATCATCACCGCCAACGGCCAGCGGTACGAAGCAGCGGTGTCCGGAGGGCAAGGGGAGCCGGTGGAGGTGCCGGCAACGGCGGATGAGCAGGGGCTTGTGCACGTGGTCTTGCAGGCCCCCGAGGTGACTGGCCACCACCACATGGGCAACCGGGACTTCCGTCCGCTGGGTTTGGAGGTGCGCGAGGTGCGGTTTGCCACTGCGGCGGAAAATCGGCCCGGGTGGGAGCCCCGCATTTCCGTGGTCATCCCCACCTACAACCGCCTCCCCACCTTAATGCGTACCTTGGAGGCCTTGGCTCAGCAAACCGTTGCCCCTTTTCAGGTTGTGGTGGTGGATGACGGCTCCACGGATGGGACCTGGGGGCGCCTGCAGGCTTGGGCTGAGGCTCACCGGCACCGGCTCCCTCTTTTGGCCTTGCGCCAAGCTAACCGCGGGCCGGCTGCTGCCCGCAACCTGGGGCTGCGCCAGGCCAAGGGGGAGCTGGTGGTTTTCCTCGGGGACGACACCATCCCGGAGCGCGATTTCCTCGAGGCACACCTGGCCGCCCACCGAAAGCTGGAAGGACCCTGTGCGGTCGTGGGCCTCACCGACTGGGACACGTCGCACATGGCGGTCACGCCCTTTCTCCGCTACGTAAACAGCGAAGGTGAGCAGTTTGCTTACGGCCTGTTCCAGGACAACGAGGACATGGCCTTCACGTGCTTTTATACCTCCAACGTTTCGCTCCCCCGCGAGCTCTTGGGGGATTCACCCTTTCACGAAACGTTCCAGCACGCCGCTTGGGAGGACGCGGAGCTGGGTTACCGCTTGAGCCTGCAGGGTGTGCGCATCGTGCTGTGCACGCGGGCGCGCGTACACCACCATCACCCAACCACCCTGGCCTCGTTCCTCCGGCGGCAGCGCAAGGTGGGCCAGGCCCTCCCCACCCTCCTACGCCTTCACCCGGAGCTAGCTGGGGACCCGGCCCTGCCTCCCGAGCGACCCCCCTGGCGTTGGCGGTTCTTTTGGCCTTTCGCTGCCCTGTTGGCGCCGGTGGCCGGCTGGCTGGACCAGGCCCATGTGCCGCTGCCGAAAAAACTCTACAAGGGCTTGCTCCTTTGGGCCCTTTACCGCGGCTGGCAACAGGCACACCAAGGCCACCCCCCGTGAGCTGGCTGCGCACGCTGGTTCTCCGGCTCCGGGCCTCCAGTCTTTGGCTCAGGCAGCCTGCCAGCCTTGCCAGCAAGCTCCGGCGGGCCTGGCGAGGGCTGCGCGCCGCCGGTAAGTATCGGCAAAAGCTGCAGCAAGGCGCCTACCTGCCGTCCATCGGTGCGGGAGGCCAGACCCTCAGCCTTTCCCTGGTCATGCCCGTTTTTCGCGTGCCGGAAGCGCACCTGGAAGCAGCCATAGCCTCCGTCCGACAACAGAGCTTTGCCGATTTCCAGTTCCTGCTGCTGGACGACGCCTCCCCCGATCCCCATGTGGCGCGCCTGCTGGAGCGAGTTGGCAGGGAGGATGGGCGTATCCGCCTCTTGACTCGCCGCAGCACTGGCGGCATCAGTGTGGCCAGCAACCAGTTGGTGGCCCAAGCGAAGGGTGAGTTCGTGGCCTTTGTGGACCACGACGACCTCCTCCACCCCCAGGCGTTGGCCGCCATCGCCCAGGCCGCCCAGCTCCACCCGGATGCGGATTGGTTCTTCACCGACGAGGACAAGCTGGACACGCGCGGGCGACACGGTCGGCCCTGCTTCAAACCGGGTTTCTCCCACCACCTGCTCCTCTGCTGGAACCAGGTCAGCCACCTGCGGGTGGTGCGCCGGAACCTGATCCTTCAGGTGGGCGGGCACCGCCCGGGGCTGGAGGGGGCTCAGGATTGGGACCTGGCCCTACGCGTGCTAGCTGCCGGTGGCCGCTTCTGCCACGTGAGGGGCGTGCTCTACCACTGGCGTGAAAGCCCCCGTTCCATGGCCGCCAGCTCCTACGCCAAGGCCCAAGCCAACCTGGCGGCCCGCCAAGCCTTGGAGGAGCACCTGGCCTCCCTGTTTGCCCGCTCCACTGCTGCTGTCGAACCCCTGGTACCCGGCCGAAGCCTATTCCGCACCCGCTGGGGCTTGCCCGACTTACCTCCTCTGACGGTGGTGCTCCTGCCCGGGGAAGGGCCGGGCCCTTGGCCTGCGGCTTGGCAGCGGGTGTGGGTCCGGGAGCCGTTGGAAAAATACTCCTGGATCGAAGCAACCGAAGCTGCCGCGCATGCCGTACTCCTGCGCCCGGCACCCGGGATGACAGAAGCCCAGGTGCACGCCTTGGTGGCGCGGGTGCTGCTGCCCGGCACGGTGGCCGCGGCCGGGCGTTTTGTCGGCGGGCGGCGGGTGCGCTGTTCCGGCTGGCTGGCCGATACTCAGGGGCGCTGGCGCGACCCACTGGCCGGTTTTTCCTTGGCCGACCCGGGGTACTGCAACCTGGCGCTGCTACCGCAGCCCCGCACGCTCCTCCCGCCTCAGGGTTGGGTGGCGCGGCAGCGCGTCCTGCGGGAAGCCTTGGAGCAGGCACCAAGGGTTTCCGGCCCATGGCTAGCCAGCTACGCCCTCGTGCAGGTAGCGGGGGAAAAGGTAGTGGTGCCGGAGGTGAGTCTGCCGGCAAAATACACCTTGACCCCACCCCTGCCCCCAGCCCCTCTTGGAGAGACATGCTGGCCCTCCTGGGCCGAGGAGCTGGGCCTTTTCCCCTAAGGCCGTGCCTTGGATACAATGGCCGCGGAGGGGCTATGAGCCAGGGAAAAATCAAGATTACCGTACCCGAACCGTTGAGCCTGGGCACCTACGCCAACTTCGCATCCATCGTTCACAACTTCGCCGAGTTCGTCTTGGATTTCGGCCGCATCGTGCCGGGAAGGGAAGACGTACAGGTGGTCGCTCGTGTGGTCATGACCCCAGTTCATGCCAAGCAGCTGCTGCACGCCCTTTCGGAAAACATCGCCATGTACGAGCACAACTTTGGCGAGATTCCGCAGGGCCCAAACCCTCCCTCCGAGCCTCCCATGTGAGGTAGGCCGCTGGCCTTTTAATTCCAGGCCGCGGCGATGAAACCACCGCCCAACACCTCTTCCCCATGGTAAAACACCGCCGCTTGACCCGGCGCAGGGGCGAAAACCGGCTCAGCAAAGTGCACCAACACGCGTTCGTCCTCCACCTCCAGGCGAGCCTGCTGCGGCTGGTGTCGGGAGCGCACCTGCACCCAGGCCTCCAGGCTCGCCTGGGCTGGCACCAGCCAGTTCACCTCCCGAACCTCCAGGTGCCGGCGCCGCAGGTCGTGCGCTTCCCCCACCACCACGCGGTTTGCTTCCGGCTCGAGCGCGGTGACGTAGAGCCTGCGCCCAGCAGCCACGCCCAAGCCGCGCCGCTGCCCAACGGTAAAGCCCACGAAGCCCGGATGGCGGCCCACCACCCTTCCCAGCGTGTCCACGATTTCGCCCGGTCCGGGAAGGCGGGAGGGGGCCAGGACAGCTAACACGTCCAGGTAGGTCTTCCCCTGGGGAACAAAACAAACCTCCTGGCTGTCCGGCTTGGCAGCGTTGGGTAAGCCCAACTCCCTCGCCTTCGCCCGAACCTCCACCTTGGTCATCTCCCCTAGGGGAAACTCAAGGCGGGCCAAGTGGGTGCGTTTCAGGTCGAAAAGAAAGTAGGACTGGTCCTTTTCCCGGTCTCGAGCCCGCCACAAGTGAGGTGTTCCTTGCTCGTCACGCACCAGCCGCGCGTAGTGGCCGGTGGCCAGCAACTCCGCCCCCAGCCTGTCCGCCACCTGCACGAGCTCGCCCAGCTTTACCCGCGAGTTACAGCGAATACAGGGGGATGGGGTGCGACCGGCCAAATAGCCCTCCACAAAGAAGTCCAGCACTTCCCGTCGGAACACGCCCTCCATGTTGAACACGTAGTGGGGCACTCCCAGCTGACTGCAAACCGCCCGCGCGCCCTCCACGTCCTCCAGGGAACAGCAACGAGAAACGCCCAGACCCTGAGCGGACAGATCCACCAAGTGCACGGTCACTCCTATCACCTCGAAGCCTGCCCGCACCATCAGGGCACAAGCGAGGGCCGAGTCGACACCGCCGGACATGGCCACCAGCACACGCATCTTTTGGCAAACGCTTTTAGATGCTTTCCGAATCCCGCTGCTCGGTGACGATGAGCATGAGGGTGGTGGTGCCCAGGGAAAACTCCTGCTGGCTGGCCAGCTTGGACTCCTGCACACGCACCCCGTCCACGAAGGTGCCGTTGGTGGAGCCCAGGTCCTTGAGGGTCACCTCATCCCCGCGAATTTCCAGCATGGCATGCCGCCGGGACACCTCGCTGTCGGTGAGCTGGATGTCACAACCGGCGCCTCTGCCCAGCACCACGCGCGGTTGGGTGATGCGAAACACCTTGCCCGCGTCAGCCCCGAGAATGACCGCCAAGGAGTAACGCCTGTCCTTCGGCAAGGGCGCCAGCTGGGGCAGTTCTGCCTCTGGCGAGACCCCTAGCGCCCGCACATAAATTTCTCGTGTGGTTTCGTCGGGCGCCTTGGCCTTGGTATGGGTCGCATCACCCGCGTTCGCCGTCGAACTGTCCGGCATCCGTTGGGTGGCGTCGACCCCTTCAGGCCTGCGCACCTCAAACACGTTGGCGCACTTGGCGCACTTCAGCAGCTTGACTCGGGCTTCGCCGAAACGGGCCTCGTCGTACTGGTAGCTAGTTTGGCAGGCGGGGCACCGGACGATCATGCTTGGCTTGCCTCCCTGGAGCAAACCCGCGCCAACGCACGCAGGAAGTACTCCACCTCCTCCTGGCTGGTGGACAATCCCAGCGACACCCGAATAACCCTCATTGCCTGTTCGCCGAAACCCATGGCCCTTACCACCGCGCTCTCGTGGCTCGCTCCCGAGCTACACGCCGGCCCTGAGGATACCGCAACTCCCGCCAAATCCAAAGCCGCCACCGCGACCTGGCCGGAAAGGGGTGCGGGCAAAGCGACACAGCTGGTGTTAGGCACCCGAGGAGCTTGGCGAGAAAAGACATCCTCCACCAGCCCCTGCGACAGCAATCGCGCCTCCAGCTGATCGCGCAGCTGGGCCACTCGCTGCCATTCGCCCCTGCGGGCCAGCAAACGCTCACAGGCCCAGCCCATGGCACACGCCGCCACGAGGGGCTCCGTGCCACCTCGCCGGCGACCTTCCTGCTCTCCCGGAACCAGGGCAGGCAGCTCCAACCCACGGCGCAGCACCAACGCCCCCGCTCCAGCCAATCCGCCCAGCTTATGACCCGATAGCGCGAGCGTGTCCGCCCCCCAATGGGCAAAACTCACCGGCACTTTTCCCGCCCCTTGCACCGCATCGCAATGGAACCGCCGCCGCGGGTGCCGCACCCTGGCCGCCACCTGTGCCACCTCCTGCAAAACCCCCGTTTCCTGGTTCGCCAGCTGCACGCACACCACGCAGGGCTCCGGCAGCTCGGCTAAGCTTTCTGGTTGCAAACGGCCCTGTCGATCCACGGGCAAGACCCCCACCATCGCCCCCTGCCCCTCCAGGGCTTTGGCGGCAGCAAACAGGGAAGGATGCTCCACCGCGCTGAGGAGGATGTGCACGCCGGCTGGCCCCCCCAGCCCCCGCACCAGGCCCCAGAGGGCAGCGGCGTTGGCTTCGGTGCCGCTGCTGGTAAACACCACCTCGGATGCCTCCGCCCCCACCAGCTCCGCCACCTGGGTCCGGGCTCGCTCCAAAAGCCTCCGCGCCCGCCGGCCTTCCTCGTGGGCACTGGAGGGATTGCCCAGGAGCTGGCCGTGCAGGGCCCCCACCCGCTCCCACACCTCAGGGAAAGGCGGGGTGGTGGCGTTGTAGTCCAGGTAGGCCCTCATCTGTCTATTTTAGGGCGCGGAAAACCGGGGCACGGCAGGCCCAGGAAGGGTGGTACGATGACAACATGTGTGCGCTGGCGACGCAGGCCCCCTCTCCCACAGCCGAAAGCCTGCGCGTGCCCTACAGCGAGGCGGCGGAGCGCGCCGTGTTGGGGGCTATCCTCAACGACAGCAGCTGCTTTTACCGGGTGGTGGACATCCTCAAGCCGGAAGACTTCTACCTGGAGCCGCACCAGCTTTTGTTCCGCGCCTTCGCCGCCATGGCGGCGGAGGGCATGGCCATCACCGTGGTGAGCACCGTGGCCATGCTGGAGCGCCTTGGGACCTTGGCACAGGTGGGCGGACCCGCGGTGGTGGCGCAACTGGCCCAAGAGCTTCCCGACCCGGAGGGCGTGGAGCACTACGCCGAAATCGTGCGGGAAAAAGCAATTCGCCGGGAGCTGGTGAAGGTTTCCGGCTCCATCCTGGTGGAGGCAGGCCAGGAAGGCGGCCGAGCCCTGGACATCCTGGACAAGGTGGAAACCCTAGTGCTGCAGCTGGCCGATCGGGCCATTCAAAGCGGGCCGCGCCTGGTGGGCGAGCTGGCCGCCGAGGAGCTTGACCATTTGGGGCGGGTGGCGAAAGAGGCCCATCCCTTCATCGGTCTGGAAACCGGGTTTCGCCGACTGGACGAGCTCACCTCAGGGTTGAAGCCCCAAGAGCTCATCATCCTGGCGGCCCGCCCGGGGGTCGGCAAAACCGCCATGGCTTTAAACATTGCTGCCCATGCCACCTTGCGACTGAAAAAGAAGGTGTTGTTCTTCTCCCTGGAAATGTCGGCGCAGGCGCTGGTGCGCCGGCTGCTGGCAGCGGAAGCCAAGGTGAGCTTGGAGCGGATCATCAGCGGCCGCATTAGCTTCAAGCCAGGACGCGGCCCCACCGACTGGGATCGGCTGGTTTTGGCTGCCGACCACCTAGCCGACGCCCCCCTGTGGATCGACGACGGTGCCTCCCTTTCGATTCTGGAAATGCGGGGCAAGGCCCGCCGCCTGATGATGCAGCACGGCCTGGACCTGGTGGTGGTGGACTACCTGCAGCTGATGAGCTCGGGGATGAAGACGGAAAACCGCACGCAGGAGGTTTCGGCCATCTCCCGCGGGTTGAAGATGGTGGCCAAACAGTTGGGGGTGCCGGTGTTGGCGCTTTCACAACTTTCCCGTCAACCGGAGCGGCGGGGCGGTGACCAGCGCCCGCAGCTTTCCGATTTGCGGGAGTCGGGCAGCATCGAGCAGGATGCGGATGTGGTGCTGTTCATCCACCGCAAGACGGTGCCGCAAACGGAAGCAGAGAGCGAGGAGGAAGCGCGCAAAGCGGAAATTATCATTGCCAAACAACGCAACGGTCCCACCGACCGGTTTACGCTCGTTTACCTGGAGCCCTTTACTCTGTTTTCGGACCCAGAGTTTGCCGATGAGACCGCTCATCCTGCTTTTTGACACCCTTGGGCGCAAAGCGGTGAGGGTTTTTGAAGAAATTGGGCGTTTTTTCTACGTCCTTCATAGCGCCATGGTGTGGGCCTTCCGCAAGCCTTTCGACGGCCGCGAATGGGTGCGGCAAATGGTGCGGGTGGGTGTGGACTCCCTGCCGGTGGTGGGGCTCACAGCTCTTTTTACCGGCATGGTGCTGGCATTGCAAACCTACCGCGGGTTTGCCCGCTTCCACGCCGAGGGCTTCGTGGCTTCGGTGGTTTCCCTTTCCCTCACGCGTGAGCTGGCGCCGGTACTGGCGGCGCTGATGATCGCCGGCCGCATCGGCTCCTCCTTTGCGGCTGAGCTGGGCACCATGCGCGTCACCGAGCAAATCGATGCCCTCTACGCCATGGCGGTGGAACCCATTCACTTCCTGGTGGTGCCGCGGGTGGGTGCGGCGACTGTTATGCTGCCTTTTCTGGTAGCTTTTGCCGACGGCATCGGGGTGCTGGGGGGTTACACGGTGGCGGTGGGCCTGATGGGCTCGAACCCCGTGGTCTACTGGGAAAAGACCTTCCAGTTCCTGGAACTCAACGACGTGCTCTCAGGCCTTATCAAAGCCGCCGTGTTCGGCCTAATCCTCGCGGTGACCGGCTGTACCAAGGGCTTCTTCACCACCGGCGGAGCGGAAGGGGTGGGCCGGTCCACCACCGCTGCCGTGGTCATGGCTTCCCTGGTAATCCTGCTGTCCGACTTCTTTCTCACCAAGATTCTCTTCTAGGGGGCGAGCGTGCAACCCAAGGACCCACCGGCAGGGCGAACACCAAAAATTGCCGTCCTTGACCTGTGGAAATCCTTTGGTGGCAAGCAGGTGCTTCGCGGCGTGAACCTGGAGGTTTGGCCGGGCGAATCGCTGGTGATCGTGGGCGGCTCCGGTGCGGGAAAAAGCGTGCTCCTCAAGCACCTTATCGGCCTCATACAACCCGACCGCGGCCACGTGATCGTGAACGGCGAGGACTTAGCGTGTGCCGAACCGGAGCGCTGCCTGGTGCTGCGTCGCAAGTTTGGCATGTCCTTCCAGGAAGGGGCCTTGTTTGATTCCATGACGGTCTACGACAACATTGCCTTCCCCTTGCGTCGCCACACGCGCATGAGCGAGAAGGAAATCGCCGAGCGAGTAGCCCACTGCCTGGCCCTGGTGCACCTTTCGGAAATTGAGCAGAAAATGCCTTCCGAGCTCTCGGGTGGCATGCGGCGGCGGGTGGGCTTTGCCCGCGCCATTGCCCTGCAACCGGAGATCCTGCTGTTTGACGAGCCCAACACCGGTCTGGACCCGATAACCGCTGCCGCCATTGACCGGGTGATCATCGAAATGCGCGACCGGATGCCGGTCACTATGGTCACCATCACGCACGACATGAACTCGGCTTTTCGCATTGCCGATCGCATCGCCATGCTGCGGGACGGGCAAATCCTGGCGGCAGCCCCCCCGCAGGAGTTTCGCCAGCTGCCGGACCCTTACGTGCAAAGCTTTCTCGCCGGTCAGCCGCTGGAGGAGGAGGTTGCATGACGCAGGAAGCCAAAGTGGGCGCCTTCATGCTGGTGGCGCTCATCATCCTGGCGGTGTTCATCATCAAGATCGAGGAGATTCCCCTGGGAGCTAAGGCGGGGCGGCAGCGCGTGCCGGCCGAGTTCCCCTCGGTCGCTGGTTTGGACGAGAAGAGCCCCGTGCGCATTGCTGGCGTGCGGGTGGGCCTGGTGGAACGCATCGAGCTGGCTGGCAGCCGCGCGCGCGTTCTCCTGAGTCTGGACCCGCAGGTGCGTTTGCACCAGGGTGCCTGGGCGGAAGTCACCAGCTTGGGCCTTTTGGGCGACAAGTACGTGGAGCTCTACCCCGGCCCTGCCGATGCCCCGCCCTTGCCGCCAGGAACAGTGCTTCCCGGCCAAAGCCCGGTACCCTTCGACCAGGTGCTCAAAACCGCCTCCGACATCGGCGCGGACGTGAAAGAGGTGACCGCCAGCCTGCGGCGCTCCCTGGGGGGCGAGGAAGGCACGGCCAAGCTCAACGAGATCCTGGAGAACATCCGCCAACTCACCGCGGAGGTGAAGGAGCTGGTGGCCGCCAACCGCGCCAACGTGGATGCCACACTGGCCAACTTTCGCGATTTTTCCGCCACCCTGCGGGACGAGCTGCCGCGCCTGGCGGAAAAGCTTAACCGCCTGGCGGGTCAGGTAGAAGCGGTGGTGGCGGAAAACCGGGGTAACGTTTCCGACACCATTGCCAATCTGAAGGACCTCTCTGCCCGCTTGCGCGTATCGGCAGATAACCTCAACGCCATCACCAACAAGATTGCCAAGGGTGAGGGCACCATCGGCAAGCTGGTGAACGATGAGGAAACGGTGGACAACCTCAACAGCACGCTGAAGGCGGTGGAGTCGGGGGTGCAAAGCCTAAAGAACACTATAGGACGGGCCGAGCGTTGGCAACTGGACATGAGCATCCGCACGGAGAGCCTGCCCGGGGTGGATGACTCCCGCAGCGCCTTCGGCTTCGACCTGCACACCACGGAAAAGCGCTTCTTCCGCTTGGAGCTGGTGAACTCTCCCTTCGGCCGCCTGCGCACGGTGCAGGAAACGGTCACCACCACCTTTCCCGACGGGCACAAGGAAACGTATGTGCAGGAAAAACAGAAGGTCAGCGATGCTGCCACGATCAACGCGCAAATCGGCTACCACCTGGGCAGCACTACCCTGCGGGCAGGCCTGTTCGAGTCGGAAGGCGGCTTCGGCGTGGATCAGGAGCTGTTGGGAAGGAAGCTCAAGCTCAGCCTGGAAGCTTACGACTTCGATCGCCAAATCAAGCCCCCCCACCTGCGCTTGGAAGGTCGCTACTTTTTGACCCCCAATATCTTTGCCTTTGCCGGCTGGGACGAACCACGTTGGTCCGCGCGCTCCTCGGTGTTATTGGGGGCAGGAGTTACCTGGCGCGATGAGGACTTGAAGTACCTCCTGGGGACGGCCGCCGCCCTGGGCGGGCGTTAGGTTTGGGCGGAAAGCCTCCCCCATGGCCGCTTGGGTGTGCACCAGCTGCGGGCAGCAAGCCAGCAAGTGGCTTGGACGCTGCCCTAGCTGCGGCGCGTTCAACACCTTCGAACCGCAAAGAGAAAAGCCCCAGCAGGCAGCCAGCCCGCCACCTGAGCCTCGGCCTCTGAAGGGGCTTTCGCTGGGCGAGCTGCCGCGCTTGGCCACCGGCCTGCCAGGTTTGGACCGGGTGCTGGGCGGGGGCCTGGTGCCTGGCTCGTTGGTGCTCTTGGCGGGTGAGCCAGGCGTGGGCAAGTCCACGCTTTTGCTTCAGCTGGCCGAGCGGGTGAGCCAGGAAGGACCCGTGCTTTACGCCACGGCGGAGGAGTCCCTGGCGCAGGTGGGTCTGCGGGCCCAGCGGCTCGGCTGTCAAGGGGAAAACCTGCTGCTTTTGGCTGAGGCTAAGGTGGAGGCCATCTTGGCGGCCGCCGAGAACCTGAAGCCCCGTCTCTTGCTTTTAGATTCGGTGCAGGCCATGCGCTGCGAGGGCCTCCCCGCTATCCCCGGCAGCGTCACACAGGTACGCGAGGTGGCGGCGCGCGTAGCAGAAGCAGCCAAGGCGGGGCAGGCGCCGGTGGTGCTGGTGGGTCACGTGACCAAGGACGGCACCGTGGCCGGGCCCAAGTCCCTCGAGCACCTGGTGGATGTGGTGCTGGAGTTTGCGGGCGCCACCAGCCATGCCCACCGCCTGCTGCGGGCCACCAAGAACCGCTTCGGGCCGGCGCTGGAGCTTTGCCTTTTCGCCATGGGGGAAAAGGGGCTGCGCGAGGTGCGCAACCCCTCGCAGGCTCTGCTTGGCGACCGCCTGGCCGGCGCCCCCGGTTCGGCGGTGGCGGTGGTGGTGGAAGGCTCAACCCCTTTGTTGCTGGAAGTCCAAGCCCTGGTTTCCCGCTCGCCGCTTTTGAATCCCCGGCGAGTGGGGCAAGGGTTTGAGGCCAGCCGCCTCAGCTTGCTCTTGGCGGTCATGGAAAAGCGCCTGAACCTGCGCCTGGTGGACCGCGATGTGTTCGTCAACGTGGTGGGAGGTCTGCAGGTGGAAGAGCCGGCGGCGGACCTGGCAGTGGTGGCGGCGGTGCTTTCTTCCTACCAGGATCGGCCCTTGCCGGCCGAAGCGGTGTTCTTTGGCGAGGTGGGGCTTTTGGGCGAAGTGCGGGCGGTGAGCCGGGCAGACGCCCGTCTGCGCGAGGCGCAGGCCTTGGGCTTTCAAAAGGCGTTTGTAGGCGGCAAAGCCACCCTGGAAGGCCCCTCCCCGCTGGCGTTGGTTCAGGTGCCTCACCTGCAGGCCTTGGCCCAGGAGCTGGCCATGCTACACTGGCACCGAGACGAGCGGTGATGCACGAACACCTGGCACCTCGGGTGGTGGCCTTGCTCAACGACTTGGAATCCTACCGGCGGATGTTGCGTCTCTACCCGCCCGGCCACCCCGGTTTGGTGCCAGCAGAAACGCGCCTGCGACAGCGCATCCAGGCCCTCGCTGAGGCCCCGCTGGTGCGTCTGGTCCTCAACCCCGATCGCGTCTTTTGGGGCGAAGAGGAGGTGGTACCGCCACCCGAGGCCCCCGCTCGCAAGCTGGTCCATGGCCTGTTTCAACTGGGTTTGGCTGTCATCCAAATGACTTTCCCCGAGGCCGAAGAGGGGCTGGTGGCTTTGGCCCAGGAACTGGCAAAGCTTTCGGAAACCCCACGCGAGGAGGATCGGCAGCACCTTTTGGCCGCGGGCGATCACCTTTCCGGCGTGCAGCTTTTCCCCCTGGACCTTTCCGGGGTGCAGGTTGTGTCCGAGGAGGAGGTGAGCAGGCGGGACGGCACGCGCCTGGTGTGGCCGCAGCTGGCTCGCCTTTTAGCCCGAGACGGTGCCTTTGCCTGGCCTGGGAAGCTGAAAGAGGGGTTGCTGGACGCGGGCTCCGTGCTGGAGTTGGCTAACCAGGTTTCGGATGCGGGGGCGCTGTTCGAGTACCTGTTCAAAACTGTGGCGCAGGTGGTGGAGCAAACGCCGCAGGCGCAGCGGCCGCTCTTGCTTTCCGAGCTGCGCCTTTTTCTCCAGGACCTTTGCCTTCTGGCCTCCGATGAGCAGCGGCGGCGCGCCGTGGCCGCCTTCCTGCGTCAGCCCTCTCTCGCTGCTCTGCTGGGCGAGAGGGACCCCTTCGCTCCCTTGGAGGCCCTGCTGGATGGGGTGGAGCTCTTGCTGTTGGAAGGTGAGCCGGTGCCCGAGGCAGTCCAGCGCCTGCTGGTTCGCCTGGCAGCCCCCGAGGCAGCGGCGGAGCTGACCGTACCGGTGGAGCTGGTGGGCCGAGCTCGAGCTTTGCTGCCCAGGCTCCCGCTTCCAGGCCAGGAGCCCCAGCCCCTGCCGCAGGCACCTGCACCGCCGCCGGTACGATGGGAAAAGGAAGGCTGGGCAAAGGAGCTTTCCGCCTCCCTCGCCGAGGGGGAGGTGCATGCTCACGTGATACGCCTGCTGGGGGAGGTGCTCACCCTTTGGCCCGGGGCACCCGCGGGTGAGGCGGCGGCAGTTCGCCTGGCGGAGCTGTTTGTGGACGCCGTGGCCCTGGGGGACCTGGCCACCGCTCAGCGCCTGGCACCGATGGTGGGCGCCTCACGCAACGTGCAGCTGCAAGAAAAAACCCTGCGGGAGGCGGTGGAAGCGGTGGTGGCAGTCCTGGACCGCTCCGACCGAGCGCAGCTTCCGACGCTCACCGCCATACTTTCGGCCCTAGGCGAGCGAGCACTGCCCAGCATCCTCGAAGCTCTGGCCAACGCGGAAAGCCTGTCGGTGCGCAAGCGCCTGTTGGAAGTGGTGCTGCGCTACGGCCCTCGCGCCGTGCCCTACGTCCGCCTGCTCTTAGAGGACGAGCGCTGGTACGTGGTGCGCAACGCGGTTTTCATCCTCCGCCGTTTGGAGGATCGCGCCATCGTGCCGGTGCTGAAGAAACTGCTGCCCAAGGCGCGGCCGCAAGTGGTCGAGGAGATCCTCAAGGCGTTGGTCGCCTGCCAAGACCCTGAGTGGTTCCCTCTCCTCCGGCGTGAGGTGCTAGGGGAAGATGAGGACCGTGCGACCGCAGCGATTTCCGTGGCTTCGCGTATTCGCCACCCGGGGGTGGTGCGGCTGCTGACCGAGCGCCTGCGTCAGCAGCTGGGCATGAAGCTGCGGGAGCCCATCACCTTCGAACTGATCCGCGCCCTGGGCCGGCTGCGCGACCCGGCGGCCCTGCCGATCCTGGAGGAGATTTTGGAGCTTAAGCAATGGCGCTATCCCTTCTCGCTTTCCTCCCTGCGGCAGGAGGCGGCCATGGCCATCGCCCAACTGGAGGGCAGCCAGGCGCAGCAGGTAGCGCAGGTTCTGGCCAGCGGCCGCGATGCGCAGCTGGCTGAGGCCGTGCGACGCGCTCGCGCTGCCGGGCCTCGCGAAGAGGAGGAGGCGTGATGGAGCCCCAGCGCTGGGAACAACTGGTGCTGGCGGTGCTGGGCGAGCTAGCGGCGGGGTTCACCTCGGTGGCCCTCTACGGCCAACCCCATCCCCGCTCCCAACAGGCGGTGACGACCTTGGAGCGCCACCTGCGCGAGCTGTTGGCGGCCGAACCGCAACTGGATCTGGTAATCCTGGGCGAGGAGCTGTTCGTGCAGGAGCGTCCCTTCACCCGTGCCGCCCGCCAGGCCCCGGCCGTACACCGCCGGCTGGTGCGGCGGGGCGTGGAACACGTAAGCTTCCGCCAAGGGGTGACCACTGAGGAGCTGGCCACCTTACTGCAAGAAGTGGCCGGCGCCGAGGAGACGCCGGTGCGTTCCCAGCCCCACATCCTGGTAGGCAAGGTGGAGCTCGCCGACGAGGCCCTGGGCGGGCCCGATCGCGAGCATGGCCGCCGGGGGCGGGGGCACCTACCCGCCGTGCGCGATCGCATTACCCTTTTGGCGCAAACCCTCACGGACTTTGCCGTCTCGGGCAGCCTTGCCCTCGCCGACCTGAGCCGCATTGCCGACTCGCTGCTGCAGCTTCTGCAGGAACGGCCCCACCCCCTGGAGCACATGGCGCCCTGGGAAGGGGAAGAGCGCTGGCCGGCGGTGCACGCCCACAACACCGCCTGCCTGGCGATGGGCATGGCGCAGCTGGCTGGGCTCTCCCCCGCCCCCGTGCGCGAGCTGGGTTTAGCGGCCCTGCTCCACGATGTGGGCAAGCTCTCCATGCCTGCCGAGGTCATTGCCCGCGAGCTGGCGCTGTCCGGCCACGAGCTGGAGCTCATCCTCGACCACCCCATGGAGGGCGCAACCGCCCTCCTGCGGGTGCCTCAGCTGCCACCGGTGGCGGTGATCGTTGCCTTGGAACACCACCTTCATTACAACGGCTCGGGCTACCCCCGCTTGCCGCGGCCCCGCCGACCCCACCCAGCGGCGCGCCTGGTGTCCGTGGCTGACGCCTTTTCCGTGCTGCTCACCGCTCGCGGCGCCCGCGGCTTGACCACCCGCGAATCCTCGGTGGCCTTCCTGGCGGAGCGTGCCGGCACCGTTTACGACCCGCACATGGTCCAAGCGCTGCAAAAGCTGGTGCTCGGCTAGGGCGGCGTTACTCCACGAAATAGCCGGCTACCGTGCGAATGGTCAAACCTGGTTTCTTGAGCTTGACGGTGACGCTGCGGAAGGTGCCCGGAGGCGCCTCGGTAGCCGAGCTGTAGGCCAAAAGGTACTGAGAGCGCAGCTCCCCCTCAATTTGCTGGTACACGGGCTCCAAATGGGGCTGAGCCGGCAGGAAAAAAGCTTCCCCGCCGGTGGCCTTGGCCAGGCGGGAGAGCTGCGACCGGGCCCGCAAGGCCGAGAGGGGCAAGTTGATGGCCACGGTGTACACGGTCACGCCGGAGCGTCGGCTGTAATCCAGGGCCCGCTCAAAGGTGGCCTTGGACGCGTTGTCCTCGCCGTCGGTGAGGACAATCAAGGCCTTTTTTCCACGCACGCCGGAAAACTGAAAGAGCCCGTAAATCACCGCATCCCACAGCGCGGTCTCCCGCTCAGCACGCAAGGTCAAGAGGGCGCGCTCCAGGGCGGAAAAATCGGCGGTAAACGGGCTCACCAGAACCGGTCGGTCGGAAAAAGCCACCACAAAGGCGCGATCTTTGGGCCGCAGCAAGCTCCTGACGAAGCCCATCACCACCCGCTGCACCTCGGGCAGCGTCTTTTCCATCGAGCCGGAGGTGTCCACCACCAAGCCCACCCGCACGGGAAGATCCCGCTGGAGGACGAAGCTTTGAATCTCCTGCCGGACGTCCTCCTCCCACACCTCGAAATCCTCCCGGCTCAAGCCTGCCACTGGCTTGCCCTGGCGGTCCAGCACGGTCACCGGCAGCTCCACGGCTTGCACGCGCACGGCCGAGACGAACTGGGGCGCGTTCACCAGCTGCAGGTCTTCCGCTTGGCTGCCGTCGTCCGCTAGTGCCAAGGCGCGAGCGTACGCCAGCTCCGTGCCCAGCTGAATGGGCAGGATGGCGGTAAAGGGCGGCGCGTACAGGGTAGCCATGAGCTGATCGTTGAAGTAGAACTCCAGCCGTTCCAGCTTGCGGTCGCTGGGGACGTTGACCACCGCGCTCACCGCCAGGCCCTGGGGACGTTGGTCAGCCGCCGTTACCGGGGCAAGGCGAACGAAAAAGCGCTCCCGGCCCACATTCACCACCGTCTCGGCCCGGTCCAGCTCGTGGCCGGATGCGTCGAACGCCACGGCGGTGACCGTGGCCATGCGCGGCAACGGCCCCAAATCTAGCTCCACCTCGAAGGGGGGTCGGTTCTTCACCAGCACCGTCCGGCCGTCCAGCAGGAACTCCACCTTCGCCACCTGCGGCTGCGCCAGGACGGTAAAGCGCTGGACACCAGCCACGCCCTCGCCCTGGGGACCCATAAGGGCCAAAAGCTTGGGCTCTTCCCCCTTTGGCGCCGGCTCGCCCAAGCTGCTCTCCTCGCCCAAGGATACGGAGAAGGCCACCTCCTTTACCCCCGCCTTCTTGCCATGGAGGTCAGCCACCTTGAGGCGCAGAAGGTAGTCCCCTGGGCGCAGCTCCCGTTCCACCACCACCGGCAGCTGGGGTGCCTCGGCAGGAAAGGTGAAGGCGTAGCGGAAACGGTCAGCCATGTCCCCGCCGCGGCTTACCTCACCCACCACGTCCACCTGCACCACCTTGGCTTCCCCCACCTCCGAGGCCACCAGTCCCGCCCGATCCAGCCGGCAAGTAAAGCGCACCAAGGCCTTCGAGCCCCTTCTCCCAACCACCTCTGCCTGGGGGGAGAACTCAAGCGGCTCGGCACCCTGGGGAAGCACGGTGGAGAAGGCCAAGAAGCGCTGCTCAGCCGCTTCCTTCCCGCCCTTGCCCGCCTCCACCACCAGGTGTCCCAGGCGCCTCTTGACCTCCGGATCCGCCAGCCAGTACTCCGCCGCCGCCAGCAGGTTCAACAGCTCGTCCACGTTCCCACAGCGGAACTCGGGACGGTCGGCGCGGCTCACCGATGGTCGCCGCAGCGCGTTCTGTGCTGGTGGGGCATAGAGCACCCAGCGTGTCTCGAACGGGTCCCAGAGACGGTAGCGGCCCAAGCCGTAAGGCTTATAAAACAGCAGCGTAACACCCTGGCCCAGCCCCGGAAGATAGGCGTAGCGCCAAAACTCCAGCGGGTAGAAGACCTCCTCACATTTCACGGGAACGCGCTGGGTGGGCTCACCGTGCAGGAGCAGCACCCGAGCACGGTCCTCGGTGGTGTTGCCAAACTGGGTGCGGCACGTTTCCAGCCGATCTTCGTAGATGCGCCGGAAAGAGGGGCCAAGGCCCAGCTGTTCGCCCCACAACTGCCATAGCCGGTTGGCAAATTCCTCCCTCTGGGCATCGGTGGCCAGTTGAAGAAAGGCTTTCACCTGCTCGTCCGAGATGAGCGGGTAAACCTCCTCCTCCAACCAGCGCTGCCAGCGCTCGGGAAGGGCTTTGATTTGCTGGCGCTGGGAAGCAAGGCCGCTTCCGGCCAGCAAGGCTACAGCGAGTACCAGCGCTCCCTTCAGGGGCACCAACCGCGCACCAGTTTTAAGAAGGCCTCCCATATCCTCCCTTTCCCTTGGGCTAACACTTTAAGCTCGCTGCCCATGCCCGCGGGGTTCAGCAGTGCTTTGACCTCCCAGGGCAACGAACCCTCCTGTAGCGAAGGAAGAGCACTGAGCACGCCCATGCGCAGGAGAAAAAGCCCTAGGGGCTCGGGGGCGCGGCTTTGGAAACCTAGCTTCCCCGCCGCCACCAGCAGGTCGTCCCAGTTCACGTGGGCGGTGATATCCACTTCCCCCGGAGCCTGCAGCACATCCTGCACCAGTTGGTGCTGGCGGTAGCCTACCAGGCTACCCCCCCGCCGCGCCTTGGCATTGTAAAGTCGGGCAGCAGGGTAGCCGTAATCCACCACCAACACCAACGCCTCACCCCCAGCCCAAGCAAGGAGCTGCCGATGCAGGCCTTCCACCTGCGGCCGCACCTCCGCCCGCTGGCCCACCTCCAAGGCCACGCCGTGCTTGGCCAGGTAGGAAGCCAACGCCGGCGTGGACGGCGCACCTTTCGCCCAGCTGAGCCGACCTTCGTCATCCACCGTGACGTAAAGCTCCTCCAAGCCCTGCGGCCCCTGCTCCACCAGGTGACAGGGCTGGGCATCGTAGAATTCGCTGGCCACCACCACGGCCGGTCCCTCGGCGGGCGCGGCTGCTGCCAGGGCGCACACCACCTCCACCCAGGGACAAGCTGCCGCCAGCCGTTGACGCCCCGCCGGCGAGCACTCCACCGCCACCACCCGCCGAAACACGCCCTCATGCCAGCTTTGCGCCAGCCCACGCAGGAGGCTCCCCTCGCCGGCCCCCAGATCCAAGAAGGTCAAAGGGTGCCCCACAGCTTGGCTCAGGTTGGTCAACGCCCTGCCCAGCACGCCAGCAAACACCGGGCCTAAGCTGGGGGCTGTGACGAAATCCCCGGCCGGCCCCGCGGGGAACGGGCGATCCGTGCGGCAGTAGTAGCCTAGCTGTTCGTGGTAGAGAGCCAACTCCATGAAGGCAGCAAAGGTGAGACGGCTGCCCGGCGGCAAAAGCTGGGACCAGGAGATTGCGTCTTTACCAGAGGGTTTGGCCACCTCCCAATCCTCAGCGCTGCTGCAACGCGCACCAGCGGATTACGGCTAGCACCAGGGCAGGCACGCTCCACCGCGGGTCGTGCACCTCCGAGCGCACCCGTCTCGGGCAGCCGAGGGCCAGGCTGTAGTCCTCCCAGCGCAGGCTGGCCATCACCGCACCGCTGGCCTGGAGCTCCGCCGACTGAGTACCGAAGGCCAGGGGGTTGCGAATCACGCCCGCCGCCGAGCTGCCCGTGTGCTGGTCGGTAACCTCCCACCGCCGCAAAAGGAAGCCCCGGCCCTGAAAGCGCCAGCGGATCGACCCATCGAGCTGGCCGACCTCCCACAGCGCCCCCAAAAGCTTGGGCACGCGCCGAAGCATCAGGGTTTCCCCTCGCTCCGCATCATCCCACTGCAGCTCTAGTCGCATGAGCGCTCGCAACTTGGTGTAGCCAACAAGGCCGCGGCTGGAAACCTGCTCCACCCGATGCTGGATACGGCCCAGCCCATCGCGAAAAAGAAACGAAGCTGGTTTAAGGCTTCCCGCCAGACACTCGCCAAAGTAAAGGGTCGGTTGCATGGTGCCTCTCACCGCTCGGTGCTCAGGATCACGGGCAAACCGGTTTTCGGGTTGCCAATGATGACGACCTTGGTGTTTTGGCTGTTGGCCAGCTTTTCCGTTGCCTCGATGCCCTTCCATTCCAAAAGCTGGGGCGAGATGCCCTGAGCAACAATGCGCTGGAAGTCGGCGATGCCCTGAGCCTCGATGCGCTTGCGTTCCGCCTCCTGCTGCTCCTTGAGCAGGATGAACTTCATTTGCTCCGCCTCCTGCTCCCGGCGCAGTTTCTCTTGGATGGCATTGGCCACCACCGGTGGTAGGCCAATTTTGCGCAGCAGCACCTGCTCCGCGATGATGCCCCGCTCAGCGGTGAGCTTGCGGAACAGCTGGAAGATCTCGGCGGCAATGCGCTCTCGCTCCGCCGAGTAAAGAGCCTTGGCCTCGTAGGAGGCGGTGATTTCGCGGATGGCCGAGCGGAACTGCGGCTCCACCACCACCTCGGGATAGTTGGTGCCGATGGTTTTATAAACCTCCGGGGCGCGGCTGGCATCCAGGCGAAAAAGCAGGGAAACCTCCAGGTTCATGATCAGCCCTTCGCGCGAGGGGACCTCAGCCACCTCCTTGATTTCCTGCGTCCGAACTGACAGCTTCACCACCCGCGTGAAGGGCATCACCAGCCGCACGCCCGGAGCCAGCACCGTAGGTGAAACGATGCCGAAAAAGTCCTTGACGCCCACGTGGCCTGCGGGCACCACCGTCAGTGGGTTGGCAAACAGCAGCAGCAGCAACCCCAACGCGGCGGTCAGCCCGCAGCCCAAGGCCTTTGAGGCATTGCTCTTCCAAGAAAACCGTTGCCCCTCACCTTGCCACAGCATGAAAACCTCCTTCAATCCAGCTCCTCCAGCTCCCAGTCCACATCGGCGTTTTCTTCCTTAGCACTGGGCGTGATAACGACTGCCACCCAGGCCGTCTTGTACCCTCGCAACGAAAGCTTGGCGTAGTACGTTCCGGGACGGGAAAACACGTACACCTTGCCCCCGCCCTTGCCGTCCCAGTCATCGGCAATGCCAATCACCTTCCCCTCAACCTCCACTAGCGCCTCTTCCGGTGACACGTTGAACACCGCCCCGGAACGGCCAAAGTAGGTCATGACGATGGGAGGGGTGGGTGCGGGGGTGGGAGTGGGCAAAGGGGCAGCCGTGGGGATTACTAGAGGCTCAGGGGTGGGCGTGGGCTTGACCAAAACGGTGGGGGTGGGCGAGGGCGCCCAGGTAGGTGCCTGGGTGGGGGCTTCGGGCGGAAGCGTGGACTCTGTCGCGGGCGTGGGGGTGGGTGCCGCACCAACCAACAGCACCTCCGCTGGTGTTTGCGCCGTTCGGCGCCGCCACAGCAAGCCAGCGGCCAGCACCAGGGCCAAGACCACCACCGCCCAAACCCAAGCCCGCCAACGCCCTCTTGCCCCGGCGGCTGACTCCTGGACGCTGGATGCCTCCGACGCAGGAAGGGCCACGGTGGGCATGGTGGAGACGGTGCGGTCGAGCCCCGCCTGCGCCAGCGCCCGCGCGCGGGAAGCAAAGGTGCCGGCGTCGGGAATGCGCTGCGCGGGGTCCTTGGCCAAACACCACTTGAGGAACTGCTCCAAAGCCGGCGGGAGCTGGCCGAAGCCCTGGGGGTCGGCAAAGGGATCCTGGTGAAGGATCTGGTACACCAGGGTGGTGAGGGTTTCCGCCGGAAACGGACGCCGGCGCAAGAGCATCTCGTACAGCATCACGCCAAGGGAGAAGAGGTCGGAACGGGCATCAACCTGCTCCCCCCTGACCTGTTCCGGCGACATGTAGGCTGGGCTTCCCATCGCAGTCCCCGTGCGAGTGAGGCCTGTAGCCTCCCCCACCGCTTTGGCCACGCCAAAGTCGCTTACCTTGACCCGGCCATCGCGGGTGATCAGTACGTTGGCCGGCTTCACATCGCGGTGCACGATGCCCGACTGATGAGCTGCGCCCAAGGCCTCGGCTACCTGGGCCGCCAGCTCCAGGGCCTGCTCGGTGGTGGGGAAATCACCGCGGCGCAGGCGCGCGGCCAGCGACTCACCCTCCACCAGTTCCATGACAAGGAAAAGCTGGCCCTGCTCTTCGCCCGCATCGAAAACGGTCACCACCCCTGGGTGGACGATGCGGGCTGCCAGCTTGGCCTCGCGCAGGAACCGAGCCACGATTTCTTCTTTGGTAGCACCCGTAACCGCTTCGGCGAGGATGGCCTTGATGGCCACCGGCCGTTCCAGCTGGGGGTCCCAACCACGGTACACCACCCCCATCGCACCACGGCCAACTTCCATTATCACCTGGTACCGTCCCAGCCTCTCGGGTGCGCTCATACTTCCTCCCCAAACTCGCTCTCATCAATCTGCCACTCCCCGCGCTCTGCCAGGGCAGCGATTTCCAAGGCCTGCTCCATTGCCTCGCACGGCACCCGGACAAGAACGCAGTCAGCCCCCGACTCCGGCACCGGGATCATGCTCAGGCCCCGAACCTCAACCAGGCAGGGAATCCCCTCCGCCACGAGCCGGCCGGCCACAATGTCCGCCACCGTGGAATTGGCCGCCGTGGCGACCACCACCCACGTTCGGTGCGCGCTGCAGCCACCCTCTACCAGGGATTTGCGGCATAAGGCACAGAAGGCGAATGGCTCGCTGTAACTGATACCGCATCGCGGGCAGTCTCTGATCATCCGCCGGCGTGCCTCGTGCGTACCCCGTATCAGCATAGCAGCAAGCCCCTCGCCAACACCGCGTTGAGGACCCACATTGACTTTGGTGACACGCGCGGAAAGGAGGGCTTTATGCCCGTCTTCATCCTTCTCACCAAGCTGGCGCCCGAATCCAGCTCGAGTGCCGAGGCTCGGCGCGCCATGGGCAAGGAGTGGCTGCAAAAGGTCAAAGCGGCTTGCCCGGGTGTCAAGTTCTTGGCTCACTATGCAATTCTTGGACCGTACGACTTCATGGACATCTACGAGGCGCCCGACGCGGAGACGGCCCACAAGGTGTCGCTCATATCGCGGGCCGGCGGCGCCGTTTCCGCTGAGAGCTGGCAGGCCCTGCCCTACGAACAGTTCCTTCAGCTGCTGGCAGCCATGCAAGCCACCGGTTAACACGTCGGCCAACAAAAAAGCCCGGACCACATTGGCCCGGGCTCGCAGCGAGGAGGGGGGCATTAGGACCGAGGTTTCCCCAGATGGCGGCGAACCTGACCCGGGGCGGTGGCCGTCCCCGGAAGAGGCGCGGCTAAGAGGCTGCCGGAAGCCAAGACCTCGCCCTCAAGGGTCTGCAGTGTGACCTCCTGCCAACCAGAAACCGGCAGCGCATCCTCCGGCAAGGGCAGGTCCTCCTCGTCCGGACGGGTAGAAAAGGTGACGTGGAGCATGCCGTTGGGCAAGGTGGTCAGCGTCCCCAGCTCCAAGCCATCCACCAGGACCCGCACCTCGGCCACCTGTGGCGACAGGAAGGCTACGACTTTGAGTTTCTGCTCGTTTTCTTTGACTTCGGCTACGCCCAAACCCACGACCACGCGTTCACGGTTGGCCAGCGGTGCCACCGCCAGGTACTGCCCCCCAGCAAACCAGTCCCCGTCCCACCGGGCGGCGGCGAAGTCGCCCGCCAGCATCACCACCCCTCCCTGGCGGACCTCAGCCCGCTGCCGCTGGGTGACCGGCGACAGCTGCGGCGGCAAGGGCTCGGCTCCGGGAGGGGGCTGGGAAGAGAGGAACAAATACCCCTCGCCCTGGTAGTTGGTCAGCATGGTGCCGGCATGGACGCCATCCACGAATACGTCATAGGTCTGTTGCGGTAGCAAGTGCTCCACCCCCACCTTCAGATCCTCACGCACCACTGTCCCGCCTACCGAAAAGGAGCGGACGATGACTACCCCCTCTGCCCCCGCCGGCGCCTCGGGCGTCGGGAGAAGCTTCAGCACCCCAAAGATCTTCGTGTCGGAGGCCGGAGGCACACCCCCGGGGTTGACCTCCACCGAGATCTCGTAGGCGGTAAAGGAACGGTCCGGCTGCCAGCTACCTTCCATCTTCACGATGGACCCAACCTGAACGAAACCATGTTCCTGCTTGATTCGTGTCGAGGGGAGCACGTGCACCACCACGCCGGCCACTCGCCAATCCCCCACCAACCCCGATGCCGGCAGCGCCTCGACCACACCAACGAGCTTGCCCTCCCATTCGTGCCAGTCGTCCGCAAAAGCGCCGATGACTCCACTGAAGGCCACCAGCAGCCAACCCACTAGGAATCGTGGGTAGCGACGGTTTAAAATTGGGACTGTGTCCATAGTCACCTCCCGCAACAAATATAAGTCAAGGAATCGCAGCTGGGTGTGAGATGGCTCACGTTCCTTTAGGAAGAGCAAGCCTCCGCGTTACGGTGATACCGTGGGCCGATGGTAGCCAAACTAGCACGTGAGGCCTTTCAGCCTGGGCGCTGGCAAAGGCAATGAAAAATGCCTAGCATGGGGCCATGGTGAACGAACCTGCCTTCCTACGCGACCCATACTTAACGACTTTAGAAACAACGGTGGTGGCGCAGGGCGAAGACCCGAGGGGAAATTGGGTTTTGCTGGAGGACACGATCTTCTACCCCGAAAGCGGCGGGCAACCGGCGGACCGCGGCACCATCGCTGGAGTCCCCGTAGTGGACGTACAAAAGGGTAAGAAGGGGATCAAACACTACGTCACTACACCGTTAGTCCATGGCTTGGTGAGCCTCCAGTTGGACTGGCAGCGGCGCTTTGACCACATGCAGCAGCACACCGGGCAACACCTCCTTTCCGCGCTGGCCGAGGACCGCTTCGGTTGGCGGACCACAGCCTTTCATTTGGGCAGCGAACGCTGCGACGTGGAGCTGGCGGTGCCGGCGCTTTCGCCCGACGACCTGACTCGCCTGGAGGAGGCGGTGGCGGCGGAAATCCGGGCGGCACGGCCGGTAGGGACCCGCTGGGTGGCCCCTGAGAGCCTTGCCCAGCTTCCCGGGCTGCGCACCCGGGGCCTTCCCCAAGGCCATCAGGGCCCAGTTCGGCTGGTGGAAATCGAAGGGGTTGACCTGAACACCTGCGGTGGCACGCACGTAGCCAATACGGCCCAGGTGGAGGCCTTGGTCCTCCTGGGAACTGAGCCCATGCGAGGTGGCACGCGCGTTTACTTTGTCGCCGGCGGAAGGGTGCGCCGCCGGCTGCACCAGCACGACGCACGCAACGCCGCCCTGCGAACCCTACTCAACGCCAGCGACGACGAGCTGGTGGGCGTGGTGGAGGCCAAGTTGGGGCAGTTGGCGGAAACCAACCGCAAGCTGCGGCAAGCCCGGGAGGCTTGGGGAGGGCTCGTGGGTCGGGAGCTGGCGCAGCGGGGCGACCTTCTGGTGCATTGGCACAGTGACGAGCCGGACCTGGCCTTCCTGCAGGTGGTGGCTCGGGCATTCCTGGGTGCAACGTCGGGGAAGGTGCTGCTGCTCACGGGCGGGGACCGAAGCAGCCAGGTCTTCCTCCTCGCGAGCCACCGACCTGACCTGCAAGCTCTTGGCCAGCAGCTGGCCAGCCGGTTGGCAGCCAAAGGGGGCGGTTCGGGCCCCGTCTTCCAGGGCAAGTGTCCTCCGGTAACGGCCGATCGGATCCTGGATCAGCTGGCCCAGCTCCTTCAAGGGTAACCACCGTCAGAGGAGCAAACCTTTGCGAACGTAGAGCACCCCTGCGCACAACGCGATAGGCAGTCTGGCTAGCTCAGCCTGCGGGCTACCGTGCCGCCGATGGCTAAGGCGGCGGTGGCGGCAGGGGAAGGGGCGTTGAGGACGAAAAGCGCCTGCTCGGCCCCGGCAATGACAAAATCGTCCAGGAGCTCGCCTTGCCGATCCAACGCTTGAGCCCGGATGCCACAGCCCCAGCCCACCAGGTCCTCCCGCCGTACATCCGGAACCAGCCGCTGCAGTGCCCGCAGGAAGGCCGCCTTGGACAACGAGCGCCACGCTTCTGCCAGACCGGTTTGCCAGTTACGGCGGACCAAACGCCAAAACCCCGGAAAGGCGAAGGTCTGCCAGGCGTCGCGTAGGGAGAAAGAAAAACGGCGGTAGGATTGCCGAGCCAAGGCCAACACCGCGTTGGGGCCCGCTTCCACGCGCCCATCCACCCGGCGCGTGAAGTGCACTCCTAGGAAGGGGAAGCGCGGGTCGGGCACGGGGTAAATGAGGTTCCGCACCAGGTTTCGAGCTTCAGGCGCCAACTCCCAGTACTCCCCTCGGAACGGCACAATGCGTACGTGGCTGGCCAGTCCCACCTGCCGTGCCAGGCGGTCACCCTGCAGACCGGCGCAGACCACCAGCTGGCCAGCTCGCACTTCCCCCCCGGCGGCTTTCGCCACCCACTGTCCCCGCTGCCGCTGGAGCCGGCGCACCCTGAAAGCCAGCCGCACCTCCCCTCCCGCTTCCTCCACCGCGCCAGCCAGAGCCTCTGCCACCCGGCGAAAATCCGCAATGCCCGTATCTCCCACCCACAGGCCGGCCAGCCCGCGAGCGTGGGGTTCAATGGCGGCAATGTCCGGCCCCTCCAACCAGCGAAGGTGGGAGATGCCGTTGGCCTGGCCTCGCCGCATGAGGTCGGCCAAAAGGGGAACCTGCTCTTCGCGGGTAGCCACCACCAGCTTACCGCAAAGCTCAAAAGGTAGACCCCGCTTTTGGCAAAAGGCCAAAAGCTCCTCGCGACCCGCTCGGCAAAGCTGGGCTTTGAGCGAAGCTGGCCGATAGTAAAGGCCCGAGTGAATCACGCCGGAGTTGCGGCCCGACTGGTGCATGGCCACCCGGCCTTCAGCTTCAACCACCAGCACCTTCCGTCCCCGCTCGGTGGCCAGCTTGTAGGCGGTGGCCAAGCCCACCATGCCGGCGCCCACCACCAACACGTCCACCTCTTTGCCCACGAGGAGATCGTACCCTATTTCACAAATGCGTGCCCTTTTTTCTGCCCAGCACCCACCGATGGCGAGCCACCAGCCTGTAGGCTGCCTCCCCCAGCCAACTAAGGGGCGGTTTAAGCAGGAGCCGCCAGAGAAAGCCGTGCCGCGAGTCCTCGGCCAGCAAGGTGACAATGGCGCCGAAGCCAGTGAGGCTGCGCCCTTGCGGCGTTTGCAGCCGTAGCGCGACAAAATCCTCTGGCGCTAGGCCCAACTGGTTCCCATCCACAAAGGCCACAGGCACGCGCCGCAGGCGCCTGGCCAACAATTTCTGGCTCGCGCGGCACAAGCGGCAGCTGCCGTCATAGACTACCTGCCAGGCCTCGCCTTTCCCCAACATCAGCACTCCTGGCTCCAGTCTAACCCCATTGCCCTCCCACCGCCCAGGCACTAAAGTCTGGTTTTCGTGGGGACCACGGTACCCTTCCCGGCAGCGGAAGTCATCCCCGTACCCACCGAGGATGGACTTCGGCTTGCCCTTCATCGCTTGGGGGACACATCCTGTCCTCCGGTGCTGTTGCTGCCCGGAGCGTTTTCCAACCACACCTTCTGGCTGGGAACGCGTGGTGTGGGCTTGGCACGGTATTTGGCGAGACAGGGTTTCTGCACCTTGAGCTTGGACTTTCGCGGTCATGGCCTTGCTCAGCCGAAGCCAGCCGGCCAGCGGTGGTGTTTTGAGGATTGGGCACGCTTTGATATCCCGGCAGCGCTAGCCACCGCGGCGGCCGAAGGAACGGTTTGCCTTGTCACCCACTCCGCCGCCGGCGCAGCAGCGCTCACGGCCTTGGCACTGCATCCCGAGCTGCGCCATTACGTAGCGGCGCTGGTTATCCTGGCTACGCCGGCGCCCCACCTGGCGGGCTTTCGCCGCCTGGCTACCCACATGGCCATCGGCCTGTGCGAGCTTCTTGGTCGCTTTCCCGCCCGCGCCCTCGGCCTCGGCCCCGAGGACGAGGACGGCGGCGTCATGGGTCAGTGGCTTCGCTGGAACCTGCGAGGTCAATGGCGCACCCAAAACGGCACAAACGTGCTGGCAGAGCTGCCGGAGCTACCTTTTCCGGTGCTGGTGGTGGCCGGCCGCGGCGATTGGCTGTGGGCCCCGCCGCAGCGTTGTGAGGAGCTTTTCCACCAGCTGCCCGCCGCGCGCAAAGCTTTTCGCATCCTGGGCACCGAGGGCCGACGCGGTCTCAAGCCCGGACACGTCTCCCTGGTCACCAGCCGCCTGTCGCGTCGAAATTTTTGGCCGGAGCTGGCCAGCTGGCTGACGGCCGCCGAAGGCTAGTCGTTCTCCAAGGGGGCAATGAGTGCCTTTTCGTCTTCGCGCGGCTGAAAGAGCACCGCGCCCACCGTGCCAGGACCCACGTGGGTACCCACGGTCGGCCCAATCTCGCATTCGATCAGCTCGCTGATGGAGAAGTTCTGCTGGAGGAGGTTCTTGAGGCGGTCGGCCCAAACAGGGGCCTGAGCGTGGGCGATAGCCGCCACCACCGGCTGGCTGGCATCCACCCTGGCTTTGAAGAGCTCGATGACCCGGGGGTGGGCGGCTCGACCCCCGCGCACCCGGTCCAGGGGCGCCACCTCCCCATCCTGCACGGTGAGAATGGGCTTGATGCCTAGCATCTGCCCAAGGAATGCACGAGCCTTACCAATTCGGCCTCCCCGTGCCAAGTACTCCAGGGTGTCCACCACAAAAATCATGTGCACCCGCTCCCGCATGTCTTCCAAGCGGGAGCGAATGGCCGTCCCCCCCAAGCCGCGGAGCGCCATGCGGGCGGCGAAAAGGGCCAGAAGCCCCAAGGCGGCACTGACCGTGCGACCATCCACCACCTCCACCTGCAAAGGCGTGGGCAGCCGGTGCAGGGCTTCCAGCTCTTCGCGGTGCCCTTGCACCGCCTGGCGGGCGTGCGCCAGCGTTTGCGACATCTTCTCCGACACGTGCAGGGAAACCACATCGCTCTTTTCCACCAACGCCCGATAAAAAGTGAAGAACTCACCCGGTGTTGGCGGGTTGGTGCGCGGCTGCAGGTCCTTTTCCTGGGCCAGGCGCCGGTAAAACTCCCCAGGCGAGATATCCACGCCGTCCTTATGAATTTGCTTTCCCATGAAGACCGTGAGCGGCACCACCTGGATACGGTGCTGAGCCGCCAGTTCCTTGGGCAGGTCCGCGGTGGAATCGGTGACCACGCGCACGCGCAGCTCCGGCTCAGCAAAGACCACGAAGCCCAGCTCCTGCAAGCGCAAAAGCTCACCCAGTACCTGTCCGTCCAAAAGAGGGAGACGGTCCAGCAGCTCGCGGATAGTGGGCTGGTCCTGCGCCTTCTCCAGCACCAGCTGTTGCGCCTCAGTGAAGTGCGTGCTGAAAAACCCGGGACCCATCACCACCTGCACCCGCGCCTCGAGGGAGGGTAACTTCCCCAAAAGCTCGGCTACGGTGTGTTGATCCTCGATGGCGGCGGCCATGAGCGTTAGCAGGTCCTCCTTCAGCTCTCTCTCCGAGCCGGGGAGGCCCAGGAACACCCGGTACGTACCTTGGCTCACACGACCCAAGCGCGCCAACGCCTTGATCCCCCTTGCCCGCCCACAGCGCGCCGCAATTACCTCCCCCTGGTCCATGGCCACTTCCCCGTTGGGCATGAGGATCCGGCCAGTGACCACCGCGCGCTGCAGGAGCGGCAACAGGTCGAAAAGCGGCAGCGCGCTCGCATCACCCAACAGCGACTCCAGCCGCTCGTCAGCGGACAGGCCAACCTCCTGGCCCACCAGCACCGTGCGCACCTTCCGCACCAGGGCTTTGGCCGTAAGGCCGCCCAAGGCCACGAGCTTCGCTGCTTCGGGAGCGGTGGCCGGCGGTTCCTCACCAGGGACCAACAGCACCAGCAAGGGCGGCATCTCTTGGGGAAAGAGCTGCAAAATGCCACCGTCGCCGAACTCGCCCAGTTGGCCGTCAGCCACAATGACCTGCGGAAGCAACCCAGCGGCAAACTTCTTCCCCTGGTCGCTGTCCTCGGCGGTGACCACCTCGTAACCAAAGGGTGCCAGGCCTTTGGCTAGCTCCTGCCGGCGCGCCGCATCGGCATCCACCACCAAAACTGTTGGTCTCGCCATTTGGGCCCCCGGGTTCGCCAGCTTCTCAAGGTAGCGAGCCCCTTGGCTGCTAGTATAACCGCCATGGGCAGAAGAGTCTTGACAATTTTTGCTCATCCTGACGACGCCGAAGCCATGGCAGGTGGAACCTTGCTCATTTGGGCAGCAGAAGGCGCCCAAATTAGCCTGTGCATCGTCACCGACGGGGACAAGGGCACCCACGAACCGGAGGAGCCTCCGTCCGCCGTGATCGCACGGCGCCACAGGGAGCAGGAGCAGGCGGCAGCTCGCTTGGGGGCTGAGGTGATTTGGCTGGGATGGGAAGACGGGCTTGTTCAGCCCACCTTGGAGCTGCGGCGCGCCCTGGTGGGGGTAGTGCGGCGCGTACGGCCCCACCTGGTGGTTACCCACGACCCGACCGTGTGGTTTCGGCACGGCCACTACATCAACCACCCCGACCACCGGGCTGTGGGTCAAGCGGCGGTGGAGGCCCTTTACCCCGCGGTGAAAAAGGCCTCCCTTTTCCCCGACCTGGCTGCCGCTGGCCTCGCTCCGCATCTTCCCGAGGAGCTGTGGCTTGCAGGTACCGATCAACCGAACCATTGGGTGGACATCCGCGCGGTGCTGGAGGACAAGCTGGCGCTTCTAGCCTGCCATGCGTCCCAGTTCCCGCGAGATCAGGCTCGCGTGGTCTTTACCCGCCTGGCCGAAGAGGAAGGCACGTCCAAGGGCCTGAAAGCCGCCGAGGCCTTCCAAGTGCTTACCTTGGCGCACCGCACGGTGGAGTACTTGGCCGAGCAGTGGGCCCCTTCCAAGAACTGTTGAAGTCCAACAGTTTTTTCACACCGTGTTGACCGGGTCCACGTCCACCACCCTGCGCACCCCCGCCGGCACCTTTTCCCCCAGCACGCGGGCCAAGCCTTGGCGGAGCGCCGCCCGAGAGGTGGCAAAGAGAAGAAAGTGCACGCGGTAACGGCCTCGAAGCTTGGCAATGGGTGCTGGGCTAGGTCCCACCAGCCGCAAGCCGGCGAGGGGAGGAACGGCGGCGGCGGCCCTCTCCGCCGCGCGCAGCGCCGCCACTTCCGTCCCTGCTTCGAAACGCACCAGCGCCAGCCGAAACACCGGCGGATAGCGAAAGGCCCGACGATAGGCCAGCTCTTGCTCCAAAAAGCAGTTCACGTCGTGGTTGGCAGCCGCTTGCACCGCGTGGTGGTCGGGATGGTAGGTTTGAATCACCACGCGCCCCGGCTTGTCCCCGCGTCCGGCTCGACCGGCCACCTGGACCAAAAGCTGCATGGTCCTTTCCGCCCCACGAAAATCCGGAAAGCCCAGCAGGTTGTCGGCGTTGATGACGGCCGTAAGGGTCACCCCGGGGAAATGGTGGCCCTTGGAGACCATTTGCGTGCCCACCAGCACCTGCGTCTGGCCGCGGGCAAAGCGTTCCAGGGTGGCCAACAGCTCGCCCGGGCTGCGAGCCGTGTCCCGATCCAACACCTCCACGTTTAAGTTGGGGAAGTAACCCTTGAGCCTGGCGGCAATCTTTTCCGTCCCGGCACCCACGTCCTGCAGCAACCCACCATGGCAGCGCGGACAAGCCTGAGGCGGGGCAACGCTCCAGCCGCAGTAATGGCAAAAAAGGCGCTGGGGGCGACGATGCAGCGTGAGGGGAATGGCGCAGTCCCGGCAGGTGAGTTGGTGACCGCAATCGCGGCAGAGCAACACGGGCGCCCAGCCTCGGCGGTTGACCAAAAGGATGGCCTGCTCGCCCCTGGTCAGCACCTCAGTCAACAGCTCCAGCAGACGGGGGGAAAACCACCGGCGCCCATGCTCCCCCGGCTCGGGGGGGGCCTGTGCCAGGTCCACGATTTCCACCGTGGGTAACCGATCACCTGCCACCCGCTGCGGTAGCGGCAGAATCTCCACCCTTCCCTGTTGGGCGAGCCAGTAGGCTTCCAGCGAGGGCGTGGCCGAGGCCAAAACCACGGGAATGCCGAGCTGGTGGCCAACCACCAGCGCCAAATCGCGGGCGTGGTAGCGGGGGTCCTCCTCCTGCTTGTACGAAGGATCCTGTTCCTCGTCGACCACGATGAGCTGCAGCCGGGCCAGGGGCGCCCAAAGGGCCGACCGAGGGCCGGCCACCACATCCACCTCTCCCCGCCTCACCTTCTCCCAAAGGGCGAAGCGCTGACCGGCCGGCAGCGAGGAGTGCAACACCGCCACTCGGGAACCAAAGCGGGCTGCCAGCTCGCCGGCCAGCTTGGGTGTCAGGCCGATTTCCGGCACCAGCACCAGCGCCTGCCCGCCGGCAGCTACCACCTTCTGGCAGGCGCGCAGGTACACCTCGGTCTTACCTGAGCCCGTAACCCCCAAAAGCAGGAACGCGTGGAAGCTATTGTCGCCGAGCTTCGCCAAGATCTTAGCCAACGCCTGTTGTTGCGCTGGCGAGAGCACTTCGGGTATGGGTGAGGGTGGCAGCCCCCAGCGGGCGGTCAATGGCTTTTGTAGCTGCTGGAACCGGCGCACGGCGCCCTTGCGCACCAAAGCGTCCACCACCGAGCGGGAAAGGCCAAGCTGGCCCAACACCTCGCCCTCCAGAGCCCAGCCCCCCCGTCTTTCTAGCTCTTCCAGCAGCAGCTGCTGCTTGCTAGACAGAACCGCCCCGCCGTACGCCTCCACCAGTGCCAAAGCCGTTACTACCGTTCCCGCGTCCGCACCTTGCCGAGGCTCGCGGAGGCGAAGGGCCCGCATGTCAGTCAGCTGGGCAATGAGTGCGGGCAACTGGCTTTTGCCAAACCCCAAGGAGGACAAGCGTGCCAGGGGCAGGCGACGCTGTTCAATGAGCACCTCCACCAGTCGCCGGGCCTCTCCCCCTAAGCTGGGCAGCAACTCCACCCCCCGAGGTCCCAGCTCCAGCTGGGCAGGCGGCTGTTTCCACAGCTGGGCGGGCAAGGCGGACTTGGCCACCACACCTGCCGGGCAGCAGTAGTAGTCCGCGGCAAAGCGAAGCAAAAAAAGCAGATGGGGAGGCAGCAAAGGCTCCACATCCAGGACTTCCGCGACTGGCAAGACCTTGACCTCCTCCACGCCAGGTTCTTCGGCCAGCTGCAAAACCAATCCCACCCGCAGCTTCCCCCGGAGCGGCACGCGCACACGCACCCCTGGAGCACGGGGTCCACCGCTGTCCGCAGTCACGCGATAGGTGAGGGGCTGGGGAACCGCCAAGGGAACCACCACCCGGGCAAACATCGCGCGATGATACACTCCCGCCGTGATGGATGAAGCTTCCTTGGCCCTTTTTCGACAAACCGTGGCCCGTTTGCGGCAAGGGCCAAGCCCGCGAGGCGAGACCTTCGAGCTCTGCCGCGAGGTGCTGGCAGCAGCTCCGGCCAGCCGAGAGGCTGAAGAAGCTCTCCGTCTGCTGCTGGAGGGCGCCATGGCTGATGCCAGCACCTCTATCGCCGATGCCCAAGTAATCATGCGGCTGTTCAAGGCTTTGAGCAAAGGGCAGGTGACCCTACGAGAATTGTTGTCTTAGGGAGGACACCATGGAGCTAGTCTTGGCCCCACAGGACAAGCAGGAGCTGTTGCAGCGTTTTCTGCGTTACGTCAAGGTTGACACGCAGTCGGACGAGAACGCCTCCGCCTTCCCCTCCACGGAAAAGCAAAAGGACCTGGCCCGTGTGCTGTTAGCTGAGCTGGTGGAGCTGGGATTGGTGGACGCCCGAATGGACGAGTGGGGCTACGTCTACGCTACCCTACCGGCCAACATCCCACCCGACCACCCCGCGTACCAGCGCGTGCCTGCGATTGGACTCATTGCCCACATGGACACCTACTTCGGAACCCCAGGAACCGCTGTCAAGCCCCAGGTGGTCGAAAACTACCAGGGCGGCGACATCCTCCTGCCAGGGAACCCTTCGCAGGTTATCAGGGAAGCGGAAAACCCCAACTTGGCCCGCTGTCTGGGCCACACCATCGTCACGTCGGACGGCACCACCCTGTTGGGTGCCGACGACAAAGCCGGCGTTGCGGAGATCATGACAGCCCTCTCGTGGATGCAAAAGCACCCTGAGTTCCTCCACGGCCCGGTGCGCGTTGCCTTCACCCCCGATGAGGAGATTGGTCGCGGGACGGAGCACTTCGACGTGGCCGGCTTTGGCGCCCGCTACGCGTACACGGTGGATGGGAGTGACCTGGGGGAAATCGAAGACGAGACCTTCTGCGCCGACTCGGCCACGGTGGTCATTGAAGGGCGCGATGTGCACCCCGGCTACGCCAAGGGGAAAATGGTCAACGCCGTGAGGGTGGCTGCGGCTATGATCTCGCGCCTGAGCGAAAACTTCCTCCCGGAAACCACCGAGGGACGCCAGCCCTATCTGCATCCCTACGATGTGCGCGGGGATGTGAGCCGGGTGGAAATCAAGTTTCTCGTGCGGGCCTTTACCGAAGAGGAACTGCAACAGCAGGAGGGCACCCTCCAACGTATCGTCAGCCAGGTCCAAAACCAGTTTCCGCAGGCGCGCATTCACGTGTCGGTGAAGCAGTCCTACCGCAACATGGCCTACGCCATCCGCCAGGACCCGGTGGTTTTAGAGGTGGCCCTGGAGGCGGTGCGGCGCATGGGCCTGGAGCCGGTGCGGAAGGCGATCCGCGGTGGCACCGATGGGGCACGGCTTTCCTTCATGGGCCTCTTGACCCCCAATATTTGGGCTGGCGGGCAAAACTTCCACTCCCTGCAGGAGTGGGTGAGCCTAGAATGGATGGCCAAAGCCTGCGAGTGCCTGCTGCACATACTGCACCTTTGGGTGCAGCGCGCCAGCTCGCAGCCACTAGCTTAAGCCTTGTAAATCTCCAGCGCCCGTAGCTCCTTGATGCGGTCGCGCAGGCGAGCGGCTTCCTCAAACTCCAGCCTTTTGGCGGCCGCTTTCATTTGCTTTTCCAGCTCGGCAATTTGCTGCGCCAAGCTGCGGCGATCAGGAATTTCCTTTTCTCCCACGCGCGGCGGCTCCAAGAGGGCGTCGTGGTAGTCCAGGTTGGCCATCTGCACCAGCGGGTTGGCCACATCCTTGATGATGCTCTTGGGCTCGATGCCGTGTTGCCGGTTGTAGGCCTCCTGAATGGCACGGCGACGCCTGGTTTCCTCAATGGCCTTGCGCATGGATTCGGTGATGGTATCCGCATAGAGGATAGCCGTGCCGTTAACGTTGCGCGCGGCCCGGCCGATGGTCTGGATGAGGGCAGTGTGGGAGCGGAGGTAGCCTTCCTTGTCCGCATCCAGGATCGCCACCAAGGAGACCTCCGGCAAGTCCAACCCTTCTCGCAAAAGGTTGATACCCACCAGCACGTCGAACACCCCTCGCCGCAAGTCCGTGAGAATAGCTGTGCGCTCGAGGGTGTCGATCTCGCTGTGCAGGTAGCGGACGCGGATGCCCAGCTCGCCCAGATACTGGGCCAAGTCTTCAGCCATGCGCTTGGTCAGCGTGGTGACCAGGACCCGCTCACCAGCGGCTACGCGCTCCCGAATGCGCGCCAAAAGATCGTCCACTTGCCCCTGCGCCGGCCTCACCTCCACCACCGGGTCCAAAAGCCCGGTGGGGCGGATGAGCTGCTCCACCACCGCCCCCTGCGAGATTTGGATTTCCCAATCCCCAGGTGTGGCGGAGACGAACAACACCTGGTGCAATCGAGCGAAGAACTCCTCGAAGGTGAGGGGCCGGTTGTCCAGCGCCGATGGGAGGCGAAAACCGTACTCCACCAGCGTTTCTTTTCGCGAGCGGTCGCCGTGGTACATGCCCCGTACCTGGGGGATGGTGACGTGCGACTCGTCCACGATGAGAAGCCAATCGCTAGGAAAATAGTCCAGCAGGGTTGGTGGAGGCTCCCCCGGCTTTCGGCCGGTGAGGTGGCGAGAGTAGTTCTCGATGCCGGGGCAATAGCCCAGTTCAGCAAGCATGTCCAAATCGAAAAGGGTGCGCTGGGTGAGTCTTTGCGCCTCCAACAGGCGACCCGCCGCCTGCAGCTCAGCCACCCGCTGGTCCAGCTCGGCCCTAATATCGGCGATGGCGCGCTGCAACACCTCCCGCGTGGTGACGTAGTGGGAGGCGGGGTAAAGAGGCAAGCGCTCCTCCACCTCCTCGAGCACCCTGCCGCGCAAGGGGTCGACGCGGGAAATGCGCTCCACCTCCCGGTCCCAAAACTCCACGCGGATGGCGTGGTCCTCGTAGGGTGGGTAGATTTCCAGCACGTCCCCGCGCACGCGGAAGGCCCCGGGCACAAGGTCCAGTTGGGTTCGCTCGTACTGCATGGCCACCAGTTGCCGCAGTACTGCCTCCATCCCCGGGGCCGTACCCGGTTCCAAAAGCAAGAGCATGCCGTAATAGGCCGCTGGGTCACCAAGGCCGTAAATGCATGAGACGGAGGCAACGATCAGCACGTCGCGGCGCTCAAAAAGCGAGCGCGTGGCCGCCAGACGCAAGCGGTCTATTTCCTCGTTAATGGACGTTTCCTTTTCGATGTAGGTGTCGGTGGCGGGCACGTACGCTTCCGGCTGGTAGTAGTCGTAATAGGAAACAAAGTACTCCACGGCGTTTTCGGGAAAAAAGCTGCGAAATTCCTGGTACAGCTGTGCCGCCAGCGTCTTGTTGTGGGAAAGCACCAGGGTGGGGTGGTTGAGCTTTTCCACAACCTTGGCCATGGTGAAGGTCTTTCCCGAGCCGGTAACACCCAGAAGCGTTTGGGCAAACAAACCCTGGCGAAAGCCTTCCACCAGCTTGGCAATTGCCTGCCCTTGGTCTCCTGCGGGCGTAAACGGAGCCACCAGCTTAAAGCGCGTGCTCATGGCTTTTGGCCTTGGCAGGCCTGGCGAGCAAGGACAGCCAGCTGGGCGGCTTCGGCAGGGGTAAGCCGGTCGTCGGCAAGGGCCATCCTGGCTGCCTGAAAGAACCCGCCCAAAGCGCGCGGATCAGCCGCAAAGCCCTGCTGGCGCAGGGACAAGCACAGCACGGCCCCCCGCAGCTCGTCCGCTTCGGGCCGGGGAAGCTGGGCCAGCTTCTGCGCCAGCTGGCTGGTCACCTTCTCCATGGCCTGTGCCTGCACGCGAGGCACCCGCCCTGCCAGCCGAAGAAGCAAGGCCAAGGGCACCAACACCACGGCAAGACCCAACAGCCGCCAGTGCCACGCGGGTTTCCACGAGGTAGCCGCCATCTCTCCCCTTGACAGTCTAGCCGCTTTGCCGCCAATCTCCCCCCATGGTGAAGGCGCTTGTGCGCTGGTTCCTCCTCGGGTTGTTCGTGGGCGTGGCTTTTGGCGCCCTTGCCGCGCTGCTTTTGGCCCGCCTCATTCAGCTGCCCGCGGTGGAAGCACTTACCAGCTATCAGCCGCCGGCAGCCACGGTGGTCAGGGCGCGCGACGGTTCGGTCATTGGCAGCTTTGCCGCGGAAAAGCGCTTGCCAGTAACTTTTGAGCAGATCCCTAAGGTTCTCCGCGACGCGGTCATTGCCGTGGAAGACGCCCACTTCTACCGACATCCCGGCGTGGATCCTTCGGGCATAGCCCGGGCGGTCCTGCGCAACCTCTTGTCCCTGAGCAAAGCGCAGGGGGGGTCCACCCTCACGCAACAGCTGGCGCGCAACCTGGGTATTGTCAGCCGGGAAAAGAAGCTCCTCCGCAAGCTCAAAGAGATCCTACTGGCCATCCAAATTGAGCAGCGCTTTTCCAAGGATGAAATCCTCACCATGTACGCCAACCAGGTGAACTTCGGCCACGGCGTCTACGGCGTGGAGGCGGCGGCGCGTTTTTACTTCGGCAAGAGCGCCACCCAGCTGACCCTAGAGGAGGCGGCCCTTTTGGCTGGTTTGCCCCAACGCCCCAGCGACTTGTCGCCCCTGGACGCTCCCCAGCGTGCCTTGCGTCGGCGTAACCACGTGCTCAAGCGCATGCTCGAGGAGGGTATGATTGACCAGAAAGCCTTCGAGGAGGCCACAAAAAAGCCCCTCGGCGCCAGCCCCCATTGGGACCGCGATACCGCTGCGGCCTATTTCTTGGAGGAGGTCCGCCGGAGCCTGGAGACGCAGCTGGGCAGCGAGATGCTCACCTCTGGTGGCCTCACAGCGGAAACCACCCTCGATCCCTTCCTCCAGCGGTTGGCCGAGCAGTCCCTGCGCGAGGGCTTGGTGGAGCTGCAAGAGCGGCTGGGCTGGCCGGGAGCCCAGCGCAACCTGCGGGCAGAGGGGGTACAGGACCTGGCTTCTTTCCGCCATCCCAGCTGGCCTTACCTTCGCTGGCACGTGGGCGAGCTGGCCTACGCCGTGGTGAGGGAGGTGCACCCGGAGGAGGCCCAGCTGCTCGTGGCTGGACGGTTGGCGCGCCTGGCCCTAGCCGACGCGCGCTGGACCGGAAGGAGCAGCTTTTTCAAGCTGCTTAAGCCCGGCGACTTGGTGCTGGTGAGGCTCAAAGAGGTGCCGGCACCGCCGGCGCCGGTGGTTGTTTCCTTGGAAGCGGAACCTACGGTGGAAGGCGCAATCCTGGTGCTGGACAACCGCACGGGCGCCATCCTTGCCCTCATGGGCGGGTTCGACTTCAACCGCTCCCAGTTCGACCGGTCCATGCAAGCTCGCCGGCAGGTGGGTTCCGCGTTCAAGCCATTGGTGTACGCCACCGCCTTCGAAGCGGGCTTCTCGCCCGCCGACACCATCCTGGATGCGCCGGTGTTGCTCACCGATGAGCGCGGCCTACCCACCTATTGCCCGCTCAACCACTACCGAAAGTATTTCGGGCTGGTGACGCTCAGGTACGCGGTGGAGCACTCCCTCAATGCTTCCGCCGTCAAACTGCAGCAAATGGTGGGCGGGGAGAACGTCATTGCGTTGGCGCGCCGGCTTGGTATCGAAGAGGAGCTTCACCCGTATCCTTCCATGGCCTTGGGCTCCTTTGAGCTGCCGGTAGTGAGCTTGGCGGCGGCATACGCAGCCTTTGCCAACGGCGGCATGGCGGTGACACCGTACTTCCTTAACCGCGTGAGGGACGCCGGGGGGCAGGTACTGTGGGAGCAAAAGCCGCAGGTGCGACAGGCCCTGAGCCAACAGGTGGCCTACCTCATGACCCAGGTGCTCGCGGGGGTGGTCCAGCGCGGCACTGCCGCGAAGGCCGCCTCGCTGCCCGGCCACCTGGCCGGCAAAACCGGCACCACCGACCGCTACACCGACGCCTGGTTCATCGGCTACTCGCCGCGCATCACCTGTGCCGTCTGGGTTGGGCGCGACAAGAAAGAACCAATCGGGCGGCACATGACCGGTGCGGAAGCGGCGCTGCCCACGTGGATTCGCTTCATGCAAGCTTACCTAGAAAAGCTCCCACCTGACCAGCGCGATGAGGACTTTTCCATGCCCGCTTCCGGGGTGGCCTTGCTCCCCGTGGACCCACGCACCGGCCTCCGCGCCACCCCCGAGTGTGGGGAGCAGGTTATCCTGGAAGCGGTGCCGGATGACAAGATTCCATCCGCCTGCTCCGCTCAAGCCCACGCGTTGGTGGAGCTTCCCTGGCAGGAACAGCTGCGCCACTACACGTACAGGCCCGGCGAGCCCCTCACCACCCCCGAGGCCATCGCCGTGGCGGCAGCCAAAGCAGCGAAAAAGGACTGAGGTCAGCTCACCCAGCCCAGAACCTGCTGAACTAGCGACCAGCTCAGACCGGCCGTGACCGCGGTGACCGGCAAGGTCAGCACCCAAGCCCACACGATGCGGCTGGCCACCCCCCAGCGCACGGCCGACACCCGGGTGGTAGAGCCCACCCCGGCAATGGCACCGGCAATGGTATGGGTGGTGGAAACGGGAATGCCAGCCAGGGAGGCACCAATGAGGGAGATGGCACCGGCGGTCTCCGCGCAAAACCCCCCTACGGGGCCCAAACGCGTCAGGCGAATGCCGATGGTGTGGACCACCCGCCACCCACCCAACAAGGTCCCCAGGGCAATGACACCGTGGCAGGAGAGGATGACCCACACGGGCACGTGAAACGCTTGCAAATAGCCGGTAGAAAAGAGCAGCACGGTGATGATGCCCATGGTCTTCTGCGCATCGTTAAGGCCGTGTCCCAGCGAGTAAGCCGCCGAGGAAAGCAGCTGACCCACGCGGAAAAGGCGGTCCACCTTCTGCACCCTCACCTGGCGGAAAAGCCAAAACACCGCCACCATGAGCAACCAGCCCAACAGCATGCCCAGCAGAGGCGAGATGACAATGAAGGCGGCTACCTTGAGAATGCCATTGGGGATGAGGGCCGCAACCCCACCCTTGGCCAAGCCGGCGCCGGCCAAGGCACCGATGATCGAGTGGGAAACGGAAATGGGCAAACCCAGTTGGGTACAAAGGTAGGTCCAGAGAATGGCCGCGATAAGCGCTGCCAGGATCACATAGGGGTCCACCATTTGAGGCAGGACAATGCCCTTGCCCACGGTACCGGCCACCTTCACTTCGAAGCCGAAGGCAGCCACAAAGTTGAAAAAGGCTGCCCACAGCACCGCCAGCTTGGGTGGGAGCACGCCGGTAGCGACCACCGTGGCCACCGAGTTGGCCGCGTCGTTCATGCCGTTGAGGAAATCGAACACAAGCGCCAGGAGCACGATCCCCACTACCAAGGTCAACATGCTCGTCCCCCGCTCAGGCAGCTTTGATCACGATGGTTTCGATGATATTAGCCACGTCTTCGCATCGGTCGGTGGCGTCCTCGAGAAAGGCGTAAAGGTCTTTGAGCTTGATGACTTCCACCGCGTCCGTAGCGCCGGCAAAGAGCTCGGCCAGGGCCTGCCGGTGTAACTGGTCAGCCTCGTTTTCCAGCCTATTGATCTCCACGCAGGTGGCCAGAGCTTCCCGATGGCGTCGCGGAACGTGCAGCAACAACACCGCCTTTTGCACCTCCTTAACCGAGGCCAGCAGCAACTGGGCCAGCTCCACCAGCTTGGGTGGCACGCGGGTCACCCCGTAGAGCAGGAGGCGGTGACCCGTGGCATCCACCGCATCCAGAATGTCGTCCAGCTTGGTAATTAAAGCGTGGATATCCTCCCGGTCGAAGGGCGTAATGAAGCTCACGTTGAGCTTGGCCAGGGTCTCGTGGGTATAGCGGTCGCCCGTGTGCTCCAGCTCCTTGAGCTGCTCCACCCGCGCAGACCGCTCGCTCCCATCCCGTAGGAGGGCAACAAAAAGCTGAACGGCATCCACGATGTTTTGTGTCGCCTGATCGAAGATCGTCAGAAACGCGTTGTCCTTGGGCAAGAACCACCGCACGGCTCACCTCCCCTGCATGCCGCAGCCCGCATATCATACCCTCCGCGCTGGCTCTTGTGAAGAGGAGTACAAACCCTCAAGCACGCCCAAAACTCGAGGGCACCACTAGGAACGCTTTTGCCTCACCTGCCGCAGCTCAGCAAGAAAATCTTCCGGACCCAAATACCCGGGGATCCGGCCCAACTCCTTCCCTTCCACATCAAGAAACACCACCGTTGGGTAACCCACCACCCCCAGCTGCTGCGCCTGATCCGCCCCTTCCTTCTCCGCGTTCAGGCGCACGGGCACAAATCCCTCGGCAACCGCCCGGGTCACCTTTTCGTTGGTAAAGGTCTCCGCGTCGAGCTTCTGGCACCATCTGCACCACTCGGTGTAGAAGTCCACCATCACCAACTTGCCCTCGGCGGCGGCTCTGGCCTGGGCTTGAGAGAGGTTGGCTTCCCAGGCAATGGGCGAGGCAGGCGGTGACGAGGGGCGCCGGCCCCAGAACCAGCTGCCAGCCAAAAGGCCTAAAAACACAGCAAAAAGAACCCTTCCTGTGCGAACGCTCATGTTCCCTCCCACCGCTCCTTTGCCGCCGCCCCGAAAAGCGTAACGTCCAGGCTTTCCACGGACCATTCACCTTTTCGTCACTGTGGCTGAGGTACGGCAACCGGTCTGGTCAGAGGCTGCCCGCCGCACACACTTGGAAGCCCCTCTCGAAAAACCATCGGACAGCAACCAGGCATCTGCTGAAGATTTTCGCGAACGAGCGTTCGGTAGGCCAGGACGCCAAAATTCTTTCGGCACGTCTGTCAACCACTTGACAACGCGTACGGCCCGGGTCCAGCCTTACCTCAACAAAATTTTCCCCGGCCGGGGCCGACCGAACCGGGGAGGGGAGGTCAGGTATGAAGAAGGTCGTGGTTACGTTGGTGGTCATGGCAATGATTGGGGGCGTTGCCATGGCCGGAAGCCGAGCCCCCCTTACCGCCCTTACCGAGGACCAGCTTCAGGGCTTGAACCAGCTGGAGGCGGTGGAAACCATCAGCTTCAACGACGCTGGGGTCCCCACCTTCATAGCAGGTCAGCTGGCTAAGCTGGAACACCCTGACGCGGTGGGCGGGGCACTGGCGGTGATCGAGCAGCTGCGGCCGTTGATGCGCGCCACCGGGCGGGAAGAGCTAGCGGTGGAGGGCGTCAACGAGGACGAACTGGGGAAGGTACACGTGCGGCTCCGCCAGACCCTGCGCGGCCTGCCTGTGGTGGGCGGCGAGCTGGCGGTGCACGTGGATAAGGCCACGGGCACGGTCTACGCCATCAACGGGACGTTCGTGCCCGACGAGAACCTTCCACGGGCGGCCGACGTGCGGGCGGAAGAGGCATTGCAGCAAGCGGCCCGCGAGGCCGGCATTTACAGCGCTGTGGCCTTGGACAAGCCACAGTTGGTCTACGTGGTGCGGGAGAACGGCAAGGCGTACCTGGCCTGGACCACCCGTGTGGCCTTTGAGGACGAAAAGGGCGAGCACCTGGACCGGATTTACGCCGATGCGGTCACCGGCGAGCTGGTGACCAGCGAGGCCCTCATCCACTCCGCCCTTTACCGCAAGATCTACACCGCCAACAACGGCACCAGCTTGCCCGGAACACTGATGTTCCAAGAGGGGGGTTCCTCCTCCGATAGCGTGGCGATGGCCGCCTACAACGGTTTGGGCTACACGTACAACTATTACAAGAACAAGTTTAACCGCGATTCCATCGACGGCGCGGGCATGACCCTGATTGCCACCGTGCACTACGGGAACCGCTACAACAACGCCTTCTGGAACGGTTCGCAAATGGTGTTTGGCGATGGCGACGGAACCACCTTTGCGCCTTTTGCCAATGCCTTGGACGTGGTGGCCCACGAGCTGGCCCACGGCGTCACCGAGCGCACCGCCAACCTCACCTACTCCTCGGAGCCGGGTGCGCTGAACGAGGCCTGGTCGGACATTTACGGTGCCAACGTGGAGGCCTACCGCGATGGCGGGATCAGCTCCAACACCTGGAAAATCGGTGAGGTGGTCTACACCCCCGGCACGTCGGGTGACGCGCTTCGTTACATGAACAACCCAACCGCCGATGGCTACTCCGCCGACTATTACCCGGAGCGCCTGTACCCCAATTGCACCCCCAACTCCTCCAACGACTATTGCGGTGTGCATGGCAACAGCGGCATTGCCAACCTGGCCTATTACCTGCTGGTGGCTGGCGGCACCCATCCGCGCGGCAAGACCAGCGTGAGCGTTCCCGCCATTGGCATGGCCAAGGCGGAGCAAATTTTCTACCGCGCGCTGACGACCTACATGACCTCCTCCACCAACTTCCAGGGCGCGCGCAACGCTACCGCTCAGGCAGCGGCCGACCTTTACGGTGGCACCTCCTCCGCCGAGTACAACGCGGTGCAAAAGTGCTGGGATGCGGTAGGCGCACCGGGAGGCGCCGCGCAAGTGGTGACCCTGTCTAACGGACAAACCGTGTCCAACCTCTCCGCCAGCACCGGCAACTGGCTGTACTTCAAGATTACCGTGCCTTCCGGCCAAACCCAGTTAAAGGTGGTCACCTCCGGCGGCTCGGGTGACGGCGACCTGTACGTGCGCTTTGGCGCCTTACCCACCACCTCCAGCTACAACGGCCGGTCGATCGGCAGCACCACCGCCGAGACCGTCACCATTTCCAACCCCAGCGCGGGTGACTGGTACATTGGCTTCTACGCCTACTCCAGCTTCTCCGGCGCGTCCCTCACCGCCACCTACTCCGGTGGTGGTGGCGGCGGCGGTGGCGGCGGTGGCAGCATGAACGAGACCGAGCCCAACGGCAGCAGATCCTCGGCCAACGTCATCTCCACCTCTGGCACCACGGTCACCGGCTACATCAGCTCCTCCACCGACAGCGATTACTTCAAGGTGACCGTGCCTGGCTACAAGACCCTCACGGTGGACCTGACCGTGCCCTCCACCAAGGACTACGACCTGAAGCTGTACAACAGCTCGGGTAGGGTGCTGGCCAGCGGGACCAACGGCACCGGCCAACCGGAGCACGTCACCTGGTACAACTCCTCCAGCCGCAGCCGGGTGGTGTACATCCGCGTGTACGGCTACAACGGGGCGTACTCCACCACCTTGCCTTACTACTTGAAACCCACCTGGTAAGGCTGCTAAGAACGACCTTACGCCGCCCCGCCTTTGGGCGGGGCGGTTTTTTTTTGCCGGCTTTCTATTCCGGTTTGATGAGGGGGCCAAGGCGCTCCAAAGGAGAGGTGAGGCACACCTCGGTGGCCGAGCGCACAAAACCGGCCACCTTGTGCAAGCGGCCCAGGAGCAGCTCCTGCAAGTGCATGGTGTTCCGCGCCCGCACCTTCACCACCAGGTCGTACTCACCGGTGATCAGGTGCACCTCCTCCACCTCGGGAATGGCGGCCAGCTCACGCACGGTCTTGTCCAGGCCGGCAGCTAAGTCCACACGCACGTGCACCAACGCGGTCACCGTATACCCCAGGGCCTGGGGGTCCACGCGCACGGCAAACCCCTTGACCACGCCCGCGGCCCGCAACTTGTTCAGCCGCTCGTGCACGGTAGCCGGGGCAACCCCTGCCCGCTCGGCAATGGCCGAAAGGGCCATGCGGCCGTTTTCCTGTAACGCCGCTAAGATTTTATTATCCAAGGCGTCCAGCTTCATGTCTGCATTTTAGCGCAGGAGTCTGTGGACTTTTTCACAAACTCTGCCATAATGCCATGGCCCGAGCATCGGGTAGGGTAAGGGAGGCACGCATGCAACTGAAAGTGGCCCTCATCGGTTTTGGCGTGGTGGGGCAGGGCTTGGCCAAGCTGTTGGCGGAAAGAGGCAGCTTGCTCAAGGAGCATTACGACGCCGAGTTCCTCCTTACTGCTGTCAGCGACGTGAAGAAAGGCGCCGTGGCTGATCCCGACGGCCTCGACCCCCAGGCGCTTCTGGCCCACCTGCAGCGCTGCGGTTCCCTCAGCGGCTTTCCCGCCGCGGAAAGCGGGTGGGATGCCCTCACCACCATTCGCAAAGCGGCAGCCGATGTGGTGGTGGAGGTGTCTTGGACGGACGTCAAAACCGGCGGTGCCGCCCTCTCCCACCTGCGAGAAGCCTTTGCCGGCGGCCGGCACGTGGTCACCACCAACAAGGGACCACTGGTGGTAGCGCCTTGGGAAACGCTGGAAGCCGCCGCCAAGGCGGGCGTGGAGTTTCGCTTCGAGGGCACGGTAATGTCGGGCACACCGGTGATCAGCACAGCCCGTAAGGGCCTGCGGGGCTGCCGGATCACCGGCTTTGCCGGCATCCTCAACGGCACCACCAACTTCATCTTGACCCGGATGGAGGAGGGCCTCTCCTACGAGCAGGCGCTCGCCGAGGCGCAGCAGCTGGGCTACGCGGAAGCGGATCCTTCCGGGGACGTTTTGGGATGGGATGCGGCGGGCAAGGTGGTCATCCTGGTCAATACCGTGCTGCGCAAGCGCTTGCAGCTTAGCGAGGTCACCTTGGCCGAGGGCATCACCGGCATCAGTCCCCGCCACGTGGAGGAGGCGCGGCGTGCGGGCAGGCGGTGGAAGCTCGTAGCGCAAGCGCAGGTAGTGGATGGGCAGGTGCAGGCCAGCGTTACCGCGCAGGCGCTTCCCATGTCCGATCCCTTGGCCAGCGTCACCGGCGCCACCAACGCCATTACCTTCCATACTGACCTGTTAGGGCCGGTAACCATCGTTGGCGCCGGCGCCGGCCAAAGAGAAACCGCCTTTGCCGTGCTTTCCGACCTCTTGGACATCCACGCCACCCTGGTGGGGCGGCACGCGTGAGGAGGCAACCATGGACATGCTCATAAACGGGCAATGGGTTTCCACCGCCGAACGGATTCCTGTGCTGGATCCTTGGGACGGAACGGTCGTCGATACCGTTCCCCATGGTACCGCCGCACATGTGGAGCACGCGGTGGACGCTGCGGCCAGCGCCTTTCGCCAGTGGCGTTTCTCGCCGGTGGCACACCGCATGGAGGTGCTCCGGCGCGTGGCCGACACAGTGGCCACCCACCTGGAGGACTTCGCTCACCTCATTGCCCGCGAGGGCTCCAAGACCATCCGCGAGGCGCGCAAGGAAGTGCGGCGGTGCGTAAACACCTTGAGCCTCTCTGCTGAGGAGGCACGCAGGCTTTACGGGCAGACCATCCCCTTCGACTCCTTTCCTGGCGGCGAGCACCGCCACGGTTACTGGTACCGTGAGCCCATTGGTGTCATCGCCGCCATCACGCCCTTTAACGACCCACTTAACTTGGTGGCGCACAAGGTGGGACCCGCCATTGCCGGGGGTAACACGGTAGTGTTGAAGCCGGCCACCGTCACCCCCCTCTCCGCCCTCAAGCTGGCGCATGCGTTCCAACAAGCCGGGTTACCGCCGGGGGTGCTCAATGTGGTCACCGGCCCTGGCAACGAAGTGGGCAACCCCCTGGTGACCCACCCCAAGGTGCGCATGGTTTCCTTCACCGGCGGGGTGGAAGCTGGCCTGGCCATCACCCGGCTGGCGGGGTTGAAGAAAATTGGCATGGAGCTGGGGTCCAACTCCCCCGTTATCGTCATGGCGGACGCGGACCTGGACCGGGCGGTGGCCGACACCGTCTCCGGTGCCTTCTGGGCCGCGGGGCAGAACTGCATCGGCGTGCAGAGGGTCTACGTGCAGCGAGCCATTTTCGATCGCTACCTGGAAGCTTTCGTGGCCAGGACTCAGGCCTACAAGGTGGGCCCCAAGTTGGAGGAAGGCTGCGACATGGGACCGGTGATCACCGAGCAGGAAGCCCGCCGCATCGAGAGCTGGATTTCTGAGGCCGCTGCCGCAGGGGCTACGGTGCACTGCGGCGGCCGCCGCGGCGGGCCTGTGGGTACGGTGGTGGAGCCGACGGTGTTGACCGGAGTGCCCCAAGGGGCCAAGGTGGCCTGCCAGGAGGTCTTCGGGCCGGTGGTAGCTCTCTGGCCCTTTGACGAGCTGGAGGAAGCGGTGGCCCTGGCCAACGCTGTAGATTACGGCCTGCACGCAGCCATCTTCACCCGCTCCTTGGCCGCCGCCCATTACGCCATCAAGCATTTGGAGTGCGGTGGGGTGATCGTTAACGACTCCACCGACTACCGCTTGGACCAAATGCCCTTCGGTGGCATTAAAAACTCCGGGCTGGGCCGGGAAGGCGTGGCTTTCGCCCTTTTGGAGATGACCGAACCCAAAGTCGTGTGCTTTACCGAGTGAGGGGAAAGCCCGTCGCGGGCGCCGCCAAAGGCAGGGGGGGGAGGTGGGGCTCGAAGCGCAGGGCGTGGACCACCACACCCAGGGCGCGAGGGTCCTGGGGTGGTTGAAAGGGGTTAGCCGTAAGCACGAGCAGCGCCCGGCGGGCAAAACCCTCTGCCAAGGTCACGGGAAGCTCCGCGTAGGTCCCGGTGGGTGGAACCCAGAAGGAAACCTTGGCCCCTTCCAGCTCCAGTCTGACCAGGGCCCCTGCGGGCCGAGGAGCGGAAAGCCAAACCTGCAGGCGCCCGGTGCTGACGGGGAGCTCAAAGGAACACATGGGTTGGCACCAGGCCCCCGGCGCACCACCAAAGCGCTCGGGACCGTAAACCCCTTCCGCGCGTACCGCCAAGCCGTGCATCTGCTCCGCTTCCGGAGCTAAGGCGTAAGTTTTCGCTGGCCAGGGGGGCGCTTCCAAGGAAAGGAACCGCGCCTTAAGGGCCAAGGGGCGCAAATCACCGGCCAAGCGTTTCCACCGCTGGGCGCGCAGGCGCATCGGGACCACTTGCGCCGCCTCCCTTCGCCGGCCAAGCTCGGGCAAGGGAACCCTCATGAGGCCCCGAAAGCTGGAAAGCACAACAACATCTGTCTGCTGCCCGTCTACCCAGGCCTGCACCTGCGTGCCTCCCTCCTCGGCCAAGCCAGGTGGCAACTCCACAGCCAAGGTAAGAGTCCCCGGCCCTTGCATCGCGGGCAGCAACAAGGTGGCCTCGGGGTAAAGCCAAACAAAGGCACGCCCCTGGGCATCCTGCTCCCGCACCGAGCCACCCTGGTACAACAGTACCGGGTGACGCACCAGGCGCGCCTGCAAGAAGCGGCCCTGGGACAAGCGAATCACCCTTTCTTCGCCCACGACAAACTCCTGTTCCTGGGAGGTGGAAGCGGGCACGAACGCGGGTGAAGTCTCGGTGACCAAGAAAAGCTTGGCGCCCCCCAAAGCAAACTTGGGGGCTTGAACCTCGCTCCAACGCAGCGTGGCTGCCTTCAGGCGCCCGGTACGAGCCAGATAGTTGCGAAAGGAAAAGAGCTCATCCTGAAACACCACGTTGGCTTCCGCATCCTCAGGGATGCTCAGGAACGCCGCCACCGCCGGCAGGCGGTGACGGTGTACATAAAGCACCGCCGGATAGGTCCACAAAGCAAAGAGGAGCGTGGCCAGGCCGGTGATACCCAGGACAAGAGGGGGCCTTCGGACCAGCTGGCCAAGACCCAAAACCGCTGGGCCCGGCAGCACCAGTAAGGCCAGCACCGCGTAGCGAGGGTAGGTGCTGTTGTGGGTGAACAGCAGCAGGTAAGCAAACCACAGGGCAAGACCGCTAACTGTCAGCCATCGCCTCCAACCCAGGCCACGCACCAGCGAGCCCCAGCCTCCGAGCGCCAAGGCAAGGACCAGCGCCGCGGGCGCACCCCCTCCCAAGCCCCTCACCAGGCCCAGTTCGGCCCAGTGGTAACCTTCAGTGCCCAAGAGGAAAGCGTGCTCGCGACCGTGCTGGAGCAGAGATTGCCAGTAAACATCGAGGCCTCCCGCCTCCAGCACCAGCGGGGCAACAAGCGCACCAGCGAGGAGAAGGGCCAAACCCGCCCCCCGCAGCAGCTCGCCCGGCCACTGCCTTACAGACCAGGCCCAAACCAGGCCCACCACGAGCAAGAAAGGCAGCCATGGGGGCCGCAGCAAAGCGCTGGTGCACAGCAGCAAGGCCGCCGGCATGAAGACCCGCTCGCCCCGCTGCCAAACGACGAGGGCGCACATAAACGCCCACGCGGCTGCCGTCTCGGTGAAGGCCCGGCTGGCATGAAACCAGCTGCCGGGAAGAAAGAGTGCCAGGAGGGCTGCCGCCACTGCCTGCCTCCGGCCCAACAGGGGCTCCCAAAGGAGCACCAGCGCCGGAAAAGTCAGCACGGAGGCGGTGGCACTGGCTAGCTGCAAAGCACGGGCCGGGTCGCCCACCCCCAAGGCCATGAGGAGCCGTCCAAGCCAAACCCACAAGGGAAAGCCCGGTGGCTGGGGCATGTGGTGGCCCGGGTCGAAGTCCAACACGCCGCAGGCCAAAAGCGCCTCGTCCTGCTCCCAGGGTCCTGCGGGCAGCAGCAGGAAACGCGAAAGCACAAGCAAAAGCACCAACCCTGCCGACAGGCCATGGCCGAGCCAGGGGCGCGTGCTGGGCCAAAGCGGCCAGGACTTTGCCAGCGCCTGAAGCAGATTTTGCCGCACGGGCTCACTGTATCAAAAGCGGCAGGCCGGAGAACATTCCCTGCGCCTCCAGACCTCTTGGCGTGCTAAGCTTGGCGCCGTGGGTGAGGTGCGGGTGGAGTTTTCCGGCATTACCAAGCGCTTCGCTGGGCATGTGGTGCTGGCCGGCGTCAGCGGGCAAGCCGCCCCTGGACGGGTGCTGGTGGTTACCGGTCCCAACGGCTCCGGGAAATCCACCTTGCTGAACATCTTGGCCGGCTTGCTGCGACCTACGGGCGGTACGGTCCGGTACCTGGACGGCCAAGGGGAGCTTCCCCGAAGTGAATGGTCGCGGTTTTTGGGTGTTTGTGCACCGGATATGGCTGTTTACGAAGAGCTTTCTGCTCTGGAGAACTTGGAGTTCTTCTCGCACGTGCGAGGGCTGCGGCCCAGCCAGGCGGATCTCACCCAATTGCTGGCGGGCTTAGGGTTGCAGGGCCGCGAGCTCAAGCGACCGGTTCGGCAGTTTTCCTCAGGGATGCTGCAGCGGGTGAAGCTAGCCCAAGCGCTAGTGCATCGGCCGGCCGTGTTGCTTTTGGATGAGCCCACCTCCAATTTAGACGCCGCCGGCCACGAAACGCTCGGCCGCGTGATTGCCGAACGAAAGCAAGCCTGTGCGGTGGTTGTGGCCACCAACGACCCAAGGGAGGTGGCCTGGGGGGACGAGGTTCTTGAGCTGGCTGGCTGAAAGCCTCACCGTGCTGCGAAAGGAGCTGGTGGCGGAGCTGCGCTCCCGCGTGGCGGCCTCCGCCGTGGGGCTGTTTGCCCTGACCACCCTAATGGCCGTGGCGTACCAGATTGGCCCCTACCGCATTCATGAGCAGGACCGGCCGCACCTGCATGCTGCGCTTCTTTGGATCATTTTTTTCTTTGCCGCGAGCGCAGGGCTGCCGCGCGTGTTCGTCAAGGAAGAAGACGCACATACCGCCAAAACCCTCCGCCTGGCGGCACGGCCGGGGGCGGTGTTTGCCGGCAAGCTGTTCTTCAACTTGCTGCTCTTGATAGCGCTGGAGGCCTTCCTCGTGCCCCTGTTTGCTGTGCTGATGGGGTTTTCCGTCGCGAACGTGGCAGCCTTGGTGCTGGTGCTGATGGCAGGAGCGGTGGGGCTCGCCGCCACCTGCACCATGGTGGCCGCCATCATTGCCCGAGCTTCCGGCTCGGCCACCTTGTTCGTGGTGCTGGCGGTGCCCCTGGTGCTGCCGGTACTTATTTTCCTTATTCAAGGAACGCGCATGGCTGCCACCGTCGGCGACTGGCAAGCGGTGGTACCGGCCTTGCGGGCTGTCGTATCGTTGGCAGGGGTGACCCTGGTCGCCTCCACATTCCTCTTTCCGGCGGTGTGGCATGACTAGACGCAAAAAAGTCCTTCTCGGGTTGTTGTGCCTTTGGATTTGCCTGGTTGCCTGGGCGGCCTTCTTCTACGCACCGCGGGCCGCCGGCTTCAAAGGGGAGTCGGCGCGAATTGTGTTTTTTCACGTGCCGCAAGCGTGGGTGGCGGTGGTGGCTTTCTGCGTCAATTTGGTGGCTTCCATTCAGTTTCTTCGCCGCCGGGACCTGCTGGACGACGCCCGCGCCACCGCGTCCGCACGGCTGGGTCTGCTGTTTGCCTTTTTAGCCACCGTGAGCGGGTCGCTTTTCGCCAAGGTGATGTGGGGCAGCTTTTGGAACTGGGATCCGCGTGAGGTGTCCATCGCCATCCTGCTGTTGATCTACGCTGCCTACTTAGCCCTGCGACAGGCGGTCAGCGATCCTGAGCGCCGGGCTGCCCTGGCCGCCGCCTACGCCATCCTGGCCTTCGTCACCATGCCCTTCCTGGTGTTCGTGGTCCCCCGAGTCTACTGGTCGCTGCACCCGGACACGATTATCAACGTGCAGGGGAAGATCAAGATGGACTCCCGCATGTTCCAAGTCCTCATGGGCTCAATGGTGGGATTTACTGGCATTTTTTGGTGGTTGTACTCTTTGGAGGTGAGGTTGGCCCGCCTGCAGTTGCGGCGGGAGAAAAGGGGGGAGTAAGCATGCCCGCACCAGAAAGCCTCTTTTGGGTTGTTGCCGTCACCGTTGGCATATGGCTGGGGATTTACCTGTACTGCCTCGGTTTGGAGCGCCGCCTGCATAAGCTGGAAGAGGAGGAGCGGCAATGAGCAAAAGAACCCTCTGGACGGTTGCTGGGGTGGCCTTGATTGTTGGCTTTATTGCTTTCGGTGCCGGTGCCTTCAAGGCCAGCCTCACCCCTTACGTCACCTTCGCCCAGGCGAGGGCGGCGCAGGAGGCCGTGCAGGTGGCTGGCAAGCTGGTCCACGGCTCTTCCTCCTACGACGAGACCTCAGGCATGCTTTCGTTCCTTCTGGAAGACGAAAAGGGCGATCGCATGAAAGTCCGCTTCGCCGGTACCAAACCGGGCAACTTCGAGGAAGCCACGCAAATCGTGGTCATCGGGCGATATACCGATGGTGTGTTGATGGCAGAAAAGCTGCTGGTGAAGTGCCCGTCCAAGTACCAGGGCGTCGAGGAGAAGGAGTACGTGAGCGGCGGCACCACGTAGGCGGCATTTTGGGGGAGCCACGCCGTGGTTGGGACGACACGTGCGCGCGCACTCTTGCACACGCACCGCCTGCGCCTGTGCCCCAACGAGCACAAGGTGCGGGCAACTGGATCGGTGCCCACCGAGGATGGGCGCCGTAGTTAGGGGGAGCGCATGTACTGGCCTGGCGTCATCACGTTGTGGGCAGCCTTCGTGGCCTTCGCGGCCTCAACGTACTTTTACTTTCAGGCAAGCCGTGGGGGGGAGAGGTCCTTAGCTTACGCCAGACAAACCTACTATTATGGGACCTTCGCCGTTGCATTGGCGTGCGGGGTGCTGCTGTTTCTCATCGTCACTCACGACTTCCGCTTGCATTACGTGTTCTCCTACTCTGACCGGACCCTTCCCACCGCTTACCTGATCTCCACCTTCTGGGCGGGGCAAGAGGGCAGCTTCCTCCTTTGGATCTTTTGGGGAAGCCTCATTGGCCTGGCCTTCATTCGCTTCGCCCGCCACTACGAAAGCCGCGGCCTGCTAGTTTACAACCTCACCCTCCTTTCCCTCATCGCCATTCTCCTGCGGCAATCGCCTTTCCGCTTCCTCCAAGGCTTGCCGCCCGGGCAAATGCCCGCCGATGGCCAAGGACTCAACCCGCTGCTGCAAAACCCATGGATGACCATTCACCCGCCGGTGATGTTCTTGGGCTACGCCGCCACCGCCATCCCATTCGCCTTGGCCATTGCCGCCCTTTGGGAAAGGCGTTACGAGGAGTGGGTTAAGGCGGCTCTGCCCTGGGCGCTGGTAACCGTTGTCACCCTCGGAGCTGCCATCCTTTTGGGTGGTTACTGGGCCTACGTTACCCTGGGCTGGGGCGGTTACTGGGGATGGGACCCGGTGGAGAACTCCTCCCTGGTTCCTTGGCTTACCTCCTCTGCCCTGGCGCACGGGTTGATTTTGCAAAAGGCACGCAGCCGCTTTCGCAAGCTCAACTTCTTTTTGGCCATCGTTTCCTTCGTGCTGGTGCTTTACGCCACCTTCCTTACCCGCTCGGGCGTGCTGGCTGATTTTTCCGTGCACTCGTTCGTGGACCTGGGGATTACGGGCTGGCTGGTTTTCAACCTCGTTTCCTTTCTTCTTCTGGGCTTGGGCTTCCTCCTTTGGCGCTGGCGGGAGATTCCCGCTGAAGTCGGTGAGGAGCCGTTCTTCTCACGCACAGTGTTTTTCGTCATCGCCATCGGGGCTTTGCTGGCCACCGCCACCGTGGTGCTGGTGGGCACCTCTTCCCCGCTCATCACCCGTTTGTTCACCAAGCCGGCGCAGGTAGGTGCTGACTTTTACAACCGCGTCACCCTGCCTGTGGGCATTCTCGTGGCCCTGCTGCTGGGCATCGTACCTTACCTGCATTGGAAGGGAACAGCAGCGGAGCTGCGAAGGAGGCTAACGGTGGCCGGTGCCGTAGCCGCGGGAGGTACGGTACTGGGATTGGCTTTGGGCGCCCGCCAGAGCCTGTTTGCCGGTTTCCTTTTTGTCTCCATCCTCGCTTTTGCCAGCAACCTGCTCAAGAGCATGGACGAGCTGCGCAGCCGCCGCTTCCGCGCCGTGGGCGGGTACCTTGCCCACGTGGGCCTGGGCTTGATGCTGGTGGGCATCGTCACCTCCTCCGTGTACGACCGCAAGCAAAAGCTTACCCTGGCGCAAGGACAGCCCCACCAGGTCTTTGGTTACACCCTGACCTTCAAGGGCTTGGAATCCAACCCGCGTGAAAAGGATGCCATGGTGGTGGAGGTTCGAGACAGCAAGGGCAAGGTCCATCTGGCGCGGCCGCGAATGTTCATCAACCAGAAGACCCAACAGCTGGTTGCCCACCCGGACGTGCTGGTCAAGCTCACCCACGACCTTTACATCTCGCCGGTGGAGTACGACCCGGGGCGGCAAGGCGAGGATGCGGCAACAGCGGAGCTGGGCAAGGGAGAAACGACCAGCTTGGGGCCGTTTGCCGTGACCTTCCGCGGTTTCGATATGGGTGGCAGCCACGGCGAAGGCGACGTGCTTTCCATTGGCGCCAAACTGGAGGTCCGTTACCAGGACCAAAGCTTCAACCTCACGCCGCGCCTCGTCTCTACGAGCCGAGGCTTAGAGGCCGAGCCCGTGCCCGTCCCCGCTCCAGGCGGGGTGAGCTTGCAGCTGTTGGGTGTAAACGCTTCCGAAGGCCGAATTCGCCTGCGCGGCCTTGGCATTTCGTCGGGCATCGCCAAGCGGGCTATCCTGCAGCCAGGGCAGTCTCTTACCTACCGCGGGGCCACCCTCACATTCACCAGCTTTGACCTCTCGGACTTTGACCCGGAGGCGGGAAAAATCAATATTGGGGCAGTGGTGAACGTGCGAGAGGAGAACGGTCAGGAGTACGAGATAGTGCCCGCCATCAAGGGGGCAACCCAGCGGGTGGATGCGGCCTTACGTGGGCTGCCGGACGTGCACGTGCGCTTGGGTCAAATGAACGCCGATGCTAAGACGCTGGAGCTCCTGATCCTCGACGCAAACGCCCCGCCCGATCCGGGAGAGCTTCCCCGCTTTTCCGCGGACGTGAGCTTCAAGCCGATGATCGGCTTGCTGTGGACCGGGCTGGTGGTGCTGCTGGCGGGGGGGTTGTTAGCCGTCTGGCGTCGTCAAGCGGAGTTTGCCTAGAAAAGAGCCTGACCCCTCGGCCAACCGGCTGTATACTTAAAGGGCATGCAGGCGGGTTACCTGTTGCCCCTCTACCCTCTGGAAGGGTTGGTGCTGCTACCCACCATGCAGGTGGAGGTAACGCCCCTCGGCTCGACAGCCCATCAGGTCTTGCGGTGCGCCCATGACCACGGCAACGTCCTGGTAGCTTCCTTTTACGAAGAGGAAGCAGTGCACGAGGTGGGCGTGAAGGCACGGGTGGTGCCCTTGGCCGAGAAGGAGGGTTCGGTGATTTTCTATGGCTTGCAGCGCTGCCGCCTCCGGCGCCTGGTGCAAGAAGAGGTTCCTATGGTCATGGCCGAGGACTTCCCCGACACGGGCTCACTGCCCACGCGGGCGGAGCCTTTGCGGCGGCTGCTCCTGCACCGCGTAGCGCGTCTTTGCGCACGGCTGCCAAAGGAAGCGCCCCAGGACCTTTGGGCTGCCGACTTGGAAACGCTAACCTGGAAGCTCACCTCCCTCCTAGCTTTAAGCGTGGACCAACAGCAGGGCCTGCTGAACGTCCCTGACGCCCTCACCCGCGGGCGAATACTGCTCTTGGCCTTGCGGGATGCGGAGCAGCGGGAACGCTTTCTACGCCCTTTTGCTTCCCTGCGACATGGAGGCCAATGGAACTGACATGGGTAAGCTGGACCTGAACCTGGATGCGTACCGCCTGATTGCTGATCTCCTTCATCGCCTGCGCAAGGCCGTACGCCAGGAGCTGCAAGCCAAAGCAGGGGACCGCTGGCACGAGCTGATTCCCGAGGACCTACGCCTTTTTCTTTCCCAGCGGCGCCAGCGCGAGCAAAGCGTAAGCTGGTTTCACACGGACAATGCTGACCTGCTGGATTATGCTGCCTTTGCCGATTTGGCCGATATTCTGGCCTCTCAACCCGATCTGTTGGAAAAGCTGGACTGGCTTCCCCTGTCTGGTCGCGAAGCGATGCTGCGCGTGCGGTTCATGGAGCTGGACACAATCTTTCAGCGCGTAGCTTACGCCCGCCCAGTGGGCGAGCTGGAGCTCGAGCTTCTCAGCCACCTGGGCGAGCGGGTCAAGAAAAGCCTGGAACCTAAAGACAAAACCGAAGGTACCACGTCTTCAGCCCCGCCGTCCCAGTTCACCACCCCTCCGCCGGCCGTCGCTCCTCTCCAGGAGGCGAAGGCTAAGCCGGCTCCCACGCCCGCAGCTGCGGCGGCGGCTTCGAATGCGCCCACAGATAAGGCGACAGATCTCCAGCACGCTCTCACCACCGGAGACATCAGGACTATCATGCAGGCCCTCTACCGCGAGGTGGTGGCCACCGCCGATACCATCTTCAAGGAAGGCAGGAGCCCTGCCTGTCCCGTGTGGGAGGCGGTGCGGGAGTCTGCCTGGTACGCGGAGAACTTCCGGCGTCTTTCCCTCGCGCCCCTTTCGCACTTTTTCGATATCGTCGAGGACGCCAAGGAACTGGCTCGGCAGGCCTCACGCGAGGACGTGCTCGAGGCCGTGCGTAACCGGGGTTTTGCTCAAACCCTTCTGCAGCTAAGAGAGCTTTTCCAACCGTACCTCTGAAATCCCGGGTAAGTTATACGCTCGTTGGTTTGTGCGCCACCAGCAAGTAATCGCGCGGTCCAGAAAGCCAGCGGTCCAGCTCCTCCATGAGGGGGCGCCAGGACGGATCGGGAACGCGCGGCGCCAGCTGTTGCTCGTGGGGGAAGGGCCGAAGGTAGCGGATCTCCACCACCTCTAGGCCCACCGCTTCAGCCACGAAGCGCAGCGCTTCGGGGTGGACGGGGTGCACATGGGTGGGGTCAAGCCAAAAAGCCCCCGCCCCCACCCGCAACGTCTCGGGATTGGGACTCTCCACCGCCAGCACCCCTCCCGGACGCAAAACCCTGGCTGCCAAGGCGACCAGCTCCATCCAGTGGGCCGCGGGCAGGTGCTCCACCACATGCACCGCCGCCACACCTCCCAGGCTCCCTTCCTTCCGCTGGCGGAGAGCCTCCAGCGCATCCTGCAGCTTGGCTTCCAGCCCCAAACTGCAACAGGCAGACACCGCCGCCGGATCCACATCCACGCCGAAGGCTTCAATGCCGGCCTGGGCCAGCACTTGCAGCAGCTCGCCCCGGCCACAGCCCACGTCCAGCACGGGCGATGCATGGCGGAAAATGCTCAGGTAGTCGCTGGCCCGGCCAAGGATTTCCCCACGGCTGCCTCGGTGCCGATTGGCAAACTCCAGCCAGGCCTGGCGCACCGCTTGGGGAAGCTCCTGCTCCAGCGGCGCGTCCAGCGGCGGCACCGTAAGGGGCTCGCGAACCAGGAGGCGGTCCAACAAACCTCGCACCACCGAAAGCTCCTCCCCCACTCGCGCCAACAGGGCGTCGGCCCGAGCCACCGCGGCGGGGAGTCGCTCGTCCCGCACCTCTTCCGCCAAGGCTTGCACGGCCCTAAGGGCAGCCGAAAGCTCCGGGGCCACGTGGTCGCGCAGGTGCTCCAGCTCCCGCTGCAGTGCCTCATGGGCCTGCTGCAGCCCTGCCTGCGCCCCCTCCAGCTTCGGTAGCCGCCCATCCCGCAGGGCCTCCAGCTCCCGCTGCAGCGCCTCATGGGCCTGCTGCAGCCCCGCCTGCACCCCCTCCAGCTGCGGCAGCCGTACGTCCCGCAGGATCTCCAGTTCCGCTTGTAACTGAGAAAACGCTGCCTGCAGGCCGGTCAGGTCACGCTCCACCTGTGGCACGCGGCGGTCCCGTACTTGCTCGAACTCCGCCCGAGTGGCCAGGTAGGCCTGCCGCAGCTCGTCCCAGTCTCTTCGTGCGGCCTCCAAGCTCGACTGGATCTCCTCCCTCAGCAGGCGCAGCTGCGAAACCAGGGTGGTTTCCAGGAGGGCAAGCCGTGCCAGCTCGTCCTTGAGCAAGAAACGAAAAGGCGCCGCCACCAGGCGGCGCAATTTGGCTTTCCAGCTTGGTCGCGAACCGGCTGGGCCTTCGCCCATGACCGAAGGGCCCTAGCCTTCCAGCGGCTCCACGTGCACCGTGATGGGCACGCGCACGTCCCGATGCAGGTGCAGCTCCACCGTGTACGTGCCCAGCCGCTTGATATGGTGAGGCAACACTACCTGCCGTCGGTCCACGGAAAACCCCTTGGCCTGCAAGGCTTCGGCCACATCCGCGGCGGTGACAGAGCCATAAAGGGCATCCTCTTCGCCCGCCCTTCGGTTGAAGGTCAGCTCCAGGCCCGCCAACTTCTGGGCCAGTTCTGCCGCCGAGGCTTTCTCCTTTTCCTGTTTAGCCAGCCAACGCTTTTGCTCAGCCCCAAAGCGAGCAAGGTTGGCTGGTGTCGCCTCGTAGGCCAGCCCTTTGGGAATGAGGTAGTTGCGGGCATAGCCAGGCTTGACCTCGAGAATCTGACCGCGTTCCCCCAGGTTGGGAATGTGCTCGTTCAGAATGACCTTCATGCCTAACTCCCTTCGCTGTCGTCTTCCCGCCTAAGCTTTACGAAGCTATCCAACAGGCCCAGGGCGGCGTAAAGAAAGGCTAAGGGCACTTGCGCCCCCAAGACCACTACCGCCGCCCGCACCCAGCGATTGGCCCCCAGGTTGGGCCCCAGGTAGCTCAGGATGATAGCCGCCCCATGCACAAAGTACAACGCAATTACCGTGACAAGAAGGTTAGCTGCTACCCAACGCACGTTCCCCGAAGCCAGGGCCCACCCCAGCGCACCGGCCACGAAACCCAAGGGTAACCACTCCTCGGAGGCGTAGCGGGTAAAAGGCTGCCCTGCCGGCCCCAACCCAAGGAGGTGCAGCCGTGGTCGCAACCATAAACCGGCTGCCATCAGGTAGATGGCCACCAGAGCAGGTGCCAAGTACCCGGTCAAGCCAGCTCCGGCGGAAACCAACTCGGGCCTGCCCAGCGACCAAAAGCTGGCTGCCTGCTGGTGAGCTTGGACCCAGTCCACAGCCAGCCGAGCCAGCTCCTCGCCCACCTCACCCGAGCCCACCCACGCGAGAGCCAACGCGCTGGCAAAGGCCAAGCTTGCCAGGGTATGGACCGCCAGCCAGCGACCCACAGGCCACCCGCGCCGGGCGCAAGCTTTGGCCCCTACCGTCGGCCACACCGCCACCAGCAAGTAACCAGCTGCCAGAAAGAGCAGAAGCCTGTCCTTGCTGGCCAAGGTGGCGCCAACCAAAATCACCAGAACCCACCCCCAGGCCAAGAAGGAGCTCCTGCCCAGCACCTCTTCGCGCAGCAGCGGTAGCGGGGCAAAAAAGGCCACGAACGCCCCCAGGAGCGGCACCACCAGTAACGCGCCGAAAAAAAGCAGGGACGACAACCCGGCGACAAACGGGCCCGAGAAGCGACCCCAGGCGGCTCGAGATTCCGTCGAGGGCTCCATACAAAGCGAAACCAGCCCCTCACTCCCCCACGAAAGGCAACAAGGCCATAATGCGCGCCCGCTTGATGGCACGCGCAAGCTTGCGCTGGTAAATGGGGCTGGTCCCTGAAACTCGCCGTGGCAGGATCTTGCCCGACACGGGCGTGAACTGCTTCAAAAGCTCTACGTCCTTGTAGTCGATGTAATCGATCCCTTCGGCGGTGAACTTGCAAACCTTCTTGCGCTTGCTGACAAACTTTTTCTTCGACATTAGACCTCCTCCGCCGGCGACATGACCTCGGCCTGTCCACTGGCGGGCACCTCCGCGGCCACCGCTGCCTGCTCCTGCCTAGCCGCCTGCTGAGCGGCTCGAGCCGCGGAAAGCTTCCTCGCCCGCCGCATTTCCCGGTCCAGGTTCAAGGTGAGGAACCGCAGCACCTCATCGGACAGGCGCAGCTTGTATTCCAGCGGCGCCACTGCGCCCCCTGGTCCCTCAAACTGCCAAAACACGTAAAAACCCTCGCGCTTGTGGCGGATGGGATAGGCGAGGGTGCGCTTGCCCCAAACGTCTTCCTTGACCACTTGGGCACCTTGTGAGGCCAACAGTTGCTTCAACTCGCCGAGGAACGCTTCCCGGGGTTGGTCCTCCAAATCGGGAGTCAAGACTAAACCTAGCTCGTAAAGCGGCATGCTTCCTCCTTTCGGCCCTTTGGCCCCCTCACCAAGGAGGGAGCAAGGAGGCCTCATGCTACCACATCACCTTCCCATGCACAACGTCCGGCAGCACACGCCCGAGGGGCATCTGCGCCCTCACCCTTGGGGCGATCATAACCCCATGGCCTACGGCCTGCCGATGCGGCCGTGGGCTCTGGCCAAAGGGGCATGCCGGCAGGAAGCACCCGGCTCGGCCCCGGTGGGGGCTTCCGCCGAGGCATGGCGTTCGCGTTCACCTTGCAAAGCACCGGCCTTTTTTCCCGCGGCAGGAGCCCCCTTGTCTGCGCTACCCAACCGCCTGCCCTCAGCGCACCGTGCCTTGCCAGGGGAGCTTGAAGGCGCGGATGGTGCTGCCGTCGCCCGTGCGGTTGTCCACCCGTGAGGCGTAGGCGGAAACGCGGCCTTGCCCCTCCACCAACCGCACCACTGCCGAGGCCAGCTCCACGCCCTGCGGCCGAAAGGCCAAAAGCGGCCGAAACCACTGCACGCCCTCAAAAGCCCGTAAACGCCCCTGCCGACGCCCCAGCTCCTGCCCCTGCGCATCGCGAAACACCACCTCCACCACCACCGGCTCCACCCACAGGTTCTGTATTCCCACGTTGGTGCGAAAGCCCTCGCTCAGGTTTCCCGAATCCGCCAACCCCACCAACCAACCCTCTCCCCCTCGCCAATCCCCTCGTCCCGGGGCAATCTCCTGCCCGTAGCTGCCCTCCCCACTCGCGTTGTACGTGCGCGCCTGCACCACCACCTCGTTGGCCACCGATACGGCCCGCAAGCTGCCAAAACCCTCCTCGCCAAAAAGCTGCCACACCACATCGTCAAACTCCAAGCTCTCCCCCGTGTTGAGCCACAACCGCCGCTCCTTGGGCTCGGCGTTTTCCCGCCCATGGGGTAACCACTGCAGCAGCACCTCCCCCTCTCCAGGTCCCGGGTAGTGCAGCCACAAACGCGTGCGCCAAAAACTCCCACCGGCCCCAGCCCCATGCCCCACCCCAGGCAGCACTACCGGATCCCCCAAATCCGCACAGGAGGTGAAGGCGACTAGCCCAGTCTGGGTCACGTCCGCATCCCGGACGTTGGAATCCATCAACAGCCACCACACCCGCTTACCATCCCAGCCGGCCATCGTGAAGTCAAAAGCGTCAAACCCGGTGCTCCTAAGAATGACTTCGGGCGGGATGCGCCCGACCAAGCTCGCCTGCCAACTCATCAGGTCCTGCGTTTTAGAAAGGTAAATTTCCATCCCGCGTTCCACGGAGGTATGGAACGTCCCAAAGGCCAAGGGCGCCCAAAAATGCCGCCCGGCGAAAAAAGTATGCCACGCAGCAAAATTCTCCTCGACGGCGCTCAGCTGCCAAGCCTCCGGGCTTTTGGCCACAGCCGTTCGCTCCCACACCTTCCCCTCCCGCGTGCGCAGCCCCAAGGAGTAAAACCAACCGTTGCCCAGGCCACCGTTGAAGAGCAAATCGTTCTTCTCGTCCTCGTACACTTCCAGGTTCCAGGTCTGGTAGTCCTCGGTATAGCCCCGGTAGCTTTCGCGGTAATCGCCGTAGGGGTGGGTGCCCGCCACCACCAGGCGGTAGCGGTCAGCTATCGCCATGCCCATGGGCCGCGTCCCCAACGGCACGGTAGTGCGGTATTGCCAGTCCAAGCCATCGTAGCTGGTCAACACCTCACCAAAGCCACCTACCCACACAAACTGGTCCCCGGTCCACTGCACCGGAAACCCTATGTGGGGCGAGCGTGGCCAAAGCATTTGCCACTGACGCCCATCGGTGGAGACAAACAGGTAGCCAAAAGCGGTAAAGCAAAGCCCCCGCAGGCAGCGCACCCAGTTAAAGGGAATACCGTAACCCACCGTATAGGGTTCGTCGACTTGGCCCACGAACTGCGGCTCGAGAAAACGCGCGCCCTCGGCGAAATAATACCGCTCGCGAGTATCGCTGGCCCCAGGGGCGGGCCAAAATTTGTAACTGTAAAAGTAGCGACCGCCAGCGTAGTACAAGCCAAATAGCTGTTCCAGGCCAGGATCCTGCTGCCGAGGCAAGGCATCCGGCCGGGGGGCCGGGCGCACCTGCAGCGGCGTGCAAGGCTGCGCCCAAGCCCCCCCCGCAAACAAACACAAGGCAGCAAAAAAAACCTTGCGCATACCTCCCTCCTCAGTACGGCGGGAAGTAGGACAGGATGTCCAGGTACTGCCCCAGACCCGAGGGGGAGTACCACTCCACCGCCGGCTCCACCGAAGTGTTTTCCAACCACTCGTTCCAGCTGGTAACGAGCTGGAAATACTGTGCCCGTGCCGCGTTGGCGTTGTGTACTAGGCCTTGCCAGGTGTTGAGATTGCGCGGCTGATAGTGAATCTTTTCCTTACAGCGCACGAACCCTGGGCGAATGGTGACCGTTTGCACCACGCCGCCCACCACTGTGGCCTCAAAGCCATCGTTGCCTGGATCGTATTTGTGCCACAGGTAATCCCGCCGGGACCAGTTGGAGCAGCGGGTAGGCACATCGTTCTTCATGTCCATAACCAAAACCGGCCGCACCCCAGTATCGCGTTGAATTTCCCCCAGCGCGCTGTTCCAGGAATCCAAGGTGGCGCAGCTGCCAATACGAGGCGCGTAAACAAACAGCACCGGGCGCAGGCCGTAGGCGGGGTCGTAAAGGCGCACAAAAAAAGAGGGGGGGTTTTCCTTGAACAAAGTAACGGTTTTCTGCAGGAACGCTTTCTTTGTTTGATCGGACTCGTTGGGCATGTTGGATTCGTAGTACATGCTTACATCTACCCCTTGAACGATGCCAGCCGCCGGGATCACGGACGCCCTCAGCTTCAGATCTTCCTTAGTATTAACACCCCACCAGGAGGACACGATGCCGGTGATGGCTGCAGCCTGCATGCGCTGGAACTGCGTGACCACCGTGCTTACCTCCCAGTCGTTGTACAGGTCGATTTCCTTTTCAAACACGCCGTTGGCGTTGAAATCGGGGTGAAAGACCGCATCCGGGTCGTTTTGCGGCAGCCAGGTGGTGCTGCATTCGCTCCACTTCGGCCGCGGCCGCTGCCCTACTGTATCGTAACCGTCCCACCAGGGGTAGTAAAAGGCCAGCCGCTCAGGCGGGGCCGGGGGCTCGGGGGGTTCGCACTGCTCCGGGTGGGTGTCACATCAAGAAAGATTCGGCTGCGGAGCGGGAGCGTTTTGCCCCCATCCCACAGCGGCGCAAAGCAGCACCCCCATAACCAAGAATTTATACGTAAAGCCTTGCGTTCGCGTCCACCGTGCCATCCTCATCCTCCTTTCCCCCGCTCCCGGGTGCGGGTGCGTGTTCGCAAGGAGGGTAAAAAAAACAGAAGTCAAGAGCCGGGCTGCTGGTTTTGGTCACGCGTTGCTTCGGGTTTTACTCGTGTTTCTGTGAGCAAGTCATTACAGGAGCAAGCCTTGGCTGCAGGCACGCAAGAGGCTGGGCCCGTGCTCCTTTTGCCGTTCCGGGGATCCGGCCCCGGTGAGGGTGGCAGGCCGCAGGCGCGGGCAAGCCAGCTAGGATGCAGCAGGCCTGAGGTGGTTCGGTTTTTCAGGAGCTAAATTGGTTGGAGGCACGCTCGATTCCCTGAAAGAGGGCCATTTCCACACAGTCGGCGGCCCGCTTGATCATGGCTTCTGCTTCGGCCACCTCCTCAGGGTTAAAAGGCGCCAGCACGTAAGCCGCCAGGTCCTGCCAGGGCTCCTGACCCCGAACCCCTAAGCGCAGGCGGGGAAAGGCCTCCCCCACTGCGGCCACGATGGATCGCAGGCCATTGTGGGTGCCGGCGCCACCTCGGCGGCGCAAGCGCAGCTGGCCCAGCGGCAGATCCACGTCGTCCACCACCACCAGCACCTGGGACGGCAGCAGGCCCTCCTGCCGGCAAAGGGCCGCGACCGCTTGCCCGGAGAGGTTCATGAATGTCATCGGCTTAACAAGCCACAGGGGCCGACTTCCCGCCCGGTAAGCTACCAGAGAAAAAAATCGTTCCTGCTTTAAGGGTAGGGCGAAGCGAAAAGCCAGTTCGTCCACCACGCGGAAGCCCACGTTGTGCCGGGTAAAAGCATACTTTTCCCCGGGGTTGCCCAGGCCCACCACCGCCGCCACGTTCACCTTTTACGCTTCTTCTTCCTCTTCCTCTTCCGCCTTGCCTCGGCGAATCACCTCCGGCTCGGCCATCTCTCCAGTCGCAGGCGCTACCACCTCCTCCTCGGCTGCGGCTGCGCGACCCTCGATGGTCACTAAGATCTTGTGCGGGTCGTCCAAGAGCTTGGCCCCCGCCGGCAGGGGCACATCGGCGGCAGACAGGTGCTGGCCAATGCGGAGCTGGGAAATATCCAAGGTGATCTTCTCCGGAATCGCGTCCGCCGGGCACTCCAGATGGAGGGAGCGGCCGGTAAAGTCCAGGAAGCCACCTGCCTTAACGCCCACGGATTCGCCCACCAGCTCCACCGGTACCTCCACCCGCACGTGCTGACCTTTCATGACGCGGATAAAGTCCAGATGGATGTACTGGTGGGTCATGGGGTCCACCTGGGCATCTTTGAGCATGGCGTGGCGCTCCTGCTTGGTGCCCTTCATGCGCAGCAAGAAAACGGTGTTCTTTCCCTTTTCCTGATGCAGCAGCTCGGTCACCGCCTTGCGATTGACCACCACGGGAACCGGTTCCTTGCCGCCACCGTAAACCACCGCGGGTATAAGTCCCTGGGCCCGCAGCTTGCGGTTGGCCCCCTTGCCCATTTGTTGGCGGCGCTCCACCTCAATTACCAGCTCACTCATGCGGCAGACCTCCTCGTCCTCGCCTTCGGCGAGGCCAAAAAGCTTACCACATAGGGTTCCTCAGACAAAGAGGCTAGAAACGGATTTGGCCTCGTGAATGCGGCGGATCGCCTCGCCCAGCAGCTCAGCAACCGAAAGCTGACGGATCTTGCCGCAGCGGGCCGCCTCGGGTCGGAGGGGAATGGTGTCGGTGACGATCACTTCCTCCACCACCGAGGCCACAATGCGCTCCACCGCTGGACCTGAAAGAACCGGGTGCACGCCCGCGGCCAGCACCCGTGCGGCGCTTTTCTGCTGCAGCACCTCAGCGGTTTTCACCAGCGTGCCGGCGGTATCGATGATGTCGTCCACGATCACACAGGTCTTCCCCTCCACCTCGCCGATGATGTGCATTACCTCGGCGTGGTTGGGGCTGGTACGCCGCTTATCCACGATTGCCAGGCCGGCGTCCAACCTTTTAGCAAAAGCCCGTGCCCGTTCCACACCCCCAGCATCGGGCGACACCATGACCAAATTGGAAAGTCCTAGCCGACGGATTTCTTCAATCAGCACCGGGGCGGCAAAAAGGTGGTCCACGGGGATGTTGAAAAAGCCCTGGATTTGCGCCGCGTGAAGGTCCATGGTCAAAACCCGCGTGGCCCCTGCCGATGTGAGCAAGTCGCTCACCAGCTTGGCGGTGATAGGTACGCGGGGTTTATCCTTGCGGTCCTGGCGGGCGTAGCCGAAGTAGGGCACCACAGCGGTAATGCGCTGCGCCGAGGATCGCCGGCAGGCATCCAAGATAATGAGGAGCTCCATGAGGTTGTCGTTGACGGGAGGACAGGTGGGCTGAACCACAAAAACGTCCCCCCCGCGCACGTTTTCTTCGATCTGGCACGCGTTTTCCCCGTCGGAAAAGTTAAACAAGGAAATGCGGCCCATGGGGATTTGCAAGTATTCGCAAATGCGGCGCGAGAGCTCCGGATGTGCCCTCCCTGACAAGATGATCAACGGCAGCTGGCCGTCCATCCCTCCCCCGAACAAAGAAATGGCTGGGGCGGCAGGACTCGAACCTGCACATGCGGGATCCAAAGTCCCGTGGCTTACCAGTTTGCCGACGCCCCAGTCGGCAGCTTATTTTAGCGCCACTTCCTCTCGCCTGTCCAGGGCATGGGGCCCGAGCCGTTACCTTTGCCGGGTTGGGGGCAAAATACCGCTGGCGGGTTACGCCAGAGGAGGTGGTATGCGAGCTCTTGCTGCCCTAGGGATCGTATGGGCCAGTTTGGCGGCAGCAGCTGAGCCGGTTTTTCGCGTGGCGGAAGCGGGTTGGGAACGCCAGCCCCAGCCCGGAGGTGAGGCGGGCTGGCTGGTGTTACGCATCGAGGTGCAGGAGGGATGGCACGTGAATGCCGCCGAGCCCTCCGACCCCTTCTTGGTGCCCACCACCGTGAAGGTCTCTTTACCCGCGGGCTGGCGAGCGGAAAAGCCGCAATTTCCCGCGCCCAAGAAACTCAAACTGGCCGTCTTCGAGGAGGCGGTGGAGGTGCTGGAGGGAAGTTTCTGGGTGCGGATCCCCATTTTCATGCCTTCCGGGGCCGCCGGCGAACACCTCAAGGGCTTTTTGCAGGCCCAGGCCTGCAATGACACCAGTTGCCTGCCACCCAAGGAGGTCTCCTTCACCGTTCCTTGGACCGCCACCCTTCAGCCCATTGCCGCTGCCTCGGGCACTTCCGAACCCCTTCCTCGGGCGGCTGGCAGGGACTTCGCCAATGCCGCCTTCTGGCTCCAGTTGGTACTGGTGTTTCTCGGCGGCTTGGCACTCAATCTCACGCCCTGCGTGTACCCCATCATTCCCGTCACCGTGGGCTTTTTCCTCCAGCAAACGGGCGGAACACGCCGAACCGCCATGCTGGCCGTCTTTTACCTTTTGGGCATGGCGGTGACCTATTCCACCTTGGGTGTGGTGGCGGCCATGACAGGCAAGCTTTTCGGCGCTGCCTTGCAGTGGCCATGGGTCACCGCGCTCATTGTGGTGGTGATCCTGGCGCTGGCGGCCTCCATGTTTGGCCTGTGGGAAATCCGCGTCCCTCAGCGCCTGGCACAAGCCACGGGTGCGCGCCATGGCTTGGTGGGAAGCCTGGTGATGGGTCTGTTGGTGGGGTTGGTGGCTGCCCCCTGTATAGGCCCCTTCGTTCTGGGGCTTTTGGCCTACGTGGGACAAAAGCAAAGCGTACCACTGGGTTTCGCCTTGTTTTTCACCCTGTCGCTAGGTCTGGGCTTGCCCTACCTCTTCCTCGCCTTATCCACCCGTAGCCTGGAGAAGCTGCCCCATTCGGGTGCTTGGATGGAGGGCATCCGCCGCCTGTTCGGCGTGTTGCTTGTAGCGTTGGCCTTTTACTTCGCCCGCCCCCTGCTTCCCGGACCTTGGGGGGACCGGCTTTTAGCCCTTAGCCTGCTTTTGGGCGGCCTTTACCTGTCGGTGATCGCTCGGCCAGGGCGGGAGGTGGACGCGGTGGACCGGGCCATGCGCGCGATTACCGTGCTGGTCGCGGTGACCGGGGCCTGGCTATGGCCCCGACCTTCCCACGCTCCCGCCCCGTCCCTCACGTGGGAAAAGGCCGACGCGGCGGCGGTGCAGCAAGCGGTAGCCAGTGGCGCACCCGTGGTAGTGGATTTTTACGCGGACTGGTGCCTGCCCTGTCGTGAGCTGGACGAGAAGACCTTCAGCGACAGCCAGGTACAAGGCAAGTTGGCCTCCTTTCGGCGGCTGAAGGTGGACCTCACCCGAGCCTCAGCGGACACAGAAGACCTGCGGCAGGCCTACGGGGTGGTGGGTGTGCCCACGGTGATTTTCTTCCGCCAGGGCACGGAGGTGGCTTCCGCTCGCCTTACCGGTTTCGAGCCTCCTCCGGCCTTTCTCCAACGCCTGGAACTGGTGTTGGGAGAGGGGACCGGACCCTAGGCCGACCCGCCCTCCCTTTCCGCCTCCTCCGGCTTCCATTCCCATACCTTTTCGTCCTCGTCGAAGGGCGGCAGGTTGGGCATGCGACCCCGCTGCGCGTTCACCCGCCATTCCCACAGGATGGCCCACTTGAGGTATGTGCCGAAAGCTTGCAGCATGCAAAAAACCAAGCCGGCCATGCCGTCCAAGAAGCCGAGTTGAAAAACGTACATGCGGATAAACCGCCAGGTGGAACGGCCAAAGACCTCGAGGAAGCCCGACTTCCTCCCCGTCCTCCACCCCTGCCCGGCCCCCCAGAAGCCGTACTTGATGATCCGTGGAAGGTACTGCTCAAAGGACTCGATCATGAAGTGGAGCATGGGGTTCTTCAGCACCGGTGCCGGCCCTCGCGTCTGCATATCCGCATGCACCCGGCGGTTGGGGTAGCGCCCAGCGCCCCGCTTGATCAGGCGTACCACCCGGTCGTGCTGCCACCCGGAGAAGCGGATCACCCTATCCATGAAGTAAACGCGCCGCTTGATGGTGTAAGCCTCATGCTTTGGCCCGCTGGCCAACAGCTCCTCAATTTCCGCTTGCAGCTCGGGTGTGCAGCGCTCGTCCGCGTCAAAAATCAGGATCCAGGGGTGGCGAGTTTGGTCCATGGACCAGTTCTTTTGCGAGGCCGAGCCGTAATAGGGTCGTTGGAAAAAACGCACTTTTTCGTACGAACGGGCAATCTCCGGCGTGCGGTCCGTGGAAAAGGAATCCACCACCACGATCTCGTCGCACCACAGAAGCGACTCGATACAGTCGGCAATGTTCCGTTCTTCGTTGAACGTGGTGATCACCGCCGAAATCTTTGGCCGTTCGGGCATGGTTCCTCCTCGAGAATGATACCCGTGCCGGTTGTCGGAAAAGACAAACGAGGGGCACGCCCACGGCGTGCCCCCCGCGCGTGCTTACCCTTTTCCCTTACATGCGGGCAACGATCGCCTCAGCAAAGCCAGAGCACGACACCAGCGTGGCGCCCTCCATTTGTCGGTGCAGGTCATAGGTAACCTGCTTGTCAGCCACCGCCTTTTCCAGCCCCTTGACCAACAGATCCGCTGCTTCCCTCCAGCCCAGGTGCCGCAGCATCATCTCCCCGGAGAGGATTAGCGACCCAGGATTGACCTTATCCTGGCCAGCGTACTTGGGAGCGGTGCCGTGGGTAGCCTCAAACACCGCGTGCTCGTCCCCCATGTTGGCCCCTGGGGCCATGCCCAGGCCCCCCACTTGCGCTGCCAGAGCGTCGGACAGGTAGTCGCCGTTGAGGTTTGGGGTGGCGATGACCGCGTACTCCGAGGGACGCAGCAGCACCTGCTGGAACATGGAATCGGCAATCCGGTCCTTGATGATGACCTTTTTGCCTTCCGGCAGCTGGCCGTTGTAGGTCGAGTACAGCTCCTCCTCGGTGACGGCCACATCGGCAAACAGCTCCTTGGCCACCTGGTAGCCCCAGTCGCGGAAGGCTCCCTCCGTGTACTTCATGATGTTGCCCTTGTGCACCAAGGTGACCGAGTCGCGGCCGTTGGCTAAGGCGTAGCGGATGGCTTTGGCCGCCAAGCGCTTCGAACCGAAGGGGGACATGGGCTTGATGCCAATGCCCGATTGGGGCCGAATCTTCTTGCCCAGCTCGTTCTCGATGAACACCCGGAGCTTCTCCGCTTCCGCCGACCCAGAAGGCCACTCAATGCCGGCGTACACATCCTCAGTGTTTTCCCGGAAAATGACCATATTCACATCGTGCGGCCGCTTCACCGGCGAGGGAACCCCAGGAATCCAGCGAACAGGTCGCACGCAGGCATAAAGGTCCAACACCTGGCGCAAGGTGACATTGAGGGAGCGAATGCCACCCCCCACCGGCGTGGTCAGCGGGCCCTTAATGGCCACGCGAAAGTACTGGATAGCCTCCACCGTGTCGTCGGGTAGCCAGTTCCCGGTGAGGTTGAAGGCCTTTTCCCCGGCCAGCACCTCCACCCAGGCGATGCGCCGTTGGCCGCCGTAGGCCTTTGCCACCGCCGCATCCAACACCCGCCTGGTGGCCCGCCAGATGTCAGGCCCCGTACCATCCCCTTCGATGAAGGGAATGATGGGTCTGTCCGGCACCTGGATGTTCTGGCCGTCCCAGCCAATGCGCTCCCCCCACTCGGGAATCTTGAGATTTTCCAAGCCCATAGACGCCTCCCCGGCACCTCGTGCCGGCGAAAGAGGGTACACGCCAGGAGGCCTTTGGTCAAGATTTCACACGCACATGCGCTGGACCTCAGGACTCGAACACGCTAGGCTTGCAACATGAAGTTGGCGCCGAGCGTCGTTGCTCGACTGATCACCCAGGCCAGGAGGGCGCAAGAGCGAGCCTATGCCCCCTACTCCCGTTTTCCTGTGGGCGCCGCCGTGCTTGCTGAGGATGGGCGCGTTTTTGTAGGCTGCAACGTGGAAAACGCCTCTTACGGGTTGACCATTTGTGCCGAACGCAATGCTTTGGCCGCGGCGGTGGTGGCGGCTGCCAGGCCAGTGGCGGTAGCGGTGGTAGGCAACCAGCACCCCCTTTTGCCTTGCGGCGCCTGTCGACAGGTACTGGCTGAGTTTAACCCCAAGCTTCTGATCGTCACCCTCAACACCAAGGGGGAACCGGAGCTCCAAACCCTCGACGAGCTTTTTCCCCAAGCGTTCCTGCTGGCGCCTGAAGCCCGCACCTAAGGGAGGCGACGGCGCCGGAGGTAGCGATAGTCAGGGATGTTGTACTCTTTAAGCTTGGCGATCAGGGCGCCGCGGGAGATCCCCAGCACGCGTGCCCCTTTGGATTGGTTACCCTTCACCTGGCGCATCACCCGGTCAATGATGAGCTGCTCAACTCGAGGGACAACCTCTTTGAGGTTGTCGGAAGCCAAGACCTCGGCTCCCTCCACCGCCGCTGGAGCCGCGTTGCCACCAATGGCCTGCGCATCGCAACGCACCGTCTCGCCATCCGGTGTGGCCGCCACCAAACGGCGCAACTCGCCAACCAGCTCCGCCATCTGCCCGGAATAGGAGCGAGCGAGCAAGGCGTTCAGGCACTCCACCGTCAAGCCGCGCACGTTCTTGCCCTGCTCGGAAGCCACCTGCTTGAGCAGCGAGGCGATGATAAGCGGCAGGTCCTCCTTGCGCTCCTCCAAGCGGGGCACGCGCAGCATGCGCTGGGAAACCAACATAAAAAGCGCAGAAGAGAGCTTGCCCTGCTGCACCAACGCCAGGGGATCCTCGGCGCAGGTCACCACCAACCGGATCGTGCTGGAGGAGAGCGGCTCTTGGGCCTGTGCTTTGAGAATGCCAACTAATTCCACCTGGATAGGTTCAGGTAGCCGCTCCACGTTGCGCACCACCAAGAGGCCACCACGCGCTTGGCCCACCAACCCGCCCATCTCGCCGGAAAAGGTGGGCGCCCCCGCCGGTCCGAACAGTTCTTGCCGCAGGCTGGCGGCAGGCGCCTCCCGCCCCTCGAACAACACCACCCGGCGTCCTGCCACCGGCCCAAGGGTGGCCAGCATGCGAGCCGCCTCCGTGCGCCCCGACCCCTCCGCGCCGCAAATGAGCACGGGCTCCCACCCACGAGCCGCCTGCAGCATGCCCTCGCGCAGAACCTGAACGGCTTGGGACGTGCCTGGCAACAGGGCCTCCAGGCGGTGACGCGCCTCCAACTCCCAACTGGCGAAACTGGTGTCCGTCCTCTCCACCTCTTGCCAAAAGAGTCCCAACAGCCTGGCCGCCTCGCTGGCGAGGGCCACGCCCTCATCGCCCAGGGCTCCCACCGGCCGAGCCAGTAGCAGGGCCACCAAGCTGCCTGCGGGGGTGCGTACCGGCAAGAGGGCGGTGCCCCCATCCCTGCCCTGGTCAATCACCACGTACTTGCCCGGAAGGGCCAGCTCCCGGAGGGCAGCTGCCGGAATATCCGGCAGGGGTCCGGTCCACAGGGAGGCTAACACCGCCCCTTCTGCCCCCGGACCGCCTCCCTCTTTGGGGATGAGGAGGGCAAACTCCGCCTCGCGGATGGCGTCGCGCAAAACCATTACCAGCTGACGAGTACGATCGGGTGCGTTGCCGGCAAAGGCCTGCAGGAGGGTGAGCCTTGTCTGGACGAAACCACCTGGCTCCATGCGAACATGCATGGCTTCGGCAGCGGGTACGGCCGCCGGCTTGCTCGGCACCGGCTTGGTTTCCTCCACCCAGGCTGCAGCTCCGCCCGCTTCGCCGCGGAAAACCAGGGTCACCCCGCCCAGCTTCACCCGATCACCGGGGTTGAGCACGCCGCGAGCCCGGCGCTCACCGTTCAGCACCACCGTTTGCCGCTCGGCGGTAACGAAGGTATAGGTGTTGCCTGAACGTTGAATGACCATGTGGCGCTCACCCACACCTGGGCCCGAGATCACCACATCGTTTCCAGGACCCGAACCGACCAGGATGCGCGTCTTTTGCAAACGGTAGGTAAGGGTGGCACCGTTCTCGGACTCAACCGAAACAAGCACCATGTTTTTTGCCTCCGTTCATCACCGCGTCTCTGTGTACCACATTTGCTCACCCTGATGCAAGCCCTGGGCGGCTGCGCAAGAAAAAATCAATAGCCCAACCGGCTCTCTGCCAACAAATTTTCGGGCTCACCTCACGCTTCCCCTGCTCCTGACAGCCGCAAGACCACACCGGCCAGGCGCGGGAAGTGACGGTAGAAGCTGGCAAAGAAAGCTGCCGACCAAGGCATAACCTTTTCGCCCCCACCTTTCTCCAAGAGCCGTACAACTCCACTGGCTACCTTTTCCGCTGAGAGAACCGGCACGAGCCAACGAGCTACGCGCGGAAGCTTGCGGTGAGGTATGCCTTCAACGATCATGTCCGTGGCCACCGGCCCCGGACAGACCCAGCCGACGGTCCATGCTTTAGGCGGAAGCTCCAGCTGCAGGCAGCGCAAATAAGCATTCAAAGCCGATTTGGTGGCCGCATAGAAACCCCCGCCGCGGTAAGGAATCAGCGCGGACAGGGAGGAAACCACCCCAATGGCCGCAGGTTTTTGTAAAAAGGGAAAACAGCTCGCCACCGTCTGCCACACGCCCAGGAGGTTCACCCGTACCAGCTGGTGCCACTGTTCCGGCAGGAAGGCAGTGCCCGGTCCGTGGATCCCGATCCCCGCGTTGGCAATCACCACCTGCCATGGCTGGAGAAAATCGGCCGCTTGGCCTGCCACCTCGGTCATGGCCACCCCATCGCCCACATCCGCAGCAAAGGTACGGACGACCACGCCATGCGCGCGCAGCTCTCCTTCCAAGGCTTGCAGGTCACGAGGCCCCCGTGCCACCAACGCCAGCCGACAACCTCGGCGAGCCAGCTCCCAAGCCAGGGCACGCCCGATGCCGCGGCTCGCACCGGTGAGCAAAACACCCACGCCGGAAATACGCATGGCGGAATTCTCCCACAAGGCCTCTGGTATATTGAACACCGATGCGCATGGGTTCCCTTTCCTTGGAACCCCCGTTGCTGCTGGCACCTATGGCCGGCATTACCGACCGCACTTTCCGCCTGCTCATTCGGCGCCTGGGGGGTTGCGGGTTGGTGAGCATGGAGTTTATCTCCAGCCACGGCTTGGTGCAGAAAAAGCCCAGTACCCTGCGGCTGTTGCCCTTCGTGGAGGAAGAGCGGCCAATCGCCGTGCAAATTTACGGTTCGGATGCGGAAATCATGGCTGAAGCTGCCGCCCAGGTTGAAGCCATGGGGGCGGACGTGTGTGACATTAACATGGGCTGTCCCGCCAACAAGGTATTAAAGGGCTGCGCCGGTGCGGCCCTCACCGCTGACCCACCCCTGGCCCAGCGCATCGTACGAGCGGTGCGGCGATGCCTGCGCATCCCGCTGACGGTTAAGTTCCGCCTGGGTGTGCGCAGTGACCGGCTCACGTACCTGGAACTGGGACGCATCTTTGAGGGAGAGGGTGTGGATGCCATCACCCTTCACCCACGCACCGCCAGCCAGATGTTTTCCGGCTTGGCCCAATGGGAGGCCATTGCCCGGCTAAAAGAAGCGGTTTCCATTCCGGTAATTGGCAACGGAGACGTGCAAAGTCCGGAGGTTGCGCTGCGCATGTTCGCCCAAACCGGCTGCGATGGGGTGATGATCGGCCGCGCGGCCCTCACCAACCCTTGGATCTTCCAGCAAACTGCGGCCCTCCTGGCCGGGCGACCGGTGCGGCTCCCCAGCTGGGAAGAGCGGGTAGCCCTGATCCGCTGGCACGTAGATGCCATCCTGCAGCAGGAAGAGGAAAAAACCGCCCTCCACAAGCTCAAGACCTTCCTCGGGTGGTACACCCGCAGTCTTCCCGGCGGACGCAGCCTGCGCTGCCAGCTTTCGCAGCTGGGCTCAACCCAGGCGGTTCGCCAGGCTTTGGAAGCCTTCCTCTCCCAGGCGGCGGAGGCAGCGTGAGGCCCTTTCCGATTCCCATTGAGGTCTCCAGGCTCCAACCCCTCCTTGCCGACGTTCCTCCGCACGTCTTTTCCCCCACCTTCGCCCAAGCCTGCGAGGAGGTGGACGCTTTCCTAGGGGACTGCCTGCGTTTTGCTCAGCAGGCGCTGGCCCTTTCCGGCTTTCAAGGTACCGCGGAAGACCTCTGCGGCCGGCGAGGCTACCCGCCCGCAGCTCAGCCGGTGGCCCGCTGGCTGCTGGAGGCTCTGGCCCTTTACGGCCTCGCCGAAGAAAACAACCACGGTTTCCGCGTGACAGAAACCAGCTCCCCCGTTGATTTGGACGGGTCGCTCCAGCAACGGCGGCATCGCTGCCCCGAGGCGGAGCCGGCGCTGGCGGTGCAGAAGCTGGCGTTTGCCAGCTTGCCGGCGGTGTTGGCGGGAGAAAAAACCGGGGAAGAAGCGTTGTTTTCCCTCGAGCACCTGGACCTTTGGTTTGCCTACTTTGCCAATAGCAACGTGCACTACGCCCCCACCAACGCGCTGGCCGCTTTGGCCCTGGCTGGGGCCGTACCGGCTGATGCGCGGGTGGCGGAGGTGGGAGGTGGCGGAGGGAGCGCCGCGGCGGCCGCTCTGGCTACCCTGGAGGCGGCAGGCAAGCGCCCCAGCTTCTACCTTTTCACCGAGCTTCATCCCGCCTTCTTGCGACGCGGCGTGCGGTCCCTTCGACCTCTGGTACCGGCCGGGTGCCAGCTGGCCTGGCAAGGCTACGACATGAACGTGCCTCCGCAGCAGCAAGGGCTGGAGCCGCACACCTTCCACGCGGTGTTGGCGGTTAACGTGGCGCACCTAGCCGACCAGCTGGCGGCCACCTTGCGCTCCTTGGGGCAGCTGTTGGCCCCCGATGGGGTGCTGGTGTTGGGGGAGCTCATTCGCCCGGCGCCTCAGGCTCCGGTGCATTTGGAGTTGCCGTTCCTGCTGTTGGAAAGCTACCGCCGCACGGTGGGAGCTGACAGCCTGCGTCCGCGGCCCGGCTTCCTCTCCCTTGCCGGCTGGCAGACGGTGCTGGAAAAGGCCGGCTTCCGCCTCGTGCGGCTTGTGCCGCAAAATTTGGCCTCCTGTCTGAAGATTTACCCTGGCTTTTACTGTGCGGCGCTGGCGGCCAGGCCCGCTTAATACCGCACGCGCACGCGGTAGCTGAGGGTTGCTTTCCCGTGAGCGGGCACGGGCACAGAAAAAACCACCACAAAGGCGGAACGCTTCTGGAACGGATGGGAGTTGGCCAACATCTCCCAATCCCCACCGATGTTCTCCTCCACCTCCACCGTCACCGCGTCCTCTTTGTGGTTGCGCAGCCGGACCTCAAAAGCCAATTCCGTCACCCGGTCGAAGCTGCGGAAGTCCGTCTGTGCGCGTTCGGCTACCACATCGAAGGCGTTCCCCACCGCCAGACGCACCGTCTCGTCCTTGGGAGTGTGGTCGATTCGGTCTTCCCCCATGAACTGCTCGCTGCCGCGGCGATCCCGCTGGTACACGCGGACCACCCCCGCCGGCAAGGGCACCCCAAGACTGTTGGCCTCGCGGTTAGCAAACTCCAGCGTCACCTCCACCGGTTGCTGCTGAACGTCCTGCCGGCTCCAATAGGAGCCGGGGTTGCCCCGCACCACGAGCTTCTGCGTTACGGCCACCGGCTCCGCCTCTAACAGCAATACCTGCTTTTCCTGCTGGTCCAAGATGGTGGTGGGCCGAGGCAAGGTATAAAGGTGGTACTCGCCTAGGGCTTCGCGAACCACCGGCTGGGCCACCGCCTTGGCCACATCGCCGGACACCCCCTCCCTCCTCTCCGCCGCCCGCACACGGTGCACCGTTCCCGCCACCAGCTGGAGCTGGGCCTTGGGGTACGAGGCGCCTGAGCGGTTGGTCAGGGTGACCCAACCAGTTAAGCGTCCGGTCTTGCCCTCCTGCTGCAGGCTGAGGACGTAGGCCACCCGCCAGGAAATCCCACCGGTGAGGTAGGTAGCTTGCAGCGGGCGGAGGCCCGGCTGGTTTACGCGCAAAAGCCACACAAGCGTGGGCTTGTCCCGCAAGTTGGCGGGCACGCTTTCGAAGATCAGCTCGCGGTAAGAGGGGTTGGAGACGATCCGGTCGCCAATGCGCCATACGCTGCCCTCGTTGAGGGCCAAAAGCGTGCCGCGGATTTCCTGTCGCACCGTCCCCGGGCCTTCCAGCCGCGGCTCTTCGCGCACCAAAATTACTTCCTTGCCCAGGAACTTGGCCAGCAGCGTGCGCGGAGAAAGGAGGTCGAACTCGTAGTTTTGCTCCAGCACTTCCAGGTCGGGCGCGTGCAAGGAAACCGTTTCCGGGATCACCTGAGCGGCGATGTCACGAAACTCCAGCTTGGCCGCCCCCAGGGGCAGGCTCACCTGGCGGCGGTCGCGCACCAGTGCCAGGTTATCGTTGTACACGGTGAGGGCCAGCTCTTGCCCCTCTTCCGCCCGGGACGCTACCGTCACCGGCTCAGAGACAGCTCGCTCTTCCCCTTGGGCTGGCCACCCAGTCAGGCACCCCAGGCCTAAAAGCGCGCTTGCTAACCTGGTATTCATCGCAACCTCCGAAGCCAGTATAAATTAAGGGATTAGCGCGAACAAGGGCCCGTTTCCTTAGGCCCGGAGGAGGTTCACGGTACCCGCCAGCCCTTCCACCACCCGCCCCACCATTGCGGCCGCGGGAAGCTGGGCCAGGCAGCTACCCACCTCGTCCTCAGGCACCGCCGCCAACAGGCCGCCGGAGGTTTGCGGGTCGCACAGCAGCAAGGCCAAGGTTTCGGGTATGGCGTCCCAGCCCGTCACCTTGTCCGCCACCCATGCCCGGTTGGCGCTTAACCCGCCTGGCACCGCTCCCGCCCGCGCTGCCTCCTCCGCTCCCGGCAGCAGCGGCACCTGGGCCACGTCAATAGCCAGCGCTACCTGCGAGGCTTGGGCCATTTCCCAAGCGTGTCCCAGCAGCCCGAAGCCGGTGACGTCGGTGAGCGCGTGGGCACGCTCTCGCAGCACCACGCTGGCGTGGCGGTTGGAGGTCTTCATGCTGGCCAGCAGGCTGGCAAGGGAAGCTTGGGGCAAGCCGCCACGCTTGAGCCAGGTGGACAGGACCCCGGTGCCCAGGGGCTTGGTGAGCAACACGAGGTCACCCGGGCGAGCCCCTTGCTTTCGCCGCACGCGCTCAGGGTGAATGGTCCCCGTCGCCGCCAGTCCGTAGGTGAGCTCGGGCGCCTTGACGGTGTGCCCTCCCAGAAGCGCCACTCCTTCCCGCGCCAGAGCTGCTGCCGCGCCGGCGAAGATTTCGCGCAGGGTCGTAAGGGGCAAGAGATCCCGGGGAAAACCGCAGACGGCCATGGCGCACAAGGGATCGGCACCCATGGCGTAAAGGTCCGAAAGGGCGTTGACAGCAGCGATAAACCCGAAATCTGCCGGGTCGTCCACGATTGGGGTGAAGAAATCCACCGTCTGCACCAGCGCCAGCTCGGGCGAAAGGCGTATCACTCCCGCGTCGTCCATGGCCTCGGCGCCCACCAGCACGCGGGGATCCGAGGGCCAGGACAAACCGGATAAGGCTGCGTGCAGGTCCGCCGGACCTAGCTTGGATGCTCAACCCGCACAGCTGGCCAGCTCCGTGAGCTTAAACAGCTCCTCCCGCGTCATGGCGGCAGTCTAGCAGCAGGAACCGCTCCGGGCACTGCGTTAGCATGGGGGGCGGAGGCAGGAGATGGAGCTTTCGGCCTTACGTGACGCCATTGCCGATATCGACCGGGCCCTGCTGGAGTTGCTACGCCGACGCATGGAGCTGGCCGCACAGGTTGGCAGCATCAAAGCCTCCCAAGGGCTTCCGGTGGTGGTGCGGGACGTGGAGGACCGCGTGCTCACGCGCGCCCGGCAGCACGCTGACGCTTGCGGTGTCTCCCCCGAGGTGATGGAAGCCATCTTTGCCGCGGTCATCCGCGGCTCGGTGGAGCGGCAACACCGCGTGGGGATTGAACAGCGACAAAAGCGGGGCAAGCGGGTGTTGGTGCTGGGCGGGGCAGGGGCTATGGGTGGCTGGTTCCGCCAGTTCCTGCGGCTGGTGGGTCACCAGGTGGACGCGGTTGACCCGGCCTGGGCGTCGTTGCCGCCAGAGGAGGGGCTTTACCGCCGGCTGGAGGAGGCGCCTCTTGCTGCTTACGCCTACATCCTCGTGGCCGTGCCTTTGAGCCTCACGCCCCAGGTCCTGGCGGAGCTGGTAGCCGCCAACCCCCAAGGCGCAATTGTGGAAATTGCCTCAATCAAGTCCCACCTGGAGCCGGTGCTGGCGCAAGCAGAAGCCTCCGGGGTCAAGGTGAGCTGCCTGCACCCCATGTTTGGTCCCGGCAAGTCGCCCTACCAACCCCTCACCTTCGTCCTCGCGTACCGAGGGGCGCTGGAAGAGGAGCAGGCAGCAGTGGCTCCGCTGCTGCAACATCCTTACACCCACCTCGTCACCGTGCCCTTCCCCCGCCACGACAGCCTCATGGGCTGGCTTTTGGGTCTCGCCCACCTTACCGGCATGCTCTTTGGCCGAGCCTTGGCTTATTCCGGTTTGACGCCGGAAGAGCTGGCCACCTGTGCCTCCACCACCTTTCAAAGGCAGGCGGCTACCGCCCTTTCCGTGCTTTCCGAGGATCCTGACCTTTACCTGGACATTCAGAGGCTCAATCCCCATCGCCACCAGGTGTACCAGGCCACGGAAAAAAGCCTTGCGGAGCTGGTGCAGCTGGTAGAAAAGGGAGACCGGGAAGGCTTCCGGCAGCTCATGCGCCTGGCCAAAGAAGCCCTTCCCGTGCTCGACGGACGCCCATGAAGGCTCGCCACCTGGCAGAGTACGCCGGCCTGTTCCTGTTGAGTTTGCTGCTTCGGGCTGTGCCTCGGCGGGTGGCTCTAGCTTGCGGTGCCGCGGTGGGTCAGCTGGGTTGGTGGTTGCGGATACGCCGCCACCTGGTTTTGGCCAACCTGGCTCAAGCTTTGCCGGACCTGCCGTCCCGGCAGCGGCAGCGGCTTGCGCCAGCGGCAGCCCGCAATTTCGGACGGACGGTGGCCGAGTTCGTGCGCTTTGCCGGCCGCGACCGCAAGCGGGTGGCGGGACTGGTGGCCATTGAAGGCTTGCCATTACTGGAGCAGGCCTTGAGCGAGGGCAGGGGCGCCATCCTGGTAACCGCCCACTTGGGCGCCTGGGCGCTCTACGTTACCGCCTTGGTTGCCCGGGGCATTCCCGCAGCGCTGCTGGTGGGCCGGCAGCACAACCCCCACGTGGACCGTTTCATACTTGCCATTCCCGGGGAGGCTGTGCGCTTCATTTCCAAAGGACGCACGGCTCCACGGGAGATCCTGCGGGCCCTGCAGCAAGGCTGCGCGGTGGTGATGGTGGCCGATCAGGATGCGGGCCCCCGGGGCATTTTTGCCCCCTTTTTTGGTCGGGTAGTTTCCACCCTGCCCTTGCCAGCAGGCCTGGTGGCCCGCTACCGCACGCCGTTGTTTCTCATGGTGGGTTGGCGGGTGGAGGGAGGGCGGCACCGCCTCATCCTCCAACAACTACCCCAGCCCCAGGGGAAAACCGAAGAGGAAAGGCGGCTGGAGGTGGCCGCCTGCTGTAATAGCGCCCTGGAGCAGGCCATTCGCGCCCACCCCGAGCAGTACTTTTGGTACCACCGCCGCTTTCGCCCCTACCCAGGTGCGGGCGAAGCCAGCGGCGCGATGCAGTCCGGCGCGTCGTGAGCCGGGTTGTTGACAGCGCGAGAAACGGGAACCGCCGCCAGCCACTCCGCCGGTGCCGGCCTCAGCAGGGGCAGGAGCTTTTCCGCTTGGTGCAGGCGGGGGTCGAGCCAGCCCTCGGCGGCCTCCGGTGAAAGCAGCGCGGGCATGCGGTCGTGGATCGGCGCCAAAAGCTCGTTGGCTTGCGTGGTGAGGATGGTGAAGGTCTCGAGAGCCGGTCCCTCGCCCCCCGACCAGCACTCCCAAAGGCCTGCCAGGGCCATCGGTCGGTCGCTCTTGAGGAAAAAGTAGTAGGGCTGCTTTCCGGCAGGCAGCTTTTTCCACTCGTAAAAGCCGGTGGCGGGAACCACGCAACGGCGATGGAGCAAGGCTCGGCGAAAAGCCGCCTTTTGCGCCACCGTTTCGGCTCGGGCATTAATCAAGCGGTTGCCAATGCTCGGGTCCTTGGCCCAGGAGGGCACCAACCCCCAGCGGAGGAAGACCAGCTGCCGCCCCTCCGCCCCCTCCCGCACCACAGCCGCCAGCTGCGTGGGGGCAATGTTGTAACGGGGGGTCAAGGGCGGCACTGCCTGCAAGCCAAAAATCTCGGCGATGACCTCAGAAGGGGTGGCCTGGACAAAGCGGCCGCACATGTCAACCCACCACCGACCGCAGGAATCGCGCCAATGCCTCTCCCGTGGCCACCGGCATCTCCATGGGCGGGAGATGACCGGCGAAGGGCACCCGCTCCAGCTGTCCCAGGCGGGCCTGTTGCGCGGTGGCCGTCGCCAGCTCCGGGGGGATCAGAGCGTCCTCTTCCCCAACCAACACCAAAACCGGTACCTCGAGTCGAGCCAGGGTGGGGCGATGGTCCGCGCGTCCGGCCATGGCCTGCAAGCAGCCCACCAGCACCTCGTCGGGTACAGCGGCGGCCATGGCAGCTACTTCCGCCGCTAAGCGCGGCTGTCGGGCGCGCAGGCTGGGGGCCAAAAGCCGAGCGAGGAAGGCGTCCAAGAACTCCTGGCGGCGCCCCTCGCGAACCAAGCGCACCCCTTCGTGCCGGCGAGCCAGGGCTTCCGGGCTGTCCGGTTGGGGATGGGAGGCCAACAGCACTAGGGCCCGCAGGCTCTCGGGCCGGCGGGCGGCCATCTCCAGGGCCACGTAGCCGCCCATGGAATGACCGACCAGCACGCAGGGTGGCAGCTGCAGCCGGTCCAGCAGGTGCCAAACCGCGTCCGCCATCTGACCAAGGGTGAAGGGGCATGGCAGGGGTGGCGAGGTGCCAAAGCCGGGAAGGTCCACGGCCACCACCCCTCCCAGCTGCGCCAGCGCCGGCAGGATGGGCGAGAACAGGTCGCGGTTGAGGGGGAAGCCGTGGAGCAGCACCAAGGGCACCCCTTGCCCCGCCTGCTCGAAAGCCAGCTGAAGGCTTCCCTGGGCTTTATGCATGTACGGCCGCCCCGGTCATAAGAAAACCAGGCCCCCCCTTGGCCTTGCTAGCATACCAGTATGAAGCTACGCGCCCTGACGCGCTGGCTAGCCCGCCTGGGGCTTGCCCTACTGGCGCTGGCAGCGCTGTTGGCCGCAGCCTTCATCCTCGCCTGGCAGAGTCCTCGGTGGCGGCAGGAGGTAGCCAGGCAGCTGGCCAGCCTGGTGCGCTCCCGCACTGGTCTTGCGGTTTCCGTTGGAGATCTTTCCCTGCGGCCCTTTTCCGGCGAGCTGCAGCTGTGGCAGCTGCGAGCAGGGCTGCCGCAGGTACCGCCGTTTGTCACTCTCGAGCACCTGCGCGCGCGCTTGTCCTGGGCCTCCCTTTGGCGACGACCCTTTGTGGTGGAAGAGCTGGAGGTGGAAGGCCTCCGGTTCGACGCGCAAGCGCCCATTCCCAGCGGGTCCGGTCAGGGGGGCTCGTCCTCCCCTCCCCCAGTGGCCGTGAACCGCCTGCGCATCAGTGGCAGCCTCCCACCCTGGCCCATGCCAGCGCCTGCTGCCTCCTGGATTTCCCAGCTCGCCGTTCCCCGCTGGCGGTTTGAGGGCAGCTGGCGTAACGGTTTGTTGCGCGGCGATCTGCAGGCGGATATCCAGTTGGCTGACCACTCGCAATGTGCCCTCCAGATGGCCGCCCGAGGACAGCTGGACAGCCAGGGGCAGTGGCAGCTGGACTTCGTGCACCTGGTGGGTCCAGGACTGCGGCTTGAACTGGTGGGTACTGGCCGGGGTTTATCAGCCATGGGGCACGCTCAAGGTCGGCTCCGGCTAGAAGAGCTCCTGCCCCAGCTGGGGGTGGCTGGCGAGCTGGAGCTGGCGGTTCGCCTGCCCCAGGCAGATGGCGACGGCAGCTTTACCTTGGCTGGCCGCGACCTCGCCCTTTCGGGTTTGTCCTTGCTGAAAAGGCCGTCCATGGCGCCCTTCGGCCTGGAGCGAGGCCGCTGGCAGCTCACCAGCCACGGGCGGTTTCGCTGGCAAGGGCAGGTACCCCAAGTCCAGGCAGAGGTGGAAGTGCGTTGGCAGGAAGCAGAGGAGACGCTGCTGGACTTGGCTCTCCAGCCTTCCTGGTCGGGGGACACCCTTTTGGTGCCTTTGACCGGCCGCCTGTTGGCCGAGCAGCCAGGCGAACGCCTGTTGGCGGGACAGCTGGAGCTGGCGCCGGTGGCCCAGCCCAAGGCCTGGAAGCTGCAGCAGCTTAGGCTGGAGGTAATGTCCCCCTCCTTGCACCAAAGCTTGGAGGCTCTGCGCCGCCACTGGCCCCAGTTGGTGCCGGCCCTGCCCCCCAACCTTCCTTCGGACGGCCAACTGGAGCTGGTGGCCAGCGCTTCCGGCCCCCTATTCGCGCCATCCTTGCGGGGCGAGCTCACCTACCGCGTGCCCGGTGCGGGGAGCATCACCGCCTCTCTGGCCGGCTCCCTCCAGCCGTTGGCAGGGTATGTGGTAGCCAACCTTCGGCAGCTCCCCCTGGCCCTGCTATCCTCGGAAGCCTCTGGCGTGGTGGACGCCCAGCTGGCCGTAACCGGTAACCAGCACCGCTGGACGGCAGCCTTTGCCGCCCAGGGTCGGCAGCTGCGCTGGCAACGTTGGCAGCTGGACAGGGTGGAGCTTCAAGGGCAAACGGATGGGCGCAGCCTGCAGGTGAGCTCGTTGGTGGCGGAAAAGGGGCAGGACCAGCTGGAAGCCGAGCTGTTTTGGCCCTTTGCGGATCCCGAAAAGCCCGCCGAGGCCAGAGCCGTTTTCACCCTCCCATCCCTGGGCCTGGAGCAAGGTGTGGTGCAAGGGCGGGTGAGGAGCGGTGCCTTGGAGCTGGCGGCAGAGGTGGAACAGAGCCCGGCCGGCCCAATTTGGGCCAGGGCGTTCCTGCCGCTGGCTTCCCTACCGCCTTTCCTGCAGCCCGCCGTGGCCCTTTGGCCCGGTTCCAACGCTAGCGGGCCCCTTTTCTTGGAGCTGGCAGCTCCTTCCTTGGACAGCTGCCATTTGGCCTCCTGGTTGCCCCTGTTGGACCGCGATGTGCGCTTCCAGCTGGCTGCCTCAGCTAGCCTGCAACTGCCTTGGGAGCAGCCTGCTGCCGCGCAAGGCGAGTTGCAGCTGGCTGGGGCGAGCGTGCAGCAGGGGGACCACCTGCTGGCGACCCTGCCGGCCGCGCGGGTGATCCTGGGGTCAGGCCGGGTCCTTCTGCCTCCCACCACGGTGCACCTGGCTGGCACCCAGCTGCGGGTGGAGGGAGAAGCTCGCCTGAATCCCAGTGGGATAGGTCAAACTTTGGACCCCTCCAAGCTGGTGGCTTCCTTTCATGCCCAGGCGCAGGGCGACCTACCCCCGAGCCTGCTGGAGCCTTACTTGAGCGGAGGGCAAGCGGAAGGGAAGCTGCAGCTGCACCTGGACGCCGAGGGCACACCGAAGGCTTGGAGCCTTTGGGCCTCCCTGAACAGCCAGGAAAGCAGCTTTTTCTGGCCCAGCCCTTACCCTACCCGCCTAAGCCGCGTGAACCTTTCCGGGCGGCTTCGCTCTCAAGGAGAGCTGACCTTTTCCGGGCTTGCCGACCTCAACGGGGGGCCATTGAGCCTGTCCGGCTGGCGCAGCCCGCAGGGCGACGGCGAGGTGCAGCTGGAGCTGGAGGGCTCTCGCTTCCGCCTGGACTTGGGGCTTTTAGTTCATCTGAATGCTGATCTGCTGCTGAGCCTCCCGGCCCAGGGACAGCGCGCCGTGACGGGAAAGGTCTTTCTCCGGCGGGGCCAGCTGGAGCGGCCCCTGTCACTGGAGCAGGAGGTCATTCCCTTCTTCTTGGCTCCCACTGCCACCCCCGGTAGCGAAGGAGGCCTTTTGGACACAGTGGCCTTGGATGTGGCGCTGGAAACGGAGGAAGGCATCCGGGTGCGCAACAACTTGGCCGACCTGCGCCTGCGCTGGGACGACCTGTGGCTTCGGGGAACCGCCTGGCGTCCCCATTTTGAGGGCACCCTGCGGGTGGAACCCGGCGGCCTGGTGCGCGCCTGGGGGCAGCTATGGCGCATTGACCGGTTGGAAGCCAGCTTTACCGGCGACCCGCTTACCGATCCGCGGCTGGAGGTGGCCGTCACCTCGTCCATGGAGGACCCCACCATCGGGCTCCCCTCCCAGGGTCCCTTGCGCGTGCTGGCCGAAGGAAGCCCCGCCGCCGCGTCCGCACAAACCTTCTCCCAAAGGTTTCTGGCCAGCGCGGCGGCCGCGGCCTTAAGCCAAACCCTGGGCGGTGCGGCGGAGGTGAGCCTGCAGCCTGTGCTGGTGTTTGGCGAGACCGACCCCACGGCGCGGCTCACCGTTTCCCGGCCCCTGAGCTCCTGGGCCTCCTTTGCCCTATCCCTGGACTTGCGCACGGCGCAAAACCAGACGTACCTCCTGGACCTGCACCGGATTCCCGGGTTGCCCTCCCTTTCCCTGCAAGTGTTCACCAACGACGCCGGTCGCCCAGGCGCGACGTTGCAACAAGGCTTCCGCTGGGGAGGGGGGCGCGACGTGCCAGTCCAGGCAGTGCCCACCTTGCGCCGGCTCCGCTGGCAGGCTCCTAAGAGTTTTCCCGTCAAGCGCGTGGCCAGGCAGCTGGGTCTGCGTCGTGGCCATCCTCTTCCCGAAGAGAAAGAATCGGACCTGCAGCTGGAGTTGGAGTACCTCCTGCGCCAGCTGGGCTACCCAGAAGCCCACGTGAAGGTGACGCGACTGCCCCTGCCCGGGAAAGCGCAACGGGCGGACCTGCTCATCCAGCTGGAGCCGGGACCCAAAGTCGAGTTCCTTTTCGCCGGTGCCCCACCGGCCAAGGGGGGAAGGCCGATGCTGCGTGCCCTCTACCGCCCCGGCTTGTGGGAAAAGCAAGCGCTGCAGGACATAAGGCTCACCACCATGCGCCTGTGGCGAGCCGCCGGTTACCCAGACCCTACCGTGGAGGTGGCGGTGGTGCCGGAAACAGCCCACCAGCCCCGGAGGGTGGTCGTGACCTCGCGGCCGGGCGAGCGGTTGCCGCGTTTGGCCCAGCTGCAGGTGCCGGGTTTGGCGCCCGAAGACCAAGCCATTCTGCAAGCAGCCTTTTCCGGCAAGGTGGAGCTGATGGAGCTAGCTGCAGGCCTGCCCGCGGCCCGACAGTACCTGCTGGCCACCTTGGCCAGCCTGGGGTACCTCTGGGCGAAGGTGGTGGGCCACCACGTGGAAGAGGATGGGCAGCGGCTGGTGGTGAACGTGGAGCTGGGGCCGCGGCAAGTTCTGGGGGAGGTGAGCTTCGCAGGGGCCGAGCCGCAGGACCAGGAGAGCTTGGCGACCATCGCCCAGCTCGCTCCCGGTCAGGCGTGCGTGAGGCAGAACCTTGCCGCTGCTGCCGGGCGCATCGCCCGCTGGTACCGGAACAAGGGCTTTCCCGATGCGCGGGTGCGCTTCCAGCTGGAGCCCGACGGGCGGGACGCCACCGTGGTGCACCTGCGCTTTTTCCTCCAGCCGGGACGCGCCTTTCGCCTGGGGGAGGTGCAGCTGGCCGGGTCACCCAGCTTGGCGCCATCCTTTTTTCGGCGGCTGGTGAACCTGACCCCAGGCCAGCCGCTGAACCTGGAACAGGTGGCGGAAGGGCGCCGACACCTTTGGGCCACCGGCCGGTTCACGCGTGTGCGCGAGGAAGTCCAGCGCGGGGAGGACGGCCAGGCCACGGTGGTTTACCACCTGCAGCAGGAACCGCCCTTGTCCTTGGGGTACGGCGTGCGCTGGGAGTCGTCGGTGGGTGCGGCGGCGGTGCTGGACCTGGTTCACCGCAACGTGGCGCACAGGCTCTTGACTTTGGGGTTGCGTGCCCTCTACGAGAAAAACCAACAGGCCGGCCGCGTTTACCTGAGCGTGCCGGAAATCCTCGCCGGCGGAACCGGCGCTGACGTGTTTGTGGAGCGCCGGCGACGGGAAACTCCTGGTGAGGCGCCGCTTCCCACCCTGGTGGAGGACAGCACGCGCCTGACCTTCCAGCTTTCCCGGCGGTGGAAGGCGGGCTGGAACGCCCGCCTCTACGGCCGCTACCAGCGCACGCATCTTTTTGAGCGCAGCGACTTTTTCCCCCTGGACATCACCCTTACCTTCCCCTACGTGGGCTTGGGGCTGGCCCGAGACACCCGCGATGAGCCGGTGCTGGCTCGCCGTGGATGGTTTTTCAACCTGGACCTTTCCGCTACCGGACCCGCCCTAGGAGCGGACCTCAGCTTTCTGCGCCTGTACGGGCAGCTGGCCAGCTTCCGGCAGGTGACGCTCTTCGGACGCGCGGTAACCTGGGCTCAATCCTGGCGGGCGGGTTTGGCGTTCACTCCCCAGGACCAAGAGCTCATCCGCTCCGAGCGCTTCTTTGCCGGTGGCGAGTACTCGGTGCGGGGTTACCGCGGTGACAGCTTGGGCCCCCAGGAGGACTTGGGGCTAACCCGCCGCCCGGCAGGCGGCAAGGCGCTGTTCGTCCTCAACCAGGAGCTGCGGTTCCCCTTGCCCTGGGACCTGGTAGGCGTGGTGTTCGTTGATGGGGGTCAGGTTTGGGCCGAGCCCCACCAGCCGCGTTTTTCCCACCTGTCCTGGGCATCAGGTGTGGGAGTGCGTGCCACCACCCCTCTGGGAACCCTACGCGTGGACCTGGCCCGTCCTTGGCAACACCAACCGGGGCAAAGGAGCTTCCAGCTTTACCTCGGCTTCGGCTCGGTGTTTTGAGGAGCTGACCGAGACGGCCAAGCCTCAGCGCTTGGCCGCCGCCAAAATGGCCTGCGCCCGCGAAGCCTCGGGCGCATGAGGTGCCAAATGCAAAAAGCGATCCATGTCGTTTATCAGCAGGTCCTTCTTGCCCAACTTATCCGCCGCCAAGGCGCGGTAGTAGTAGGCGTAGGCTAAACCCTTGTTGAGCTCCAGTGCTTTGGTGAGCGTCTCCAGCGCCTGGGCCCACTTTCCCTGAAGACAACGAGTCACCCCCAAGTGGTAAAGGACCACCGGGTCGTTGTCCTGGCCCTCGCGCACCAGCCTCTCCAGGTTTTCCGCCGCCCGATCCAACTCCTTGAGGTGTTGCTGCGCCAGGGCCACGTCCAGGCGGGCCTGCGCATCTCCTTCGTTCGCCTTCAAAACCTCTTCCGCCAACTCCTTGGCGCGACGGAACGCGGCGCTGGCATTGCCGGCCTTGTTCGCCAGGAGATACGCCTCGCCTAGGGTTAGCTGCAGGGAAGCATCCTTGGGTGCCAGCTTGCCCACCTCTTCCAGCAGCTTGATCGCCTCGCTGTGCTTTTTTTCCTGTAGCAGCACACGAGCCCACGCCTTGGCCACCTCGGTGTGGGTTTTGGCCTTTTCCTTTACCGGCTCGAGCACGTCTTTGGCATCCTTCGTTTGCCAACCCCAAAGTTTCTCCTCCGCCAGCCGCACCGCCTCCGCCACTGGATCGGGCGTGGGCGTGGGGGAAGGCGGGGGTTCCTCTGCCGAAAGCAGTCCGGCGTAACCGGCTAAAAAAGCACCTGCCAACACGCACATCGGTGTGAAACGTTCGAGTTTACCCTTGCTCATGGCTTTCTCTCCTTTCATTGCTCATATGGCACCGTTCGTCCGAGGAGGAGCCGGCCGGCTTAACCGCGGAAAAGAGTAATCCCACTCCCCACGGGCTGCCGAGGAAAAGGCGGTCCAGTTGAAAGCCGAGCCTCACCAGAGCTACCAGCCAGCGATGGCGGGCTAAACCAGCTAGCCGCCGGAGGAAGGTATCGGAGCGGGCCGGACCGTCCAGCTCCAGCCGGCGAAGGTTGACACGTTGGAGGAACAAACGGTCGTAAACTCGCACCAGCGGAAAACCCCAACTGCGCACCCGTGCCGCAAAGCCGGCCTGGCGCAGCTTGTCGTTTAACTCCCCCTTGCGGTACCGGCGCAGGTGCCCAGCCCAGTCGTCCCAGGCCGACCATTGGCGCGGGTCGGCGGGCACGCTGCCTACCAGGCGCCCACCAGGCTGCAGCACGCGGAACAGTTCGGCCAGCGCCTGTTGGTCCTCGGGCACGTGCTCCAGGGTCTCGGCGCTGGAGGCCGAGGCAAAGGTACCCGCAGGGAAAGGCAAACGCCGCACGTCCGCCACCACGGGCAGGAAAACCGGCCCGCGCAGCCGGCGCGCCACCATCAACGATTTCCAGGAGGCGTCGGCGGCTACCACGCGGAAACCGCGCCCGGCCAAAGCCTGTGCCAGCGAACCCAAGCCGGCGGCGCACTCCAGGTGGTGTGCGCCCGCCCGGGGCGGAAGCATGGCCAAGATCAGACCTTCGCGGAACTCGTGCCGCGGGCCGAAGAACTCCGGGTCCTCTCCCCAGCGCGCCTGTGGCACAGCCGTTACCGGTTAATCAACCGGCGGGCCAAAGGCACCACCGGCAGCGTGCGGGATAGTCTGCGCCCGGAAGCGATGAGCACGTCGTAAAAAGGCGGCTTGGCTTCCGCATGTTTGTAGCATTCACCGCAGCGAGGCAAACGCTGCCAATCCTTGGCCTTGAAGGCGGCCATCATTTCTGGAAGCTGAGCGGACGCAAGGATTTCTTCGACAGTTTGTGTTTTCAAATCGCCGATGCATTGTTGGCCATGGGCATCATAACAGCAGTGGGTAACGCGTCCATCAGCGAGGACAATAAACCAGGCAAAGGGGTAGCCCTGAAAGCAGCCGTAAAAGCTTTCGTGCAGAGGCGTTTCATCGGAGGTATCCAGGGGCTCACAGGTTTTCTCGATCACCTTAGCCTGCGGGTAGCGGTCCAGGTGAAAAAACTCAACAAAGTCGCGCACTGTTTCATGAGCCGTTTGTGTGGTAACCATGCGTTGAATTTCCACGGTTATCGGCCTATCTTTGGACAGCTCGAGGAAGGTGCGGATGTTGGTTACCACGTCCTCGAAAATACCCCCGCGCCGTATGAATGGGTACACGCGGGGGTTGATGGTATCCACGCACAACCGGATGCGCTGAAGGCTGGTGGCCAGCAAGCGGCGGCCCATCTCCTCGTCTAAAAGCATGGCATTGGTGGACACCGAACAACCGGGAAAGAGGTCTATGGCTTCGGGCAGGTGGGGGTAAAGGAGCGGCTCGCCCATCTCGTGCAGCCACTTCACCCGGATTCCCAGCCGTGAAAACTCCGACGCCACCTTTTCCACCAGCCACCAGGGCATGTCCGCATCGGGCCGCCCCAGCTTGTTCATGGGGCACATGCCGCAGCGCAAGTTGCAGCGGTTGGTGAGCTCCACCGCCACCTTGGCTTGGCAGATATCCAGAATCGGTCGCATTGAAAGATTCTAGCAGATCAAGGTTCCGCACCCTGGGGAAGGGTTATGCGGCGAAGCTTGCCGGTAATCGTGCGGGGCAAGCTGGTAACCAACTCGTACTCCCGCGGTACTTTGAAGCTGGCCAAGCGCCTGCGGCAGTAACGTAAGAGCTCCCCCTCGCGCACGCTGGCCCCCTGTTGCAAAACCACCAGCGCCTTGAGGGCCACTACCCCGGCTCCCAGGCGTACGGGCACCACCGCCGCTTCGGCCACGGCGGGATGGCTTTTCAGCACCTTTTCCACCTCCGAGGGAAACACCGCCAGCCCACCCAGCTTAATGAGCTCGTCCCGCCGCCCATGATGGTAAAGATAGCCGCCCCGCAGGGATACCAGGTCACCGGTACGCAAAAACCCTCCCACCAAAGCCCGAGCCGAAAGCTGCGGTTGCTGCCAGTAGCCCTGCATCACGGTGGGGCCCGCCACCCACAGCTCACCCACCTCCCCTTCCGGTACCGGCTTTCCCTCCTCGTCCCTCACCTCCAGCAGAAAGCCTTCCAAGGGCTTGCCCGCGCTACCTGGCACCAACTCACCCAGGCGGTTGGAGGTGATGTGGTGCAAGGTCTCGGTCATGCCCAACCCATCCAGCACCGGCACCCCCAGTTTCCTGCTGACCGCGCGCCCCAGGGCCGGGTCCAGGCGCTCGCCGGCACTGACCACAACCCGCAGCCGGCCGGCTAACGGACCGGGCAGCTCCAGCAACGCGGCCAGCAAGCTGGGCACGGCAAAAAAGACCGTGGGCCGAGCCCGCTCCAGCACCTCCCGCACCACCCCCGGCAACATGGGACCTGGGTGCAGCACGGCGCTGGCCCCGGCGGAGGCAGGGATGTAAACCGAGTTGCCCAAGCCGTAGGCAAAGAACATGCGCGGGGCGGAGAACAGCCGATCCTCCGGGGTAAGGTGCAGCACCTGCGGACCCAAGCCGGCAGCGGCGGCCAGCAGGTTGCGGTGGCTGTGGGCCACACCTTTCATTTGGCCAGTCGTTCCCGAGGTGTAGAGCAAGAGCGCCAGGCTATCTTCCCCTACCGCCACCGGCTCGCAAGCCGCGGCGCTGGCCTGCCAGAAAGGTCCCTCGGCCACCACCACCGCGCAGGGAAGCCCTTCCGCTGCCAACGCGACTACCCGGGCGGTAGGTGGATCGGCGACCACAAGCGAAGCCTGACAATCCACCAACACCCGCCGCATTTCCGGCGCGGCCAGCAGCGGCGCCAGCGGGACAGCCACCAGCCCTGCCCACAGCGCGCCCCAAAAGGCCACCACCGCCTCGGGTCGGTCAGCCATGGCCAGCACCACCCGGTCGCCCGGTGTTAGCCCACGGCGGGCGAAAAAACCCGCCGCGCGCGTGACCTCCTCCAGCACCTGGCCGTAGCTCTTCTCGCCCTCCCCCGTCCACAGGTAGGGGTGGCCCGCCCAGGGGCCGGTCGCCCGCTGACCCAAAAGCAGCCACGCGGCGTTGGTCCCCGCCACCTCCCGGCAGCTCACCCAACCTCCCCCGGCCAGCCGGCCTGCGCTGGCAAGGCCTCCCACACCCAAGCCAGCGGCTGGGGGCCGGCAAAAACCGCAAAGGTTCGCAGCCAAAAGGGAAAGGGTGCCCATTGGCCGAGCCACGACAGGGCAACGGGAAAGGTCGAGGGCGCCGCTGGCCACCAGCTGACCTGCAGCTGGCGTCGCTCCCACCCCCGTTGCGCCATCACCTCCCCCAGGCTCGCGCCCTGTAACAAGCAATCCCTGACCTGGGGTTCCAGGGGGGACACAGCCAGGCAAGCGGCGTGGTAGGAGACCGGCCGGCCGCCCAGGCTATACGAGGAAAGGCGCAGCCAAAGGGGGCCACAGCGGGAGGTGCCCAACCGCTGCCCAAGCAGGCGAAAAGCAGGCTGGCGGCCCCAACGAGCAGCAATGAGTTCCCGTAGCGAGATGGGTGAGGCCAAGAGCCGTGCCATCTCGTCCTCCATCCGCCTACCTGCTGGGTTGGCAACCACGTCTTTCAAGGCAAACGACGCCGACATGGGCCCCATTCCCACGCCTAGCGGCGCATGATGGAATCCAGGATCTGCAAAAAGGCTTTCTGCTGCTCGGGCTCGTGTTTTTCAATCACGCAAAGGCAGCCCGTGGCATCGAAAACCTCGTGCAGCCGATCTGCCGGATGGGCGGAGGTGATGATGATGCGCTTGGGATGCAGCCCCCGCCGAACCGCTTCTTCCAGTACCGCCTTCCCGTCCATTTCCGGCATTTCCCAATCCAGCAGCAGCAGGTGCACATGGGGGCCCATGGCGGCCAGGGCCTGACGCGGGTCGGAGAAGGTGGTCACCTCCACCTTGCCTGGGTACCGCTGCTGCAGGAACTGCTTGAAGGCAGCGCACTGGGTGGGCGAATCGTCCACCACGAGGATGCGCTTGGTCTCGCTAGCCACGGCGATACACCACCTTCCCTCCCACGATGGTACACACGGGCCAGCCGCGCAACCTCCGGCCACCAAAGGGCGTGTTGCGAGAAAGGGAGCGGAACCTCTGTGGGTTAACCGTGGCCCGCAGCTCGGGATCGAAAAGGGTGATATCGGCCGCTGCACCAACCTTGAGCGTCCCCCCGGGCAAGCCGAAGACGCGCGCCGGGTTGGTGGACCAAAGGGCGACAAAGCGGGCAAGCGGCATGCGGTGTTTGACCACCAGCAGGTCAAAGGTCACGGGCAGGGCGGTTTCCAGCCCCACGATGCCAAAGGGCGCGCGGTCGAACTCCACGGCTTTCTCATCCGCGTGGTGGGGGGCGTGGTCGGTGGCGAGGCAATCCACCGTGCCATCCAAAACCCCCTCCAGCAGCGCCTCCACGTGCTCGGCCGAACGCAGCGGCGGGTTCATCTTGGTGTTGGTGTCGTACTGACTGTCGGCCACCGCCTGGTCGGCCAGGGCCACGTGGTGGGGCGTCACCTCGCAGGTAACCTTCAGACCCTTGGCCTTGGCCTGCCGCACCGCTTCCAGCGAGCCGCGGGTGCTCAGGTGGGCAATATGCACCCGCGCACCCGTGAGCTCTGCCAGGACCACGTCCCGCCACACCATCACCTCTTCGGCGGCAGCGGGGATGCCTCGCAGACCCAAGCGCGTGGCCACCACCCCTTCGTGCATCACCCCCGAACCGGCAAGGGAGGGCTCCTCGCAGTGGTCCACAATGGGCACGTCGAACAACAAGCTGTACTCCATGGCGCGCCGCATGAGGTAGCTGGAGGTCACCGGCTTGCCGTCATCGGAAAAGGCCACCGCCCCCGCGCGGACCATCTCCCCCATTTCCGCCAACTCCTGTCCCGCCAATCCCTTGCTAATGGCGCCGATGGGATACACGCGGCAGTTTCCCGCTTGCCGGGCGCGGGCGAGGATGGTTTCGGTGATGGCCGGGTTGTCGTGTACCGGGTCGGTGTTGGCCATGCAGCAGACGGCGGTAAAGCCTCCGGCGATCGCGGCTGCGGTGCCGGTGGCTATGGTTTCCTTGTGCTCGAAGCCCGGCTCGCGTAGGTGCACGTGCACGTCAATGAACCCAGGCGCGGCCACCAGCCCCGTGGCATCGAGGACCTCCGCCTGACTGGCAGCAATGCGCTCCGCCAGCCGGACAATCCTTCCCTCCTCTACCAGGATGTCCAGACCCTCGTCCAACCGCTGGCTGGGGTCGACCACCCGCGCGTTCTTAATCAGTAAACGGCTCACCGCTTCCTCCCGCCAAAAGGTACAGCACGGCCATGCGCACAGCCACACCGTTGGTCACCTGCTCCAAAATCACCGACTGCGGACCATCGGCCACCCGCGAGTCAATTTCCACCCCCCGGTTCATGGGCCCCGGGTGCATGACCAAGCAGTCTTTCTTGGCCAACCGTAGCCTCTCCGGAGTGAGGGCGAAAAGATCGTAGTACTCACGGACGGTGGGAAAGTTCATGCGCTCCTGGCGCTCCAGCTGGATGCGCAGCATCATGACCACATCGGCCCCGGCAATGGCGTCTTCCATGCGGTAGCACACCTGGCAACCCAGCTTTTCCATGCCCACCGGTACCAAGCTGGGCGGCCCGGCCACACGCACCACCGCTCCCATGCGCGACAGCAGCAGCACGTTAGAACGGACCACGCGCGAATGCTGCAGGTCACCCACGATGGCCACCACCTGGCCCTCCAGCGTGCCGCGGCGCAAACGAATGGTCAGCGCGTCCAAGAGGGCCTGAGTGGGGTGCTCATGCATACCATCGCCCGCATTGATCACGGAGCTTTTAAGCACCTTGGCCAGCATGTGGGGTGCTCCGGGGTTGGGATGGCGGATGACGATAAAGTCGGGCTCCATGGCCTCCAGGTTGCGGGCGGTGTCCAGTAGGGTTTCGCCCTTTTCCACCGAAGAACCGCTGGCGGAAAAGCTCAGCGTGTCTGCGGACAAGCGCTTTTCCGCCACCTCGAAGGAAAAGCGCGTGCGGGTGGAGGGCTCAAGAAACAAATTGACCACCGTCTTGCCGCGCAACGCCGGAACTTTTTTGATGGGTCTGCGCGCCACCTCCAGCATTTGCTCCGCCGTGTCCAAAATCAGCTGGATTTCTCCAGGGGTCAGCGGGTCAATGCCCAAAAGGTGCCGGCTGCGCAAGGCTTCAGCCCTCTTGACGCTCATGCCGCACCCTCCTTGACGATCCAAACCCCCTCCTCGCCGTCGCACTCAGAAAGGCGCACCTGCACGTCCTCGGAGCGCGAGGAGGGTATCACCCGCCCTACCACGTCCGCGGCAATGGGGAGTTCTCGGTGGCCGCGGTCCACCAGCACCGCCAGCCGGATGGCCTGCGGGCGCCCGTAATCCATGAGGGTGTCCAGGGCAGCCCGCACCGTGCGCCCGGTGTAAAGCACATCGTCCACGAGGCACACCACCATGCCGTCCACCGGCTTGGGCAAGCTGGTGGCGCGCAGCACCGGTTGCTGGTGAGCGGGTCGCCAGGGACCCACGTCGTCGCGGTAGAGGGTGATATCCAAGGCGCCCACCGGCGGCTTGGTACCCGTTTTCTTGCCCACCAGCTGGGCCAACCGGTTGGCCAAGGGCACACCGCGGGTTTGGATGCCAACGAAGTAAAGCTTGCTCTCGTCCGAAACCTTCTCCAAGATTTCCGCCGCCATGCGCTCCAAAGCGCGGGCAAGCTCCCGCGCATCCAGTACCAGCACCCGCCTCATGAGCCCTCCTCCATCCGCTGACGGCGGATGCTATCACAGCCCCGAAGCGGCAGGGGACGGCCAATACTCCCAGACCAGAGCCGCCAGCACCAGCCCTGCCCCGGGCAGCACATGAAGCGGCGGCGCCTCACCGAGCAGCAGCCACACCCAAAAGGAAGCCAGGGCTGGCTCCAACAGCACCGCCAAGTTCACCTTGTAGGTGGGCAGGTGAGCCAACGCCCAGTTCAAAAGCGTATGGCCCACCAGCGTGGGGCCCACCGCCATGCCCACCAGCGGCAGCCAAGAGAGGGACGAGTATGGCCAGGGGGAGAAGCCTAGGGCTAAGAGCAAACCCCACAGGACCAAAGCGCCGGTGCCGTTGACCAGCCAAAGGTATGGGGCCAGGGGCAGCTGGGAGCGCAGCTTGGTCCCCACCAAAAGGTAGCCAGCCATGCAGACGGCTCCGCCTAAGGCCATGGCGTCGCCCAAAAAAGCTTTCCAGGACAGCCGCACGTCACCCCAGGCGATCAGTGCCACCCCGAAAAAGGCTAAGGCAAAGCTCAAGAGATTCCGTCGCTCCACCCTTCTACCCAGGACCCTTCGCTGCAGCAAAAGCACCCACAGGGGCTGGGTGGTTACGAGCACCACCGAGGCGGAGACCGAGGTGAGGAACAGCGAAGGAATCCACAGGCCGAAGTGCAAACCCAAGAAAAGTCCCGCCAAAAGCCCGCGGCTTAAGCCTTCCGGCAGGGTTCGGTAGCGCCAAAGCACCCACGGGGTGAGCAGCAGCGCCGCGAAAGTTAACCTCCAGGTGGCCACTGCCAACGGAGCCGCCTGCGCCAGGCGCGCCAGGGGCGCACCCCAGGAAATCGCCAAAACAGCCAACGCCAATGCCAACAGCACGTTGCGCTTCATCGCGAGAAACCCTCCGCCAGGCCCGCAGCTATGGCGTGGGCCAGCTTTTCCCGAAAGCGCCAGGAAAGCAACAGTTTGCGGTCCTCTTCGTTGTTGAGGTTGGCGATTTCCACCAGTACCGAGGTGGGCACGGATGAAAAACGCAGCACCGCCGGCACCCAGGCCCCCCCGCCGCGAATCACGTAGGAGCGAACCGGGTCGAAGGCATGAACGGGGATGTTAAAGCGACGTGCGCTGGCTACCAGGCTGTCCGCTAGCTGCAACGAAAGCGCTTCCGAGCGGGCGCTCCAGCGGGGGGTGAAGTTGGCTCGGCCTCCCCTGGCCAGCTCCGCCACCCGTGGCAGGTAGGAAGGCGCCCGCACCTGGCGCGGGCGGAACTTTCGCCCCGGCACGTAAACCATCAGGCCTCGAACCGAAGGGTGGAGGGAGTCAGCGTGAATGGAAACGAAAACCACCCGCTCGCTGTCCACCCCTTTTTCGGCCAGCTTTTTCAGCAGGGCGTTCGTGAGCACCCAGCGAAGATGCACGCCGGTACTGGAATCCTCCAGCTCGTACGGCGGAGAGGTCAAAAGCCTCTGCCGACGGCGCTTGGGCAGCTGGTCTGTGTCTTCCGGCCGGTCAGCCAGGTCCTCGTCCCTCACCAGAAGCCAAACCGTGGCTTTGGTTTCTCGCTCCAAAACGCCTTTAAGCCGGGTCATGACGTCGTAGGTATAGGTGGCTTCCCACACCCCGTTGGCCACCGCCCCGGTGTCCGACCCGCCGTGCCCAGCGTCCAGGATCACGTGAATGCCATCCAGGTTGGCGGCGCGCAGCACCCGGCGGATGGCGGACAACTCCTCACGCTCCTTCTCCCATTCCTGCCGCCGCGGGTGGCCGAGGGGAAGGTACTCGGGCAAAAGGAGATCGAAGGGGATTCGGATGGGGTAGCCCACAGGAATGGCTGTCACGTCGGAGATCCCCGAAAGCTCCGCCAAGTTCATGGCCGTGGCATTCACATCGGCCGCGTGCAACAAGCCGGTGAAGCGCACCACGACCGCCGAGTACAGCGCCTCCCCCGGCGCCAGGCGGTACACCGCTTCGTGCTCGCCGTACTCCAGGGGGACTCCCGGCGGGGCCTGCCACCTTTGACTTTTCCGCCCCCTGCTCGTCCCCGTGGGCGTGGGAGGCGCGGCCTTTGCCGGAGAAGGAGCAGGGGTGGGCTCGGGGGTTGGGGCTGCACCTGTGGGCGTAGGCCTTGAGGGTTGGGTCCCCTGCGGAGGGGCGGGCACGGGTGTGGGTTCCACCTGGGTCGCCTCCTTTTTGACCGGCAGAGCTCGCAAGGCCGGCAACAGCAGCTTTTCCGGCACGAGGATGCGTGCACCCACCGGGGGAAAAAGGGGCACCTGTGGGTTAGCCTGGCGCAGCTCCAGGTAGCGGCTGCCGTCACCGGTGAACCAAAGGGCCACCTCCCAGAAACTTTCCGGTTCCCCTCCCCAGGGGGCCACCACCTCGTGCTCCCACCCACCGCTCACCCTGGCATCCTTGGGGAAAAGGGTCTGTAGCAGCTCGGCTTGCTTGGTGGCGGAAAGAAGCTTCCAGGGGATACGTAGGCGAATGCCGGCCAAAGGCTGAGTGAGGTTGGGATTTGCCCCTGCCAATGCCCTTGCCTTGCCAGCTGAGCCGCAAAGTCGCTGGGCCAGCTGGGTATAGCCTTCCCCCTTGCTGGGCAAGACCCAAACCACCGGCTCCTCTCCGCGTACCCAACGCACCCGCACTTGGGCGGAGAGCTCGCTCACCCACTCCTTGTCGCTCGCCGGCACCACCATGGCGAGCACTAGGGACGCGAGCACCACCGGCCCTCCACAAAGGGGTTTGCTACCGCCCCGGCAGCTGGAGGCTTCGCACCCGCCACGGCGGGATGGTAGCAACCGGGGCCACCCTTTGTGGGTCACTGGCCTTGCCAAGGGAACGGCGGTCGCCGCAAACTGACCTCATGCGGGCTGCCGATGCGTGTGTTGCCTATTTGCGCCGTTCCCAGAGGTTGCGCCTGGTAGCCCGCCTCGTGGGGGGCACCGAGGCCTACCTCACCGGTGGCTCCCTGCGGGACGCCTTTTTGGGCTGGTCTTTAGGCGAGCTGGACCTGGCGGTTAAAGGCGACGCCTGGGCGTTGGCCCAGCACTTGGCGCAAGCCACCGGCGGTGTGGCTTTTCCCCTTGGCAAGCCACCTCTGACCAGCTTCCGGGTGGTGGGCGGCCACCTCAGGGTTGATCTCTGGCCCTTTTCGGGGAGCGTGGACGAGGATGCTTGGCGCCGCGATTTCACCGTCAACGCCCTGTTTTTCCGCCTGCCCCAAGGGCCGCTCCTTGACCCGGTTGGTGGCCTCGCCCATTTAGCTTGGGGCACGCTGGAGGTAGTCCGCGCCGAAAACCTCATTCAGGACCCCCTGCGGGTACTCCGGGGCCTGCGCCTGGCTTTGACCCGGCCCTTGACCCTTAGCCCCCGAGCCAAAGGCCTGCTGCAAGAAGTCGCCCCAGCCTTGGCCGGGGTGGCCAAGGAGCGCCTGCGCGAAGAGCTCAGCAAGTTGCTGCCAACCGTTCCGCTGCTTGAGGTTTTCCGCTTGGGGAGCGAGCTGGGGATTTGGCAGGCTTTGGGGGTCCTGCCTGACGGTCGCCTCCCCGAAATAGCGCTTCCTGGCCAACGCCTGGAAAGCCTCCGCCGGCGGGGCCACTGGCGGGAGACAGCCACGGAGCTGGCCTGGGCCTCCTTGGCCCTGCCCCGCCTGCTGGCCGGTGAGGAGCCGGCAGCAGCCCTCACCCAGGTCCTCTCGAGTTTCGGCTGGGCGGGCAAGAGCCTCCAGCGCCTGGTCCACGCCGTCAGCCTGGGTGAGCAGCTCGGGGCGATGACCAATCCCAAACGCCTCTTGGCCAACGAGTCCCCCAACCCCGCCCCGCTGGCCTGGTGGTACGTGCGCAGCCAGGTTTCCTGGAAAGAGGTGGCAAGGCTCTGGCGCTGGTGGTGCGCTTTCAGCCGCCGTCCCCCCCTGCTCCCGTCGCGGGAGATCTGGGGCCTCCTTTCCCTGCCCCCTGGTCCCGCCCGCAGCGCTGTCCTTCGCCGCCTGCGCCAACTGCAGGCGGAAGGGGTGCTGCGCACCCCCGCCGCTGCGCGACGCGTGTTGGTGGCCCCCACGGAAGCCGGGCTTACCTCTTAGAAGCCGGCTCCGACGCCTCCCACCACACCGCGTTGTATACCAGTGGGAAGAGGTTGGCGGTTTGGCCTCGGAAGTGGGGAGCGAAGGCGTAAAGCACCACCCGCCCACGGCCAAGGGAGAAAACCAGCACCGCCGCCTGCCGACGCAAGCGCTCCTCCCCGCGGAGAAAGCCGGCCAGGAGTAAGGGTTCATCGGGGAAGCGCGCTACCACCTGACGCCTCTCCGGAGGGCCAGGACGGGACGCAAAAGCCAGCGATCCCTCCACCAGGGCCGCCACCCGGTGGGGCAGGCCCCAGGCGAGGGGCAACTCCGGCTCCAGCTCCAGCTGCACCAGCGCTCCCGGGGCGAAAAACTCGCTGCGGGAAAGGCCAGAAAGGCTGTTGCTCACCCCCAAGGCGAAGCGCTCGCCAACCCAAAGGGCCGCCCGTTGAAAAGTCAAGAGCGTGCCTCCCTGCTCCACGAACTCCCGCAGCTTGCCGCTGCCCGAACTGCCCAGTCCCCGACCGAACTCGGGCGGCAAGGGCACGAGACCTGCGGCCGGGCCCTCCTCAAGGCGGCGTGCCTCCACATCCGGGAGTACCAGCACGTCGATGCCGGTTGGGACCCCCTGGGCCAGCTGGGCCGGATCCACCACCGCCACCGGGAAGCCGCCCTGCTCCAGCACCCACCGCAACCAGCCCGCGTCTTCCACCGGCTGGAAGGGGTGAAACACCGCCACTCGCGGACGGCGCAGCGGCTGGCACCCAAGCGGAACCCGCTCCAGGGACACGGGACGTACCGGCTGGCCCGTCACTAGCGTCGCCAGCGCATCCCTCCCCCCATCCAGCACCCACGAACCGGGGGGCAGCTGCGTGCTGGCGTCCCGCCCCAGCCGACAGACGCGCAGACCCATGTCCAAGGCTCGGTTGGCCAGGGCATGGCCTGCCAGTTGGTCGGCAGGGATGGCCAAGAACGGCGAGGACACGGCTCCGGCAAAAACGTCCAAGGCGGGATGGAGCTGCTGGCCGGAAAGCGGCACGGGCTCTGGAAGCGGCAAAACGCGCGTACCCAGCATCAGCGGGAGGTTCCAGGCGGTCACGTCGTAGGGCACCAGAATGTCCGCCCCGGGAGCAGCCAACACCTGGGGATAGCTTTGTCGTTCCAGCACTTCCCACAGGTAGCGGCCTAGAGGCTGGCCAGCAGGAAACACGGCGGTCCCCCTGGGAAGGACCACGTTTTCCCCCACGAAGGGCGTGTCCAAGAAGAAGCCCCTGGCGCCTGCTTCCAACAGCAAGCTAACCAGCCGCTGCCACCGCCAAGGGTCCGGACCGGGCGGCACCGCCCAACCCCAAGGCCCCGCGAGCTTCTCGGTCGCCTCCCGCGCCATGCGGGAGCTTTCCGCCAGCACGTCCCGCCGATAGGTGGCGGCAAACTCCAGCGCCGCCCGTAGGATCTCCCGCTGGTAGCTCACCGCTTCCGATAACCCCCAGCGGCCGCCCCGCCAAGGGTTGGGAAAGTTCACCTGCGGCCGGTATTCCCACAAACCCTTGCCCCCGCCACGCAGGTCGGCCTCGTCCAAAAGCAGCGGCGTAGCCAGGGCGGCAGAAGCCGTTTCCGTCAGCACCCCAAAAATGTTTTTCCACCAGGCGGTGTTGCGCGTGCCGCCAATCCAGTGCCCGTCGAAGGTCCAGCCGGAAACCACCCCTGCCTTGCCGGCCTGCTCCAGGCGGAGAGCCATCAAGGTCCCCAGGTGGGAGGTGAGCCGCCAGACCAGCGGCGGAAGCGTGGGGTTGATGGGGTCGGCAAAGGGCGGCACGAACTGTCGGGGGCCCAGTGGGCCCATTTGGTGCAGGTCGACGAAAAGTTGCGGGTGCCAGCGGTTGTAGACGAAGCGGTTGAGGGCTCGGCTTTCCGGCTGGGTAAGAAAAACAAAATCGCGGTTGTTGTCGTGACCCGCGTAGCGGTGGTAGAGAAACGGCGGCAACGCGCCCTCGTAAGGCGTGCCCAGGTACCTGCTATACCAGGCGGTCACCGCTTCTTGGCCGTCGGGATTGAGGGAGGGCACCACCAACACCACCACCTGTGCCAGCCAAGCGGCCAGCGCGCTGCCCTCAGCAGCGCTGGCCAGCTCGTGCACAAATAAAAGCGCTGCCTGAGGGCCAGCCACCTCGGTGGAGTGGATGCCGGCGGTGACCAATAGACCCGCCGGCAACTCCCTCACCAACTGCTCTTGCTCCTCCACCGAAAGCTTGAGCGGGTCGGCCAGCTTGGCCCAGCCCTGGCGGATGGCAGGAAGGCGCGCCATGTTGGCTTGGGAAGACACCACCACCGCCACCATGGGGCGCCCCTCCACCGTAGGTCCCAGCTCTTCCAACGCCACCCGCGGCGAAAGGCGCTGCAGCTGGCGCAAGTATCGCAGCGTTTCCTCGTAGGAAACCAACACCCGGTCCTCTCCTACCGCCTTAGCGAAAAAAGCTTGCGGCGAGGGCACCTGAGCCAAAGCGGCAGTGGCCCAAAAGAAAACACACAAAAGCGAGTTTCTGGGATTCATCGTCCTTCCCCCAAAAGGTTTACGGTGGCCGCAGCGCCAAGTTTCAACGGGGCAAAAAGGTGGTCACGCGCACCTTCGCCTTAGCCACCGCCTGGGGAGAAAAGGGCATGGCATGGGCTTGTCCCGCAAGCCACAGGGGCAGCTGATCGCGAGCGTGGCGAGAAAGGGGATGACCCGACTGGCCCAACGGCAGGACCATGCGGCTGTTGTCCCAAATGCTCAGATCGGCAACAAAGCGGAGGGATGGCAAGGCCACCACGTTGAAGTCCTCGCCCGAAGCGCGGTAGGCCGTGGCGTTGAGGCACGGTCCCGCCCCGCCCACCGGGAAAGGCCCCGCGTTGAACAGCCAGCCCAACAGCGGCACCGAGCCCAGAGGGTGGGCAAAGAGCACCTGGTGCGCCTCCCCCCAGCTCTTACCCGCGGCCCGCTCGGCCGCTTCTGCCAGCGCTCGCGCCACCATTTCCTGGGGTTGTTCCTGCTCCGGCGTGGTCACATCGTCCCACCAAGCCACGTCCAGCTGGCCCAGGGCAAGGCGAAGCATGGCCGCGGCAGACAGCGGCGAGCGATCCAGCCCGGTGGCCTTGCCCTCGTCCCCTCCCACCCGGCGGATGAGCGCGCGCAGGAATTCAGCCCACAGGAGGGCCTCCTCGCTTTCGGCGGACATCCTCCCGTCCCAAGCCAAAAGCCGTTGAGCCGCCGGGTGGGCGAGCTGCTGCAGCATGGGCCGCAGCGCCGCCAATAACGCCGCCGCTTGCGGGTTGTGCACGTCCATCTGCAGCGACAGGAAACCCGCCACGTCCCAGTCCTGCCGGCTTGCCAGCGCCCGGCGAATGGTGCGCACCCGCTCCGGGCCGGCGAATTCCCCGGGAAAGCCGGGAGGAGGAAAGTCCCCCTCGGCAAAGGGATCGTGGTTGGCGGTGGCGAGCAAGCCCGCCGGCGGGTCGAAGAGCCTGGGGTTGGCTTCGAAGGGCTCCAAGCCCTGCCACGCCCAGGCCGGATCGTCACCGGGGGCGGGCAGCCGCCCGGCGCCTCGGCCGCGCCGGGGCACGCGCCCAGTCACCTGCCAACCCACGTGCCCCTGGCGGTCCGCCACCACCAGGTTCATAGCCGGCGACTCGCAGCTGGAAAAGCTGGCCATGGCTTCTTCGGCGCTTTTGGCCTGGGCCAAGCGCAAAAAGCAGCCCACGGGAGAGCGGGCCTGCAGCGCAGACCACGCTAACGCCAGAACCTCCCCCTCCCCTTCGCGAATGACTGGCCCGTGCAGGGAACGCTTGACCGTAAGCCTTCGCGGCGCCTTTTCCCCGCGCACGCGGAGTTCCTGCTCCAGCACCTGCAACGGCAGCCAGCTGTCGCCAAACCGTTCCCGCCTTCCCTCCCGATCCAGCGTGAGGCGGAACAGGTCCTGGTCATCCAGCATCGCCATGGTCAGGCCCCAGGCCACGTGCCCGTTGTGCCCGATGAGCACGCCCGGCGTCCCCGGAACCGAGGCGCCCGCCACCGCGAACTCGGGAGCTTGCAGGTGGATCTCGTACCACGTGGCCGGGTTGGCCACGCCCACGTGGGGATCGTTGGCCAATAAGGGCCCACCGCTGGCGCTGCGGCTTCCCACCACCACCCAGTTGTTGGAGCCCACAGCCGAGAAGGTGGGCAAGGAAGGCAATGGCCTCTCGGGCCGCGGGAGAGGCGTGGGCGGAATCCACAGGTCCGCCTGCTCGTCGCTCCAGCCCCAAAGCCTGGTGGCCCTCGCCCGCCCCAAACCCGCCAGCTCCCGCGCCCGCCGTAGTTCTTCCCCGGCCGCCCAGGTCAGATCGCTCTGCAACAACAAGCCAACGGCCAGCGTGTCCTCAGGTACCCAGGGCTCCACCTGGCAACCCAGGAAAAGGCACTCGGGCGCCAGCCGCCAAGGGGGAAGGCTGGCGAGGGCCGCGTTGACCCCAGCGGCGTAGGCAGCCACCACCGCCTCCGCCTCGCCCTCCAGCAGCTGGCGCTGCCGTCGCGCGGCTTCCCACAGGCCCCACCGCCGAAAGCGCACATCCAGCGGGACGGCCTTGGGTCCCAAGACCTCGGCCAGCCGCCCGGCTGCAGCCCGCCGCGCCAACTCCATTTGGAAAAAGCGCTCCCGCGCGTGCAAGAAACCCTGCACGAAGAAAGCATCGCGAAGACTCTCCGCCTGCACATGAGGCACGCCGAACCGGTCGAAGGCCACCTGGCAGGCTCGTTGCAAACCGGGCAGGCGAAGTGCATCCGGCGGCAGGACAAAAAGAGATGCGCGCAACAGGTACAAGGCGATCAGGCCAAGAGCCAAGACCAAACCGACCCAGACACCCAAAAGCACCAACCACCGTCTCCTTGGGGCCACTTACAACCTCCCGCGGCATGCTAGCGTAACCATCCAGAGGCTGAAGCCTTGACGGGAGGCAGGGTGCCCGACCAGATAAAGCTGTCAGCCGAGCACCGCATCCTCGGGGTTTTTCCCCACCCCGACGACGAAACCCTGGCCGCCGGCCTGCTGCTGCACCAGGCTCAAGCTGCCGGCGCCAGCGTGAACCTCCTGTTCCTCACCTCGGGTGAAGCCAATACCTGGCCTTTGCGGGTGATGGAGCGCACCTTTTGGGTAAGCCACCGCCATCGTCAGCTCTTCGCCGCTCGCCGGGAGCAGGAAACCCAACGAGCGCTGGAGGTGCTGGGGCTTCCAGCGCGCTGTGCGCGTTTTTGGCGCTGGCCGGATGCGCAGCTCACGGCCCAAGCCTTGGCCGATCCCCGCTCATCAGTGGAACCTTTGCAGCGCACGCTGGTCGAACTGCAGCCTACGCACGTGGTGGCTCCCATTTTGGCCGATCGCCATCCCGACCACAGCACGGCCGCGGTGCTGGTGCTAGCAGCTTCTGACAAACAGCCGGTCACGCTTTTGGGCTATGCAGCCCACGGTCCCCTGCGCTGTCGCCCGGAAGAAGCCGGCTACCTGGTCCAGGGCTCCCCCCAGGCGGTGGCACGAAAGGCAGCTGCCATCGCCTGTCACAAAAGCCAGCTGGTTTTCCGCCGCCGCTTTCACCTGAGCTTTGCCACGGACAGCGAGCTCTTTTTCCCCCTGGCAGCCCAGGAACCCAATCCGGTCCTGGAGGCCCAGCTGGTCGGCACTCGCCTCCAGGTCCGCTACCGTCTGCCTCTCTCCTGGCGCAGCCCCCGGCGCCCAAGGCTGGACCTCTTCTGGCTCGACCATGAGCTTCGCAGCTTGTCCGTCCTCCTGCCCTCGGTAGCTCCGCGGTTCACCTTGCGCAAACCCCAGCCGAGCCAGGTACAGTTGAGCTGGCGTGGCGGGCCCTTACGCGGCCAATTGGAGCTTGTCTTTGGCGACCCGCCTTCCTGGGTAGCCCTGCGCGTTCACCGGCCCCTTTTGCTTTTCACCGAATCCGGGTTCACCCTGGTGGGCAACGCCTGCGGCCTCGACAGCGGAAACAACACCTTGCCCTGAGCCGCCCAAAGGCACGTACCCACCGGGTAACTGCGGGTGGCATAATAGGCAGGCGGGTGGTGAGACAGATTGCTCGAGAGCGCAGGGCTTTAAGGTCCAGCTCCAGACCGCGCCGCCTGTTGGCGCGTGATCGCGGGCGGTCCAACAACATCCTTTCCACCTTGCACCTGGCCTCCGAGCTGCTGGAACGGGCGCTTACCCCCGAGCACGCCGCCTGGATCGCACTTGTAGCCCTCACCGCCGGCGAAGGCTTTGGTTTCAACCGCGCGTTTCTTCTGCGCCGCAGCAATGGCCGCCTGGAAGGCTGGCTGGGCATCGGGCCGCGCAGCGGCGACGAGGCAGCTCGCCTGTGGGCGGAGCTGCACGCTCAGTGCGTGCGACCGCTGGAGGCAGTGGGAACCTTCCAGCCCGAGGCCATCGAGCAGGAAAGGGCCCGGCTTTCGGAGCTGCTGGCCGCTCTTTCCACACCCATAGAAGAGGGGTGCGGTCACTGGGGCCGGGCCTTTCTCGCTCGGCGGGATAACCCCAACCCTTGTGTGCGCCATTGGCTGCGGGTTTTGGATTCTCCCCTCCTGGTAGTGCTGCCCCTAGTCCGGCGGGAAAAGTTCTGGGGTGTGGTCGTGGCGGACAACTTCGTCACCCGAGCTCCCATATCGGCTCCCCTGCTGGAGGGAGCTCAAACCCTTTGCCACGCGCTCCAGGTGGCTTTGGAACGCACCGAACTATGGGAGCGGTACCGTGCAGAGCAGGAAAGGCGGCAACGGGCCGAACACGCCCTCACGTTGGTGGAAACGGCTCGCTCCCTGGCCCACGACATCAAGAACCCTCTCACCGCCGCCTATGGGCTCTTGCAGCATTTGCTTCAGGAAAGGCCGCAAAGCCTGACCGAATGGGAAAGCGGGGCGGAGAAGGTTGCCCAAGGGCTGGCGCGGGTGGAGCGACAGGTCAACCAGCTGGTCCTGGAGCTGGCGCAAAGAGGCGAGGCCATGCAGCTGGTGCGCGTGGACGCGCTCGCAACCGCAACCCAGCTGGTGGGCGCGTGGCGAGCCCTGGCCGAAAGCCGCAACGTTCAGCTGATAGCGCAGCTACCCCCGTCGCCGCTGGAAGTTTGGGCGGACCGTTCCTACTTGGACCGCTGCCTGGAAAACCTGCTGAGCAACGCTCTCAAGGCGGTGGGGCTGGGGGGCGAGGTGAGGGTGGTGGTGCAGGCGGAGGGCGAATGGGTGCGCCTGGCGGTCGCGGACAACGGGCAGCCATTGCCACCTCCCTGGCGTAACAACCCCTTTGGCGGGGCTGGGGGCCACCCAGGGGGCAGCGGCGAGGGGCTGACCTCGGTTCGCCGCCTGGCCGAGGCTATGGGAGGCCGGGTGGAGTATGATGAGAACGAGCCAGGTTCGGTGCGCTTCTCGCTCTTGCTGCGGAGGTGTCCATGAAGAAGGTGCTGTTTGTGGACGATGATGAGGCCATACTCGAGCTTTACCAAAGGGTTTTCACCAGCGAGGGCTTCGCCGTGGATACCTGCGCCACCATGAGCGAGGCGCGCGAGCTGCTGCGTCGGCACACCTACCAGGCGGTGGTTTTGGATATCCGCCTGACCGAAGGCCTGGGCCTGGCTCTCTTGCGGGAGATCAAAACGCAAAACCCCCAAATGCCCGTGATCCTATCCACCGCTTACGCTCGCTACCAGGACGACTTTTCCTCCTGGCTGGCCGATGAGTACGTGGTCAAGTCCGCCGACCTGGCTGAGCTGAAGAGCGCCTTGCGGCGACACGTGAGGGAGGGGGCGTGATTCCCATCATCATGGCCGGGGGTTTTGGCACCCGCATCCGTCCCCTTTCCGCCCATACGCCCAAGCCGCTTCTGCCGGTAGTGAACCGACCCATTCTGGAGCTGGTGCTGGAAAACCTCAAACGGCACCGCATGGACCAGGCGGTGCTGCTGACCTACCACGAGCCGGCCAAGATACGCCAAGCTCTGGGGGACGGCTCCCGCTTTGGCATGAAGCTGCAGTACTACCAGGCGGACAAGGACTACGGCACTGCTGGAGCGGTGGCCCACGGGGCCCAACTGGCCGAGGCCGAGCGGTACCTGGTGCTTTCCGGTGATGTGGTTTGCGACTTTGACCTCTCCGCCATCCTCCGCTTTCACCAGGAAAAGAAGGCGGCGGTCACCATAACCCTTACCCGCGTTGCCAACCCTTTGCAGTTCGGCATCGTCATCGTGGACGAGGAAGCCCGCATTCAGCGCTTTCTGGAAAAGCCCAGCTGGGGCGAGGTGTTTTCCGACACGGTGAACACCGGCGTGTACGTGCTGGAGCGGCAGGTGCTGCAAAGGGTGCCCCTGGATGAGCCCTGTGACTTTTCCCGAGACCTCTTCCCCCGCTTGCTTTCGGCGCGAGAACCGCTCTACGGCTGCGTGGTGCAGGGTTACTGGCGCGATGTGGGCGATCCCGAAAGCTACCTGGAGGTGCACCAGGACTTCTTTGCCGGCCGGCTGCGCCTGGTTCCCCGCGGGGCTTTAGGGCAGGTGGGGGGCCGCCCCTTTTGGGCTGAGGACGAGGTCACGGTCGCTCCCAACGCGGAAGTTCGCGGCACGGTGGTGTTGGGAAAGGGCTGCGTGATCGAGGAGGGCGCCCGGCTGGAAGATGTGGTGCTGGGGGCGGAGGTGCGAGTGGGGGCTAAAGCTGAGCTGCGCCGCTCGGTGCTTTGGGAGGCGGTGCAGGTGGGCGCGCTAGCGCGGGTGGAGCGGTCGGTGCTGGGCAAGGGGGTGAGCGTTGGCGAGCAGGCGGTGGTGGAGTCAGGGGCGATCGTGGCCGATGGCACCAAACTGGGCCGCGGGGTGCGGGTCAAAGAGGGGGTGAAAATCTGGCCGGCCAAGGTGGTGGAGGACCACGCGGTGGTCCACTCCAACCTGGTTTACGCCGAGCGCTGGCGCACCTCGGCCTTTGAGGAGGGAGCAGTCACCGGCCTGACTAACTTGGAGCTCACGCCGGAAGTGGCGGCGCGCTTGGGAGCCGCCTACGGCACGCTCTTGTCCCAAGGGAGCACCATCCTCACCGCCCGCGATGGCCATCCCGCGTCGCGCATGCTGCGGCGGGCCTTCGTGGGCGGCGTGGGTTCAGCCGGGGTGCACGTGGTGGACTTGGGCCTCATGCCCATCCCCGTGCTGCGGTACAAGCTCAAAGGCTTTGGCGAACAAGGGGGGGTTTCGTTCCAGCAGGTGCAGCTGGTTCAGGGCATGACCTCCATTCGCTTTTTTGACGAGCACGGCGTAGACATCTCCACCGCCTTTGCCAAGTCGGTAGAACGGGTTTTTCTGCGGGAGGAGTTTCGCCGCGCCCACCACCAGGACACTGGCATGATCTTCGAGCAACCCAGGGTACTGGACCTGTACGCCGAGGCTTACCTTAAGGCCCTAGGCGACAAGCCCTTCCCCCAGCACTTTCGGTTAGTGGTGGACTACGCCCACTCCCCGGCGGTGGTGGTCCTGCCCAGGCTTCTGGCCGAGCTGGGCTGCGACGTGGTCACCCTTAATGCCCACACGGAAAGGCACGATGCCCTGCTTCCGGAAGCCATCCCCGGCGCGCTCCAGCGCCTCCGGACCATCGTCACCGCCCTTTCGGCTCACCTGGGCGTGTTCCTCTACCCCGACTGTGAGCGATTGGTGCTGGTGGACGACGCGGGCGAGGTTTGGCAAGGCATGGGGCTGGTAGCCCTACTCATCGCCCTGCTCGTGGCCCAGGGGCGAGGAGAAGGGGAGGTAGTGCTCCCCGCCTTTGCCCCCAGCTCCTTCCACCGGGCCCTTTCCAGCATAGGCGTGCGCGTGCGCGAAACCCTTTCCGCTCCGCGGGCCATCAGCGAGGCCGCCCGCCATAAAAAGGTGCTTTTTGCCTCCGGCGGGGAGGGGGACGTGATCTTCCCACCTCTCCATTCCGCCCCCGACGCCCTCTTTGCCGTGGGTATGTTCCTGCGCTACCTGAGCCAGGGGGACAGGCCGCTCTCGCAGCTGGCGGCCCAGGCCCCGCCAGTCAGCGTGGTGCACCGAGCCCTTCCCTGCCCGGTGGAAAAAAAGGGCAGTGTGATGCGCCAGGTGGTGGATCGCCTGGCGGGAAGCCGGGAGCTTTCTTTCCTGGAGGGCGTCAAGATCAAGGAGGACAAGGGCTGGTTGCTTTTGCGGCCCGACCGCCTGCGCCCCGTGTTGCACCTGCATGCGGAGGGTCCCACCCAGGAGGCAGCCCTCGAGCTTCTCAACCGCTTCCAGCCGCAGGTGGAAGAGCTGGTGCGCCAGGGTTAAATGGGCAAGGTCACCTTCCTTTGGCACCTGCACCAACCGCGCTACCGCACCGCCGACGGGGTAGCCCACGCGCCTTGGGTCTTGCTCCACGCCGCCGGCGAGTACCTCACGCTGGCCCATGCCCTGCACCACACCGGTGTGGCGGGGCAGGTTCTCAACCTCACGCCGGTTTTTTTGGAGCAGCTTTTGGCCTACGCGGAAAACCGCGTGCGCGATCCCCTGCTGGAAGCCCTTTCGTTCCCTGCTTCCGAGCTCACCGCGCAGGGGGTACGGGAGCTGCTGCGCTGGGCTTTTCTGCTCCACCCGCGGCAGCTGGCACGGTTGCCGCGCCTTTTCGCCCTGCAGGAAAAGCTGCGAGGCTGCCACGAGGACGAGATGGCGAGCCGCTTGAGCGTCGCCGAGGTCACCGACCTCCAGGTGTTAGTCATCCTCGCCCACGCCGCCCCCAATGCCCGTTGGGAAGAGGTGGTGGCTGCGCTGATGGCCAAAGGTGCGGGCTTCAGCCAGGCCGACCGGGAAGCCCTGGTGAGCTGGCTGCGCGGCTGCCCCGCCAAGCTGCTGCAGCTGTACCGGAGCCTGGCCGGGGACGGGGTGGAGGTGGCAACCTCGCCCTACGCCCACCCCCTGCTCCCCTTGCTTTTGGACACCCAGGTGGCCGCGGCCAGCGTTCCCCCGCCCCCAGGTGGGTTTCCCGCCTTTTCCGCTCCCGAGGATGCGGACGCACAGATTGAGGCCGCCCTATCCTTTATGAGCCAGCTGGGGTTCCACGTGCGCGGCTTTTGGCCTCCGGAAGGGGCACTCTCCGAGGAAGCGGTGGAACTTTACGGCCGACACCAGGCGGCGTGGCTGGCCACCGATGAGGGTTTGCTGGCTGCATCCCTCGGCCAGCCCCTCTCGAGCGAGATGGGGGTGGCGCTGGAGCTTTTTTCCCCCTGGCAGCTGCGGGGTTGCGGACCGGCCATCTTTTTCCGCCATCGGCAGCTTTCCGACTATATTGGTTTCCGGGCCCAGGAGATGCCGGAGGAGCAGGCGGCGGACCACGTCCTGCAGGCGCTGCAAACCCACGGGCATAAGCTGCCCGGGGAGGGGGGCTTGCTGGTGGCGTTGGACGGGGAAAACCCTTGGACAAGCTACCCGGAAGGCGGTGCGCGCTTTCTCGTGCGCCTCTTCCAAGGGCTTGCCACCCTGGGAAGGTACCGCCTGGTCACCCTTAGCCAGCGCGCCCATGAGGAAAAACCTCGGCCCTTGCCCAGGTTGCATCCTGGCTCTTGGATCGGCGCCTCCTTTGCCACCTGGATCGGCCACGAGGAAAAGAACAAGGCCTGGCAGCTTTTGGCCCGCTGCCGGCAGGCGGGAGCACACGGGGGTGGGGAGTTCTGGCTGGTTGCCCAGGGCAGCGACTGGTGGTGGTGGTTTGGCGACGACAACCCCACACTCCTGGCACCCCTTTACGACCGCCTCTTCCGCCAGCATTTGGCCGATGCCCTGAGTGCCGCTGGCCGGGAACCACTGCCCGAGCTGGCCGTGCCGGTGCGCCGGGGGGAAACCCGCGTGACCATCCCGCTCTCCCGGCAATGGCCGGCACCGGTACTGGACGGCCGCAGCACCAGCTACTTTGAGTGGGTCGTAGCCCAGTGGCTTGAAAGTTCGGGCTGGCGCTTGGCCCTACGGGCTGACGGTGAACAGCTCTGGCTGCGCCTGGACCCGCCAGCGGGCGCGCCAGCGGTCCTCCCGGTGGCCGTGACCGTTGGCAGCGAGCGTCACATGGTACGCTACGTGCTTCCTGCGGACTGCCCGGAAAGCGCGGCTGCAGGAAAAATTCTCGAGGCTGCCCTGCCTCTACCCGCTGGCAACAGCTTGTTGGTGGTGGAAGCACCAGGGGTGCGGTTCCCGCCTTGGGGCGCCTATTGCCTGCAGCTGCTGGAGGTGGACGAGCCTTGAGAGGAGAGGAAATGGAAGCCTATGCCTGAGCTTCGCTTCGATCCCATTCGTCGTCGCTGGGCAATTATTGCCACCGAGCGGAGGTTCCGTCCCCACGAGTTCGTCAAGCCGCAGGAGGAGCCTACCAGTCCGCAAGGGTGCCCCTTCGAATACGGGCAAGAACAGGCCACCCCGCCGGAAATTTGGGCCTGGCCGGGCGAGGGCCGCCAGCCCAACACCCCCGGGTGGCAGGTGCGGGTGGTGCCCAACAAGTTCCCAGCCCTGCGCATCGAGGGGGAGCTCACACGCGAAGGGGTGGGGATTTTCGACCGGGTCAACGGCATCGGGGCTCACGAGGTGATCATCGAAACCCCCGATCACCACCGCGAGCTGGCGGACCGCTCACCGGAGGAAGTGCGGCATATGCTGCTGGCCTGGCGCGAAAGGCTGGTGGACCTGCGGCGGGACATTCGCATTCGCTACGTGTTGCTGTTCAAGAACAAAGGCCGGGATGCGGGCGCTTCTCTGGCCCACCCCCACTGCCAGCTCATTGCCACACCCATCATCCCCACCGTGGTGGTGGAGGAGCTGAACGTGGCACGCGCTCACTGGGCGCACAAGGAGCGGTGCATCTTTTGTGACCTCATTCGCCAGGAAAAGGCCTTTGGGGAGCGGGTGGCTCTGGATACGGAGCACTTCATCCTCTTGGAACCCTTTGCCGCTTCCTTTCCCTTTGAGACCTGGATCCTGCCCAAGCAGCATGGCCACGACTTTGCATTGGCCTCCGATGCGCTCCTTCTGGAGCTGGCCAAGGTCCTACGGGAGTTTCTGTTGCGCATCCGGCATCTTTTGGCCGACCCGCCGTACAACCTCATCCTGCACACCGCCCCCAGCCCCCACCCGCGGCCGGGGCAGCCGCAGTACTGGACCACCATCGAGTACGACTACCACTGGCATTTGGAGTTTGTGCCGCGCATCACGCGCATTGCCGGCTTCGAATGGGGTTCCGGTTACGCCATTAACCCCACCCCCCCAGAGGAGGCGGCGCGGTTCCTGCGCGAGGTCGGGAGCGAGGAGGCCCTATGAGCGTGCGCTCGCTGGCCATCGTGCTTCACACCCACCTTCCCTGGGTGCTCCACCACGGCAGCTGGCCCCACGGGGAGGACTGGCTCATGGAAGCCACCACCCACTGCTATCTGCCGTTGGTGGAAATGCTGCAACGGCGAGCAGCGGCGGGGGCAAAGCACCAGCTCACGGTGACCCTGTCCCCCGTGCTGGTGGCCGCCTGGCGCCACCCCAGCTTCCCCGGCAAGCTCTTGGCATACCTTGCGGCACGGGAGCACGCGGCGCAAACCGCCGACACGCCCCTGGGTGGCTTTTGGCGGGGGCTTTTTGCCCGCCGCCGGGAGCTGTTCCTGGCTCTGCAACAGGACCTGGCCGGGGCCTTGGCTGCTCTGGCCCACGAGGGGGTGGTGGAGCTGGGTACCTGCGCGGCCACCCACGCCTACCTGCCCCTGGTGCATGACGTGCGCTCCGCCCGCCTGTCGCTCCAACTGGCCCAGGCGTACCACCAGCGAGTGTTCGGCCAGCCCGCCTTGGGAGTGTGGCTGCCGGAGTGCGCCTACCGTCCCGCCGGGCCCTTCCGCCACCCGGTCACCCGCGCCTGGGAGAGCTTTCGCCCCGGCGTCGAAGAGCTGCTGCAGGAGGCGGGCTTTGCCTGGACCGTGCTGGATGCGCACCTGCTCCTGGGCGGGCGACCGGTGGCCTCCTCGGCGGCTCGCGGCCTCGAGGTGCGGGGCCCGGGACAGCCGAGCCTCTACCACCCGGCGCGGATTGCTCGCTCTTCGGTGACCGCCTTTTTCCGCGACCCGCATACTTCCCTGCAAGTTTGGTCGCGCGAGCACGGCTACCCGGGGGAAGCGCGCTACCTGGATTTCCACAAGCGCCACTGGCCCTCGGGCTTGAAGCTCTGGCGTGTGACCCACCCCAAGGCCGACCTGGCGGACAAGCAACCCTACCAGCCGAAAGAAGTGGACTCGGCGGTGGACTCCCATGCCCATCACTTCCTGGAAGTGGTGGCAGGCATTGCCGAAGCGGCCGGCGGGGTGGTGGTAGCTCCCTTCGACACTGAGCTTTTTGGCCATTGGTGGTTCGAGGGCGTGGCTTTCTTGGAGGCGGTGCTGGAAAAGGCCAGCCGGCACCCCTGGGTGCGGACCACCACCCTCAGCCAGGCCTTGAAGGGGGAGCTTCCGCCAGCAGTGAGCTTGCCCGAGGGCTCCTGGGGCGAGGGAGGCGACCATCGGGTGTGGGTCAACCCGGACACCGAGTCCTTCTGGTGGGAGCTGGAAAAGCTGGAGCGGCAGGTTTGGAGGGTGCAGGCTTCCGGCCAAGGCCATGACAGCTTCCGCTCAGCCCTGGCACAAGAGCTGCTTTTGGCTTTGGCTTCCGACTGGCCCTTTCTCGTGACCACCCGCTCGGCGGCCGACTATGCCAAGGCCCGCTTTGGCCTGCACGTGACACGCAGCCTCCAGCTCACGTCCGGTACACTCACGGAGCTTCCCCCTTGGGTGGCGGAGGACGCGGTTTTTCCCGATGGCCTCTTGCTGACGGTTTTGGATTCGGTGGTGGCCCGCCAGGTGGCGGGGTAAGGAGATGGCATGCGGGTCGCACACGTGGTGTCCGAGGCGGTGCCTTTCGCCAAAACCGGCGGGCTGGCGGATGTAGCCGGGGCATTGCCCAGGGCATTGGCGGAGCTGGGTTGCCAGGTCACGGTAGTTTTGCCAGCCCACCGTGAAAACCGAAAGGCCTTGCCCCCCGGCCAAGCAGTGGGGACGGTGGAGGTCATGGGGCTCACCGGCAAGGTGTACCAGCACCAGCAGGACGGGGTCCGCTGGCTGTTTCTCGACTGCCCGCCGCTGTTCGTGCGACCGGGCCTCTACGGCTTGCCGGAGGGGGACTTCCCTGACAACCCCATCCGTTTTGCCTGGTTTGTCCGCGCCGCCCTGGCTTTGGTGGCCGGCTTTGAGGTGGTTCATTGCCACGATTGGCAAGCAGCCTTGCTCCCCTTGCTGGCCCACGAGGAAGGGCCTGCCTCGCCGCCGGTAACCGTGCTCACCATCCACAACCTGGCTTACCAAGGGCTTTTCCCGTCCTGGGCAGTGGAAGCCTGTGCCTTGCCTGCCAGTCGTTTCGCCATTGACGGTTACGAGTTCTACGGCCAGGTAAGCTTCCTCAAGGCCGGGCTGGTGAGCGCCACCGCCATCACCACCGTGTCCCCTACCTACGCCCGGGAGATCCTCACCCCGGCCTTCGGCTGCGGGTTGGAAGGCGTGTTGGCCTCGCGCCAAGACCGCCTGTTTGGCATCCTCAACGGCTTGGATGTGCACCTTTGGAACCCCTCGCGCGACGACGCCCTTCCTCTCCCCTACGGGCCGGAGACCGTGGCGGCCGGCAAGGAAGCTGCCGCCGCGGCCCTGCGCCGGGAGCTAGGTATGGGCTCCTCCCCGCGGCCCCTTTTGGGTATGGTCTCGCGGCTGACTGAGCAAAAGGGCGCGGATGTGGTGGTGGCTGCGCTGGAGGAGATCCTTGCGTTGGGGTTCGACCTGGCGGTGTTGGGGACGGGCGAGGCACGCTTCGAGGCGATGCTGCAGGCGGCCAAAGCTGCCCACCCGCAGCGTGTGGGGGTGGCCTGCCGCTTCGACGACCGCCTGGCCCGCCTGATCTACGCCGGCAGCAGCTTTTTCCTCATGCCCTCGCGCTGGGAGCCCTGCGGCTTGGGACAGATGATCGCCATGCGATACGGGAGCTCGCCGGTGGTGCACGCCACCGGCGGCTTGGCCGACACGATACGGGACGCTGCCCAGCCGGACGGCAACGGCTTGGTCTTCACCCCTTTGAGCCCCCCGGCTTTACTGGCAGCGCTGGCCAGGGCAAAGGAGCTGTCCCAGCAACCGGAAAAGCTTTTGGCCCTGCAGCGGCGGGCCATGGCGGAAGATTTTTCCTGGTCGCGGTCTGCTTCCCAGTACCTGGACCTCTACCGACGCTTGCTTTCGGGCGCATGAAAACGCTCGCAGGTCGGCCGACTGTGGAGCGCTGGCGGCAGCTGGGCCCACTTGCGTGCAGCTCGTTGACCCGCCAGAGGCTTTGTGCTAGCTTTTGTTCCGTGGAGCGCTGGGGGCGGTAAATGGTCTTCTTTAACTGGGCCACGATGCAAATGGCGGCCAAGATCGTGTATTACGGTCCTGGCCTATGCGGTAAGACCACCAACCTATCGTACATTTATGCCAAGACGGCGCCCAGTTCTCGGGGCGAAATGGTTTCCCTGGAAACGGAAACCGACCGAACCCTGTTTTTCGATCTGCTGCCCCTGGAGGTGGGCAAGGTAGGTGGCTTTCGCACCCGCCTGCAGCTGTACACCGTACCCGGCCAGGTTTTCTACAACACCACCCGCAAGCTGGTGCTCAAAGGCGTAGACGGCATTGTCTTCGTTGCTGACTCGCAGCGGCCCATGGCCGATGCCAACGTGGAAAGCTTCGAAAACCTCAAGGAAAACCTCCAGGAGCTGGGCATTGATTTTGCCACCATTCCCCTGGTGCTCCAGTACAACAAGCGCGATTTGAAGAACATCCTCTCCGTGGAGGAGCTCAACGCCACCCTCAACCCGGACGGCACCTACCAATTTTTTGAGGCGGTGGCTACCCAGGGCGTGGGGGTGTTCGAAACCCTCAAGGCCATCACCAAGCTCACCCTCAAAACCTTGCGGGCGCGCATGGCTGCGCAGGAAGGCAAGGGGGAGGAAATGCGACCTGCCCCTGCCCCCAGCCCACCCCCAACCGCAGCCAAGCCGGCCGCCAAAGCCAGCTTCTCCCCCGATCGGCTGGCCAGCGCGGTGGAGCAGGAGTTGCCCGTTGCCGCGCCCGCACCACAGGTCGCACCTGTGCCACCCACGCCTGTGCAGGTATCACCGGTGGAGGTTTTGCCTCCCTCCGAGTCGCTCCCCACCGTGGCACCGCCGGTGGTAGAGGAGCTTTCTCCCGCCCAAGTGGCAGCTCCCGCAGCCACTTCCGAGAGCACCACCGAGGCAGAGGTACCTGTGGAGTTTGCCACCACTGCCGAACCGGCGCCCCCAGCCACCACCGAAGTGCGGCATGTGAAAGTGGCCTCGTCCCTGGACATCCTCGCCGAGCTGGAAAACCTGCGGAAGGCCAGCACCTACAAGCAGCCAGCGGCGCAGACGCCCCAGCCTACCCTGGACTTGGACGCCCTCCTGGCCGGTTCGCTCAACTCCAGACAGGAGGTTCGCAAGAAAGTGGAAGAAAGCGTAGGCTCGGCCCTCAGCAAGGCGGCGCGTTGCCGGGTGCGCATTGAACTGGTGGACGAGAGCGACGCCACCGTGGCCACCGTGGCCCCGGTGGAGGTGGAGCTCAAGCGCGACGAGCGGCTGCGCCAGCTGGCGCTGACGCTCACCGTGACCCTCAACGGGCAATGAGCTCACGTGTTCTCTTTCTCCTCAGCTTGGCGCTGGCCCTTTGTGCGTGCCAGAGCGCCCGGCCCCAGCTCCAGGGAAAGGCCCAGGAGGAACTCGCCTCGGCGGTGAGCGAACCGCCGGCGCCGCCACCACCAGCCCAGCGCCTGCGGGAAGAGGTGGAAGGCTTCCTGCGCCAAGCCCGTGAGGCAGTGGTCGAGGAGGACGAGGAAGCCTTCCTCGCCTGCGAAGCCAGCATCGTCCACAGCGCCAGCCAATACCTGGCGGCTCACCCCGAGGACCAAGAGCTGCAGCACGAGGTGGGCGAGCTTTTCAGCCAACTGGACCAGCTCACCGAAAGCCTCTACGCCGAACAAGGCGAAGAGGAGCCGCCCACGGTGCCGGCCGAGCTGGAGCAAGCGGCCCCGGAAGAGGTGGAAAAGGCAAAGGAAGAGCTGCAGGCCGTTACCTTCGATTTGCCGGTCAAGGTCACCGCCGAAGTGGCTTCGCTGGTAGCCTTTTACACCGGCCCCTACCGTGAGCGCTTTGTGGCTGCCCTGCAGCGGGCAGCCGAGCTCCTGCCCATGATCCGCAGCGAGCTCGCCCAGCGGCAGCTGCCCCAGGACCTGGCCTGGCTGCCTTTGGTGGAAAGTGCCTTCCTCAACAATGCCCGTTCACGGGCCAAGGCCACCGGCCTCTGGCAGTTCATGGCCGGCACGGCGCGCCTTTACCAGCTGCGCTGTGATGGGCTGGTGGACGAGCGCTTGGATCCGCAACGCGCCACCCAAGCGGCCCTGGCGCACCTGGCCGACCTTTACAACCTCTTTGGGGATTGGGAGCTGGCCCTGGCTGCCTACAACTCGGGCGCCGGACGGGTCGAGCGGGCCCTGAAGCGGGCGCGGGGCAGCCGGGATTTCCTGAGCTTGCGACCCTACCTGCCACGAGAAACCCGCAACTACGTGCCCGCCTTTTGGGCAGCCCTGTTGGTGGTCAAGCAGCCGGAGAAGTACGGGCTGCCCCGCCTCCCCGAGGAGCAGACCAGCTGCCGCGAGCTGGTGCCGGTCGAGGGCGCCCTTGACCTGGAGGTGCTGGCGGAGCACAGCGGCCTGGAGCTGGGCATGCTGCGGGAGCTGAACCCTGCCCTGGTGCGCGGGATCACCCCTCCGGGCGAAACCTACCCGGTGGCGGTGCCTTGCGGCCAGGGGGCGAGAACCCGAGAGGTGATTGCCAGCATTCCCCCGCAGGAGCGCATCCGCCGGGTGTTCCACCGCGTGCAAAAGGGTGACACGCTAGCGGCCATTGCTCGTCGCTACCGCGTGAGCGTGGAGACGATCATGGCGGCCAACGCCATCACTAGCCCGCGCACCTTGCGCGTGGGTCGCGAGCTTGTGATTCCCAAGGGACCTTGGCAGCCAACAGCCGAAAAACCGGCCAGCAGAGCAGCTGCCCGAGCCCAAAGCGTGCGCAACCCGTTGCGCTACCGCGTGCGGCCGGGTGATACCCTGTACAGCATCGCGCGCAAGCACGGGACCACGGTGGAGGCCATCCTGGCGCGCAATAAGCTGAGCGGCACCGTCATCCGTCCGGGTGACGTGCTCTACCTGGCGCCTTAAAGCGCTCCCTGGCAGCCTGCACGCATGGCGAGCGGGGTCCAGCCAGCACCGCCAGGTGATGGTGGCTTTTCGGGCGTTTGTGTCCGGTCACACCTCTGTGAAAAGCCACGCAAGGTTGGGGTACAATTACGCGCCACGTGACCTGAAGGCACGGGGCGAAAGGGGGGTTGCCCGTGAGGATAGGCGTACCGTGTGAACGGCGCCCGGGGGAAAAGCGGGTGGCCTTGGTGGCAGATGCCGCCAAGCGACTCGTGGCCGCCGGGCACGAGGTGCTGGTAGAACAAGGCGCGGGTCTGGGCGCAGGGGTTTCTGATCAGGACTACCTGCAGGTGGGGGCCAAAGTGGTGGGGGCGGCAGAGGTCTGGTCGGCGGACCTTGTGGTGAAGGTGGACCGGCCCACGGACGAGGAAATTGCCCGCATGCGCTCCGGCCAGGTCCTTGTTGCCATGCTGCAACACCTGGCCTACCCCGAGACGGTGGAAAAGCTTGCCAAGCAAGGGGTGACGGTTTTCGCCATGGACTGGATGCCGCGTATCACCCGAGCTCAGGACATGGATGCCCGCTCGTCCATGAGCACGGTGCAGGGGTACAAAGCGGTGCTGGTGGCCGCCGATCTGCTTCCGCGCTTCATGCCCATGCTCATGACCGCGGCGGGGACCATTTCCCCCGCGCACGTGCTCATCATTGGCGCGGGGGTGGCGGGTTTGCAAGCTATTGCCACCGCCAAGCGCTTGGGAGCGGTGGTGGAGGCCTTTGACGTTCGCCCCGCCACCAAGGAACACGTGGAGTCCTTGGGCGCGCGCTTCATTCCCATGGACCTGAAGCTGGAAAAGGCTCAGGACGAGCAAGGCTACGCCGTGGCCGTGGGCGACGAGGTGTTGGAGCTGGAGCGGCAGACCCTGGCCAAGAAGCTACCCCACGCGGATGCGGTCATTTCCACCGCACTGGTGCCAGGGCAAAAGCCACCGGTGCTGCTCACCCGCAGCATGGTGGAGAGCATGCGGCCGGGCTCAGTGGTGGTGGACCTGGCAGCGGCTTTCGGCGGCAACTGCGAGCTCACCCGCGCGGGGGAGGTGGTGGAGCACAAGGGGGTGAAGATTGTGGGCTACACCGACTGGGAAAGTCGCGTGGCCGTGCATGCCAGCCAAATGTACTCGAAAAACGTTTTGAATTACCTCCACTTCCTGCTGAAAGATGGCCAGCTCAAGCTGGACTTGAGCGACGAGCTGGTGAGCTTTCCTCTGATCACCCATGCTGGGGAGGTGAGGGGCCTCAAGGGAGGGCAATGATGGAATCGCTGGTCATGATGCTGACGGTGTTTGTGCTGGCGGTTTTTGTTGGTTTCGAGGTGATCTCCAAGGTCCCGCCGCTGTTGCATACGCCCCTCATGTCGGGCTCCAATGCCATTTCCGGCGTGACCGTTTTGGGTGCCCTCATTGCCACTGGTGCGGCGGTCACTACCGGCATGAAGTGGCTGGGCTTCGTGGCCGTGGTGCTAGCCACCACCAACGTGGTAGGAGGCTTTGGGGTGACTCACCGCATGCTAGGCATGTTCCGGCGGAAGAAGTGAGGGGGAAACCATGCTCAACTTCCTTTATCTCTTGGCTGCTGTGAGCTTCATTTTTGCCCTGAAAATGCTGGCCTCGCCCAAAACGGCAGTGGTGGGCAACCTCACCGGTGCCCTGGGCATGCTGGTAGCCATCGTCGCCACCCTTTACGCTGGCGGAGTGGTGGACCTGGCCACGGTGCTGGCTGGCCTGGCTTTGGGTGCCCTTTTCGGCGCCCTTTTGGCCGTGTTGACACCCATGACCGCCATGCCGGAAATGGTGGGCCTGCTCAACGGCTTCGGCGGAGCTGCCTCCGCCTTGGTGGCTTCCGCCGAGCTGGTGCGCGTCCACGCTACCTCCGAGGAGTCTTTGGGCCTGGTGGCCATCATTGCCATTGCCCTTTCCCTGCTGATTGGGTGGGTCACCTTTACCGGCTCAATGGTGGCCTTCCTGCGGCTGCGCGAGTGGCTGCTGGGCGGGCGCCCGACCCTTTTCCCCGGCCAGCACTGGCTCAACCTGGGGCTGTTCCTGGCGGCGGTGGTGGCTGCCGTCTTGCTCGTGCGCACGCCTGAGGTGGGGACGCCCTTTTACCTTCTCTCGGCCTTGGCGGCGGTGCTGGGCATTGGCCTCACCATCCCGATCGGCGGCGCGGACATGCCGGTGGTGATCTGCCTTTTGAACTCCTACTCCGGCATGGCGGCCTGCACCACCGGCTTTGTGCTCAACAACAACGGCTTGATCATCTCCGGCTCACTGGTGGGCGCCTCCGGCATCATCCTCACCAACATCATGTGCAAGGCCATGAATCGTTCCTTCACCAACGTGCTCTTCGGTGGCTTCGGTGCCACCGTGCAGGAGGTGGGAGCGGCCGGCCCCGCCGGCCCCAAGAGCGTGCGCCGCGGCGACGCGGAAGAAGCGGCCATGATTTTGGAGTCGGCGCGCACGGTGGTCATCGCCCCCGGTTACGGCATGGCCGTGGCGCAAGCGCAGCATGCGGTCAAGGAGCTGGCGGACGAGCTCACCAAGCGCGGCATGGACGTGAAGTACGCCATCCATCCGGTGGCTGGCCGCATGCCCGGGCACATGAACGTGCTGTTGGCCGAAGCCCAGGTGCCGTACGAGCAGCTGTGGGAAATGGAAAAGATCAACCCCCTGTTTCCCGAAACGGACGTGGTGCTGGTCATCGGCGCGAATGACGTGGTCAACCCGGCAGCTCGCAGCGACAGCTCTTCGCCCATTTACGGTATGCCCATCTTGGATGTGGACCGCGCCCGCACCGTGATGGTCATCAAGCGCTCCCTCAACCCCGGCTTTGCCGGCATCGACAACCCCCTTTACTACCTGCCCAACACCATGATGCTGTTCGGCGACGCCAAGAAGATGGCGCTGGAGCTGGCGGAGGCCTTGAGGCAGCTTTGATACGCAGGACGAACTGCCAAAAGCGGGCGGGCCACACCCGCCCGCTTTCTTTCCGGAGACTCTTCGCCAGCAGAAGGAGCGGGAAGTCCTGCCAATTTTTCGCGCTCTGTTACCATAGGCGTGGAGGGTTGCCAGCCAAGGCAACACGTTACGCTTTTGAGGCTTTCGGAATGGTCAGTGGTGGTGCAGTTTGGCGTTGCCAGCCTGTTGGCGTTTTTCTTCTTTGCCTTAAGCCGCTCCCTGCGCCTTGTGGAGGTGCGGTTGTGGGGCAAGGGCTGGCTGGCCAACGCCTTGGCCCTGGGCGCGGTGTATGTGGCCGCCTTTGTCGTTGCCCCCGGCGTGGCCGGCCGCGTAGCCCTAGCCAGCTACGCCCTGGGCAAGACCTTTTTCGTGCTGTTGATTACCGCCGGCATGGCCCAGCACCTCCAGCCTGGACGCACCACCTTGCTTTGGTCTAAACGAGCTTGGCTGTTCGCCTTTGCCTGGTCGCTGGCGGTGGGCTGGCTAGCTCCTAACCTGGCGGCGGCGCAAATGGCCCAAGCTTTCCTGGTAGCCGCAGGCTTCCTCGCGGCCGCCGGCTGGGTTTGGCGGCGGGCGCGCTTTCCGCGCTCCCGCTGGTTGGCCTTGGCCCTTTTTCTCGAAGGCAGCCTGTTTGCCGGCTACCTTTACCCCCTGGGGCAGATTATTTGGGCGGCCACCCCGTCGGTCGGCTTGCTCCCGCTCACCTCCTTCTTTGACGCCGGGGCCGAGTTGGTTTTGGGCATGACCATGTTAATGGGCTTGGAAAGCTCCTCCACCGCGCAGCTGCGCCATTTACACCGGGAGCTGGTAGATTCCTACGAGCGCCTGCGAGCAGTAATGGTGACCGACCCACTCACCGGGTTAGCCAACCGCCTGGCCTTGGAACAGGAGGCCAGCCCTTCACGGCCATTTGGCGGGCGATGCCTGCCTTGTCCGGGTCGCCCAAGCTCTGGTAGCCAATTTCCGGCCCGAGGACCACGTTTTCCGTTGGGGAGGCGACGAGTTTCTGGTGCTGGCGGCGGGGTTGGAGCTTTCTGCTGCCGAGGCCCGCTGTCAGGCTCATGCTCGCGCCTTGGCGGAGAGCTTCCCTCCTGCCACCCTTTCGGTGGGCATGCGTCCTTGGCTGCCAGGCCAACCGCTGGCAGACGCCCTCGCGCTGGCGGACGCAGCTATGTACCAGCAAAAAGCCAGCTCGCAAGCCAGCTGCGCCTGACTTTACCGAAAGGCTAGAATAGCGTGTGCGGTTGCGGCAAAAGCTGGCTTGGATAGCAGTGCTGTACTTCGCAGAGGGATTGCCCTTCGGCATCGCCTACGATGTTTGGCCGGTCTATTTTCGCTCCCACGGGGTCTCTCTTGCGGCCATTGGCCTCATGAGTCTCCTTTCCCTGCCGTGGACTTTCAAGTTGCTTTGGGCGCCGGCGGTGGACCGTTGGGGTTTTCGGCAGCATTGGATCACCGCCGCTCTGGCGGTACTGGGGGCGGTTTCTATCGCCTTTCCCCAGCTTGATCCCGCCCATCCTGGAGCCCTCCTTTGGGCGCTGATGTTGGCCTTTACCCTAGCTTCCGCCACCCAGGACCTAGCCATTGACGCCTACGCCGTGGACTTGGCCTCTCCGGGAGAAGAAGGCACCATCAACGGCATGCGGGTAACGGCAGCACGGGTGGCGCTGCTGTTAGGGGGTGGCGGTTTTATCACCGCCGCCTCCTGGCTGGGCTTTGGCCCGCTCTTTCTTGCCTTAGGGGTGGTCTTTCTCCTGCTGGCGGTGGCCGCCTGGCAAAGCCCTCGGGTGCCGCTGGAGACCAGCCACCGCCAGCTGGTGTGGCAGCCGTTGCGAGCGTGGTTGCTGCGGCGCGAAATGCTGCCAGTGCTGAGCTTTGCGCTGGTGTACAAGCTGGGCGACTCCACCCTTGGGCGTATGGTCAAGCCCTTCTGGGTAGACCGCGGCTATAGCCTGGAGGAAATCGGCCTCATTTCTGTGACCGCGGGCACCGTGTTGACCATCCTCGGTGCTTTGGCGGGCGGCTGGTTTACCAGCCGCTACGGCATCTTTTCCGGGCTGCTGTGGCTGGGCCTGGCGCAAATGCTGTCCAACCTGGGCTACGTGGCGGTGGCTGCCCTACCTTTGCCTCGGGCCAGCATGTACTTGGCCTCCGCCCTGGAGTCCTTCACCCAAGGCCTGGGGACAGCCGCCTTCCTATCCTTTCTCATGAGCCAATGCGAAAAGGAACACGCCGCCACCCAGTATGCGCTCCTGTCCGCCACCTTTGCCCTCTCCCGCGACCTGGTGGGCGCCTTTTCTGGCCTGGGGGTGGAACGGCTGGGTTACCCCCTTTACTTTGCCCTCACCACCGCCCTGGCTCTCCCGGGGCTTTTGTTGCTGCTGCCCTTGCGGCGGCTGGCCTCTCTTAGCCGCTCGGCAGACAGCTGACCAGCTTCCCCTGTTGCGCAAACCCAGGAAAGGAGAGAAGATGAAGCCACAGGGTGACGGGCACGAGGTCAAGCCCTCCCAGGTTAGCCCGGTCCCAGCTGCTATCATCAACAGTGGCGTGGGAGGGTGAAAGATGCACCACCGGCAACATGTGCTCAACGGAAGCCCCGAGAGCCAGGCTCTCATGGTCCAGGCTATCGAGCTTCCCGTTGGCATGGGTCGTCGTCCGGTTCCGGCGGAAGCCCCCCACGCATGGAAGCCAACGGCCAAGCTTTTCTTTAGGAGGTGGCTATGAACGCAAACGTGGGAAACGCAGACCGAATCGTTCGCATCGTGGTCGGGCTGGGCCTGCTAGCCGCAGGCGTGGCGTTCCGCAGCCTCTGGGGGTTGGTGGGTCTGTTGCCTTTGGCCACCGGCCTGTTCCGTTTCTGCCCAGCCTACACCCTGTTCGGGATTTCTACGTGCCAGCGGTGAGCTGCTCCGTGTTACACTGACCGGCCCCGAGCTCATCGGGGAAAAAACGGTGCACGCGGTCACCTACATCACGCGCCACCGGCGCTGGCCGGCGCGGCTGGGTTTTGGCGGAGAGGGAACGCGCTCTCCCTGGCGTTGGCATGCCCAGCGCCCGTTGCCTTTGGTCCGCCGAGTGCTCCTGCGCCACCCTCATCTCCCCCCTGCCTTTGACGGCCTCACCATTGCCCAGGTCAGCGATGTGCATGCGGGGCGCTTCATGACCAGCGAGCGGCTGGAACAGGTGCGGCGCCTATTGGTACAGCTACGCCCGCAGCTCATCGTCTTTACCGGCGACCAGTTGGACCGGCGCGACCTAGATGCCGATCTTTTCGTGCAGAGCTTCGCCGGCTTGGACGCACCGCTAGGGGTCTTCGGCATCCTGGGCAACCACGACTACTTGGCTGGGCGCCAGTTGGCGTTGGCGGCCCTGGAAGCGGCCGGCATTCGCCCCTTGGTCAACGAAGCCGTATGCTGGGGAAGCGACGGGGAGCAGCTGCTTTTGGCAGGGGTCGACGAGGCAGAAGCTCCCCGGCCTTTCGGGCCGGACTTTTCGGTGCTGCAGCAGCAGCCGGCTGCCTTCCGCTTGCTGCTCTGTCACCAACCACGCCTGTGGCCGGAAGCGATCCGGCACGGCGCCGACCTGACCCTGGCAGGCCATACCCATGGCGGGCAGGTTTCCCCCGTGGGTGAGCGCTTTTCCCTGGCACGCCTGGCCACGCGCTTCGTGGCCGGCCCGTACCTTCTGGGCGCGCACCTCCTTTACGTCTCCCGCGGGGTGGGGGTGGGTGCTTTGCCCTTGCGCGTGGGGACCTGGCCAGAGGTGGACCTCATCACCCTGCACCGGGGGCGACCCCTTCTGCGCCCGACCAGCTTCTAGCGCACCACCATGGGCGGCAACCACACCGGCCCTGGCAGCAGCAGCTGGCCCTCCAGCAGCGCCTTCAGCGCCCGTGCCTCCTCCCCGTCGCGCTGCAGAAGCCGCTGCCACGGCTTCATGCGCCGCGGGTAAAAGCGCAACTCCACGGGCTCAGTGGCTGACAGGCCAGCCAGCTTCCTCGCTTCTTCCAGCGCCTGGTCAAAGCCACCCAACCGGTCCACCAAGCGCCGGTCCAGGGCCTGTTCGCCGGTAAAGACGCGCCCCCGCCCCATCGCATCCACCTGCTCCTGGCTGAGCTTGCGGGCACTGGCCACCCGCGCCAGAAAGGCGTCATAAATGCGGTCCAGCCATGCCTGAACGGTCTGCCGCTGCTGGGGCGTCCAGGGGTGGAGCGTGCCGAAGGTGTCGGCATTGGGGCTGGTAGCCAGCTCTCCCCAGGTCACGCCCAGCTTTTCCTCCCAAAAGCGGCCCATGGCCAAATGTCCGGCAAAGACCCCAATGGAGGCGGTGATAGTGCCGGGGTTGGCCACAACCTTGTGCGCCCCGCAGGTGATCCAGTAGCCTCCCGAAGCGGCCACGTCGCCCATGGAAACCACCACTGGCATTTTCTTGGCGGTCTTTTCCATTTCCGTGCGGATGATCTCCGAAGCCACCGCGCTGCCACCGGGGGAGTTGACGCGGAAAATAACCGCTTTGGCATCCGACTCGCGCACCTCCCGAAAGGCGCGGGCGATGGTTTCCGCCCCCATCACGTCGCCCCCGAAGACGGGCACAGGGGAAAAACCACTCTCACCGCGCATGATCGCCCCTTCCGCCAACACCACGGCAACGGCTGTCCCATCTCGGTCGGGTCGCCCCGACCGCAGATAGCGGCGCAGGCTCACCACTTCCAGCTGGCCCTGCTGGCTGGTTTCCTCGGCAAAACTCTCCCAGTCTTGGATGGCATCCACGAGTTTGTGGGCTAGAGCTTGCGAGCCGGAAAAGGGACCCTGGGCCATCAGAACCTGCAACTGCGCCTCCGATAGGCCCCGCCCCTCGGCAATGCCCTTGGCCATTTGTCGCGCCAACGAGGCGAGGAGCCAGCCGGTCATTTCTCGATGGGCTGGGGTGAAGTCCTTTTCGATGTAAAAGTTGCGCGCGGTCTTGTATTCGCCGATGCCGGGAAAATCAGGCTCGATCCCCAGTTTTTCCAAGCTGCCGCGAATGAAGGGCACCTCAGCCTTGAGGCCCACAAGGGTCAAATCCCCCAGCGGCCCCAGGCTCACCTTTTGGCACCCCGTGGCCAGGTAGTAGGGCAGGTTTCCCGCGTAGCCCTCCCCTGCGGTGGGCAAGAACGCGTACGTTGGCTTGCCAGCCGCCGCCACACGCTTGAGCTGCTCCCGCACCTCCTGGACGGTGGCCAGTCCGGCAAAGCAGTCGTGAATCTTGAGGCGCACGGCTTTAATGCGCCTGTCCGTGGCCGCCTTGACCAGGGCATCGCGCAGGTCCTGGCGCGAGGCCACCCGCGGCCCAAAAAGCTGCGTCAGGGGATCGTCACCGGCACGCTCGGGAATGGGCCCGTCAATTTCGATATGCAGCACCGCCGCTGCCGGCACGTGGCGAGCCGCCAGCTTAACCCCGAAAAAGATGGCTGCCGAACCGAGCGCCAGCACCAGCAACAAGCAGCCCAAAACGCTTAACGCTTTCAAGGGCTTACCCATGGCACCCTCCAACTACGGGCATCATACGACGGCTGCGGCGTGCTGGTTCGCCCAGGAAACCAGCTCCTCCGCCTGCCGCAACAGCTCCGCCAGCCAAAGCCCCAGTTCCTGGTATGGCTCACTGGAAGCCAAGTCCACTCCCGCCTGCCGCAGCAGCTCGTACGAGTACGCCGAGCCGCCGGCACGCAAAAGCCCGAGCAGGCGGTCTCGAGCTCCCGCCTCGCCCGCCAGGATCTGCCGGGCAAGGTAGGTGGAGGCGGTGATGGAGGTGGCGTATTGGTACACGTAGAAGTCGTAGTAGAAGTGGGGGATGTAAGCCCACTCGACAGCAAACTCATCCTCCAGCTGGACCACCCCTCGATCGTGGCCCAGCCAAAAGCGCTGCCTTTCCTGGTACAGCTTGGTGAGCACCTCGTCCGTCAGCACCCCACCCTGCTCCACGTGCCCAAACATGGCCAGCTCGAAGTCGGCAAACTGGGCTTGGCGAAAAAAGGTACCGCGCAGGTGCTCCAAAAGGTGGGAGAGCACGAAGAGCTTTTGCGAGCAAGACCCCGCCTGCCGCCCAAGGTGGTGCATCAGCAGCGTTTCGCTTAGGGTGGAGGCGATCTCCGCGAGGAAAATGGGCGGCTCGGCGGTGGGGAAAGGTTGGGCCCGGTTGGCCAAGACCGTGTGCACCGCGTGTCCCCACTCGTGAGCCAAGGTGGACACGCTGTCCAAGGTGCCTTGGTAATTGAGCAACAGGTACGGGTGCACGTCGTACGCGTCGCCGGTGCAGTAGGCGCCGCTGCGCTTGCCCGACCGCGGGTAGGGGTCCATCCAGCCCCCAGCAAAACCCTCCTGCACAATGGCCAGCACCTCCTCACCCAGGGGTGCTAGGCCGGCCAGCAGCACCTCCCGCGCCTGTTCTAAAGGCATCCGACCGAAGGTATCTTCCCCCCAGGGAACGTAGAGGTCGTAAAAGGCCAGCTCCCCCAAGGCCAGGGCCTGCCGCCGCAGGGCCAGCAGCCGGTCGAAAAGGGGAAGCAGGCGCCTGGCCTCCTCCAGCAAGCGGCGGTAGACAGCTACGGGCACGGCGTTAGGGAAGAGGGCCGCCTCCAGCGCCGAGGAGAAACCCCGCAGGCGGGCTTCCACCGTGCCGTGCCGCACGTGGGCGTCCAGGCTGCAGGCCAAGGTCCGGGCAAAACTCCGGTAGGTGGCAAAAAATCGCCTACAGGCCAGCTCACGCACTGCCCGATCGGGGTGCTCCCGCAGGCGCACGTAGCCGTTTTGGTCCAAGCGCACCTGCTGGCCATCGGGGAGAGACACTTCGGGAAAGGGAAAGTCCGCGTGGGTCAAAACTTGATAAAGGTTGTAGGGCGAGCGCGCGAGGGAAGAGAGCTCTGCCAGCACGCGCTCTTCCCCCGGCGGCAATAGGTGTTGGCCCTGGCGCAAGGCATCCCGGACGAAGAAGGCATAGGGAGCCAACCGGGGCTCGGCGGCTAAGGCCTGCTCTACCTGCTCCGGTGCCATGCGGGCCAACCGAGGGCCTAACCAAGCCCACGCGGAGCGGAGCTTGGCCCCCAGGTCCTGTACGGCTACCCGGCGCGCCCAGCGCTGGCCATCGCGTGTGTCTTCGTCGGACGAGGCTAGGGCGTAGACGGAAATGCGCCCAAAGCGGCGCAGCGTGGTAAAGTAAGCCTCCAAAGCGCCCAAAAGCTGGGCTGCTGAGTTCATCTCCTCTTTTGCCCAGTGCTCCCCAAGCTCGGCTTCCCGCCCCACCTCCGCCGCTGCGCGCTCAAAGGCTTCAACCGACTCAAAAAGGTGCGTCAAGTCCCACCGGTGGTCCTTGCCGTCCACAGCACCCTCCAAGAACAGGGATGCTAACAAAACTAGAGAATCAGCATGGCGTCGCCGTAGGAATAGAAGCCGAAGCCCCAAGCCTTGGCGAGCTCGTAGGCCGCAAGCACCCTCTCGCGGCCGGCCAGGGCCGCCACCAACATGAGTAGGGTCGAGCGGGGCAGGTGAAAGTTGGTCAAAAGCCCACCCGTGCCCAAGAAGGGAAAGCCAGGGAGAATGTAGGTGTCGGCCCAGGCGCAGCCCGCACGCACCCTTCCCCCACCCTTGCGCAGGGCGTCCTCCAAAGCCCGTACCGCCGTGGTACCCACACACACCAGCCGGCGGCCAGCGCGCAAGGCCCGGTTGAGGGCCCAGGCAGTGACCGGAGCAATTTCGTACAGCTCCGTATCGAGCCGGTGCTCCCGCGGGTCGCTAGCTTTCACCGGCTTGAAGGTGCCGGGGCCCACGTGGAGCGTAAGGCTCAGCGTTTCCACGCCGCGCTCGGCGCATGCAGCCAGCAGCTCAGGTGTGAAGTGCAAGCCCGCGGTAGGGGCAGCTACGGCCATACCCTTGCGCGCGAACACCGTCTGGTAGCGCTCCCAGTCCTCCCGCTGCGGCGCTCGCTTCTTGGCAATGTAGGGCGGCAGAGGCACCTCACCCATGTGCTGCAAAGCCTCCTTCGTCAAGGGAGGGTCGAAGTCCAGCAGCACCTGGCCGTCCCCTACGTGTTCACGCACGCGAGCCTGCCCTTTGGCCAAGGTCAGCTGGCTGCCAGGCCGCAGCTTTCCAGCGGGACGCGCCATGGCCCGCCAGCTGGACTCGCTCACCGGCCGCAGCAACAGCAGCTCGCACGGGCCACCGCCTGGCCTTTGCGCGAAAAGCCGAGCGGGCAGCACCCGCACATCGTTGAGCAACAGCACATCCCCCGGCTGTAACCACGCCGGCAGCTCCCTCACGGTGGCCTGGATCACGCTGCCGCTTTGCCGGTGAAGCACCAAAAGGCGCGAGGTACCGCGCGGGCGCGGGTAGAGGGCGATGCGGTGCTCTTCCAAGGCGTAGGCGAAGTCCTCCGTCCGCATGCGCTCACCCTAACCGTTCCCCCAAGCGCACGCAAGGCAAAAGAAAAGCCCCGCCGAAGCGGGGCCTTACACAGCACTATAGACTGGTTAGAACCTCACACCCAGCGACACCAGGAAGGTGCGCGGTGAATGGTAGGGGCCAGCGGTGGTGGGCTTACCAAAGTCCGGGCCTTTCTGCCAGTGATGGCCCGCGCAGTTGCTTTGGCCCTGGGGCATGCCTGCGACGTCTCGTTGAAGGGGTCGAAGGTGGCGAAATCGGACCGGTTGCTACGGGTCAGCACCGGGGTGTTCACGGCAATGGGGTCCTTATGGTTGAAGATGTTGCGCACTTCCGGCTGCACAAACAGCTCCTAGCGGCTGCCGAACCGGTTGGCGAAGAAGGAGTAGTTGAACGCGATGTCGGTGGAGGTTATGTCCGGTGTGCGGTAGGCGTCGCGGGCCGTGAAGTAATAGGTTTGCATGGTGGGTGGGTTACGGTAGCCGGGGTTGGTCACGTAGGGACGATTGCCCGAACCCGGGTTGCGGTTGATGAGGCTGATGGTGCCCACCGCGCCGTAGGGCGTACCGGACCAGAAGCTTTGCAGCAAGCTGACGTTCAGCCTGTGGCTACCGCTGGAAATGAGATCGTAGGAAGCCCACAGGCGGGCACGATGCTTCTGATCGATGGCCAGCCGCCCCTTGGGCGCGTACCAGCGCACGTCGCGGTATTCAGGGTACATGAGGATGGCCGAGCGCACCGGGCCGGAGGGGCCGGTCTCGCCGTCCCCTTTGCCGTACACCTTAGAGTACCTGTCGTTCCCGCCGACGCGCAGCCGCTGGAATAGGCGGAAGTCAGCAGAAACCTGCACCGCGTCGTACTTGCGCTCCAGCAAGTTGTCCTCGTTCACCACGATGCCCTTGTCCACGACGTTGCCGTTGGGCAACGTTACCTGGCCGGTGGTCAGGTCGGTGCGCTGGGCGTAGAAGTCGCAAATTCCCGATTAATCACATCAATGCGGGCAGAACCCTCGGAACCGAAGCTGCGCGCTACCGAAAGAACGTACTCGCGGGTGTCGGGCGAGGCCATGCCGTCGGAAATGAAGATGTTCCCACCGGGGATGGAAGGCACCGAACGGTAGTTGGTGGTGTTCGTGCCGCCGATGGAGTCAAACCACTGCCAGAACTGCTGCAACACCTGCTCCGTGGGCAAGCAGGCGGAGGGGTTGGAAGCCGAGCAGTCGGCGTTTACCGGCGGGCCGGTGTTGGTCCAGGTGTAGCTTGCCGGGTTGCCGGCGGCCGATGAGGCGTCGCCCTGGCTGTTGGCAACGGCCATCACGTACACGCCGGAGCTGGCGTTCACTGACCCCTTGCCATCGCCCAGCGGGTCCCAAAACACGCCCAGCCGTGGGCTGATCTTGGAGCCCTTGATGACCTTCTTGCCCTCTTGGTCCCTTCCATCGTTCCTGTCGTAGCGCAGGCCGATATTGAAGGAGAAGTTCTTGGACAGCCGCCAACGCTCGCTGACGGAGAAGGATTTGGTCCAGAAGTCCGTGCCCTTGGTGGGCCGCAGGATGGGGTTCCACATCAAATACGAGGAGTTGGGCACCAGACGTGCAAAAACATCCTGCCCGATGATCACCGCCGTCAAAGAGATGCGGAAGTCCGAACCGGACTGGTGGTTGTTGGCAGCGCGAATGTCATCGAAGGCGTCGTAACCCAAGGTGATGTCGTGGGACCCCAAGCTCTCGCTGCTCAGGAAGTACATGCCCTTGAGAAGGAGGTTCTTGTTGGAACGAATTTCCGGCGTGCACACGGCGCAGAAGGTGGGGCTCCAAAAGCGGCGGCCGGTGGCCACATCCAGCAGCAGCGTGCCGTAAATTAGGTCACGGAAGCTCGAGCCCGAATTGACAAACTTCAGCTCGCGCTCGGAGTACTGAGCCTCGACAAAAAAGTTGTTGGCTAACGCGCCGTTGTAGTTGACTACCCACAGGCTTTCCGGCAGCTCGCGGTCGTAGAGGCTCCTCAGGTCCTAAACCTGCCGAAAGAGTTGTTCCCCTGGTCCCGGTCACGCTTGGTGTAGGAGCCCACAAAGCGATGGGGAACGGTTCAAGCTCAAGGTGAGTTTGGCTTCCCAGCGCAGCTCGTCTTCGGTGATCTTGTAGGGGATTTGGGTAATGGGGGTCTAGGCGCCGGTCTCCAGCGAGCGCTGCCGGCCTGCGAGGAAGAACCACAGGCGGTCGCGGATGATCCGACCCCCGAGGGTGGCCTCGTAGGTATGTACCAGCGTGTCATCGCGGAAGAAGGTCTTAAGCGTGGGCTCCTGCCAGACATCACGGAACAGCGAATCCCTCAGAGAGCCGGAAAACTCGTTACCCCCGGACTTGGTAATTGCCGTCACCACACCACCCGAGAAACGGCCGTACTCCGCCGAGATGGCGGCGGTGGAAACGGTGGTTTCGCGGCATCCAGCGTGCGGCCCACGGGCAAGCCCTCCACCACCTTGCCCTCGATCT
>CAZAUJ010000003.1:0-186638 GCA_964488355.1 uncultured Thermoanaerobaculia bacterium | reverse complement strand
CTCAACCTACCCCTGTTCCCCAACTGGAAGTGATCCCCACCCCGGAACCCACACCCACGCCAAGACCCACACCTCCTCCCACACCGGTGGTGGCCACGGTGGCGGAACCTTCTGTGCGCGAGGGTGACCTGGTAGAGGTAGCCGATGTGCCGCCGGAGCCCATCGTGACCCCCAAGCCCAACTACCCGCCACTGGCGGCGCGCCAACGGATTGGCGGAACTGTTATCTTGAGCGTGTTGGTGGACGAGACTGGAGTGGTTCGGGATGTGAGGTTACTGCGGGGTATTACCCCTGACATAGGCTTGAACAAGGCGGCGATAGATGCTGTGCGCAACTGGCGATACAAACCCGCATTGAAGAACGGGGTCCGGGTCAAGGTTTGGCACACCCAGCCCATACCCTTCAAGCCCCAATAGCAAAGGAGGAGCGTATGCCGGTGTTGACTGATCAGCAGCGTAAGTTTTACGAGGAAACCCTTAAGGTAACCAAGCAGGAAATCCAGGACCTGGAAAACCAGATCCAAGAGGAACTGCAACGAGTCAAGCAGCGCATTGCCGAGCTGCAGGCGGCGCAAAAGGCCGCACGGCAAATGTACGATGCCGCGTGTCAGCGGCTGGGCATCCCCAACGACCTGGAGGAAAGCGCCTCGTCCTAGCTACCCGCACCGCCCCTTGGGCTCACGTTGCGGGCTGGCAGGTTCCTGAGCGCATCACATGGTGTGGTTCCGTCGAACCGAACGGGACGAGCGTCCCCCGAGTCGGCTTCCAGAGGGCCTCTGGGTAAAGTGCGAGGGCTGTAGGGAAATCCTCTACCGCAAAGAGCTGGAACGCTCCCTGTTTGTTTGCCCGCGCTGCGGTCACCACCATCGCATCTCGGCGCGTACGCGCCTGGCCCAGCTGTTCGATAACGGCGAATGGAAGGAGCTGTTCGGCAACGTTTTTTCCACCGATCCGCTGGGTTTTGTGGACTCCAAGCCCTACCCAGAGCGGCTCAAGGCGCTCAAAGAAAAAGGCTTTAAGCACGACGCGATGCTTATCGGCCTGGGCAAGCTGGCCGGCCGCCGTGTGGTCATCGGTGCCATGGAGTACGCCTTCATGGGTGGCTCGATGGGCTCGGCCATGGGTGAAAAGCTCACCCGTGCCATTGAGCGGTGCCTGAAAACCCGTACGCCCTTGATCACCGTCAGCTGCTCCGGAGGGGCGCGAATGCAGGAGGGGGTGCTGTCCCTCATGCAGCTGGCAAAGATTTCCGCCGCCCTGGCCAAGCTCCATCAAGCGCGGGTTCCCTTCATTTCGGTACTTACCGACCCCACGACCGGCGGCGTCACCGCCTCCTTTGCCATGCTCGGCGATGTGAACATCGGCGAACCAGGGGCACTTATCGGTTTTGCCGGGCCACGGGTGATCGAGCAAACCATTCGTCAGAAGCTGCCCGAGGGCTTCCAGCGAGCCGAGTTCCTCTTGGAGCACGGCATGCTTGACTTGGTGGTGCCCAGGGGGGAGCTGAAAGAAACCTTGGCCAGGTGCCTGGACCACTTCTGCCCCGCAAGCTAGAGCAGCTCCTTTCCGCCCGCTGGGAAGCCCGAATCGTCCCAGGCCTTGAGCGGATCCGCCGGGCGTTGGGCTTTTTGGGCCACCCCGAGAAGCGTTTCCCTTCGGTTTTGGTCCTCGGCACCAACGGCAAGGGCTCCACCTGCGCCTTCCTTGCCTCTTTGCTGCAGCAGCTAGGACTCCGCGTCGGCCTTTACACGTCCCCGCACCTGGTGAGTGTGGGCGAACGCATTCAGCTCAACGGCAAGCCTTTGGGGCCAGAGGAGCTTCTCCCGTGGGTGCAGCGGCTTGCCCAATTGCCCGAACTCTCCTACTTTGAGACGCTCACCGCCGTGGCCTTTGCCGTTTTCGCTGACAACCACGTGGACCTGGCGGTGGTGGAAGCAGGCTTGGGCGGCCGCTGGGATGCCACCAACGCCAAGGACCACGAGCTGGTCCTGCTCACCAACGTGGGCACTGACCACCAACACTGGCTGGGCCCTACCCGGGAACATATCGCCGCGGAAAAGGCGGCCGCCATTCGTGGCCGCGAGGGCATTCTTGGCCAGGTAGACGAGGCCATCCTCCCGGTCATCCGCGCCCATGCCGACCCCAATGCGCCCCTTTCCCACGCGTGCTCCTGGGCACGCGTGCATGCGCTCGATCATGAGCCGGGCCTTTTCCCGCAGGTGGAGGTGGAAACGTGCGGCCTTCGCTATTCCGCCACCCTCCCCTTGGCTGGCCCTTTTCAAGCACGCAACTACGAGCTGGCGCTGGCAGGCCTGGCGGCCTTGGCTTCCCATAGGCTCGTACCCAAGCCGACCCTCGCTGCCCTGCTGGCGGGCACGAGGCAAACCCGCTGGCCAGGTCGCATGGAGCTGGTGCGCCTCGGCCCAAACACCCTGCTTCTGGACGGCGCCCATAACCTGGAGGCCGTCGAGGCTCTGGTGGCGGGCCTCCGGCGAGCCCAGCTAGCCGGCCAGTTGGACCTGATCTTTTCCTGCCTGTCGGACAAGCCCCTTTTGCCCATGGCCCAGCTCCTGCAGCCCTGCGCGCGGCAGGTGACCGTGGTGTCCCTCGATTCCCCTCGGGCTCTGCCGCTGCCGCAACTGGCGGCGGCCTTCCCCGGCTGCCGTCAAGCGACGAACGTGCGAGCTGCGCTCGCTGCCGCGGACCCCCAGGTCATCACCCTGGTCACCGGTTCCCTGCGCTTGGTGGGCGAGGTCAAGACGCACTTAGCGGAGGGCCAGTGACCCTCCCGTGGATGCAGCTGCGCCGACAGCTGGAGGAGGAAGAGGCCCAACACCTCGCTCCTTACGCCACCCTCTCCTCCGAAGCCACACGCCGACGGCCGCTGCCAGCGCTGCCCGAAGAAGAGGATTTCCGCCCTGCCTTCGCCCGGGACCGAGATCGCATTCTCCACGCTCGTGCCTTCCGTCGCCTCAAGCACAAGACGCAAGTCTATGTGCCCCACACCGCTGACCACCCGCGCACCCGCTTGACCCACACTCTAGAGGTGGCACAGGTGGCTCGCACCATGGCCCGTGCGCTGGCTCTCAACGAGGACCTGGTGGAAGCCATTGCCCTGGGCCACGATTTGGGTCATACCCCCTTCGGCCACTCGGGGGAAAAAGTCTTGGCTCGCATCTTGGCAGGTAGCGAACCCAGCTGTTCCTTGCCAGAGGCGGTGGTCGCTCAGGTGGGCACCTTCAAGCACAACTACCAGTCTTTACGCGTGGTGGATTTGTTAGAGCAGCGCTATCCCACCCCGGGGCTCAATCTCACCGACCAAGTGCGGGAAGGGATCCTGAAGCACACGAGCTGGAGCGCGCACTTCCCTTTTCCTCTCCCCGACCCGGAGGGCTTGCGCCTCGACCGCCTCTGCCATCTTGAAGGCCAGGTGGTGGCTCTTGCCGATGAAATTGCCCAGCAAACACATGACTTGGAGGACGGTCTGGCCAACGAAGCGGTGAGTTTGCAGTCGGTGGAGCGGCTGGCGGCGGTCAAGGCAGCCGTGGCCAAGGTAGCCGAGGCCTACCAGCAGGAGCACTCAGCTTTTCGCCGCGCGGCGCTCCTGCAGCGCGCCCTGGTCCACCGGTTTGTCGTGGACGCCGTTCACCACACCGCCGCCAACCTGGCCGCCTTCGCCCGTCGCCACCTTCTCCGTGACCGCGCAGCCTGGAAGGCGGCACTGGCCGATTTGGACCGGGAAATGGTGAGCTTTTCCCCGGCGACGTGGGAGCACTTCTCCGAGCTCAAAGCCTTCATTTACCAGTTCATCATCAACCATCAGCAGGTGAACCTGCAAGACCACCGCGCGCAGTTAGTGCTCACCGGGCTGTTTCGCGCCTTCTACCAAAACCCCCTCACCTTGCCGCCTTACGTGCTTTTGCGCTTTGCTGAGGTTTCTGGTCGGCCTTACCTACGTGACCTACCGCACACCCAGGCGCAGGAGGAAGTGCACCGCTACTATCACCCCGACCCTCGGTTTGTGCGCATTCTGGTGGATCACCTCGCGGGCATGAGCGACCGCTACGCCATCGCCCAGTGGGAAACGTTGTACCATCCCGCAGGCAGCTCTTGGTGAGCTGCGGACGCGTATGAAAGTTTTCCTGGCTGCCGACCACGCCGGTTTCGCTTTGAAGCAAGCGCTTTGTGACCACCTGCGCCAACGAGGCCTGGAGCTGGAGGACCTGGGAACCCACTCGGCCGCCAGCGTGGACTACCCGGACCTGGCCCACCTTCTCGCGCGTCGCCTCCAGCAGGATCCCTCTGCCTTCGGTATCCTGGTTTGCGCTACCGGTATCGGCATGAGCATAACAGCCAACCGCCACCGCGGTGTGCGTGCCGCGCTTTGCCACGACGCCTATACAGCCGAAATGGCTCGCCGCCACAACGACGCCAACGTCCTTTGCCTGGGGGGCAGGGTGACCGGGGAGGCCGTGGCCAAGCAAATGGTCGACATCTTTCTGGCCACGCCCTTCGGCGGAGGCCGTCACGCGCGACGGGTGGCCAAATTGGAGGCCGAAGATGCCTGAGGGGGAAGAGTTTTTTAGCTGGCTGGAAAGCACGGTGCGCCGGACCGATCCGGCGGTGGCCGATGCTCTTTTGGCCGAGCGGCAGCGCCAGAACCACGGACTGGAGCTAATCGCCTCAGAAAACTTCGTTTCCGAGGCAGTGCTGGCCGCCATGGGCTCGGTCATGACCAACAAGTATGCCGAGGGGTACCCAGGCAAGCGCTACTACGGCGGCTGCGAGTTCGTGGATGTGGTCGAGGAGCTGGCCCGCCAGCGCGCCAAGCAGCTTTTCGGCTGCGAACACGTCAACGTCCAGCCCCATTCGGGAGCCCAAGCCAACATGGCGGTTTATCTGGCTGTGCTGCAGCCGCAAGACGTGTTTTTCGGCATGGACTTGAGCCACGGTGGTCACCTCACCCACGGCCACCCGCTGAACTTCTCTGGCAAGACATTTACTGTCGTTCCTTACGGTGTCCGCCGCGACACCGAGACCCTCGACTACGACCTGCTGCGTGACCTGGCGCGGACTCACCGGCCCAAGCTCATCGTCTGTGGCGCCTCCGCCTATCCCCGCATCATCGACTTTGCGCTCATTGCCGAGATCGCGCGCGAAGTGGGGGCCTACGTTATGGCCGACATTGCCCATATTGCCGGCATGGTGGCCACGGGCTACCATCCGTCACCTATACCCCACTGCCATTTCGTCACCACAACTACCCACAAGACCCTGCGCGGCCCGCGGGGAGGCATGGTCATGTGCAAAGCAGAGTTTGCCGAGGCGCTGGACAAGGCGGTTTTTCCCGGGGTACAAGGCGGACCGCTGATGCACGTGATTGCCGCCAAGGCGGTGGCCTTTGCCGAGGCGCTCACGCCGGAGTACAAGAACTACATAGCTCGGGTGCTAGAAAATGCCAAGGCCCTCTGCCAAGGGCTGCACGAGCTGGGCTGGCGCATGGTCTCGGGCGGCACCGACACTCACCTCATCCTCCTGGATTTGGGGCCCGACGGGATTTCAGGGAAGAAGGCGGAGGAAAGGCTGCAGCGCGCCGGCATTACCGTTAACAAGAACACCGTTCCCTTCGACACGCGCAAGCCCTACATTGCCTCGGGGATCCGCTTGGGCACGCCAGCGGTCACCACCCGCGGCATGGGCCCGGAGGAAATGCGCCACATCGCCAAGCTCATTGACCGGGTGCTCCGGTCGGAAGACGAGGCGGTGTGGGAAAAAGTGCGGCAGGAGGTGGAGGCGCTTACCCGCGCCTTCCCCCTTTACGGGAAGGCATGAACCGCTCGCGCCACAGTTGCCAGCGAAGCTTGAGCACGTCTCGCACCATGCGCAGGCCGTGACGCAAGGGGTGCACCCGTGAGTCCTCCACGTGCGCCCACCGCACAGGTACCTCCACCACCCGTATGCCCCGAAGGCGGGCGCGGGCTAGCAGCTCCACATCGTAAACGAACCCGTCAAAGCTGAGCTCCTCGGCCAGCCCACGCGCCACGGCCCCTGGCAAGAGCTTGAATCCGCACTGCGTATCCCGAAGCTGGGTAAGGCCAAGCCCACGCAACAGCAGGTTGAAAAGGCGGCCCAAGCGGTCGCGCAGCCACGGCTGCCGCCGGCTAATAAGTCGCCGATCCAACGCCCGCGAGCCGCACACCACCGACCCGTGAAAGGGCAAAAGCTTGGAAAGCTCCTCAATGGGCGTGGCCAAGTCCGCGTCCGAAAGGAGCACCAACTCGCCTGTAGCCCAGCGTAAGCCTTCCCGCACCGCGGCCCCTTTGCCTCGGTTTTGCGGCAAGGAACGAACCACCAGGGCCACGCCCCCAGGCGGCTGAAACGCTTGGGCACAGGCTGCGGTCCCGTCCTGGGAGCCGTCGTCCACCACCACAATCTCCGCCGGCAAAAGCTGCGGTTGCGACAGAAGAAACTGGGCGATCCGCTGCAAGGTGCCGGGCAAGCGCCGGCTTTCGTTATACGCAGGTATCACTACCGAAAGGCGCGGAGAGCGCGTCGCCGTCGCCATTAGGTGCTATAATGCCTCTCCAGCCGCACGGCGGAGGGCGCCGGGGAGGAGGAAGGCATGGCGCGGACTAGGTGGGAGTATAAGGTCCTCAACATCCAGTCGCGGAATTACCAGCTGCCCATTTCCTACGAGGACGAGCTGAACCGCTTGGGGGCGGAAGGGTGGGAGCTGGTGGGCATTGCGGCAATTAACTTTAAGACCGGGGCCACGGACCACATCAGCCTCGTTTTTAAACGGCAACGCGAGCATTCCCAACTGTAACCGCACTGCCGCCGATTTTTTCCACCAGACGCGCCCCTGGGCGACCCACCAGCGCGGGTACCGCAGCCAGCGGTAGGCTAGCCACCACCAGCAGCCAAACCCGAAACGCCCGAGCAAGGGTGAGCGGTTGGCTGAACCGTAAGCCCGCCAGCTGCATGCCCGCCGAGCCATGAAGGGACCACAGGCAGCCGAGTTCCACCGCGCTGGCCAAAACCGCCAGCGAATAGGCCCCCACGAGCCACCAGCTGGCCCCGCCCAAAGGGCTGTACCACCAGGAAACCAGCGCACCAACAGCCACGAAGCAAACAACTACCAGGCCCGCATCGGCCAAAAAAGCCAACCACAGCTTAACCGCGCCCGCTGGCCTCATCTGGGCTGCTGGCGCAGCAGGCATTTCCTGGGGTCCCCAGGCAAGCTCTACGTCGAGGGGCAGCCGGGGAGTGCTCATGGCGCGAGCTGCCGAAAGGCGAGGTTGGCGACGAAGATCTTGTACCGCGGGTCAACCGGCCGCGCAAGGTAGCTCTTGGCCAGCTCCCAAGCTCGCGCCACCTCCGGGTCGGCCGTCTCCCGATGCAAGCCTTCCAGCACCTTGGCCGCTTCCGCTACCTCGAAGGCACGAAGCAAGGCCACGGAACGGTTGTACCGAGCCGCCTGCCAAGCCTGAACCAGCTCGCCATCGCTTCCATGCTCGGCCACCATCTCCTCCAACAAGCCGGCGGCCGCCTCCCAGTTTGCCCGCTCCCAAGCTTGCACCAGGCTGGGCAGGCGGGGGTCGTAGCTCTTAATTTGCTGCATCAGCTCTGCCAGTGCCGGATCACCACTGGCCTTTGCGTTGGCCGCGTGCCACAGCCGCGCCGCCGCCAGGTACTTGCCTTCCGCCAGGGCCTGGCGAATGGGGGTCAAGTCCGACGTCGGTACCGCTGGCGCCTGGCCTTTCAACCGCTTCTGGTACTCCAGAATGCGCTGTTGCACGGTGTTGGCCTCGGCCCCTTCGAGGGTTAAGGCCTGCAAAAGATTGATGGCATCCTTGAGCTGCCCTCGTTGCGCCAGCTCCTCCGCTTGCCGTAGCGTTTCCTCCAAAACTGGCCCAGTGGAAAAGATCCTGCCACCAGCCACCAACCCCACCACCACGAGGGCCACTACCGCCAGCCCAATGCCTAAAAGCACAGGCAGGGGCAAGGGCAGCGAGCGTTTGGGAGCCGCTTTTACCTTGGGGCGTGTCGCTGGTTGCGCCGCTGCTGGTTGCTCCGCCGGAACCGCCTCCCCTGAGATCTCCTGCGGGACGAACTCGTCTCGGAAAAGGTCCTCCTCAATAGCCGGAACCTCGGTGGGCAGCGGTGGCGGGGCAGCCGGCGTTTCTAACCGCGCCAGCAAATCGTTGGCATCCACATGCTGCGGCTGCAGCGCCAGCACCTCCTGCACAAGGGCACGGGCCCGCTCCCGGTCCCCCTGCTCAAAGGCCTCATAGGCCTCGGCGAACTTCATCTCCACCAAACGGTTAATCTCGTCGAGGCGGCGACGAGCCTGCTCAATACGGCGCTCGGCTTCCTGGTTGTGGGGCTCAAGCAGGTAGATGCGTGTCCAGGTTTGCACGGCGCCGTCGTAATCACCCCGGTCGAAAGCCTCCTGCCCCTCTGCCAACAGCGCCGCCACGCGATCTTCGGGGCGTGTCGGGCCCTCCTCGCCCCCATAAGCAAAGCTGGGGGCCTCGGGGGAAGGCTCGAAGGCGAAGCCGCTGGGGGCGGCGGCCGCCTCCCAGGGCTTTTCCAGGGGCGGCGCCTTTTCCCCCTCGCTGGGCGAGGTGACCCCAAGGGTTTCCTCGCTTGGAGTAAAGGTTTCAAACTCCACCTCCAAACCCTGGGGTGTGGGCATGGTCAGGCGCGCCTCCAGCTCCGCCAACTCCGGGTGTTTGGGGTTGGCTTGCCGCACTAAGCGCACGAAGCTTTTGGCCTCTTCTAGCAGACCTGCGTCCAAAGCCTCGCGCGCACGCTGCAGCTGCCTGGCAACTTCCTCCGAGCCCTTAAGCGCCTGCTGCGCCTCGTGCAGCAGCGCTTTGGCTTCTTTATGGCCGGGCAGCTCCCGCAAAACCTGCTGGGCTAGCGCCGCCGCCTTGGCCGCTTCGCCGGCACTCAAGGCCTGGCGGGCTTCGGCCACGAGACCGTCCACCTGAGCGGTGGCTGGCTCCGCCAAATCGCCCAAAAGGGACGCCAAATCCACTGCCTGCCCGTGAATGATGGCGCTCTCCAGCCGTTGGGCCGGACGAAAGGCTGGGTCCACCTCGAGGATGGAGTGGAGCACCGTGTGACACTCCTCGCGATGCCCCTCTTGGTATAGACGCACCGCCTCGCGGAAGGCCGCCAGGATGCGCTGCTGCACCTTCGGGTCCTTGTCCGGGGAGCCGGGGTACGACATAGTGATGATGCTAGCTGTCCACCACCAACTCGTCAACCTTCAGGCCCAGGGCTTTCAGCTTGCGGTAAAGGTGCGAGCGCTCCAGGCCCAACAGGCGGGCAGCTTGAGAGACGTTGCCTCGGCAGTACCGCAGCGCACGCGCCAGGTACTCCCGCTCGAAGGCTTCCCGCGCCTCCCGCAAAGGTACCAGCTTGGAGGGAAAAAGTGGCTGGTTGGTTTCCGCCTTCATGGGCAAGTGCTCAGGCAGGACCTCCTCACCCGAAACCATGATCAAGAGGCGCTCCACTAGGTTCCGCAGCTCGCGCACGTTGCCCGGCCACGGGTAGCGGAGGAGGATCTCCATTGCTTCCGGGCTTACCCGTTTCGGCCGCACGCCCATGCGCGCGCCGAGCTTGTTCATGAAGGCTTCCAGCAGGAGGGGCAGGTCCTCCAAGCGCTCGCGCAAGGCCGGCACCCGCAAGGGGATCACGTTGAGACGAAAATAAAGATCTTGCCGAAACCGCCCCGCTGCAATTTCCGCCTCCAGGTCCTTGTTAGTGGCAGCCAAAACACGCACATCCACACGGATTTCCTGCGAGCCTCCCAAGCGGGTGAAGCGTGACTCCTGCAGCACCCGCAGAACCTTCGCCTGGGTCAGCAGGCTCATGTCCCCCACCTCGTCCAAAAGCAGCGTGCCGCCATCGGCGAGCTCGAACTTGCCCCGCTTGGCTTCGATCGCCCCGGTAAAAGCCCCCTTGGTGTGGCCGAACAGCTCGCTCTCGATCAGCTCGCCGGGAATGGCTGCGCAGTTGAGGGCGACAAAGGGCCCGGAAGCGCGCCGTGAGTGGCGGTGCACCAAGCGCGCCACCACCTCCTTGCCCGAACCATTGGGGCCGGTGATCAGCACCCGCGAGTCGGTGGGCGCTGCCAGGAGAATTTGCCGCCGCAGCTCGAGAATGACAGGGGAAACCCCCGTGAGCTCAACCTCTTCTTCCTCCTCCCTCAACAGCTCCGCCAAGCGCGCCCGTTCCAGCACGTTGGCCACGGTGAGCAGCACCCGCTCTAAACCCAGGGGTTTTTCAAGGAAGTCGACGGCTCCCTCCCGCACCGCCTGGGCTGCTTGCTCGACCGTGGCATGGCCCGAGATCATCACTACCGGCATCCGGTGGCCGGCAGCTTTCATTTGCCGCAGCACTTCCAACCCATCCATGCCCGGCAGGCGCACATCCAACAGCACCAAATCGAAAAGCTCGCGGGCCAAGCTGGCCAGAGCCTGCTCCCCAGAGGCCACGGTCGTGACGGTATAGCCCTCATCGCCGAGTATTTGGCCCAAAAGCTCGCGGATACCCGGCTCGTCGTCCACCACCAACACCGCCCCTTTTCTCACGGCCGCCCTCCTGGAAGGCGAACCACGGCTCGCACCCCCCCTTCCTCACGGGGTAACAAGCGCACGGTGCCGCCATGTTCGGTGACGATCCGTTGCACCACGGCCAAGCCCACCCCCGACCCCCGCCCTTTGGAAGAAAAAAACGGCTGAAACAGCACCTCCGGGTCCTCCACCGGCAGGCCAGGTCCCTGGTCCAACACCTCCACCACCAGTTCTTCCCCTTCCCAAGCTGCCCGCACGATGACCTGCGAAGGGCTCGGTGAGGCCTCGATGGCGTTGTCGAGCAGGTTAACCAGCACCTGGCGGAAAAGGTCCTGATCAAGCCAGGCCTCTCGCTCCCCCAAACCCGCTTCCAACCGCACCTCCACCCCCGGTTTGAGACCCTGGTACAGCCGCACGGTTTGTTGCAGCAGACCCTCCACCGCCACCGGCCGCCGTTGCACCGCCGGTAGCCTGGCGTAGCGGGAAAAGGCGTCCAATAGCTCCTGCATGGAGCGCACATGATCCACGATGGCGCGGCAGCCGGCGGGGATAACCTCTGCCAGGTCGGGCCTTTTTTCGGCGAAATGCTTGGCAATTCGCTCCGCTGCCAAGCGGATGGGGGTGAGGGGATTTTTGATCTGATGGGCAATTTGCCGCGCCACCTCGCTCCAGGTGGCCTGCCGTTGGGCTCGCAAGAGCTGCGTCAGGTCTTCCATCGCCACTACCCAACCCGCACCCTCGCCTTGTCGACCCAAGGCCACGACCGTAACCTCCAAGTAGCGCGGCACACCTGCTGGATAAAGCGTCATTGACCCGCGCCAACCCGATGGCGCCGTCTGAATGGCCTCCACGAGCCTCGTCAGGTTGTGATTGGCCAACAGCGAAAGGGGCAAAGGCCCCTGACAGAGGGCCGGCAGGTTGAGCATGGCCGCGGCCGCCGGGTTGCCCACAACGATGGTCTTACCCTCGTCCAGCCAGAGGATGCCTGCGCGTATGGCCCCAAGCACCGCATCCAGCCGCGCGACCGTGGCACGCAGCTCCTGCTCCTTGGCCCGCAGCCGGCGAACCATGGAGTTGAAGGAGGCTACGAGTACTGCCACCTCATCTTCCCCCGGCACGGGTACCTCGGCCAGCTCAGCCCCCTCCGCTACCGCCGCGGTAGTGGCTGCCAAAGCCACCAAGGGCTCGGTGAAGGTGCGCGAAAGGTAAAGCCCGGTCCACACAGCGGCGAAAATCGCTACCAGTGCCAGGCCGCCAAAGGAAAGCACCAAGGTGGCGGTGATCGTCGGTTGCTGCAGCTTCAGTGCTTGGTAAGAAGCGGCCGCCAGCGCGAGCCTACCCTGGGCTTGCGCCACCCTTTCTGGCCACACTTCCCCCAATACCACAAAGGTGTCCTCGCCAAGGGGGACCCAGGCGCGGACCACCACCCGGCCGGCCACGCGGTCAACCCGGCTGCCTGCTACCGCCGTTTCCTGCGGGCTCAGGGTCGGCAGGCGCACGTGGGCCAGGCGCGGGTCCTGCAGCTCTACCACCGCCACACCCTGGCGCCAGAGGCCGGTAAGTGGTGCCTGCAGCAACCGATGCCAGCGCTCCAGCTCTTGGTTCCAACGGGCCTGCTCCAGCCGCCGGAGCGCGGTAGCCACCTGCTCCGCCCAGCGCCGAACGCGCGCTTCGCTTTCCTGGCGGGTACCCTCTGCCAGCTCCGCCCCGGCGCGCACCACCGCCTCCACCGGTGCGGAAAACCAGGAGGAGGCGAGGCGAGAAAACAGCGAAGCGGCGAGCAGGGAAACCAAAGCGGTGGGACCCAGAATGAGCAGCAGGTAGGACAGCACCAGCTTGGCCCGGAACCGTGAGCCGATAATACCCAACCGCCTTTCCACAAACAACTTGAACACGCTTCGGAGAAGCACAAAAACCACTACCAGCACCAAGGTAAGGTCGAAAAGGGTCAGCAAGAAGACAAGCAAGCGGTTGGTCAGCTCCTCCGCAGGCGTTTGTTGCAGCTTGGCCAACAGCAGGTACAAAAGCCCGCCCAAGAGCAACAGCAGCGCGTAAACCGCCACCAGAAAGCGCCCTTGGCGCCGCAAACGCAAGAAGGAACGCCGCCACCGCCTCACGGCGCCTCCGGCACCGCCCGCGTAACCCACTCGGTTCCCTCAGTGACGGGAATGACCAAAAGCTTGTATCGCGTGAGAAACTCGGCCCGCACGAGAAGCCACAACGGATCGTGATGGAGAGGCAACGGCAGCTCCGCCGTAGGCGGCTGGGTGACCCATTGGATGGCCTGCTCCATGCTGGCGGTTTGTGAGGACGCGAGAAGCTCACCATCCAGCTCTGCTTGCAGGGAAAATATCGCGCTTACCGGGTCCTTTTGCGCCCGCACCACCAGCTCGTGGCTGGCCAAACGTTGGTCCCAAAGAAAGCGCCGGTTGCGAAAAATCTTGAACCGGTAGGTGATGGTAACCGGCGCCCCACCCGCCAAACCCTCTATCCACTCCTGGGGCACAGGCTTCAGCACGCTAACCTGTACCAACAGCCGGCCCGGGGCCGGCGTGAGGTTCACCTCCAGCTCGGCTGCTGCGGTGGCTGCCAGCAAGAGCCAGACGAAAACCATGATGTGGCAAAAATACCACAGGGGACGCTAAAACACCACCGCAGCGTGAGGGCTTAGCCGGCCGCTACTTGGCGGGCAGGCTCCAATGCAAAGGGCTGGACGGTGAAGGGATTGACCCGTTCGGACTCCACCAGCTCCCAAGCCTCCGGCTGCGCAAGCAACTGGCGCACCGCAGCCACATGCAAGGCATGGCCTGCCTTGTGGGCAACCACGTGAGCCCGCAACGGGTACTCCAAAAGCGCCAGGTCGCCAATCAGGTCCAGCACCTTGTGGCGGACGAACTCATCGCGAAAACGCAGCCGACCGGACAGCACCCGGTGCTCATCCACAATCACGCAGTTGGCCAGGCTCCCGCCGCGCCCCAAGCCTCGCTCCTTCAAGCTCTTCACCTCGGAAAGGAAGCCAAAAGTGCGGGCTGGGGCGATAGCGGTGGCGAAGCGCTCTGGGCTTACGGTGAAGGTGAGCTGTTGCTCACCCACCACCGGCGCCTTGTAGCGCACCCGGTAGTTGATGACAAAGGCTTCCGCGGGGTGCAATTCCACGAAACGATCCCCCTCCTGCACGCGCACCGGGCGAACCAGCCGCACTTCGGGAAGGGAGGCATTTTGCTCCAGGATGCCCGCCCTGCGAATCATCTGCACGAACGGCAATGCCGACCCGTCCAGCACGGGCACTTCCGGGCCGGAAATGTCCACAAACACGTTGGTCACACCCAACGCGTACAGGGCCGACATCAGGTGCTCAATTGTGCCAACCTCAGCGCCACGCACTCCAATGGTGGTGGCAAAGGAGAAGTCCCGGGCATGCTCCGCCCTTGCGGAGATGGCCACGCCCAAATCGGTGCGCACAAAAACTACTCCGGTACCCGTGGGCGCGGGCCGGAGGCGCAGATGAACGTCTTTGCCGCTATGAATCCCTACCCCTGAGGTTGCCACTGCCCGCGCCAAGGTGCGCTGCCACGCCATACTCGCCTCCGCTAGCCACCGTTGCCAAATCCGTGCCAAATCGAGTTCGGTTTTCTTGCCCCTGGCCTGTGGCATTGGCGCAACGGTGTGGTTTCCGTGCCACAGTGCTACACTGCCATCGGAGGCCCTATGCTGACCCTGGATCCGGAGGCTTCGCGCCGGCTCAAGGAAGGTCTTTATCGGTTTCTCGAGGAGCTGCAAACCACCAAAGCTGCCCTCTACCTCTTGGGCCAAGGGAACACCTACGAGTTGGCGGAAAGCTATGGCTTCGGCCGTCGCGAGGCGCTGTTGGCGCAGGTAGGTACCGATCATCCCTTGTTCCATTGGGTTCGCCGCCACCGCACCGGACCGGCGCTGCTGGCCAATCCGGAGCAGGAACCGGCCCTTGCCGAGCTGCTGCGGCTGGGAGGTTCCTCCACCATGCTGACCGTACCTCTCATCAGCGAGGAGACGCTCGTGGGCTTCGTGGACGCCCGCGACCGGGGGGGCAGGCGCCCCTACGGGCCGGAGGAGCTGGCCAAGGCCCGCCAGCTGGCGGACGGCCTGGTACAGGTTCTGGCCGACCTGGGGCTGGCCGCTGCGGCCCCACCACCCTCGCCACCTGTCCCAGCGGCCTCGGAAGCCCCAACCGCCAGCGGCAAGTTTCCCCAAGCAGTAGAACGCTTGGCCGGGGTGGCGGGAGCGCTCATCCAAGGGGAAGGGATCGCTGGGTTGGCCCTCACGGTGGTGGAAGGGCAAACGGCCCGATGTGTCCTGTGGGCAACAAGCCCGCTGGAGGCCAACGAGCGGGAAGCCGTCGCCCGCCATCAAACGGAGTGTGCTGCGCGGCAGGGCGTGGCCTTGCCTCCTGTCGAGCGCTGGGGCTTTGTGGAGCGCCCTGCACGCGCTGGGGGGGTGCGGCGTGAGGAAATTCGCACCGCCCTTTTGGCCAGCGGCAGCCTCCAGGTGTTGGCCTCGGTGGTGGGCGAAAGCGGGGCCCAAGCGGCAGCCAGCGCCCTGGCCGTCCTCTCCGGGGTCTGGGAGTTGGCCCAACGGGAACAACTGGCTCGCCGGGCCTGTCGCAACCTGGCGCGCATCCTGCTGGAGCCGGGGGACGTGAGCTTTCCCCACCTCCGCCAGCATAGCCAAGCGGTCTCCGAGCTGGCGCAAAAAATTGCCCAGGAGCTGGGGCTTTCCGAGGAGGAGGAGGAGCTGGTCACCCTAGCTGGCTACCTGCACGACGTGGGCATGCGCGAGCTGGACTACCAGCGGATCTACCGGCTGGAAAGACCCGTTGAGGCCGACCGCCGCTTGTACCAGCGCCATCCCCTGGTGGGGGCCCGCATCCTGGAAGCCAGTGCCTACCCAGGGCTGGCCGAGGCGGTCCGGCACCACCACGAACGCTGGGACGGAACCGGCTACCCCCAACGCCTGGCTGGCCGAAACATCCCCCTGGCGGCCCGCATTGTGCACCTGGCCGAGGTTTACGACGTGCTTACCTCCCCATCCTCGTACAAACGACCCGTCACCCGCGAGCAGGCTCTGCAGGTCATCGAGCGCGAGGCGGGCAAGCAGTTTGACCCCCGGCTGGTTTCCGTATTGGCCAAGGTGGTAGGCGCATGAAGGTGCTGGCTGCCAACCGCAAGGCTCGGTTCGAGTACGAGTTCCTGGAGCGCCTGGTGGCCGGGCTGGTGCTCACCGGCAGCGAGGTGAAGTCCGTGCGGGAAGGTCGCGTGAACCTGCAGGACGGCTATGTGAGCTTCGAAGGCGGTGAGGCCTTCTTGGTCAACGTACACATCGCTCCCTACGCGAACGCGGGCTACGCTGGCCACGATCCCTTGCGCCCTCGCAAACTTTTGCTGCACAAGCGGGAGCTCAAGCGGCTGGCCGGCAAGGTGCAGGAAAAGGGCCTCACCCTCATCCCTTTGGCGATCGGCCTGGAAGGCAACTGGATCAAGGTGGAGCTGGCCTTGGCGCGTGGCAAGAAGGCCCACGACAAAAAACAGGCCCTGCGCGAACGGGACCTGGCCCGCGAGGCAGCGGCCGAGCTGAAGCGCTACCGCTAGCGCTGTCCGCCCTGGGCGGAAAGGAAAAGAGTCCAGGCAGCCAGCGACTTGCCGTCCCGCACAAGGCCCTCGCCGATGGCTCGCCACACCTCTTGCGGTGGCCAAACAAGAAGCTGGAACTTTTCATCCTCTTCGGGATGGGGTTCTCCCATCCCCTCCACGTGCGCGAGAAAGCAGTGCAGCAGCTCGTCGCAAAACCCCGGAGCAGAAAAAAAGCTGCCCAAGAAAGTCAGTGGCCCCCAGGCCCCCGTTTCTTCTCGTAGCTCCCGGGCGGCGCACCTTTCCGGCTCCTCCCCGGCCTGGAGCGTACCAGCGGGAAACTCCACCAGCTCTTGGCCGACGGCGAAGCGAAACTGCCGCACCAACAACAGGCGCCCGTCGGCCAGGTGCGGCACCACCACCACTGCCCCCGGGTGGTGAACCACCTCCCGGACCGTACGTTGACCCGAAGGCAAGGCCACGCGATGCGTCTCCAACCGCACCAGCCTACCCTGGTAGTGCACCCGTACCTCCAGGCTGCGTTCCATCTAAGCCCTCCTACCCGGACTTTGCCGGCAGCGGTACACTAACAGGTCACGGTGGGACGATGCGAGACGCCATTGTCATTCGCGGTGCGCGCCAGCACAACTTAAAAAACATCAACCTGGACATCCCGCGCAACAAGCTGGTGGTCATCACCGGGGTTTCCGGCTCGGGCAAGTCATCGCTCGCCTTCGATACGCTTTTTGCCGAGGGTCAGCGGCGCTACGTAGAGTCCCTGTCTGCCTATGCCCGCCAGTTTCTGGAGCAAATGGACAAGCCCGATGTGGACACCATCGAGGGCCTCTCGCCTGCTATCTCCATCGAGCAAAAAACCGTCTCCAAGAACCCGCGTTCCACGGTGGGAACGGTGACGGAAATTTACGACTACCTGCGCCTGCTGTACGCCTCGGTGGGGCAAGTCCATTGCCCCGACTGCCACCTGCCCATTGGGGCTCTCACCGTACAGCAAATGGTGGACCGCATCTTGTCCCTGCCTGCCGGCACCCGCTTCCTGCTGCTGGCGCCCCTAGCTCAGGCCAAGAAGGGCGAGCACCGCAAGCTCTTTGAGCAAATGGCCAGGGAAGGGTTCGTGCGCGCCCGGGTAGATGGTCAAATGGTGGAGGTGGCTGACCCGCCAGAGATGGACAAGAAAAGAAAGCACACCATCGAGGTGGTGGTGGACCGCTTGGAGGTGCGGGAGGACCTAGCTGCCAGACTGGCCGATTCCCTGGAGACGGCCCTGCGGGTGGGGGAGGGGTTGGTGCGGGTGGCACCGCGTGGGGGGGAAGAGTTCGCCCTCTCCAGCCGTCATGCCTGCCCCTCCTGCGGCTTTTCTCTGCCCGAGTTGTCCCCGCGACTCTTCTCCTTCAATTCCCCTCAAGGGGCCTGTCCCGCGTGCACCGGGCTGGGCACGGTGCAGGAAATCGATCCGGCCAAGCTGGTTCTGGACCCGCAGCGCTCGCTGGCGGCAGGAGCCCTGGCCGGTATTGCCGAATCGGCCCGTTCCTTTCGTTGGCGGCAGCTACAAATCCTGGCGCGAGAGGTGGGTTTCTCCCTGCACACGCCGTGGCAGGCGCTGCCAAAGAAGGTCCAGCAGGCGGTGCTTTTCGGCACCACCCACGAGCTCAACTTTGAATTCGTGGGGGAGCGCTCCCGCTGGGCTTACCGCGCCCCCTTCGAGGGTCTCATCCCCGCACTGGAGCGTAAGTACCGGGAGACCCATTCCCCTGAAGTGCGGGCAGAAATTGAGCGCTTCATGTCCCAGCGGCCCTGCCCCACCTGTGGCGGCCAACGCCTGCGCAAGGAAGCTTTGGCCGTGGCCGTGGGCGGCAAGAACATTCACCAGGTGGTGGAGATGTCGGTGCGCGAGGCGCTGGCGTGGTTTTCCCAACTCACCCTCTCGCCCAGGCAGCAGCAAATAGCCGGAAAGATATTGAAAGAGATCCGCGACCGTTTGGAGTTCCTGGCAGCAGTGGGCCTGGAGTATCTCACCCTTTCCCGCTCCTCGGGAAGTCTTTCCGGCGGGGAAGCTCAGCGCATTCGCCTGGCCACGCAAATTGGCTCCAAGCTCATGGGCGTGCTGTACGTGCTCGACGAGCCCTCCATCGGTTTGCACCAGCGAGATAACCGCAAGCTTCTGGCAACTCTCAAGAACATGCGCGATTTGGGCAACACCGTGCTGGTGGTGGAGCACGATGAGGAAACCATGCGAGAAGCAGACTGGATCGTGGACCTGGGGCCGGGGGCCGGCGTTCACGGGGGTGAGGTGGTAGCGGAGGGCCCTCCGGAGGTCATCCCCTCTTTTCCCCGCTCCCTCACCGGGCGGTATCTGGCAGGCGAGCTTACGATTCCCGTGCCCACCCATCGCCGCCGGGGTCATGGCCAGCAGCTCATCGTCCGGGGCGCCCGCGAACACAACCTCAAGAACATCACCGTCGCTTTTCCCCTAGGCACGTTCATTTGCGTTACGGGCGTCTCGGGCTCGGGCAAATCCACCCTGGTAAACGAGATTCTCTACAAGGCGTGTGCGCGCGCCTTGTACCGTGCGGTGGACCTGCCGGGAGATCACGACGGCTTGGAGGGTATCCAACACATTGATAAGGTGGTGGCGATCGACCAATCACCCATTGGCCGCACACCACGCTCCAACCCAGCTACCTACACCAAGGTGTTCGATCCCATCCGCGAGCTCTTCGCCCTCACCCCCGAAGCCCGCACCCGCGGTTACAAACCCGGTCGCTTTTCCTTTAACGTGCGCGGTGGGCGGTGTGAAGCCTGTGCGGGCGACGGGCAAATTAAAATCGAAATGCATTTCCTGCCCGACGTTTACGTCACCTGTGACGTGTGCAAGGGCAAGCGCTACAGCCGGGAGACCCTGGAGGTTCAGTTCAAGGGGCTATCCATAGCCGACGTTTTGGACCTGACGGTGGAGCAAGCGCGCGAGCTTTTTGCTGCCCACACGCAGATTACCCGCATCCTTGACACCCTCATGGCCGTGGGGCTGGGCTACTTGCGCCTGGGACAGCCGGCCACCACCCTTTCCGGCGGTGAGGCCCAACGCATCAAGCTCTCCCGCGAGCTGGCGCGGCGAGCCACGGGGGCCACCCTGTACATCCTGGACGAGCCCACCACCGGCTTGCACTTCGACGACGTGAAGAAGCTGTTGATGGTGCTGCACACCCTGGTGGACCGGGGCAACACGGTGGTGGTCATCGAGCACAACCTGGACGTGATCAAGACCGCCGACTGGATCGTGGATTTGGGTCCGGAAGGAGGTGACGAGGGTGGTCGCGTGGTTGTCTGCGGTACCCCTGAACAGGTAGCTGCCTGCGAGCAAAGCTGGACAGGCCGGTACTTGGCGCCTATCCTGGGCCTGCCCCAAGCGAAGGCCTCCTAGCGCCGCCGCGTACGGTTCGCGCTGGCCGACCCATAGTCGGTTAAGCGCAGGGAATGGCTTTAAAGGCAGCTGGGTTAGGTTGTTTATGGGGCGCCGTTTCGCCACAGCTTCCCTTTGCCTGGCGGTTGGATCGGCAAACCTCCCTTCCGGCACCGCGGCCGCTGCTCCGTGTCAGCTAAGGAGTTGGGTGCTCGTAGCCTACCGTGAAGGCGCTGCCAGCGGGCTGCTTGACACTGACCCGCGCCAACTCCCACCCATCCCCCCGCCCGGCACGTCGCTTCCAGCCGGAAGCTATTGGTTCCGCTTAACCCTCCACAACCTTTCAGAAGCAACCAGCCCCTGTGTGCTGTTGCCACCCGAACCCTCCCCGCTGGTGGAGGTCTTTACCCCTGGCCAGCTACGACCTCTCGCGCGTACGGGTTTGCTGCTGCCCTTGGACCAGCGCAGCATGGGCCGACCGCACCCGGCCCTTCTGCTCCACCTGCCGCCAGGGGAAAGCAGCTGGCTCGCCCACCTTTGGGTGCCAAAGCAAAACCACCTCAAGCCCAAGAACCTTGTTTTTCAAACCAGCGACTGGGCGTCCTTTTCCCAGCGGGAGCAACGCGCCAGCCATCTCCATGGCCTTTACGGTGGCGTCATGCTGGCCATGGTGCTGTACAACGTATTCCTGTACCTTTCCCTTCGACGGCGACTTTATCTCCTCTACGCCCTATACGCCGCCGCCTTTGGTGCCATTTGGCTGGTGCGCGCGGGGATGGCGCTGGCTTTTCTTTGGCCTTCCTGGCCCTCCTGGGACGTCCAGGCCAGCTTCTTTCTCGTGGGTTTTGCCATGGTGGCCGGCAACGCCTTCACCTCTGAGTTCCTCGAACTGAAAAAGAACCTGCCCTGGGCCGCTAAACTGCTCCGGTTTTTTTCTTGCTTGGTTTTGGCACTGTTGCTGACCGGGGCTTTCCAGCTTTACGACTGGGTGGAAAAACCCTTAGCCCTGATGGCTTTGGCCACCTGTGCGGTCTATCTTGGGGCGGGTCTAACCCTCTTTCGCGCCGGTAGCAGGCTGGCCGGCTACTTCCTCCTGGCCACCAGCCTGCTGCTGATCGGCATCGTGGCTTATACCCTGGCTTTCTTAGGGCTCCTGCCCACGTCCCCTTTTACCACCTACGCAGCGCAAGCGGGCTCAGGTGCGGAAATGCTGCTTTTTGCCTTTGCCGTCGGCTACCGCATGCGGGAGCTGGAAAGGGAAAATCGCCTGGCCGAGCAACGCTACATTAGCCAGCTCGAGGCGGCTGTGAGCCAGCGCACCGAGGCGTTGAAAGCGGCCTTGACAGAAGCGCTCCGCGCGCAGGAAGAGGCGGAGCTCTCCCAGGCGCAGCTGGCCCAGGCCAACCGCCAGCTGGAACACCTTTCCTCTACCGACCCCTTAACCGGTTTAGCCAACCGCCGCCAGCTGGACAAGGCCCTCGATCAGGAATGGCGGCGTGCTTCCCGCACAGGGAGCACCTTGGCCCTGGTGCTGGTGGACCTGGATTACTTCAAGGCCTACAACGATGCCCTCGGCCACCCAGCCGGGGATCAGCTCCTCCAACAGTTCGGCCAGCAGCTTGCTGACCTCTGCCGGCGGTCTGGCGAGCTGGCAGCCCGTTACGGGGGCGAAGAGTTTGTCCTGGTCCTGCCCGGCATGGACGCCGCCTCGGCCCGACTGTTAGCGGAAAAATTGGTTGCCACCGTGCAACAAAACGCTTGGCCCCATCCCGCCTCTCCCCTCGGGCCCCACGTGACCGTCTCCTGCGGGGTGGCCGTGGGTCGGCCGGTGGAGGGCGTGCCGGTAGAGCGGCTGGTGCAACAGGCGGACGAGGCACTTTACGTGGCCAAGAGTTCTGGGCGTAACCGCGTGCACTTGCGGCCCGTGTCAGGGAGCTTCCCCAGGCTGGTAGGTTCCTGAAACCTGCCACCTGTGGTAGAAAAGACATCCTATGCGGCAAATAACCATCGTCGGCGTGCCCATGGACCTGGGGCAAAAGCGAAGGGGAACGGATATGGGGCCCTCGGCCCTGCGCTACGCCGGCTTGCAGCCGGCCCTCGAAGCCACCGGCCACCAGGTAGATGACCTGGGAGACGTGCGCACCCCGGTGCTGGAGAGCCTGCGCGGGGGCGACCGCACCCGCCGGGGCGGGCTGGCCTACACCGAGGCCATAGCCAGCGTGTGCCAAGAACTGGCAGAACAGCTGGCCCAACTGCCCCCCGAGCTGTTCCCGGTGGTGCTGGGGGGTGACCACTCAGTAGCCCTCGGCTCCCTCGCCGGGGTGGCCCAGCGCGGTGCTCCAGGCGTGGTTTGGGTGGATGCCCATGCGGACTTCAACACCCCGGAAACCTCCCCCTCCGGCAACATCCACGGAATGCCTTTAGCAGCCCTTTGCGGCGTGGGCGACCCCCGCCTCACGAGCCTGGTGCCACGTCCCGGTCCGGTACTGGATCCCCACCGTGTGGTGCTCGTTGGCGTGCGCAGTGTGGACCCGGGCGAAAGGCACCTGCTGCGCCAGCTCGGGGTTACCGTGTTCACGATGAAGGACGTGGACCGACTGGGCATCGCCGCCATCACCGAGCGGATCACCGAGCTTTTGGGTGAGGTACCGGCGGTGCATGTCTCCTTGGACGCGGACGTCTTGGACCCAGAGGTGGCCCCGGGGGTGGGTACCCCGGTGCCCGGAGGGCTCTCTTACCGGGAGGCGCACCTCTTAATGGAGCTGCTGGCCGATTGGGGCAAGGTCACCAGCCTGGACTTGGTGGAGGTCAACCCTATTCTTGACCGCCAAAACCGCACCGCGCAGATCATGGTGGAACTGGCCGCCAGCCTCCTGGGCAAACGCATTCTCTGAGGCTGCCTGCTAACCACGCGCGGCAGAAGGAAAGGCCCTAAGACACTCACAGCGACAAAGCTTGGGCGAGGAGCAGATTAGCACGGCTCGTGAGTGCCCAGGGCGGCCAGCAAGATCTGCGGCAGCTGACGCAAAAAGAGCCCCCGAGGTAAGGCCAAGGCACCTGCTTGGCGAGCCAAGGCCAAAAGGGAAGCCTCCTCCGCGGGTGCAAAGGCCAAAACGAGCAGCTGGCCTTGTGCCAGGCTGGCCAGCTCGTCGGGCGAAACCTGGCCGGTAAGGTCCACCACCAACGCACGCGCCTGAAGGCGCTGGGCCTCCCCGGGGGAGCCCACCCCTACGGGTTGGCCACCTACAGCCCTCACCGCGGCCTCCACCGCCGCGCGCACAAAGGCATTACTGACGCAGACAGCTACCTTCTCCTCAGCCACGCAGCACCTGGAAAGCCAGGTCGGGAAAGTCAGTGGTAACCGAAGCCACACCCAGCTGGGCCAACTGCCGCAGCCGGGCCGGGCGGTTGATCGTCCAAGGATGGAGCGGCAGCGAAAGGCAGGAGAGAGCTTCCACCAGGGGGTGGTGGCGGGAAAGCTCCACCCCGGGCGGCACCTCAGCCGGCGGGCGGCTTACCACCCAGGAAAAGCGGGCTCGGGGGAACGCCTGGCGCAACAAGGCCAACACGCGCAGGGAGGACGAGAGAAACTGCACGCGGCTCCGCCCCTCCACCAGCCGGGCCAACGGGTCCAGAAGGGCTAACAGGTGGTCGCCAGCTAAGGGCTTGACCTCAAGAAAAAGCCAGCCGTCGGCAGGCACTGCCTCCAGGGCCGCCGCCAAGGCTGGCACCTTGTGCCGCGCTAGCTCCCGGTAGGACCACTGGCACAGCGGGCGACCGTCGCGCCTGCGATCGTGATGGCACACCCAAACTCCTTCGCGCGTGGGGCGCAGGTCCAGCTCCACCCCGTCCACACCCAAGGCCACCGCCTCCTGGATGCCCGCAAGGGAGTTGTGAGCAAAGCGGCCGGCGAAACCCCGGTGGCCGATGATAAGCGGGCCTTTCACGCCAGGATGGAGTACCCGCCGTCTACCACGATGGTTTGCCCGTGAATCATGGAGGCAAACTCGGTGCAGAGAAAAACCACCGCGTTGGCCACGTCCTGAGGGGTGACCAGCCGCCCGGCTGGCGTGCGCCGCCGCGACTCCTCCAAAAGCTGCTCGCGGTTGGGGAAGTGCTTGAGGGCATCGGTGTCCACCGTACCGGCAGAAACGGCGTTGACCCGTACCCCCTTGCCAGCCAGCTCGCACGCCAGGTGGCGCACCATAGACTCCAGGGCAGCTTTCGATGCCCCCACCGCCGTGTAGTTGGGAATGGCCCGCACCGCCCCCAGGGACGAAACTGCCACCACCACCTTCTCCCCCACGCTGGGCAGTTGGAGAAAGTGCTGTACCAAGGGAAGCAGGGCCAACGCGTTGATATCCATGGTCCAGTGAAGGTGATGCAGCGTCAGCTCGGTGGCCGGCTTGAGCACACCGGAGGCGGCGTTGGACACGAGTATCTCCAGCCCGCCCCAGGCCTCGGCAATCTCGCCGAACATGCGCTGCACGTGCCCCTCATCGGCCACGTTGGCCTTGAGGAGCAAGGCCCGGGCCCCGCGGGCTTCAATTTCCTTGGCCACTTCCTCGGCCGGCTGCCGATGGCGGAAAAAGTTGATCGCCACATCCACCTTGAAGTCGGCCAGTGACAAGGCGATGGCCCGTCCGATACCTCGCGATGCACCGGTAACCAGGGCCCTTTTGCCCCGTAAGCGAAGGTCCATGCTGTCGCTCCTCCCCTGGCAGCAGACTGTAAACGAAACCCTCGCCCCAGGCAAGGCCGTTTGGGGTTTGCTAAAATGATTTTGCGGCTGTCAGCCGCTCCCGAAGGAGGTAGCTCATGCAGCTGGTTGCTACGGAACTGCGGCCCGGCTACATCATCGTGCACAACGGCCAGCTCCACCGCGTGCTCAGCGTGGTCCATATCACCCCCGGCAATTGGCGCGGGATGGTGCAGTGCAAGCTCCGCAACCTCAAGACGGGGAACCAGCTGGAGCACCGGTTCCGCTCCGAGGACCGGGTGGAGAAGGCAACGCTGGATACCCACGAGATGCAGTACCTCTACTCCGATACCAGCGGCCACCACTTGATGAACATGGAAACCTTTGAGCAGGTCACTCTCTCGGACGAGGTGCTGGGAGAAGCGCTGTCCTACCTGCTGCCCGATACGGTGGTGACGGTGGATTTTTACGAGGGGAACCCGGTTTCCGTGGAATTGCCGAACACGGTGGTGCTCACGGTGGTGGAAACGGAGCCGCCAATGAAGGGCGCCACCGCCGCGGGTGGCTCCAAGCCCGCCAAGCTGGAGACGGGGGTGGTGGTGCAAGTGCCCATGTTCATCGAGGCGGGTACCAAGATCGTGGTGGACACCCGCACAGGGGAATACGTTTCCCGCGCCTGACGGGCCTCAGAAAAGCGACACACCAGTGAGCAGCAGGGTAGGACCCTTGCCGCGGTCGGGGTAGGCGAGCTCCACGCGCACCACGCGCAAGATGGCGGCGCGGGTGATTTCCACCAGGAGGCCTACACCCACATCTTTCCGCCAGCCGCCGGTATCCGCGCCTACCCGCGCCCCCCAGGTCTTGCCCGCATCGGCAAAAACCGTGACGCCGAGCACCGCCAGGTGAAGCACCTCGCCCGTAAGGCGCTGGCGCCATTCCACGTTCACCAGGGCTCGGGAGGTGCCGTCAAAGGTATCCGGGTCCCAGCCGCGCAAGCCAGTATTGGCCCCCAAGGTGAGCTGTTGGTCCCGGTCGAGGCGCAGGCCACGCTCGAGCACTGCCCGGACTCGCAGCCCTCGATCGCCCACAAAAGCCATACCCGCCTCCAGGCGCAGGTGGCTGTTCCAGAGACGGCCTCGTTCCCACCGACCATCGGCGTTGGCCATTAACCAGGAGTAGCGGGGCGCCTGCCAGGCCGCCCGCAACAAGCCCACAGAAAAAGGGAACACCCAGTGATCGCCGGCAAAGGGGGGTGCGGAAGCTCCCAGTCGCAGGCTGAGGTTCGGACCGAGGGGCACGTCCTCCTGCCGCCACCACCCGCGAAACCCCCTGACTACCTGCCAGGCACTGCTCTGGCTTTCCCACCCGAGGAAGGCACCGGCCAGCTCCCTGTCCTCCGGTTGAGGGTAAAAATTGCTGTTGAGAAAAGCCCATCGGGAGTAAGCAGCCCGCTCGGCGAACAGCCCGCCTATGAGGCGGTTGGTGCGCTGCCCGTCACCGGGAAGCCGCGTGCCCAGCCAAACCTCCAGCGACCGCTTCAGGGTTTCCCCAGACACCGCTTTCTTGCCCTGGGCCCAGAGGTACTCCACCTGCGATGCGCGCTGCCAGCGGATACCCCCTGCCCAAGGGGTAGCCAAAGCAAAGAACGGATACTCGCAGCCGAACTGGTCGGCGGTCCCATCGGAGGCTTCCCGATGAGCCAGCTCCAAGCGCCAACGACGGCGCAAAAACAGCGGGTCGCTGTAGCCAAAGGTCAAGGAGTCTCGTTCGGCGTCCGACCGGGCATCCAGGAACACGGTCTTGCCCCAGCCGAGAAAGTTCTGCTCCGAAAGGGATACGCCTGCCTTTTGCCTGTGGCCCAGGCGGCCATAGTTAATGGCTAGCTCGGTGGTCCACTGGTCCCTCGTCTCCACCACCACTTCAACCCCTCCCGGCGCCGGCTGGGGGTAAATGCGCACCGGGTTGAGAAAACCCCTGGCCCGCAAGATGCGTTCGCTTTCCGCGGCCAGCTGCGGGTCCCAGGGATCCCCTTCGCGGAAGAGCAAGAGGCCGCGAATGAAGCGCTCGCGGGTGAGCACATGAAGGGCGTTAGCGGTTCGGTAAGGCCAGGAGGTAGTTTTCGGGTTCGACAGGTCAAAAACGTCCTGCCGCACCACGCGGATGGCCACAATCGGGCTACCCTCTGGGGGCGAATACGCTACCGCCCACAGCACCAGCATCGCCAGCATCACCTCCATTGTACGGGCTGCCCTGGCAATGCCCGTGAGGGGCGTTACATGCGGCGCCAGCAGGCGGCTAGAAGCCCACTTGGCAGGCTCTCCACCTCGCCGATAAAACCGCGCGGGCGCAAGCTCGCAAGATCTGCCACAGAAAGCTCTTCGCTGACGAAGCCGTTGACGAATGCAAAGGTCCCGCCCCCGGTCTTAGCCTCGTCGAAGGGGGGCAAGAGCCCTGCCGCCTGCTGCGCGCGGTACCACTCCTCCCGCGCGTCCCGCGCGGGCGCGCCGTAGGCGGTCACCAAAAGAGCACCCCCAGCAGCCACAAGGGCTTCCAAGGCAGCCACCATGCGCTGGCGCATGGCCAGGCCCCCCAGGGAGCCCAAGGTAGCCTGAGCAAAGATAACCGTGCGCCAAAAGCCTCGGCGTAACGGCGGCGCCAAGCCGTCACCTGCCACCCAACGGATCCTCTTGCGGATGGTGCGAGCCGCCAGCAGGTAACGCACCACCAGGTCCATGCCGACCACTGGCCCAGCTGGTAGGTCCAGCGACGCCAGGATGCGCCCGGCGCCGCAACCCACTTCCACCAGCGGGGGTGCAAGGTGCTGGGCCAGCCACTGCAACTCCTCGTCCAAGAGGCGGCGCAACGTGGGGGGCGCCAGGGCGTAGGCCCGCACCACCCAGTCGGGGTGGTAGGCATCGCGGTACCGGAGGAAGGAGCTCACGAGGGAAAGTGTAGCTGGTGTAGTATGACGCGTTCGGAGGCCATCGTGAGGGTCGCATCTTCGGTGCTGGAACTTATTGGCCAAACCCCCTTGCTGCGCTTGGCCGAACTGGAAGATGGGGGTGCGGAAATCTGGGCCAAGTTGGAGACCGTCAACCCAGGCGGGTCGGTGAAGGACCGCATTGGCCTGGGGATGGTGCTGCACGCGGAGCAGGAAGGCCACCTCCGGCCTGGCGGCACGATCGTGGAGGCTACCGCGGGAAACACCGGCATCGGCTTGGCTTTGGTGGGGGCGAGAAAGGGCTACCGCGTCATCCTGGTGGTGCCGGAGAAGTACTCGGTGGAAAAGCAAAAGCTCATGCGCGCCTTGGGCGCCGAGGTGGTCATCACGCCCACAGAGCAGGGTATGGCCGGGGCGCAAGCGCGTGCGCGAGAGCTGGCCGCCAGCATCTCCGGCGCGGTTTACGTGGACCAGTTTTCCAACCCCGCCAACCCCAAGACGCACGAGCTCACCACCGGACCGGAGATCTACCAGCAAACGGGTGGGCGGTTAGATGCCATGGTTGTGGGTTGCGGCTCCGGCGGTACCTTCATGGGGGCGGTTCGTTACCTTAAACGTCGCATCCCCTCCCTGTGGGCGGTGGCCGTGGAACCCGAGGGCTCGGTGTTGGGAGGGGGGCCGCCAGGGAACCACCTAGTGGAGGGCATTGGCATGGACGAGGTGCCGCCCATTATGGATCGGCAGCTGGCCGACGAGGTGATGATGATCCCCGACCCGGAAGCTTTTTCCATGGTGCGTCGCTTAGCGCGAGCGTGCGGGGTGTTGGCGGGTTCCTCGGCAGGAGCCAATGTGGCTGCCGCCGTGCGGGTAGCCCAGCGCTTGGGGGCGGGCAAGCGGGTGGTGACGGTGATTCCCGATTCCTGCGAGCGTTACCTCTCCAAGAGCATTTTGGAACTCTTCGCGGAGGCGTCATGAGGGAAAAAACCCTTTGCGTCCACGCGGGGCCCGGCCCCGAGCCGACCACTGGCGCGGTCAACACACCTATTTACGCCACCTCCACCTACGCTTATCAGGCCTTTGGCCAGCACCGCGGCTTTGAGTACTCCCGCACGGCCAACCCCACTCGGCTCGCGCTGGAAACGACGGTGGCGCAGCTGGAAGAGGGAACAGATGCCTGCGCCTTCGCCTCGGGCATGGCGGCCATCGACGCCATCACCGACCTGCTGCAGCCGGGGGACCATATCCTCGCGGCCCACAACCTCTATGGGGGCACCTACCGGCTGTTCACCACCATCACCCAACGCCATGGCCTTTCGGTCAGCTTCGTGGACGCCACCGATCTGGACGCTTTGGCCGCGGCGTTCACCGCCAGAACGAAAATGCTCTTCCTGGAGTCGCCCACCAACCCGCTGATGGCGGTGGTAGACCTGGCGGCGGCCAGCCAGCTAGCGCATGAGCGGGGGGCGTTAGTGGTGGTGGACAACACCTTCCTGTCGCCCGTGCTGCAAAAACCGCTCCTGCTGGGAGCTGACGTGGTGGTTCACTCCACCACCAAGTACCTCAACGGCCACTCGGACGCGGTGGGCGGCGTGGTGATTGCCAAGGACCCTCGCTGGGGCGGGGAACTGCACCGCATTCAAAACGCCGCTGGCGCCATCATGGGCCCGTTCGACGCCTACCTGGTGCTGCGCGGCATCCGCACCCTGGCTCTGCGCATGGCTGCCCACGAGGAGGGCGGCCGTAGAGTCGCCGCTTTTCTCGCCCAGCACCCTAAGGTGCTGCGCGTGTACTACCCTGGCCTCCCCTCCCACCCGCAGCACCAGCTGGCCGCCCGCCAACAGAAGGGCTTTGGTGCCATGGTGGCCTTCGACTTGGGAAGCCTAGGACGCGCTCGCCAGGTGGCAGAGGCTCTGCGGGTGTTCACCCTGGCCGAATCACTGGGAGGGGTGGAATCCTTGGTCTGTCATCCCGCAACCATGACCCACGCCTCGGTGCCCAGAGAAGAGCGCGAGCGTTTAGGGATCGGCGATGGCCTCTTGCGACTGTCCGTCGGCGTGGAAGACCCCGAGGACCTGGTGGCCGACCTGGAGCAGGCACTGGCCAAGCTTTAGGGGGCCTGCGCGTCCCGTGGCGGAGGGGGGCAACGGACCCCTGGCGAGTAACAGCAGCAGGCGAAGGGTGAGCCTGAGTCGGCAGGCTCCCCGCTTTTCTCCTCCGCCCGCTTGGCCCCCAGCCGCTCAGGGCTGCCAAAACCCACTTAACCCTGGGTTAGCTGGTGGGCCAGCTGGTGGTAGCGCTCGTGGACCTCGGCGAAGCGCTCGCGCTCGACCTGGTCAAAGGCAGAAGCCAGCTCAGCCTTTTCGTTGGCATCCAGCACCTGCTCAGCCATGGGGAACAGCACGTTGTTTTCCTTGTAAATGTGCTGCTCGATGAGCTCGGCCCAGCCAGCCAAACCGGCAGCTACCTGCAAGGCTGCCTGCCGGCCGCCGGCAGCGGCTGCCGACAGGTTAGCTGCTGCCTGCTGGACGAACTGGCGACCCTGCTGGTGCTCGTAAAGCATGACCGCCACCGGCCCCATTGCCCGGGAAAATCCCTTTTCTTCCAGGCGCGTGAAGAGGAGATCCTCCTCCTTTCCGTGGTGGCAGGCATCCGCAAAGGTGCGCACAAAATCGAGCATTTGTGACACCCGCTCGTGGTTGACGGGACCACCTGCCTGCAGCTGGGCTGCCTCCCTCCGGGCCGCTTGGGCCACAAGGAGAATAACGTCGTGCTCGTGCATCAAGGTTTGTATCGGACCCATGGTCTCGCCTCCGTGGCCATGGTCGGCCCGCCACCTTCACGCGTCGTTGCGCCAGGACAAAAACACTCCGGCCGCCAGGTGTGCTAGCGTCAATAGGGTGCAGCGTCTTTCCGTGCCGGTTCTCGCCGTTTGTGGCTACTCGGGGGCGGGCAAAACCACGCTGCTCTCGCAGCTCCTGCCCCGCCTGCGAGCCCGGGGCCTGGAGGTGGGCGTGGTCAAACACGACGCCCACGGAGTGGTGGTGGACCAAAAGGGCAAGGACTCGGACCGCCTGTTTCGCGCGGGCGCGCACGTGCTCTTGCGTGCCCCCAACGAAACCTTTGGTCGCTGGCACCCCTCGCCCCTTTTGGACCTCCCCTGGGCTCTGGCTCAGCTGGCTTCCCAGGTGGACCTGGTGCTCGTGGAAGGGCACAAAGATACCCCCTTGCCCAAGGTTTGGCTGGAGCACCCGCACCAGTCTGAACGGCCTCCCCTGGAGCAGCTGCTGGCCATCCTGCCCTGGGGAGAGGAGCGACTGGCACAGGTGCAGGACCTGCTGGAAACACAGTTGCGCCTGCAAAAGCCACCCCTCTACATTGGCGTCCTGCTGGGAGGACAAAGCCGGCGCATGGGCCGGCCCAAGCAAGGCCTCCGCCTCGCCGGCAAGAGCCTGCTGGCCCGCGTGACCGAGGTGGCAGCAACGCAGGCAGCGCCTGTGATTTACCTGGGCCAAGGCCCGATCCCAGCTGATGGCCCGCCCTACCCCTTGCTTCCCGACCCTCCAGGCCCTGGTGGGCCGCTGGCTGCGATGGTGGCTGCTCTGCGCTGGAGCCCCCACGCTGCCTGGCTGTTTCTGCCCACCGATGCGGTAGCTCTAAAAGCGGAGACGTTGGCTTGGCTCACACGCCATTGGCAGCCGGGCATCTGGGGGCTGTTGCCCCGTCGCCCCTCCGGCCAGCTGGAGCCACTGCCGGCGCTGCTGGCGCCGCAGCTGCGCGGCTTTCTCGAGGAGCGTTGGTGGGCAGGGGCAGGTCCCAAGGAGCTGGTACACCACCCCAAGGTAACAACCCCAGAGGTGCCTGGGGAGCTGGAGGGGTCGCTGCTGTCGGTCAACACACCTGAGGAGTGGAAACAGGCCAGGCGAGCCCTAGGCAAGGGTCGCAGGAGGGAGCCATGAACCAAGCGAAGCCCTGTGTGGCCTTTTTTGGCACAGGACTGATGGGAAAACCCATGGCGGGTCGGCTTTTGGCAGCCGGCTTCCCCATGCGCGTGTGGAACCGAACCCTGCACAAGGCCTCGCCCTTGGCCCGGCAAGGAGCGGTGGTGGTCCCCTCACCCGCGAAAGCTCTTCAGGGAGCCAGCCTGCTGGTGCTCATGCTGGCAGACAAGGCAGCTATCGACCAGGCACTGCAGGGGACTGGCGTGCGGGAACAGCTTGCCGGCAAGAGGGTGCTGCAGATGGGCACCATCGGCCCCGGCGAAAGCCAACAGCTGGCCCAGCAGCTTCGACAAGCCGGCGCCCAGTACCTGGAAGCACCGGTGCTGGGTTCGGTGCGGGAGGCGGAGGCCGGTGAGCTGATCCTGATGGCTGGCGGCGACCCCGCCCTTTTTCAAGAGCTGGAACCCCTTTTGCGCTGCCTTGCCCGTGAGCTGCATTACGTAGGGCCGGTAGGTCAGGCTGCCGCCTTGAAACTGGCTCTGAACCAGCTCATTGCCGCTTTGAACGTGGCCTACGCCACCAGCCTGCGGCTGGTGGAACGGGCTGGCGTGGACGTGGAGCTGTTTGCCCAGATCGTTCGCCAAAGCGCCCTGTACGCACCCACCTTCGACCGCAAGCTGCCAGCCATGCGCCAGCGCCGTTTCATACCCGTGAACTTCCCCGCCCGGCACATGCTCAAGGACGTGCGCCTGGTGTCGGCGCTAGCCCAGGAGCTGGGCTTGGACCCCGGCGTGCTGCGGGCGACGGAACACGTGTTTGCCGAGACGGTGGCGGCAGGTTTGGGGGAAGCAGATTACGCGGCCGTGAGCCTGGCAGTCAGCCGGGAGCTGGAGGCGGGCCAAGACCCAGTGCCAGCTAAGCGCTAGCCGCCCAGCGTCTTCGCTAGCTTGGCCCACTCGTCCTTGAGGGTGACGATGCGGTTGAAGACCGGCCGGCCTGGCTGGCTGTCCGGGTCCACGGCGAAATAGCCAACCCGTTCGAATTGGAACCGAGACCCCACCGGCGCCTCCGCTAGCTCCGGCTCCACCCAGCAGTCGGTCAGCGTCACTCGCGAATGGGGGCTGAGGTTGTCGCGCCAGCTGCCCCCCTCCGGCACGTCATCTGGGTCGGGCTTGGTAAACAGGTAGTCGAACAGGCGCACCTCGGCTGGCCGGGCGTGGGCTTGTGACAGCCAGTGGAGGGTGGCACCAACCTTCCGGCCTGCCGGCGCGTGACCTCCCCGGGTTTCCGGGTCCACCTCCCCGAACACTTCCAGCACCCGGCCGGTTTCCGGGTCGGTGCGCACATGGGTACAGCGCAAGAGGTACGCCCCCCGCAAGCGCACCTCGTTGCCGGGGAAAAGCCGGTAGTACTTGGGCGGCGGCACCGCGCGCACGTCCTCGCGCTCCACCCAAAGGCGGGAGGAAAAGGGCAAGCGCCGGGTACCCGCCGCTGGGTCTTCGGGGTTGTTGGGCAGCTCGAACCACTCCACCTGGTCTTTCGGGTAGTTGGTGATGACCAGCGGCACCGGGTCCAGCACGGCAAAGCGCCTGAGGGCGGTGCGGTTAAGCACTTCCCGAACGCTGTGCTCAAACAGCCGCACGTCCACCACGCTGTTACGCTTGGCCACACCGATGCGCGCTGCAAACAAGCGGATGGCCTCCGGCGGCACGCCCCGTCGGCGCAGGCCAGCAATGGTGGGCATGCGCGGGTCATCCCAACCGGAAACCACACCCTCAGTCACCAGAGCCAATAGCCGCCGCTTGGACATGACCGTATAGGTGAGGTTGAGCCGGGCAAACTCGATTTGTTGTGGGTGGGGTTCAGGAAGCTCCAGCTCGTCCAAGAACCAGTCGTAAAGGGGACGGTGATCCTCGAACTCCAACGTGCAGATGGAGTGCGTTATCCCCTCGATGGCGTCTTCCAGGGGATGGGCGTAGTCATACATGGGGTAAATGCACCACCTGTCGCCCGCATGAGGATGGGGAGCGTGAAGGATGCGGTACATCACCGGGTCGCGCATGTTCACGTTCCCGTGGGCCATGTCGATTTTGGCGCGCAAGACCCGGCTGCCATCAGGGAAATTGCCAGCCCGCATGCGGCGGAAAAGCTCCAGGTTTTCCTCCACCGAGCGATCCCGGTGCGCGCAGGGAGTTCCTGGTTCGGTGAGCGTGCCTCGCTTTTGCCGCACCTCCTCCGGTGAGCAATCGCACACGTAGGCCTTACCCTTGAGGATGAGCTTTTCCGCCCACTGGTACATGTGCTCGAAGTAGTCGGAGGCGAAGTGCAGGTGCTCACCCCAGTCGAAGCCCAACCAGCGCACATCCCGTTCTATGGCCTCGATGTACTCCTGTTCTTCCTTGGTGGGGTTGGTGTCGTCGTAGCGCAGGTGGCAGCGGCCGCCGAACTCCTCGGCCAAGGTGAAGTTCAGGCAGATGGCCTTCGCATGCCCAATGTGCAGATAGCCGTTGGGCTCCGGCGGAAAGCGGGTCACCACCGTGCGGTGCTTTCCCGAGGCCAGATCCCGCTGGATGATCTCGCGGATGAAATCGCCGCTCGTTTCGGGCACCAGGGGGGAAACTCCTTCCTCAGCCATGGGCCACCACCTCCCCTTCCTTGAGACCGCGCAGCAGCTCCGCCGCATTCCGCAACCGGCGCCGACAGACCTCTTTGCCCAGCACCTCCATGGTTTCGAACAGCGGGGGCGTGGCGGTGCGACCGGTGACCGCCACCCGCACAGTCATGAACAGGTCAGCCGCGTTCCAGCCGCGCTGGTGGGCGAACTCCCGCAGGCTGGCCTCCAGGGTTTCCTTGCGCCACTCGAGAAGAGGGTCAACCCTTTCCTCAAGCAGATCGGCCAAAAGCGCCGCCACCTCCCCGGCTGCTCGGCCTTTGGGTACCAGCTTGTTGCGGGCCTGCTGGTCGTAGGCCACCTCGCCCACGAAGAAAAAGGCACTGTAGGCGATGAAGTCCTCCAGCTTGTCAATGCGTTCCCGCACCAGAGGCATCACACGCAGGAGGTACTCATCGGACAAAAGCTCCCCGCGCAACCGCGCCAGCAGCTCCTCGGCCGATAAGGCACGGATGTATTTGCCGTTGAGCCAGGTAAGCTTGGTGAGATCGAAGACCGGACCACCCAGCACGATGCGGTCCAGCGTGAAGGCATTGACGAACTCGTCCAGAGTGAACTCTTCCCGCCCGTCGGGCATGGTCCAGCCCATGAGGGCCAGGTAATTGAGCAGCGCCTCCGGCAAGAAGCCCGCACGGCGGTAGAAGTTGAGGCTGGTGGGGTTCTTCCGCTTGGAAATTTTCGAACGGTCGGCATTGCGTAGCAGGGGTAAATGGCAAAAAACCGGCTCTTCCCAACCGAAGGCGCGGTACAGCTGGGCGTGCTTGGGCAGGGAAGAGATCCATTCCTCCGCGCGGATGACATGGGTCACGCCCATTAGATGGTCGTCCACCACGTTGGCCAAGTGGTAGGTGGGGTAGCCGTCGCTCTTGAGCAGTACCTGGTCGTCGACCAAAGTGTTGTCGAAGTCCAACTCGCCACGCAGGTAATCACGCACCCGGGTAACCCCCTCGGTGGGCATGGCCAAGCGCACCACGTGCGGTTCGCTCTTCCGCCGAGCCTGCGCCTCCCCTTTGGGAAGCCGGCGGCAGTGGCGGTCATAGCCCATCACCGGGGCTTTGGCCCGGCGCTGCTGCTCACGCAGGGCGTCCAGGCGCCTCTTGGTGCAAAAGCACGGGTAGGCGGCACCGCGCTCCAGCAACTCCTCCACGTGCTCCTGGTAGATGGCAAGGCGCTCCGACTGGCGGTAGGGGGCATGAGGGCCACCTACGTCGGGCCCTTCGTCCCAGGTGAGTCCTAACCAGTGCAGGGACTGAAAAATCATTTCTTCCGAGGCCCGACTGGAGCGCTCGCGGTCCGTATCCTCGATGCGGAGGATGAACTGACCACCGTGCTTTCTCGCCCAGGCGTAGTTGAAAAGGGCCACGTAGGCGGTACCCACGTGGGGGTCGCCGGTGGGTGAAGGTGCAATGCGCGTGCGAACCACCCCGTCCTCCCTCGCTGCTCCGCAGCAGCGAAAGTGTAGCAGGGCATTTGACAGCCAGGGCCTGGCCCGGTGTAAGCTTTTAAGGTATGGGTGCAGAGCCCAATTGGAAGGACTTCAAGCCCGGAGAGGCCCCTTTCCTGCTGAAAAAGGAAGCCGCCTCCCTGCGAAGCTCGGTGCGCCTGGTGCAAGGGGGAACAGCGCGCACCTTCCTGCTAGCCCAAGGGCACCTGGTGGGCTTTGCGTCGAACCATCCCGCCGAGCAGCCGGGTGAGCCTTCCACAGCAGAGGAGGTAGCAGCCAATGCGGCCAAAGCAGTGGCCAAGCTCGTGGAAGCGGGCGGGCAGCTGTTCCGGGATAGTTCCGAGCCTTCCCCTTGTCCCCCGTTGCTGCTGGACCTGGTGCTGTTAGAGGCTTTCCGTCGAACCGGCGAGGTGCAGCCGGTTTTGGGGTTACTCGGCGCGGAAAGGCCCTTCAACCGGGTGGAAGCAGCACCACCCGCCAGCTTGCGCCTTTCCCCCCTGGAGGCCTACCTTTGGGAGACGCTTTCCCAGCCCAAGAGCGTGGCCCAAGTACAGGCGCTCATGCCTCAGGAGGCGCAGGCTTTGGCGCGCGCCTTTGCCGCTTTGGCCTGCCTCGGGCTGATTCGGCCGGCGGGCCGCCCAGCGCAGCAGGAGGAAAAGCCGCGGTTTCCGCCCGCCAACCCGGCGCTGTGCGCGCGCTTGGCACAAATTGCCCGCGAGGGTGGGCTGCCCTCGGTCTCCAACGAACGTGTGCTTTCCCAGGAAGAGCTGGAACGGGCGCAAAAAGATAAGGAAAAGGCCTTGCAGCTTTTGGCCCAAGGGGAGGAGCGGCAGGCGGTGCGCCTGCTGATGCACGCGGTGAGCATGCTCCCGGACCCCCACTCGCTAGTGCTTTTGGCGGAGTTGGAGGTGGCCAACCCCCTCTGGCGCGAGCGCGCCCTCGCCCATCTCAAGCAAGCCTTGGAAATGGATCCGCGCTTTACCCCCGCCTGGCTGGCCCTGGCCAACTATTGGGGGTTGCGGGGTGACACCGGCAAGCAGCGGCGCTGCTTGGAAAACATCCTCAAGTACGATCCCCACAATCGCGAAGCAAAGGAAGCCCTGGCACACCTCATGGGTTGACCGGCCAGCTATGATAGAGGGCAGGAGGCCGCGGTGTTTCGCCATATCCTTGTTCCCCTCGACTTCAACGATGTGGCGCAGCAACCCCTAACCTTAGGCAGCCAGCTGGCCCAACTGTGCCAAGCCAAGCTCACGCTGCTATCGGTGGTGGACGACAGCTTCCCCAACCCCGATATCCTCTCCTTGCAACTTCCCTGGGCTGACTACTACCGCCACCTGCGGGAAGTGGCGCACACCACGCTGGAAGAGGTGCGGGACACCCTGCCACGGGAGCTGTCCGTTGACATTGCCGTAGTGCGCGGCAAGCCCGCCCTTGCCATCGCCCAATTCGCGCGGGAAAACCACTGCGACCTCATCATCATGGCTACCCATGGCACTTCGGGGCTGCAACAGGCCATCCTGGGCTCGGTGACTCGGCGCGTGATGTACTCGGCTCCCTGCCCGGTAATGGTGGTTCGCTTCGGGGTTTCCACCCACGTCTAGGCGCTTCAGCGGTAATGGTAAACTCGCCCCATTGGGGGGATAGGGTGTTTTCCTTTCGCGACCAGCGCTTGCGTCCTATTGCGGAAAAGGTCCTCGCCGGGCAGCGCCTCACCTTCCAGGAGGGCCTGGTTTTGGCCACCACCTATGACCTTTTGGGCGTGGGCCGGTTGGCCAACTTCGTGCGTGAGCGTTGGCACGGCGACGTGACCTACTACAACGTCAACCGCCACCTCAACCCCACCAACGTGTGCGTGGCCTCCTGCGCCCTGTGCGCTTTTGCCGAAAAATACGGCGGGCCGCGCGGCTGGACCTACACGGTGGAGGAAGCGGTGGCGGTGGCGGCGGCGGACGTGGACGAGTCGGTGAGCGAGCTGCACATCGTGGGCGGTTTGCATCCCAAGCTGGGTGTGGACTACTACGAGGCCCTGTTCCGTGCTTTGAAAGCGCGTTTTCCTTGGATCCACATCAAGGCGCTGACCATGGTGGAGTTGGACTTCCTTTCGCAGCGGGCCAAGCTGCCGGTGGAAGAGGTGGTGGCCCGCCTTAAGGCGGCAGGCCTCGACTCCTGTCCGGGCGGAGGCGCGGAGATCTTCGCCGCCGAGGTGCGGGCTATCATTTGCGATCACAAAACCTCAGGTGAGCGCTGGTTGGAAATTGCCCGCATCGTGCACCAACAGGGGCTGCGCTCCAACTGCACCATGCTTTACGGGCACGTGGAAAAGCCCGAGCACCGGGTGGACCACCTGCTGCAGCTACGCCAGCTCCAGGATGAGACCGGCGGCTTCCAGTGTTTCATCCCATTGGCCTTCCATCCGGCCAACACGCGCCTTGCCCACCTCCCCGGTCCCACCGGTCGGCTGGACCTGCAGACCATCGCCCTCGCCCGCTTGCTGCTGGACAACGTGCCCCACATCAAGGCCTACTGGATCATGCTGGGAGCCAAAACCGCCCAGGTGGCTTTGCACTTTGGCGCCAATGACCTGGACGGCACGGTGGTGGACGAGCGGATCACCTACGCCGCGGGCGGCCAAGCGGGCAAGGGTATGCCCCGCAGCGAGCTGGAGCGCCTCATCCGCGAAGCCGGGCGCATTCCGGTGGAGCGCGACACCCTCTACCGCCCCAGGCCCGTTGCCACCCAGGTTCCCGGGCAGGCGCCAGCCGCCGCCACCGCCCACGCCCTCTAAGGCTTTCTGGCTACTGGCTCGCGGTCAGGCGGAGCCGCTGGCCTCCGTCCAGGGCAGGCGGGCAACTGGCTTGCCGGTGGCCGCCAGCACCGCGTTCGCCACCGCGGGCGCCAGGGGCGGCACACCCGGCTCGCCCACCCCTCCCGGCGGGTCCTGGCTGGGCACGATATGCACCTCTACCCGCGGCATTTCGGAAAAACGCAAGATGTCGTAGCGGTCGAAGTTGGTCTCCAGCACCTTGCCCCCCTCCACGGTAATGCGCCCGCGCAGGAAGGCAGAAAGGCCAAAAACCACCGCAGATACGAGCTGTTGCTCCACCAGGCGGGGGTTGATGGCCATGCCGCAATGAATGGCCACCACCACCCGCTCCACCCGCAGCCTTCCACCCCGCAGGGAAACCTCGGCCACCTCCGCCACGTGGGAGCCAAAGGAGCTGCAGCAAGCCACGCCCCGGCCCCAGCCCTTGGGCAATGGCTTGCTCCAGGAAGCCTTTTCCCCTGCCAGCCGAACTGCCGCCTTGAGCGGTCCCTGAGGCAGCAACTCCAGCCGCCAGCGCCAGGGGTCCCGGCCCGCCGCCCGGGCTACCAAATCAAAGAAGTGCTCGCTGGCAAAGGGGTTTTGCGAAGCGTAAACCGACCGCCAAGCTCCCAGCGGGACGGGAACCGAAACCAGGGTTTGCTCCACCTGCCAGGCAGAAAAGGCGTAGGGGGGCTCGGCACCCTCCAAGGCCCCGCGGTCCACCCGCCCCGCGCGCGAGGGGTTGCGCTGTTGGCCGATGGATGCCGTCACCTGGTGGTGTCGCCATCGGAGTACCTGCCCTTGGCCGTCGAGCCAGGCTTGCAGGCGGTGCACCGAGGGGGGGCGATAAAAGTCGTGGGCAAGGTCGTCCTCCCGCGTCCACAGAAGCTGCACCGGGACGGAGAAGGCCTTGGCCACCTCCACCGCCTCGCGCACGAAGTCCGAAACGAGACGACGGCCGAAGCCCCCTCCGAGGAAGGTCACGTGCAACGTTACCTTTTCCAGCGGCAGACCCGCCGCTTGGGCGGCCTCCTGCCGCGCGGGCATGGGGACCTGGGTGGGTGCCCAAACCTCAAGCCCCCCATCGTGAAACCAGGCGGTGGCGTTTTGCGGTTCCATGGGCGCGTGAGCCAAGAAGGGCAGCGAAAACGTGGCCTCAACCTGCCTGGCCCCAGGGGAAAGGGCCTCCGCCGACCCATGGGCGGCCGCCACCTTCCCTTGACCTTCGGCCAGCCGCTCCATTTCCGCCTGCAGGCGCAAGGAGGAAAAGGAGCTTGCTTCTCCTTCTTCCCACATCACCACCAGCGCTTCCCGTCCTTTCAGCGCGGCCCAGGTATCCCGGGCTACCACCGCCACGCCGGAGCTGATGGGAAAGACCCTGACCACGCCCTCCACCTTCTCCGCCCGCGACGTGTCCAACCGCGCCAGCCGCGCACCAAACACTGGCGGGCGCGCCACCACCGCAAAGAGCATGCCCGGCAAGCGCACGTCCGCACCGAAAACCGCCTTTCCCGTGACCTTGAGGCGAGTGTCCTTGCGTGGCAGAGGCCGACCGATGAGGGAAAAGTCTGCTGGTTTCTTCAGCGGCGGGTCCTGGGGAACGGGCAGCCGCGCTGCCTCCGCCACCAGCTCCCCGAAGCTCAAGCTGCGCCCGCTGCCGTCCCAAACCCGGCCACCTTCCGCCCGCAACCGGCCCGCCGGCACCTGCCAGCGAGCAGCCGCGGCTGCCAGCAGCATTTCCCTGGCTGCCGCACCCGCACGTCGCAGGTCCTGAAACTGCGTGCGCACCGCCGTTGAGCCACCCGTGTTTTGGTTGCCGAAGCGCGGATCGGCATCCGCCTGCACCGGCACCACCTTTTCCCAATCGGCCCCCAGCTCGTCGGCAATGATTTGCGCCAAACCGGTGAGCACCCCTTGCCCCATCTCCGACTTGTTGACCCAAACCGTCACCGTGCCATCGGTCCCCACGCGCACGAAGGGGTTGGGCTGCAGGTCCGGAGTATCAACCGCGGCAAGGGCTGGCAGGAGCCGGCCTAAAACCAGGCCGCCCCCAACAGCCAGCGAAAGGTTCAAGAGTTCTCGCCGGGTCAATGTGTCAGCGGCCATGTGGCACCTCCTGGGCAGCGCGCGCCACCGCCCGGGCAATGCGGTCGTAGGTGCCGCAGCGGCAAAGGATGTCGTCGAATACTTTGGCTATTTGCTCCCGCGAGGGATGGGGGTTGTTGGAAAGGAGCGCCACTGCTTGCATGATTTGCCCACTCTGGCAGTAGCCACATTGGGGCACGTCTTCCGCCACGAAAGCCCTCTGTACCGGATGCTGTCCGCCCAGCCCCTCGACGGTGAGCACCTTCTTGCCCACCGCTAGGCTCACAGGCAGCGAGCAGCTGCGCTCGGCCTCGCCGTCCACCAGCACCGTGCAGGCACCGCAAAGCCCCACACCGCAGCCGTACTTGGTGCCCACCAAGTGCAGATGGTCACGCAGAACCCAAAGCAGAGGGGTGTTGGGCGCCGCTTCCACCGTCTTCTTCTGGCCATTCACCCACAGCTCGACGCGCGCCATAGCCGGCCTCCTTTGTTCGTTCCAGTGTACGCCCAAACCATCGGGCGGTTTCCACCACCCCGCACCGCAGCGCGCAAAACTAGCCTTGGGAGTCCTCGCCTTGGGAGAGAAACCACTCAACCAGCTTGCGGCGGAGAACCTTGCCGTAGGCGGTGCGGGGCAGGCTTTTCACGAAGCGGAAGGCCTTGGGTACCTTGTAAGCTGCCATCCTGTTTCGCAAGAAACCTGCCAGCTCCTGGTCCGCCACCTGGCCGTCCGCCACCACAAAAGCCACACCCATCTCGCCCCAAAGCTCGTCCGGGACGCCCACCACCGCCGCGTCCCGCACCCGAGGATGGGTCAAAAGCACCGCTTCGATTTCCGCGGGATAAATGTTGACCCCGCCGGAGATGAACATTTCCTTGCGCCGGCCGACCACGGAGTAGAAGCCCTCCTCGTCGCAACGCACGAGGTCGCCTGTGTGGAAAAACCCCTCCCCATCCAGAGCTTCGGCTGTGGCTTGTGGGTTGCGAAAATAACCGGAGCACACGTGGGGACCGGCAAGCAGCAACTCGCCCACGTCGCCCACCGTGCAGGCCCGTCCATCCTCGCCCACCACCTTCGCTCGGGTGAAGGGCATAGGCTTGCCTACCGAGCCGGCTTTGCGCCAAGCGTCCTCGTTGCCCATGGTGAAGCAGTTCACCCCCACCTCGGTGAGGCCGTAGCCCTGGCGCAGCACCAATCCGCGTTCCCGGTAGCGCTCGATGAGGCCCAAGGGCAAAGGCGCGCCACCGGAAATAAACCAACGGACACGCGAAAGATCCACCTTTTCGAAAAGCGGGTGTTCCGCCAACAGCCGCCAAAGGGTGGGCACGCCTAACGCCACCGTACAGCCTTCCGCCGCCATGGCGCGCCACACCTCCTCCGGGTCGAAACGGACGTGGAGCACCACTTTGCCCCCCACGGCAAGCAACGGCGTGAGGAAGGCAAACAGCCCCCCGGCGTGGCAAAGAGGGGTGAAGATGGGCGACACGTCGTCGCTCCGCAGCTCCCAGGCAATGGCGGTGGCCCAGGCGTTGAAGGCCACCATGCGGTGCGAAATGACCACGCCTTTCGGTTCCCCCGTGGTCCCCGAGGTGTAAAGGATGGCCAGCGGAGCCTCACCTCCCTCTGGTGGCGGGAGCTTGGCGGGCTGGCTGGTTGGAAGGAGCGAAGCCAGCGAGGGCAGCCGGGAGGGATGGCCACCGCCCAGGGCCAAGAGGTGACGGATGGGCTGTCCCTCGGCCGCGGCCAAGGCTGTCTCGGCCAGCTCCTCGGAAAACAGCAACCCTTCCGGTTGCGCGTGCGAAAGGACATTGGCCATCTCCGGCACGGCAAGGCGCGGGTTCACGGGCACAAACACCACACCGCTTTTTGCCGAGGCAAAAAACAACTCCAAAAATTCCAAGCGGTTACTCGAAAGCACGGCCAGCCGGTCCCCCGGCTGCAGGCCCAGATGGCGGCGAAGCACCCAGGCCAATGCCCCCGCCCTTTGGTCCAGTTGGCGGTAGGTGAGCCGGCGTCCGGTGGCCAGCTCTACCAGCGCCTCCCGCTCCGGCGTGAGGCGCGCTTGCTCGCCCAGAAGGTCAGCGTGCCACACGGTCTTCCGTCAGCGAGGCCAGCCACGGGCCCAACGCGGCCGCAACCGCCTGGGGACACTGCCGCTGGGGCACGTGGCCGCAACCGTCGAGGAACCGGGTTTCGGAGCGCGGTAGGTGGGCCGCCAAGTTTTCCGCATAGGCGCGCGGGAAAAGCCCATCCTCCGCCCCCCACAACAGCAAAACCGGCCGTGCCAGCCGAGCAAGTTCCTCTTCCTGCCAAACGTAGCCACTCCACGAATCCAGCGCAGCCAAAAGCCGCGGAATAGCCCCGCTTTTTCCCGCGCGAACCACGTCGTCCAGAACAAAACCGGGAACCTTCTTTCCCCTAGGGCCCAAAAGCACCTGCATGACGCGCCGGGCCTCCTCGCGCGAGGCGGGAGCAAGGGTCGGGCCAACGTATTCCCCGCGAATGGGCCCACCGTTAACCAACACGATCCCCAGCGGTGCCGCGTGCTCGTCCGCGGCCAGAAGGCATGCCAGCCACGCCCCGAGAGAATTGCCCACCAACACGCCGCCGGTACCGCACAGCTTGACCACCGCTTCCCGGGTGCCCCGGAGCACCACATCCAAGGGCAGGGGACCCTGGGTGGGCTCAGAAGCCCCGTGACCCGGCAGGTCCACCAGCACCACGCGGAAACGTGAGCTGAAAGCTGGCGCCACCGCCGCCCAGGTGCCTGCATGGTCACCAGCGCCGTGGAGAAAAACCAGGCAGCTTCCGTTGCCCTTGACGAAGGCGCGCACGTTACCCACCGAGGTGGAAACCGTCTCCGAGCGATAGCCGGCAAGGCGAACTACCATGCGCTCACGTGCGGCGTTAAAGGCCAAGGGATGACGAAAGAAGAACCACAGGAGCCAGGCGCCAGCCCCAAGGAGGACAGCGCCAACCGCAGCCAAAAGCCTTAACCAACCGGCCACAGCTCCTCCAGGCGGAAGGCGACGGCTGCCTGGTTATAACCCACCCCCGAGCCCACAAACACCACCACGTGCCCGGCGCGCACCTTTCCCGCGGCCACCGCGTCATGGAAAGCTATGGGGATGCAGGCGGAGCCGGTATAACCCCACTTTTCCATGACCGTGTGCGTTGTGCTCATGGGCAGGCCCAAGGTGTCCATGACCAGCTCCACCGAGGGCTTGCGCACCTGGGTGAAGATCACCAAGTCCACCTCCGCCAGGTTCGAACCCGCTCTCGCAACGACCTGGCGCACCAGGCGCGGCCACCCCTGGTGGTTCACCTCCGGTGGGTACCGCTCAATCAGCCGCACCCTGGTTCGGCCGGCGCGCACCGCTTCTTCCGTGGCCGGCTCAAAGGTGCCTCCGGCGTAAAGACCCCAATGGCGGTGGTAGGAGCCATCCGCTGCGAAGGCCGAGGCCAGGAACCCCCGCCGCGGCTCCGGCGAGACCTGGTCGCGGGCTTCCAGCACCACCGCCCCCGCCCCATCGCCGTAGAAAAAAATCATCGGGTCGTCAGGATCAGCCAGCTTGTGCATAAGGTACACGCCCACCACCAGAACGGTATTGATTCCCGGGCTGGTGGCTATGATGCCCGCCGCTGCCGCCAGGGCGGTGGGAAAGGAGGCGCATGCGCAGCCCACGTCGAAGGTGCCGGCGTTTTTGGCCCCCAGCTTGTGCTGGAGCACCACGGAGGTAGCCGGCGTGATGTAATCAGGCGAGTCGGTGCCCAAGAGAATCAAGTCCACCTCCTCCGGTTTTTTCCCCGCTGCGGCCAATGCCTTTTGCGCTGCCCGCAGGGCCACGTCGGAGGTGGCCCACTTCTCCGGTGCCCAAAACCGTTGACGGATCCCGCTGGAAGCTTCCATTTTGTCAACGAACTCGGGGAAGCGGGTATTGAATTTCTCCCGCAGCTCATCATTGGTCACCACCCGGTCTGGAAGGAACATCCCGGAACCAACGATTTGCGCGTACCGAGCCATGGGTCGCCTCCTCAGGTCCCTACCACCAAGCCACCGTCCACCGAAAGCACGGCCCCGGTGACGAAGCTGGCCGCGTCAGAAGCTAGCCACAGGTAGGCTTGGGCAATGTCCTCCGGTTGGCCAATGCGCTTGAGGGGCGTACGTTTGACCATCTCCTCCAACACCTTGGTGGGCATGCCAGCCAGGATCTCTGTTTGCACGAAGCCAGGCGCCACGGCGTTCACCCGAATACCGAACCGCCCCAGCTCCCGGGCCCAAACCTTGGTGAGGCCGACTACCCCCGCCTTCGAGGCCACGTAATTGCTCTGGCCAAAGTTGCCGTAGAGGCCCACCACCGACGAGGCGTTAAGGATGATCCCTTGACCCTGCCGGATCATGACCGGCGCCACCGAACGGGTACAGTGAAAGACACCATCCAGGTTGATGCGCAACACGGAGGCCCATTGCTCGTCGGACATGCGGCCAAGAAGCTGACCCTCCTTGACCCGCACCAGCTGACCATCCCGCACAATGCCGGCGTTGTTCACCAGCACATCCACCCCACCCCACTGAGCGCAAACCTCCTTGGTAGCCTTTTCCACCGCCTCCGTGTCCGCCACATCCACCAGCCAAAAGCGGCCCTCTCCACCCGCGTGCGCGCACTCCCTGGCCACGTCCTCGCCCTTGGGATTCACATCCCAAACCGCCACCTTGCAACCTTCTCGCGCAAAAGCAACGGCTGTGGCCTTGCCTATCCCCGCGGCCGCGCCGGTAACGATCACCACCCTCCCGGCCAGTCCCGTAGCGATCATGGCTTTTCCTCCGCAAAAATGGGGGAGGGGCCCGTGGCCCCCCCGACAGTTTCAGAAGCTCACCCGCACGCCCAGCTGGATTTCCCTCGGAGGCAAGGTAGCCGAAAACTTCCCGAAATGAGGGTTGCGCACGTAGGGCTGATTGGGGTTGCTGAGCGTAGGTCCAGAAAGGAACTCGGCGCTATCAACCGAGTTGACGTTGTAGTTCACGTTGTTGAGAAGGTTGAAACCTTCAGCAATCAGGTCCAAACTCGCGCCGCCAAACGTAAAGCTCTTGGTCACACGCAAGCTGAAGTTGCGGTAGATGGGGCCATCCTCGAAGTTCCTCTTCACCCACGGAGCTCGGTCGGAAAAGCGCCCGTCGCCGTTGAAGTCATAACCCAAGCGCCGGTTCCAGGGCTGGCCCGAGCCGTACTCGCACAACGGAGCCACGGTCAAGCCAAAGGGCAGTTTGAAAATGCCAGAAACCACCAGACGCCAACGCTCGTCGCTGCGGGCCCGGCCCCACTCGGCCTCGATGTGAGCCGGATCAGAAGGGTACTCCACCAAGGCGGGGGAGAAATCGTCGGCAATGTTTTTCTTGTTGCCCCAGGTGAGCGAGCCGGAGAGCAGGTGCCCGCCCTGAAGGAAACCGGAGAGCGCCACGGTCACCGCCTTGTACTTGGAGCGGCCGTCGTTGGTGTACATGTTCACCTGGGTGTACTGGGGGTAAAAACGGCCCCCGGTGGCGTTCCCTTTGAAGTTCACGTCGCGCACGATGATCTCCTTGTCGCCTTCCACCCAAATGGCGTCTAGATCGAGAAACAGGCCCGAGCTCCCTATGCGCTTTGTCAGGCCCAAGGTGACCTGGTCTGATTCGGGCGCCTCCAGGGAAGGCTGGAGCAGGGCAATATTAGGGGGCAACAGCAAACCCGTGTGTTGAGGATCAGCCGGGTCGAGCGCTAGCTGCGGCAATCCGAAAAGCGCGCCGTTCAGGCGGGTGTAGAGGGTGTAACCGGTTACGCCGTTTTGCTGCTGCTCAATGAGGGCAGGGATGAGGAGGTAGCGCCCGGTAAACCGGCCGAAACCGCCGCGCAGCACCATGCGGCCATCGGCCGCCGGATCCCAAACCACCGCGACCCGCGGCTGGATGTTGTCCTTGTCCGTTTTGCGCTTTTCTGGGTAAAGGGGATGGGTGAAATCCGGGTTGTTGCCATTCGTGTCGTAGTCGTAACGCACACCAAAAGAGACGGTCAGCCTTCGGCTTATACGCCAATCATCCTGAACAAAAGCGCCGTAGAGGGTCGTCGTGACGGAAAGGTCGGGGTCGCCCACGCCGTAGTCGTAGCGGAAGGGAATAAGGCGCGCGTCGGTAAGCCAAAACATTACGCCATGAGGAAAGAGGGGATAGTGCCAATCCTCCTGGATGCGCTGCACCGACCCGCCGAGCTTGAGGTCGTGGCCACCCCACTTTTCCGTGGAAACGTAGCGGCGGAAGGTATCGCGCAGCTCCAGGTACTCGCCGGTCATTTTTTGATCGCCCACAATGTTGGCGCCGGTGATGAGGGTCGTGCCGAGGGAGAAATACTCCGCCATGGCATCCGAATTGTTTGGCTCATCGAACTGCTTTTGCCCAGCGGAGAAGAAAAGGTTGTTAAGGTTCCTCTCCCCAACCCAAGAGTGGCTGGCGGTGAGGTTCCAGTTGTCCCGGTTCAGATCCATACCCGCCGACTCGTCCGCCACACCGCCCACGCGGAAGTTGTTTTCCCGGTACCTCTCACCCGCCACCTTGAGGGTCAGAAGCTGGCTGTTCTTGAGGCTATGGGACAAGGACCCGAGGAAAAGGGTCTGGTTGAAGGGGTGCGACAGGTCCTTGGCCAGGTTGGCAAAGGCCCCCTGCGGCCGGAAGGACGTGATGTTGTCCTCGTTGATGTACTCCAGCGAGAGGAAGTAGTGGGCCCTGTCCTTAGCTATCGGTCCTCCCAAGGTAAAGCCAGCCTGGTAGCGGGAAAAATCTTGGCTCCCCCTCTCCAGCCGGCCTCGAGCACGCAGGTGGTCCGACCGGAAAAACCCGAAGACCGAGCCAGCCAGTTCGTTCGTACCCGATTTGGTGACGATGGCCAGCGCCCCACCTGAGGATCCCCCTATCTCTACGTCGAAGCGGTTGGTCATCACGCGGAACTCCCGGATGGCATCCTGGGAAAAGCGCGTGCGCGCCAGGCCCAGGGCTTGGTCGGTGAAGTCGACCCCGTCCACCAGCACGGTGGCGTTGGATGCGTTGCCCCCGGCCCCCAGCACCGGCGCGCCGGTGATGAAGCGAAACTCCCCTCGTTCCCGCTGCACACCCGGAACCAGGAAAGCCAGGCGCTGAAAATCCCGATCCGCCACCGGCAGCCCTGGATTTGCTCGGGGACGATGTTGGCTGAGGTGTCGCTCTTATACACGTCCACCAAGGGAGCTTCCGCCGTAACCGTCACCGCCTCTTCTACCCGGGGCTGTAGGGTGACCGCGATCCGCACCCGCTGGCCTACGAACAGCACCACCTTTTCCTGGACCACTGGCGAAAACCCAGCGATTTCCACGCGCACGTCGTAGCTACCGGGTGAAAGCGAAGCCAGCTCCGCCAGGCCGTTCCTGTCGGTGATGCTTCGACGCTGAGCCCCTGTTTCGCGCGAGGTGAGCTCCACCGTAGCACCCGGCACGGGCAGCCCTTCCTGGTCCAGGGCCACCACCTCCAGGGTAGCGGTGCTCACCTGGGCGGGTGCAGGCAAGGCCAACATCGCTAGCATAAGAGCCAGACACCAGAACCTTTCTTTCATGACGTCCCCCTCCCTGTGCGGTTTTTTGCTGAGCCCCTGCCGCGCGAGCTTGGCGAGCGGCGCGCGTCCGTCCTCGGCAACAGCCCGCAGCGCAACAGGCGGCTGAACTCGTGTACGGCTTGCCGCGGCTCCATGCCAAAATGCATGGGCACACCGAAATACTTCTCCACGGTAAAGAAGTAGAAAAACCACCGCACGGCGAGCATCACGGCAAAAACCGGGTCCACATCCGCCAGCTCACCCCTTGCCTTCTTTTCAGCCATCGGCTGGTCGTAAAGCTCATGGAAACGCTGGGCCATGGTCTCATAGAACCAGCGCACGTGCTTTCCGGAGAATTCGATGACATCAATGTAAATGAGCATGATTTCACGGCCGTAGCGTTCGACAATTGCCTCGATGGCCTCAGCCATTTCCTCGAGGTCTTCGGGAAACCGAGCGCGGGCAAAAATGCGGTTGAGCTGCAAATTTGGGTCCAGAAGGGCCTGGAAGTAACGGTCTATCAGCGTAGCAAATATCTCTTCCTTGTTGCGAAAGTGGTGGTACACGTTGCCCAGGGAGGTGCCAGCCCGCTGGGCGATTTGCCGCATGGTGGTCGCGCCGTAGCCCTGACGAGCGAACAGGTCCAGGGCCGCCCTGAGCACCTCCTCCGCCGAGGCGTTAGGGCTTTCAGGCGTCGTCACCCCGCCTCCATAACGAACGTCCGTTCGGTAATATGAAGCTCTTCAGCTTGCCTGTCAAGCCCCGACGCTTCCCTTCCCGCCAGGCACAAGGTGCGAACGGTTGTGGAGCTGCGCTGCGAGAGCCGCCGCTCCTGGCGTGGCCAGGTGGGCGTCTGCCGCTAAACTTCCACCCCTAGAAGCTTGCGGGCGACGAAGCCAACAAGAAAGGAAAAGCCGGCAACGGAAAAACTGAGCAAGGCCATTTCCCAGAAGCGCCGGGCAAAGGGCTCGTCCTTGGCCACGGAAATGTAGAAGTTAAAGGCGGCGACGATGGTCAAGGCGGTAGCCAAGGTTAACAGCAGGTCCAAGAACACGTTGGCGAACAGGAGGTAAGGCAACACCAAAAGGGCCACGGTGAGGATGTACGCTACGCCGGTGTAAACCGCTGCCCGAAAGGGGTGCTTTTCCGTGCCTTCCGCCCGGGTGGAGAGGTATTCGGAGGCGGCCATGGAAAGGGCAGCGGCAATACCGGTGATCAGACCGGAAAGAGCCACCAGCTTGGTGTGCTGCAAGGCGAAGGTCAGCCCCGCGAGGGCGCCGGTGAGCTCCACCAGGGCATCGTTCAACCCCAGGACCACCGAGCCAGCGTAGTGCAAGCGCTCCTCCTCCAGCATGCCCAAGAGTTGCTGCTCGTGCTCGTCCTCGTCGCGGATCCAGCTCTCCACATCGGCCACCTGGCCCAAAAGCTGCCGGTAACCGGCCTGGGCCCGCTGCTCGCCCCGCTCCATCAGCTTCAAGCCAAAGATGAGACCGAAAACCCGGGCCACCAACGTGTAGAACCAGACCCACAGCCGCTTCGGCCGAACATCCACGCCCGTGCGGACCTGCCAGTCGCGGGCGTGGCGCAGCTCGTCCGCAGCGATGAGCTGCAAAATTCGTCGATTCTCACCCTCCGGCAGCCGCTGGGCCAAGCGACGGTAAATCTCGTGCTCGGTAAGCTCCAGCTGCTGAAAGGCCACGAGCTTTTCCCGCAGCGTTGGGGTCAGCTCCATAACTCCCTCCACCAAGACCTAGCCACCTTTCTCAGCCAAGGCGGCCGCCAGCTCTTGCGCCAGCTTTTCGATGGTAAATGGCTTTGGCAGGAAACGCACTTGACCCGCCAGAACCTGCTCGTTGAACACCTTGTCCTCCGTGTACCCGGACATCACCACCACCGCCAAAGAGGGCCAGCGCTCCACCAAGCCAGCTGCCACCTGGGCACCGTTGGCGCCAGGAAGGAGAAAATCGGTGAGGAGGATGTGGTAAGGAGGCTCGGCCGGCAAGCGGCCCGCCTCTTCCGCGTTGGCCACCGCCGTCACCTGGTAGCCCAGAGACCGCAGCACCTGGGAAAGGGCTTCCCGCGCCTCCTCATCGTCCTCCACCAGCAAAAGCCGCAGGCCGGCGGGGTGCGCAGCAGCCTCTAGCTTGTGCGCAGGAGGCGGAGCTTCCGGGGTGCGGGAGCTCACCGGCAGAAACACGCGGAACGTGCTGCCCTGGCCCACTTGGCTCTCCACCTCCACCCTTCCCCCGTGGCTGGTGGCGATGCCGTGTACCACCGCCAGGCCCAGGCCCGTTCCCCCCAGGCCCTTGGTGGAAAAGAACGGCTCAAAAATTCGCGGAAGAATATCCTCGGGGATGCCGCAGCCCGTATCCCGAACCTCCAACACCGCCTGATCACCCTCCCGGATGAGGCGGAGGAGCAGGCGACCGCCCTCTGGCATGGCGTCGCGGGCGTTGAGTACCAGGTTCAGGATCACCTGCTGGAGCTGGTTGGCGTCGACTTCCACCACCAGCGGTTCGGGGGGCGTGGCCAACTCAAGGGCAATGTTTTCCGGCAAAAGGTGCCGCAAAAGGCCCTTCGAATCCGCCAGGAACCTTCCCAGCTCCAGGTGTTCCCGCTTGGAGGTCCCCCGGCGCGCGAACAGCAGCAGCTGGCGGGTGAGGGAGGCGCCCTGGCTGACCAGCTGCTGGAGGGAGGTGAGCTCCTCCTCCGGGTTTTGACCCTGGGCGGCTTTTTGCCTCGTTGCGAACAACACGGCACCGAAGGCCTGGAAAAGGTTGTTGAGGTCGTGAGCCAAACCACCGGCCAGCGCACCGATGGCTTCCAGCTTTTGCGCTGACAGCAAAGCTATGTTCGCCCTTTCCCTTTCGGTCACGTCGCGGATGATCACCTCCATGGCCGGCCGGCCCTGGAAGGTTAGGGGTGCCGCCGTCGCTTCTCCGCGGAAGGTACTGCCATCCAAGCGGAGGAACTCCTCGACCAGGGGGGGTGCCACCACCCCTTCTTGCAAGGAGCGGCGCACCCGCTCTCGCACCGCCGAACGAAAGGCCGGCGCCACCAGCTCCAGGGCCGGCGTGCCCACCAGCTCCTCCGGGCTTGCCGCTCCCCAAAGCCGGGCGGCGGCAGCGTTGGCGAACTTGATGACGCCGTCTTGGTGGATGAGGATGGCGTCCGGGGAAAGCTCCACCAGGGTGCGGAAGCGCGCCCCCATTTCCGCCCCAAGCCGCTCCGCCCCCTCCCGTTCCACCGTCTGGCGATGGACCAGGCGTAGCAGGGCGTAAAGGGCGACGGTTGTCAGCAAGACAAAAAGCCAGCCCTTGAGGACCTCCAATTGGTTTTGCAGGTGCTGGTCCCCATCCGCCAGGAACAGCACCAGCCGGCCGGAAAGCCAAATGTACAGCCCGGCCAAAAGCGCGTAGAGCACGCTCGCAAGGAGCGCACCGCGCCGTCGAATGAGGAGAGGTTGGCGCTGGGAGGAGGGCCCACCCATCGCAGTCATTGTATCTTCAGAGCGCACCTGGCCGGCAGCAGGAGCTTCCAGGGCGGTTCCGCCGCCCGTCAAGCCACCTAACTACTAGGGCACGGAGCCGCGCCGAGGGCGCCCGAATCCCACATCCAGGGCACCAGTAGGGCAGCCTTCCACGCACCGGAGGCAGTTGGTGCAGCCATCGAACCGCCCCATCCGCCGCGGATCGATGCCCCAGGGGCAGTGAAGGTGGCAAGGGGCCAGCTTGGGATCCACACAAAGGGAAGGGTGGTAACGGACTGCCAGCGTTTTGGGGGTGCGCAGAAAATTCCACAGCCCACCCACGGGGCACAGGGCACGACAAAGGAAACGACGAGGCAAGGTCAGCTCCAGCACGAGCCAAAGGAGAAGCAAGCCCCCGGTGATGGTGGGGCCGGAGCGAAGGTAAAAAAGCTCCTGCGGCAGAGCGGCAACCAGGCGGGGCGGTGCCAGCATAGCCACCAGGGGAGCCGCCCACACCCAGCTACCCAGCAAGAAAAACAGCAGCAGGCCGATCCGCCAATAGAACAGCTGGCGGAAACCCTCGGGGGACCAACCCCGACGAGGGCGTAAAAGCTGGACCCCTACGCGATCCACCAGCTCGGAGAACAGGCCCCAGGGACAAATCCAGGAGCAAAACACGGGGCCCAGGACCAAGGCCAACAGGACGGGCAAGGCCATCCCGAGCAGAAGGATCGGCAGCAACCGGCCGAGGGCTAGGAGGGCGGAAAGGCCCGCCGCTGGTTCCACCAGGTCCACGGGTCCAACCTTCAGGCTTGCCAGGTTGCCACTAACCCACCGCCAGCCCAGGTGGTTCAGCCAAGGGAGCGTCAGGTAGAAAAGGGCGATCAGCGCTTGCACAGCGCGGCGCCAGGGTGTCCAGCGACGCGGGGCCTTCACGCCAACCCCCGTGGCCGGACCACAATAGCCGCTTCCGGCGAAGGACAAACCTTCTCGCACACGCCGCAACCCACGCACTTGTCCGACACCACCGGGTGCAAGCTGCCGTCCTGGAAAATGGCCTCCCCTTGCAAGGGACACTCGTCCACGCAGGTGCGGCAGAGAACGCCCTGGTGGGCGAAGCAGCGGGTTGCATCCACCACCGCACGCCCCATGCGCACGGCGCGCTTGTCCTTGATGGGCTCCAACGCCCCCGTGGGACAGACGGGCGGGCAGGCCATGCACAGGTAGCAGGGGACCTGGCGCGCCACCACCCAAGGCGCTCCTGCTCCCACCCCTTCGCTGGCCGGCGCGGGCTTCAGGGTGCCATAGGGGCACGCCACCACACAGCGATTGCAGCGAATGCAGAGGGCGAGAAATTCGTCCTCGGGCCGTGCTCCAGGGGGCCGCAGGCGCACGGGTGCCAAGAGGAAGGTGAAAAACCGCCTGCGCGACGCCTTCATGCGCCGTATTCCGTGGCAACAAAGGTCGGGAACACGCCCAACACGCGCTCGTCTGCCGCCACCAGTGCCTCTGCCCAGCGCTCCAGCTCTTCCCCCGAAGGGCGACGCACCACCGCGGCAAGGCGCTCGTGGCCGTCTCCCCCTACGAGGGAAAGGTGCGGTTCGGCAGCCAAATCAGCAGCAACCGCGGGTGCTTTCCCCGGCGCGGTGGTGATGAGAACGCCAGCGACGACCATAAAGCCCCCCAAGACGAGGGCCCCGGGGGCTACCAGCACCCCCGGGGCCGGTTTGCTTATGCCTTTTCCACCTTAACGCCGCAAATCTTGAATTCCGGCTGCTTGGATATGGGATCGAGAGCATCAATCGTGATGAGGTTGCACAGCCGCTGGTCGTCGTGCATGTGGACAAACACAAGGTTTTCCCGAGAGCTGTCGGTCACCTTGACCTTGAAAACCTCACCCCCTCGGCGGGAGGTGATGCGTACCTTGTCGCCGGTCTTGACGCCCAGCCGGGCCGCGTCTGCCGGGTGCAGCTCGGCCACCGCCTCCGCGTTGGCTTGAAGCAGCTCCTTGCAGGTGCGGGTCATGGTGCCCGTGTGCCAGTGTTCGATGACGCGGCCGGTGGTGTAGTACATGGGGTAGTCCGCGTCCGGTGCCTCCTCAGGACCCTTGAACGGCCGCAGCCACACCACGGCGCGATTGTCGGGCCGGCCGTAGAACTTGATGCGGTGCGGCCAGTCGGCGCCCACAAAGGGGTCCTCGCCCTTCACGTACCGACGCTTGGTTCCCGGGTGGTCCGCGGTAGGCGCCGGCCACAGGATGCCGTGCGCGTGGCGCAGGCGTTCTCGGGTCATGCCGGAGAAGTCGTACACCGTGCCCTTGCAGATGGTGAGGATCTCGTTCCACACGTCGCTGGGGCTCTGGAATGGGACCAGGTGACCCAAGCCCAGGCGGCGCCCCAAATCGCAGAGGATTTCAAAGTCCGGGCGTGCTTCCCCTGCTGGCTGAATGGCCTGCTCCAACAGCTGATAGCGACGCTCGGAGCAGCCGTAGACGCCTTCTTTTTCCGCCCATAAAGCCGCTGGCAAGACCACGTCCGCCAGCTCCGAGGTTCGCGTGGGGTGGAAGGCCTCCGCCACCACCACGAACACGTCATCCCGTTGCAGCGCCTTGCGGTAGCGGCCCACGTTGGGCAGCGACTGACCCGGGTTGGTGCACATGATGTAGAGGCACTTGATCTCGCCCGCGTCGATCTTTTGGAACAGCTCCACAGTGGATGGGCCCGGCTTGGGTTTCAAGGTGCCTTCCGGCACGCCCCAGAGCCGCTCCATCTCTCGCCGGTGCGCTTCGTTGGCAATCAAGCGCCCGTAGGGCAGAAGGTGCGAAAGGGCACCGCCGTCCCGTACGCCACCGCAGGCGTTGGGCTGACCCGTGAGGGAAAAAGGCGTGCAACCCGGCAGGCCGATCTTTCCGGTAATCAGGTGGAGGTTATGGACCAAATTGTTGGCCCACACGCCTTTTGTGCGTTGGTTTAAGCCCATGGTCCACATGGACATGGCTGCTTTGCCGCGCTCGCCAAACCACCGGGCGGCGGTGACGATGTCCTCCGCGCGGCAGCCGGCGAGGGCGGCAGCCTTCTCCGGGGTATAGCTGGCCAAGAAAGCCTTGTAGTCCTCGAAGGTCTTGTTGGCCTCCGTCCCCTCGCCAAAAACCACATGGTTGGCAATGAAGCCCTCGTCGATAAGGCCCTCCTGGACCAACACGAAGGCCATGGCGTTGAGAATCGCCAGGTCGGTACCGGGCTTGAAAGAAATATGCAGGTCGGCAATGCGCGCCGTGGGCGTGCGGCGTGGGTCGAGGACGATTACCTTGGTCCCCGGGGCTTTTTCCTTACGGCGCACAATGCGCTGGAAAATGATAGGGTGGCATTCCGCGGTGTTTGAACCCACCAGCAAAAACACATCGGCGTGATCGATGTCCTCGTAGCAGCCCATGGGCTCGTCCTTGCCGTACGTGGTGACGTAACCACCCACGGCGGAGGCCATACACAACCTGGGGTTGCCCTCCACGTTGTTGGTGCGGATGCCCGCCTTGAACAGCTTGTTGGCCACGTAGGTTTCTTCCGTCAGCCCCTGACCAGAACCGTAAAACGCCACGCTATCCGGTCCAAACTTGTCGATGGCTTCTTTGAACTTGGCGGCCACCAGGCTCATGGCCTCATTCCAGCTGGTACGGACCAGCTGGCCCTCCTTGCGCACCAGCGGGTAGAGACAGCGCGTGGGTGCGCTAAGTATTTGCGGCAGCAGGAAGCCCTTCAAGCAAAGAAAGCCTTGGTTGTGGTTGTCTTTGTCTCCGCGGACGGCAAACACCGTGCCCTCTCGCACGCCAACGTAGAGGCCGCAGCCGGTGCCGCAATAGCGGCAGACGGACTTGACCCAGCGTTCCCCATTGGCCGCCGCTGCCGGGCCAGGAATCCCTGAGAGCGCGGCCAGCGCCGAGGCCGCAGCCGCCGATTCCAGAAACTCACGACGCGAAAGGCTCATTGGCCACCTCCTATCGTGTGCGGGTTCAGCTCATGCCCGCTGTGACAGGAAAAGCAGTCCTTGCCAGCGAAAAAGGGCTTGGCCATGGAGGCCACCTTGTCGCCGTGGCAGCCAACGCAGCGCTCCACAGAGGCCCGCCGCATGAAGTTGGGCCCTACGGGACCGTGGCAGACGAAGCACTTCACGTTGTTCAGGCCATGCCGGCTTTGGAACCAGGCCTCCACCACCTCGGGGGTAACCTCCCGGTGGCAGCTATCGCAGGTTTCCTCCTCGCCCACCTGGGGATGGGTCACCTTGGCCTTTTTGGCCGGTGCCATGCCGAGAGCGAGCGGCAGGGCTGCGATCAATACCAGCCACAACCTGTTTTTCATGCCTGCCTCCTCACATTAGCTTTAAACCACCAAAGGTAAAGGTCAGCTGCGTGCGCAGCTCCCAAGCGTCCTTGCTGTGGCGCGTGTTGCCGTTGACCAGGTACAAGGCGGCGTCACCCGGCCAAAAGTATCCGCCCCGCAAGGTCCAGACCAAGTTGTCCATTACCTTCCAGTCCAGCTTAAAGTCCACCTCCTTTCCCAGATCTCGGGAGCTGGCAGTTCCGAACTCGCCTGGGTCGATCGCGTTGTTGCCGTTGGCATCGGCCCAGGGACGCAAAGGCTCCGTGGCGCGGATGAGGGTGGCGGAGAGGAAGAGGTTCAGGCTGGAGGCCACAGGAAACGAGCCGTTGAGCTGCAACAGCGTTGTGTTTTCGAACTCGCGGTACCCGCGGGACGCTGGTGACCCCAGCCCCTGAGGGGTGATGCCTTCCTCGTCCGGCATGATGGAGTCCTCCCAGATCTCGGTGATGTAGAAGAAGCCGTTAGTACGGATCTTGTTGATGTTGCCCTTGCCCGACATGAGGTCGTCGTCGCCCGAGCCCAGGCCAAAAACGGCGCCGAGGGTACCCTTGCCAACCGGCAGCTTGGCGTCGAGGTAAAGGTTGTAGCCTTTCAGGTCTCCGTTGTTGACGTCCAGCAACTGATTTGGCCCCGAGTTGGCATTGCGTACCTTGTCCTTGCCCTGCAGGTAGTCCAGCTCGCCCTTAAGCGCCAGCCTGCCCAGCTTGCCGGTGAAGGCCACGCCAGCCACCTGCGCGGTAGTGATGTTGGGCCGGAAGCGGGCGTTGAAGTACTGCAGCTCGTTGGGCAGGTAGGTGGTGCCGTCGCGGTAGCCCCGGTCGGTGTAGGAGGCCAGGTAGGGCTGCAGCTCCCAGTGGCCAAGTTTGCGTTGCAGGTTGAGGTAGAAGAGGTCGGCGTCCTTGCCGTTGGTGGCGCCCACAGCATTATCGGTGAGGGCGTCAGCCCCCTCGTACATCTTGGTCCAAGAAAAGGTAGCCTGCCAGTCACCCAGCTTCTTGGCAACCTGCACGCCGTCTCCGTCCTGGTCCAGCACCAGCACGTGGCCCAATGCGTTCTTCATCCTGCCCAGACGGATGGTGGTGTTGCCCAGCTTGGCCGCGTTGAACTCCACGTACGCCCAGTCCACGTGCACGAAGAAGTTAGTGTCCTTGTTATTGAAGAGGTTGGAGAAGCCTGGTCGAAAGTTGTCACGGTACTGATCGTCAATGCCCCAAATCCCCTGGGCAAAGTCGGCCCGCATAACCGCCTTGAGGTTCGGCCCGTAGGCGAACTCGGTTTGCAAGCGCAGCAGCTGAACCGCATAGTCGTCGTGGTCGGTAACCACGCCCGAGGGTCGCGCACCAAAGAAGAAGTTGTTTTGCGTGTACCCGTTGAACTCGTAAAAGCCCGACAGCTGCAGGGAGAGCTTAGGCTTTTCCTCTCCTTGGCTGGCCGGTGCCTGCGCCCAGACAACCGCGCTCATGACTGTAACTATGCTGGCGATGATTCGTGTCATTGTTACCTCCTTTCTCTGAACCGCATTTCACAAGCTTTGCCAAAAAAGGGAGCTTCCCCACGAAGCCCCCTCGCCCTTACTGCACCCGCTGTTGGTAGCGGCTCTGGTAAAAATCAAGCATCTGCTGGATTTGCTCCTTGGTCAGGCCCTGTCGCCAAACATGCTCCGGCAGCTGCATGACATCGGCAGTCACGCCCGGGAGGAGCTTTTCCGCTTCGGGCAAGAACTTGGTGTAGAAGTGCTTGGCCACCTCGTAAAACCCGTGCCACTGGGTGAAGTCGGGCCCCATCATGGAGGCGCCGTGGCGAGCGCGCCGGCCTTCGTGATGCCAAAGCTCGTAAAAAGTCCACTCGATGGCGTCGTCGAAGGGCGTAGGCGTAATTTTGCCCGCGGCCTTCAGCTTCTCCATGACCGCATTGGCCGGTTTGGCGAACTTGTTGTTCCATAGCTCGACCGCGTCGTCGAACATGACGAAGTAGTTGTCCACCCAGGTCTTGGAGTGGCACTCGAGGCAAACATTTTTCATGCGCTGCCGCTTTTCCTCCCAGTTGTCGAGGCGCTTGGAAAACAGCGGGCGCAGGGTCCAGGAAATGCGGGCGCCCACGTCGTGGGTAGATTTCATCGTGGGCGTGGCTCCCATGTGGCAGGTGGCGCAGGTGGGAGCCGCGGTGTAGGTCTTGCCCACGATCCACTCGTCCGCATCCAAGGCCATCTTTTCACGCCACGCAGCAAACATGATTCCGTGCTTGGACTCTTCGTAAATCTCTATTTGTGGGTGATCTGGACCCATGTGGCAGCGGCCACAAGTCCGCGGCTCTCGCGCTTGCTGCTTGGAAAACTGGTGGCGGGTGTGGCAAGCAGTGCAGGTACCCAGCGAACCATCGGGGTTAACGCGGCCAATGCCGGTGTTGGGCCAGCTTCCGGGTAGGGGCAAACCATCCGTCTTGGGGTCGCCGGTACGCCTGATCTGCACGGTGGACCCGTGGCACTGTTTGCAGCCCAAGTTCGCCGCCGGCCCGCCTTCCACCACCTCGCCCAAAATATTGTCTAAAGAGCCAATGAACTGGGCAGCCTTGGCGTGGTGCGACTCGGTAAACTCCTTGTACTGCTGTTCGTGGCAGGACTTGCAGTCGGCTGGTGACGGCACGGTGGCCACCTTGTAGCCCTCATGGAGCCAAATGTCCGCATCCCCCTCTTTGGCCTCATGGCAGGCCATACAGCCGATCCCCTTTTGCGCATGGCGTGACTGCTCCCATTGGCGGTTCCAATCCACCGCCACGTGCTTTTGGTCATGGCAGGTGATGCACGCCTTGGTGGTCTCGTCGGCATACACCGCCGCCGCCTTCTCCGGCTTGGCCCGCTCCTTTTCGATCAGTCCAACGACGATAACGGCCGCGGTGAAGGCAACGGCAAAAACGGCAACGATAACCTTCTTGAACTGTAGGGTCATAGCTCCTCCTTCTTCAGTGCGTGGCTAAGGCTTCCCACAACAGCAAGACCAGCAGCAGCACCGCCGCCACGGCGCCGATGGCCGTGCCAAGCTCGCTCTTCGGGCGACGGGACCGAAACCAGCCATCTGCGAAAGGCCAAAGGAGAAAGGCCACGGCGCCAACCAAAAGGCCAACCATGGCAACCCACAACGGCACCAGCTTGAGGAAGCGGAAAACAGGATAGAAGTACCACTCCGGCTTGATGTGCAGGGGCGTCTCGGCTGGGTTGGCCGGCGGTCCCAAGGGGGCCGGGGACACAACCGCCAGCATGGTGAGCAGGGTCAGCAAAAACATCCCCACGAGCAGCTCGGTGGTCACATGGTCGGGGAAAAAGGCGAAGAAGCGGTTGGGATCGAAGCGCTTCTTGCCCTCCCGGTCCTCCTCCACAGTAAGGGGCGTCTGCTGCACCTCTTCCGGTGCTTCCAGCTCCATCACCCCGTGGATGCGCAGCAGGAAGATATGCAACCCCAAAAGGATGACCATCAGGGTGGGCATGCCACCCACGTGGAAAACGAAGAAGCGGGTAAGCGTGGTGGGGTTGACCGCATCGCCCCCGCGCAACAGCTTGGCCAGGTAGGGTCCCACGAGGGGAAACTGCTCAGCCACGTTGGTGCCCACGGTCGCCGCCCAGTACGAGAGTTGGTCGTAAACCAAGGCGTAGCCGGTGAAAGCGAAGCCCAAGGTGGTGAACAACAGCCCCACGCCGACCATCCAGTTGAGCTCCCTGGGCTTGCGGTAGGCCCCGGTGAAGAACACGCGGATGGCATGCAAACCAACCGCCAGCACCATGAGGTTGGCGGCCCAATGGTGGACGGAGCGGATCCACCAGCCGAAGGGCACCTCCTCGCCTATACGGCGCACCGAGTCCCAGGCCTGGTCCGGGGAGGGTCGGTAATACAAGGTGAGCAGAATGCCCGTGACCACCTGGATGGCGAAAAGCATGAGCGGGGTCCCGCCCAGGCAGTACCACCAGTTCTTCATGTGGTGAGGGATAGGCTCCTTAGAGAGCTCTTCGAAAACCTCGATGTTGATCGGCACCCGCTCACGCAAGAAGCGAAGCCAGCGGGGAACGCTCGTTGACTTGTGCATCTCAGCCCTCCTTCACCGGCACCTGGACGTACACATCGTCGCCGGCCAGGCGCACGCGGTAGGCGGGCAAGGGCGATGGGGGAGGCCCGGCAATCACCCTACCCGAGGCATCGAAGCGCCCCATGTGGCAGGGACAGAGGAAATTGCCTGCCACCTGGTCCCACCGCACGTGGCAGCCCAGGTGGGTGCAGACCGAAGAAAACACCCGCACATCATCGGCAGAAACGCGCGCGGCAATGACATCGTTACCCATCACGTCTTTAAACTCTTTACCTGCACCCACCGGCAAAGCTGAGAGTTTGGCCAACAGCACCTCGGTGGTGCGCTCCCGTCCGGGCGGTACCAGGTAGCGCAGCACGTGCCTGGCCGCCAAGCCGAAGCCGGGAATCACCGAGCAGGCCAAAAGCAGGTTGACGAGAAACTCGCGGCGATCCGTGCCAGCCATACCACCTCCCCGCCCTGATGCGAGCAACGACCATGCCATCTGCTCCGTAACCTGGTAGTCACGTAATTACAATGACTTAGGACATACTCCATCGACCTCCGTCGGTCTTTGGTCGGCAATTTTTTGCCGATTCAAACCAAGGTCACTAGGATGTTATTGTCGGGAAATAGCTTAAACAGAAAAATGACCGGCACGAGCATGCAGGGTGGGGGTTGAGATGCGAGAGGGTATCATTTGTTCATGAGCCTGAAGGGATTCGCCCTGGTGATGCGCCTTCCCTTCCTCCTCCTGCCGCTCACGCTGGTGGCTGTGGGGGCCGCCGCCGCTGCTTTCGAGGGCCGCTTCTCTTGGAAAGCGACGCTGTTGGCGAGCTTGGGGTTGGTGGCCTTACATGTGGCGGTTAACGTGTTTAACGAGGTGAGCGACTGGCAGACGGGAATTGACCTGGCCACGCGACGCACCCCCTTTTCCGGCGGCTCCGGGGCCTTGCCCGCCGGGGAAATGAGCGCCCCGCAGGCCCGGCGCTTGGCTTGGACAGCCTCGGCCGTGGGTGCGGTCGTGGGCATGTTTTTCCTCACCCAAGTTGGCTGGCGGCTCCTGCCCATTCTCCTCCTGGGAGCGGTGGCCGTGCTGTACTACACGCCTTACCTTACGCGCTGGTGTCTTGGCGAGGTCTTCGCCGGGCTCGGCCTGGGGTTCTTGCCCGTGTTGGGGGTCTCCCTGGTTCAAGGCGGCAGCCCCGGCCTTACTTCATGGGTGAGCGCCCTGCCGGCCTTTTTCATGACATTCAACCTCTTGCTTCTGAACGAGTTTCCCGACGAGGAGGCCGACCGACAAGGCGGCCGGCGCCACCTGGTCATCGCCTTGGGTCGCCGGGCGGCGGCAAGGGTTTACCTGGCGGCGGCTTTGGCGGTGCCGCTGGTGTTGCTGGCGGGGGTGGCGCTGCGAGCCTTGCCAGCCGGGTCGTTGTTGGCCCTGGTGCCCACATTGCTCCTGCGCCAACCGCTAGCTTGGGCGCTGCACGAGCCCCAACAGGACCCACAGATGTCGGCGCTGGCCATCAACGTGACTTGGAACCTGTCCACCAACGCCCTCTTGGCCGTAGGTTTGCTGCTCTAGTCGCCCTCCCCTTCCCGCTCCCGGTGCAAGCCATACTTGCGAAGGAGGTTGTACAAATGGCGGGGGGAAATGCCGCTGCGGCGGGAAAGCTCCGCCAGGTTGCCACCCACAAGCTGCAGCGCGTGCCGCAAGTAATTTTCCTCGAAGGCGGCAACCGCCAGCTCCTTCTCCTGGTAGAAGGGTAGGAGCACGGCCGAAGCTTCGCGAGGCACACGCAGCACGCCGTCACGGCTGAAGATAACCAGCCTCTCCAACACGTTTTCCAGCTGGCGAACGTTTCCCGGCCAAGGCTGGGAGGCCAACCAGGGGATGAAGGCCTCCTCCACTTCGCGAGTCGTCCGACCGTGCCTACTGGCGATCTTGGGTAGCAAGGTCTGCACCAGCGGACCGATGTCCTCCGGCCGCTTTCGCAAAGGGGGAATGTGAATGACCACCACCTGCAAACGAAAGAACAGGTCAGCGCGAAAGCGGCCCGCCTTCACTTCCCCTTCCAGCTCGCGGTTGGTGGCGGCTACCAGGCGGAAGCGCACTGGCACCGGTCGGTCACACCCCAGGGGCGTGACCTCGCCCTCTTCCAGGGCACGGAGAAGCTTGGGCTGCAGAGCTAAGGGGAGCTCGCCCACCTCGTCCAAGAACAGCGTGCCGCCGTTGGCGGTCACCAGCTTGCCCTCCCGTCGTCCCTCGGCTCCGGTAAAGGCGCCCTTCACATAGCCGAAAAGCTCAGCCTCTAAGAGGGTCTCGGGGATGGCGGCACAGTTGACCGGTACGAACCGACCACTGGCGTTTCTCGACAGCCTGTGAATGGCCCTCGCCACCAGTTCCTTTCCTGTGCCCGTTTCCCCTTGAATCAGCACGGTGGCTTCCGTGGGTGCCACCTGGGCAATGAGCTGGCGGATCTCCTCCATGGCGGGCGACACGCCCACCAGCTCGCCCGCCAAGTGCCGAAGCTGGCCCGTTCGCTGCTCGCTGCGCAGCCGGTAGGTTTCGATGGCGCGTCGCAGCACCAACCCCAGCTCCTCGAAGTCCAAGGGCTTAGGCAAGTAAAAAAACGCCCCGAGCTTCAATGCCTCCACCGCCAGCTTTTCGTTTCCGTGGCCGGTCATGAGCACCACCGGCAAATCGGGGGCCCGCCGAGTGAGGTACCGGACCAGCTCCAGCCCCGAAAGGCCCGGCAAAAGATAGTCTGCCAACACCACTTCCGGCTTCACATCGTCCACAAGACGCAGAGCGGCAGCAGCCTCCTCACAGGAAAAAACCGCAAAACCCTCCCGCTCCAGGGCTAGCGTGATCACCCGCACCGCCCCTGGGTCGTCCTCCACCAGAAGCACGCGGCCTGCCCTGCTCATCGCGTGAGGAAGCGTCCCACCAGCTGTGCACCACCGTCGGGATGATTGCTAGCCACCAGGTCCCCGCCGTGAAGCACGCAAATCTCGCGCATGATTACCAAACCCAAACCCAGACCATCGGGGCGGGTGGTAACAAAAGGCTGGAAAAGCTTTTCCAGCACCTCGGGGCTGAAGCCGGGACCGTCGTCCCGCACGGTCACCACCAACCACTCGCCTTGGGGTTGCGTCTCCACCGACAGACGCACACTCGCCCGCGTGCCAAAGCGCAGGGCGTTGTCCAAAGCGTTGCCCAAAAAGCGCGCTAATAAGTCCTCATCGGCCCGCACCTGCAAGCCGTCGGTTTCATCCACCAGCTCGACGTGGCAGCGGATCTCCTCCGGCTGCTCTGCAAGAAAACGCCGCGCCCAAACACCCGCGGTCAACTGGCCAAAACGAGGTTTGAGCGGACGGGTCACCTCGCGCAGCTGGGAAACGAGCCGCTCCAAGCGCGCTACCTGCTCCTCGATGAGGCTCACCATTTCTTCGGCCACCGGATCGCTCAGGTAGGGCTTCAAGTTGTGGGCCGCGCCCGCCACGACGTTGAGGGGGTTCTTGATGTCGTGCGCCAGGCGGGCCGCCATGTTGCCTAGGCCGGCCATGCGCTCGTGGTGGACCAACTGCTGCTGTAAGAGCTTCTGGCGCGATATGTCGTGGGCCAACCACACGATACCCCGGAAGCGGCCGTCCTCGCCGGTGATGCGCTGATAGAGCACCTCCCACTTGCCGCCCCGTTCCACTACCAGCGGGTGATCCCGATCCGGCGGGGCGTGACGGAAACGCTCCAGCAACTTGGCCAACGCGGGTAGGGCACGGGAAGGGTGGCAGCCGGCCACTGGGTGACCCACCCGCTCCCCCACTCCGCGGATGGCATCAGCCAATGGGTTGCAGTAGACAATGGTGCCCTCCGCATCAACGATGATCAGCCCAGCCGGCAGGCAGCGAAAGGCGTCTTCTAGCAACTGCAACCGCTCTTCTTGGATGGTCGCTTCCATCGCCACACGGTCAGTCTAACACTGCCTGGCTTTCCGCAGCGGACAAAACCGCCGCGTGACAAAACCTCCGAGCTTTTCCTACAATGTATAATGGGGGCGAAGGGAGGACGCTTTATGGTGCGCAAGACGCTCACGCTTTTGGCAGTACTCGCTGTGGCAGGTGTGGTGCTGGCAGTCCAGATCCCCGAAAAGGTCACCTTGGACAAGGCGCAAGCTAAACAAGCCCCGGTGGTCTTTCCACACAAGGTCCACGCGGAAAAGTACGCCTGCGATACCTGCCACCACACGCAGAAGGGCATGACGGCGGAAGTGGCGAAGGTGGAGCCCTGCAGCTCCTGCCATTTGGACCCGGAAAAGCCCGAAACCCCCTCCATGCGGCAAATGAGCCTGACCAAGAACCCCTTCCACAAGCTGTGCATTGACTGCCACAAGAAGGAGGCCAAAGGCCCGACCAAGTGTGCCGACTGCCACAAGAAGTAAACGGACTCTTGCAACTATAAAGGACAGAGCCGGGCCCGGCGCGAGCCCGGCTTTTTCGCTTGCCTCTCGCTACCACGTACAATGAAGCCTATGACCGAGGAGCAGAAGGGCGAATCCCCTAGCCCCGCCGAGGCCGACGCGATGCTTACTTGCCCCCGTTGTGGGCAGAGGTTGCAGCCGCAAGCTTGCAAGCTGCGCTGTCCCGATCCGGCGTGCGGCTTTTTCCTTTCCTGTTCGGATTACCTGTGAGTCCCTTACCGGTTCCACCGGTTCTCCGCCCGGCCGCCTGGAGACGGTGGGGACGGCGCTTGCTGCTTCCCTTTCGCCGTCGAAGCCCCTTCTTGGTCTTCGACCCCGCCTACCGCGGGCAGCTGCGGGGCGCGCCTTGGGATCCCTTAAGGGGCGAAAAGATCGTCGCGTTCCTGCTGGGGGAGCACTTGGCCTCGCCCAAAGAAGTCTCGCCACCGCTGCCGGCAGCTATCAAGAACCTCTTGCTGGCCCACAGCGAAGGGTACCTGCGGTCACTGCAAGAGCCCGAGCTGCTCACCAGCATCCTGGGCATCCCCGTCAGCCCGGGCGAAGAGGAGAAGATCCTCGCTCTGCAAAGGCTCATGGTGGGCGGCACAATTCAGGCCACGCGCGTGGCGCTGACTTCGGGCGGAGTGGTTTTCCATCTGGGCGGTGGTTTTCACCACGCCGGCCGGGAGCGGGGAGCGGGCTTCTGCCTTCTCAACGACATCGCTGTGGCCATCCTGCGCCTGCGGCGCAAGGGCTTTGCCGGCAAGGTATTGGTCATTGACCTGGACCTCCACGATGGCAACGGCACTCGGGAAATCTTTGCCCAGGATCCCACCGTGTTTACCCTTTCCATCCACAACCGCCATTGGGACACCACCGATGCCCAAGCCTCCCTTTCCCTGGCCCTGGGCGATGGGGTAGAGGATGGTACCTACCTGGAGGTGCTTTCGCGGGTGTTGCAGGAGGTCACCGCCTCCTTTCGCCCCCAACTGGTGTTCTACTTGGCGGGAGCGGACGTAGCTGCCGACGATGCCCTGGGCAGTTGGAAGCTGTCAGCAGAGGGAGTGCTGGCCCGCGATCAGCAGGTACTGCAGCTCATCCGTCGGCTGCAGGTGCCGGCGGTGGTCTTGCTCGCTGGCGGCTACGGTGAAAACGCTTGGCGCTACACCGCCCGCATGCTGGCCTGGCACCTCACGGGTGACCTGCTCCCCCTTCCCTCCGACGAGCTCTTGGCCCTGGCTCGCTTGCGCCAGCTACCGCAACTGGTGCGCGACGACCGGGAGGAGGAAACCTGGGGTTTGGGCGAGGAGGACCTTGCCGACTTGCTCCCCAGCTTGCCGGGACCTCGTCGCTTTCTCGGGACCTTTTCTCAGGTCAACCTGGAGCTGATGCTGGAACGGATGGGGCTGTTGCAGCAAATCCGTGCCAAGGGCTTTTCCTGTCCCGAGGTCACGGTGGAGCTGGATCACCCTCTGGGCCATACCCTGCGGATCTTCGGCGCGCCCAACCGTCGCCACCTGCTGGTGGAGCTTCGCCTTTCCCGCACCACCAACGCGGCCTCGGGATTCGAGGTGTTGGCGGTGGAGTGGTTGTTGTTGCAAAACCCCAAGGCCAGCTTTACGCCCGACAAACCGCCTTTGCCCGGCCAGCAGCATCCGGGGCTGGGCCTGTTGGCCGAGGTGTTCGCCTGGCTGGTGCTCCTTTGTGAGAACCTCACTTTGGACGGCTTGTACTTCCGCCCCTCTCATTTCCACCTGGCCGCCTTGGCCCGGCGCCACGCTACCTTTTTGCGTCCCAAACACGAAGCGCTTTTCATCGCCCTGCAGCAGCTTCTGGCGGGAAAATCCCTGGGCGAGGCATCGCAGCTGGTGGCCGCAGGAAGGGTCCTGGACAGGCAAACAGGCCAGCCGGTCCTTTGGGAAGCCTTCCCCATGGTGTTGGCCGTTTCCCCTTCCCTGCAGGCTCACGTTTCGGGCACAACTTACCAGCAGGCGGTAGCCCAACACTTGGCCACGCTGGCCTTGCAGCTTTCCCCCACGCAGCCCCCCCTACCTCAGGGCCAGGAGGGCTGGTAAGGGGACCGTTGGTAAAAGTTGCGGAAGCGCTGCTCCCTCGAGTTTGCGTCCTCGCGGTCGCGGCCTCGCGCCTGGGAAAACCACGACTGCATGTGGTTCGCGGCAATGTCCGCCAGGGCATCCAGGTGCTCCGGCCGATCGTTGAGTGCAGGCAGGTAACGGAACCGCTGACCACCGGCCTGATGAAAAGCCTCCCGGTTGGTGATGGCAATTTCCTCCAGCGTTTCCAGACAGTCAGCGGCAAAGCCGGGGCAAACCACGTCCAGGCCGGCCACTCCTGCTCTTCCCAGCTCCCTTACCCGATCGATGGTGGTGGGCTCAATCCACGGATCACGGCCAAACTTGGACTGAAAGGCCACCTCCCACCGCTCGCTGGGCCAGCGCAGCTGCTCCGCCACCAGGCGCGCCGTCTTCTGGCAATGGCAAAAGTACGGGTCACCAGCAAGGAAGCCCTTTTCCGGGATGCCATGAAAGGAGAACAGGAGTTTCTCCGGCGCGCCCTCCCGCTGCCATACCTGGTCAATGGAGGCAGCCAGGGCTCGAATGTAGCCGGGGTGGTCGTGGTAGCTCCCCACAGAGCGCAGCTCAGGTACCCAGCGAAAGCTGGCCAACACGCGGAACGTGGCCTCCAAGATGGAACCGGTGGTGGCTGAGGCGTATTGGGGGTAAAGGGGAAAAACCAGCACGCGATCGCACCCCTCCCCCGCCAGCTGCTGCAGCGCCGAGGCAATGGAAGGCTCACCGTAGCGCATGCCAAGAGCCACAGTAACCTGAGGGCCAAAGCGCTGCTGAAGGCGCTGGCTAAGTCCTTGGGCTTGCCGTTGGCTGATCACCAGCAGAGGCGAACCCTCTGGCCACCAAATGCGCCGGTATAAGGCTGCCGAGCGCCGGGGTCGTAGCGGCAGGACAAAAAGGTAAAGGATCGGCCACCAACGCCAGCGGGGCAGCTCCACCACCCGAGGGTCGGAGAGGAACTGGCGCAGGTAACGCCGCAGGGCACGGGCGGTGGGGGCAGTGGGTGTGCCCAAATTGGCCAGCAGCACACCCACCCGAGGCTCCCGCTGGTGGCTGAAGGGGGGAGCCCAGTACCTCACGAACCCCCTCCCCGTGTCCATTGCTGCTCACGGCGGCGCTGCCAAACCCAACCCACCACCAAGCCAAGTACGCCTAAGGCCACCAAGGCACCGCCGTGCCAAACCAGCACGTGGCGCAAATCTGAGATAGGACAAATCAGGTGCTGCACCCCGTCGGCGGCCACGCCCGCGCCCACCCCGCCCAAAAGGCCAGCGCGGGCCGGTGCCAAAGGATAGGCTCGGGCTACCAGCCAAAGGGTCAAAAGCAAAGCCGGCACACCCAACGCCGTCTCGCTGCCCCAACAGGCCACACCGCCAAAAAAGCCTCGAGCGGGGCAAGGGCAAACCGCGTGAGTTAGCAAAGCCACCGACACCTCGACCACTGCGGCCGCCAGGAGGGCAGCAACCATGACCCCTTGGGGAGCGGCGAACCCAGGGATAGCCTCGCGCAAGGCCAAAAACACCAGCCCTGCCCCCACCAGCAGCTGTGCCGCGCTGGCCCCCCAGGTGAGCCAGGGGCCCAGCTCGCTGGCGTTGAAGCGCACACCCACCAAAGCCGGAAGCAACAGCAACAAGGCCAACAGCCAGCACGTCCAAAGAACCGCGCGCACCCCTGGAGGCGCTACTGGCCGAACCGGCACCAAGTCGGCAGCAATTTTTTCCCTCAACTCGGGCGGTAACGGCCTGGTCACGGTCACCTCCCCTGCGCCAGCCGGCGCAGCTGCTCCAGGGCCCGATGGGCACGCACCTTGGCCGCCCCCTCGGACAAGCCCAAAACCTCACCCACCTCGCGGAAGCTCAAGCCCGTCACGTGGTGCAGCAAAAGGACCTCGCGGCTGAGCTCAGGCAAGCGGGCAAGCCACTTGGCCAGATCCTTGCGCCCGTCACTGGCCAAGGCCTCGGGCAACACGGGCACGTCGGGCAGCTCGCCTTCGGCTACGCTTTCGTGCGCCTGACGGCGCTTCGCGGCGCGGTACGCCATGAGGAAAACGTTGCGAGCAATGGCGTAAACCCAGGGCCGCACGGGCCGGCCGGGGAGGTAGGTGTGCCTGGCTTTGTGTAGCTGGAGAAAGGTCTCTTGCAGCAGGTCTTCGGCTCGGTGATGGTCGCGTGTCAGCGCGCGCAGGAAGGCCAATAGCTCATCGGCAAGCTCCCCCCACAGCGCCTCGAAGGCAGCCATGTCGCCGCCCTGGTAGGCTCCCATCAGCTCGGCCAATCGCTCCTCAGAAGCCATGCCCCACGCTAGTGTAACGAACAAGGCTGCCGGCTTTTTCCACCCATCGGGCTGTCCGGTCTTGGCGGGCCTTACCCTTTGGTGTAAAATAGTCGCCCCGCCGCGGGCAGCGGGGCGCAAGGGGTTGGCCATGACGCAACAAGAACAGCTACAACAGGCTTCGTTTGTGGAGGCTCTGGCGGAAAGCTTCGCCTCGGAGGAGCTTCGCGAGGGTCAGCTGGTATCCGGCACCATCGTGGCCGTTTCTGGCGATGTGGCGCTGGTGGCCGTGGGCGGCAAGACGGAAGCCCTCATGGATCGGACCGAGTTGGGCGAGCTGCGCCCCGGCGACAACCTGGAAGCGGTGGTGGTTTCGGTCTCGCCGGAGCTGAGGGTCTCCCATCGCTTGGCCATCGAGCGGCGGGAACGAGAGGCCTTGAAAGGCGCCTTTCAAAACCGCATTCCCGTGCAAGGCAAGGTAACAGGCCGGAACAAGGGCGGCTATGACGTGTCCATCGCCGGCTTGCGGGCCTTTTGCCCCTACTCACAAATGGAGCTGGGCTATCCCAAGAATGTGGACGCGTACCTGGGCAAGATTTTCGCCTTTCTCATCACCGAAATCGCCGACGACCTTTCCAGCCTGGTGGTGTCGCGGGCGGCGGTGTTGTTGGAGGAGAAGGAAGAAGCCAAACGGCAGGCCTGGGAGCGAATCCAGGTGGGGGCGGAGCTGGAGGGCACGGTTAGGCGCATCCGGGATTTCGGGGTGTTTGTGGACCTGGGCGGGGTAGATGGCATGATCCACCTCTCGGAGCTTTCCCACAAGCAGCCGGTGCGGCCCACCGAGGTGGTGAAGGTGGGGCACAAGGTCCGGGTCAAGGTGCTGGAAGCGGACCGCGAAAAGGAGCGGATTGCCCTTTCCCTCAAAGCCTTGCAGCCCAACCCGTGGGATACGGTGGCGCAACGGTACCAGGTGGGTGGCCCCTTTACCGGCAAGGTGGTGCGCAAGACGGAGTTTGGCGCCTTTGTGGAGCTGCCGGAGGGGGTAGACGGCCTGCTGCACGTCTCGCAGCTGCCTCCCGGTATGAAGCTGGACGATCCGGCGTTGGAGATTGGGCAAGAAATCCAAGGCTACGTGCGCGAGCTGGAGCCGGAGCGGCAGCGCATCGGCCTGAGCCTGCGCCCGGTGGCAACCTCCGATCCCTGGCGGGACGCCCAGGAGCGCTACCCAGAAGGCACGCTAGTGGAAGCGATGGTGGAGCGGGTTGCGCCCTTCGGGGTGTTCGTGGAGCTGGAGCCAGGGCTAGATGCGCTGATTCCCGCCTCCGAGAGCGACGTGCCGAAGGGGCAAAGCCTGGAGGCGCATTTTGCTCCGGGGGCACGGGTGGCAGCGGTGGTGCTTTCCGTTGATACGGAGCACAAGCGCCTATCCCTGTCGGTCAAGAAAGCCAAGGAAAAGAAAGCGGCCAAAGAGTTCCGCCGGTGGGCGGAAACCCAGCGACCCAAGGCAGAGCCGCAAGTCACCGCCTTCGGCTTAGCCCTCTTGAAAGCCTTGCAGGAAAAGCAGGCCCGCTAGCTGGCTCCTTTGGCTTCCGCAGGGAGGTAAACTTCCGCTTCGGTGCCCTCCCCGAGCCTGGAACGCAAGCTAATGGTGCCGCCCAGGCGCGCCAGCAGGTGTTTGACCAAGGCTAAACCCAAACCCGAACCGCTGACCTCGCCCGTGTGACGGCCACGGTAAAAGCGCTGGAAGACCAGGGGCAGTTCCTCCTCGGGTATGCCCAAGCCCGTATCGCGCACGCTCATCACCACACCGCCTGAACCCGCCCGCACCTCAATACCCACAAAGCCTTGCGGCCGGTTGTAGCGTATGGCGTTGTCTACCAAGTTTTCCAAGACCTGGGCGAGGCGGAGCCGGTCGGTCACCACCCGGACCGCTTCCCCCTCCACCTGCAACTCCACCCCCCGCTCCGCCGCCAACCGGCCCAACTCCGCGGCTACCTCCCGCGCGAAAGGCAAAACCTCCACCTCTTCCAACGAAAGCTCCAGGGTACCCGTTTCAATGCGGGCCAGCTCCTCCAGCTCGCGGGCGAAACGACCAAGCCGTTGCACCTGCCGGGTAAGCATGTCCTTCCAGCCGGTGTCCACCGGCGCCGAAGCTAGTTCCTCCGCCAAGCCCCCCAAAACCGCCAAGGGGGTACGCAGCTCGTGTGCCAAATCAGCCACAAACGCGCGCCGCGCCGCTTCGAAGCGGCTCTTTTCTGTCAGGTCCTGGACCACCAGGGCCAGCCGAAGCCGCGGCTTGCCCAAAGCCACGACCCTCACCGCCAGCACCCGCCCCTGGAGGGGGAGCTCGGCGTACCGGCTTACTCCTGGCTCCAGCGGCTGCGCCAGCAGGCCGGCCAGCTCCGGCGAGGGTAGGCGCTCCAACAGTGACGTGCCTTCCTCCATGGGTGCCAATAGCTTGGCGGCAAAGGGGTTGGCAAACCGCACCTGGAGCTCCTCGTCCAGCAGCACCACGCCTTCAGACACCAAGCCCAGCGCCTGCTGGCACACGGCCAGTTCCCGCTGGAAGGCCTCCCGCTGTCGACGGAAGTAGCGGTCGGCATCGCGCACCAAGGCCTCGGGATCCGCGCTTGCCGGCAGCTCGGTCCAGTCACTGAGCTCGCGGTGTAGCCGGGCCCCCCACCGACGAACCCACGCTCCCGCCCCCGCCCCCAGCACTGCTGCCCCGGCGGCCACCAGCATCGCCGGCCACCAAGGGAAGGCCAGGCGCGGTTCAGCCCAGGCGGCACGTGCCACCACCACCGAGTCGGCCCAATAGGCTCGCTGAGCCAGGTAACAGGTAGCGCGGTTGGTGGTGGTGGAGCGGCGACAGGCTTTGCCCGCACCTTGCGACAGCGCCTGGGCCACCTCCGGACGGTTGCGGTGATTTTCCACCCGGGGCAATAGGGCCGCGGGGACCTGCGAGTCGCCCAGGACCGACCCGTCTGCTCCCACCACCGTAAGGCGAAGGCCCGAAAGGCGCGCCCAGCGCGGAAGCTGTTGGTGCAGCTCCTTTTGGCTCCAGTCTGGGGGGAGCGGACTCAGCTCCCTCAGAACCTCCCGGGCCACCTGCTCCCACTGCTGTGCCCGCCACGCCCTTTCCTGAAGGGTCAGCAGAAAAAGCAGGGACAAGCCTAACACCGTCAGCGCCGCAAAACAGCCCCAGGCCAGCTGGCGCGCACGGCTCACGGCCACCCCCGAAAACGGTAGCCGGCCCGAGAAACGGTCTCGATGACCCCGTACCCCAGCTTTTTACGCAGGGTGCGCACGTGAGCATCCACCGTGCGCTCGTCTACTTCCGCCGCCAGGCCCCACACACCATCCAGGATCACCTGGCGGCTGGCGAGGCGCCCCTGCAAACGGATGAGGAACCACAAAAGCTCCAGCTCCTTCTTGGTCAACCTGACCTCGTTGCCATCCAAGAGAACCAAATGCCGGGTCACATCCACCAGCAACCGACGGTCTCGGTACCGCTCGGCAGGCGTGCCCCGCTCCCAAGCCACGCGCCGCAGCAGGGCCCGCACCCGCGCCTCCAGCTCCGCCAAGGAGAAAGGCTTCACCAGGTAATCATCCGCCCCCAGGGCCAAGCCCGTGACCCGGTCCCGCTCACCGGCACGGGCGGTAAGCATGAGGATAGGCACGAGCTTGGTGGCCTCCCACTGTCGCAGCTCTCGACAGAGGGTGAGGCCGTCCGTGTCAGGGAGGCCCAAGTCCAGAATGACCAAATCAGGCAGCTCTCTTTCGCAAGCGGCCAAGAACCCCTCGCCGTTGGCGAACTCCTGCACCTGAAATTCGCCCCTCGCCTGCAACCGCCTAGCTACCAGGCGACGGAGGTCGGCGTCATCCTCCACCAGGAAAATTTTGGGGATCACGCCAAGCGCCCCTCCAGGTAGGCCTCCGTGCGTGGGTCCCTGGGCCTGGTAAACAGCTCGGAGGTGGGGCCTACCTCCACCAGCTCGCCAGCGAGAAAGAAGGCGGTGCCCTGGGAAACCCGAGCGGCTTGCGCCAGGTTATGGGTGACGATGACCACAGTAAGCCGCTGGCCTAGCTCCATGACCAGCTCCTCCACCTTGGCCGTAGCCAAAGGATCCAGAGCCGAGGCGGGCTCATCGAAAAGCAGCACCTCCGGCTCCACCGCCAAGGCCCGTGCGATGCACAAGCGCTGCTGCTGCCCGCCCGAAAGACGCAAGGCGGAAAGGTGCAGGCGGTCTTTCACCTCCTCCCATAGATAGGCGGCACTTAGGGCTTGTTGAACCTTGAGCTCCAGCTCGGGACGAGTCAACTTGAAATGCAACTTGAGGCCGAAGGCCACGTTTTCGAAAATAGAAGACGGGAAGGGATTCGAGCGCTGGAAAACCATGCCCACCCTGCGCCGCACCAGTACCGGATCCTGGTCCGGAGCGTAGATGTCTTGCCCGTCCAGGAGCACCTGGCCTTGGAAGCGAAACTCAGGCACCACGTCGTTCATGCGGTTAAGGCAGCGGAGGATAGTGGACTTGCCACAGCCGGAAGGGCCAATAAAGGCCGTGACCCCCCCTGCGGGGATGTCCAAACTTACACCCTTCACCACCTGCTTTTCCCCGTAGAAACAGGAGAGCTGGCGCAGGGAAAAGCGTACCGACTCAAGCATCGACAGCCTCCCCATGGAGGTGACGAATGTCCAAGCCTTCCACCAGGTACACCACCTGCTCGGCGATGTTGGTGGCTTGGTCAGCGATCCGCTCCAAGGAACGAGCCACCAACAGCAAGGCCAAAGCCCGAGGAATGGTCTGTGGGTCAGCGAGCATGTAGGTCAAAAGCTCCCGGAACACCTCCTCGTGCAGCGCGTCCACGGTGTCGTCGCGGGCGATGACCTGGCGGGCGCGGGCAGTGTCGCGGTGCACAAAAGCTTGGAGGGCCTCCTCCACCATCTCCCAAGCAAGCTCGGCCATTCGGGGAATTGTCACGAATGGTTTCAGCTGCGGCATGGTATTGAGCTTGAGGGCTTGCTCGGCAATGTTCACCGCGTGGTCGGCAACCCGCTCCAGGTCCGGTGCTATTTTGGTGGCGCTCATGACCAAACGCAGGGGCGCCGCAAGTGGTCGTTCGCGCACGATGATCTCCACCGCCTTGCGATCCACTTCCTTTTCCCGCTCGTCCACCCGCGCATCTTCGGCCATCACGCGGGAGGCGGCCTCCGAATCCCGCTCAACCAAGGCACGGATGGCCTCGCGCAGCTGCTGTTCCACCTCACCCGCCATGGTGAGGAGCAGCTGGGTAAGCTCACGTATTTCTCGCTCTAGGAGTGTTTCCATACAGGGTCTCCTAACCAAACTTTCCCGTGAGGTAGGCCTCGGTCAAGGCCTCCTTGGGATTGGCAAACACCTGCGCCGTGGGGCCTTCCTCCACCAACTTGCCCAGATAGAGGAAGGCTACCCGCTGCGAAACCCGGGCCGCTTGCTGCAGATCGTGAGTGACCCAAAGCACGGCCACCTTTTGCGCAAGTTCCTGCACGGTTTCTTCCAAGGCTCCCGTGGCTATAGGATCCAAGGCGGAGGACGGCTCGTCGAGGAGTACCACCTGGGGAGAGCAAGCCAGTGCCCGAGCAATGCACAGCCGTTGTTGCTGTCCCCCAGAAAGCCCAAAGGCTGGCCGATGCAGGCTGTCCCTCACCTCATCCCAAAGATGGGCGGCACGCAACGAGCTCTCCAGAATTCCTTCCAAATCCCTTTTGTCGCGGATTCCCATCAATCGCGGCCCGAACAGCACGTTGTCCGCGATGCTCATGGGAAAGGGGTTGGGTTTTTGGAACACCATGCCTACGTTGAACCGCAAGTTTTCCACCGGCCAGCTGGGGTCGTACACGTCCCTACCGAGGGCCCAAACCTGCCCTCGAAGGTAAAAACCGGGCAGGTGGTCGTTCATGCGGTTGAAGCAACGCAAAAGGGTGGACTTGCCGCAACCGGAAGGTCCCATCACTGCCGTAATCCCCGAGGCGGGAACGGAAAGGGTCACCTCGTGCAAAACCTGGTTTTGCCCAAAACCCACGGTAAGCCGCTCACATGCCAGCGCGTTTTTCACAGCACCGCACTCCGTAAGGCCCGGCGGGCCCGGTTACGCCACAAAAGGGCCACCCAATTGAGCAGCAGCACCAGCAGGAGCAAAACCAAGGTGGTGGCGTAAATTACTGGCCGCGCTGCCTCCACGTTAGGTGATTGGAAGCCCACGTCGTAAATGTGAAAACCTAAGTGCATGAACTTTCGTTCCAAGTGGAGGAAAGGCGGCACGCCGTCCAACGGCAAAGCCGGGGCCAGCTTAACCACGCCCGTGAGCATGAGCGGAGCCACCTCCCCCGCGGCCCGCGCCACCGCCAAAATCACGCCAGTGAGAATTCCCGGTTTGGCGTAGGGCAGAATCACCAAACGAATCGTTTCCCACCGCGTGGCGCCCAGAGCGCGCGCGCCATCCCGAACCTCCAAGGGAGCAGCCGAAAGGCCTTCTTCCGTGGCCACCACCACCACAGGCAGCGTCAGCAACGCCATGGTTAGGGCAGCCCAAAGCAAACCACCCGTCCCGAGAGTCGGTGTGGGGAGACGGTCGGCAAAAAAGAGCTTGTCCAGGCTCGCCCCCAGCTGGTAAACGAAGAACGCCAAGCCGAAGGCGCCAAACACAATCGAGGGCACCCCTGCCAAGGTGTTCACCGCGAGGCGCACCCCTCGCGTAAAGGTGTTATCTCTCGCGTACTCGCGAAGATAGATGGCAGTCAAAACGCCCAAAGGGACCACGAATAGGGTCATCAAAACCACCATGAGAGCCGTACCAAACAACGCGGGGAAGATGCCACCCTCGGTGTTGGCCTCTCGGGGCTCGCTGGTGAGGAACCACCAACCCCGCTTACTAAACTCCCCGAGCTTGCCCAAAAAGCTGAGTTGGTTGGGCCACCACACGCGAACCACGTGCTCGCAGGGGATGTCCTTGCTGGTGCCTTCGGCCGTGTTTAGGGTCAACCAGCAGCGAGCCAGGAGCCCGGTAAGACGTTCTCTTTCTTCCCTTTCTGTTTCAGTCAAGGGCCTGTGTGCCGCCACCCGGTTCAAAGCATCGAGGCGCTTCTTGGTTTGTCTTGCCCACGATAAGGTTTGAGCCACGTGATGAGCGAACCCGGCTGCCTCTGACCCCACCTCCGTGCCATCGCGGTACACAGCTCCCAGGTACCCGTAAAAGTTGCCATATTCCCAGCGCTCCACCGCCACCGCGTGTGGCGGGCGCTCCTGTTGAACCACCTCCGCCAGGCTGACGTACCGAAAGTCCTGACCATAAAGCTCACGGTTGCCCACTTTCAACCGCAGCCTTTGATGGCTCGGGTTTGCCGGGTCCTCCTCTTCCCCCCAACGCTCCCCCAGCACACCCTTTCCGCTTGCCAGCTGAAAGCCCAACAGGTCCCGCGGCCAAAACCCCTGCACGGTCGCAAGCAAAACCAGAACGACCATGCCGACCATGAGGCCCAAGGAAAGGAAGAGCGCCGCCAACGCTAAGCCGCGACTGGGCAGCTCCTCTGAAATGACCACCTGTCTCATCGCCCTGCTCCGAAGCGGGCCGCCAACTTCCGGCCCACCAGCTGACCCACAAGGTTAATGACAAAGGTAAAGACAAAGAGTAAGAGGGCAGCCAGCATGAGCACGCGATACAGTGTTTCCCCGTAAGCAGCCTCAGGCAACTCCACGGCGATGCAGGCTGAAAGGGTCCGCATGCCGTTAAAAGGCGAAAGGGACAACAAGGGGGTGTTGCCCGAGGCCATGAGCACAATCATGGTCTCGCCAAGTGCCCGACCAAAGCCCAGCAGAAGCGCCGCCACAAGGCCGGGTGCGGCTGCTGGGATCACCACCCGTCTCACCGCCTGAGCCTGCGAAGCTCCAAGGCTGAGGGCCGCATTGGTTAGGCTTTCCGGCACGTTGCTCAAGGCCTCTTCGGCCACGGAAAAGATCAGAGGCAAGACCGCAAAACCCAGAGCAAAACCCGCCACCAAGGCGTTTCGCTGGTCGTAAACCACACCCCAGCGATTGTGCAGCAGGCCGACCAAACCCTCAGGAAAAAGGTATTGCTCCAAGGGGCCCGCCAACCAAAAGCTCCCAAGAATACAAAGCAGGGACAAAATGCCCACCACCCAGCCTTCCCAACGTCGCTCGTAAACCAGCTGCCACCTCCTGGGCAGCCGCTCCAGGAGCACACCGGTTGCCACCAGCACGACGGGAAAAGCTCCCAATGCCAAGAAAACCGCAAACAGGTTACGCGCCAGCCAGGGTGCTGCCACCAACGCAGCCACGAAACCCACCACCACCGAAGGCACGCCAGCCAATAGCTCCACCGCTGGCTTGACCAACTGGCGCAGCCGGCGGGAGAGAAACTGGCTGGTGTACACGGCCGCCAGCAACCCCAGCGGTCCGGAAAAGAGCATGCCGTAGAGGGCACCTTTGAAGGACCCCAATATCAGCGGCACCAGGGAAAACTTTCCCTCGAAGGCGTTACTTCCCCCGGTGGACTGCCACACCCATTGGGACTGGCGGTACCCTTCGTACCGCACTTTCCCAAATATGGTGCCCCAGGTGATCTCGGGATGTTCCCACTGAATGTCAACCTGGTGCAAATGCCCTTCCCTTGAGCTCAGGAGGAGGCGGTTGGCCCGCGGGGCAAACGCCAGCAGCTGGATATCAGTGAATGGGCTAGAGATGCTGGCACGTACCTTTTTAGCCGTAAGGTTCAACAGCTCCAACGAGCCGGGCCGCGCCACGGCCAAGTTCTTGTCTCGGGGCGAAGGTGCCAAAGCCAGAACTGGCCCGGGACCGACAAACTGGCCCTTGGGCTCCAGAACCACTTGACCCTCCTCCCGATAAGCCTCCCATGCTACCACCGCGCCTTTCTGGTCACCCACAAAGCAGGTGAGGTCGCCCAAAAGCAGGGTGATGGCCGAGGGCGGAACGGTGAGGGGTGCAGAAGCCACACGTTGGCCTTGCTCCACGTCCCAAAGGCCCAGCCGATCGCCGGTGGCCACCCACACGCGACGACCGGCATCCTCCACCACAGCCCTCGTCGGTGAGGGCCACGGCAACAGCTGTTCCCGCCACTTTTGACCGTCCCAAAGCCGCACTACCCCGCGGCTTTCTTGACGGCCCACCATTACCGGGAAAGCACCTCCGCCAATGGCCAGCGGTTCAAAACCTGCCAGCGGCCCCGTTGCGACCAATGTGGCGCGCAGGCGCAGTTCCCGGTCTTGACCGGCGAAAACCGCTCGCGCCGTGATGCGGAAAACCAGCAGCGCCTCGCGCTGCTGCACCCACAACCAACGTCCCCACCGATCCCCACCAGCCCGCTGGAGGGGTGGGGTGATCCCTTCCAAGGCTAGTTCCGAACCGCCGGGCCAAACGGCCAACACCCCATCCGCCCGCAAGCCCCACAGCGTAGAGGGGAGCTCCCCAGGAAAAACCACCATCGCCTTCAAGCTGGTGATCGGGCCACCCACCAGGCGCGGTGAGCGGGTCATGGGCCAAACCTCCCGCAACAGGTAGAAAAAGAGCAGGAGGGTGGACACCAAAACTGAGCTGGCGGTGAGGGTGATCACCGCGGCCGCCAGCCTATCTTTTCTTCGAGCTCGTTCCCTCGCCTCCACCGCGGCCACCTCTAGCGCTTGAGCCTCGCCAACTCTTCTTCGACCACCGAAGCAGGCAAGGGCAAGTACCCATCCTTAATCACCACCTCCTGCCCCTTACGCGAGAGCACGAAGCGCAGGAACTCTTCCACCAGTGGATCCATGGGCTTTCGCGGGTCCTGAACCACGTAGATGTAGAGGTAGCGGGCCAAAGGGTAGTTGCGATTCAAGGCGTTTTCGTAACTGGCTTCGTACGCGGGCGCCCCCACTTCAGGCGAAAGAGGCACGGGGCGCACACCCGAGGTCATGTAGCCGATGCCCGAGTAGCCGATGCCGTAAAGGTCTTCACTCACTCCCTGCACCACCGAGGCCGACCCGGGCTGCTCCTTCACCTGGTCCTTGAAGTCCCCCCCGCCCAAAGCGTGTTCTTTGAAGTAGCCATAGGTTCCGGAGGCGGAGTTGCGGCCGTAGAGGGAAATGGGCTTGCGCGCCCACTCGCCGGTCAGGCCCAGTTGCCCCCAAAGGGTGATGTCCTTGGGGAAACCCAGCCGGCGAGTTTTGGAAAAGATGGCATCCACCTCAGGCATGCTCAAGGATTTAATGGGGTTGTCCTTGTGCACGTAGACGGCCAACACATCCAAGGCAGAGCGAATTTCGGTGGGTTCGAACCCGTACTTGTTGACGATCGCGTCTATCTCTGACTCCTTCATCTGCCTTGACATGGGACCCAGCTGGGCCGTGCCGGCGATGAGGGCAGGGGGGGCGGTTGAGGAACCCTTGCCTTCAACCTGGATGCGTACCCCAGGGTGAAGCTTGCGGAACTCCTCCGCCCAGAGCGTCATCAGGTTGTTCATGGTATCCGAGCCAATGGAGCTGAGGTTACCCTGCAGCCGCTGCTTAGGCGCGTAGGTGGGCAATTTGGGGTCCAGCTCCGCTCCTTGGGACCAAACCTGCGCCGAGAAAGCCATTACCAAACCTAGCAACAAGCCAGTTTTCGCCACTTTTCTCCTGTCCATCGGACCCTCCTGGAAGCCTTCGCTTCCGGCGGTAAGTGTGGCCCCTGCATGTGAAGGTGCAGTGAAAAACCCGCAAGCGTTGGGCGAGTACACTGGTACCATGCGCCGCCTGGTGCCCCTTTTGCTTTTCGGTCTCGCCTGCCAACCTCACCAGGCTCCCACACCCTCTTCCCGTCCGCAGGCCCGGCGGGTGCTGCTGCTCTCCCTAGACGGCCTCGCGGCCGAGCGACATGAGAGAATGCTGGCGCAAAGGGCTTATGCCCACCCCCAGGGTTTTAGCGCCTTTGTCCAAAAGGGGTTATTTGTGCGCTACGCTGTCCCCCCTAACCCCACCCTCACGGCGGTGAGCCACGCCACTATTGCCACCGGCCGCCTGCCCCAGGAGCACGGCATCGTGGGCAACCGGTTCCACCTTCCCGGAACGCCCCTGGGCGCCACCGTTTCCGGTTTCGATGCCCCTTGGCAGGCTGAGCCCCTTTGGACCAGGGCACGGCGGCAGGGAAAGAAAGCAGGGGTGGTCACCTTTCCCGGTTGCGATGGAAAAGGTCCCGACCGGCAAGCGGATTTCTTCATGGTGTACGTGAACGAACCCCGGGCGCCGGCTCGTTGGTGGGAGCTGCCGGTGGAGGGTGGCCAGGTGCGCTTGTCCGTGTGGCTGCAAGGCCAGCACGGTGGCGAGCAAAGTCAGTTTTCCCTTTCCCTCGGTACCGAGGAGGGCACTGGCCGTTGGCTGGGGTTGGCCCTGGCGGGTCCCCAAGGGGAACAGGTGGTTCGGCCGGGCCAGTGGTTTGCCCTAAGGGTGGTCCGTCCTCACCCTGAGGGGGGCGAGCAAACGGTGGGCGCCTGGTGTCTCCTGCGAGCCCTCGACCAGGAACGGGGGAAGGTGGTGTTGTACCAGGGGGGCTTTTACGCCGTTGAGGCAAGCCCCCGCAGCTTTCGCGAGCTGGTGGAACGCGAAGCTGGTTTTTGGCCGGGGCCCCCTGACGACGAGGCGCTCAGGGCGGGTTTGGCGGGAGGGCGAGGCCTTACGCTCAGCGAATACGGTGAGCAGCTGGTACGCTTTGCCCGCTTCTTCACCTCCGCCACCTTGGCTGCCTGGCGCGCCAGCGACGCGCAGCTCCTGCTGGCCTACCAGCCCATCGTGGACGAAGCCCAACACGCCCTGCTCTTGGCCGACCCCAAGCAGCCAGGGTACAGCGAGGGCTTGGCTGTCACCGCGCGTGGGTTCCTCGACACCGTGTACCAGGTGGCAGACCAGCAGGTAGGTCGCTTAGCAGAAGCGCTGGATTTCTCCCGCGACGCGCTAGTCGTGGTTTCCGATCACGGCATGCACCCCGTTTGGGCCCAGCTCAACCTGCAGAAGCTTTTGGTAGACGAGGGGCTTTGTGCCCTTTCGGGGGATACGGGTCGGGCGGCCCTTGACCCCTCCTGCCAGTTGTGGGCGGTGCAGGGGGGCGGAGTGGCGCACCTTTACGTTAACCTTCGAGACGGGGATCCCACTGGCCTCGTGGCATCCAGCCAGCGGCACCAGCTGCTTTTGCGCGCCACCAGCGCCTTAGCTCGGCTGACGGTGGCGGGGGAGCAGGCAGTGGAGGCAGTGGCCAGCAGGCGGCAGGTGCCCTCCTGGGGCTTGGCACACGCACATAGCGGCGACCTGGTGGTTTTTGCCACCCCTGGGGTGGTTTTGGGTGGTCGGCCCGGGGATGGGCTGGTTAGCCCGCCTGCCTACCTGGGCGCTCACGGCTACCTCAACCATCATCGCAGCATGGCGGCGGTGTGGATGGCCCGGGGGGCGGGGGTTGAGCCTCGGGTGGTGGACCGAGGCTCGTTGACGCAGGTGGCCCCCTTTGTTGCCAAGCTTTTAGGGTTGGCCTACCCATAAAAAAACGGGGCCCCAAAAGGGCCCCGTCCTGTGGTTACCGATGGTCGTCACAGGCGGAACTTCAAGCCCACCTGGTACTGCCGCGGGGAACCAGAAAGGTTAGCGCGACCAAAGTTGGGGTTGAGGCTGGCCACTCCCCGTGTGCGGTCGTAAAGCACCATTTGGGTGATCGAGGTGCGGAAATTGGAAGCGTTGAACAGGTTGAACACCTCACCCAGCACCTCCAGCTCGTAGTGGCCGCCGAAGCGGAAAATCTTCGACAAACGCAGGTCCACGTTGCGGTAGTAGGGCTGACGGAAGGAGTTGCGGCCGTAGTGCACGCCCCCCCACCAAGCCCGGTCGCCGGTGTAGGTGTCATTGTTCAGGTCGCGGCCATCGGTGGGGGTGAAGGGATAGCCGGAGCGCACGGTGGCGATGGTCGACAGCTGGATGTCGAAGGGCAACAGCACCACTGCCGAAAGCACGAACTTGTGGGTTAGGTCGAAGTCTCCCGGGCCCCAGTTATCCATGATGTTCAGGTGGTCGTCGCCGGCGCCATAGGTGCCGATGGACACGGTACGCTCGTTGGAGTTGTTGTCCCGCCACTTGGAGTAGGTATAGGAGGCGTCAAACATCCAGCGGTCGGCCCAGCGCTTGCGCGCCTTCAGCACCACCGCCCAGTAGCGGGCCTCCGCATCGTCGGTGAACTGGCCGATGCGGCCGAAATCGCGGTAATTCTTCAGGCTGGGGTTATAGTAATGGGTACCGAATTCGGTCCAGCCCACGGGCACTAGGTTCAGGTCCCACAGACGCTCCAGGTGGGTGGTGTACGACCAAATGAACTCGCCGCCCACAGCCACGTTACCTCCCAGCTCCTGCTCGATACCCAGGGAAAAGCGCTTGGTTTCGGGGGTTTCGTACCCAGGGGCGAAAACGAACAAATCCGGTGTGGTGATGGGCAGCGAGCCCAACGAGGGGAAGATATTGGGGAAGGTGGGGCAGGGTTGCGTGCTGGTGCAGTTCAAGGTCACCCGCACCACCCGCAAGCCGTTGGTGAGCAAGGCGTTGGCGGTGAGCAAGGTGGGGGTGATGTCGTAGAAGTAGCCGAAGCCGCCCCGCACCACGGTTTTGCCCTCGCCAAAGGGATCCCAGGCAAAGCCCACGCGCGGCGCCCAGTTGTTCTTGTCGTCAGGAATCTTGCCGGTGGCGGGGAACTTGGCGTTGGTTTCCTTGGGCTTGGGGTTGTCTTGGAAGTCGTAACGAATGCCGGCGGTGATGGTGAGGTGCGGCGTGGGCTTCCACTCGTCCTGCAGGTAACCCGCGTAGTAGTTGGTATCGAACTTCACCCGGCCACCAAAATCGGAAAAGCTCTGGAGGTACTGGCTGGGCCGGTTGTTGAAGAAGTCGTTCCACGAGCGGAAGAAATAGCGACCTCGCTGGTAACGGAAAAAGAGGTCGTCGTAGCTCACCAGATCCAGGTTGAAACCAGCCTTGAGGCCGTGCTTTTCCATGTAATAGGTGAAGTTGTCAGCAACCTGGGTGCGCTCCTCAATTAGGTTGTTGGGCAGGAAGTTGTTTTGCCCGAAGAAGGCATCGGAGGAAATGGCCACCTCGGGAATGGAGGTGTTGTTGGCCAAGCGAGGCCGTTCCTCCTTGGCGTACTGGAATATGAGCTCGTTGAAGAGGTTGTCCCCCAAAACAGCGTTGAGGTTGACCACAGAAGAGTTGAACTTGTTCTTCTCCAAACCGTTGTTGGAAACGCCGGTGCTGCTGCTAGCAGAGGTGGCGTTTTGCCCTTCATAGTTAGAGTAGTTGTGGCGGAAGGTCAACAACAGGTTAGGTGAGAACTGCCAATCCAGCTTGCCCAAAAGCACATCGTCGTCGTTGGTCTGGGTGACGGTGCGGAAGCTCTCTTCCGCCAGGCGCAAGCCGGTTTTGCCCTCAAAATCCGCCTCGCGGCCCGCGGGGAAGTTGCGGAACTCCAGAGCCAGGGGAAGGTCGAAGCGCTGACCGTCGTAGGAGAAAAAGTAGTGCAGCTTGTCCTTGACGAAGGGGCCACCCAAAGCCAAGCCGAACTGGTGCTGTTCAAAGGCCCGCTTGCTGGGCGCCACCGCGGCTGCAGGCGCTTTCTTGAAATCCTCCACCATCGACTCGTCGCGGAAGTAGTACCAGCCCTCAGCCTTGAAGTCGTTGGTGCCGGACTTGGTGATGGCGTTGATGATGCCGCCGGAAGCGTTGCCGAACTGCACGTTATAGGAGGAAACAATGACCTGGAACTCTTTGATAGCGCCCTGGGAAAAGGTAAACGCTGGCCTGGTACCTCCGCGTTCCTCGCCAAAGAAGCTTGATTGGGCGTTGGCGCCGTCAATGTTGAAGTTGTTTTGGATGCCGCGCATGCCGCCCACGTGGGCGCGACCATTGTCGTCCACCACCGACTGGGGCGTGAGGGCAATGAAGTCCAAGAAGTCGCGTCCGTTGAGGGGCAAGTTGGCAATTTGCAGCTCACCCACGGCGTTGGTGACGTCGGCGCGGGTGGTTTCCACCAGCGGCGCCGCCGCCGTGACCACCACCTCTTCCGCCAAGGTGCCAATGTTGAGGATGAACTCCATACGCACCGAGGCGCCAAGGGAGACTTTCACCCCCTGCTTCACTTCCGGTCGGAAACCGGAAAGCTCGGCGCGCACGTCATAAGTGCCCACAGGGAGAAAATCGAAACGGAAGGCCCCCTGGGCGTTGGTCAGGGCGCGCCGAGTCAAGCCCGTTTCGGTGTTTCTCACCTCCACGGTCACACCCGGAAGCAGCCCGCCTTGACTGTCCCGCACCTCGCCCAACAGCTCGCCGGTGGCCACGTTAGACTGCGCCCAAAGGACGGGGACAGCAACGGCTAGGATCAGAAAGCTCACCACTGGTAAAAGACGTTTGCTCATACCCTCCTCCTTTCGGTGACTGGCTTGCCCATTCACAGGGCCTATTTTAATCCGCACACAGGGGCCTCACCAGCAGGGGGTGTCGTCAGGCGGGCAAAAAGCTCGGCGTAGCGCCCTGCCACGCTTTTGGGGGCGAACACCCCAAGGGCTCCCCGTCGGCCACGGAAGCGTGCGGGTTGCCTCAATACCGCCAGCAGCGCCTGCGCCAAGGCCTTTGGGTCAGCGGGCGGCACCAAAAGGCCCATACCCGTCAGAGCTACAGGCTCGCGCACCCCTGGCCGGTCGCTGGCCACCACCGGCGTGCCCGCACCCATGGCTTCCACCTGCACCATGCCGAAAGCCTCGGTTCGGTTGACGCTAGGAAAAGCCAGCACGCTACAGCAGGCGTAAAAGGCGGGCAGCTCCTCTTCCGCCAAAACCCCAGCAAAAATCCACCGCTGCCCCAAGGGGGCCACCTGCGGCAACAAGAAACGGCGATAGGACCCCTCGCCCGCCACCTCCGCTACTGGCCCAGCGCACAGCACCCGTGCCTCCGGGATGGCTTGCCAAACCATAGGCATGGCCTGGACCAACACATGCAACCCTTTTTCTCGCGAGAGCCGACCCACCCAACCCACCACCGGCTGGCCGGCCTCCAAGCGCCAACGCTGCCGCAGCCTGGTGACGTGCTGGGGATCAGCAGCCAGGAGCGGCACCGGCGGCGGGATGATGTGCAGCTTACGGGCGCAGGCGGACAACAGGGGTGAGGTGCGCGCATAGTCCTGGCTAAGAGCCACTACCGCATCGGCCTGGGTCAAAGCCCAACGGTGCGAAACCTCTAAGGCAGGCTGAACCAACTGAGACAAGAAGCCGCCGGTAAGTGTGACATCGCAAAGGTATATGACCAGCAAGGGCTTGGCGAGCCGCTTGGCTAAACAAGCCAACGGCGCCGCATCGGCCTGGGGGAGCAGCAACACAACCAGGTCGGCCTCCCGGGCACGGCGGAGAAAATGCCAGGGCAGGGTTGGCACCACCACCCCCTTGCTGACCCGCAACCAGGGTGAAAGGCGCCGCACCCGCACGCCCTCGCGCACCTCCTCTCCAGCTAGTCCAGGAGCGTGCCGGCAGGTGAGCACTTCCGCTTCCCACCCCCACGCGGGCAGGGCCGTGGCCAACCGCTGGAGAAACACCGTCAAGCCGGAGATGTAGGGAAGGTAATAGGTGGCTGCCACCAGCAGGCGCTTTGCGGCCACGGCTTCTACCTGGCGGCCGGTGCCAGCACCAGGCGCGGCGCGAAGAACCAGTTTTCTGAAGCGTGCGGCCGCAGCGTCCCTACCTCGGCGAAGTAAGCCACCAAAAGGTCCACCATCTGCCTGTCAATCACCTTCACTCGTGGTACCTGCGGCAACCAGGGGTAACCGCCCCCGCCAGCGGCGCGGTAGGAGTTCACTACCAGGGTGAATGTGTCCTCGGCGCGCACCGCCTTGCCTTCCACCGTTAGTCCCTTGACCCTCTGCCCCAGCGGTGCTGTGGGGTCTACCCGGTAGGTGGCTCCCTCCAGGGTGTCGTAGGTGTAGGAAGGAAGGGTCTCGTCCCGCAAAAGCTCACAGGGAGAGGTGGGTTGGCAGCGCAGGCCGCGCCACCCGCGCACCGCGTGCTCCAGGATGCTGACCAGCTGCTCACCCGTGACCCGCACCACCACCAAGGTGTTAGGGTAGGGGTAAAGGGCATGGGCCAAACGAGGCGTCAGGGGCCCAGGGGAGAACTCCTGCACCGACCCGGCCAAGGGAGCAGCCAAGGAAAGTTGGGCCCCGGTGGCCCAAAGCTGGACGCGGTGCACCAAGTCCACCGCCGCATCGTCGCCCACCGGCAACCCGCCCACAGACAGCGGCGCCTCCAACTGGCCCAGAGGCCGTGAAAGTTCCTCCAGCACCTGGCGGTGAAGTGGCGCCAGGGCCTCCACGACCGTCTGCTCCCCTGTTAGATTCTCGGTTGGCAGATTGCTACCGCGCACCTCCACCACGTCCCAGCCGCGCGAGGTTTTCTTCACACGCAGGTCAAAGCGGCTCACCCACTCGGCCCAGCGGCCCGGTTGGGCCACCCAGGTTTGGCCGAGCCTTCGCGGGGGGATTTGCCGGTGCGTGTGGCCGGTGAGGAGCAGGTCCACGCCCGCAATGTGCGCCAGCCGCCATGCGAAGTTTTCCTCCTCGCTGCCGTTTTCTTCGCCCGAATCCAGGTCGCGCTCGAAGCCCGTGTGCGCCACCATGACCAACAGGTCCACCTGCGGACGCAGCTGCCGCACTAACGCCTTTCCCCTCACCACCGGGTCGGTGAAGCGCAAAGGCTGCCAGTGCTCCGGCGGGTCCCAGGAAGGCACACGGGGGTTAGTGAGGCCGATGACTCCCACCCGCAGCGGCCCGCGCTGCAGCACCAGATAGGGCTGGACTGAAAGACCAGCGGCCCCCGTAGCCTCCAAATTAGCCGCTAGCCAAGGAAAACGGCTCTGCTGCACAGCCCGGCGCAGCGGCCCCAAGCCGTAGTTGAACTCGTGGTTTCCCGGCACAGCCGCGTCGTAGCCCACCAGATTCATGGTGGCCACCGTTGGGTCCTTGCCCTCACCCATCTGCCCCGAAAGCACGTAGTGAGCCAGGGGCGTGCCTTGGAGGGCGTCGCCGCCGTCCACCACGACCGTGAGCGGGTTTTCTTGCCGCACCCGCCGCACAAGCGTGGCCACTTGCGCCAGCGAACCTCGCGCCGGACGCTGCCTCACGTCGTTCTGGGGTAAGAGGTGCGCGTGCACGTCGGAGGTGAACAGCACGGTAAGGGTCACCTCCTGCGCCGCCAGTGGGCCAGCGGTAAGCCCGACCCAAAGGAAAAACCTAACCAGCCCCCGTGTCACTCGAGATGACTTCATCCTCCCTCCCGATGCTCGCCAAAGACGCCAACCAGGGTCTCGGCTATTTCGCCCACGGTGGCGTAGGCCTCCACCGCCGCAAGGATCGGCTCCATCACGTTCTCGCTGCTTCTCGCCGCCGCTTCCAGCCGACGTAGGACCCGGGCCACCTCCACCGCGTCCCGCCGCGCACGGACCTGCTGCAAACGCTCAATTTGCGCGTGCTGTGCCGCCTCGTCCACGCGAAAGAGCTTGGTTGGCGCCGGCTCTTCCTCCAGAAAGCGGTTCACCCCCACCACCACCCGCTCCCCGCGTTCCACCTCTTTCTGGCTGCGGTAGGCAGCCTCCTGGATTTCGCGCTGCATGAAGCCCTGCTCGATGGCCGCCAGCGCCCCTCCCATGACTTCAATCCTTTGAATGTAGGCAGCTGCTTCCGCCTCTATGCGGTCCGTCCAGGCTTCCACCACGTACGCGCCACCGAGGGGGTCCACCACATCGGCCAAGCCTGATTCGTAAGCGATGATTTGCTGGGTGCGCAGGGCCAGGCGCGCCGCTTCTTCTGTGGGCAGGGCCAAGGCCTCGTCCTTAGCGTTCGTATGCAGCGACTGCGTCCCCCCGCACACCGCCGCCAGTGCTTGGATGGTCACGCGCACCACGTTGTTGTCGGGTTGCTGGGCGGTGAGGGTGGAACCGGCGGTTTGCGTATGAAAGCGCAACAACCAGGAGCGCGGGTCGCGGGCACCAAACTCCTCCCGCATCGTGCGCGCCCATAGTCTGCGGGCAGCGCGGAACTTGGCCACCTCTTCCAAGAAATTGTTGTGGGCAGCGAAGAAAAACGACAGGCGGGGGGCAAAATGATCCAGCTCTAGCCCCGCCGCCATCGCCTGCCGCACGTACTCGCGGGCATTGGCCAGGGTAAAGGCCACCTCCTGCACCGCCGTGGCTCCCGCTTCGCGCATGTGGTAGCCGGAAATGGAAATGGTGTTCCAGCGGGGCACGTGGCGGTGGCAAAAGGCCATGAGGTCGGTGACCAACCGTAAGGAGGGACGGGGGGGGAAACGGTAGGTGCCCCGCGCCACATATTCCTTGAGGATGTCGTTTTGCACCGTGCCTGAAAGCTTGTCCCAACTCACCCCTTGCTTTTTCGCCACCGCCAGCACCATGGCTAAGAGAATGGCTGCGGTGGCGTTGATGGTCATGGAAAGAGAAACCTGGTCCAGGGGGATGCCGTCCAACAGCGTTTCCATGTCAGCCAAGCTATCTATGGCCACGCCAACCCGCCCCACTTCGCCCAATGCCAAAGGGTGATCCGAGTCATAGCCGATTTGCGTGGGCAGGTCGAAGGCTACCGAAAGACCCGTTTGCCCCTGTGCAAGGAGGTAGCGGTAGCGCCGGTTCGAAGCTTCGGCGGTGGCAAAGCCGGCGTACTGCCGCATGGTCCAGAGCCTTCCCCGGTACATGGCCGGGTAAATGCCACGGGTAAAGGGGTACTCGCCCGGAAAGCCCAGCTTTTCTTCATAGCTTCCCGCAAGGCTCCAGGCCCCGTAGACCAGCTCCACGGAAAGCCCTGAAGGGGTGCGGCTTTCCTCGCGGAAGGCCCCCTCTTGGTGCACGCGGGCCAACCAACGCGTGTACGCGTGTTCGTCCATAGCGCAGCGCTCCGCCATGAGTATATGGCATACTAAGCGCGATGCTGGCGCTTTCCGGCACTCTCGACTGCTTGCATCTCAACGACCTCCTGGAATGGCTGCACATGACCCGCGCGACCGGGCGATTAGTTCTTACGGCCGGCGCCGTCACCCGCACCTTCGATCTGGCTGGCGGCAAGGTCATTTTCGCTTCCTCCTCCCGGGCAGCAGAAAGGCTAGCTTCCTGGCTCTTGCGCAAGCGGGTGGCCGAGCGCCCGCTGCTACTCAAGTGCTTGGCGATCTCGCAGATCCAAGGGGAACCTTTCACCAACGTCCTCCTGCGCGAAACCAGCGTGTCGCCGGAAGAGCTGGTGAGTGCCGGTCGGGCCCTGGCCGTGGCGCTGGTGAGCCGAATACTGAAAGAGGACCGGGTTTTTTTCCGCGTTGACCCCAACTACCCGGTGCGTGTGGGCGAGACGGTGAGCTTCGAGCTGGCCACCTCGCAGCTCATCATGGAAGCAGCGGTGAGCGCCGATAGCCGGCCACCTACCGATGGGGGCGAGGCGTTGTCTCCCTCCGCCTTAGAGCCTGCGTCGGTCGAAGCGCTCTTTTGGAGCATGGTCAACGACTTGGCCGGTACGCCGATGGACCCGATGGAGCTGGCGGATGCCCACGAAACCCTGCTCAAAGTGGGCGAGCTTTTGGGCCGTTGGGTACGGCAAGGGCCGCCGCTTATCCCCCTGCCCCCTAGGGAGGCCCAGCGGGTCGAGCAGTTATTGGCCGAAGGGCGAGAACCCAGCTTGGAGGACTCACCTACCCTGGCGTGGGACCTTCTCGCCTTGGTCAACGGCCTGGACTCGCCGGGATTTTCGCGCGCCGGTAGCTTTCACGAGGCGTGGTTGATGGCCGGGCCCGACGCTCGGCTGTTGGCGGGGATGCTGCTGGAAAGCTCCCGCTGGCGCCGGGAACGAGAGTCAGAGCTGGACGCCACCTTTGCCCGTCTGGCCGCCGCCCGCGCTGCCGCCGCTCGTACCTTGGCGCCCTCTTTGGGGCTTGCGGAGGAAACCGCGGCCACCGCTGCCGTGCTTCCTCTGGTGCTTCTTTCCCTCGTGCTCACCGCGGTCAACAGTACCAGCTTGGCCCGGCCCGCCTTCCAGCGAGCCGCTGTTCGTCGACTCCTACCGGTCATTGGACAGGCCGCAGCCACCGCATCTGGCCTGCCAGAGATCCTGCAAGCGGGTCTGACAGGCGAGCCGCCTGACCATCCCGGTGCCCGGCTCGCGATGCTGGCGGCAGCTGCCGCGGGGGAAGCGGGGCAGGAAGAGCCGCCGGCAGAAGATCCCGCTGTGGCTGAGGCGTTTGCCGCGGCCAAGCAGAGGGCGCGACAAATAGAAGAGCATCAATGGGGTGGATAGAGTGCGCCTATGCACGTATTGGTAATCGGTGGCAGTCGGTTTATTGGGCGCGCGGTTGTGCAGCGCCTGCTGATGGAAGGACATCGGGTTACCCTCCTCAACCGCGGTAAGAGCCCCGATCCCTTCGGCACCCGCGTCTTCCGCATCATTGGCGACCGCTCGGATCCGGAAACCCTCAAGCGCGCCCTGACCCGGCGCGAGTTCGATGCGGTGGTGGACCTGGTGGCCTTTCGCGAGGAGGACACGCGCCAAGCCATCGCCGCCTTTTCCGGGCGGGTGGGGCACTTCGTTCACATCTCCACCGCCGCCGTGTACCTCATTCGCGACGGGCTTTACTGCCCTTTCCGCGAAGAGGACTTTTCTGGGCGCCTGCAACCCAAGACCGAGCCCACCGCCTCCTCCTGGCTTTACGCGTATCACAAGCGCCGCTGCGAGGTAGCCCTGCAGCAGGCTTGGGAGACACAGCAGTTCCCCTACACGTCCCTGCGCTTGCCGGTGGTGGTGGGTCCCGACGACTACACCGCGCGCACCCAGGCGTACTTTGAGCGCCTGCTGGACGGAGGCCCCCTCCTGCTGCCCGACGGGGGCCTCAACTCCTGGGGCTTTCTTTGGGTTCACGACGTGGCCGAAGTGGTTGTAACCAACCTGCTCAACAGCAACGCCTTAGGCAACGCCTACAACCTGGCGCAGAGGGAAGTGGTGAGCGTGCGCCAGTTCGTGGAGCTGGCAGCCGCTTTCCTAGACCGGCGTCCGGTGCTGGTTTCCGTGCCCTCGCAATGGCTGCAGCGGGTGCAGCTGCTTACCACCTTCTCGCCCTACAGCCACGACCACGACATCATTCTGGACATCACCGCGGCGCAGCGGGACCTGCTCTTCCGTCCCACCCCCTTTCCCACCTGGTGCGAGCAGCTTACGCAGCACTTCCGCACAACCTGGGACGGCCAACCCTCCAAGCTTTACTCCACGCGCCCTTTGGAGCTCAAGCTGGTGGAGGAAATAGCCAACCTTCGGCTGCCCAGCTTGCGACCGCTAGCCGCCAGCGCCTCCGCCTAGGCGCAATCCTCTTCCAGGAAACGGAGGGCCGCTTTGGCCGCTTCCCTTTGCGCGATCTTTTTGGAGCTGCCCTCGCCGCGGCCACATACCCGTCCCTCCACCTCCACCTCAAAGACGTACAGCCGCTGGTGCTCCGGCCCGCGAACCTCCACCTGCCGGTACACGGGCAGCGTCCACCCACGCCTTTGCGCCATTTCCTGCAAGGCCGATTTGGGTTCCAGCTCGGCCAGTTGCCGCTCGGCCAGCTCCGCCAACATGGGAGAAAACAAGCGGCGCACAAAGCTGGCGAAGCGTCGGTGACCCATCTCCAAGCAAAGAGCGCCAAAAACCGCCTCCAACGCGTCGGCCAAGAGAGCATCCCCCGGCTCCACACCTTCCGCCACCTCCAGGGCCTCGGCTAATCCCAGCTGCTCAGCCAGGCGTGCCAAGGCTTCACCCTTTACCAGGGCTGCCCTGGCCCGCGTCAGTTCTCCCTCCCGCGCTTGCGGCCAACGGCTGAAAAGCAGCTCGGCCACCGCGTGAGATAGGGCCGCGTCTCCCAGAAACTCCAGCCGTTCGTTGGAGGGCTTCCCCTGGGTGCTCGCCTGAGAGCGGTGGCGCAGGGCTTGGCGCAGGAGCTCGGGGTTGCGGAAGCGGTAGCCCAAGCGAGACTCCACCGCCTGCCGCGCCCCCTCCTTCACCTCCAGCGACGGCTCCTTCTTGACCTTCCCTGCCATAGACCGCACACTCCCTCCCATGGAGAAGTTTCGCATTATCGGTGGCACCCCGCTGGCTGGCACGGTGGAAATTTCGGGAGCAAAAAACGCAGCCCTTCCCTGCTTGGCGGCCACCCTATTGACCCGCGAGCCGGTGCGCCTGTTGGGCTTGCCGCGGGTACGGGACATTCTCACCATGGAAAAAGTCCTGGCCGTGCTGGGCGAGCACTGTGCCCACGAAAACGGCACAACCACCGTGGTCATGGGCCAAGCCTCGGCCACCCACGCCCCCTACGAGCTGGTGCGCACCATGCGTGCGTCCGTGCTGGTGCTGGGTCCCCTTTTGGCGGCGCGCCGCCGCGCCCGGGTTGCGCTGCCCGGCGGCTGTGCTATCGGCGCTCGGCCGATTGATTTTCACCTGCAAGCTTTGACTCAGCTGGGAGCGGACATCCGTTTGGAGCGGGGCGACGTGGTGGCGGAGGCCCCTCAAGGCCTGTCAGGTGCGGAAATCACCTTCCCAAGGGTCACCGTCACCGGGACGGAAAACCTGCTCATGGCCGCGACCTTAGCGCGCGGTCGCACCGTGCTACGCCGTTGCGCCCGGGAGCCAGAGGTAGTGGACTTGGCCACCATGCTCTCCCGCATGGGTGCACGCATTTTCGGCGCCGGGACGGAAACCATTGAGGTACAAGGCGTACCGGAGTTGGGCGGTTGCACCCACCGCATCATTCCCGACCGCATCGAGGCCGGCACTTACCTGATGGCAGCGTTGCTGGTGGGCCGCGGTGTCCGCATCCGCGGCTGTATCACCGAGCACCTGCAGGCGGCCCTGCAGCTGGTGGGTGAGGCGGGAGCCAGGGTGGAGGTGCTGCCCGATGGCCTTTTCGTCCCTGAGCAGCAGGAACGGCTCCGCGCCTTCCGCATAGCCACCCAGGAGTACCCTGGGTTTCCCACGGACTTGCAGGCGCAAGCCATGGCCCTCGCCACCCAGGCGGCAGGTATCTCGACAATCGAAGAAAACATCTTCGAAAACCGCTTTCAGCACGTGCTCGAGCTCAAGCGTATGGGCGGCCAAATTGCGGTGGAGGGGCGAAAGGCCACGGTGTACGGGCCAACGGCGTTGCAAGGCACCACCGTCATGGCCTCCGACCTGCGGGCTTCAGCAGCCCTGGTGCTCGCCGGCCTGGCTGCGGAGGGCGAAACCGTGGTGGACCGCATATACCACCTGGATCGCGGCTACGAGGCCATGGAGCGCAAGCTGGGCGCCTTGGGTGCGCGCATCGAGCGCTTTAACCCCGGACCTTTTCAGTAGCTTCAGCCCACCACCCGATTGCGCCCCGCCTCTTTGGCCTGAAGCAGGTGCTGGTCGGCCCGCTGGATGAGCTGGATCACCGAAGCAGGGGCACTGGACTGCCCGGGCTCGTAAGCGGCCACACCGAATGAAACCGTCACCTGCAGGCTTTGGTCGCCTTCTAGGCGAATAACCCCATCCGCCACGCGCTGCCGCAGCTTTTCCGCCACTGCCCGTGCACCGCCGGCATCCGTTTCGGGGAAGACCAGGAGAAACTCCTCGCCACCAAACCGTCCCAGGAAGTCGGAGGCACGTAAGCCTTGCCGAAGGGTACGCGCCACCCAGCTGAGCACCACATCGCCCACCAGGTGGCCATAGCGGTCATTGATGGCCTTGAACAGGTCCACATCGGCCATGGCCACCGCCAAGGGACGACCGTAACGGGTAGCTCGGTGCCATTCTCGCTCCAGCTGCTCCAGCACCGGTTCCCGCCGCCAAAGACCCGTCAACCCATCCAGCGTGGCCGCCTCGAACAGGCGGGCGTTTTCCAGCACCGTCCCCAAATGATGGGCTAGCAGCGATAGGAGCTCCAGCTCCTCGCCACCCCAGTCCCCTTCCTTTCCACCCACCAAAAGAAGCCCCGCCAAATCGCGAGGCCCCAGCACCGGCGCCGCCCACTGAGCACGAAAGAGGCTCAAACGCTGCGCCATGGCCCCGCTGCGGCCGACCAACTCGGAAGCTGGTACGGGCATGCCGCTTTGCGCCAGCACTTCCACCGCCGGGTCCTGGCGGGCAAGCAAAAAGGCCGAGTCGAACTCCCCTTCAGCCCCCAAACCGGTGGAGGCGGTAGCCAAAAGCAGCTGGCTGCCAGGTTCGTTAACCAAAAGCGTCACCCAGGGACAGCCAAAAACCTCGGCTACCTTGTGCACCAAGTGCTCGGCCATCGGTCGCACCTTTCCGAAGGAAGGTAGCTCAGCCACCAGCTGCACCAGTTGCTGGCGCTGGGCGTAACGTTCGGGGAAAAAGCGCTGATCAATCAGACCCCGGAGAAAATTTCGCAAGGGGGAAAAGAGCAAGCCCAACGCCAAGGTCGCGGCAGAAACCAGCAACACGGACAGGCCCCCGCCGATCCACTCGGAAAAGAGGGCGCTGCCCGCGCCCACCAGCGCGTAAAAGAGCAAGACCAAGCTGCCCGTGAGGCTTGTGTAAAGCAACGAGCGGCGAACCAAATGCTCAAAGTCCAAAAAACGGTAACGAAAGACGGCGACGAACACCGCCAGCGGAAAGGCCAAAAGGGCCAGGGTTTGCAGGTAGGCTGACCAAAAAGGCAGGCTCACGCCAGCCACCTGCAACCCGCCGGAAATGAAGATGTAGCACGCCCAAGGCAGGGTGCCTAAAAGTACGAGCAGCGCTTGCTGCCGAGCCAACGGGTTGCCCGCCTGCCGCACCTGCCCCAGGAGAATGCCCACCTCTGCCAGCGCCCAACTAGGGAGTACCAGGTAGTTCAAGGTGGCCGAGGCTACCGTCTCGTCAAGCCCCAAGGAAGCGGGCGGTTCCGGGAAAAAATTAAGCACCGTTAAAAGCCCGGCTACCGCCAGCCCCAAGGCCGGGAAAAGCCGTTGAAGGGAAGGACGGCGGGCGAGCCAAAGGGCCCTTCGCGGAATGAGGGCTGCCAGGTGCAAGTCTAAGGCCAGCTGCCAACCGGTAAGACCAAAAAAGGCCACCAGCCGAGTCTGCTTCAGTGCGGGCGGTCCCAGGGGAAAGGAAGGCAAGGCCAGCTCCCAGGCAACGGCCACGGCAAAGAGCACCAACAGCGGCCGGCGCGGGTCCTCCCGGGGCGCCCGCAGGCTGACCAGCGCCACCAAGTAGTAGGCCAAGGCACCCACCAGGTTAAGGACAAGGCTCAGCCAGTCCGGGGCCATACCGGGCTTCACGGAAAGCGTAAGCTCTTGACCTTGGCGCCTCACCTTGAAGGGAACTGGTCTGCCACGGCGGAAGCCCTGGGCTGCGCGGTCGTAATCGCTGACCTTGCCAACTTTCCCACCAGCCACCTCCACCAGGAGGTCGCCCGTTTGCAAGCCGGCCGCGTGCACAGGCCCGCCCTCCAGCACCCACTCCACCCGGACACCCTCCGTCTCCTGCACAAGAGCCATGCCCACGCGCCGATCGGCCAAGGCCAGCTCCTGACGAAGCTGCCAGCCGTAGAGCAGCAGCAATGGGACAGCAAATGCTGTCAGCTGGAGTCCCCGTGGCCATTGCCAAAAGCCCAAGGTGCTTTCGCTCCCAGCACAGTTTACGCCCGCGAGCAAAAAAGGCGCAGGCCGGGGAACCGTTTGCCGGAAGGCCCACCAAGGCATAAACTAGTGGGCGTGGATGAGTGCATCTTTTGCCGCATTGCGGCCCGGAAGGTGCCGGCACGCATGCTGTTCGAGGAAGAGGACGTGCTGGCCTTTTACGACATCGCGCCGCGGGCGCCCGTGCACCTCCTGGTGATTCCGCGCCGGCACATTCCCTCCCTGGCAGCTGCCGAGCCGGCCGATCGCCTCGTTTTGGGCTCGTTGTTCCTCGCCGCCCAGCGGGCGGCGCGGGAAGCGGGCGTGGGCCACGCCTTCCGCGTAGTAAGCAATTGCGGGGAGGGCGCGGGCCAAACGGTCTTTCACCTTCACCTTCATGTCCTGGGCGGGCGCCCCATGGCATGGCCCCCGGGTTAGCTCTCCCACCGGCGCACGCGGCCCTCGCCCCGGCACCGGCCTCGCCGCCTTTGGCACCGGCCGCGGCACTGGCAGCGGCCAAAGCGGAGGCGCAGGCCGGTCGAAGGGCCAAGGCTCTCAGCCTACTGACGACGGCCCTGCCTCGGGCGGGCCAACTGGCGCCGTTGCTTCATTTAGAAGCGGCGCGCCTGCGCCTCCAGCTGGGGCAAGACCCCTACCCCCACTTGGCGCCTCTGTGGCGGCTCGGCATCCCACCGGCGATCCAACAACAGGCGCAGGAGCTGATAGTGGAAGCGGTGCGACAGCTGCCGGCCAAACAGGCGCGGGCCTGGGCGGCTCGAGCTTTGCCCCGTTATCTGAGCCGCTGGGTCCAAGCGGAGCTGGCCCTGCGGACAGGGGACAGGCGTGCGGCCTTGACCCTCTTGGCCCGCGCCACCGATGACGGGCCCGCCGCACGCCTCGCCCTGGCGCTGGCGAGGGAAAACCTCCCCCGTGAAGCCCAAGCATGGGTGGCACAGGCCCTGTTGGCCAACGGGTTCTGGCCGCAGGCGCAGGAGGTGCTGCGGAGGCTGCCTGAGCGGACCGATGAGCCCTTCCCCCTTACCTTCACGCGTGCTCGGGTGGCCCATCGCCTAGGAGCCTGGCTGGAGGCCGTGCGCCTGTTCGAGGCTGCAGCCGCGCGGGCGCCCACCGAGAAGGATGAGCTTTCCTGTTGGCTTTTCGCTGCTCGCGCGTGGGAGCAGTTGGGCCAAGTGGGCTGCGCCCTTGAGCTTTACAGGCGCATGGTTGGTAGCACCCCCGAAGCTCCCGAGGGCTGGCAGGGGCTTTTGCTGCTACTGGCCAGAGAGCGGGGAGCGGAAGAGGCCTTGCGGTGGTGGCCTAAGGCCCCGGCGGCGGTACGAGAGGCTCTGGCACCCCGACTTTGCGCAGCTTTTGCTTTGTACGGCCAGCCGTTGGCATCTCAAGCGGTGGTACAAAGCGCCAGGGCCAGCGACCCAGCTGCGGCCCTCTGCGTAGCTTTCCTGCAAATCCTCTCGGGCGAAGGGGAGCGCGGGCGGCGCGGCTTGGTCAAGCTGCTGGCCGACCCTCAGGCGGGTCGCTGGCGCGAGCTGGCCGCCCTGCTCGTGCCCGAAGGCCAGCCCTCCCATGCCGAGCCCAGCACCGCCCTCCCGGTGCTGGCGGAGCTGGCGGTTACCAAAGGCCTGCAGATAGCCAGGCAAGCCCTGGCCTTGGGCCTGCGGCAGGATCCCCAATGGGCGCCCCTGCTCGCCGGCATCCTGACTCGCCCCCAGCTGCCCCATGAGCTGGCGGCGTTGTTGCACGCGGGGCTGACACAGGAAGCGGCGGCCCTGGCACCCCGGTTCTTTCCCCAAAAAACCCCCGCCGAGTTGGCGTGGTCAGCACGCTTTTTGGCCGAGCAGGGTAACCTGCCCGTTGCCCTCCGTTTTGGCGAAAACCTCTGGCGCCGCCTGGGAGGCGTGCCCGCCTGCCTGCTCCCGGATGCCATCCTGTCGTTGGTGGTGCCCTTGGCGCTGGCTTCCCCTCTTCCGCCCGCAGGTCCCAGGGGGCTCCTTTGGGCCATTGCGCGCCAAGAGTCGGGGTTCGACAACCACGTCACCTCGCCGGTGGGCGCGCGGGGGCTTTGGCAACTCATGCCCGCCACCGCCCAAAGGCTCGGCCTCGACCCTGAAGCTCCGGCCAAGCCTGAGCTGGCCCTCCAGCTCGCCCTGGCCCACCTGCACGAGGATAGCCGCCGCTTAGGCGGCGATCCCCTGCTGCTCGCTGCCGCCTACAATGCGGGCGGGCAATGGGTAAGCCTGTGGTTGGGGGAGCGCGGCGGGCCCCATCCTCTTTTTCCCCTGGCGGTTCCCTACCGAGAAACGCGGGCCTACCTTCTGGCGGTGGCTGAGGGCTTGTGGCTGGCCCGTCACCTCCAGTAGCGCACCACCTCCCCGCGCCGCGCCAGCTCTTGTGTCCACGCGTCCACCTGGGCTGCGAGCTTCCTCTCGTTCAGCAGCTGCGCCAGCACATCGCGGACTGCTGCCAAGGCCGGCGGAGGTCCCTGACTGGCTGGCCAGTGGGGGAGGAAATCGTGCTGGTAAGCCTGCTCCAGCTCCTCCTCGCCCACGCGCAGGCTGTGGGCAAAGCGCCGGTCCACGTAGGCCTCCACCAGGGCCGCCCGCCGCACCAGCTGCTCCAAGCTGGCCCAAGCCAGGCCCTCCTCCGCCAGCTTCTGCCGCAAAGCCACCTCGCCCCCAGCGGCCCCCAGGACCTTGGCCCAAGCCCGCTCCATGTCCACCGCCAGGCGCTCTTGCCAGTGAGCTTGCACCAGGTCTTGATAGCGCAGCTCCAGGGCAATAAGGGCTTCCAGCACCGCCACGCGATAGGCCGCTTCCTCTTCCTGCGGTTGCCTGGGGACCAGGGCGGCCAGGCGCGCCAGCTGCACGTCCGAGCTCAGGATCGGCACACCGTTGACGAGCGCTAGGACCCGCTCCACCTCTTCAGCGGCAGCTGCCAGGGCGAAAAAGCTCAGCAGAAGGCCGACAAAGCGCACGGGGAGCATGTTACACTGGCCTCGGTGGGAGCGCGAGACCCCAAGCAGCACGACCAGCTGGTGGTGGCTTTGGCCCAAATTGCCACGTGCCCCGGTCAGTGGCAGCATAACCTTGAGGCGCACCTGCGCATGGTGGTGCAAGCCAAGGACCAGGGGGCGCAGCTGGTGGTTTTCCCCGAGCTTTCCCTTTCGGGCTACCTTTTAGGTCACGGGGTGCTGGAGCTGGCCATGGGGTCGGAGGACCCGCGGCTCCAACCCCTCGTGCAGGCTTCCCACGAGCTTTCCATCCTGGTGGGCCTGCCTCTGCGGGAGGAACACGGCGGTGTGGCCAATGCCGCGTTGCTGTTGGAACAGGGCCACGTGGTGGGGATCCACCGGAAGCTGTACCTGCCCACGTACGGCATGTTTGACGAGGGGCGTTACTTCGTTCCCGGGTCAGGCGCTGCTCCCCTGCCGTCGCGCTGGGGCCTTTTGGGCGTGCTCATTTGCGAGGACGCCTGGCATCCCGCCTGCGCCACCATGCTGGCACGCGCCGGCGCGGAGGTGCTGCTGGTGATGGCCGGGGGCCCTTCCGAGGTGGGTGGCGACGATATCCCCTCGGGCATGAAACGCTGGCATTGGATTGTGGGTGCCACCGCCATCACCACGGTAACGCCCACGTTTTTTGCTAACCGCTGCGGCTGGGAGGAGGGCATCCTTTTTTCCGGTGGCTCCCTCGGCTTCGATGGACGAGGACGGCTGCTGGCTGGCCCCGCCCCCGCCTGTGAGCCGGCACTGGTGGTGGGCACGGTGGACCTGGCCGCGGCGCGCACGCACCGCAGCCTCTCGCCCATTCCCCGAGCCGAACGCTTGGAGCTGTGGCGGCAAGAAGTGGAAAAGGCTCATGCTTAGTCTGCCCAGCGTGCACGTGCCGCTTTTGACCGAGGTGCTCGCTAACTTCTTGGCGGAAGAGCTGCGGGCAGCTGGCCTGCAGAGGTACGTGGTGGGGCTTTCAGGTGGCCTGGACTCAGCGGTGGCCGCGGCCCTGGCGGTGAAGGCGCTGGGGACGGAGGGCGTCCTTGCCCTTGCCCTGCCCGGCCCCACCTCCAGCCCGGAAAGCCTGGCCCACGCCCAGGAGGTGGCGCAGGCGTTGGGGGTGGAGCTGCGCACCGTGGACTTGGCGGCAGCAGCTTCTCAGCTGGCCAGCACCTTGGGCTGTGGTCAGGACCGCCTCCGCTTTGGCAACATGCTTGCCCGCTTGCGCATGACTGCCCTTTTCGACGCCGCTAAGGCGGAGGCAGCGTTGGTCTTAGGCACGTCCAACAAAAGCGAGATCCTTTTGGGCTACTCCACCCTTTTCGGCGACCACGCCGCGTCCGTACACCCCCTGGGCGACGTGTGGAAAACCCACGTGTTTGCCTTGGGTCGCCATCTGGCAATCCCCCGGGTGGTTGTGGAAAAGCCCCCCACCGCCGACCTTTGGCCAGGGCAGACGGATGCTGGGGAGCTGGGCTTCGATTACTTGGAAGCCGACCCCATCCTCTTTTACCACCACGATCAGGGCTTTAGCGAGGAGAAGCTGATGGCTGCCGGCTTTGACGCCCAACTGGTGACCAGAGTTCTGGCCGCCTACCGCCGCAACCGCTTCAAGTGGCGGCCAACGGTGATTGCCCGCGTGTCGGCCTCCTGCATCAACGTGGACCGCATCCTGCCCCGAAATCCCAGGCCATGAGCCGGCAGTCGCCGGAGCCGGGAGCCCTCTACGTGGTGGCCACCCCCATTGGGAACCTGGGAGACCTGTCACCCAGGGCGAGGGAGGTGCTCGCCCGAGTGAGCGCGATCCTGGCCGAGGACACCAGAAGGGTGGCCAAGCTGTTGGCAGCGGCTGGCCTGAGCCAAAAGGTGCTGGCCTTTCACGAGCACAACGAGGAGCAGTTGGTGGGCACGGTTATCCAACAGCTGCACCGGGGAGAATCCTTCGCCCTGGTTTCCGACGCCGGTACCCCCCTTCTCTGTGACCCGGGATACCGCCTGGTGCGGGCCTGCCGGCACCAGGGTATTCCCGTGTGGGCAGTACCCGGCCCTTCAGCGGTGGTTGCGGCCGTGAGCGTGTCGGGTCTGCCCCCCTATCCCTTCACCTTTCTCGGCTTTCTCCCACCTAAGCCGGCAGCTCGCCGCCGCCTACTGGCTGCTTTTGCCACCTTGCCGCACACACTGGTGCTGTTTTTGAGCCCTCACCGCGTACAGCAGGAGCTGAGGGACTGCGCCGAGCTCCTGGGCCCAGGGCGCGAGGCGGCGCTTTTGGCCGAGCTTACCAAGGTCCACGAGCGCTGCCTCCTGGGCGCCTTAGGGGAGCTGGCCGCCCACTGCGGGCCGGCCAAAGGGGAGTTCACGCTGGTGGTAGGACCACCACCGCCCTCTGCTGCTGCCCTTCCTGCGCCGCGACACGCGCACCAGGTGCTGCAAGCCCTCCTGGAGCAGGGGCTCTCGCTGGCGGAAGCGCGTAGGAGGGCCGCCGCTCAACTGGGTGTGAGCCACCGGGAGCTTTACCAGCTCCTGGAGGCCTGGAAGAGAGAAGCGTAAGCGAGGAGCAAGGGCGACCAGACCTCGGCGCCCGAGACGCGTAGCCCACCAAAGCGAACAAGGGCGGACAGCGCTGCCACTAAGCGTTGGGCCGGGAACTGGGCGGCCACGCGGAACGCGGCTTGCAACGCCCAGGCCGAGCGCTCGGCCAGACCCATTTCCGGCCGTCCTTCCGCGGCCTTGAGCAACGCGGGGTAAAGGCGGGGCTTGAACACCCGAGGGTACCAGGACGGCTCGACCACTTTTTGGGGGGCCAGCTCGTGGGCTAGGCCCGCTTCCTCCGCCAACAGGCGCACCGCCAAGGCTGTCCAGCAGACCCGGGCCAGCACCCCCGCCACCAGCTCGGCCGCCCGCCGACCACTGGCCAGCTCACCGCGAAAGTCTTCCAAGCTAGCCCCCCAGGCGAGCTTGGCCAGGGTAGAAGCCAGGGCCAACCTATCGCCCCCTTGCAGAGCTCGGTCCAGCCGCGAGGTCGGAACGGCCTCGTGGGCAGCCGTGTGGCGTGCCTGCTGCGCCGAAAGCTCGCCGGAGGCCAACAGGCCCCTGGCCGCCTGCACCAGCTGCCGAGGGGAAAAACCGTGGGCATCTAACAGAGCCTCCACCACCTCGCTATGGGGCAAGATCTCAGGCGCGTCCTCCGCGAGCACCTGCAAAAGGAGCTGGCGCTGTTCGCGCGAAAGCAACACCTCCTCCCAAGGCTTCGGGGGTGGAGGCAAAGGCAAATGCCGCGCCTCCAGCCAGGGAAGCAAGGCCCAGTCGCTCCCTGGTGGGTGGTCGCGCACGGCGAAAAGCCCTACCCAAACGGGTGCGGCGGCGGTTTCCGGTAACCGCTCCAGGTCGGGGGCGCCGCTGGCCAGGTAGGTCCCCGCCTCCGGCACCAAAAGCAGCCGCTCGCTGGCGAAAAGCGAGGGGGTCTGCACTTCCTGGAGCAAGCCCGGCCACGGGGGCGCCGGCTCCAGCACCGTCACATCCCCTTGGGGGAAGGCTTGTGCAAATTCGGCCGCAAGCTTTTGGCGAGCTCGTTCTAAAAGGTAGTCATCGGGGGAGGTGACAAGGACAAACCGGAAAGGCTTCAGAGCTCACCTCGGTCTTGCAGCTCCTGGCACGCCAGGCAGTGGCGAGCCCAGGGAACCGCTGCCAGCCTGGCTTTCTCGATGGGCTGGCCGCAGTGGACGCACAGGCCGTACTTCCCCGCTGAAAGGCGCTGCAACGCCTCGTCAATGAGCTTGAGGAGCTTGCCCTCGTTTTCCGTGAGGGAAAGAGAAAACTCTCGCGCCAGCGCCGAGGCAGCCCGGTCGGCAATGTCTGGCGCCGCTGTCTCCCCTTCCACCTGGCCCAAGGCCCGGGCCCGGGCCATGCCTTCCAGAATCTCTTGCCGCTTGGCCTCCAGCTCCCGTCGGACTGCTTCCACATCCGTCACCAACAACGCGCTCACCGGAACCTCCAGCGGGCTGCATTATAGCCTAGCCAGCTACGGCCGGTGGTAGTGCCCCCCCGCAAGCCAGTCGAGGGCGCGATAAAGCTGCTCCATAACCAGCACCCTGACCATCTGGTGCGGCAAGGTGAGGGGCGAGAGAGACCAGCGCTGACAGGCTCGTGCCAAGACTTCCGACCCCAGGCCCAGGTCCGAACCAATGACAAAGACCAACCCAGCCTTTCCCCACTGACCAGCGAGAAACCTGGCCAGGTCCGCGGTGGTCCAGAGGCTGCCGCGCTCATCCAGCGCTACCAAAGCCTCCTCCGGTCGCACATGGGTCAGCACGGCCTGCGCCTCCCGCCTTTGGGCACCCGTGGGGTCCTTACGTCGGCCCTCAGCCAAGGGCACCCGCACCTCGTCCCAGCAAACCAGGCGGCGAAGCCTTTGACGATAAAGCGAAGCCAGCGCCTCCCAGACGGGCTCCGGTGTGGCACCCACGTAGAGCAGGCGAAGCCGCCTCATTGCCCGCGACGCCAGCGAATCAGGGTATGGCGCGCGATGCCAAGGAGCTTGGCAGCCCGCGAAACGTTGCCACCCTCCTCAGCCAAGACGAAAAGGGCATAGCGCTTGCTGGCGTCTGCCGCGCTGAGCCGTTGCCGGTAAAGCTGGGGGAGCACCTCATCCCAGGAAAAGACAGGGAAGGAAAGCTCGGCAGCCCCAATGGCGCGCCCGCAGGCGCATAAGGCGGCCCGAGCCAGCACCGCCTCCAGCTCGCGGAAGTTTCCCGGCCAGGGGTAGCTGGCTAAAAGCGCTTCCGCCTCAGGTGCAAGACGCAAGTGAGGTGCGTTTTTCTTTAACCACTTTTTGGCGGCCGGCAGGATGTCTTCTGGACGCTGACGCAGGGGGAGGAGCCGAGCGTGAACGCCAGCCAATCGGTGGTAAAGGTCCTGGCGAAAACTGCCATCCTCCAGCTTGCGAGCCAAGTCCGGGCCGGTGAGGGCGATGACACGGGCGGTAAACCGCTGGGCGTGTGTGGAACCTAGCGGAACGTAGTTGCCCTCCTCCAAGGTACGAAGAAGGACGGCCTGGGCCGCCGACGACAGGGCATCCACCCGGTCCAAAACCAACGTCCCGCCTTCTGCCAAGGCCAGCCAGCCCTTCCGGCCTTCGCCCGCGTCGGTAAAGGCTCGCGCCGTATGGCCAAAAAGCTCGGCGGGTAGCAGCGTTTCCGGGATGGCGGCACAATCAACCACCACCAGCGGTTTGCCTGGGCGGCTACGACGGTGAATGCGCCGAGCGAGGTAGCTCTTGCCGGTTCCCGTTTCCCCTTCCAGCAGAAGGGGCAACGCGGTTGGCGCAAAGCGAGCCAGCTCCTGTGCCAGGCGCCGCGCGTGCGGGTTAAGGCTCTGGTAGAGAGGGGTCATGGCCAGGGCCGGAAGAGCGAAGCAGGTGGGTTATGTCAGGGGCATCGCCCCACAGGCGCTCCAACCCGTAGTACTCCCGACGCTCCTCTTGGAAGATGTGCAGCACAAAGTCCCCGTAATCCATGAGGATCCAGCTGCCATGGAGGTATCCCTCCACCGACAAGACGTGGACCCCCTCGCCGCTCATCACCCGGTCAATCTCATCGGCCACCGCTTGGGCCTGGCGTGCCGAACCCACAGAACAGAGGACAAAGGCATCGGCAATGGAGGTCTTGGTGGACACATCGAGGGCAAGCAGGTGGTACGCCTTCTTGGCCTCCATGGCCGCCACCACATGCCGAAGCCGTGCTAACACCTCAGCGTCCATAGGCGGCTTGGTGATACAGCCCATACTTGACGATCCACCGGTGCACTTCCGCCGGTACCAGCTCGGAAATGGTCTGGCCGGCTTGAAGCCGCTGGCGGATGACGCTGGCGGAAACGGGAAAGGGTTCGTGCTCCAAAAGATAGACGACCTTTTCCCCTTGAGGGGGGTCGGGGACAGGCTCGAACAGCCGCACCAGCCGCAGGCGCCGCCGCAAATGTTCTGGCAACTTGTCAGCCAAAGTCTCGCCCCAGGCCGTCTCGCGGTGCAACACCACCACGTGCGCCATGTCCACCAGCTCTTCCCAGCGGTGCCAGGTGGTTATCTGCGAGAAGGAATCGCTCCCCAACAGAAAGTAAAGCTCGACCTGCTGCGGGCAAGTTGCCCTAAAGGCTGCGAGCGTGTCCACGGTGTAGGTGGGGCCGGGTCGGCCTGCCTCCAGATCGGAGACGAAAAAACGGTCGTAAGGTTGGGTGGCCAGGGCAAGCATGGCGAAGCGGTGGGCAAAGGAGGCCAGCAGCTGACCGCGTTTGTGCGGCGGGTCGTAGGCGGGAATGAAAACCACCCGCGAAAAAGAAAAGGTTTCCGCCGCGCCAACCACCGGGAGCAAATGGCCGAGATGCACCGGGTCGAAGGACCCGCCGAACACCGCCACCCGCTTCACGCCCGCTCCATGATGGTGAAAACCTCTTGCAACAACGCCTCCAGACCGCTGCCGGCCACGGCCGAAATCACCGCATAGGATAACCCGAGCTCGCCCGCTGCCGATGCCAACTCAGTCAGGCGCTGGGGCGAACTTACCGCGTCGGCCTTCGTTCCCACTAACAAGGTGGTACGGCGTAGCAAGCTGGGGTCAAAGGCTTCCAGCTCGGCCCGCACCGTCTGTACCTGCTGGAGAATGGGGTCAAAAGCAGCCAGATCCACCAGGTGCAGCAGCACTCGGCAGCGCTCAATGTGGCGCAAGAAGCGAATGCCCAGACCCGCCCCCTGGGAGGCGCCAGCAATCAGGCCAGGAATGTCGGCAAAGACCAGGGAATGCTCCCGGAAGTAAACCACTCCCAAATGGGGCTCAAGGGTGGTAAAGGGGTAATCGGCAACCTTAGGCCGAGCAGCAGAGATACGGGAAAGGAGCGTAGATTTGCCTGCGTTGGGCAGGCCCACCAGGCCCACATCGGCCAAGAGCTTGAGCTCCAGCTGGAGGTAGCGCTCCTCCCCTGGCTCCCCATCCTCGGCAAAGCGAGGTGCTTGGTGCGTGGGGGTGGCAAAGTGCTGGTTCCCCCGCCCACCCCGTCCACCACGAGCCACAACCACCTCTTGGCCGGGGGTAACCAAATCGGCTAAGACCTCCCCAGTGCTCAGGTCGCGCACCAGCGTGCCGCGGGGCACCAGCACCACCACGTCACTGCCGGCGGCCCCACTTTGGTTTGACCCCCTGCCGTGTTCCCCTCTTTGAGCCTTGATCAGGTGGCGGTTATACAGATGGGCAAGCGTGTTGTACTCGGCGCTGGCGCGGAAGATGACGTGGCCGCCACGCCCCCCATCGCCGCCATCGGGTCCCCCCCGTGGGACGTATTTCTCGCGGCGAAAGGACACGCACCCGCGCCCTCCATCTCCGGCCCTGACCCGTAGACGGACCTCGTCCAAAAACATTGCTGGCTCAGCCGCTCCTAGCTTTTTGGCCCGCGGACGGGGACTGCGCGGCAGGCGAGCTGGGGAGAACTAAAGACCCAAATAGAAAAACCGGCCCTCAGGCGGCAGGCTCCACGCACACAAACCGCCCCATGCGGCCACGGTCGCGAAAGCGCACGTAACCGCGAATGGCGGCGTAAAGGGTGTCATCGCCACCCCGCCGTACGCCAACCCCCGGCTTCCAGCGGGTACCGCGCTGGCGAACGATGATGGTGCCCGGCAGGACCAGCTCCCCATCGCCGCGCTTAACCCCCAACCTTTGGGCGTGGGAGTCGCGGCCATTGCGGCTCGAACCTTGCCCCTTCTTATGCGCCATAGCCCCTCCTCACGCCTCAATGGCGTCAATGCGGACCTCGTAAAGGTCCTGGCGATGACCTTTGGTTCGGCGGTACCCCTTGCGCCGCTTTTTCTTAAAGACAATCACCTTCTGGCCACGCAAGGGGCGCAAGAGCGTGGCTCGCACCGTGGCCCCAGCCACCAGGGGTGCGCCCACCCTCACCGCCTGCTCGCTGCGGATCATCAGCACACGATCGAAGACCACGTGACTTCCCGGCTGGGCATTGGGCCAAATGCGCTCCACCAAGAGCCTCTGGCCTACCTCCACCTTGTGCTGTTTACCACCCGCTTCCACAATTGCGTACATGGACACCTCACAAGCACCCGTGCGCGTACGGGGAAAGGCTTTATACCATGAGTACCCTTCTCTCGTCAATGCGAACCGCCCCTACTCACCAGCCACCTTGCTAGACTCAGCAGCGTGCAAGGCGTAACCAGAGGTCGGCCGGCGTTGATGGCGGCTCTCCTCGCCGGCAGCCTGGGACTAGTTTACTGGCGGTATCAACGGGTGGGTGGCCCTAGCACCACCGTGGTTTTGCTTTTGATCGCCGGATGGCTGGCCGCCTTCACCCTCGCCGCCTGGGGTGCGGGGTTCTGGTTGGTCCGCCGGCTGGCTCCTGCAGGGCTTTCTCGCGCGTTTCACGGGTGGCTCCACTTGGCCTTGGGCACAGCAACTCTCGCCATGGCCGCGGGGGCACTAGCAGCGGCGGGGATATTGGCCGCCTGGAGCCTTGGCGTTGTCCTGCTGCTGGCGTTATTCGTGGGTCTCGCCAGCTGCAAAAGCTGGGTGCCGTTGCTCTGCTCCCAGACACCAAAAAGGCGGTCAGCGCTGGCGCTGTTGCCCTTGACCTTGGTGCTGCCGGCGGTGGCCGCCCTTTCGCCCCTTTACGACCAATGGAACTACCACCTGGGTCTGCCCTTTCAGTGGCTTCAAGCAAAGCGCCTGGTGGTCTTTCCTCGGCATACCTTTACCTATCTACCCGCAACCGCCTCCCTGCTTTACACCTACCCTCTCGCGCTCCTCGGCCCCTGGGCAGCCCAGGCGATTCACTGGCTGGCGGGCGTTTTCCTGGTGCTCGTAGGCGGTTCGCTGGCTTACCGCCTGAGGGGCCCGCGGGCGGCTCTGCTTACCTCGGCGCTGCTGGGCACAGCACCGGTGGTTTTGGAGTCGGCCACCTGGGCTGGTGCCGACCTCATTGCCGCTGCCTTCGCGGTGGCCGCGTGGCTTCCGATCTTCGCCCGTGGAGATCCTGACCCACGCGCCTGGCTGGCCTCTGGGGTACTGGCAGGAGCGGCCTGCGGGAGCAAGCTATTGGGGCTGGCAACCGTGCTCCCGCCCCTGGCGGTGGCGGCTGTCAGCCATCCGCGCCACCTGACAGAAAAGCTGCGCGCCTTGGCCAGCCTCGCCTTGGGCACGCTGGCCACCTTTGGCCCGTGGCTCGTGCGCAACCTCTGGCTCACAGGCGATCCCTTCTACCCCTTCGGCTCCTGGCTGATCACGCAGCTCGGCGGCGGCGCCAATCCAACGGCTCAGCTGGCCGTTGGGCTCATGGGTGGTGAGGGCTCCGCCCGTGACCCCCTGGCAGCTCTTACCCTTTCCACCTTCGCCCCCAAGGGTTTCGCCGGTGAGGTGGGGCCAATGTTCTTGGCGCTTTTGCCTTTGGTGCTTGGGGCGGCAGTGATGCGTCTGGATCGGCGGCTGCCGGTGCTGATAGCGGCCAGCGCCGCTGGCGTGCTGGGGTGGGTCATGGGCCCTCCCCGCGCTCGCTATCTCCTGCCCGTTCTGCCCCTTTTGGCGATAGCCGGGGGGTGTGCTTGGGTGGCGGTGCGGCGGAAGCTTTCCCCGGTTCTTCGGCGGGTGTTTTTTGCTGCTCTCGCATTCGGGCTTTTGTGGAGCACCGAGCGAGGTCTCAAAGAGAGGTGGTGGCTCCAGCAGGGAAGTGCCTTGGGCTTCTTTCCAAGAGACGCCTTGGCCCAGCGGTACGGTTCCTACTGGCCAGCGTTGCGTTGGGTGAGCGAGGAGCTGCCGCTCGAGGCCAAGGTGCTGCTAGTAGCAGAGGCTCGCCTTTTTGGCTGGGAGCGAAAGATCCTGGCGGAAGACCCCTTTCATCAGCCACTGCTCACCGAGCTGGCCGTACGCACCGGCAGCCCTGAAAGGATGCGGGATGCCTTGGAGGCCATGGGGGTGACGCACCTGCTGGTGAACTGGGCGGAAGCGGCGCGGATGGCCACCATGAACGGTCGCCAGGACTACTTTTCTGACGACCCCACCATCCGCCAGCGGGTCCACACTTTTCTCACCACCTATGCCCAGGTCTGGCGACAGGAGCCACCGCTGACGCTTTACCGCTTGCGGCGGCGCGAAGGGCCATGAGGGAAGAGAACAGCCGGATGCCCCGTAGTGCTGACCAACAAAGGCCGCGGCCAACAGTGACGGTCATCATTCCGGCTCGCGATGAGGCGGCCACCGTGGGCCAGGTGGTGCGGGGGGTGCTAGAGGAGCTGACGCGCCTTTCCATCAGTTCCTACGAGGTCCTGGTGATCGATGACGGTTCGAGGGATGAAACCGCCGAGCGGGCCCGGCAGGAGCGGGCTAAGGTGCTACGGGGTGGTTCCAGGGGGGGTTACGGAGCAGCCATCAAGCGGGGGTTGGCGCAGGCTCAAGGCCAAGTCGTTCTGCTCGTGGATGCAGACGGTACCTACCCGCTCGAGGGAGTTGGTGCGCTTCTGCAAGGCCTGGCTGACGGCGCCGACCAGGTAATTGCTGCCCGGCCCTCCCTTGGCGCCTCGGGCTTTCGCCTTCGGCAGGTAGTAAAGGCAGCTATTCATTGGCTGGCGGGGCTGTTGGCGGGGGTCAGCGTGCCGGACCTGAACTCAGGCATGCGCGCCCTGCCCACAGGAAAGCTGCGCGAGCTGGCACCGCTGCTCCCTGACGGCTTTTCCCTTACCACCTCACTGACCATGGCAGGCCTCTTGCTGGGCTGGGACGTGCGTTGGGTATCGCTGTCCTACACGCCGCGGGGCCGGGGCTCCAAGTTTCGCCCCATTCGCGACACGCTGCGCTTGCTGGTAACGTTGCTACGGAGCTTGACCTACTTCGCGCCCTTGCGGCTTTTTGTTCCTGTCTCAGCCCTCACGGCTGTGGTAGGGCTCGGTTTTGCTTTTTGGGACGTGTTGGTGGAGCATAACTTGGGCGACAAGACGGTCCTAGCCTTCCTCACCGCCCTGGAGCTGTTCATGCTTGGGCTCTTGGCCGATTTTCTCGTTCGCCGTTCTTTGGGAGATTAGAGGGGCCCGCAGGGGCCGGCTCATCGAGGGGCTCGTACAGGGTGCGCCGCTGCCGAGGGGTGAAGCCCGCGTCGCGAATCAGGTACTCCATGGTCTCCCGGTCCAAGCGGTTGCGCACGCCGGCGGCGGCTACCACGTTTTCTTCCAGCATGATGGAGCCAAGATCATCCGCGCCAAAATAAAGGGACAGCTGGCCAATCTTGCTCCCTTGCGTAAGCCAAGAGCCCTGAACGTGCTGCACGTTGTCCAGCGCAAGACGAGCAATGGCCAAGGTGCGCAGGTAGTCATAGCCACCAGAGGTGGGCACCGTGCCCTCAAGGGCAGTGTTTTCCTCTTGGAACGTCCAGGGAATGAAAGCGGTAAAGCCACCGGTTTCGTCCTGCAGCTGGCGAATGCGCAGCAGGTGCTCAACCCGATGGGCGAAGGTCTCCCCAACCCCAAACATCATGGTAGCCGTGGTCCGCAGGCCGAGCCTGTGGGCCTCCCGATGCACCTCCAACCACTCAGCCGTGGAAGCCTTGGAATGGGACCAAATGCGTTTTCGCGTCTCGTCTTCCAGGATCTCCGCCCCACCTCCGGGAATGGAGGCAAGCCCAGCCTCCCGAAGCCGAAGAATTACGTCGCGCACCGGCAGCTTGTGCACGCGCGCGAGAAAAGCAATTTCCGGTGCGGAAAAGGCATGCAGGTGCACCTGGGGAAAGTGCTCGCGCAAAAAGCGCAACATGCCCTCGTAGAAGGGAAGCCGCAGCGCCGGGTGCACGCCACCCTGCAAGAGAACGCCGGTGCCTCCTGACGCCACCGTCTCTTCCACCTTTGCCGCCAGCTCCTCAAAGGGCAGGACGTAAGCGTCAGCATCCGAGGCCTTGCGGTAGAAGGCGCAGAATTTGCAACGGTAGACGCAAACGTTGGTGTAGTTGATGTTGCGGTCGATGATGTAGGTGACCACCGGTTCGGGGTTGCGGCGAAAGCGGACGGCCATGGCCGCCTCGCCCAACTGGTGCAGGCTTGCCCGATGAAAAAGCGGGAGCAGTTCCTCGCCGCTCAGCCTTTGGCCATCGGTGGCTTTGGCCAGCACCGCCTCCACCTCATGCATGCCACCACACCTCCCCTCGCGCCGGCAAAAGCCGGAACTCATGGCTCAAGAGTAGGAACTCTTCCACCGCCTGCCGTTCCTCCCCTCCCAAGGGGAAGCGCAAGCGACGGGAAAGGTATTCCTCCACCTGCTCAGGGCTGGCGCCGTGGGCCTTGGCCCACTGCGGAACGAGTCGGTGCCAGTTGGCCTGGGCAAAGGCCCAGGAGGCTTCCAGCAGCTGACAGACAGCCGCATCGGCTGCAGGTGCCAGCCCCCAAAGGGCAAAGACGAAGGGGAGACCCCGCCACCTCCGCCACTCGGCCGCCAGGTCCCAGCGCTCCACCCCCGCAAGACCGTTGCACGCCAGCGCCGGGTCGCCAATGAGCACGGCTGCGTCCGCCCGGGCCAGCATGGCCTCAACCGGCGGGGAAGCTGGCACCACCTCCGGCCTGACCCTGTAAAGCGCGGCCAGGAGAAGCTGCGAAAGCGTTACCGAGGTCACGGAGGCTCGATGGGCCGCCAGGCGCCGAACCTCCTTGAGGGGAACCTTGGACAGCAGGAGCACCGAGGTCACCTCCTGGTGCGCGGCCACGCCCAAAAAGGGATAGGCACGCAGGGAAGGCTGACGGGCCAAAGCGGCCACCGGGACGAGACCTACCTGCGCCTGGGCCTGGGCGAGCAGCTGTGCACAGCGCGCCGGTTCTGCCACCTGGAAGGAGTAGGGGAATGCAGCCGGAAGGCCTGCTTCCAAGCCCGCCTGCAACGGGCGGGCGTTGAGGAAGCTCACACCCACGATGGAAAGCCGGGGCACCCGACCCTAGCCCCCCTGGGACATGGATTCCAAGAACTCGCGGTTGGTGCGGGTGCGCTCCAGCCTCTCCAGCAGCAACTCCATCGCTTCTACCGTGGACAGCGGCGTAAGCACCTTGCGCAGGACCCAAACCCGCTTCAGCTCCCAAGGTTCCAGCAATAGCTCTTCCTTGCGCGTGCCCGACTTGTTGATGTCGATGGCCGGGAAGATGCGCTTTTCCACCAGCCTGCGATCCAGGTGAACCTCCATGTTGCCCGTGCCCTTGAACTCCTCGAAGATCACGTCATCCATGCGCGAACCGGTATCAATCAGGGCGGTGCCGATAATGGTGAGGGAGCCGCCCTCCTCGATGTTACGGGCGGCACCGAAAAAGCGCTTGGGTTTCTGCAGCGCGTTGGAGTCCACACCGCCGGAGAGTACCTTCCCCGAAGGCGGAACAACGGCGTTGTAGGCGCGGGCGAGGCGGGTGATGGAGTCCAACAGGATGACCACGTCCCGCTTGTGCTCCACCAGCCGCTTGGCCTTCTCCAGCACCATCTCAGCCACTTGCACGTGGCGGTAGGCCGGCTCGTCAAAGGTGGAGGAAATGACCTCGCCCTTCACCGAACGCTGCATGTCCGTCACCTCTTCTGGGCGCTCGTCGATGAGCAGCACGATAAGCACCACCTCGGGATGGTTGGTGGTGATGGCGTTGGCGATGGCCTGCAGCATCATGGTTTTGCCCGTGCGCGGGGGTGCCACGATCAAGCCGCGCTGGCCCTTGCCTATGGGCGTGAGCAGGTTCATGACCCGGCAGGTCATGTTGCCCTCGACCTCCAAATTGAGGCGCTCCATGGGGTAAAGGGGCGTGAGGTTGTCGAACAGGATCTTTTCCTGCGCCACCTCCGGCGGCTCGAAGTTGACCGCTTCCACCTTGATGAGGGCAAAGTAGCGCTCGCCTTCGCGAGGAGGTCGAATCTGCCCGGATACAGTGTCCCCGGTCCGCAAATTGAAGCGGCGAATTTGCGATGGGGAAACGTAAATGTCATCGGGTCCGGGAAGGTAGTTGTAGTCGGGGGCGCGCAAGAAGCCATACCCGTCGGGCAAGATCTCCAGCACACCCTCGCCGAAGATCAACCCCTCCTTTTCCGTTTGCGCTTGCAGGATCTTAAAGATCAATTCCTGCTTGCGCATGCCCGCAGGGTTTTCCACCCCCAGCTCGCGCGCGATATCCGTCAGCTGGTTGATGGACATGTCCTTCAGCACGCGGATGTTAAACCGCTGCCCTTCCGTGGAGGGCTCCTCCTCCAGCGTTTCCTCCTCCAGCACCACAGGCAACCCCTCGGCGTTCGACTCCTCTTGCCGACGCCGGCCCCGACGCGTACCCTTTGCTTTTTCCTCTTGTGCCATGGTCGTAACTCCTTCTTATGCTTTTGCTTAGCCAGACAGCGGCAAGGCTAGCTTTTCCGCTATGGCCTTGAGAACTTCCTTTTTCCCTTCGCCGGTGCAGCTGGAGAAGATAAGGGGCGCCTCCGGCAGCTCCAGGTCCCGTTGCACCCTCAACCGCTCCTGGGCCAAGGCTCCGCGAGATAGGGCGTCCGCTTTGGTCAAAACCACCAGGAAAGGCTTGCCAGCCTCCCGGCACAAGGTAAGCAGAGCCTCATCCAGGGCTGAGGTGGGAACCCGCGGGTCCACCAGCGCTACCACCAGCCTGAGGCGGTCCTCCGAGAGGATGTACTCCGTCACGTTACGGCCCCAAAGCTGCCGCTCCTTTTTGGCCACCGAAGCGTAGCCGTAGCCCGGAAGGTCCACAAAAAAGCAGCGGTTGTTGACCAGGTAGTAGTTGAGCGTGCGGGTCTTACCGGGCGTCTTGCTAACCTTGGCCAGCTGGCAGCCGAAAAGCCGGTTGAGCAGGCTGGACTTGCCCACGTTGGAGCGCCCGGCAAAGGCCACCTGAGGCAAGGGCTGCTTCGGGCCTTGCCGGAAATGGGGGGCGCAGCATTCCAGAGACACCAGCACAAGGCTGCCTTCTAATGGGCCGCTGGCTCCACCGGAGCTGCGGGCTGGACCTGCGCGCTGGGGCTGCCGGAAGCCAAGGGCAACGGCCCATCCAACACCAGCGGGAGCAAGTCGTCCATGTGGGCGACCAAGTGGAAGGTCATGGTGCCGCGGACCTCCTCGGGGATCTCTTCCAGGTCCTTCTCGTTTTCCTGGGGCAAGATCACCTCGGCGATACCCGCGCGGAACGCCGCCAGCACCTTGTCCTTGATGCCACCGACCGGCAGCACCTTGCCGCGCAGGGTGATCTCGCCGGTCATGGCCACGTCCTGCCTCACCGGAACACCCGCCACGGCGGAGAGCAACGCGGTGGCCATGGTGATGCCCGCCGAAGGACCATCCTTAGGAATGGCGCCCTCGGGTACGTGAATGTGGATGTCGTGTTTCTCGAAGAAATCGGCGGGGATGGGCAAGCCGGCGGCGCGCGAGCGCACGTAGGAAAGGGCTGCGCGGGCCGATTCCTGCATCACCTCCCCCAGCTGACCCGTCAGGGTCAACTGGCCTTTACCTTTCATCAGCGTCACCTCGGTAGCCAAAAGCTCCCCACCCACCTCGGTCCAGGCCAGGCCGGTGGCCACACCCACCTGGCTTTCCTTTTCGGCGCGGCTCACACGGTAGCGCGGCTTGCCCAAGAGCTCAGAAACACGCGCCTCAGTTACCACCAGCTCCGTGCCTGGCGGCAGCTTTTTGCTCAGCACCTCACGAGCCAGCTTGCGACACACCGAGCCGATTTCCCGCTCCAGGTTGCGGACCCCAGCTTCGCGGGTGTAGCGCTCGATGAGCAGCTTGATGGCCTCGTCGGTAAAGCGCACCTTGTACTTGGACAGTCCCTGGGCCTCGATTTGCTTTTTCACCAGGAACTGCTGAGCAATGTGCAGCTTCTCCTGGTGGGTGTAACCGGACAGCTGAATCACTTCCATGCGATCGAGCAGAGCAGGAGGAATGGTATGGGTGACGTTGGCGGTGCAAATGAAGAACACCTTGGACAGGTCATACTCCACGTCCAGGTAATGGTCCAGGAACGCGTGGTTTTGTTCGGGATCCAAAGCCTCCAACAGGGCCGCCGCCGGATCGCCGCGGAAATCCGAGGCCAGCTTGTCCACCTCGTCCAGCAGAAACACCGGGTTGACCGTGCCAGCCTTCTTCATCATTTGGATGATTTGGCCAGGGAAGGCACCGATGTAGGTGCGACGGTGGCCGCGGATCTCCGCCTCGTCGCGTACTCCGCCCAGGGAAAGACGCACGAACTTTCGCCCCGTAGCCCGGGCGATGGATTTGGCCAGGGAGGTCTTGCCCACGCCTGGTGGACCCAAAAAGCACAGGATCGTTCCCTTGGGCTTTTTCACCAGCTGGCGCACGGCCAAAAACTCGAGGATGCGCTCCTTGACCTTCTCCAGCCCGTAGTGATCCTCTTCCAGCACCTTTTCCGCCCGCTTGATATCGCGTATTTCTTTGCTGGCCTTCTTCCAGGGGACCGCCAACAGCCAGTCGATGTAGCTACGGGAAACGGTGGCTTCAGCCGACATGGGCGCCATGCCTTCCAGGCGCTTGAGCTCGGCCAGGGCTTTTTCCTTCACCTCCGGCGGCATGCCGGCTTCCTCGATCTTCTTCGCCAGCTGCTCCAGCTCCTCGCGCGTGTCCTGCCGCCCCAACTCCTCGTTGATGGCCTTGATCTTTTCGGACAGGTAGTACTCCCGCTGCGCTTTCTCCATTTGCTTTTTCACCTTGGCGTTGAGGCGGCGGTCGATGTTAAGCTTTTCAGTTTCCAGGTCGAGGATGTCGTTCAGCTTTTCCAGCCGCTCCAGCGGGTTGATGGTGGCTAAAAGCTCTTGCTTTTCCTGGGTGGAGATGGCCAGCACGGAGGCCAGCGCATCGGCAAAGCGCTCCGGGTCCTCCGTTTGCAGGTCGGCAAGCACCCCCTCCGTGCCCACCTGCTGAGACAACCGCGCGTACTGCTGGAAAAGACCCGTCAGTTGCGCCAGGTAACGGGACACACGCGGATCCTGCACGCGCTTGGGAGGAATAGGTGTTACTTCCGCCTCGAAACCCACGCCCTCGCGCGAGCGCAACTCGTGCCAGCGACCGCGCAGCAAGCCCTCCACCCCCACCTTGATGGTGCCGTTGGGAAACGTGACGTACTGCAGGACGGTGGCGATGACGCCCACCTCGTACACGTCACCCGGCCCAGGCTCGTCCTGTTGGGGATCCTTCTGCGTCACCAGGAAAAGGCGTTTGTCCTTTTCCTCCACCGCCAGTTTAAGGGCTGCAACGGAGCCCGGGCGGCCGACAACGAAGGCCGCTTTCATCCCGGGGAACACCACCATGTCCCGCAAGGGGACGACAGGGAACCACTCTTTCGTGCTTTCTTGCATAGCCACTCCTTGGGTTACAGGGGCTTGTGGCCTAACCAGCCTTGCGAATGGAAGCTAGCGGGGCCACCCGCCGTTCCACCACCTCGCGCGTGATCACGATTTCGGTAACGTCGTTGCGCGAGGGCACCTGGTACATCACGTCTAACATCAGCTCTTCCAGGATTATTTTCAAGCCCCGGGCCCCCACGTTGCGCGCGAGCGCCTCAGAAGCAATTGCTTCCAGAGCGTCATGGGTGAAGCGCAAGCTCACCCCCTCGAAACCCAGCATGGTCTCGTACTGCCTCACCAGCGAGTTTTTCGGCTCGGTGAGGATGCGCACCAAAGCCTTCAGGTCCAGCTCGTGCAGTGCCGCCACCACCGGCACCCTGCCCACGAACTCGGGAATCATACCGAACTTAATAAGGTCGTCGGGATGGACCTGTCGCAGCAGCTCGTATGTGGACCTCTCCTCGCGTGTGAGAATGCGCGCCTCAAAACCCAGCGATTTCTGGCTCAGTCGGCGAGCCACGATGTCTTCCAAGCCGACAAAGGCCCCACCGCAGATAAACAAGATGTTGGTGGTGTCGATTTGAATGAACTCCTGGTGGGGGTGTTTGCGGCCACCCTGAGGCGGTACGTTGGCCAACGTGCCTTCCAGTATCTTCAGCAGCGCTTGTTGCACTCCCTCTCCCGAGACGTCGCGTGTGATTGAGGGGGAATCCTGCTTGCGGGCGATCTTGTCGATCTCGTCAATGTACACAATGCCGCGCTCGCAGCGCTCACGATCGCCGTCGGCGGCCTGGTAGAGGCGCAGGAGGATGTTTTCCACGTCCTCGCCCACGTAGCCTGCTTCCGTCAGGGTCGTGGCATCCACGATGGTGAACGGCACATCCAAGAGCCGCGCCAAGGTTTGCGCCAAAAGCGTCTTGCCCGTGCCGGTGGGCCCGATCAGCAGGATGTTAGATTTGGACAGCTCTACCTCCGGCCGCGGCGTGGAGCTAAAGTAGTCGATGCGGCGGTAGTGGTTGTAGACGGCCACCGCCAGCTTCTTCTTGGCTTCCTCCTGCCCGATGACGTACTGGTCCAAAAAGGCCTTGATTTCTTCAGGCTTGGGCAAACCCTGCTGCGCTTCCCGGGCCTCCCGGGCCCGGTCCTCGGCAATGATATCCAGGCACACATCCACGCACTCGTCGCAGATGTAAACGTTGGGCCCGGCAATCAGCTTGCGTACCTCGCGCTGCGACTTGTTGCAGAAGCTGCATCGCAGCGAGTGTTCACGTCCCTCTCTGCTTACCATGGAGGCCTCTCCTCGGCCATTTTACACCTTCTTACCCCCCGACGCCGCTGGCACCTCCCGGCGGGTGATCACCCGATCGATCAGCCCGTAGGCCAATGCGTCCTGGGCTTCTAGGATGAAATCCCGCTCGGTGTCCGCGTTGACCTTTTCCAGCGGCTGGCCGGTGTGAGCCGCCAAGATCTCGTTGAGGCGCTGACGCAAACGGAGGAGGTCCTTGGCATGAATGTCGATGTCGGTGGCCTGTCCCCCCAGCCCGTACATCAACGGCTGGTGGAGCAGCACGCGAGCATGGGGAAGGGCCATGCGCTTGCCTTTGGCCCCGCCGGCCAGCAGCACTGCTGCCATCGACGAGGCTTGGCCCACGCAGATAGTTGCCACATCCGGCTTCACGTACTGCATAGTATCGTAGATTGCCAAGCCAGCGGAAATGGACCCCCCGGGGGAGTTTAGGTAGAGGGAGATATCCCGGTTCGGGTTTTCCGCCTCGAGAAAAAGCATCTGCGCAATCACGAGGGAAGCCACGTGATCGTCAACGGGCTCTCCCAGGAAGATAACGTGGTCTTTGAGCAGGCGCGAGAAGATGTCGTACGCACGCTCACCCCGCGGAGTTTGCTCTACCACGATCGGTACCAGCATGGTCATCCTTCCTCGAACAGCGGCTCCAGCACCCTACCCACCGCTCGCTCCCGCCGAAGAATAGCGCGGATTCGCTCCAGCCCGCCATTTTTTGCCAGGTTGGCCCGCAGCTCGGCAAAGGGCACCCCCGCCTGCTGTGCCTCGCGCCGCACCGCCGCATCGACCTCTTCCTCGCCCACCTGTACCCCCAGTTCTTCTGCCAGCTGGTCCAGCACCAGCTCCTCCCGCAGCCGCTCTTCCACCGAGGCTTGCAGTTTGGGGGCCAGCTCTTCCCAGTTGAGGTTTTCCACCTGCACCCCTTGCCGCTGCAGCCTTTCCGCGTAGCGCACAGCCGCCTTGCGCGTTTCTTCCTGCACCAGGCGGCTGGGAAGAGGCAGCGTTTCCTGGCCGAAGAGGTAAGAGACCAGAGCCTCCCGGAAGCGTCGCCACTGCTCCTGCTTCTTGGCTCGACGCAGGAACTCCACCGCCTGCTGGCGCAAGCCAGCCACCCCACCTTCCACACCCACGTGCGCTGCCAGCTCGTCGTCCACCGCCGGCACCACTTTCTTACGTAGGCCTTTGAGCGTGAGGGTGTATTCCACCGGCACCGTACCCTCCGCATCGCCGCGGGCCACATCGCGGCAGGCCTTACCTTGCTCCCCTACCCGCAACCCCCGGGCTGCAGCCTCGATTTCGGGGTGGACCTCCCCCGAGCCCAGCTGAAAAACTGCTAACTCGTCTCGGAAATCTTCGCCGCCTCCCTCTGGGAACCGACCCTCCACCTCCGCCTCCACCAGCATCCCATCCTCGGCAGCAACTCCCTCCACGCCTTCCCAGGTGGCATGGCGCTCGGCCAAGCCCTTGAGAAACTGCTCTACCTCTTCTTCTTTGGGTTCGGGGTCAAAAGCCGGCGGCTGAAAGTTGGCAATCGGCGGCAGGCTGACCTTGGGGTAAACCTCAAACTCCCCGGTGAAGGTGAAGCTCCCGTTGTCGTCCCATTCGACTTGGAGAACGCCCAGCGGCCCAGCTACCTTCAAGCCCTCGGCGGCCACCGCCTCGTCCCAAGCGCGTCGCAAGAGCCGTTCCTCCGTTTCCTCGCGGACTTCCTGGGCTAAGCGGCCCTCCACCATTCGCAGCGGTGCCTTGCCGGGGCGAAACCCAGGTAGCCTGGCGGTGCGAGCGAAGGCGAGGGCAACTTCAGCCCGGACCCGACCAACCTCATCCGCAGGAACCGCAACCTTGAGCCTTACAAGACAGGGGCCAGGACGTTCCAATTCGTAGGTCATGGGGTTCCTCTTGGTGCGAAAGGGGGGACTCGAACCCCCACGGGTGAATCCCACGAGATCCTAAGTCTCGCGCGTCTACCAGTTCCGCCACTTTCGCAGGCAAATAGTTGGTGAGCCGCGTAGGAGTCGAACCTACAACCTAGGGATTAAGAGTCCCTTGCTCTGCCAGTTGAGCTAGCGGCCCACCGCCAGCCTGTATTTTACATGCTCCCGTGCCAAGGTGCAACCCCAGGAGGTGTCGCATCCGTACGAAGCCCCTTCCCGTCCACGGTCTCCTCGCGGCAGGTCAAAGCGCGTTCAACCACTGCCAGCACCCTCTCGGGAGGGAGACCCTGCCAACCAAGGCGTTGAAAGTCCGGGGCCTGGAGAGACACCCCGCCCATCGGGGCCGTGCGCACCGGCGAGGTGGGACCAAAAAGGGCCACGGCCCGGCAGCCCACGGCGGCCGCCAAATGCGTGAGGCCGGAGTCGTTACCTACCACCAGGCGCACACTGGAGAGAAAGCCGGCCACCTCGGCCAAGGAAGCCTTGGGCGGGAAAAGCTCCACCTGTGCCCGCGTTGCTATGTGCTCACCCAATGACGCATCCGCCGGGCCCACCACCACGGTAACGCGGAACCCCCCCTGGGCCAGCTGGCCTGCCAGCCACGCGTACCAATCCGACGGGTACCGCTTGGCCTCCGCTCGGTGCGAGCCGGGCACGATCGCCACCCGTCCCCCGTCAGCCGGCCGCGCCGGCGCAAAGAGGAAAGCTGGATGCCCATCAACCGGCGGAAGGGCCAACCGACGCAGTGCCTCATCCATGTCGTGCCGCTGGTGGCGACGTCGGTCCACCGCAAACACTTCCAAACCCAAAAACCGCGCCAGGCGCCCTTTGCTGCCTAATGCCCGCTGGGCGCCCAAGCCGGCCAGCAGCAGCTTGGCCCGGGTGGAGTGGCGAAAGGTCAACGCCACCTCCGGACGAGGCAGCCGCCGCCGAAAGGCCCAGCCAGCGTCCTTCGGTCGGCTCACGGCCTGGGCCGGCCACGAGCTCACCAACCCCTTGAACGAGGCCGGCAACAGTAGGACTGTTTCCCCTCGCTGGTTAGCATCCAGAAGGATCCGCAAGGCGGGCAAGGCATGGACCAGGTCTCCCAGCCAGTTGGGTAGGTCCAAAAGCAGGTGACAGGGGAAGGGACCCACGCCTTACTTTACGGCAGGGGGCATGGCCTCGTCCAAACCCCGCCAAACCGCAGCCCACTTGAGAAAGGTGCCGTAGGCCGAAAGCACAGCCAAGAGCAAACCCACCCACCCATCGAGAAAACCCAAGCGCAGGAAGTAGGCACGAACGAAGCGCCACTCCGCGCGAGCCACCGCCATAAAAAGGGAACATCGCCGACCTTCGGACCGAGCCTGACACGCGCCCCGCAGCGCGTAGTCCACCACCTTAGGCAGGTACTGGGGAAAGGAGCGAAAGGTGAGATGGTCCAGCTCACCGGCAAGGCGACCCACACTCCCTGCCCTTGCTACCCCATGAACCAAGCGCGGGGCGAAACCCACATCCTGCCGGCGGAAAAGCCGCACCACCCAGTCAAGCCCCCAATCGCCGAAGCGCACCTTCCGTCCCAAGGCCCAGTTGCGCCGTCGCAAGGCATAGGCGGGAAACCTCGGGGAGGCCAACTCCTCTTTGATGCTCTGGCGCAAGGCTGGGGTTAGGCGCTCGTCGGCGTCCAATACCAGAACCCACGGTTCTCCACATTGCTGCAAGCCCCAGTTGATCTGATCAGCCGAGGAGAGGAAGGGATGGCGGAAAACCCTGGCCCCCGCCTGCCGGGCCACCTCTTCGGTGGCATCAGTGCTGGCCTCGTCCACCACCACGACCACGTCCGAGGCCAACAAAGCCACCGAGGCCAGAGCACCCGGCAACATGGCCTCTTCGTTCCTTGCCGTGAGCAGCACCGACAAAGGTACGAGTCCCGTCATACTTTCTCGCTTCGGAAAACGCGAAAAATGCTCTGCGCCCTGCCGCTTTCCGGCTCCACCTCCACTACCACCCCAGCCAACCCTCCTCCCTTGGTGGCCGGCTCCAGGGGACGGGGGGTGGCGTAGAGAAACCGCTCCAAGACCTCCTTGGGACGGAAGCCAATCACGCTCTCGTAGGGACCGGTCATGCCCACGTCGGTGATGAAGGCGGTGCCCCGCGGCAGAATTCGCTCATCGGCAGTGGGAACGTGCGTGTGGGTGCCCAGCACCGCTGTCACTCGCCCATCCAGATACCAGGCCAAGGCCTGTTTTTCCGAAGTAGCCTCGGCATGCACATCCACGAGCACCACCTTGACCCCCGTGGGCAAGCTGCCCAAAAGGCGGTCAACCACGCGAAAAGGCGAATCCATCGGGGTCATAAAGGTCAGCCCCTGCACGTTGATCACCGCTACCGCTATCCCCCTGCTACGCGTGCTTAGCACGCAAACACCCCTCCCCGGGTTGCCGTCAGGATAGTTGGCCGGACGTAACAGGCGGGGCTCGGTATCCAACAGGCTGGCGGTTTCCTTCTTGTCCCAAATGTGGTTGCCGGAGGTGAACACATCCACCGGTAATGCCGAAAGCTCCTTCCACACCTCGGCCGTAAGGCCAAAACCTCCGGCGGCGTTCTCCACATTCACCACCACCAACTCCGGCTGCAACTCACTCACCAACTTGGGTAGCTCGCTGCGCAACAGCCTGCGCCCTACCTTGCCAACCACATCGCCCACGAATAGAACCGTCATGCTTCCTCCGCGGCAAGCTTAGCTCACAAGCTGAGCTGCCACTTCGGTCACACCTTGACAATCGAGGCGAAGGTGCCATAATTCCGCCGGGGCTGGGAGGAGTGGCCATGGAAAAGATGTCCCGGAAGAGCTTTGTTAACTGGCTTTTGGGCACGTCCTTGGGTGCCACAGTGGCGGCAGCGCTTTACCCGGTGTTCCGCTACGTGTTGCCGCCTGAAGTGGCCGAGGCCCCCACTAACCGCGTGCTGGCCGGCAAGCTTTCTGAGCTACCCCCCAACAGCGGAAAGATCTTCCGGTTTGGTGCCAAGCCGGGAATTTTGGTGCGAACCCCTGCCGGGGAGGTGCGAGCCTTTGCTGGCATCTGCACCCATCTCAACTGCACCGTGCAGTACCGGCCCGACTTCCAGCACATCTGGTGTGCCTGCCATAACGGTCACTACGACCTGCAGGGCAAGAACATCCAAGGACCGCCGCCGCGGCCTTTGGAGGCCTTCAAGGTGGACATCGTGGGGGACGACATCTACGTCACCAGGGGAGCCTGATATGAGCCTCAAGAAGAAGCTCTGGGCCTATTTGGACGAGCGCTTCGACTTAGAACCTTTGGTGGCCTTTGCCCGCGAGAAAGCAGTCCCCCGGCACCGCCATGACTGGATGTACTACTTCGGCGGGCTCACCCTTTTCTTCTTCATGGTGCAAGTGGCCACTGGGATCCTATTGCTCCTTTACTATCGCCCAACCGCCGAGGCTGCCTTCGAAAGCGTGCAGTTCATCATGACCCGTGTCCCCTTCGGTTGGCTCATCCGCTCCATCCATTCCTGGTCGGCGAACCTGATGATTGCCTCGGCCTTCATCCATATGTTCACGGTTTACTTCTCCGGCGCCTACGTGAAACCCCGCGAGCTCACCTGGTGGACGGGAGCAGCGCTTTTGCTTTTGGCCCTGGGCTTCGGGTTTTCCGGCTACCTCCTGCCCTGGAACGAGCTGGCCTTTTTCGCCACGCGGGTGGGCACCGACATGGTTTCCAAGGTGCCCTTGATTGGCCATTGGCTCTTGCACGTGCTGCGGGGCGGCGAAGACGTGACCGGCGCAACTCTTACGCGCTTTTTTGGCATTCACGTGGCTGTGTTGCCGATGGTGAGCACCTTCTTGATTGTTCTCCACCTGCTGTTTATCCAAAGGCAGGGGATCCACGTGCCCGACCAGGAACGCTCTCTACTGCCGCGGCCCTTCTTCCCCAACTTTGTCTTGCGGGAACTGATGGTCTGGCTGGTGGGGCTGGCGCTCTTGGCGGCCCTGGCCGCCTTCTTCCCATGGGAGCTGGGCAAGAAGGCTGACCCGTTCGCGCCGGCTCCTGCAGGCATCAAACCGGAGTGGTACTTTCTTTTCATGTTTGAGACCCTCAAGTTGCTCCCCGCCAAGGTGTTAGGCGTCGAAGGGGAAATCGTGGGGCTGGCTGCTTTTTCCGCGGGGGGCCTCTTCTGGTTTCTGGCCCCCTTGTGGGACAAGAAGCGCGCGCGGGGAGAACCGAACCTTTTTGCCCAGCTGGTGGGGTGGGGTGTGCTCCTCTACATTGCCTCTTTTACCGCTCTCTCCTACTTGGGGGTGTTCAAATGAACCCGGTTCGCTTTCTCGTGGCAATCTTGCTTGCTGCCCCGGCTTGGGCCGCCCCGCCTGCGCGGGCGGTGGGGGCTCCCGGTAAACCCGCCCAGGACACCTGCACCAGCTGCCATCAGGAGCTGGACGACCCAAGGCTGAGCCAGCCAGCCAACCTGGTGGCCGAGGATGTTCACCATCGCCAAGGGATTACCTGTGCCGGCTGCCACGGCGGTGACCCGCAGGCCGAGGATCCAGAGGCGTCCATGGACCCCAAGAAGGGGTTCATAGGCAAGATCCCCGCCCAACGTGTTCCCGAGGTGTGTGCCAGCTGCCACAGCGACACCACGTTCATCTTGCGTTACGCCCCCAATATCCCCACTGACCAGCTAGCTCAGTATCGCACGTCCAGGCACGGCCTGGCCTTGGCCAAGGGCGATACGCGGGTGGCCACCTGTGCCTCCTGCCACGGAGCCCACGGCGTGCTCCCAGCCAGCGACGCTCGCTCCCCGGTTTATCCCACGCGCATCGTGGAGACCTGCGGCCGCTGCCACGGCGACAAGACGCTTATGGCCAGCTACGGCCTTCCAGGCAACGAGGTGGAGGACTACAAGCGCTCGGTCCACTACCACGCCCTCACCGTGAAGAACGACTTGTCAGCGCCGACCTGCAACGACTGCCACGGGTCACACGGCGCCACTCCGCCGGGGGTTTCCTCCGTTTCCAACGTGTGCGGCACTTGCCACCTCACCCAGCGGGAAGCCTTTGACCGGTCGCCCCACAAGGACGCCTTCGCTACCATGGAGCAGCCGGCTTGCGAGGCGTGCCATGGGAACCACCGGGTAGAGGTACCTCAGGACTCTTGGATCGGGGTTGGGGAGGGTCAGGTTTGCGGCTCCTGCCACACCTCGGGTGATGCTGGCGCCCAGGCCGCGAGCGCCATGTTTTCCGCCCTTCACGCCACTGTCTCGCAAATGGAGCGCGTCCATCAGCGGGTGGAAAAGGCCGAGCGACGCGGCATGCTCATGGACGATGCCACCGTGAAGCTGGAGGAGGCCCACCAAGCGTTGGTCCTAGCCCGAAACGAGGTGCATACGGTAAGCCCCGGGCGGGTGGGCACACATGCGGACAGCGCTGCCAAGGCTCTGCGGGAGGCCGACGCCTCCGCCGAGGCGGCTGAGCGGGAGCTGCGCTACCGCCACAACGGCCTCAAGGTTTCCTTGCTTGTCATTTTGGCGGCAGTGGTGGCCCTGGGCTTGAAAATCCGAGAAATCGAAAAATCCTCCTAGTGGGACGCCGCCGGCCGGGTTACCTCGCCCTCGGAGGGTGCTTGTCCCATGCCGTGCGAATAAAGGGGGGAGTGGATCTCCCGCAGGCGGCGGGCGTACTCCGCCTCGCTCACGTTACCCCGCCAGTGGCCCGCAAGGCGGAAAGCAGCGGTGATGGCTAAGTAGACACCCACGGCGAGCAAGACGGCGTGAGATGGCCGCAGCTTTCCCGTCGGGCCGGCCATCTGCAGGCACCCCTTCACAGGGCAGGCAGCCACGCAGTCTTGGCAGCCAGTGCATTCCACCGAAGCCAGGCGACGGGCGCGATGCACCGGCAGCCGCGCAGGGCACACCTTGGAACAGAGCTGGCAGCCGGTGCAGACGGCCGGGTCGCGGGTCACCCTAAACAGGGCGAATCGCCCAAAAAGACCCACCAGGGCACCGTAGGGACAGAGGTAACGACACCAGAAGTCCCGTACCAACACCGACGCCACCACCAGCACGCCCAGCACCGCTAGGGTGAGCCGCGAGGGATCGGCGAAAAACAACACCATCTTCACGTCAGCAACCCGGTTGTAAGGGCTGTCGAGGAAAGCCCGCACCTGTCCGAGCGTCATACCAAAGCAAATAGCCCACAGAAAGAAGCCCAACAGCAGCCATTTGGCGCCGCGCAACGGCAGGTCCAGAAAGCGCGGTAACTCCCAGGTCTGGCCCAACAGCGTGCGGCCCAGCCCACCCAACCACTCGGACAAAGCCCCCACCGGGCACAAGTGAGAGCAAAAGGACCGGGCCACCGCCAGGCTCATCACCATGGCAGCTAACAGGATGGCCAAGCCAGCGGGGTGAACCGGGTGAATCTCGCCCGAGGCCAGCCAAAGGCGCAGGGACATGAGGGCAGAGATGGGCAAGAAACCCTCCACCCCAGGCGGCCGCCCCACCGGCGGATTGCGCCCGTCCAAATGGGCGAAAGCCCAGAGGGTGAACAGCCCCCCAATCGCCAGCGTCCATAGGAAAAAAACCACCTGAAAGCGGCGCCTGAGGGGAACGTGCGGCCAGCGTCGCGGCATGCTTAACCTCCCCGCCGCCAATGTGCGTCAGCTGCCGTCTGGCCACTTTGCGCGCCCGCAAAGATCAGTGGCTGGTCTCGAACCGACGCCAGGAGAGGCGCTCCACGATGGTGGCCGTTACCAGGTCACCGGTAACGTTGAGGGTGGTACGGCACATATCGAGCAAGCGATCCACACCGAAGACAATAGCCAGGCCTTCTGGCGGCACGCCCACCGTAGCCAAAACCATCATCAAGAGGGGCAGCGAGCCTCCCGGAACGCCGGCGGTGCCGATGGCGGTCACCACTGCCAGCAAAACCACCAACAGCTTGGCCTTAAAAGAGAGGGACACGCCAAACACCTGAGCGAGAAACAACACCGTTGCGCCCTCAAAAAGAGCGGTGCCGTTCATGTTCAGGGTGGCACCCAAGGGCAAGACAAAGCCTGCCACTTCCCGCGACACTCCCAGCTCGTCCTGGGCCACCCGCAAGCTGGTGGGCAACGTGGCGTTGGAAGACGAGGTGGAAAAGGCAGTCACCATCACCAAGCGAATGCGGCGCAGGAAGTCCCAAGGGTTGCGGCGCGCCACCAACGCCACCACCAGGGGGTAAAACAGGAACTGGAAAACGGCAAGGCTGCCCACCACCACCAACACGAAGGAAGAAAGGGTCCACAGCAAGCCCAAACCAAAGCGAGCGGCCACGGAAAACATCAAACAAAAGACCCCAGCTGGGGCGAGCCTCATCACCAGGCCAATGATGGCCACCACCGTATGTGCCAGCGACTCCAAAACGCTAGCCAAAGGGACCCCTTTTTCGCCGATGCTGGCCAAGGCCAAGCCCAAAAAAAGGGAAAAGACAATAACCGCGAGCATCTCACCGTTGGCCGCTGCCTGTACCGGGTTGCGCGGAATCAGCTTGAGCATCAAATCCGGCCACAGATTAAGCGACGTGCTGCCCTCCAGCCGACCCAGGTCCCCACCGTAAACCCCTAAGAGCTGGCCCTTCACCTCTTCGGGAAGGTGCTTGCCCGGTTGCAGCAGACCCATAGTGGCAATACCCAGGGTGCTGGAGGTGGCGGTTAGGGCGAGGAAGCAAGCCAGGGTCAAAATGCCCAAGCGACCCACTTCCCGCAAGCTGCCCAAGGCCGCCACACCAGTGGCCAGCGTGGAAACGATGAGTGGGACCACCACCATGATGAGGGCCGAAAGCCAGGCCCGACCTAGGGGCTCCGTCAGGTTGCTCACCAGCCACAGCCAGCGTTCTCCTTGACCAAACAGCGCCTGGCCGCCCACGCCAGCGGCAGCGCCCAGCACGAGGGCGAGAAAGACCTTTTGTGGGGATGCCACGGGGCCTCCTAGGAACGATACGCTCCTGCTGCCAACTCGGCGCGGAGCTTGAGGTAGGAAGTGTAGCGGCGGGAACTCGTCTTCCCTTCTTCCACAGCCCGCCGCACCTGGCACCCGGGTTCCCGATCGTGACCACAGTTTTTGAAGCCGCACTCGTGGGCCCAACGGGCAATATCGGGGAAAAGGCTGGCGAGCATTTCCGGCTTCAGGTCCCAAAGACCAAATTCGCGGATGCCGGGAGTATCCACCACAAAACCGCCGCCGGGTAGGGGCAGGAGCTGGGCGGTGGTGGTGGTGTGGCGCCCTTTTCCGGTGGCGTCCGAGATGGAGCCTTCTTGCAAGCGGTAGCCGGGATGGATAGCGTTTAACAGCGCCGATTTCCCCACGCCAGAGGGACCGCAAAAGAGCGTGGTTTTGTCCGCCAAGGCCCGCTTGAGGCTGCCAATGCCGCGGGCCGTGCGTGCCGAGGTGAGGAACATCTCGTAGCCCGCATCCTGGTAGTCCCCCAGCCAAGCCTCGACCAGCTCGGTGCCTTGGTCCACCTTGTTCACGCAAACGATGGGACGAATGCCTGCGTGATGGCAGGCCACCAGCAGGCGGTCGAGCAGGCGCGGGTTGGGCTCCGGCAGCTTAGCCGCCATCACCACCACCGCTTGGTCCACGTTGGCGGCAATTACCCGGGGCCGGTCCTCACCGGGGGACTTGCGCGTGAGGGTGTTTTTTCGCGGCAAAACCTCGGCCACCACCACAGACCCCTTGGTCCCCTCCGCTACCACCCGGTCTCCCACTACCAGGCGCTTGTCGGGGGTGTCCGCGTGCCAAAGTAGTTTGCGGCGGAAGGGAACCACCAGCTCCTCATCACCCGCGTGCACGCGCACCAGCGGGCCAAATACCGCGGTCACAACCGCTTCGCGCCTTTCCGCCACGGGGGCAAGTATACACAGGCTACGGGGCAAGCCTGAAGGTAAAGTGGTACTGAAAGCCTCCGTGGCCAATGGCGAGCAAGACCGACGACCGGAGGTAATCGCGGGTCAGCACGCTGTTGACTTCCGCCAGGGTGCGCACCCGCTGGCCATTAATGCCCAAGAGCAGGTCCCCGGCGGAAAGGCCTGCCTCATCGGCCGGAGAGCCCGCCACTACCCTACTCACCACCACGAAACCTCGGCGAGTTCCCAGGCGCAGCCCCACGTAACGCAGAAGGATTTGCTCTCCTAAATCCTCTGGCGGCTTAACTGCTCGCAAGCTCAGCACCCGTCGTGATTTCCCGCGCAGCACATCCAGCTCCACGCGCTCACCGGGCGCCACCTGCGCCAGGAAGGTGGCGAAATCGTCGCGGGTGGAAAAATGGCGGCCGTTGCCGGCTAGCAGCAGGTCGCCAACCGCCAACCCCGCCGTCTCCACCGGTGATCCAGGGAACACATCCAGCACGTGAACCCCTTGGCGCTCCCGAGCGCGAGCCGCGCTGGGGCGCTCCCCCACGAACAGACCCAGCCAGGCCGGCTGGACGCGCCCAAAGCGCAGCAGGTCAGAGACCACTCGGCGCACCCGCTTGGCAGGAATGGCAAAGCCGATACCCTGCGCCTCCCCGACGATGGCGGTGTTGATGCCGATCAAGCGGCCATCCAGGTCCACCAGGGCGCCACCCGAGTTACCCGGGTTGATGGAGGCATCCGTTTGCAGGAAATCGGTGTAAACCCGGTTGGTACGTGGTGATGACACCGTGCGGTCGCGCGCCGAAAGCACGCCCACGGTGACGGTGTTTTCCAGACCCAGAGGGTTGCCAATGGCAATCACCGTTTCCCCAATCATCAGGTCATCCTGTTCTGCCACCGGCAAGAACGGCAGGCCCCTGGCATCGACCCGGAGGAGGGCCAAATCGGAGTCGGCATCCGCGCCCACCACCTCAGCTTTTTCCTCCTGGCCAGAGAGGAAGCGCACGGAAATTTCTGCTGCGCCGGCAATCACATGCTCGTTGGTGACAATGAGGCCGTCCGCGCTGATAAGAACACCTGAGCCCAGGGACTGGGTTTCGTATTCGCGAGGCATGGCGAACTCGGGGAAAAGCTGCTCGAAAAGGCTACGTCCGGGCAAGCGGACCACCTGTCTTGCTGTCAAGTTCACCACCGCTGGCCTCACCTTTTCCACCACCTGCACCACGGGCGAGCGGCGATTCGTTTCCCCCTGTGCCGCCGCCGCCAACATCAACATTAGACCGAGCCAGCCCCTCCTCATGGTACCCTCCCGCGCTAGCTTAACCTCGCCGCCCTGGGGGCGTACACTGGGACAGCGAGGTGGCTATGGCCGAAAACAAACCCTTGGGCATGGATCGCCGCCAGATGGTGCGCTTGCTAGGGCTTGCCGGCTTGGCAGGTTGGATAGAAACCCCTACGACCCAGGCACGGGAAGAAAAGCCGCAAGCACAGGATCGCCCGTTTCCCTTTTCAGAGGCGACCATCCAACAGCTGCAGGACGCCTTCGCCCGGGGTGAGCTCACCAGCGAGGCGCTGTGCCAGGCTTACCTGGAGCGCATTGCCCAGCTGGACCCGCTTTTGCGCTCGGTGGTGGAGGTGAACCCCCAGGCGCCGGAGGTGGCACGCCAGCTGGACCAGGAGCGCAGGTCCAAGGGCTCCCGCGGGCCCTTACACGGCATCCCCGTCCTTCTCAAAGACAACATTGCCACCGCCGACGCCATGGAAACCACCGCGGGCTCATTAGCCCTTCTGGGTCACAAGCCCCCGCGTGATGCTCAGCTGGTGAGCCGCCTGCGGGAAGCGGGCGCGGTGCTCCTGGGCAAAACCAACCTCTCCGAGTGGGCCAACTTTCGCTCCACCCGCTCCAGCTCCGGCTGGAGCGCCCGTGGTGGCCAGTGCCGTAACCCCTACGTGCTGGACCGGAACCCTTGTGGCTCCTCCTCCGGAAGCGGGGCCGCCATTTCCGCCAACCTGGCGGCGGTGGGGGTGGGCACCGAAACGGATGGGTCTATCGTTTGCCCCGCCAATGCGTGTGGTCTAGTAGGGGTCAAGCCCACCTTGGGCCTTGTGAGCCGCTCGGGCATCGTCCCCATCGCCTTCTCCCAGGACACGGCCGGTCCCATGGCCCGTACGGTGTGGGACGCTGCCCTGCTGCTGGCGGCCATGGCCGGTCCGGATCCCGCGGACCCGGCCACGGCCAGGGCCCCAAGCCGCGCCGACTACAGTCCCTTTTTGCGTCCAGGGGCGCTGCGCGGTGCACGCGTGGGCGTGGCTCGCGCCAAAGTTACCGGCTACCATCCGGCGGTGGACAAGCTCTACGAGCACGCGTTGCTGGTGCTGCGGGATGCCGGCGCCCAGCTGCTGGACCCGATGGACATCCCCCACCTGGGGGCCTACGACGAGGCTGAGTTCCAGGTGCTGCTGTACGAGTTCAAGTGGTCCCTGGCCAGCTACCTGCGGGAATGGGCCCCCAGTTGCCCGTGCCACACCTTGGACGACCTCATTGCCTTCAACGAGGAACACCGCCAACAGGAGATGCCCTTTTTTGGCCAGGAGATCTTCCAGCTGGCAGCAAAAAAGGGGCCGTTGACGGACAAGGCGTACAGAAAAGCCCTCGCCCACTGCCACAAGCTTTCCCGGGAAAAGGGGTTGGACCTGATCTTCGCCAAGTTCCGCCTGGATGCGCTGGTGGCACCCACAGGGGGACCGGCCTGGGTGACGGATTTAGTCAACGGCGACCACTACCTGGGCGGCAGCTCGACTCCCGCCGCGGTTTCCGGTTATCCGGCCGTTACCGTGCCCATGGGCTTTGTTCACCAGCTGCCGGTGGGCCTCACCTTCATTGGCAGGCCCTGGCAGGAAGGACCCCTGCTGAGCCTGGCCTTTGCCTTCGAGCAGGCCACCATGGTGCGTCGGCCGCCCCAGTTGCTGCCCACGTTACCCGCTTAACTGGCGTGGTGGTGGGCAAGGGAGTTGGCGTAGTAACGCAAAAGCAGCTCGCCCTCCGCGGTTATCCACAGGCGATCCCCTTCCAGCTCCACCAGGTGGCGCTGGGCGGCTAAGGAAAAAGCGTGGCGGAACAACGCCCCCGGCTCCAGGTCAGGTTGCAGGAGCCCACGCCGGCTATACCAGGCTGCACGTTGGCAAAAGGACTGCATGAGCTGGCTGCGCTCCAGGCTTGGCCCCTGGGCCAGCAGTGTTTCCGCCAGCACTGGCAGCGGCGTGGCCGGTACGGCTTCGGCCACCCGCGAAAATAGCCGATTGCCTAAAGCCGACACCTTTTCCCGATAGGCCTCAGGCGAGGCGCGCCGCAAGTCGCCCACCTCCTGCAGGAGCACCTTGGCCGACACCGGCACGCCGAAGTTGACGGCGGCGTAGCCAAAACGGTTGGTCCGCCCTCGTAGGAGGTGCCCTCCCAAGCGCAACAACCAGCCGGCCACCTGCACCATGCCTTGCCACGAAAAGCTGGCCGGGCCTTCCAGACCGCTATGTGTGCGGTCCTCGAACACCCGGTCGTAATTGATCCCCACTGGAATGAACACCAGATCCCGCTCGCCCTCTGGGTCAAAGGCTTTGAGAAGGTAGTGCAAGAGGCCCAACTTAGGGGGCTGCAGGCGCCCGTCACGCGTGAGCCGCCCCTCGGGGAAGACACCCTGGGCCACGCCGGCCATGGCGGCCATTTGGACATACCGCTCCAAGACCTTGCGGTAAAGGGGGTCCTGGCTGTCCCGGCGGACAAAGTAGCCACCCAAGCGGCGGATGAAGGTGTCCAAAGGCCACACCTTGGCCCACTCGCCAACGGCGTAAGAAATGGCTGCGTGGCGGGAAACCAGGTACGCCACCAGCAAGTAATCCACGTTGGAACGGTGGTTCATGAGGAACACGATGCTGGCCTCAGGATCTACCGCTGCCAGCGCCTTCTTGTCCATAAAGCCCACCCGCACCCGAAAGACAGCGCGCAGCAGGCGCCGCGCCAGGGCGTGGCCCAGGCGGTAGTAGAGGTACACGTTGAAGGTGGGCACGATTTCCCTCGCGTAGGCGCCCAGCAGGTCCTCCACCTCCGGCCAACTGAGCCCCTGTTGACGGCGGTAGCTTTCCGCCGCGCGGAGCACCTCGGGATCGTGGGTGAGCGCCAGCTCCACCGCGCGCTTGCGCGCTAGCTTGAAGGGCTGAAGGCGCACCTTCCAGCGGGTGGCCAGCCCTTCGGCCACGGCCCGCATGCGACGGCGAAGCACCACCCGCACCCCCGGAAGCAACAAGCCGCGAAGAACCGCCGCCCCCGAGAGGCTCAGCAGCAAGAAGAACAGCCACCAGGGCAAGGTCACCGTACCCATGGCTTAAGATCCAGTATAAAAGCCGTTAAAATCGCCCCGTGAAGCGGCGTCGTCGGGAGTTGGGGGCCTTGCTGCTGCTGGCTGTGGCCAATGTGGGCGCCGAGCTTTTAGGCCGCGGGAAGCTGGTCGTGGTGGGGACGGGAGTGGTGGTTTGGGCCCTGCTTTTGGCTCGGCGCCAGCAGGAGGAGCCAGGCTTTTGGCGTGCCTACCTTCGCTGGCCTAAGGCCTGGCAGGCGCCGGCGGTGCTGCTTTTTTCCCTTTCAGCCGCTGCGCTCGCCTTCGGCATCCTCCTCGCGCCGCGGTCTCAGCAATGGATGCTGATGACAGGGGCCTACCTCCCCTGGGGGGTGGCCCAGCAATACCTGCTTAACGGCGTATTAGCCGATCACCTCCGGCAACGCTGGCCCCGCTGGGGAGGGCTAGGGGCCGCGGCGTTGTTTGCCTTGGCCCACGCCCCCGATTGGCGGACGGTGGCCGTGGTCTTTCCCGCCGCCTGCTTTTGGGTATGGATCTTCCAGTACGTGCCAAACCTAGGCCTGCTAGGTTTGGCCCACGCCCTGGCCGGCACTGCCTGGTTTGCCGGTGCCATGGGGCGAAGCCTCGATCAGGCCCTCACGGCCACCTTACGCTAGCGCTTCCACCTCGCTGGGTACCGGCTCGGGGTCCAGGATCGGCTCTAGCATCAGCCGATCCCCCTGCACCGTCAACAGCACGCTGCTTCCCTCGCTCACCTGGCCGGCCAGTACCATGCGCGCCAGCGGGTCTTGCACCAACCGCTGGATCGTGCGCTTCAATGGGCGCGCGCCGAACTCCGGGTCATAGCCTTCGCGAGCCAAAAGCTCCTCCGCCGCGTCGTCGGCCACCAGGCGAATCCGGCGTGGAGCCAAAAGCTGCGAGAGGCGGGCCAACTGGATTTGCACGATTTCCTTGAGCTCGTTCATCGTGAGCTTGTGGAAAACCAACACCTCGTCAATGCGGTTCAGCAGCTCCGGGCGGAAGAAACGCTTGAGCTCGGCGTGAACCGCGGCCATCATGGCCTCACGTTCCTGCTCGCCAAACCTCCCGATGAGGTCTGAAGCAATGTTTGACGTCATGATGATGACGGTGTTGCGGAAGTCCACCGTGCGGCCTTTACCGTCGGTGAGGCGGCCGTCGTCGAGGATCTGCAACAGCACGTTAAACACGTCCGGATGCGCCTTTTCGATCTCGTCCAGCAACACCACCGAGTACGGTCGCCGCCGCACCGCTTCCGTCAGTTGCCCACCCTCCTCGTGGCCTACGTAACCTGGTGGGGCCCCGATCATCCGAGCCACTGAGTGCTTTTCCATGTACTCGGACATGTCCAGCCGCACCATGGCACGCTCGTCATCGAAGAGAAACTCAGCTAGCGCCCTGGCCAGTTCCGTTTTGCCCACGCCCGTGGGGCCTAGAAAGAGGAAGGACCCAACAGGCCGATTGGGGTCAGAAAGCCCCGCCCGCGACCGGCGCACCGCCTCGGACACCGCACGGATCGCCTCCCGCTGGCCCACAACCCGCTTGCTCAGGCGCTCCTCCATGGACAGCAGCTTGCTCTTTTCGCTTTCCAACAGCTTGGCCACGGGGATCCCTGTCCAGCGAGCCACCACCTGGGCCACCGCTTCCTCGGTGACCTCTTCCGCCAAAAAAGTCCCGTGCGTTTGCTGGTGAGCTTTCAGCTCCTCAGTGGCGGTACCCAGCTGGCGTTGAAGAGCCGGCACCTCGCCGTAGCGCAACTGCGCTGCCCTTTCCAAGTCCCCCTCTCGCTCCGCCCGTTCCGCCGCCTGTCTGGTGGTTTCCAGCTGCTCTTTCAGCTGCCGCATGCGGCCTATGAGCTGCTTTTCCCGTTGCCAGGATGCCTTCATCGCCGCGATGCGTTCGGAAAGCTCGGCAATGATGTGCTCCACCTGGGCCAAGCGCTCCCGTGCCTTGGCATCCTGTTCCTTGGACAAGGCTCGCCGCTCAATTTCCAGCTTCACCAGCTCTCGCTGTTTTTGGTCGATTTCCGTAGGCAGCGAGTCAATCTCGATGCGCAACCGCGAAGCCGCCTCATCCATGAGGTCAATGGCCTTGTCGGGCAGGAAACGATCGGTGAGGTAGCGGTGAGAGAGCTGAGCGGCAGCCACCAGCGCGTCGTCGGTAATGCGCACACCGTGGTGCACCTCGTAGCGCTCCTTAAGGCCACGCAGGATGGCAATGGCTTCCTCCACCGTCGGCTCGCCAACCATGACCGGCTGGAAGCGCCGCTCCAAAGCCGCGTCCTTCTCGATGTGCTTGCGGTACTCGCTCAAGGTGGTGGCGCCGATGCAGCGCAGCTCGCCTCTCGCCAGCGCGGGCTTGAGCAGGTTGGCTGCGTCCATGGCTCCTTCCGCCGCACCGGCGCCAACCAGGGTGTGGATTTCGTCAATAAAGAGGATCACCTCGCCCTCCGAGTCCACCACCTCCTTGATCACCGCCTTCAGCCGGTCCTCGAACTCACCGCGGTACTTGGTGCCCGCAATTAGGGCTCCCATATCCAAGGCCACGATGCGCCGATTCTTCAGAAGCTCCGGCACGTCGCCAGCCACAATGCGCTGCGCGAGACCCTCAGCTATGGCGGTCTTACCCACGCCGGGTTCACCCAAAAGCACCGGGTTGTTCTTGGTGCGGCGCGTCAGCACCTGCATCACCCGGCGAATCTCCTCATCGCGGCCAATGACCGGATCCAGCTTGCCCGCCCTGGCCAGCTCCGTGAGGTCACGGCCGTACTGCCGGAGCGCCTCATACTTGGCCTCCGGCTGCTCGTCGGTCACGCGGTGCGAGCCGCGCAGCTCCTGCAGCGCCGCCAAAAGCGCTTTGTCGGTAATGCCGTAGCGCGCAAGGATCTCTTGAGCCGAACACCCTTTCACCAGGGTGAGGGCCAGGAGCAAATGCTCCACTGAGACGAACTGATCTTGGAACTGCGGAGCCAGCTTGCTGGCTGTTTCCATCACCTGGCGAAAATCGCGGGAAAGGTGCGGCTCGGCTCCTCCCTGCACCTGAGGCAAGCGCTCCAAGTCCCGCTGTGCCTCCGCCAGGAGGGCCGGCAACGGCGCCCCGATCTTGGCCACCAGCCGCGGTCCCAAGCCCTCCGGCTGCTGGAGCACGCTGACCAAAAGATGGGATGGCAGCACCTCCGGGTTGCCACGACGACGGGCCAAATCGAAGCAATCCTGCAAGGCTTCCTGTGCCTTGATGGTGTAGGTGGTCGATGCCATGTTTCTTTCCTCCACGAGCCAGAAAACGGCTCACCAGCTAATATCGGATATGCGCCTGGCATTGTCAAGTCCACGACTACATGAGTAGAAAAGACATGCGCGCGCTCGACTCAATTCCTTATGGACTTGACCCCTTGACCCTGTGTCTTGTAGCTCCTGTAGAATGCCGCGAGTACAACACCGCCGCTTCGGCCCAGAAACGGTCGGTGGCGAAAGGAAGGGAGGCGGCAATGAGTGAAAAGTCCTTCACCCCCTATGTGCCCGCCCACGTGACCATGAGCGAGTTTACGGGGCGGGCGTTAATTTTGGGCCTAGTGATGAGCGTGGTGCTGGGTGCGGCCAACGCCTACCTGGGCCTCAAAGCGGGGATGACCATCGCGGCTACCTACCCCGCCGCCGTCATTGCCATGGCCGTTCTTCGTCTCGCGCGCGGGTCCCTATTGGAGGAGAACTTTGCTCGGACCGTGGGCTCCATCGGCGAGTCGGTGGCGGCCGGGGCGATCTTCACTATCCCCGCCTTTGTCATCCTGGGGATATGGCCCTTCAACACGGTCAAGGACTATCTGCTTGCCACAGCGCTCATGATCGTTGGTGGCATCTTGGGCATTCTCTTTGTCACCATGCTACGGCGGGTGATGGTGGAGGATCCGGAGCTTCCCTTCCCCGAGTCGGTGGCCGCGGCGGAAATCCACAAGGCGGGTCAACGAGGCGCGGAAGCGGCCGTGCAACTGTTCAAGGCTATGGGTGTGGGAGCGGTGATCAAGTTCCTGGGGGACTTTGGTCTGTTTCGCGCCTCCAACGACTTTCTGCTGAAAGTGGGTGAAGCAGGAAAGAGCCTGGTGCGGCTGGGCTTCCAAAAGGACGCCTACACCTTGCGGGATGTGGGTGGTATTTCGACCATTTCCGCTCCAGCGGTTAGCCCAGCCTACATGGGTGTGGGCTACATCATCGGTCCCACCCTGGCCGCCCTTAACTTTGCCGGGGGTCTGTTGGCTTGGGGCCTTTTTGTGCCCCTTTTGGTTTTCTTCCTGGGGCCTTCCATGATGGACGGCTTTGCTGCTTCCGTTGGGGTGCAGCCGGGAAGCGAGCAGGCTTGGGCTCTCCTTTCCGATCGGCTGTGGAAGTTCATCGTGCGACCCATGGCCGTGGGCGGTATGTTGGTGGGGGCCGGTTACACCCTTTACCGTATGCGTGCCAACCTCAAGGCCGGCCTGGCCCGTTCCGTTTCCGACCTGAAAAAGTCGGCCGCCAGCGCAGAAGCTACCGCCCGCACCGACCGGGACCTCAACTTCAAAGTTGTGCTCCTGGGTGTGGCGGCCGTGTTCGTCCTCATGGTCATCCTATACAGCTATTTTGCTGGCGTGATTGGCGGAGCGGTGGCCGCCGCCGCGGTCATGCTGGTCACCGGGTTCTTCTTTGCCGCGGTTTCGGGCAACCTGGTGGGCATGATCGGCTCCTCCAACAACCCCGTTTCCGGCTTGACCTTGGCCACCCTCATGGTGGCAGCCCTCACCATGGTGATCCTTGGCGTGTCGGGCATACAGGGCGTGGCCGCAGTCTTGGGTGTGGCGAGCGTGGTGTGTGTTTCCTCGGCTGTGGCCGGCGAGATGCTGCAAGACCTGAAGGTCGGCCACCTTCTGGGCGGTACGCCCTGGAAGATGCAGCTGGGTGACCTGATTGGCGTCGTGGTTGCGGGGGCGGTGATGTTTTTCCCCCTTTACGTGCTGCACTTCTCCAACATCAAGCAAGGGGGTACAGGCTTCGGTGACAAGGCGCTGGCGGCACCCCAGGCCGGCCTGATGGCCACCCTGTCCCAGGGTATTGTGGGCGGTGAGATGGCCTGGCCGCTGGTGATCGTGGGCATCGTTATGGGTTTTGCCCTCATCTTGGTGAAGGTTAAAAGCCCCATGCTCTTTTCCGTGGGCATGTACTTGCCCCTGGAGACCACTTTCGCCATCTTTGTGGGCGGCCTGATTCGCGCGGCGGTGGATTGGCAGGTGGCCAAGCGCGGCTACAACGAGGCTCAGAAGGCGCGGGTGGAGAACGCAGGGGTGCTGGCCGCCTCCGGCCTCATCGCCGGTGAGGCACTCATGGGCTTGGTGGTGGCGGCCGTGGTGTTTTTCCGCGACAAGGCCTTTTTCAACCTGGGAGAGTGGTTCCCCAGTTGGCATGCGAGCCCGTTTTTGGCCGTGTTGTTCGCTCTGGCCATTGCCGCCTACTTGATTTTCGTGCCCCTGGGCAAGGCAGGCGCGGCCGATGAGCCCGCACCGCCCACCGCGGTGATGTAAGCGGAAAAGGACAGGGGCGGCTTCGCCGCCCCTTTGTTCCCCATGAGCTTACGCATCGCCCAGGTCCTGGAAAAGACTTCCTTGGCCACCGGCTCCGTGCGGCAAATGCTGGAGGGGGCGAAGGAGCTGGCCAAAAGGGGTCACCAGGTGGTGGTAATCACTCGGCCCGACCCGACCATTACCCAGGAGCTGGCGGGAACCGGTGTGCGCCATGTGACCTTGCCCTTATCCCACGAGCTGGACCTGCGTTCCGCGAGGAGCCTAGCAGGGTTAGCCTCCCGACTCCAGCTCCAGGTGGTCCACGTTCACAAAGGGATTGCCCATGCAGTGGCCTTACTGGCCACCCTCTGGGGTGCGCGGTTTGCCCTTTTCGTCAACCGCGGCGTTTCTTTCCCCGTTGGCTCCTTTTCTCGTTTCAAGTATCGCTCCGCCAAAGTCTATGCCGTGGTGGCGGTGTGCGAAGCAATCCGCAACGTGGTCCTGCGCTCCACGGGCTTGCCGGAGCACAAGGTAGTGACGGTTTACGCGGGCGTGGATACGGAGCGCTTCCACCCCCAGCGAGCTTGTGGAGCGCGGGTACGCCAGGAGCTGGCTATTCACCCGCACACGGCCCTGGTTGGGCACGTGGGTATCCGCGAGTGGAAGGGCTGGCGGGAGCTCTTGGCCGCCTTCGTCCAGGTGCGCAGGAAGCTGCCGCAGGCTGAGGCTTTATTGGTGGGCTGTGGGAGCGAACGGCAACGGCACGAGGTGCTGGCTGAAGCCCAAGCCCTGGGTTTGGGAGGGGCGGTCCACGCCCTGCCGGCTCGACGTGACATGCCAGACGTTCTGGCCGCCTGTGACTTGGTAGTGGATCCTTCCTGGGCGGGGACCGGCATTACCGGCACCATCCGTGAGGCTATGGCCCTCGCCAAGCCGGTGGTGGCCACCACCGTGGGGGGTAACACCGAGCTGGTGGCGAATGGGAATGTGGGACTGCTGGTACCGCCACGCGATGTGCCTGCCCTGTCCACGGCCATGCTGCGGCTGCTTACGGACAAGGAGCTAGCCCGCCACCTAGGGGAGCGAGCAAGGGCGAGGGTGGTGGCGGGATTTTCCACCGCGGTGCGAGGCGCGCGCTTGGAAGCTCTCTACTGCCAGGCAGTGACGGCCTTGGGCCTTTAAGCTCGCAGGCAGGTGACGAAAAGCTCCCGCCGCCGTGGCCCATCCAGCTCCAGAAAGAAAATCGCCTGCCAGCGACCCAAGACCAGCTGCCCACCGGAGACCGGCACCAGCACGGAGGACCCCACAAGGCTCGCCAGCACGTGGGCGTCGGAATTGCCTTCCGCGTGGGCGAAGGGAATGCTTGGCAGCATGGCCTGCAAGGCCGAAAGGATGTCTTCCTTCACCGCCGGGTCGGCCCCCTCGTTGATGAGCACAGCGGCGGTGGTGTGGGGCACAAAAACATGGCAGAGGCCCTCAACCACGCCCGAATCAGCCACCGCCCGGCTGATCAAAGGGGTCACGTCGAGCAGCTGCTGACGCCGCGAGGTACTGAGCGGAACGCCCGTCATCGAGCCTCCCTAAGGGTTTTCAGGCCAATAAAGGGCTCGGTAGCCCTCGGCAAAGAGCATCACCCGATGGACATAGTCCCAGGTTTCTGGCAGCTCCAAAGCTTCTACGAAAAAGGGCCCCTCCTGTTTCTTCGCCTGTACCCAAGCCGGACGCACCCGCCGCTCGCCCGCGTTGTACGCCGCCAAGGTGGGCTCCCAGTGGCCAGCAAACCGCTCCAGCAGGAAAGCCAGAAACTTGGCGCCCGCCCGCAGGTTCTCGCCCGGACGGAGGAGGCTGGCTTCCGGGAGACCAGCAGTCTGCGGCAACAGCTGCGCCAGACCTAGGGCGCCTTTCGCGGAACGTGCCTGGGGGTTAAAAGCGGATTCCTGCCGCACCACCGCGGCCAAATACCAGGGCGGGATACGGTAGGCCTGCGCCGCCCGTTCCAGCTCGTCGACATAGGGCAAGGGCAGGTACTGGCGTAGCAATGAGCGAGGCACGCCGTGCCACGGCCCGCTGAGCAAGCGCGGTTCGGCACGGGTCAGCAAGGGAATCGCGTCCAAAGGGGGCAACTTAGCCAGCTGCAACAACCCCAACCAGGCGGCCCCCGTCTCTGCGGTGGACTCCAACGACGTGCGCCACGCGAGAATGACATCGCTGGTCCGTCCGGCGGCCAGCAGGCTCTGGCTCCACTGAGGCGGTGGAGCGGCTTCGGGGGCCAGCTCGCTGGGCTGCCAAACTACCGAACCCCCCACCAGCTTGGCCGCCCAGCGGGCGGCCAAGTCCGGATGCCCAGAGGACGCCAGCTGTTTGAGCCCCGACGGGTCACCTTTGCGCCAGGCGAGGTACCCAGCCCAAAACTGGCTCAACCGGCGCAGCCGCGGTCCTAAAAGCTCCGAAGCGAGGTCGGGTTTTAAGCCCTGGCGGGCCGCGTGCAGCAGGAAACGGCGCGCCACCCAATCCCAGCGCGCCGGTTTGCTTTCCGCCGTCTGGCGGAGCAGCTGCGGCACTTGGCTCAGCTGACCGGTTTCCACCAGCGCTTCGGCCAACAGCACCTGGGCCTCCGCCCGCTCGCTCCCTTGTGCTTGCCCAAGGGCGCGCCGAGCGGCTTGAGCCATGCGCGCCAGCAGCACCCCCCGCGCCGCGCCCTCGCTACTCCATGCCTGTTGGCGCAGTGCGTGCGCCAACAGCAGGTCTTGCCGAGGCCCGCCATCCGGCATCCGCGTGGCCATTGCTTCCGCTTCGCGGCTGCGACGCAGCAGCAACAGCGCCCGGGTGGCCACCTCTACGCCCTCCCTGCCCGCCCTCTGGGCGGCTACCAGGGCCTCTTGCGGCGCGCCGGCCGCTAGCCACGCCTGTCCCAGTTGCCGCCACTGGTGAGAGGTCATGTGGCCGGCGAGAGCCTGCCAGGACACCTCAGGGAAAGCAGAAATTAGGACCTGCGGGCTTTCCAGCAACAGTGCCTGCTGTGCTTGCCGGGCCTCCTCCGGCCAAAGCTTGGTACGCAGGACCCTCGCCCGCGGGCGGTTAGCTGGGCCGTAGCTCTCCGCCGCCCCTAAAGCCGCCTGTGCTGCCGCCACCGCCCCTTTCTGCCACCAACCCTCGGCCGAAGCGAGGGAAATCCGCTCCCAGGCCTCCTGGGAGAGCCATGCCTGTCCCTTAAGGCCTGCCAGAGCCACTTGGGGCAGGGGTACGCGGGCACACGCCTCCTCCAAGCGTCGCCCTGCAAGCCAAGCCCGTGGCCCTTCCGGCTTGGCCAAGGAAAAAGCGCGGGCTGCTGCCATCGGCGAGCCGGCGTCACAGGCAAAAAGGCCGGCCAAGAAAAAAGCCTCGGCGCGCGAGCCAGCCTCCCCCTGAAAGGCGACCCGCAGAAGGGCTTTTGCCTTTTCGCCCGCGTCACCCGGGACCTTAAGGGCTGCGCTGAGTGTGGGAGCTGGGGGGGCTTTCTCGCCGCAGCCCGAGAACAGGGCCAGGAGCAGGCTACAGGCCCAAGGCGTCCGGATCGCCATCGGCCAGGATACGCACTAGCTCCTCGTAGAAGTAGTCGGAAACGGCCCTCACTTCCGCTGCGATGCGTTGCTCGTACATCTCCCGCGAGCGATCAATGTCTTCCTTCAAGCGCGCGTAGATGTCGCGGTTGGCCTTTCCCTCCTGCACCGCCTGTTCGTTGTACAAGCGGATTTCGGAGACCAGCAGGCGAGCAAACCGCCGAGCCTCCTCGTGCTTTCGCTCCTCTTCCGGAGAGCGCGGCGGCGCCACTGCTGAAACTTCCACTCGCTGAGTGGCCGAAGCATCGAGGGCAATCTCTTCCTGGGGCACCCCCGCTTCCGCTGCAGGTGCTCCCGCTACCGCGGAGGGCGCCGTCTCCTCTTCGGTGGCAGCCGGCGGTGCCTGGAACTGAGCAACGGCTTCTGCCTGCACCGGCTCGGGGAACGCGTAAGCTGCTTCTTCCGAGACTGGCTGACGCTTGAGGTCTTCCACCACCGTCAAAGCCGGCGTAGGCACAACTTGTCGCACCGCCAGGGTCTCCAGCAGCAGCCCAGCCAGGTAGGTATAGAACTGCACCCACTCGAGCGAAAGGCCAGCCTCACCCTCCTCCGCCAGCAGCGCACCCACCACCTTGCCGCGCAGGGACATGGGCACAACCAACACGTTGACGCCGGGGTTGCGGAGGAAGCTCGAAAGGACCGGATCGTCCTCCGCTCGCAGCAAGACGGGTGTGCCCGCGGCCACCTTGCTGAGAACAGGCGAGCTCGCCAGCGTTGCTTGCCAGCTGCGGACCGTCTCCGGCGAAAATCCTGCTCCCGCCCAGCCAGATACGGTTCCTTCGCGAAAGACCAGAATGGCTCGCCCCCCGGCGTAAGGCTGCAAGGCTTGCAGCAAGCCCTGGAGCACTTCCGACTGCGCCCGGCCTGCGTCCAAATCGCGCACCCGCGCCAAATCCAGTGCCGAAAGCTGGGGTGCGGCCTTCGGGAGATACTCACCCACCGAGCCGAGAGGGAAAAGCGCCTCAGGGTCGGAGGGGAGTACCAAATCCAAGTCGGCCACCACCCGGCTGGTGGCCTCCTGGACCTGCCTGGCCAGCGTATCCAGCTTGGTGCGCAACAGATCCATCGCCGCTTGCCGTACGTGTTGCAGGTGAGCAAAAAGGGCGTCTCGGTCGCTCATGGAAGCCTCCTGGCCATTCATCTTCTCGCTCATTATTGAGCCGACGGTAGCTTCTGTCAAGGAACCGCTTGCGTTAGAAACCGGCGTTTGCTACTTTTTTCACGAGGGGAAGGAGGTTGGGCATGAAAACTCCATGGGTCGTGGTGAGCCTGACGGTGGCGGCCGCCATCGCCTGCGGCGGCAAGAAGGAAGAGGCGCCGAAGCTGGACCTGGCCGGCGGGTTGGCCAAGGTCAAAGCGGCGCACGCGCAGCACCTGGAAAAGGCGCAAGCCTTGCAGCAGCTACGGGCTGAGCTGGCGGCCCTGGGCGAAAAGCCCAAGCTCGATGCACGCGAAAGCCAGCGCAAACAGGAGTTAGAGGAGCAGGTGAAGACAGCTTCCAAAGAGCTGGACCGCGTATTTAGCGACGACCAGAACCAGCTCACCGCTTTTCTTAACGCGGCCCTCAACGAGGCTGCACAAGCGGCGGAGACCAGGGAGGGTCTGAAGATTTACGCCGACGACGCGATCCTCAACGCTCGCGATTACATGAACGAGGCCGGAGATTACCGCAGGGCGGTGGAAATTCTGGAAACGGCCCAGGGCTATTTTGAAAGCATTGGCGCTCCCGTACCCGCCGAGCTGCAGGCATTGCTGGAGGAAGCCAGAAAGTTTCGCTTCATCACCAAGGAAAGGTTTGAGCAGGTGCAAAAAGGCATGACCATGGCCCAGGTTAGGGCCATCACCGGAACGCCCCTGCTCCAAAACGTGCGCCAACAGGAAGTCAAGGGCCAAAAGGTGACCGTCTGGCTTTTCCGCAGCGAGGAGGGAGAGGTCGCTTCCTTCTTTTTTGACAGCAAGGGCAAGCTCTACAGCAAGGACTGGCGTAAGATCAGCTGACGGTTGACCTCCACCCCAAGACTGGGATAGTATTCTCTCTTGCGCGGCTGCGAGGGCAGCAAAAAGGCGCGGAGAGGGGGTGACGGTGTGTGCCCACAGTTGTTCATGTTCGCGAAAATGAATCCTTCGAGCAGGCCTTGCGTCGCTTCAAGCGCAAGTGCGAGAAAGCCGGCATCCTCTCGGAAATCAAGAAGCGTCAGCATTACGAGAAGCCCTCGGAGCGCCGCAAGCGCAAGCTGATTCAATCGCGCAAGAAGCTGTTGCGCAAGCTCGCTCAACAAAGAAAGGCCGGCCTTCTCTAGCCCCTCAGACCATGCAGCAAGCGTTGGCAGCCCTGGAGTGGCCCAAGGTGCTGCAGCTGGTGGCTTCTTTTGCCAAGACCGAGGCAGGAAAGGCCTTGGTCATGGCCACCGTGCCGCAGTTTGACCATCGCGCCCACCAGGCTTACGAGCTTTGCCGTGAGCTTTGGGCATTTCTCGCCGAACACGGTAGCTTGCCCCTTGAGGGTCTGGAAGCAGGCAAGCTTTTGGCTTCGGATGCCTCCACCTGGAGCGCCCGAGAGCTGGTGCGGCTGGTGAGCCTGCTGCGGACCATAGAAGAAGTCCGCAGCTGCCTGCTAGCTGACTCACCCGGGCCCAACTTGGCAGGCTCAGCTTTTCGCCTGCCCCAGCTGACCGGCTTCCTTCAATGGTGCGAGCGCCGAATTGATCAGGAAGGTAACGTCCTCGATAGCGCCTCCCCTACCCTGGCTCAGGCCCGCGCGGCCCGGGAACGCCTGCGCGAGCAGCTTGCCACCCAACTGGAGATTCTGGCTCGGCAGTTTCCCTTTGCTACCGGCCCCTACACCCTCCGGCGGGACCGGTACTGCCTGCCCATCCCCTCCAGCGAACGGGCTCGAGTCTCCGGGCTGGTGCTGGACACCTCCGGCAGCGGCGCCACCGTTTTTGTCGAGCCTTTTGCTTTGGTGGAGCTGAACAACCAGCTTTCGGAGGTCTCTTCGCGCATTCGAGAAGAAGAGGAGCGAATTCTGGGTGAGCTCTCAACCGCCTTCCGCCAGCGCCGAGCGGAGCTGCTGGCCGCCTGCCAAGTGCTTGCCGAGCTGGACGCGTTCCAGGCGCGGGTACTGTTTGCTCGCGCCACCGGTGCGGTATTGCTGCCGCCGGGCAAAGGCGAGCAGCTTCGGCTTTTGGGCGCTCGCCACCCGCTGCTGGATCCCAGCCTGGCGCCCCTGCGCGCGGCGGTGCTGGGAGAGGCGGGAAACCGCCAAGGGGTGGTTCCCACCGGGCTGGTGTTTCCGCCCGGCGTGCGCCTGCTGCTCATCTCAGGTCCCAACGCCGGAGGTAAGACGGTGGCGCTTAAGACGTTGGGCTTGACGGTGGCTCAGGCCTTTTCCGCCATTCCGGTGCTGGCAGGAGAGGACACCACCTTGCCCGCACTGGATGGGCTGTTCTGCCACATCGGTGACGAGCAGGACGTTTTGGCGGAGCGTTCCACCTTCCAGGCAGCTATGATTGACACCGCCCACCTGCTTGCCAGAAAGGAGACCCAGTTGCTGGTGCTGTACGACGAGCTGGGGTCCGGCACCGATCCGGAGGAGGGCCAGGCGCTGGGGGCAGCGGTGTTGGAAGAGCTGGCACGAAGGGGGTGGTGGACGGTAGCCACCACGCACCTCATGGCCTTGGCCTCGCACGCGGAAAACTTACCCAGCGCTGCCAACGCCGCCATGGGTTTCGACGATGTCACCGGCCGACCCACCTTCCGTCTCGCCTTGGGCCACCCCGGTCGCTCCCGCGGCCTGGCCCTGGCGAGGGCTTGCGGCCTGCCCACCAGCGTTCTCGCCAGGGCGGAGGCGTTGGTAAACCCCGCCCTGCGGCAGGTGGACCGGCTGCTGGCACGTTTGGAAGCGGAGGCGGATGGCCTGCGGGAAGAGCACGCGGAGCTGGCAAGGCGGGCGGCGGAGCTGGAAGAAGCCAGAAAGGCCCTGGAGGAGCAAAAAGCAGCGTTGGCACAGGAAAAGGAAAAGCTCGAGCACGCGCTCCGGCACGAGCTCGCAAAGATGCGCCAGCAAGCACAGGAGCGTTGGGCCAAGGTGGAGCGGGAGCTGGCAAAAGCAAGGGAAGAGGGACGAGCCCTCGGGAGGCGACGACGAGCTGCGTTGCGCTCGCAGGCACTGAGCTTGCCCGTTGAGTCGGAAGCCGCGGAAGGGAGCGAAGCGGTTTTGAAACCCGGCGAGATGGTGCGCGTCCAGGGCTTTCCAGGGTTGGGCCAGGTGCTCTCCGTGGGTGAAGGGAAAGCGCAGGTGGCCATCGCTGGCAAGAAGCTTTGGGTTGCCTCGGGGGCCTGTCGACCGGCAGCTTCCTCGCCGGCGCGGGCCGAGGTGGAGGTCCAGGCGCGGGAAGGGACGCAGGAGCTGGTGCTTTTGGGGCTGGATCGTGAGCAGGCGCGCTGGCAGCTTGAGAAGTTTTTGGATGCGGCCTTGTTGAGCGGCATCCGCCACCTGCGTATCGTCCATGGGCACGGGACGGGCGCCCTGCGCCGGCTGGTGTGGGAGGTACTGCGCGGCTTTCCGGGCGTGGCCCGGTTCCAGCACCCGCCCGAGTACCGGGGCGGCACCGGCGTCACCGAAGTGGAGCTGGAGTCGTGAGCCCCTACGACCTCTCGCCCCGGGTGGTGGAGCAGGTGCGCCTGGCGGTGGACATCCTGGCGGTGGTGGGCGAGGTGGTGAGCCTGCGGAAAGCGGGAAAAAACTACGTGGGGCTTTGCCCCTTCCATGGGGAACGTACCCCATCTTTTTACGTCTCGCCCGACAAGGGCACCTTTTACTGCTTTGGCTGTCGCAAGGGCGGCAGCGTCTTCGACTTCGTCATGGAAACACAGCACCTGACCTTTCCGGAAGCGGTCGAGGCTCTGGCCAAGCGCTTTGGCGTAAGCTTGCCGGAGTCTTCTCCAGCCCGCCGACGGCAGGCGGAGCTGACGGAAAGCCTGCAACGCGCCCTGGAAGCAGCGCAAGCTTTTTTCCTCGCTCGCGTCAGCTGGGACCGACCCCGCGCCTATTTGGAGCGCCGGGGTGTTTCCCTCCTTCAGGCCCAGGAAGCCGGTCTGGGCTACGCACCAGCAGGTTTTCGCGAGCTCACGGATACCCTTCAGCGGCACGGCTTCGCGGAAAAGACCCTTGTGCTCTCGGGGCTGTCAGTGCAAGGGGAGGATGGGCGGCTGCGTGACCGCTTCCGCGACCGTATCACCATCCCCATACGCACCTTCCGAGGGCAGCTGGTGGCCTTTGGCGGCAGAGCCGTGAGCGAGGAAGTGCAGCCCAAGTACCTCAACTGTCCGGAAACGCCGTTGTTTTCCAAGTCCCGCATCCTTTTCGGGGGTGACCGGGCTGCTCGAGCCATGGCCGAACGGGGCGAGGCGCTGGTGGTTGAAGGCTACTTCGACTGTCTGGCGTTGCAGTTGGCCGGCTTCGCGCACACCGTGGCCACGCTAGGGACAGCCCTCTCCGAGCACCACGCCAAGGAGCTTGCTCGACGGGCCAGCAGGGTGGTGGTGTGCTTTGACGGCGACGAGGCGGGCAAGAAAGCGGCCAAAGCGGCGCTCGGCACCCTGCTGGCTGCAGACCTGGAGGTGGGTGTGGTGCTCCTGCCCGAGGGCACAGACCCCGACCTTTTTTTGCGTCGCTTCGGCCGGGACGGCTTTCAGCAGAAGTTGCAGCAGGCTGCCAGCCCTGCCCAGTTTTTGCTTCAGCTCGCCGGGGACTCGCTTGCCGCGCGCCGACAGCACCTGTCTCAGGCGCTCGAACTCGTGCAACGCTGTCCCGATCCCGTACGACGCTACGCTCTCGTGGAAGAGCTCGCTCGCGGTGCTGGGGTCCCTTTGGACCACCTGGCCCCGCTCGGTCCGGTGCGCGTTTCTACCCGCCAGCAAGAGGCTCCACCCGTACCCGCGGGCGAGCTTTCTCTGCTACGCGCCTTGCTGATCGATAGGCCCGAAAGCGAGCGAGCAGCCCTGTTGCAGCGACTACCGGTCGAGGAGCTTCAGCACCCAGCGGTGCGCCAGGTGGTCGAGGCCTTGCTGCAGCTGCAGCGGCAAGGCGGGCCCCTTGAAATTTCTGCCCTCAGTACCCACATTAATGACCGTGGAGCGCGACGCCTGCTGGCGGCGCTCGAACATGAGGCCCCTCCAACCAGCGACGAAGGGCTGGGGAGGCTCTTGAGGGAGCTTTGGGCAAGGCACAGAAAAAAGCGGCTCGCCGTTCTCAGCGAGCTCGTTCGGCGAGCCCAAGCTGCCAACGACAGGGAAGCTCTCGCTCGTGCGCTGCACGAGATGGAGGAGATATTGCAACGGGCGGGAGAGGCCGATGAGGGAGGAACACGTGGAATTTGAAGAGGACGTGACCACACTGAGCTTGGAGGAAAAGTACTCCGAGCTGCCCCGGCTGCTCCAGTTGGGTAAGGAGCGGGGCTACGTGCTGGTGGACGAGATTCTGGAGATCTTGCCCGAAGAGGTGGCTGCCAGCACCGAGGAGCTGGATGAGATCTTTCTGCGCTTTTCCGAGAACGACATCGAGGTGATCGACAGCCAAGAGAAGGCGGCCAGCTTCGAGGAGGAAGCCGAGCGGGCGGCTAACCCAGAAGCGGCGGCGGTGCTGGCGCCAGAGGAGGAGCTGGAGCGGACCAATGACCCGGTGCGCATGTACCTGCGAGAAATGGGCACGGTCAAGCTCCTGGACAAAGAGGGAGAGGTGGCCATCGCCAAGCGCATCGAAGCGGGGGAAGCGAAGGTATTTTGCGCGTTGGCCTCTTCGCCCACCATCCTCAAGCTGTTCCTTCGTGCCAACGAAGCGGCCCGACGTGACCGTCGTTTAAGCCGCGACCTGTTGGCCGGCCTGTCGGTCAAGCTGGACGAGCGGTCGCTGGCGCGGGTAGAGGAAACGGCGGGCATTTTTGCCAAGATCCACGAACTGGATTGCCTAGCCAAGGTGCTGAAGGAGCAGCTGCGCAAGTGCAAGAAAGGCTCGAAAAAAGCCCAGGAGCTGGAAACCAAGCTGGACGAGCAGGCGGGGGCAATCTCGGTCTTGGTGCGCTCCACCGACTTCACCACCCAAACCCGCAACCGGCTCGTGGCCTTTTTGGGGGAAGTGGAACGTCGGTTCTCCATCCCCATTACCACCATTCGCAAGGACGAAGCCAAGGTCAAGACCGAGCGCAACGCCGAGCGACGCGCCTTCTACGAGGAGCGCATTCGCCGTTACCGGGAAGAGCTGGCCAGGCTGGAAGCGGAGTACGGTGTTCCTTACGAGGAATTCAAGCGCGTGGTGGCCCTGGTGCGGGAAGGGGAACGGGAAACGGACGACGCCAAGCAGGAACTGATCGTCGCCAACCTTCGCTTGGTGGTTTCCATTGCCAAGAAGTATACCAACCGCGGCTTGCAGTTCCTGGACCTCATCCAAGAGGGCAACATTGGCCTTATGAAGGCGGTGGACAAGTTCGAGTACCGCCGCGGCTACAAGTTTTCCACCTATGCCACCTGGTGGATCCGCCAAGCCATTACCCGCGCCATTGCTGACCAAGCCCGCACCATTCGCATTCCCGTTCACATGATCGAGACCATCAACAAGCTCACCCGCTGCCAACGCCAGCTGGTCCAGGAGCTGGGGCGGGAACCCACTTCGGAAGAAATCGCCGAGCGCATGGAAATTCCCGTGGCCAAGGTGCGCAAGATCATGAAGATCGCCCAAGAGCCGATCTCGCTCGAGACGCCCATTGGCGAGGAAGAGGATTCCCACCTGGGGGACTTTGTGGAGGACAGCTCCGTCGTCTCCCCCATTGACGCGGTCATCAGCGCGTCGCTGCGGGCGCAAGCAGAGGCGGTGCTGCGCACCCTTACCCCCCGAGAAGCGGAGGTCTTGCGCCGGCGCTTTGGCATCGGAGACGGCACGGAGCACACGCTGGAAGAGGTGGGCAAAGCCTTCAACGTTACCCGCGAGCGTATCCGACAAATCGAGTCCAAGGCGTTGCGCAAGCTACGGCATCCCTCGCGGGCAAAGCTCCTCAAGCCCTACCTGGACGTGATGGGCTAGCGGCCCTTGTGCCGCCGGCGCCCGCATCGTAGAATGGCGCGGTGGGTGGGAGCGCCACCCGACCCAGCCCTCGGTCCGGATGGCGAGCGCCCAAGGCAAGCCGCCGGCAAGGGTCGTGGCCTCGTCGGGAAGGCGGGCGGGGGGCGAGGACAAGGCGGGTCCATAGCTCAGCGGTCAGAGCTGCCGGCTCATAACCGGTAGGTCCCAGGTTCGAATCCTGGTGGACCCACCAGTGAGGAGGAACCTATTGGATACGCGGCAAAAGCTGCAGTACTTTGTCACCTTGCAGCGTCTGTTGGATCTGAGGCGCGCGGCTAAGCATCGCTTGGACCACCCCCCGGAAGAGCTGAGAGCCCAACAGGCTCGTTTGGCCGGGCGGCAAAGGACGCTGCAAGCCAAGCAAGCGGAGTTGGACACGCTTAAGGGGAAGCAAGCAGCCCTGCAAAAAGAAGTGGAAACGCTGCAAAAGGAGCGGGATCATTTCCGCAAGCAAAAGAGCATGGTGACAAACATGCGCCAGCTGCAGGCGGTGGTTTCTGAGTTGGACCACGTGGAAACCGAGCTAAAGACCCGGGAAGAGAAGCTGCTCGCTCAGTGGCAGGCCATCGACGACCTGGAAAGGGAGCTTGCCTCCCTGGCTTCGGAATCGGAGGAGGAACGCAAAGCCCGCGAACACCTGGAGGCGCAGTTTGCCGCGCAACGCCAGCAGGCGGCAGAGGAGCTGGCGCAGGTGGAAAGCCAACTTCGGGAGCTACAGAGGCGGTTGGGCAACGCCGCCTGGGAGGAGTTCAAAAAGCTCTGGGCGGCCCGCAAGCCCACGGTGGTGGTACCGATGGACGGAGACGCCTGCTCCGCGTGCCACGCCCAGCTGCGGCCTTACCTGGTGCAGGTGGTGCGCGAGGTCACCGAGCTGGCCTTTTGCGACTCCTGCCGCCGGCTGCTGTACGATCCGGAAATCATCCAGCCTTTGGCCCTATGACCGCCTTTCGGGTGGAAATCGATGGGGGTTCCCGGGGCAATCCGGGCGAGGCAGGGGCTGGTGTGGTCATCCAGCACCCTAACGGTCAGCAGGAAGAGCACCGCATTTACCTCGGCCAAACTACCAACAACGTGGCCGAATACGCTGCTTTGCTGGCGGCGCTCCAACGGCTTTCCCAGCTGGGAGCTCAAGAAGTGGAAATCCTTACCGACTCCCAGTTGCTGGCGCGACAGCTGACCGGGGCTTACCGCGTACGTGCCCCGCACGTGCTACCCCTGTTCCGCCGTGCGCAGCAAGCCCTGGCAGGTTTCAAGAGCTGGCGGGTGCACGCCGTGCCGCGGGAAGCCAACCATCGAGCTGACAGGCTTGCGGCCCAGGCCATCGCGCAAAAAAGCTCCACCCTCCCTTCCCCCCTGCTCCCATGAGTGACGTGGCCCGACGCCTCGCGCACGTGCGAGACGTGATCGCCGCTGCCTGCCACCGGGCAGGCCGCTCGCCGGCAGAGGTCAAGGTGCTGGCGGTAACCAAAACCCAGCCCGCCTCAGCGGTGGAAGAGGCCATTGTCGCCGGCGTGGACGCCATCGGTGAAAACCGAGTGCAGGAAGCAGCCAGCAAGAAGCCTCTCGTGAGGCTATCCGCTTTCTGGCACCTCATCGGCACCCTGCAAAGGAACAAGGCGAAGAAGGCCTTGGAGCTTTTCGATCTCATCGCCACGGTGGATCGCGTGCCCCTGGCCCAGGCTTTGGAAAGGCTTTTGGCAGCTCAACATCGGGTGATGCCGGTGATGCTCGAGGTCAACGTGGGCCGGGAAGCACAAAAAGGCGGAGTGCTACCGGAGGAGCTACCGCGGCTGGTGGAGTTCCTCTTGGCCAGCTGCCCGCACCTTGTTCTTTGCGGGCTGTTGACCGTGCCCCCTTACCACCCCAACCCGGACGCCTGCAGGCCCCATTTCCGCACCCTGCGACACCTGCGCGACCAGCTTTGCCAAAAATGGGGTCTGTCCACCCTGGAGCTTTCCATGGGCATGTCGGAAGACTATGCGGTGGCGGTGGAGGAGGGCGCCACCTGGGTTCGGCTGGGGCGGGTGCTCTTCGGCCCCAGGCAAACCCCCTAGGTCAGGGCGAGGTTGGGACCCGCGGTGGTAGACTGAACCGATAAAGGGAGGCAGCAGCCATGCACCGCCTCACGCCATTGGAAATTCAAGGGGCTTCCTTTCCCACCAAGCTGCGCGGCTTTGACCCGGATGCGGTGCGGGAGTTCCTGCGCGCGGTGGCCGAACAAGTGGAGGAGGAGGCCCGGCTGCGCGCCGAGCTGCGCGCGCAGGTAGAGTCCTTGTCCCGACAGCTGGAGGAGTACCGCGCGCAATCCGAGGCCCTGAACGAGGCCCTCATTGCCGCACAAAAAACCGCCGAAGCGACGGTGCAAAAGGCGGAAGCGGAGGCGCAGCGCATCCTCACCGAAGCCCAGGTCCTGGCCGACCGGCTGGTGGAGGAGGCACGGCAGCGGGCCGAGGCTGTGGAGCAGGTGATTGCCGAGCTGCGCATGCAGCGACGCTCGGCTCGCGCCGACCTCAAGCGCCTGGTGGACCTGCTCACCGGTCTGGTGCGGGAAGACGAGGCGGCGGAAAAACGCGAGGCCGAGCGGGCCAGCTTGACCGTTTTGCGACCCAAAAACCGCGAGGGCAAGCCGCATCCGTGAGCCTCTTGATCACCAACACCGCCTCGGTGGTCACGCCCGTAGGCACCACTGCGCGGTCCGGCCCAAGGCAGGGGGAGCTGGCCATCTGGCCACGGGCGGTGGTGCGGAGCGAGGGGCCGCGAATCGTCTTCGTGGGCGATGCGCACCAACATGACCGGTTGTTTCCAAAGGCCGAGCAGGTGCTTGATGCGCAAGGGGGGTGCGTCATCCCCGGCTTCGTGGACGCTCACACCCACCTCCCCTTTGCTGGCTACCGCGAAGACGAGTTCGACCGTCGGCTGGCGGGCGAATCCTACGCTCAAATTGCCGCCGCCGGTGGCGGCATTGTCAAGACCGTGGCGGCCACACGTGCTGCCCCCGAAGAGGAGCTGCTTTCCCTCACGCTGGAGCGCCTGTATCGACAGCTGCTTTGGGGCACCACCACCACCGAAGCCAAGTCCGGTTACGGCCTGGATGTGGACAACGAGCTCAAGCAGCTGCGGGTGCTACGCCGGGCCGCCCTGCTGCAGCCGGTGGAAATTCTGCCCACCGCTATGCCCGCCCACGAGGTGCCGCCGGAATGGCGGCAGGACCCGGAAGGGTACGTGCAACTCATCCTGGGCGAAATATACCCAGCCATCGCCCGCCAAGGGCTCGCCCAAGCGGTGGACGTTTTTTGCGAGCGTGGCGTATTCTCCCCCGAGCAAACCGAGCGGCTGCTCGCACCGGCAGCCGCCTACGGCTGGCGCATTCACCTGCACGCGGATGAGCTTTCGCCCCTTGGCGGGGCGGAGCTGGCGGCACGCCTGGGCGCCGCTTCCGCCTCCCACGTGCTCCACGTTTCCCCCCAGGGCATGGAAGCCCTCGCCCGCGCCGGCGTGGTGGCGGTGCTTCTGCCCGGCGTGTCATTCTTTCTGCGCGAGCGCTACGCCCCTGCCCGCGCGTTGGTGTCGGCGGGTGTGCCGGTGGCGCTGGCCTCTGACTGCAACCCAGGTTCCTCCCACACCGAGTCCATGCCCGCCATTATGCAGCTGGCCTGCCTCAACGCTGGTTTGCGCTCGGAAGAAGCCTTGACTGCTGCCACCCTCAACGCCGCCGCCGCCCTTGGCCTGGCTCACCGGTTGGGAAGCGTGGAGCCTGGTAAGCAGGCGGACCTGGTGGTGCTTTCGGCCCCCAATGCCCAGCATCTCGTCTACCACTTCGGCGTCAACTTGGTGCGACACGTGGTTAAGGCGGGCCAAGTGGTGGTGATCAACGGCCACCCGGTCAACGGGCAGCTTCACCGGCCTCGGGCAGCTTGCGCAGTGCCACCACCCACAAGGCGTTCGTCAGCACAGTAACGCCCGAAACGGCGGGGAAAAACCACTGCCCGGCGAAGCCTTCTTCCACGGCTTGCAAGGCCAGCACCGCGCTCACCAGACCCCGCGGCTGCCCCAGCCATAGCAGCAGCCCTTTCCCCTTGGCTGAACCTGCCGGTAAGAAAGCGCAGGCGAAAGACCGCCCCGTAGCGGGCGAGAAAAAGGGCGCTAGCAAGCCCGAAGGTGAGCAACAGCAGCTGCCATCACAAGCCCTCTGCCGTGACAACCACCCCCAAGAAAACAAAGAAAAAGGTGCGTACCAGGAAGGTGAGCTGCTGAATGAAGCGGTGCAGCTGTGCCACCGTGGTTTCCACCAGCTCGCCGGCCGGATGACCACCCAAATTGAAAAGCCGCAGCACCTCCCCCTCGGTGGCGATGGTCACGCCGAAGGTTAGGACGGCACGCGCCCCAGGCGCGCCCACCTGCTCGGCTGCTCCCTAGAGCAACATGGCCCACGCAAAGGTGAGCACGTCAGCGTGGGGCACGCCCGCCATTTGGCGAAAAAGGGGAGGCCAGAGCAGGCCCGCAAGCACAGCCACGCCCAGGCTCACGGCCGCAGCAAAAAAGGAGCCCAGCGCCAACAAGCTGCCCCATCCACCGCGATGCATGAGGGTGAGAAGCGTCTCCATCGCCAGAAGGGCCACCACTGCCGAGGACCCCTTGGGCACCCCACCCCTACCCAACTGGGAGCGGGTTTTTCCGCTTTGCCCGAGGCCGGGGTGCGCCTGACCGACAGCGTGGCCGCGGTTGGGGGCGTCCTCTCACCGTGAAGCCGGGCTTGGTGGTTACCGACCTGGACGGCACGCTGCTGGAGCCCCACGGCCAGCTGGTCCCCGAAGCCCCCGCTGCCCTCAGCCTGCTCCGTACCCACCGGGTTCCCTTTTGCCCGGTTACCAGCAAGACTGCTGCGGAGCTTCACCAGCTGGCGCCCCTGCTGGGGCCCTGGGCGGCCGCCGGCGTGGAAAACGGTGGGGGTTGGATGGATGGGAACGGCGAGCTTCGCCTGGTACCCGAAGCCGTGCCTTGGGAAGAACTCGTCTCGCTGGCCACACACCTACGCCAAGCCACCGGCGTTCCCCTGCAAACCTTGCCGGACCTCAGCGATCAGGAGTTGGCGGCGCTCATCGGTTTGCCCCCCGCGCAGCTACCTGCAGTCCGCAACCGTCGAGCCACCTGTCCCTTGCTGGTGGAGCCCTCTTTCGATGCCATGCTGCGCCGCGCGTTGCCCCCGGGTTTTGCCTTGCTCCGCGGCAACCGTTTCCTCCATCTCCAAGGTACCCACAACAAGGCCAGCGTCTTGCCTGCCCTGCGCGCTGCCTGTGGCCATCCTAGCGGACCCACAGTGGCGCTGGGTGACGCGCCCAACGACGCGGCGCTACTGCAGGCAGCCGATATCGCCGTGGTGGTCCCGGGAAGCCAGGGCCCCTGCGTGGAGCTCCTGCACGCCGTCCCCCAAGCGCGCGTGGCGCCTTTCCCCCACGGTCGCGGCTGGGCAGCCAACATGTGCTCCCTCCTACAAGGGGAAGGCTGGGCGCCAAAGTCCTGACAGGCGCTGCCCGCTGTCTTTGTCCGCCTCAGAAGCTGCCACCAACGCTGGCCCGTAAAAGGTCCCGGGCGGAAAGCAGGCCCACCGGCCGGGAGGAAGCCTGGTCCAGCACCACCAGCTCCTCCAAGCCCTCCTCCGCCAAGAGCTCAGCCGCCTTTTCCAGGCTTTCGCCGGCCGGCACCGCGCACACGTCCTCCGCCAGGTCTGCCGCCACCACCGGCACCTCCTCTGGCAGCCGACGCAGCTGGCCGCGGATGGTGGCCAGGCGCACGGCACCCACAAACTTGCCGTGCTCGTCCACCATGGGAAAGACCTCCTGATTCGAGCTCAAAACAAGCCGAAGCAGCTCGGGCAGGGGTGTCTCGCGCCGCAAGCTGATCACCTCCCGCCGCATAGCCTGCTCCACCAGCAGGGACGACCAGGCCGAGCCCCGGACTTCATAGGCTGGGCCGCCCAGAGCCCTCAGCTCCTGGTGGTACAGGCCAGTGCGCGAAAAGGCACGGGCGCCCACGCTGGCTGCCGCCACCGCTAGCAGCGTGGGCAACACCATTTGATAGGCCTCGGTGAGTTCCAGCACGAGAACGATGGCCGTCAGAGGGGCTTGGGTGGCCGCGGTCAGCACGGCCCCCATGCCCACGATGGCAGAGGCGGGCAAACCAATGTGCATGACCTGCTCGAGCAAGCAGCCGTAAGCCCCACCGGCCATGGCACCGAGAAAGAGCAGGGGCGCCAAGTCGCCCCCCCAGCCACCCGACCCCAGCGTGAGGCTGGTAGCCAGCACCTTGCCCACCAAGGCCAGCCCCAGCACCGCTAAAGGCAGCTCCCCGGAACAGGCCATCCCCACCCATTCGTAGCCGTTTCCCAAAACTTGCGGAAGCCACAATGCCAACAGGCCCACAGCCAGGCCCCCAAGGGCGGCGCGCCCTTCGGCTCCCAGCGGCAAAGCGTGAAAGAGCCTCTCGCTGGTCCGGAGGCTTTGGCGGAAAAGGTGCGCGACCACCGCAGCGAGCAAGCCCAAGCCCACGAACCACAGGGCCTCGCGGGCCGATGGGTAGCCGAAGGATGGCAGGTGGAAATGTCCCGTCTCTGCCGAACCCTCCAGGGCTCGGCAGGTGACCGTTCCCGCCACCGAAGCTAGCATCACCGGTGCCAAAGTGGTGGAGCGAAAATCGCCCAACAGCAGCTCCAGGGTAAAAAAAACACCCGCCAATGGGGCATTGAAGGCTGCCGCCACCGCTGCCGAAGCGCCGCATGCCACCAGCATGGTTCGCTGAGCCGGGGGCAAACGCAAGCGGCGGCCGAGCCAAGCCCCCAGGCTGCCGCCCATCACCACCACCGGGGCTTCCCGTCCGGCGGAGCCGCCGCTGCCGATGGTGAGAACGCCGGCGGCGAAGGTGGCAACAGCCAGCCTGCTGGGGAGCTCGCCCCACTGCTTTCGGGCATCCAGCATCACCACCGGCACTCCTGCACGCCGGCTAAAACCAAACAGCCGTCCCGCCAGCCAAACCGCCGCGGCTGCCCCCAGAGCAGGAAAAAGCACCTGGAAAGGAAAGGGCCCCCACCACCGCTGCACCGTTGGGCGCACCACCACATCGAGAAAGGCCCAGGTGGCCGCGATGGCGTTCCAGAAGGCAACGGAAAAGACACCGGCCATCCCACCCACCACCACAGCTAGCAGGAACCTGGCGGTGGTAGAAAAGCGGAGCCAGCCAACCACCTTGCTTGCGGAAACCCGGCTAGCTAGCGGCATTAGCCTCGCCACGGAGGAACACCGTGCGGGTGGGGAAGGCGAAGTCGCCGCCCTCGCGGGCCACGATCTCGGCGAGAGCGAAGTTCAGCTCCTCCGCCAGTGCCAAGTACTCCTCCCACTCGAGGGTGGCCAACCAGCAGAACACCTCCACCTGCAGGGCCGACTCGCCGAAGCCACGGAACTGGCAACGCACACCCTCCTTCACCACCCGCGGGTGATTGCCCAGGTGCTGGCGTATGCCCTGCAAGATGCGCCGGAGCCGTTCGGGTCCGGTGCTGTAGGCCAGTCCAAGGGTGGGGTTAAAGAGGATGCGGTCCCGCTCGGAAAGGTTGACCACCTCGCTGCCCACCACCACGCTGTTGGGCACGGTCACCAGGGTCCGCTCAGGCGTGCGCAGGCGGCAAGAGCGCAAACCCACGTCTTCCACCACCCCCAGCAGGCTGCCGATGCGCACCGTGTCACCCACCTTAAACGGACGGTCCGCGGCAATGGCCAGAGCGGCAAAGACGTTCTCCAGCGACTTTTGCGCGGCGAAGGCCACCGCCACGCCGCCGATGCCCAGGCCTGCAAGGGCAGTGGTTACAGGAACGCCCACCAAGTGCAAAGCCACCAGGAAAGCAAAAAGCACCAGCAGGAACCGGGCAAAGCGGTGGAAAATGGGGATAAACGCAAGCGCCAAGCTGGCCTGCTGCTGGGCCTGTTCCCGCCACCGCGCAAAGCCGTCATCTTGCAGGCGGTAGACGAACCAAACAACCGCCGTGAGCGTGAGCAGCCGCCACCCGGTGAGGGCCACCTGTCGCGCCTCACCGGGCAAGCCCAGGTACCTCAAACCCAGGTACAGCACCACCACCCACAGCCACAGCCCCAGCGGGGCCTGTAAGGCAGACTTCAGAGCTTGCACCCAGGGCGATAAGCGGGTGGCTAGGGCCCGTTGCCCCAGCCGAATCACTACCTTTCCCAACCAACGGCTGAGCCAAAAGCCTGCCACCACAAGCAGCAGCAGCACCACCCACTGCCAGGCCATGAATCCAAGAAAGGAAAGGGAAAACAGCACGCTCGGGGCGTGGTCACCGAGCCAGCCGTAGCCAAAGCGACGGTAAAGGTGGGGAAGCTCGGCAAGGGTTTCCGGCGCAAAACGCCACAAATGGCCCATGGCCGGGTCGTAGGTGTCGCCTAACAGCAGCTCAACTGTCCGCCCACGAAGCTCTACGCGTGCCACGCGCTCCCGGTCTTCCGGCAGGCCTTCCTCCCTCGTCCCGGAAGGCCAGTCGGACAGCTTTTCCGGAGCCACCCAGGCCTGGCGCAGCAACAGAAGGAATAGACGTCGAGCGGCTTTTGGACCGCCAATCGGCTGCTCGGCTGGCGGCAGCGCATCCAAATCCAGGTAGTGCGCTGCCAAAAGAAAATCACCGGCCCGAGCCGCTTCCCAAAACCCGACAAAGGCTTCCCGCGGCGCGCCCCGCTGCACCTCCGGGCGTGGGGGCAGGCCAGCGTTGACGGCAATGGAGGGCCTGGGAGGCTGCCCGAGAATCAGCACCTGGTACCAAAAGGGAACCGAGGCAAGGGTCCGGGGAGCGAAAAGCCAAAACCCTTGGCCGCTGGTCAGCTCACGAACCCGCCGAAGGGTAATTTCACCGTTGATGCCCTTTCGCGCAAAGCGCAAAACCGAAACCTCGTTGGCCGGGACCCCTGCCTCCGTGGGGCCCTGTGGGTCTTCCACCGTCACTTGACCCGGCCTGGCCGACAGGTACACCACCAGCCGGCAAAGCTGCTCTGCCCGAGAAACGCCCTCCCGCGCCTGCTCCTCGGGATCCAGCTCGCCCAAGTCGAGGTAGTGCTGCGCCTTCCCGTACTCGCGCAGGGCGCAGGTGGCTAAAAAACCTCGCCAGCTCGCCGCCGGTGAATGACGCGCCAGCTCGGCCGGTACGGCGCCAAGGCCAGGGTTGACCGTCCCCTGCTGCACCAACTCGGAAGCCGCCACGCACGCTGCCAGCAGCAGGCCTACGAGGCAGCCCAACCTCACCCCAGGCCCCCTTTGCTCACCACCTTGAGCTTGGCCAGCTGCGGTAACAGGGTCTTTCGCCCGGCCTGCGGGAAGAACACCACCACCCGCGACTGGGCTCCGCTGGCCTGAACTTGCAGTACCACGCCGCGGCCGAAGCTGGGGTGTTCCACCTGCATCCCTGGGCGAAAGCCCGACTCTGCCGGCGGGGTGTGTTCCCTTGGCTGGCTGGGGACCGGCACCACGGGCTTTTCCCGGACCCAGCTGTGGGCCAAGGGCCGAACCACCTCCGGCGGCAACTCCGCGAGAAAGCGAGAGGGTCGGCTGGTCCGTGCCTCGCCATGGAGGCGACGACTGCGCGCAAAGGTGAGGACCAGCCTTTTCTTGGCGCGGGTCATGCCCACGTAAAGCAGCCGCCGCTCCTCTTCCTCGTCCGCCCCCGCCAGCTCGTCACCCCGCACCAAAGGCAAAAGGCCGTCCTCCAACCCCACTAGGTAAACCACGTCGAACTCCAGGCCCTTGGCGGCATGAAGGGTGGAAAGGAGCACCGCATCGCTGCTATCCGCGCCGTCCGCTTCGGTGAGCAAGGCTATCTCGTCCAAGAAGGCTGCCAACGTCAGGCCTCGGCCCTCAGCCTCCACGGCCGCAGCCAACAGCTGATCCAGGTTGGCCAAGCGCGCCTGGTCCTCCGGGTCAGAGCCCTGGTACTGGGAAGCCAACCCACTCCGTGGCAAAAGCTGGCGCACCAGCTCGCCCAGCCGGGCGTCCTGCTGCCGCTGTAGTCCCTCCACCAACGCCCAAAAGTCTTGCAAAGCCGTCCTGGCCCGGTCGGCGAGCTGCTCCCCTCCCCGACGGGAGGCTTCCGGGAGTGAGCAGCCCAGCTCCCGTGCTAGCTGGCTCAGCTTTTCGAGCGTGGCAACCCCTATTCCACGGGCGGGGACGTTGACTACCCGGCGAAAAGCCAGCTCATCGTTGGGATTGACCACGAGCCGCAGATAGGCAACCGCATCCCGCACCTCCGCGCGGTCCCAGAACCGCACGCCACCCACCACCTTGTACGGCACGCCCCACCGCACCAGTTCCGCCTCAAAGGGCCTCGAGCAGGCGTTGATGCGGAACAGAACGGCCACCGTACGGCCAACAGCCCGCTGATGCCGCAGGTCGGCTACGACCCAGGCCGCTTCCTCCACCTCATCTGTGGCAGGCACCACCCTTACGGGCTCGCCCGCCCCTCCCGCGGCCCGCAGCCGCTTGGGTCGGCGAGCGGTGTTGTGGGCAATGAGTGCCGCTGCTGCCTGCAGAATGGGTTCCGCCGAGCGGTAGTTAGTACTCAAGGTGAGGACGCGCGCTCCGGGGTAGGTTTGCTCAAAGCGCAGGATATGCGTCACCTCCGCCCCCCGGAAACGGTAGATGCTTTGGTCCTCGTCCCCTACCGCCGTGAGGTTGGGCCGGGGACCACCCAGCTGCCACAACAGCTCCATTTGCACCGGGTTGGTATCTTGGAACTCATCCACCAAGAGGTAAGTGAACCGCTCCCGCAGGCTCTGACGCACGTTGGCATCTTCCGCAAGGAGCCGCACCGAAAGCGTGAGCATGTCGTCGAAGTCCACCGCCCCGGCTTGCACTAGCTTCTGCTGGTATGCTCGGGCCGCCTCCACCACCAGAGGCGAGGGCGTTGGTTCGGCCCCGTTCTTGAGCCGCGAAATGGCCGCGCGCGCCGCCCTGGGCGAAAGTTGGGCAGGGCCGATGCCCAGCTCTTTCAACACAGCCTCTACGAGCCTCCGCTGCTCGTCCTCGTCCGCCACGGCAAAGCGCGCCGGCAAGCCCACCCTGTGGGCGTGGCGGCGGAGCAACCGCAAGGCAAATCGGTGAAAGGTGCCCACGAAGCCACCGTCCAACGCCCCGCCCAGTAACCGTTCCACTCGCTCCGCCATCTCCCGGGCGGCTTTGTTGGTGAAGGTTACCGCCAAGAGGTTGTGAGGTTGGGCAAGGCCCGAAGCTAACAGCCAAGCCATGCGGTAGGTGAGCACCCGTGTCTTGCCAGACCCCGCACCGGCTACCACCAGGAGCGGCCCCTCTCCATGCGTCACCGCTTCCCTCTGTTCCGCATCCAAGTGAGAAACAAAATACAAGCGCCCCTCCGCAAAAGGGATTGTAGCGATTGGCCCTCACTCCACGGTCACGCTCTTGGCCAAGTTGCGCGGTTGGTCCACATCGCAGCCCCGGAGCACAGCCACGTGGTAGGCCAAAAGCTGCAGGGGCACCACCGCAACGATGGGCAAAAGCGACCAAGGTAAGGCGCGCGGCAGGGGGATGACGCGTGGGGCCAGTTGGCGCAAACGCGGGTTTTCGCCGTCGCCCACAGCGTAAATGGGGGCCTTCCGCGCCCGCACCTCTTCCAAGTTCGAGAGTACCTTTTCGGTCAACGGGTAGGAGGGGCACAACCCCACCACGGGAAAGGCCTCGTCCAGCAAAGCGATGGGCCCGTGCTTCATTTCGCCCGCCGGGTAGCCCTCGGCGTGGATGTACGAGATTTCCTTCAGCTTGAGGGCCCCTTCCAGGGCAATGGGGAAAAGAACCCCCCGGCCGAGGTAGAGGGCGTTGCGCGCGTGCTGCAAGCCCTCGGCAACCTCTACCACTGCCGGCTCCAGCTGCAAGGCCTGTTGGAGATCGTAGGGCAGCTGGTGAAGCCTTCGCTCCAGCGCTTCCTCCGGTTGGCCCTTGGCCCGCCGCCACGCCAGCGCCAGCACCAAGAGAGCCAAGAGCTGCGCGGTGAAGGCCTTGGTGGAGGCCACGCCTATCTCCGGGCCAGCACTGGTGGGCAGGCGGATGGCTGCCAGCCTCTCAGCCATGCTTCCCCGCACGTTGCACAGGGCCGCCAGCAGCGCGCCTTTTTCCCCTGCCAGGCGCATGGCGGCCAAGGTGTCCGCCGTCTCCCCTGATTGGCTGATACCCACAACCAGACAGTGAGGGGGCAGCAACGGTTCGCGGTAGCGGAACTCGCTGGCTACCTCCACCTGACAGGGAACTTCTGCCAAGGCTTCCAGATAGTACTTTCCCACCAGCGCTGCATGCCAGGATGTGCCACAGGCCACCAGTTGGACACCGGCCAAGGAGCGAAGCCGCTCGGGGGTCAGGCCCCAGGACGACAGGTCAAAGGTTCCTTCCCCCACCAGCACCGACAGCGTCTGCGCCAGCGCTCCCGGCTGCTCGTGAATTTCCTTGAGCATGAAGTGCTTGTAACCGCCCCGCTCCACCTGAGCTGGCTCCCAGTCCAGGACCACTTCCGCTCGCTGTACCGGTCGGTCCTGAGCGTCAAAAAACCGCACCCCTTCCCGGCGCAGCTCCACCACGTCCCCGTCCTCCAAGTGCACCACCCGTCGCGTGAGGGAAACCACCGCCGCTGGGTCAGAAGCTACCAGCACCTCCCCTTCGGCCAAACCCACCACCAGGGGCGGGCCTTGACGGAAGGCCACCAAAACACCGGGCTCGCGCCGGTCCATGGCCACCACGGCAAACTGGCCCTCCAGCCGCTTGCGCACCCCAACTGCGCGCTCCAAAAGGCTACCGGCCGAACCCGCCAACAGGTGCGCGATGACCTCACTGTCCGTATCCGAAGCAAAGCGCGCGCCCGCTGCCTGCAACTGAGCCTTCAGCTCGGCATAGTTTTCGATGATGCCGTTGTGGACCACCGCTACCGTGCGTGCCGCGTCAGTGTGAGGGTGGGCGTTGCGCTCCACCGGCGGCCCATGGGTGGCCCAGCGCGTGTGGCCAATGGCCGTGCTCCCAGCCAGGCTCATGGCGAAGGCCTTCTCCAGCAGGTTGACCAACTTACCCTCAGCTCGGACGATAGCCAGCTCGTGGCCGGTGTGCACCGCCACCCCCGCCGAGTCGTAGCCTCGGTACTCCAGCCGACGGAGCGCCTCCAACACCAGAGGCACCGCCTGGCGCGAGCCCACGTAACCCACGATGCCGCACATCAGCGCCCCCCTTTCAGGTAGGAAAGGGGCGGGACACAGGTCCCAGCCGGTAAGCTCACGCCTTCCAGCACGCTGTAGGCCCCGATCCAGCACCCCTCTCCCAAGTTAGTGCCGGCGCGCAAAATCACTCCCGGTTCCAGCACCGTATCCGCAGCCAGCTGGCAGTCGTCGTCAATCCAGGTGGTGGCCGGATCGAGGACCGTCACGCCTGCTTCCTGCCAACGAGTCAACACGCGGTCGGCCAGCAGGCGGCTCACGTGCGCCAGCTCGCTTCGGGTATTTACCCCCAGCATTTCCCGCCAGTCGCCCAGGGTCAAGGCCACCACCTTCTCACCGCACCTCACCAAGCCCGCTACCACATCCGTGAGGTAGTACTCCCCCTGTTGGTTTTCCTTGGAAAGGCGGGGAAGTTCCTGCGCCACCGCTGGCAGGTGAAACACATACACCCCAGCATTCACTTCCCGCAGGGCCAGCTGCTCGGCGGTGGCATCTTTGGCCTCCACGATCCCCACAACTCGCCCGTGGCGGCGCAGGATGCGGCCATAAGCGCCGCCATCGGGCAACACCGCCGTCAAGCAAGCGGCCGCAGCCCCCTCGGTCTCTTGGAGCTGGAGAAGGCGCAGCAGCGTGGCCGACGTGATGGCAGGGGCATCCCCAGGCAAGATCAAAGCCCGTTGGCAGCCAACGAGAGCTGGCAGGGCCACGCGGAAGGCGTCGCCTGTGCCAAGAGGGGGATCCTGCACCACCACCTGGACCGCCCGCCCGGCCAGGTGCGCCACCACCTCCTCCCGCCGGTGCCCCACCACCACCACGGTAGTGGAGGCCGGAAGCGGCGCCACCGCCGCCAGCACCCAATCCAGCAGGGGCTTGTTCAGGGCTCGGTGCAGCACCTTAGGCAGCCGACTCTTCAGGCGCTTGCCTTCCCCTGCGGCCAGCACCACCACCCCTAGGCTCACCCTCGCTCCCCCCAGAGCCGCCAGAGGGCCTGAGCTAGGCGCTGCGGCGCGTGCCGCACCGTCCCGTCGGCGGTCACGGCCAAGAGCGGCTCCAATACCACGGGAATGTCCTCCACCGCCTCCGCCAGCACCGGTTCCGCCCCGGCCGCTCGGTAGCGCGCCGCCACCTCCGGGGGCAGGGGCGCGCTGTTGGCTAAAACCACGTCCACGCGAAGGTCCGGCGCAAACCGTCGCAGGGCGTCAACGTGGTCTTTGAGGCTAAAACCCGAGGTTTCTCCCGGCTGGGTCACCAGGTTGGCCACGTACACGGTCAGCGCTCGGCTCGCGGCCAGCGCCTCACGCACCCCGTGAACGAGGAGGTTGGGCACCAGGCTGGTGAAAAGCGAGCCAGGGCCCAGCACCACCATATCTGCCTGACGCAAAGCCTCGGTCACCGCCGGCAGGGCAGGTGCGTCAGGCGGGGAGAGAGCCAAGCGCTTGGGTGGGCCGGCCGCGGAAATGGCCGTCTCGCCCACCACCAGCTTTCCCTCCTGCGTCTCCGCCACCAGGTGCACGTTGGCTTCGGTGGCAGGTAGCACCTGCCCGCGGGTGCGCAAAACTTCCCCCGCCAGCCGTACCGCCTGCGGGAAGTCGCCGGTGAGGTGGGCCAGTGCAATCATGAACAGGTTGCCCAGGCTATGCCCGCCGGTGGGGCCCTCCCCGGGGAAGCGAAAAGCAAACAGACGGGTGAGCAGCTCCTCGTCTTCCGCCAGGGCGACCAAGCAGTTGCGCACGTCCCCGGGGGCGGGCACGCCGAACTCCCGACGCAGCCGCCCGGTAGAACCGCCGTCGTCGGTGACCGTCACCACCGCCGTGAGGGAGGCCAGCGGGAGGGTTTTCACCCCCTTCAGCAGGGTGGCCAAGCCACTGCCCCCACCCACGGCTACCAGATGCGGCTTTCCCTTTGCCACTCCTAAGAGGATACCAAGGGCTACTTTTTCGACAGCTCTTGCAGCACCAACTTGGCCACTGCCTTGAGGGTTTCAAAAACGCCCACGCCCTGGGTGGCCACCGCTTCAAAGGTGGGTTCGCCTTTGACGTTGAGGAGACGGAACATCTCCTCGTACGGTACCGCCGAGGGCAAGTCCCGTTTGTTGAACTGCAACACGTAGGGAATGGTGGCTAAATCAAAGCCGTTCTCGCGCAGGTTGACTTTTAAGTTCTCCAGCGACTCCAAGTTGGCGTCCATGCGCGCCTCTTGCGAGTCGGCTACGAACACCACCCCATCTACCCCTTTGAGGATCAGCTTGCGTGAGGCATCGTAAAAAACCTGCCCCGGCACGGTGTAAAGGTGAAAGCGAGTGCGAAACCCTCGAACCGTGCCCAAATCCAGCGGCAAGAAGTCAAAAAACAGCGTGCGGTCCGTTTCCGTTGCCAGGGAAATGAGCTGCCCTTTGGCTTGGGGGTTGGTCTTCTCGTAAATGTACTGCAAGTTGGTGGTCTTGCCGCCCAGACCAGGCCCGTAGTACACGATTTTGCAGTTGATTTCCCTGGAGGCGTAGTTGATGAAGCTCATTCGGAGAACAGGTTGTCAATATCTTCGTCGGTAATTTCGGCAAAGGGAGACACGGGCGCTTGTCCCTCCTTTGCCGCCTTGTTGGCCATGTCGTTGAGCACCTCTTCCAGCTCCTGAGCTGCCTTGCGTACCCGCAGCCGCACCAGCCCCAGCGAGGAGCGTTCGTCGAAAATCACCACCAGGATCAACCGCTGCGCAACGATAGAGATGTGGATGTTATCCCGTTCGCCCTCGTGAAAGAGGATGGAAAACTCCTTTTCGCCTATGAGGCGGGCCAAGCCGTCGGTGGCGGCCACATTGCCCGCGGTGAGGGAAGCCAGAGAGGTGGTATCCACCTTGTCCAGATCGCCCTTGGCTGCAATCTGCTGCCCGTTTTTGTCAACCAGAAAGACGATCTTGGCGTTGGCGTCCACCCACAGACGGGCGAGGATGCTGTTGATGCGCTCGAACTCCTCCTCGTACATCACCAAATTTGGCCCCAACATGCTCATCACCTCGCGCCTCCGCGCCGCCACAGGCAGTATACCCCGCCTTGGCGGCTCATTCTATCCCCCGTCGCGCTGTCAAGGCCCGGGCCAAGGTGACGCTGTCGGCATAGGAAATTTCCGCACCGGCAGGCAGGCCAAAGGCAATACGCGAAACCCTCACACCCATGGGCCGCAGCAGCTGAGCCAAGAAATGAGCCGTGGCCTCCCCTTCCACCGTGGGGTTGGTGGCCACGATAACTTCCGCCACAGTCTCCGACCTTACCCGCTGAACAAGGGCACCAATGGTGAGCTCCTCGGGCCCAACCCCTCGCAGCGGGTCGAGCGTGCCCAAGAGCACGTGGTAGAGGCCACGGTACTCACCGGTGGCCTCGATTGCCCACGCGTTGACCGGTTCCTCAACCACGCACACCAAGCTGCGCTCCCGGCTGGGGTCGGTGCACACCGGGCAAGTATCCTCACAGAGGAGATAGCAGCTGGCACAGGAACCCACGCGCTCGCGTGCCTGTTCCAGGGCCGCCGCCAGGCGTGCGCTGGTCTCCTTGTCCCGCAAAAGCTGCTGCACCAAACGCACCGCCGAGCGCGGCCCGATTCCAGGTAGCTTCTGAAGCTCCTCCATCAAAAGCCGTACGGAAGGAGGCCTCAGATCCACCTAGACAAGCTCTCCCGGCAAGCTCAGGCCAGCCAGAAGTTGCCCGGCTCGGGCTCCCGCCTCCCGCGCTTTTTGCCACACCACCATGAGGGCCTTTGCAACAAGCTGGCCCCCGGCGTGGTACGTGATGGCCCCAGGAAAGCGCACCCTCACCAGCTCCTTCAACCCGTTGAGCCGAACCCTCAACGGGCCGCCCTCGGTCCGAGCCTCCGCCTCTGAGGCCGCCAGCTCTTCTTGTAGCTGTCGTTGGGCCGCCTGCGCCTCGTGCAGCAGATTCTGAACCTTCACTGCCGCTCCTCCACCTTGGTAATCCGCCCGCCGAAAACCCTCAACGCGGTCTGGACCCGACCGTCGGCGGTCACGCGCTCCGCCAAGCTGGAAGCTCGTTCCGCCTCTACCAGCCGCAGGCGCCGGGCCACCCCAAGCTCCTGCGCCAGCCGCTCCAACTGGCCGGCCACCTCTTGAATGGCCCTACCGGTGGCGGCTGGACCTGCTTGCAGGCGCAGCACCAGCTCCTCGCCATCCACGGAAAGGCTGCAGACACTACGCACTCGCGCCGCCACGGTCACACCCAGCTTGTGCTCCACCGCCTGCAGGAACGCGGCCACCGTGCCTTGCTCCGCCTCCGGGGGCGCGCTCCCTTCCTCAGAAGGTGGGCCCCCGGAAGCAGAAATCTCAACGGCGGGCGGGACCTCCCCTGCCAGCAGCTGCTCCACCCGCACCAGGCGAGGCCACAGCGCCAGCTTACCGACGGCTACCATCACCCCAAGGCTGGGGCTGGGCGCCAAGCTCACCAACTCCCTCCCGGCGACCGCCAAGTTCAAGAGCCGCAGAAGGGCAGCCAGTCCCAATTGACGGGCAGCGCCCGCCAGATCCTGGCGTACGCCTTCGGGGTAAGGGAGGGGGCCCTCGACACCGGCGGCGGACAGGGCAAGGTTGCGCAAGAGCTCCAAAAGCTGCTGATAAACGGAAAGCGGATCCAGCCCCTGCTCCTCCCCTTGGGCCAAAAGCTGCAACGCCCGACTTGCCTCTCCCTTGCAGAGCGCCTCCCAGAGCGCGAGGAGAAACTCCAAAGGCGGCAAACCCAGGACCTGGCTGGCAGCCTTTTCGTCCACCACCCCTGTACCGACGAAGGCACGAACCTGGTCGAGAATGGACAAGCCATCCCGCAGGCTTCCTGCCGCGGCGCGAGCAATGAGGTGCGCCGCAGCTTCTTCTAGCGTGAAGCCCTCGCGCGTCGCCACCTCCTGCAATCGGGCGGCGATGACATCCACCGGCAAGGGCCGAAACTCAAGCTGCTGACAGCGGGACAAAATGGTGGGCGGGAACTTTTGCTTTTCGGTAGAGGCTAGGACAAAAACCACGTGGGGTGGGGGCTCCTCCAGCACCTTCAGCAAGGCATTGAACGCCTCACCAGTAAGCTGGTGGGCCTCATCGAGGATGAAAACCCGGTAGCGGTCACGCACGGGTAGGATCCGCGCCACCTCCCGCAGCTCCCGCACATGGTCAATGCCCCGGTTGGAGGCCGCGTCGATCTCTAAAACGTCCAGCGAGCGACCCTCAGCGATTTCCTGACAGGGCACGCACGAGCCGCAAGGGTCCGGAGTGGGTCCTTGCTCACAGTTCAAGGCTTTGGCCAGCAGCCGGGCCGCCGTGGTCTTTCCCACCCCGCGCAGACCCGAAAAGACGTAAGCATGGGCGACCGTACCGGAGGCCAGGGCGTTGCGCAGGGTGCGCACCACCGCTTCCTGGCCCACCAGGTCAGCGAAGGTTTGGGGCCGGTAGCGACGGGCAAGAACCTGGTAGGCGCTCAATGAGGGCTCCTCCGCCTGTTTGCCCCTGGCGCCGCCGCGGAAAGAGAGGAACCCGGGGGGACCGCGGCGCTCGTTGCCTTTCCCTTATCGCTGCTCCCTTCCGGGCCTGACGAGGTTCGGGAAGCACCGTCGCGCGGGACCCGGGCTCCTCTCTTTCCGCGAGGGCCAGCACCCCAATGGAGGCAACCCAGCCGCCGGCTGGGAGAAAGCTTGGCGGAGAGGGCGGGATTCGAACCCGCGGTACGGTTACCCGTACACACGCTTTCCAAGCGTGCTCCTTCAGCCACTCGGACACCTCTCCGCTCGTTGACCAAAGCCGCTCACAGCCTTACAGAGCTCCTTTGGCGGAGAGGGTGGGATTCGAACCCACGGTCCCCCGGCAGGGGGACAACGGTTTTCGAGACCGTCCCGTTCGACCGCTCCGGCACCTCTCCAGCCGCCCCCAAATCAGGGGAACGTAAGTCTACCGCCCTTGCCGCCGGTTTGCAAAGAACTGGGAAAGAAGGTTTGCTGCTTGGGGGGCCAAAAGCCCCGCACGCCAGGCTACCTGATGGTTGAGGCGAGGGTCCTGTAGGAGGTTGCCCAAAGAGCCGGCAAAGCCTGCCTTCGGATCCGGTAGGGCAAAGACCACCTGGGCAACGCGAGCCAGCACGCACGCGGCGGCACACATGGCACAAGGCTCCAGGGTGACGTATAAGGTGCAGCCTCTCAGGCGCCAGCTTGTTAATCGCGCCGCTGCCGCGCGCAAAACCAGCATCTCGGCGTGGGCGGTGGGGTCCTGGTCCCGTTCCCGCCGGTTTCCGGCGCGTGCCAACACGTCGCCCCCAGGGCCTACCAAAACCGCCCCGACCGGTACCTCCCCCGAATGGGCAGCGACGGCTGCCTCCTCCAGCGCGATCCGCATGAATGCTTCGTCCTCCGGGGAAAAGGCCCATACGGGAGTGAGCTCTACCGTCACAACCGCATTGTACGGGGACTAAAATGGCGCATGCGCCTCAGAACCGAGGCCTATCTCTGGGGGCTGGGCTGTGTTGCCTTTTACGCTTTGGGCGCCGCACGCACCGTGCAATGGGCCGATGCCAGCAAGCTCACGCTCTACGCTTTGGCCGGCCATCTGCCCTCCCTAAACCCCGGTGACCATCCCGGTTGGACCGCGTTGGCCTGGCTGTGGCTCCGGCTTTTGCCCCACAACCCCGTGTCAGCAGCCCACTGGCTGTCGGTGCTGGCTGGAGGGATTTCGGTCGGACTGTTGTGGCAATTGCTCTGGGACCAAGGTTGCCAGCCTGCCCGGGTCCGTGCTGGCACCACCCTTTGGGGACTGGCTCACGCCCCTTGGTGGGCGGCAGAAGTGGCCGAAAGCTACGCGTTAGCCTTTGCTCTCGTGCTGGCGTGCTGGCTTGCCGATGCGAGAGAAAAGCCATTTTCCTCGGGCCTGCTCGCGGGCTGGGCAGCAGCTACCCATGGTCTGTCCCTCTTTCTCACCCTCCAACCCCTGCTGCGCAGACAGGATCGGGGATACCGCTGGCTGGGAGCTCTTGCGGGCAGCTGGCCCCTTTGGCTGGCCCTTTTCCTACCGACCAGACCAGACCCACTCACGGGACAGCACAGTACCGGCGGAGCAACAGTGGTCTGGCATTGGCAGGCGTTTTTTTCCTTTTCTCGTTGGGCAAAAGGAGCAGCATTGCTGATAGCCTTGGTGGCCTTCAACCTCGGGCCGGTAGGCCTGAGGGGGATACTTGCCCGGGGCCAGGCACGGACTTTTCCCGCGCTGGCCCTGGGAGGTTTGAGCATCTTTCTTGCGGGCTACGCGCCGTTTCGCCTCCACCTGATGGCGGGGTTTTTGGTGCTGGGCCTCTTGCTTTTCCGGCCCCCGCTGCTGGGACGCGGCGCCCTGCTCCTCCATGGCCTATGCCAAGGGGCCACGTACCTGGGAATTCCTCTGGTGCTGAGTTACTTAGGCCTCGGGAACCTGGGGTTAAGACAGCTACCCGGTCGCGACAACAGCTCTTATTTCCTTTGCCCGGTCAAGACCTTCGAAACCAGCGCGCGAGCGTACAGCCGTGAGCTTTTCACCTCGCTCCCCCCATCCGCGGTGGTGCTGGCGGATTTCAACCCGGGTGCGGTGCTCAAGCTGCAGCAAGCAACTCTCAAGGCCCGGCCAGATGTGACCGTCTGGCCTACGGTGGTGGACGACACCCTGGCCGCCCCCGACCCGGCCGCCGCCCTCGCGCAACACATCCGCCGGTTGCACGACCAGGGTCGCCCGGTGGTTTTGGCCGACCGGTACGAGCGCTACTATCACCTGTCCCGACTTGCAGCCTTAGGATTTGACCTGCGCCCCTGCGGTCCGGGGATCTTGGTTGCTGATGAACAGCAAGGGAGGGGGCTTTGCGGGCCGGATCCTACCGCACCGAACCAACCGAGGGAGGGAATGCGGAGAAACGCTCCCGGAAGGAATGGCGCGCCGACAGGGACTCGAACCCCGAACCTTCTGATCCGTAGTCAGATGCTCTATCCAATTGAGCTATCGGCGCGCCTGCGCCAAGGAAAGTATAACGCAAACGGGTGCCGCTGCCAAATGAGGCCAGCTCACCAGAACCGGAACCTCGAGCCTCGCCTGCCCGTATTAAGCAACGGAGAGTAGCCATGGGTTTCCTGCAACTGTTGGAGGTAAGCAAGAGCTTTGGCCAAACCGCTGCCGTGCGCCAGCTATCCTTCTCCGTGCCAGAGGGTTGCATTTTCGGCCTCCTGGGCCCCAACGGCGCGGGCAAAACCACCACCATTCGCATGATCATGCGCATCGTGCTGCCGGATGCGGGAGACGTTCTTCTCCAAGGGCATGCGGTGGACGAGGTAAGCCGGGAGCGGATCGGCTACTTGCCTGAGGATCGCGGGCTTTACCGCAAGATGCGGGTGCTGGAGCACTTGGCTTTCCTGGGGGAAGTGCGAGGGCTTACGCGGGAAGAGGCGGTGCGCCGAGCCAAGAGCTGGCTGGAGCGGCTGGGTTTGAGCGACAGGGCACAGGCAAGGGTGGAAACGCTTTCCAAAGGCATGCAGCAGAAAGTGCAGTTTGCCGCCGCCCTCATTCACGATCCGCCCCTCGTGATCCTTGACGAGCCCTTTACCGGCCTGGACCCCATCGCCACCCGCCAACTGAAGGACGGTTTGCTTGGTTTGCGGCAGCAGGGCGTGACCATCCTTTTTTCTACCCACGTGCTGCCCCAGGCTGATGAGCTGTGCGACGGGTTCTGCCTTATTAACCGGGGACGGGCGATTTTTTCGGGTCCCGCTCAAACCCTGAAAGCACGCTATGGAGGGCTCCAACTCAAGGTAGTGACCGCCGACGGAAGCCACCCCCACGGGCCTCTGCCCGGCGTGGCCGGGGTTCAAACCAAAGAGGGTTTTCATCTGCTACAACTGGAGGAAGGGGCCTCAATTCCCCAGGTGGTGAGGCTGGTGAGCGAGAGGGTTCCGGTTGTGTCGGTGGAACCTTATCAACCGACCCTGGAGGAAATCTTTCTGCGCGCGGTGGAAGAAGACTCCCAGGAGGCGGGGTATGTTTCGCTGGCGTAAGGCTCTTATCGTCACTCGGCGCGAGTACACAACGCGCATTCGCACCAAAGCTTTTTGGATCTCCACCTTAGCTGTCCCTTTTTTGCTGGTGGCGTTCACCGTCGGGCCCTCTTTGCTTATGGCCAAGGCTGGCGGGCGCTTCCACCTGGGTGTGGTCACCGCTGACCAGGAGCTCTTCCACCGCCTCGGGCAGAACCTGCAGGAAAGCCAAAAAAGCAAGCTGAGCGAGAATCTGGAGCTCACCCTTGAACGCATTGCTCCGGCCGTCGACCGGCTGGCGCAACGCACCGAGCTCAAACAGCGTGTGCTTGCGAAGGAATTTGCCGCGGTGGTGCTGGTGCCGGAAAACGTGGAGGGAGAGGTCAAGCTGGAGTACCTCTCGCCGAACGTGACCGCCTTCCGCTTGATGGCCGTAGTGGACCGGTTGTTCGATCGTACCATTCGACAGGTGCGCTTGAGCCGAGCCGGAGTCAATGACCAGCTACAAGATTTGGCCATCGCCGGCGTGGAGCTCGTTCCCATCAAGCTGGAGAAGAGCGGAGAGGAAAAGAAAGAGACGGCCGCGAGCACCTTCTTCGTCGCGTATCTGCTGATGTTCATCGTGTGGTTCACGGTGATGATGTACGGCATGCAGGTGATGCGCGGGGTGTTGGAAGAGAAAAGCTCCCGCATCGTCGAGGTCCTCGTTGCCAACCTTTCGCCCCTGGAGCTCATGCTGGGCAAGATCCTTGGCGTGGGTGCGGTAGGCCTCACGCAGTACGCTCTCTGGCTTTTGTTGGTAATGAACGCCACGCTCGTGAGCTCGGGGGCCCTGCTTTCCGGGGCAGCTGATGTGCTCACGAATCCTGCCCTCATGGGGGCTTTTGGTGCCTTCTACGTCCTGGGCTATTTCCTCTACGGCAGCCTCTACGCCGCTATCGGGGCTGCGTTCAACAGCGACGAGGAAGCGCAGCAAATTCAAAACGTAGCTGGCTGGCTGATGGCGTTGCCCTTCCTCTTCATGATGGTGGTCATGAACAACCCCGATAGCCCTGCCGCCCGGGTGGTGTCTCTGGTGCCCTTTTTCTCACCCATGCTCTTTTTCCTGCGTATGGTGCTGCACATGCCGCCCGCTTGGGAAATAGCCCTTTGCTTCGGCTTGCTGATGCTCACCACCTACGCCGTCACCCGCCTGGCAGCCGCCATCTACCGTGTGGGCATCCTCTCCTATGGCACACGTCCTACCTGGAGGCAACTGTGGGTTTGGGCGCGCCAAGGGTGAAGCGGCACCCTTTACAGACACGGGAAACTCTGCTAGGGTAAGCGGGCTCGGCGGGCCCGTTCGTCTAGAGGTTAGGACGCCGGCCTCTCACGCCGGAAACAGGGGTTCGATTCCCCTACGGGCCGCCATGATCGATGCCCACCTACCGGCTCCTTGTTGAATACGACGGCAGCAAGTTTGGTGGCTGGCAACTCCAGCCCCGCAGCCGTACGGTGCAAGGGGTGCTTTTGGAAGCGCTGAGTCAGCTCACCGGAGAGCAACGCTTCGACTTGGCCGGAGCCGGCCGCACCGATGCGGGCGTACACGCCCTGGGGCAAGTGGCATCCTTTCGCACGCGAAACCCCCTTGACCCGGTCCGAGCCCTGCCAGCGCTGCAGGCCCTGCTGCCCGCTGACGTGGCCGTGCGGCGCTGGGATTTAGCCGCCCCTGGCTTTCACGCCCGCCATGACGCCACCGCTCGGGCCTACCGCTACCAGGTTGCCCTGCGGCGGTCGGCCTTCGGCAAGAGGACCTCCTGGTGGGTACCGGAGCCTTTGAATGTGTCTGCTATGGAGGAAGCCAGCCGTGCCTTTCTCGGCCTCCACGACTACGCCGCCTTTACCCGGCGAGCCAAGGAGCAGCGGAGCACGAAGGTCTTCGTGGAGGCGGTGCAGCTGCACCAGGTTGAAGATGTGCTGCTTTTTCGCTTCATCGCGAGCCACTTCCTCTGGAACCAGGTGCGCCGCATGGTCGGGGTGCTGGTGGCCGTGGGTCGGGGCGAGCTAAGCCTGGGCGACGTGCCGGAGCTGCTCGCCGGTCGCAAGTCCCTGCCGCCGGTTGGAGCCCCAGCGGCAGGCCTGTTCCTGGAGGCGGTTCGCTACCCGGGCGAAGAATTTTCCCTGCCGCCCCTCCTGCCGGTGGGCCTGCCTCTATGGCGGTGGCCCTCCCCACCTGCCCTGGGCCCGTGCTAGCCTGGCTTGTGGGAGGAAGCCATGACACTCATCCTCCAACGGCTTTTGGCCAGCGTTTTCGACCCCGAAGGGGGCGAGCGCGTGGTGGTCGCCTGCGACATACCTCGGTGCGAGGCCGAAGAGAATCCCGCCTGGGCCGATCGGCGGGCTTGGGCCGAGGACTGGTGCCAGGCTTTTGGACAGCTGGGGCAGGAGCGCGGCTTTGTCACCCTGCCGCTTTTGACCTACCCCGCCACCGGCGCCCACGGAGCACCCCTGCCCGCCCAAGGTCTTTTGGCGGGGAAGGCGGTGGAGCTGGAACCGCTGCTGCTGCAAAGCACTCTGGCGGTTTTTCTCACCCAGTACTCCGCCACCGCTGCGCTTGATGGCCTCACGAGGGCCAAGGCCGACTTTCGTGCCGCTTCCCTACCAGGGGTGGAGCGCCGCATGCTGGCCACCGCTTTAGCGGCCGACGCCCGCGAGTTGGCTCGCCGTTGCCAAATCCTGCGGGAAGCCATGGAGGGGGCCGAGGAGCTGGTGGTCCGCTTCTCCACAGGCCACGCGTGCCGTTTTGACTTGCGCTTTCGCCGGCCGGAGGTGGACGACGGCTACCTGCCCAGGGGCAAGGCCGGCGACCGCGTCATCAACTTGCCCTCCGGCGAGACCTTCATCGTGCCCTACGAAGGGGAGCAGCAGGGGGTCCCATCCAGGACGGCGGGCGAGCTTCCCTGGCAGGAGTCCGGCGAGCTGGTGGTTTTCCAGGTGGAGGCCAACCGGATCGTGGGGGTTTCGGGCCAGGGGTCGGGGAGCGAGAGGTTCCGGCGGGTGTTCGAGGAGGATCCCGCCCGCGGCAACGTGGCCGAGGTGGCCTTCGGCTGCAACCCGAATGCGGTGGTTACCGGCAACGTGTTGGAAGACGAAAAGGCCGGCTTTCATTGGGCCTTCGGGCGCTCCGACCATCTGGGGGGCAGGGTAGGGGTGGCAGCTTTTCGCTCCCCACAGACGGTTGTGCATCAGGACCTGGTGTACGCCGCCGGCAACCCAATAACGGTGGATGAGGCGGTGCTCCGCAAGCCTGAGGGCGAGGTGGTGGTCATCCGCAACGGGGCTTACCTCCTGTTTTGAGGGCCATCCAGCCGTAAATGGAGCACAGAGTGCCGGTGCCCGTAAAAGAAGTAAACCAGAGCCCCCAAGGTAAGCCAAACAAAAAACCGCAGCCACGTGACCAAGGGCAAGCCCGCGGCCAGGAACAAACAACTCATCGCGGCGAAAAGCGGCAGCCACGGGGCCAAGGGCACGCGGAAAGGTCGGGGGGCTTGAGGCTGTGCTCGGCGGAGCACGATCACCCCCGCCGAAACCAAGGCAAATGCGAACAGCGTACCGATGTTGGTGAGATCCACCATCTCCTCGATGTTGGCGAACCCGGCAAAGGCAGCCACCGCCACGCCCGTGAGGATCGTGGTTACATGCGGGGTGCGAAAGTGGGGGTGGACGCGGGCAAAAAAGGGCGGAAGCAGGCCATCCCTGGCCATGGCGAAGAAAATGCGCGGCTGCCCCAGCTGGAAAACCAGGAGCACAGCCGTATGGGCTGCCACCGAACCTAAGGCCACGATCCCGGAAGCCCAGCCCAGGCGGTACCGGTTCATGGCCACGGTCAACGGCTCGGCCGTGCGCAGCTCGGCAGCCGGCACCATGCCGGTGACCACCGCGGCCACCGCCACATAAACCAGGGTGGAAATCAGCAGGGAGCCCAAAATGCCCCGGGGGAGGTCGCGGGCCGGGTTTCGGCACTCCTCGGCGGCGGTGGAGACCGCATCAAAGCCAATGTAGGCAAAGAAAACGATGGCCGCACCCGACCACACACCCCGCCAGCCGTTTGGCAAGAAGGGGCGGTAGTTTTCGGGCTGGACGTAAAAGAGGCCAACGAGGACAAAAAAAGCAAGCACCGCCAGCTTGATCACCACCATAACCGCGTTGGTGCGGCTGGATTCCCTCACACCTCGCACCAACAGCCAGGTGAGCAGCAACACGATGCCCATGGCCGGTAGGTTCACCACGATGGGGATGCCAAGGAAACGGGGGGCTTCTGCCAGCACCTCGGGAGAGGCCAAAGCGCTGCGCAGATCGGTGCAAGCCCAAGGAGGCACCACCACCCCGAGGCCTCGCAGCAGCTCCACAAAGTACCCAGACCAGGAAATGGCCACCGCCACGTTACCGACGGCGTACTCGATGATCAGGTCCCAGCCGATGATCCAGGCGAAGAGCTCACCCAAGGTGGCGTAAGCGTAGGTATACGCGGAGCCGGCAATAGGCACCATAGCCGCCATCTCCGCATAGCACAGCGCCGCCAAGCCGCACACCGCGGCGGTGAGTACAAAGGAAAGCACGATGCCCGGCCCGGCACCTGGCCGGGCAGCATCGCCTGCCGCGGCGGTTCCCACGGTGGCAAAAATACCCGCGCCGATGATGGCACCAAGGCCCAGACCCACCAGGTCCCATGCGGTGAGCACTCTTTTCAGCGGCGAGCTGTCGTGTTCCTGTTTCAGCTCGGCCAAGGGCTTGGTGGCAAAAAGCGAGCGCCAGAAGCTTCCCATAGCGGCAGAGCTTACGCGTCTTGTTCCCCCCTCTCAAGCGGTTTGACTTTACCCCTGGCGGCCCGTAAGCTGTCGCTGTTTTTGGTTCTGGCGGGGGGAGACATGAGCCAGAGCAGGGAAAATTGGGGTTCGCGCATTGGCTTAATCTTGGCAATGGCGGGCAACGCTGTGGGTCTCGGAAACTTCCTGCGGTTTCCGAGACAGGCCGCTCTCAACGGTGGCGGCGCCTTCATGATTCCTTACTTTGTCGCGCTGGTGCTTTTGGGCATCCCCCTCATGTGGGTGGAGTGGGCCATTGGTCGCTTCGGTGGGGCTCACGGCCACGGTACCACGCCCGGGATGTTTGCGCGCATGTGGCGCCACCCTGTGGCCAAGTACCTGGGGGCACTGGGTATCGCTATCCCGCTGTGCTTCGTAATGTACTACTGCTACGTGGAAGCTTGGACCTTGGCCTACGCGGTTTTTTCCGCGGCCAAGTACTATTGGGGCGCCGATACCTTTGCCGAGATGAGCCGCTTTTTGGCTGAGTTCCAAGGCAAAGCCGACCTCAGCCAGGGAGCTCAGTTCTTCTCCGGCATCGGCGTGGCCTTGCTGGCGTACCTGGTGACCCTCGGCTTGAACCTCATTGTGCTTTCCCATGGGGTGAGCAAGGGTATCGAGAAGCTGGCCAAGATTGCCATGCCAACGCTGTTTCTCTTTGCCGCGGTGTTAGTGGTGCGGGTGGTTACCCTGGGCGCGCCTGACCCAAGCCGACCGGAAAATTCTGTGGCAGCCGGCTTCGGCTTTTTGTGGAACCCAGACTTTTCCGCGCTGAAGAACCCGGCCGTGTGGCTGGCTGCTGCCGGGCAAATCTTTTTCACCCTTTCCATTGGGACCGGGGCCATCCATACCTACGCTTCCTACGTAAAGAAAAACGACGACATCGCCCTCACGGGCCTCTCCACCTCTGCCACCAACGAGTTTGCCGAGGTCATCCTAGGTGGTTCCATCGCCATCCCGGTTTCCGTGGCCTTCTTTGGTTTGGCGGAGACCAGGCTCATCGCGCAGCAAGGTTCTTTCGATTTGGGTTTTCAAGCCATGCCCCTCATCTTCCAAAAAATGGGGGTTTGGGGGCCCCTTTACGGCACCCTTTGGTTTTTGCTGTTGTTTTTCGCCGGCATCACCTCGTCCGTGGCTCTGGCGCAACCGGTGATGGCCTTCATGCAGGACGAGTTTCGCTGGTCGCGGAAAATGGCCGTGTTTTTTACTGGGACTCTCATGGCCATTGGCGGCCTCGGATGCGTCTTTTTCCTCAAACACGGCTTCCTGGATGAGATGGATTTTTGGGCCGGGACCTTTGGGTTGGTCACTTTTGCCCTTATCGAAGTAATCATCTTCGCCTGGATCTTTGGCATCGAGGAGGGTTGGAAGGAAATCACTCGCGGCGCCGACATGAAGGTGCCGCGTTTGTTCAAGTTCATCATTAAATACATCACGCCGGTTTATCTGCTGGTAATGCTTGCTGCGTGGACGGCCGAAGATGCGCTGCCGATCTTGCGCTTCGCCAAACAACCGGCAGAAGCCACACCCTATCCCCCTGAGAACGTGCCTTACGTGCTGGCCGCTCGACTGCTGATGGCGGGCACGGCGGTGCTGTTTGTGATGTTGGTGGGCATCATCTGGCGGCGGCGGCACCAAAAGGAGGGCTTGCTATGACCCTTACCTGGCGCGGTTGGCTCTTCCTCATTGCTGCCTGGGGCGCCATTGGCGGGCTTACTGCCTTTTGCATGTGGAAGGTACTGGTGGTCACAGCCAAGCACCGACGGCGGAAGGATGAGGAGGCGGTGGCCATTACCCCTTAGCCGGGAGCGAGGCCCTCACCCCTTAGAACAGCGGCCGCTCAATGTGCTCCTCCACTTTCCAGTTGTAGGTGAAAAGCGGCAGCTTCAGCACCACCGTCATGTTGTAGTCCAGATAGATGGTGCCCATGTCTCGGCGGACCCGAATGGCCTCTTTCTGCAACGGCAACTGCAAGGCCCTGGCTTTGTTGAAGATTTGGTCGACAATGTAGTCGTCCTCGTGTTGCGGCAAAGAAGCCTGTTCCGCTTGGGTTTCGGCAAACTTCTTCAGCTCCATCACCTTGGTCTTTACCGGGATGACGCGGATACCGGCGATGACCGCATACACCGCCACCACCACCCCCAGCAAACAACCCAGGACGCCTCGGCCGGCTTCCCCTCTCCGTCGCATAGCGCCTCCTTTACTCATTTTACCGGATGAGCATGAAGGTTCGCTCCCAACGCGTGCGGGTAAAAAAGTGCACCACCACGTTGAGAAGGTTTTTCACCCCGTCGAAAAGGTTAGAGGCCACCACCTGTCCGGGCTCGGCGGCGTAGGACCAATAAATGATGAAAGCCCGGCCCTTAATGTAGCTTCGCGGCACCGATCCCCAGAAGCGGGAATCGTACGAGTTGTCGCGGTTGTCCCCCATGCAAAAGACGTGACCTTCTGGCACTTGGTAAGGCCCGAAGTAGTCGCGAAAGCGGCGGTCGTCCGGCAGGTACGGGCTCGAGGGAAAGACGTGCGGGTCCTTGAACACCGCCCGAGGGTTGACCTCGCGCTGCTCGTTGACCAAAAGCTGCTTGCCGCGGATTTCCACTACGTCGCCGCCCAAGGCCACCGCCCGCTTGATGAAGTCCCGTTGCGGGTCCTGGGGAAACTTGAACACCACCACGTCGCCGCGACGGACCTCGCGGTAGGGAAGCAGGCGATGCAGCGGTGTGTTCCAATGGGGCGCATAGATGAACTTGTTGACAAACAGGTGGTCGCCAATGAGCAGGTTGTCTTCCATGGAGCCCGAAGGAATCTTGAAGGCTTGGGCTACAAATGTGCGGGCAAACAAGGTAAAGACCACGGCCACCAAAATGGCCTCGTAGTACTCCCGAACCACCCCGCGTTTTCTCACGTAACCCCTCCCAACGGTAACCATGCTAGCAGGCCTAGGCCTCCACCTTAAGCACAGCCAGGAAGGCCTCCTGAGGTATTTCCACCCTACCCACGCGCTTGAGCCGCTTCTTGCCTTCCTTTTGCCTTTCCAAGAGCTTGCGTTTGCGGGTGACATCCCCGCCGTAGCACTTGGCCAACACGTTCTTGCGCAGCGGTTTGACCACCTCGCGGGCAATCACACGGGAGCCAATGGCCGCTTGAATCACCACCTCAAAAAGCTGGCGAGGAATCATCTCCCGCAGCTTGCCAGCCAAGGCTTTGCCTTTTTGGTAAGCCTGCGACCGGTGGACGATCGTGGCCAGGGCATCCACCGGCTCGCCGTTGACCAGGATGTCCAGCTTGACCAGATCGCCCTGGCGATAGCCCGACAGCTGGTAGTCGAAGGACGCGTAGCCACGCGAGCAGGACTTGAGCTTGTCGTAAAAGTCAAGGACCACCTCGGCCAGCGGCAGGTGGTACTCCACCAGCACGCGCCCTCCACCGAGAAATTCCAGCTTGACCTGTTCGCCCCGTCGCTCTTCGCACAGCTTGAGGATCGCCCCCAGGTAGGTCTCGGGGGTGAGGATGGTGGCCAGGATGATGGGCTCTTCGATGGCTTCGATGCTGCCGGGTGGGGGGAGTTGGGCCGGGTTTTCCACTTCCAGCACCTCGCCCGCACTGGTGAGCACCCGATAGGCCACGCCCGGTGCGGTGGTGATGAGCTCCACGCCGAACTCGCGCTCCAGCCTTTCCTGGACGATCTCCATGTGCAGCAAGCCCAAGAAGCCACAGCGGAACCCAAAGCCCAAGGCCTGCGAGTTGTCCGGCGTAAAGGTAAAGGCCGAATCGTTGAGGGAAAGTTTCTCCAGGGCTTCCCGCAACAGCGGGTAATCGGCCGAGTCCACAGGGTAGAGGCCGGCAAAAACCATGGGCTTCACTTCCCGGAAGCCGGGAAGGGGTTCGCAGGGGTTTTCCGCATCCAGCACCGTGTCGCCGACCCGCACATGTCTCAGCTCTTTCAGACCCGCGAAGAGAAAGCCCACCTCCCCCAAGTCGAGACTGTCCTTCGCCACCGGGCGCGGCGTGAGGATGCCCAAGCTCTCCACCTGTGCCTCCAAACCGGACGAAGCAAGACGGATCCGCTGGCCCACTCGCAGCTGGCCGTCCACCACCCGCACCAAGCAACGCACGCCCCGGTACGGGTCGTACGCAGCGTCAAAGATGAGGGCACGTAAGGGTCCATCGGCGTGCCCGCGCGGCGGGGGGATGCGCGCAACGATGGCTTCCAAGACCTCCAATACACCCTCGCCCGTCTTGGCGGAGATGAGCAGGGCCTGGGAGGCGTCTAGCCCCACCACGTGTTCGATTTGCTCGCGCACGCGTTCTGGCTCTGCCTGGGGCAAGTCCACTTTGTTCAGTACCGGCACCAGCTCCAGACCCTGCTCCACCGCCAGGTAGGCATTGGCCAGGGTTTGGGCTTCCACCCCCTGGGCCGCATCCACCACCAGCAAGGCGCCTTCGCAGGCCGCCAGGGAGCGGGACACCTCGTAGGCAAAGTCCACGTGGCCTGGTGTATCGATGAGGTTGAGGGTGTAGGTCAAGCCGTTGCGGGCTAGGTAGCGAAGGGTGACCGTATGCGCTTTGATGGTGATGCCCCGCTCCCGCTCCAGCTCCATGGAGTCCAGCACCTGTTCCATCATTTCCCGAGGCGAGAGAGCGCCCGTCAGTTCCAGCAACCGATCGGCAAGGGTGGACTTGCCGTGGTCGATGTGGGCAATGATGGAGAAATTGCGGATGAGCTGAGCACTCCTGCATTCCATGGTCACCCTCGCGAAGATAGACCCTCTACGCCACCACCAGCGGCGGGAACAGCAGCTTGCCGGTGCCTGGTTGGCCTTGCCCTTTCCACGGGACGCGGGCGTAGGGCTCCAATGCCAACGGGTCGGCCAGGCGGCCCAAGCGCGCCTTCAGCTGCCCGGCGTGGCCAATCATAGCCGCATTGTCGGTGGTAAGGGGCAAGGGCGGCAGGAGCACCGGCAAGCCCTGCAACTGCCCCCAACGGGCCAACTCGCAGCGCAGCAGGCGGTTAGCGGCTACCCCACCCGCCGCCGCCACCACTGGCGGGGACAAGCGGGCCACCAACTCGGCTAGCGGAACCAGCAGCCAGCGCACCACCGTGGCACGAAAGGAAGCCAGCAGGTCGAGAGCCCCCTGGGGCGGGTTTTCCGGATCGGGAAGCGGCAGTAGCCCCAGCCGCCCAGCTTGGCGGATCACCGCGCTCTTGAGGCCGGAAAAGGAGAAGTCCAACTCGCCGGCCGGGTCCTTGATCCGGGGCGGAGCAAAGGCAAAGGCCTGGGGATCGCCGCGCTCCGCGAGGCGGTCTATGACTGGGCCGCCGGGATAGCCTAGGCCCAGGGCGGCGGCGACCTTGTCGAACACCTCGCCGGCAGCATCATCTCGCGTGCGGTTGAGGGGCCGACCCTCGCCGCCTCCCCAAAGAAAGTAACTGGAATGCCCACCGGAAACCACCAAAGTGAGGGCCCGTTCGGGGATCTGGGCGGCTGGCCCGCCCTCCAGATTCAGAAAGGGCGAAACCAGGTGACCCTCCAAGTGGTCCACGGCCACCAGCGGCAGACGACGGGCAAAGGCGAAGGCCGCCGCAAAGCTGGTGCCCACCAGAAGCGAACCAATGAGCCCCGGACCTTGCGTCACCGCTACCAGTTCCAGCTCGGCCAAGAGCCCTTGCTCGGCCATGGCCCCGATCAAGCGCGGGAGGTTCTCTACGTGGTGACGCGCGGCCAGTTCAGGAACCACCCCCAGGTAGGGAGCGTGCACCGCCACTTGTGAGGACACCAGGTTGGCTAGCACCTCCCCACTCGGCCCGAGAACAGCCACCGAGGTCTCATCGCAGGAGGTTTCAATGGCCAAGGTCTTCATGGGCATATCGCTCGCAACCGATCGGGGGTGACCGGCGAGACCACGCCTCGCTCGCACACGATGGCTGTGAGCAACTCGGGAGGCGTCACGTCGAAGGCTGGATTGAAAACCTCCACCCCTTCCGCCGCCAGTCGCCGACCAGCCACCCAGGTCACCTCTTCCGCTGAGCGCTGTTCGATGGGAATGGTTGCCCCGCCAGCGCAGTCCAAGTCGAAGGTAGACGTGGGCGCAACCACCAAAAACGGAACCTGGTGCCGCCGAGCCAAGACCGCCAAGGGATAGGTTCCCACCTTGTTGGCCACCGAGCCGTCAGCGGCAATGCGGTCCGCCCCCACCACCACCGCCTGCGCCCGTCCTGAAGCCAGCAGGGCCCCAGCCGCACCATCGGGCAAGAGGGTTACCGGCAGGCCGTCTCGCCTGGCCTCCCAGGTGGTCAGGCGCGCACCTTGCAAGACCGGTCGGGCCTCACAGGCGAAGAGCATAGCCAGGCGCCCCTCAGCGGCCAAGGCCCGGACCACGCCCAAGGCGGTGCCTACCCCGCCCGTGGCCAGGGCCCCGGTGTTGCAATGGGTGAGCAAGGCCACCCGCTTGCCAGGTAGGCACGAGGCCCCGAGACGCGCCATGGCTAGACAACTGGCTGCGTCCTCCGCGTGCAGAGCCCTGGCTTTCGCCAACAGGGCCTCAGCTCGTTCAGCCTCGGGCGTGGACTCAGCCACCGCCATTATGTCCGCCACCCCCCGAGACAGGTTTACCGCGGTGGGGCGAGCGGTGGCCAAAAGCTGGGCGCAGGCGTGCAGGTGCGGGAGGGAGGGGTTAGCCCTGGCCTCAACCGCCAAGGCGTAGGCCGCCACCAAACCCAATAGAGGCGCGCCTCGCACCGCCAACGAGCGGATCGCTTCGACCGCTTCAACGGCAGAACACACCTCCAGCCAGCGCTCCTCCCCAGGAAGGGCGCGCTGATCCAGAACCCACAGCTGGTCCTCGAATCTGAGCGCGGTCACGCGCGTGCTCACCTCGCCCACGGCAGCATGGTAGCCGAACTGGCTAACCCTTCGATAAAATGCGCCAGGAAAGGGGGGAGCATGCCGCTCAAGGTTGCCATCAATGGTTTTGGCAGGATTGGTCGCCTGATTTTCCGCCACGCGTACCGTTGCCCGGAGCTGGAATTCGTCGCCGTCAACGACCTCACCGACGCGGCCACCTTGGCCCACCTGCTCAAGTACGATTCCGTGCATGGAACCTTTTCGGCCTCGGTGAGGGCCCAAGGTGACGCCATCCAGGTGGACGGGCGGAGCTTGCGAGTGCTAGCGGAACCAGACCCCTCCAAGCTCCCTTGGCAGGAGCTGGGCGTGGACTTGGTGCTGGAGGCCTCTGGTCGGTTCACCAAAGCTCAGCAGGCCCAGGCGCACCTCCAGGCGGGGGCTCGCTGGGTGCTGATCACCGCCCCAGCCAAAGGCGCGGAAGTGACGTTGGTGTACGGTGTCAACCACCATCTTTTGGACCCGCAACGCCATCGCATTGTGTCCAACGGTTCCTGTACCACCAACTGCTTGGCACCGCTGGTGAAGGTGCTGAAGGAACAGTTTGGCATCAGCTACGGCTTGCTCAACACCGTGCATGCCATGACCAACGATCAGCGGCTGTTGGACCTGCCCCACTCCGACCTGCGGCGGGCACGGGCGGCCGGGCTTTCCATGATCCCCACGTCTACCGGTGCGGCCCGAGCCATGGCCGAGGTGTTCCCCGAGCTGGTGGGCAAGTTGGATGGGTTGGCGGTACGCGTGCCCACCCATGACGTGTCGTTGGTGGACTTCACCTTTGTGGCGGAAAAGCCGCTCACCCTGGAGGCCATGCTGCAGGCCTTCCGGCAGGCGGCCCAAGGCGAGCTGGCGGGCGTGCTCGCGGTTTGCGAAGAGCCGCTGGTTTCCATTGATTTCCGCGGGTCCACCTCCTCGGCCACGGTGGATGCCGGCGCGTGCATGGTTGTGGGCGAGCGCATGGGCAAGGTACTGGCCTGGTATGACAACGAGTGGGCCTATGCTGCCCGCTGCGTGGACGTGGCCAAGTTGTTTGCGTGAGGCTGCCCGTGGTGCGCCGGATGGACCAGCTCAACGTGGCCAGAAGACGGGTCCTGCTGCGCTTGGACCTGAACGTGCCCCTGCGGGACGGGCGGGTGGCGGATGACAGCCGCATTCGCGCCGCGGCACCCACAGTGCGGGCTTTAGCGGAAGCCAACGCGGTGGTCGTGGTTTGCTCCCATCTTGGCCGGCCCAAGGGCAAGCCGGATGCACGCTTTACCCTCGCGCCGGTGGCACCCGTGCTGGCTTCCCATGTGGGACGGCCGGTCAGGTTCGTGGGCGATGTCATTGGCGAGAAAGCTCAGCAGGCGGTGGCCGCAGCCAAACCCGGAGAGGTGCTGTTGCTGGAAAACCTGCGCTTCCACCAAGGAGAGGAGGCCAACGATCCGGAGTTCGCCCGCGCGCTCGCCAGCTTGGCGGAGGTTTACGTCAACGACGCCTTCGGCACCGCCCACCGTGCCCACGCATCCACCGCTGGCGTAGCTTCTTACTTTCAAGACAAGGTGGCTGGGCCTTTGATGCTAGCCGAGCTGGCCGCCCTTTCCAAGGTACGCGACCATCCGCAGCGCCCGCTGGTGGTCATTGCTGGTGGCGCCAAGATCTCGGGCAAGCTGGAGTTGCTGCAGGCCCTGGCGCAGAAGGCTGATGTTTTGGCCTTGGTGGGCGGCCTGGCCAATACCTTTCTCCTGGCCTGTGGCAAGCCCGTAGGGGCCTCGCTGGTGGAGCGGGACCTCGTTGGCCTGGCGGAGCAGACCCTGGCGCAGGCCAAAGAGCGAAGCACCAAGGTGCTGCTGCCGGTGGATGTGGTGGTGGCTGAGAGCCTGGAGGCGGAAATGGGTACGGTGGTGCCGGTGGAGGGGGTGAGGGAAAACCAGCTCATTTTGGATGTGGGCCCGCAATCCATAGCTGCGATCGGTGAGCACCTGGGCTCGGGTACGGTCTTTTGGAACGGGCCTGCAGGGGTTTTTGAGCGCCCCGCCTTTGCCGCCGGAACGTTGGCCTTAGCTCGCGCCTTGGCAGCCAGCGCCGCTTTTACCGTGGTGGGTGGCGGGGAAAGCGTGGAAGCGGTGCAGCAAGCGGGAGTGGCGGAGCGCATTGGGCACGTCTCCACCGGCGGCGGTGCCTCCTTGGAGTTTCTCGCGGGCCAGCAGTTGCCGGGGATCGCGGTGTTGGAGGCTTGAGGTGCTGCTGGCCGCCAACTGGAAAATGCACGGCACGCCCCAGGCGCTTGTCAGCTACTGCGAGCAGCTGTTGTCCAGGCTGGTGGGCTGCCCCCACCAAGTGGTGCTTTGCCCGCCTTTTCCGCTCTTGCCGCAAGCGGTCATGCTTTGCAGCGGATCGCCTCTGGCGGTGGGGGCGCAAAATGCCCACTGGGAGCGAGAGGGGGCTTACACGGGCGAGGTTTCGCCGGTGCTTTTGGCCGAGCTGGGGGTGCAGTGGGTCATCATTGGCCACTCGGAACGGCGTCAGCTGTTCGGTGAGACCGACCTCACGGCCGCCAGCCGAGCAAAAGCTGCGCAGGAGGCGGGGCTTTCCGTCATGTACTGCCTGGGAGAAACAGCCGCCGAGCGACAGCACGGGCAGACCCTGGAGGTGTTGGCAAGGCAGCTGGCGGTCCTGACAGGTTTGGACCCGAAAAGACTGGTTGTGGCTTACGAGCCGGTTTGGGCCATTGGCACGGGGCAAAACGCCACACCGTCGCAGGTGGCCGAAGCCCATGCCTTCATCGCGCAGAAACTGCAGGCGCTTTTGGGTGAAGCCGTCCCCGTGCTTTACGGGGGCAGCGTGAAGGCAGCAAACGCCAGAGAACTTTTGGCCACTCCTGGAGTTTCTGGAGCGTTGGTAGGCGGAGCCAGCCTTGACGCCGGAAGCTTTTTCGCTATCATCAACGCTGCCCCGAAAGGGGAGTGAGGGGTGGGCTTGTGTATACGTTCCTCTTGATCCTCTACGTGATCGTTTGTATCTTCCTGGTGCTTGTGGTGCTGCTGCAGCAGGGAAAGGGCTCCGACGTGGCCGCAGCCTTCGGCGGGGCGGCCTCGCAAGTGGCTTTCGGCCCCCGCGGGGCCACCACGCTGTTGCACAAGCTCACCACCGGGTCGTTTGTGCTCTTCGTAGCGCTGTGTTTGGGGTTGGCGGTGCTTTCGGGACAGCGGGGCCGGTCGGTGGTCAAGGAACTCAAGGCGCCCGCGGCGGCCACTACGCCTGCTCCCGCAAGCCCGCAGCCGGAGAAGCGGTAATGCTCACAAGTGCCGAAGTGGCGGAATTGGTAGACGCGCACGTTTGAGGGGCGTGTGGCGCAAGCCGTGCCGGTTCGAGTCC
>CAZAUJ010000002.1:0-254334 GCA_964488355.1 uncultured Thermoanaerobaculia bacterium | reverse complement strand
GAGCGCCAGAATCGCACTCTGGAGGTCGGGAGTTCGATCCTCCTCGGCTCCACCAACCGGTGTCCCTAGCCCGCCAGCATCGCTTTGCCCGAGCAGTCGTGCCCACTTGGGCCCATGCCCCCGAAATAGGTGCCCGAAGCTACGGGCAAAAAAAGAGGGGGGCTTTGGCCCCCCTCGGAAAGCTACGTCCTCCAACTCAGAAGGTCAGCTTGAGGCCCAAACGCACCTGCCGCGGGGCTTGCCAGGCCACCGGCTTGCCGTACCGCGGGTCAAGCGCGTCGGTGGGCATGATCTCGTCGAAGTTGTAGGGCACCATCTGCGAGAAGTAGTACTCGTAGTCTCCATAGTGGCCACCGGAAGCGCAGCCGTTGAAGTCGTTGCACACGTCCTCAAGGTACTTGTACGTCCAGTAGCGCGTGGGTGTGCGGAAGTCGAAGAGGTTGAGCACGGTGAGGTTCACCTGGAAATCCAGGCCGCCAAACTTGAAGTCTTGCGCCAGCCACAGGTCGGTTCGGCGAATCCACGGACCGCGACCCATGTCGTTGCGGCCGTTGGGGTAAAACTCCACGCCGAAGATCTCGCCCAAGGTGGTGCGAGGACTACCCGAGCGCCAGGAGGTGTTGGCTCCGATGGTCATGTTCCAGGGGGTGCGATACGCGGCTTGAATCTCCAAGGCAATGGGTCGGTCGGTGTTGAGGGCCCCATCCACCAAGTTGCCGTACGAGTCGTAGCCGTAAGGTAGGCCGTCGAAGTATCGCTCGATGTTGGGGTCCACGCGACCGAACTCGTCGGAGCTGGCCAAGCCGGAGTAGTTGCCCTCCAGCTTGCTCAGGGTCAAGAACGCGCGGCCGTACCAGTTGTCGGAGAAGCGCCGCTCATAGGAGAGCTCCAAGGCCTGGTAGTCGCGGATGGCTTCCGCCTGCGGCGGCAGGGGTCCAGAGCCGTCCGGATCCCCGCCCACGATACCCTTGCCAGGGTTACCGGTAATGTAGGTCTCGTATTTCACGCCGTCGGGGTCAGTGACGATGTAGCCGATGTCCTCAATGGTGTCAATGAGCTTCTTGTTCACGTAGCGGGCCCCGAGCACGCTGTTGCGGGTAAGCTGGTACTCCAAGCCCAGTTGCCACTCGCGGTTCTGCATGGGCTTGAGATTGGGATCCACGCCCTCACGCGGGTCGGTGGGATGGCGCAGGTCCAAGTTGACCGGGTCAGCGCCAAAGAAGTTGCCGCAGGGGTTGCCGTTGGGGTCGTTGGTGGAGGTCTGGCAGCCGCCGGGGAAGTTAGCCCAATCCAAGCGGTTCAGCGGGTAGATGTAGGAAATCCAGTGGGCGGCGCCGAAGGACTGCCGCGGCATCTCAATCTTCATGATGTCGTAATACTTGCCCCAGCTGCCGTAAACTTTGAGGCTTTGGTCCTTGAGCACATCCCATGCAAAGCCCACGCGGGGCGCCAACTTGTCGGAGAAGCTCCAGTCAGCAAAGTACTTGGAAAGACCAGGCTGGCTAAAGTACGTGGGTACCTTCTCCTGCTCAGCGCGCAGACCGTAGTTAATGGTAAGGTTCGGAAGCACCTGCCAGCTATCCTGCAAAAAGATACCCAGGTTCTCCGTCTCGCCCTTGCCCTCCTCGCGGTAGCGACGCACCTCCACCGAGCCGTAATCACCCCGCACACCAATACCGAAGCGATCCGCCAAGCCCCAGCGGATGATGAAGAGGTTGCCGTTTTCCCCGTAGGAGAGGCGGTTCTTGTACTTGGCGTACTGCACGCCGCCCTTGACTTGGTGACTGCCGGCCGCTTCCACGTACCAGGTAGCATCCAGCGCGACCTCGTCGCGGGTCCAATTGTCGAAGGCGGTGCCCCAAAAGGAATCTACAGGGACACTGGCGAAGCCCACCGGCTGCCAGTCAAAGCCAGCTGAAGGGCTAAAAGGCCCTTCCTGGTTGCGGTAGGTCGAGCTGCCGCTTTGGAACAGGATGCGGTACGTAGCGTCCAGGCCAGAGGTTTTCTCGTCCAGGCTAAACCGCCCAGCCTTGGCCGAAATGATGAAGTTGGCACTGGGCACGTAGTCCACATACAGCGAGTAGGTATCGCGCGGATACTCGTTGGTTATGCCCAGATCCGCAGTCGCAGGCGTAGTTCCGTTTTCCGCCGGCAGGGAGTTTTCGATCTTCCGTCGCGTGATGTTGGTGGCGAACTTGATAATCAGGTTGTCAGCCAACTGGCCCTTGAGGTTGCCTGTGAGGTAGGTATAGGTATCCGTCTGGCTGAAGGTTCGCGTACCCAGCTGCGGGTTACGGGGGTCGGTTCCAGCTGCCCAGGGGGTGCGGTCAATATCGGTTTTCCGCTGGTCCAAACCCAAAAAGAACCACAGCCGGTCGCGCATGAGGGGCCCACCCAAGGTGATCGTGGGCTCGATTTGCGTAAAGGCATCACCGTTGAAGGTGACGCGGCAGGGCAAACCCGCGCCGCACACCCGGCCATCGGTGTAGGAGGCCTCCGCCGGGGTTCCGCCGGCATTGCGCGACTCCGGTTCCAGGCTGTCGTCACGGTACCAGAGGCCCACGCTACCGGAGAAGGCGTTGGTACCGGTCTTGGTCACCGCGTTGATCACGCCACCCAGGGAGCCGCCGAACTCTGCCTGGTACCCCGCCGATTTCACCTGCACCTCTTGCACAAAGTCAATCACCATTCCCTGACCCTGGAGGCCCTCCACCGGGTCGGTGGTGTCGATGCCGTCGATGAAATACCGGTTTTCCGAGCCGGAGGCGCCGTCTACGGAGATACCCCCCAGGAAGGCCTCGTACTCAGCACCGGGAGCTAAGTTCACGACAGCGGAGAAGTCGCGGGGCAAGGGCAGGTTGGCTATTTCGTCGGCGCTGAAGCTGCGGGCGGTGGCGTTGGACGTGGTATCTACCATCACCGCCCCTGCCGTGACCGTGACCTCCTCGGCGAAGCCCGGCTGCAGGGTGAAGGCCAAGGTCACCTCCTTACCGAGCGTGACGTTCACGTCCGCGGCCGAAGCCGGCACGAAGCCACTCAGCTGAGCCGTCACCTTGTATTTACCGGCAAGTAAGCGCGGAAAGCGGAAACGCCCGTTTTGATCGGTAATGGCGTGCACGCGAGCACCCGAGGCATCCACCGCCTCCACGGTAACACCCGGCAAGGGCTGATTCTGGTTGTCCACCACCTGGCCGCTGATGGCACCAGTTTGCTCCTGCGCCGCCAGCGGCAAAGCACCAAGCAAAAAGCCCAAAAACAGAATTCCCACTCTCTTCATGTCTCTCTCCTCCTTTCGTTACAAAGGGGTCTCAACGCTACCTACGCCCAACCTTTCTCCTTCGCTCATTACACCTCCTTTCAAAACACGTGAGTGGAACGTTTTGTCACCTCCCACTTCGCAGTTTCTTGGTCGTGCAAGGCTCATGCCAAACGCCGTTTTTTTGAACTGATAGTAAAGAAAAGACTTGTGTAGCGCGAAAAGTTGGGCGCATTCAAAGATCCGAATCGGCGTACGGACAGGCGAACACCTCGTGCTTGGCCCCACCCGGAGACAAGAGCAGGCCACACGCTGGCCGCAGCGCGGAAGGGTTCCCTCTAGCGGGTCATCAAACGGTGCAGAACCTCGCGAACGTCCCCTTGGTTTGGATCTAGCTCCAGTGAGCGAGTGAGCCAGCGGGTTGCTTTCTCATTCTCCCCCGCGCAGGCAGCGGCCAGGCCAGCGAAAGCCAAGACCGAAGGATCCTGCGCAAATTGGTGTACAAGGGCCTCCGCCAGCGCTAAAGCCTGCTGGCACTTTTGCCCCTGAACGAGGAGCGCCAACTGCTGGGCGGCAAAGCGTGGTTGCTGGGGGAAAAGGTCCCGCGCCTTGGCGACCAGCGCCAGCGCGCGCTCCCACAAACCCAGCTGCTGGTAGTCCGCGACTGCCCGCGCCACCGCACCCACCCCGTCGCGCAAGCCTCGCCGAACCGCCTCTACCAGGGCCTCGTCGGCCTCGTCGTAGCGCGCAGTTTCGAAGTAAAGGCGGCGGAGGTTGTAGTACGGGGAAGCGTAGGTGGGGTTGATAGCCGCCGCCTGCTTGAAAGCCCGCTCCGCCTCGTCGTACCGCTTGGCTTGCAAATGCAAAAGGCCCAGGTTATTGAGCTCACCCTCGGTGGGCCCCCTGCCCGTGGCCTGACCTTCGCCTCCCTCCAGGTAACCCAACGCTTTCAGCTGGGCCACCACCTCGGGCGAGGGCGGCGCGCCTGACAACTTGGGACGGAAGCTTTCGGGCGGCAGCAGCTCCACCCAGTCTACCGCTTCCCCTGGCCCCACCTCGACTCCCGGCAGCGGTCGGCCGCGCCAGCTCCTGCCCGGCGGCAGACCCAAAAGCGCAGCCACTGTGGGAGCCACGTCGTACACTGAGGCCGGTGCGCTAACCTTGCCGAGCCGCTTCACACCCTGGCCGGCGAGCAAAAACACCCCGTTGGGCCGATGCCAAAGGGCAGCGGTAGCGGCCGCTACCCCAGAAAGCTCTCGGGGCCGGTCGCTCCCCCACTTGAAGCCGTGGTCGGAAACCAGCAGCACGACGCACTCAGAGAGAGGGCACTGATCGAGCAAGCGGCCTAGCCAGCGGTCCATAACCGCAAAGTAACGGCGCACGGCCTCCAGAGCCGCTGCGGTCACCTCGGGATCAGCGTTGGTCAGGGTAGGTGGAAGGTAAGGTGCCAGTACGTGGCCCACCTCATCGGTGCCGATGGCGTAAACCATTGCCAAATCGGGCTTGGCTTGAAGCAGTTCCAGGGCCGCCCCAAGGTATACGCGCGTGCCCACCAGAACGCGGCGGAAGCCGTCCACCGGATCCGCCATGCCCTTGGCCTCAGCTAATGCTTGTGCCATCCGCTGCGGGGAAACGGGAAAAAGCGCCAGCAGGGTGTTGGCGTCGGTTTCTTCCCGCGCCCGCCGCGCCAGCTCGCGAAAAAAAGCTTCGCGTTCTGGGGGAAAAACCGCCGTTGCGGGGGGCACGTCCCCTACGCTGTCCGAAAGCAAATAGAACAGCCGGTCCGACACCAGCACGCCGTTCACCGCCTCTGCCGGCCAACTGGCCCACCAGCCGGAAACGGCCACGGTGAAGCCCATCGCCGAGGCGATGTTCCACAGGGCAGGCACGGCACGCTTGCGGCTAGTAACGGGAGTTTTCGCACCGGTTTCCGTGTCCGCCTCGAGGAAATCCAACACCCCATGCCTTTCGGGTGGCTCTCCCGTAGCGATGGTTGTCCAAAGGAGCGGCGACAGTAACGGGGTAAAGGCCGTTAGCTCGCCCCAGGTCCCCTGGTGCATCAGCTTGCGCAAAACCGGCATGACCCCTTGCTGCGCGAAGGGCTCGAGCAGCTGCCAGTCAGCCCCGTCCCATCCCACAAGCAGCACCCGAAGGGGCGGGGGAGCAATACGGGCACGCAGGCCAGCCAACTTGGTGGCCAAAAGGGCTTGTGGGTCGGCCTCCAGCCTCAGCTCCACCAATTGCGGCAGGAGCCCAAGTTCCTGGCTCACGACCCTCTGCCAGTCACGGCGAAGTTCCTGTGCGCAGGCGTCGTTGGCCAAACACGCGAGCTCCGGAGCAGGCAGCCGGCCGCGGAGTCTCTGTTCCAGCCCAAGGGAGGCCGAAGGGCCCGGAGCCAAGCGGTAGTGACCGGGAGGGAAGGCAACGCGGACCTCGGCGACCACCCGCGCCCCCTCGCGGGTGGAAAGAGGAAAATCGGCCACTACCGGTCCCGGGGAAACCTCCGACCATTTCCAACGGGGCAGTAGCCGCCAGCCTTTGGCCACCAGCAGTTCCCCTTGGGTGGACCACACCTTTTCACCAGATGCAAGTGGGCGCAACAGGGCCGCGAGCACGCCACCCACCACCACAAGGGCCAAAAGCCAGCGGAACCGACGCATGGCGTGAGGATAGCAACAAAAGGGGGGCCTTGCGGCCCCCCTGCAAAAATGCCAACACGCGCGATTAGAAGGTTAGCCGCACGCCCAGGCGCAAGCTGCGCGGCGCTTGCCAACTGTTGGGCGTGTTGAACGCCGGGTTCGTGGGCGGCCGCTCGGTGTCACCAGGACGAATGGGCGGCACCACCTGGCCAGTATCGTAATCAATCACCCCGTAGTCCTCGCCCAAGGTGTAGCGCATGTTGCGGCTCACCTCGCCCTGACGGTTGAAGAGGTTGAAGACGTCGGCGAGGAACTTCACTTGGATACCGCCGAACTTCACTGGGTAATCCAGGTGCAGGTCAGCTTCCCACTCGTCGTCGGTGCGGCCGAAGGCGCCCCGCTCAGACAGGTAGAACTCCCAGTTCTGGTACGCGGTGGAGTAGCCCATGGCGGTAACCGGCAGACCGGTGCGGTAATAGGCGGACAGACCCACGGTCAGGTTGAAGGGGAACACGTAGTAGCCGTCTACCTTGAACTGATGACGCCGGTCGTTGGAGAGATAGCCCTTGTTGTTCACCTGGAACTCGGCGTAGTCAAAGGCGGAGTTCAGGTTGGGATCCAACTGGCCGGTGGAGACCTGGAAGGTACCGTCGTAGTTGCCTTCCAACTTGGACCACAGGTAGGAGGCGATCATGCCCCAGTTGTTGGAGAAGCGCTTGCGGGCCACCAGCTCGATGCCCTTGAACGTGCGCTTGGGCTCAGGCACAGGGAACTGGTAGCTGTAGCTCATGTCCCAAGAACCGCGAAGCAGGCCGCGTCCCGGGTTGCCGATGTAGTAACCCTGATCGAAGCCGAGGGAGTCCTCGATGATCCGGCCCAAGTCGCGCCAAATGTACTTGGCGCCCACCGCCAGGTCCTTCATCACCTCGTACTCGCCACCCACCACGAACTCGTCGATGTACTGCCCCTGCAAGTTGGGATCCACGGGGGTTTCCTCGTGGCCCAAGATCGCACAGCGACGGAAGGCATCCACCGCCGGATCACACGCCACGTCGTACCGGCTGGAGGGGTCCTCTTCGCGAGCGCCGTGGTAGTTGTAGGTGAAGGCGGTGATTTCACGCCCGAACGAGCGAATCACCATGTCCATGGGAATCGTTTCGTAGAAGCGACCAAAGTGAGCGAAGACCTTGGAAGTCCCGTCACCCTTGGGGTCCCAAATCACGCCCACACGTGGCGCCCACTCGTCGTTGATATTGGCCTGCACCTTCTTGGCCGCGTTGTACAGCTTCTGCTGCTCCCAGCGCACGCCCACGTTGAGGGTAAAGTTGGGCGTCAAGCGCCAGGTGTCCTGCAGGTACATGGCGAAGTTATCGGACTTCGAATCCACCACCAGGGGCACCAGGATGTCGGCGTTGGTGATGTCGAAGCGGGAGGAGGGGAAGTGGCTCATGAAGAAGCGGTGGCGATAGTAAATCTCCATCCCGCAGGGCTGCGTGCCGTCACCGGTGTAGCCGCCGCGGCAGAGACCGTAGATCCGCTGGCCACCGGTGTTGTAGTTCTTGTTGTCCACCGAGATGTCCTCGCTCTCCGCACCGAACTTGAACTCGTGGTCACCCAATAAGTTGTTCAGGAAGTAGGACACGTCGCCCTTGAGCACATCGCGGCCAAACTGCTGGCGCTGGGCAAAGCCAAAGCCGTCCCACACCGGGACCACGCCGGTCTGGGCGTAAATGGGGTTGCTGTACTCGATGAAGGCGACCTGGTTGAGACCACGGCCACCCTCGTTGGAGCGCTCCTTGTGACGGCCAGCGAGGAAATTGACCACCCAGTTTTGGCCGAACACGCCCTCATACTTGGCCACCAGGTCGGTGCCGCCCTCGTCAACCGTTCCCAGGAAGGAATCCGGGTTGCCGGCCAAGCCGCGGATGGGGCCTTCGGTGGCGCTGGGGTCACCAAAGCCAGAAAAGATAAAGGAGTGGTTTTGGCTCAAGCGGTAGGTGAACTTGGCCGACCACAGGTCACGGGTTTGGCTGTTGGTGAAGATGGTCCCGAAGGCGGGGAACCCATAATCGTGAGCGTTATACTGCTGTGCCAAAGCCCGGAAGTCCTGAATAACCTTGCGGTCCTCGTCGTTCTTCACGTAGTCGTAGGAGCCGTAAAACCACAGCGTGTCCTTGAGGAAGTAACCGCCCACGCCAAAGCCAAAGTCCTGGCGGGTGTAGCCGTCCACTAGGTAGGAGCGGGACAAGCGGGAAGCCCAGTAGTTCACGTCTGCAGCGGTCTTGGACTGGAAGGAATCCGAGTCGTAGTAGCCGAACACGTCGCCATGGAACTCGTTACCGCCGGACTTGGTGATCACGTTGATCATGCCGCCAGTGGAACGGCCAAACTCTGCCTGGTAGCCACCGGTCTTGACCTGCACTTCCTGCACGAACTCGAAGTTCAGCACCTTGCCCTGGGTGCCCAGCTCCACCCCGGTAGTGTTGATGCCATCGATGTAATAGGCGTTCTCTGCGCCGGTGGAGCCATACACCGTGACACCCGCAGCGTCGTTAGCGGTACCGGGGGCCACCCGCACCACCGAAGCGTAGTTACGGCCGATGGGCAGGTTGGTGAAGAAGTCCTTGTCCAGGTTCACGCCCACCTCGGCGCTCTTGGTGTCCACCGTCGGTGCCGCCCCGGAGACGATAACTTCTTCTTTGAAGGCCGAGCTCATCTGCACGTTTAAGGTCACCACCCGGCCCAGGCCCACCTTAATGTCCGTTTGCTCGCTTGGAGCAAAGCCAGAAAGGCTGAACTTCACCGTGTAGGTTCCCGGAGGCAGCAACACCAAGCGGAACTTGCCCTGGGTGTCGCTGACCCCCACCTTGGTGCCCTGCAGGGCCGGCGAAGAAGCCTCCACCGTCACCCCAGGCAAGGGCTGGTTGGCTTCATCCACCACCGCGCCCTCGATGGAGCCAGTGGTTTGGGCAAACGCCCCAGCCGCAAAGAAAAACATGGCCACAAGGCCCAAATACCATCCTGCTTTCCTCATACTTCCTCCTTTCGTTACTCAACTCGCTGCTGAATGCGTTGCATCGTTGCTGGTTTCAACCAGCTTTTCAGCGCTTTCTCCTCTCGGTTGCGCCCTCCTTTCTCCATAAGTTCCATTGCCGGCCCTCTTATAGCATGCCCGCCCGTTTCGGGTAAGCCCCAGACCGCGATCACCCTCGGCAAGACCTGTGCCAGGTTTTTGGGGAAACTCGTAACGAGCAAATCAAACAAACTAAACTTACCACAGGAAGAACGACTATCAGGAATAACGAACATCCGATACGGCATGTCGTACGCCTCAGTCTCCCTGCACCACCGCTAGCAGCTGCCCCATCTCCACACGGGCACCGGGAGCAACCAAGAGCTTCGCCAGCCGACCACCCCGCTGGGCGGTAATCAGGTTTTGCATCTTCATCGCCTCCAGCACCAGCACCGGAGCTCCAGGCGCAAGCTCCGCGCCCACAGCCGCCAACACCTCCACTACCCGCCCAGGAATGGGGGCCCGCACCTCCTCACCAGCCCGCCCTTGCACCCGCTCCCGCCCCCTAAGCTGCGGGTCGGCAAAGCGCACACGCCACGTTCTGCCAGCCACATGGAGCTGCCAAACGCCTCGCTCCAGCCGACAAAAAAGCACGGAAAGCCGGCGGCCGTCCGCCAAGCGCACCGTGGCCCGCGGCCCGCCCCCCTCCAGCTCCAGGTAAAGCTCCTTGCCTCCCATGTGCACCAGGAATCCCCGATGGCTACGCCTCACGCTTAACTGCCGGCCGTCTTCCAGCCACAGGCGCTTCATCGGGGGTACCGTGCTTGCAAGGCCCAGCGCCCCATCCGGAGCCAGAGGGCAACCTGGTCTTCGTGAGCATAGGGAGCGGCCGAGCTCAGGCCCGAGAAGCTGGCTTCCAGGGCTGCAGCTATCGCCACCACCAGCTCGTCCGCCTTGGCCAAATCGTGCTCCCGCAGGAAGGCGTCCAGGTACTCGGTATGCACGCGGCCCGAAAGAAAGTCCGGATCCCGGCAGAGCGCCTGAAAAAGGGGCAAGGTGGTGACCACCCCCAAGAGGGCGTACTCTCCGAGGGCACGCTGCAAGCGCGCCAGCGCCTGAGCCCTGTCTTCTCCCCAAACGATGAGTTTGGCCAAGATGGGGTCGTAATCCACGCTCACCACCGAACCATCTGCAATACCGCTGTCCACACGCACCCCCGGTCCCGCAGGTTCCCGCACAAGGTGAACCGTCCCTGGCGAGGGGGCAAAGGCGCTCGCCGGGTCTTCAGCGTAGACGCGGACTTCGATGGCGTGCCCGCGTGCGTGCAGCTCCTCCTGCCGCCAGGGGAGCGGCTCGCCCAACGCCAGGCGCATCATCCACTGGGCCAAGTCCACCCCGTAGACCATTTCCGTCACTGGATGCTCCACCTGGAGGCGGGTATTCACTTCCAGGAAGTAAAAGCGTCCGCCCGGCGCCAAAAGGAACTCCACCGTGCCCGCGGTGCGGTAGCCGGAAGCGCGGGCAATGGCCACCGCCGACTCGCCCAGCTGCGCCCGCACCCGCGCGGATACGGCCGGGGAGGGCGCCTCTTCCACCAGCTTCTGATGCCGGCGCTGGAGGGAGCACTCCCGCTCACCCAGGTGCACCACGTTCCCGTAAGCGTCCGCGAGAACCTGCACCTCCACATGCCGGGGCTTGTCTAGGAGCTTTTCCGCATAAACCCGCGGGTCAGAAAAAAACGCCTGCCCCTCTGCCTGTGCGCGCGCGAAGCTCTCAGCCAGCGCCTGCGGCTCCCTGACAACCCGCATGCCCTTGCCCCCACCCCCACCCACCGCCTTCAGTAGGATGGGGTAACCCACCTCCCGGGCGAAGGCCTCCGCCTCTGCCACGCTGGCCAGCGGGCCCGTGCCCGGCACCATGGGCACGCCCACACGCGCGGCCAGCGCCCGGGCTTCCGTCTTGGAGCCTAAAAGGGCAATGGTTTCCGCCGCAGGGCCCATCCATACCAGGCCCGCATCCCGTACCGCCTGAGCAAACCCAGAATTTTCGGCCAGAAAGCCGTACCCGGGATGCACCGCCTGGCAACCGGTACGCCGGGCGGCAGCCAGCAGCGCCTCCGCGTTGAGGTATGACTGACTTGGGGCCGGGGGGCCGATGCAGACGGCTTGGTCGGCCGCCCAAACGTGGGGCTGCTGCGCGTCTGCTTCGGAATAAACGGCCACCGCCTCCCACCCCAGCTCGTGGCACGCGCGGATGAGGCGCAGGGCAATCTCGCCACGGTTGGCAATGAGCACGCGCATGATCACAAGGGGATGTTGCCGTGCTTTTTCGCCGGCATGGTGTCCCTTTTGCCCGCCGCGGCAGCAAAGGCGTGAATCACCACCCGCCGCGTGTGGCGCGGGGCAATGATCGCGTCCACAAAGCCGCGCTCCGCCGCCACTAGCGGGTTGGCGAACTTCTCCAAGTACTGTTGAACCAGCTGTTGCCGCAGCCTTTCCGGCTCGGGGGACTGCTCCAACTCCCGCCGGTAGAGGATGCTCACCGCTCCCTGGGGCCCCATGACGGCAATCTCGGCCGTGGGATAGGCAAAGTTGAAGTCGGTGCGGATGTGCTTGGAACCCATGACGCAGTAGGCACCGCCGTAGGCTTTGCGGGTGATGACCGTGACCTTGGGAACGGTGGCTTCTGCCAGGGCGTAAAGCAACTTGGCCCCATGTTTGATGATGCCGCCGTGCTCCTGCGCTACCCCGGGCAAGAACCCGGGTACGTCCTCCAGGATGAGCAAGGGGATGTTGAAGGCGTCGCAGAAGCGCACGAAGCGGGCACCCTTCACCGAGGCGTCAATGTCCAAAACCCCAGCCAAGTGCAAAGGTTGGTTGGCCACCACTCCCGTGGGTCGGCCGGCCAAGCGAATGAAGCCCACCACCAGGTTGCGGGCAAAGGCCTCGTGCACCTCAAAGAACTCGCCTTCGTCGGCCACCGCTCGAATGATGTTCTTGATGTCGTAGGGCTTGTCGGGCTCCTCGGGTACCACCGAGTCCAAGGACGGTTCTTCCCGATCCGGCGGGTCCTGGGTGGGCTTGACCGGAGGGTCGGCGGCGTTGTTGAGGGGCAAGAAGCTCAGGAGGCTACGGATGCCGGCAAGCACCTGCTGGTCCGAGTCACAGACAAAATGGGCCACCCCGGAGACTTGACCGTGCACATCGGCGCCGCCCAGCTCCTCCATGGTCACCTCCTCATGGGTGACAGTGCGGATGACCTCCGGACCGGTGACAAACATGAAGCTGGTGCCGCGGGCCATGAAGATGAAGTCGGTAATGGCCGGAGAATAAACCGCCCCCCCGGCACAAGGCCCGAGGATGGCGGAAATCTGCGGGATGACCCCCGAGCATAAGGTGTTGCGCAGGAAAATGTCCGCGTAACCCGCGAGAGACACCACACCTTCTTGAATGCGGGCACCACCAGAGTCGTTAAGGCCAATAACGGGCACGCCGAACTTCAAAGCCAAGTCCATGACCTTGCATATCTTCTCCGCATGGGCGTGAGATAGCGAGCCTCCAAAAACGGTGAAGTCCTGAGCGAAAACTGCCACCGGTCGGCCCTCGATGCGGCCAAAGCCAGTGACCACCCCATCCCCGGGAATGCGTTCCTTCTCCATGCCAAAGTCGTAGCACCGATGGGTCACCAGACGGTCCAGCTCGAAAAAGGAGCCCCCATCCAGCAACAGCTCCAGCCGCTCCCGGGCGGTGAGCTTGCCCGCGGCGTGTTGGCGGGCGATGCGCGCCTCGCCTCCACCCAGGAGACTCTGTGCCTCCAACTCGGCCAAGCGCTTGTAAATGTCATCCATCGCCCATCACTCCGCCGGTGGGCTTATGCTACCACCCACGTGGAGGACCTGGCGGCCCTTTCCGACCTTTTGGCCAAGATGACACCCCCTGTGGAGGAGTTGTACCTTTGGCGCGAGCTCCGAGTGGAGTTTTCTTGGCAGGTAGCTACCATCGCACAGCAAAAGGGTCGCCTGCGGGAAGCGTGCTCGTTGCGCGGGCAAGGCTTTCTGCGTTCCTGCGACGGGTGCAGCCGGGAAGAGGTAGCCCGACTGCTGCAGCTGCCTGCTCGCAAGCTGCCAGCCCTCCTTTGGCAGCCTCCCCTGGAGCTGCCGGCGCCGGAACAGCTGGCGGCCCAGCTGCCGCCGGTTCCTTTGCGGGTGGGCGTAGCGACTGCCCAGGTGGCGGTGGTCCGTGATGACGGTGCCTGGACCACCACGCGCCCCCCGGTGGTGGACGCGTGCAACCAGGTGGGTGAAACCTTCACCTGGCTGTACGGGCAGCCGGTCCCCCCCCTCACTCCAGCACAAGCGGGTCGAAAGGCCCCGCCCTCCGGGCCGATGGCGGTGCTGCTGGCGCCGCAGCCGGCGGCGGTGCTGGTGCACGAGCTCTTTGGCCACCCCTTGGAAGCGGACAATTTCTTTTCCGGCCAATCGCCGTGGACCGGGTATTTGGGCCGCCGGCTGTTCTCGCTGCCTTTACAGGTGGTGGACGATCCCACCGAGCCTTCGCCGGGCAGCTTCTTGCTGGATGATGAGGGCGAACCAGCCCGCCGCAAGCCCCTAGTGGAAACGGGCGTCCTGCGCCAGCTTTTGGCTGACCGCAGCTTCTCCCGGCCTTTTTCCCTTGCGGCTGGCAACGCGCGCCGACCTTCACCCCACCACCCACCCACACCCCGGCCGGCCAACCTCCTCTCCTGGGTGGACGGGGGGCCCAAGGAGCCGCCGAGGGAAGAAGCGCGGGTGGAAGTCACACGCGTGCGATCGGGCGTCTTCCTACCCAGCGCGGGCGAGCTGCTGCTTGCCGTGTCCGAAAGCTACCAGCTTCAGCGGGGACAGCGGGTTAGCCGCCTGGCCCCTTTTTTTCTCCACCTGACCTTGAGCCTCGGCTGTCCCCAGCTGGTGGCCGGTGGGGGGGTTCCCGAACCGGTGGCCGAGCCAGGTTGGTGCGTGAAGGACCACCAGCCGCTAACCGTAGGAGCCTCCGCCAGCTGGCTCCTCCTGGTGGGCGTGGAGGCCGCATGAGGGGGGAAGAGCTGCTGTTACGGGCGGCGGAGGCAGCCAGCGCCCAACTGGTTCAGCAGACGGAAGCTTTCGAGGTGTTCGTGCGCGTGGCAGAAACCGCCCGCTGGGAGCGCAGCGTGCAGGGAGAGCTGCGACACCATTCCGGTTGGCAGCTGGGGGTAGCCTGCCGCGCGCAAAGAGGCTCCCTCGTGGGTTTTGGCGCTGCGGGCGGTACCGCTCAGGTGGCGGGGCGCAGCGCTGGTCGCCTTGCGTTGGCCTGCCTCAGCAGGGGCCACCGTCCTCTGCCGGATCCGGCTTTGCTGGGAGCGGTTCCTTGCCCGCCTGGCCCCAAGGTGACAGCCGAACAGGCGAACCAGCTCTTTACCCAACTGACCCAGCAGGAACGCGGGCAGACCTTATCCTTGACTCTCGCCCACGCCCAAAGCTCCCTCCAGCGGGGCGAAGGCTTCTGCGCCCGCTGGTCCAACCACCTGATGCTTTTGGAGTGGCAGCAGGAGGTGCTGCGGGGGTTGCCGGTCCGCTTCTCCCGCCTGCTCACACCCCCCCTCGGGCCGCCCCAGCCCGCTTGGACTCACCTTGTGCCGGCCCCCGAAAAGGCTCACCCCTTGCCCCGAGGAAGGCGGCTCACGCGGGCGCTTTTGGCCCCGGATGTGGCTGCGCCCCTTCTCGTTTCTGTTGTGGCGCATTTGCCCCGGAAGCCGACGGTCGCCTCTCCAGTCTGGGAGCTTTGGGATTTGCGGCGCCACCCCCGAAGCCTTCTGCCCATGGCCTGCAACGGGGAGGGGCTGCCCGCAGCAGACCTGCCCCTCGCCGCCCAAGGGCAGGCCCAGGCGGCCGCCGGAACCGGTGGGGCGTGCATCCGCGCCCCATGGGATCAACCACCGCACCCCGCCCCTTTACACCTGTGGCAGGCGAGCAGCTCCCTGCCGTGGGAGAAGGCACTTGCGGAGCTGGCCGACGCCTTCCTGGCGTTGGTGCCCGCCAGCGAGCTGTCGGTGGAGGGGGGTGGCCGTTTCCGCCTGCTGGTAGTGGCCTCTCCGGTTCATCGGGGACAGCCGCAAGGCTGGGGTCTGGCCACGATCTCGGGCTCGTTTACACGCTTGCTGCAGGGTTTGGAGGCAGCCGTGGGCGAGGTGGAGCACGTGGCTTTGGGCTGCGTGGTGAGCACACCGTGGCTTGTGGTGAGGAGCTTGGAAGTGTCCGTTTGATGGCGCGTACAATGAGGCCGGAGGTGTCATGGAGTTCGGCATCCTGGGCTTGTCCGGAAGCGGAAAAACCACAGTTTTTTCACTGCTCACAGGCTCTCACCCCTCGCCGGTGCCTGGCAAGAGCCAGGTGGGCGTGGCCCAGGTTCCGGACAGCCGCCTAGACCGGTTAGCGGACCTCTTCAAGCCGCGCAAACACAGCAGGGCCACGGTCACCTTCGTGGACGTGCCACCCCTGACCAAAGGCGGTGCGGCGAGCCTCAACTTGGGGGAGCTGCGGACCATGGATGGCTTGGCGGTGGTGCTTCGTGCCTTCACCAACACTCACGTACCCCATCCGGAAGGGGAACTCAACCCCAAACGCGACCTGGAGCTCATCGAAACCGAGTTGCTCCTATCCGACCTGGCGGTGACCACCGGCCGCCTCGAGCGGCTGGCGCGGGAGCTACCTAAGCGCCGGACCGCTGAGTTGGAGCAAGAAAAAGCCGTGCTGGAGCGGTGTCTGGCCTTCCTGGAGGCGGGCCGACCATTGCGCGAGCTGGACCTTTCCCAGGACGAGCGGCGCCGGCTTAAGGGCTTCACCTTTCTCACCCTCAAGCCCCTTCTGATAGTTCTCAACGCCGACGAGGCCGACGCCGCTGATCTCAATGGCGCTCTGCAGCGCTGGGATTTGGCCAGCCAAAGCGACCGTCCCCAGGTGGTGGTCACGGCCGTGTGCGCCCCACTGGAGGAAGAAATCTCCCGCCTGGCGCCCCAGGAGCAGGAAGCTTTCCTTACCGAGCTGGGGCTTCCCGATCGGGCGCTCACGCGCCTGCTGCAAAAAGCCTACGCCCTTTTGGGTCAAATCTCTTTTTTTACCGTAGGCGAAGACGAGTGTCGCGCCTGGTCCATCCCCCGGGGCACCCCCGCGGTCAGGGCCGCTGGCACCATCCATTCGGATTTCGAGCGGGGCTTCATCCGCGCCGAGGTGGTGCGCTGGGACGAGCTTTTGACCTGCGGTTCACTGCCTGCCTGTCGCGCCAAAGGCCTGTTGCGGCAGGAGGGTAGGGATTACCTGGTGGAGGATGGGGACGTGATCACCTTCAAGTTCAACGTCTAAGCCGCAGGGGCCGAGAAACGTTGGGCAGCACCGGCAACGGCTGCTGTCCCGCCCTTACCACCTTTGGCTTCCCGTCCCGGTCACCTGAGCTGGGCGCTCGGGGCAGGTCGGGGGCTTTCGACTGCTTGCCGGGCTGCGCGTTGGGCCGGGAGGGCACCGGGGGAGCCGCCGAGGGCGGGGGTTCCGGTGCCGGTTTCTCGCTGGCCGGTTTGGCGAGCATCATGCGGCGCACCGCGGCCGGGTCCAAGGGAGAAAGGGGCAAGGTGCTGCCGGCTACCTCCCGGCGATAACGCGCCAACAAGGCTTGCGTTTGCAGCTTCGAATCCAATACCAGGGGGTTTTTTGCCGGGTCGGCCAGCTGCGGGTTGTGCTTGTAGGCCTTGGCGTAGGCTCGCACCGCTGCCCACCGCCGCCCACAGCGTTCCAGGGCTAGGCCCAGCATGAACTGCGCCTCGGCAAACCCCGGCCGGGAGGCAATCACCCGGCGGTACTGACGCGCCGCCTCCCGGTCCTTGCCCAGCCGCTGGAGGATCAGACCCAAGCGGTAACGCGCCTCCACGTTGCGCTTGTCCAGCTTGAGGGCCTTGCGCAGGTAGCGCTCCCCATCCTGGGGGAAGCCCTTTTCCACCAAGAGCACTGCCAGCTCCGCCAAATCGTTGCTTTGCGCCTTTCCTGCCTTTTCCAGCTCCACATAGGCGGCGATGGCCCGATCTCGGGGTTGGTTGGGATCAAGGAAGCGCTCGAACACAGCCGCCGAGGCGGCGGAGGCCGCCAAAAGCCAGACCAAAGCCCAGGTCCTCATGTTTCCTCCTTCTTGCGAGCGCGGGCCCGCAGGGAAACCTTGTCACCCTCGCGCACCACGGCAAAACCCTGCACCTCCAGGCCCCGTTGCTCCATCCGCCGCTTCTGTTCCAAAAGCACCTTACGAAACGCCTCCAGGTCCACATGGGCGCGCTTGCCAAGCTGCGCCAAGGTGGCCAGGTACTCGCGGTGCAAGCGCGCCACCTCGTCCTCCTGCTTTACGGACGCGGCCCGAGCAGCGTCGGCTGCCCGCCGCCCCTCGGCGCGGGCCCGCAGCTGCCGCTCCCACAGCTGGTTGTAGCTGGCAAAACGGTGCAGGAGCCCGTCCAAGCGGAAGCGCAGGGCGGTGGGCAAGCCTTCCGTACGCGACAACACCGACAGCTGGCGCGCCAAGGCCGATCGCTCCCGTTCCGGAGGAATGGGGACCTCCGCATCCCCAGCAAAGTAGCGCTCCCACTTGCGCTCCAGCTCCTCCAGCTTGCGCTCCATTTCGTCCAAAGGCAGCTGCACCACGCTATTAGCTTACACCGCGTACAATGCGGGCATGGAGACGCGCCTGCCGGCGGTGCACAGGCTTTTGGCCCACCCGCGTCTGCAAACCGCGCGGGAAAAGCTGGGCCCTGAAAGCCTGCGCCAGCTCATCCGCGAAGCGCTGCAGGACCTGCGCAGGCAGGGACGACGGCACGCCAGCTTGGAGGACGTGCTCTATTCGGTGGAGGCACGGGCCGCGGAGCTGGCTCGCCCCGCTTATCCGGCGGTCATCAATGCAACCGGCGTGCTCATTCACACCAACTTGGGACGCGCGCCCCTCCTTCCCCAGCAGGTCTCAGGCTACGTGGCGCTGGAATTTTCCCTGGCTGAAGGCTGCCGTGGGGAACGCTTGGCCCCGGTACGGGAAAAGCTGTGCCGCTACTTTGGCTGCGAGGACGCCCTGGTGGTCACGAACAACGCGGCCGCCCTGCTCCTGCTCCTTGCTGCCCGCGCCCGTGGTCGGCAGGTTTTGGTTTCCCGCGGGGAGCTCATCGAGATTGGCGGCTCCTTCCGCTTGCCCGAGATCATGGCGGAAGCAGGGGTGGAGCTGGTGGAGGTGGGGTGTACCAACCGCACACACCTGGCCGACTACCGGCGTGCCCTATCCCCGCAGACCGCCGCCATCTTGCAGGTGCACCGTTCCAACTTCGCCCTCACCGGATTCGTGGCCACCCCTACGCCGCAGGAGCTGGCCTCCCTGGCTAGGGAGGCAGGGGTGAGCTTCTGGGTGGATCAAGGCTCGGGTTGCCATTTGGACCTGACCCGCTTTGGGCTGGCTCAAGAGGGCACGGTGCAGGAGCTTTTGGCCGCCGGCGCCGAGGTGGTGCTCTTTTCCGGCGACAAGCTCCTCGCCGGTCCCCAGGCTGGCATCCTGGTGGGCAAGCGTCAGACGCTGGAACCGTTGCGTCAGCATCCCTTACGCCGTGCCGTACGGCCGGACAAAGGGGTGCTGGTGGGGTTGGCCGCCACCTTGGACGCCTACCTGGCCGGGCAGCCGCAGCGCGTGCCGCTCTACCGCCTGCTGGCCGAGCCGCTTGTGCAGCTCCGGCAACGCGCCCTGAGGCTACGGCGAACCCTCCAGGCAGCAGGGATCCCCGCCAAGGTGGTCCCCTGCCACGCAGTTTTGGGCGGCGGCACCACTCCCGGGGAGGTGTTGCCCTCCTACGCCCTCGCTCTGCCGGACGATCCAGCCCGCAGCCGGGCTTTGCGCCAGGGCGAGCCACCCGTCATCGGACGGCAGGAACGCGGGCAGCTGCTCTTGGACCTGCGGGCGGTTTTCCCTGAGCAGGACAAGCTCTTAGCCGCGGCGGTGGTACGCGCCTTTCGTTAAGACGCGACCAAAGCACGTAGCTCGTCACCTTCTTCGCCCGCCACCTCCAGCGCCAGCGTCCGAACCGATTCTTCTTCCCAGCCGGCGCGCAGCACGTCCAGGGGAAGGGGAAGCTGAGCCGGCCCCACACGCTCACCGGGGAAGAGGATGGCCACGCGCTCCATGACGTTGGCCAGCTCGCGAATGTTGCCCGGCCAGGGGTGCAGAACCAGGGCTGCTAGGGCTGCCGGGCGTAGCAGCGGCAAGGGCAGGTTGTTTTTGGCGCAGGCACGGCCTACAAGGTGCAGGGCCAAGGCGGGAACATCGTCCCGCCGCTCGCGCAAAGGGGGTAGGGTAATGGGAAAAACGTTGAGGCGATGGTACAGGTCGGCCCTAAAGCTTCCCCGCACCACCTCCGTGGCCAAATCGCGGTTGGTAGCTGCCACCAGGCGCACGTCCACCTGGACCTCGCCCCGGCCTCCCAAACGGGTGATGCGGCGCTCCTCCAGGGCGCGCAAGAGCTTTACCTGCACGCCGGGGCCGATCTCGCCGATTTCGTCCAAAAACAGCGTTCCCCGCTGGGCTTGCTCGAAGCGCCCCTGGTGGCGAGCGGTAGCCCCGGTGAAAGCACCCCGTTCGTAGCCGAAAAGCTCAGCTTCCAACAGGGTTTCAGGCACAGCTGCGCAGGCAAAGGCCACAAAGGGGCCGCGACAGCGCGGTGAGTAGGCATGCAGGGCCCGCGCAAAGAGCTCCTTGCCGGTGCCGGACTCGCCCAAAAGGAGCACCGAGGCCTCCGTGGGGGCTACCCGCCGCAGGGCCTCCAGCACTGCCAGGAACGCGGGGCTTTTACCCACCAGCGGCGGCGCTCCCGGGGCCGGCTCGGGCGAAAGCAACGCCTCCCGCGCCGAGGTGGCGGCGCGCACAGCCACCAGCAGACGCGCCATCTCCAACGGCTTGGGGAAGTAGTCCCGCGCCCCCAGTTTCAGGGCTTGCACCGCCGTCTCCACCGAGGCGTAAGCGGTGATCAGGAACACCGGCAGCTGTGGGTCACGGTGGCGCGCAGCGGCGAGCACCTCCAGTCCATCCGCTCCTGGCAGCTTCAGGTCAGTAATCACCGCCAGCAGCGGTGGGCCCTGGGCAAGGCGCGCCACCGCCTCATCCCCTCGGTGACACACCTCCACGGCAAAGCCTTCGCGCGTGAGGGTTTCCGCTAGCATGGCCGCCAGCTGCGGCCGGTCTTCCACCAGAAGCAGCGGCCTTTTCATGCCTCTGTTCCCCGCCGCAGGCGCAGGCGAAAGAGGGTGGGGTTGGCAGCGGAAACCAGCTCCAGCTCCCCGCCACTGGCTCGCGCCAGGCGGCGGGCCAGGGCCAGGCCAATCCCTCCGGAAGGCTTGGCCGAAACGAAGGCGCGGAAAAGCTGCCCACGCAGCGCTTCGGGGATCCCGGGACCCGAGTCGGCCACCTCCACCTCCACCTGCCGCCCCTGCTCCCGCACCTGCACCCAGACCTGGGCCCCATGCCCCTGCTGCGCCGCTTCCAGGGCGTTGCGCAGCAAATTTTCCAACATTACCCGCACGGCCGTGGGATCGGCCCAAGCCTGCCCTTCGCCCTCCACCCGCACCGGCACCTGGGGAAACTGCCGCGCCAAGCGTGCGACCACCTCGGCCACCAGCTTTTCCACCCTCACCACTCCCGCGCGCAGCCCCTGGGGACGCACAAACGCCAGAAAGCGCTCCAAAAAATCCCGTAGGGCCAGCACCTCCTGCCCCAGCAAATCCAAGTAGCGGGTCACCTCCTGCGGGTTGCTTTTTGCCAGGCGAAGGTAGCCTTCCATCACCGAAAGGTTGTTGCGCAGCTCGTGGGCTAGCCCCGCCGCCAGCTCCGACAGCTCCTGGGCTCGGTCCGCCAGCTCGCGTTCCTGGGCGGCCACCTGCTCCACCGCCTGGCGAAAGGTGCTGACCAAAAAGCGGTCTTCGGGCCCGCCGGCGGTCTTGCCGGCAAAGGCCTTGGCCTCTTCCAACAGCTCACCGTAGGGGGCGAGGATCCGCCCCACCAGAAACCAAGCCAAGCCCCCGCCCGCCAAGGCCAAGGCCAAGGACAGCATTTCCGTGACGGAAAGCCAGCCGCTTACGCTGCGGTCCCGCCGCGGCGCAAACACCTGCAGCAGCTGCTCCTCACCCAGGGGCCAGAGCACCACCTCTAGTACTTCGCCGTTCCAATTGCCGGAGGCTCGCACCGGGCTGCCCGCCTCCTGCCACGCCTGCCGCGAGGGGAACGGCCAATAGGGCTGCATGGGCACCGGTCCCACGCGTACCAGTGGTTGGTCACCAGCAAAGACCACCAACCGCTGCGCGCCGGGCGAAGGCTGCGCGATGTGCTCCCGCCGCCAGGCGGCGGCCACGCTGGCGGCCGTGGCCAGCAACGCATCGCTCTCGTCGCCGGGGCTGCGAAGAAGAGCAACCAAGCTGTACAGGGGCAAGAGGTTGCCTACCATCAGCAGCACGATCACCGCGCCCAGGACCCAGCGGACCTCGGAGAAGCGACGCAGGGGCAAGCTCCTCATGCGGGCCAACCGAACCACAGGGCCAAAAGCTTCTGGCCGAAAAACAGCACTACCAGCGCGGCGGCGCAGAGAAAGGTGCCGAAGGGCAGCTCGGTCTGCCGACCGCCCTTGCCGGCAGCCACCAGGCCCAACCCCACGGAGGCCCCCGCCACCGCACCAAGACCTAACACCAGCAGCACCTGCTGCCAGCCCAGGAAGGCACCCAGCATGCCCAAAAGCTTCACGTCACCCAGACCCATGCCCTCCACACCGCGCCACCAGCGGTAAAGGTAAAAAACCACCAGCGGCAGCGCCGTGCCCACCACCCACCCCACCAGGGCAGGGATCAACGGCGTGGGTCCGCCTGCGGCTGCCAAGCCTAGGGCCATCGCCGTGCCTGGCAGGGTCAGCACGTCGGGCAACAGCATGTGCTCCAAGTCGATGAATGCCAGGGGAATGCACAGGCAAACGAGGGTAAGGGCATGCAGCCAGGCCCAGCCGGCGGGATAGCGAAGCACCACGGAAACGAACAGGCCAGCGGTGAGTGCCTCCACCAGCGGGTAGCGAAGCGAAATCCGGTTGCCACAGTGGCGGCAGCGGCCCAGAAGCAACAGGTAGGACACAAGCGGCACGTTGTCGTACCAGGCAATGGGCTTCTGGCAGGCGGGACAGTGGGAGCGGGGTCGCCAGAGGGAGCCACCCCGGGGCAGGCGGTGGATAACCACGTTGAGGAAGCTGCCCACCACCAAGCCCAAAATGCCTGCCAGTGCGGGCACGAGAAACTCCGGCCAGGGACTCATCGCCTTGCCCCCTGGTCCCACAAGCGCCGGTAAAGCTGCGCCTGCAACTCCACCATTGGCTGGACAGAAAACTCCTCCAAGCCCTTTTGCCCGGCCCGACCCAAGGCCTTGGCCTGCTCTGGGTTTTGCAACAGCCAGGCCACCTTTTCCGCCATACTGGCCACCTCCCCTTCCGGCACCAAAAACCCGTTGACACCGTCCTCCACCACCTCCACCACCCCATCCACCGCCATAGCCACAACCGGCTTGCCGCAGGCCCGCGCCTCCACCAGCACTCGTGGCAGTCCCTCGAAGCGCGAGGTGAGGGTCACCACATCGCTGGCAGCCAAAAGCTCGGGCACATCCCGCCGCCAGCCCAAAAAATGCAGCTGCCGGTTAAGGCCAAGTTGGGCGCGCAACGCTTCCAGCTTTTCCCGTAGCTGGCCCTCGCCCACCAAGAAAAAATGAGCCTGTGGAAAGCGAGGTGCCAACAAGCCAGCCAGCATCACAAACCTCGCTGGGGCTTTTTGCGGCTTGAAACAGGAAATTTGCAGCACCACCGGTGCGGTGGGAGGAATGCCCAGACGCCTCTTCGCTTCCTCCCCCGAGCGGGTGCCAAAAAAAGCTCCCAAGTCGATACCTGACCGAATAACGCAGGCTTTTTCCGGCGGGAAAAGACCCAGCTGCACGCCCTGTTCCAGGTTTTTGCGGCTGACGGTAATGAAGAAGCCGGTAAGCGGCGCCACCAGCCGCTCGGCCGCCAAAAAAACCCCCCGGACCGGCGCCGGTTGATGAGCGCCGAAGCCAAAACCGTGTATGGAGTGGATAATGACCGGTACCTTTTCCAGAAAGGCCGCGAGCCGCCCTAGCACCCCCGCCTTGGAGGAATGGGTGTGCACAATATGAGGCCGAAAAACCCGCATCACCCTTCGGAGCGCGAAAAGGGCAGCCAGGTCCTGCAGCGGGCGCACCTCGCGCACCAGAGAGGGCACCGAATAGACAGCCACCTGGTCCAGCTCCTGCACCTCCGCATCCAGCTCCCCACCGGGGCCGTAGGCCAAGCCCAGGGTGAACTCTTCGCGTGGGAGCAGGCGCACCGTGTCCAGCGTGTTGCGCTGAGCGCCGCCCAGCTCCAGCATGGTGATGACATGCAGCACCCGCAGTTTCATGGGCGCACCAGCTTGCGAGCAGCAGCTGCCCCGTCCCAAAGGGCATCCTCCATGGTGGAGTACTTCCACTCGGCCCACCGCCCGCAGAGAAAGACCTCATGCCGGCGGTAAAACTCCCGCAGCTGGGCCACGAGCTGCGGCCGCTGGGTGTCGAAAAGCACATAGGCCGGATCCACCACCGCCACCAGAGAAAAAACCACGTCCTCCCGCTGGCGCAGGAGCCCCTCGCGCAGCAACCCTGCCACCGTCTCCTCCTGCCATCCAGCCGGTGGGCTTTGGCCTGAAGGGCAGCTCATTTCCACGGAAACGGTATGGAAGCCCGGCGGTGCCACCTGTCCGTGATTGGAGGGGAAGCCCACGCGGTAAAAGGGAAGGTGGGACTCGGGACAGTAAAGCCAGTGCTCCCTTCTCTTGGCCCGCCCCCGCACCGCCAGGTTGAGGTTCCATACGGCCACGGCGCGCAGCTGGCGGCTGGCCTGGTGCAGCCAATCCGGCGCGGGCGTGGTCATGGCCACCAGCTCAGGCAGGGGACAGGTGGCCACCAGGCGGTCGTAGGGCACTTCTTGGCCATCCTCCAGACGCACCCGTCGTTGGGCAATGTCCACCTGCAGCACCCCGGTGCCGAGGTAAAGCCGGCGCACCCGACGCGCCAAGGCCTCGGCTAACAGACCAATACCCCCCTCCCGCGGGTAGAGGAAGGAGGCGTTGTAGCCCACCGCACGGTTCTTGGGAAAAAGGCCCAGCGCCCCCTCCACCACCTCCTCCAGGGAGGGGCGGGGCACGTAGCGGCCCACCCATTCGCACGTGAGGCTGAAAGGGTCGGCACAGAAAAGCTTACGGTTGTAGGGAAAGAAAAAATGGCGGGCAAAGCCCTCGCCAAAGCGGGAAAGCACCCACTGCCCGAAGCTGGAATCATCTTCCTGGCAGGAGGCCCAAGCGCGGATGAAACCCAGAAGGCAGTCCCGCCGGAGGGCCCTGGGCAGCCGTGCCGTGTGGATCTGGATGGGGTAAGGGGTCACGCAGCCAGCCAAGAGAATCCCCGCACGCCGGCGGTGGCGGCGGAACGCCCTATCCAAGCCCAGCTGGCGCAAAAGCTTCTGGCTTTCCGGCAGGCGCAGGTGCAGAAGGTGTCCGGTGAGGTCAAAGGCGAAGCCTTCCCGCTGCACCGTGCGGCACGCGCCCCCCACCACCGCTTCCCTCTCGAACACCCAAACCTCAATTCCCTCCCCCTCCAAGTGCCAGGCGGTGGCAAGCCCAGACAGGCCGGCACCAACGATCACCACCCTCATTCCGGCACCTTGACGAAGGACAAGCGCAAAAGCCAAAGGGCCCAAACGGCGGTCAGCGCCAGCAGAAGGCCGACGCTCCACCCAAAAGCCGGCGAAAGCACCAGCAGCACACCGACGGCGGCAAAAGCCGCCGCCCAAAGAACCACCCGGCGTAAAACCCGCCCGCTGTCCCCAGACCACAACACCCGCCAGCGCAAGGCAATGTGGTCGGGGCTGCCGCGCCAAAAGGGGATGCCTCGACGGCTGCGCACCAACACGAGAAAAACCACCTCAGACAGAGGCACAGCCAGCAGGGCCAAGGGGGCCAAAAAGCCCGCCGGTGATACTTCGCTCCAGCGCAGGGCCAGCGCCAGAGCTCCCAGGATCATGCCCACCGAGAGACTGCCCGCGTCCCCCAGGTAAATGCGGGCCGGTGGCCAGTTGGCTGGCAGGTAACCTGCTAGGGAACCGGCCAAGGCCAAGGCAGTGGTGGCCAAAAGCACCTGGCCGGTGAAGGCAGCCACCAGGCCCATGCCTAAGGCAGCGAGCAAGGCAAGAGAGGTGGCCAAGCCGTCCATCACGTCGACCAAGTTGAAGGCGTTGGCCACCAACAGAAGCCAAAAGGCCGCCAGCAGCCAATGCAAAGCAAAGGGCAGCTCCACCAGCTCCACCACCACCCCAGCGCGTAGCATGGCAAAGACCGCCACCCCGAGGCTCACCAGCTTAGCCAGGGGTGACAGCGCACCAAAATCGTCCACCAAGCCCACCAGCAAGGCCAACGTGCCCGCCAACAGCAGGGCGAGAAGGTGCCGGTCAAACTCCACGAACAAACCCAACGACAGGAGAAAGGCGAGAAAGACGGCCAGCCCGCCCAAGTAAGGCACCGGCTCCGCCTGCTTTTTGAGCTTGCCGTCGGGCTTGTCCAAAATGCCCAAGCGCAAGGCTGCCACGCGCGCCTGCGGGGTGAGGTAGGACGCCAAAAGACCTGCTAGGAGAAAGGCGGCAGGGAAATACCAGTAGCTCATGGCAAGAGCTCCCGCAGGCGCCTCTGCTGCAGGTGCCGGCGCTGCCTCAAGGCCTGCGCCAGCCGCCGGGGGGCCCGGCGCAGGTAACGCCAGCTTTGTGGTTTGCGCAAAAGCAAGGCCCCCACCATTCCCGCATCCCAGACTAGCAGCAGGGGCAAGCGCCAGCAAAAATCAGCCGGGTGGAGGTTCCGCAGCAGGGTAGCCCAGCGGTTGAGCAGGACCCCCGCTGCCACCGGCGCCGGCCGGCGAAAAAGCAGCCGGCCCCCGCCCGGCGAAGCGCTGCCAGCCCGGCGGTGGATAGCCACAGCGCGGGGCTCGTACCACACGGCCCAGCCGGCATTTGCCAGGCGCCAACCCAGGTCCACATCCTCCCAGAAGGCGAAGTACTCCTGCGGAAACACCTGCCCTTCCACCCGCACCGCCTCCAAAGCGTGCCAGCGGAAAACCATGCCGGCCCCACACGCGGCCAATACCTTGCCTGGCTGCATGTAGGCCCCTTCGGCTTTCTCGCCGTAGCCGCGGTCGCGCACCATGAGGACCCAGGGGGACAGCACTTGACCGGCTGAGTCCAAGCGCACGCCCTCGGGCCGCACCAAGCGCGGCGCCACCCCCCCAACCTCTGGTTGCTGCTCCAGCACCGTCACGCAAAGGCGGAAAAAGTCCGGCTGGGGAAAGCAGTCCGGGTTGAAGAAACCGACCACCTCCGCCTCCCCCGCACACGCTGCCAAGCCGGCATTGGCCGCCCCCGTATACCCCCAGTTTTTGGCCAAGGCCAACACCTCCACGCCGCGGGGTGGTTTTTCCACCCACCGCCGGGAGGCATCGTTGGAAGCGTTGTCCACCAGGAGGACCCTCACCGGTAATTCTTGAGCGGCCAGCGCGGCCAGGCAACGGCCTAAATCCTCACCGCCGTTGTGGTTTATCACGATGGCAACCGCTCGCACCCCACCTCCCGCCAAAGCTTAAGATGCTGCCGCGCTGCCTCTTCCCAGCTAAACCCTGCGGCCAGGCGCTGGCCGGCCGCTTGCAGGTTTTCCCGCAAAGCCGAGTCGGTGAGCACCGCCTGCAGCTCGCAGGCCAAGGAGGACGCCTCCCCAGCGGCAAAAAGACGCACCGCAGGGGCAAAAACCTCGCGGTGCACGGGAATATCCGAGGCTACCACCGCCGCCCCGCAGGCCAGAGCTTCCAAAACGGGCAAATCAAACCCCTCTCCACGAGACGGAGCCACCACCGCGGCCGCGCCGGCGTAAAGGGCGGGAAGCCAACAATCCTCCACAAACCCCAACAGTCGCAGCCAGGAAGGCCGACGTACCACCTCGGGCACGACTGCGCGTACCGCGCCCACCAGCACCACTTCCAGCTCGGGAAACAGACCGTGCAGCTGCCGCGTGGCTTCCAGCAGGGTGTCCAGCCCTCGCCGGGGCTCCAAGGACCCCACCATCAACAGGTAGGGCCGCTGCAAGCGGAAGAGGTCTCGGGCTCTCGCCAGCTGCTCCACCTTTGGCGGGGCGAAGAGCTGGCGATCGACACCGTAAGGGATAACGCGCACCCGCTCGGGGGAAACCCGGCAGCGCTCGACCAGCTCTTGCGCCACCCAGTGGCTGCCGGTGATGACGGCGGCGGCGCGGCGGGCACCGCGGGGCAGGAGCCAGCGCAAGGTGTTGCTCCGGGCTCGAGGAAACCAATGGGGATGGCTCAAAACCAGCACATCGTGTACCGCCACGGTCACCGGGCAGCCGGGAAACAGGGGCGGGTAGTAAAAAGGAAAGTGAAACACCTGGAAGCCGCGGTAGGTGGCCCATTGAAGGTGCCACAAGACCCAAGGGCCGGTGCGCCGGAACTTTTTTGGCGCTATCACGTGCACCTCCACCTCTGCGCCCGCCACCTTGTCCAGGCCAGTCAAAAGGCCGTGGGTATAGCGAAACACACCCGCACGGGGCGGCAAGAGCGGTTTCCCGTCCAGCCCAACCCTCAAGCCCATTGCCCCGTGCCCAGAGAACGTGTCAAGCTGGCCAGGTGCGGTGGGGCTTCGATGCACGAGCCGCCTTGATCGACCCCTTTCGCGGCTTCGGTCGCATGGTCCGCGAGCTGGTACCCGCCCTTTACCAACAGTCTGGAGCGGAGCTTGTCCTTTGCGTTCCTGCTCGCAGCCATATACCGCGCGAATGGTACCCGCTCCCCAGTCCGGTGCTCAAGCTTCAACGGCCGCGGCGGGGCGCGTTCCTTTTCGATGGGCCGGCCTGGGCTTGGACGGTGCGGCGGCACCGGTTTCAGGGCCTGCACCTGCCCGCTTGGGGCGTGCCACCAGGCCTTCCTGTACCCGTGGTGGCCACGTTCCACGACGCCACGCCCCTGCTCTACCCCCAGGCCCTCAGCTGGTGGCAGCGGCTGCGGCTGGCCAGCGCCATCGCCTCTCTCAGACGAGCCACCCTTGTGCACGCCGTGTCGCACTTTGCCGCCCGGCAGCTGGCCAGTTTTTACCCTGCCCTGGGCAGCCGCACCGTGGTCGTACCCCATGGTGTGAGCCCTCGCTTCTGTCCGGCCGATTTACCCGGTAGCCAATTCGTGCTGGGTGTGGGCGGTGGGGAGACGCACAAGAACTGGGATCTTTTGCTGGAGCTTTATACCCGGTCGGCGGCCTCCTCGCTACCACCCCTGCTCCTGGTGGGCCAGGTGGCACGCGATGCGCGTTGGCAGTCGCGGATTCGGGCGTTGGGGCTTGAGCAGCGCGTCAAGCTCGTGGCCGACCTTAACGAGGACGAGCTCATCTCCTGCTACCAGCGAGCGCTCGCCCTGGTCTTCCCATCTGTCAACGAGGGCTTTGGCTTGCCTGCCCTGGAAGCCATGGCGTGCGGCTGCCCGGTGCTGGCAGCCAATGCCGGGGCCCTGCCAGAGGTGTGCGGGGAGGCAGCATTGCTCCTACCAGCCCACGATCCTAGGCCCTGGCTGGAGGCGCTCCAGGCTTTGGCCAGTAACCCCTCGCTCAGGGAGAGCCTGCGTCAGCGGGGCCTGGTGCGGGCACGCCACTTCACCTGGGAAGCGACTGCTCGTGCCCTGCTGGAGCTTTACCGCCTGGCCAGCCGACGGGAAAGCTCCTGCAAATGACGGGCCAAAGCGGCATCCCTCCGGGCGCGCGCCCGCTGCCAATCCCCCGGCCAAGGAGCAAATGGGTCTTGTTGACACCCCAAGCGCAGCAACAGCTGAAAGTTGGCCAGCCACGAGCCTTCGCGGTCCAGCAAGCGACCGGAAAGGTACTCCACTTCGGGAAAGTCGTCCCGGTGCGGTTCCACCGGCCCAACCAGCCGGGCTACCTCGGCAGGACCCAGCAGCACCAGTGAGGCCAGCTCCTCGGGGCTGTGCACCCTGGCCTCAGCCAGCGTGGGAGCCAAGCGAGGCTCGCCGAGCGCTTCCCAGCGCAAGCTCAAGGGCCCGGTGCCGCTGGTGCCGGTCACCACGGTAAACTCGTTGAGCACCGTCGGGTCGTACCACACCACGGTTTGGGGGAAAACCTCCCAGAAGGCACGCAGGATGGCCAGAAACGAATCGGTGCGCAGCGAGTACAACGGCAGCCACATGGAAACCACGCCCCCAGGGTTGAGGCGCCGACGGCAAAGCTCGAAGTACTCTCGGGTGTAAAGGGTGGAGTTGCCAGCAAAAACCGGATGAATGGAATCGGAAAGGATGGCGTCGAACCGCTCGTCCGTAGCCATTAGCACGTTGCGCCCGTCATTGACCACCACCTGCACGCGCGGATCCCTCAGCACCCCATGGTTGACCTCGGCAAAAAGGCGGTCAGCCAGCGCGAGAACCTCGGGCGAGATTTCTGCCACAAGAATCCGCTCAACGGTTTGATGGCGGGAAACGGCCCAGGCGGTGCCGCCGGACCCGAAACCGATGTGCAGCACGGTGCGGGGATAACGGTGCAGCAAGAGTGGCAAATGCCCTTGCAACCGCTGGATTGCCCAAAGCTCGGGGGAGGTCCCCGCCACATTCACGCCGTTGATCTCCAGGGATCGCCAGTTGCCCCGTGCATCGTGCACCTGACGAACGATAACCGTGCCGCTGAGCGCCTCTTTAACCTCTTCTACTCTGCCCGCCTGCAGGACAGCGGCACCCCGTAAGACCCAACCCGGCGGCAGGAGGGGCAGGAGGGCCAAGGCCGCACCAGCCAGGGTAAGGGAAAAACACCGGCCAGCCGGAGTGGGAAAGAGGCTGGCAGCCAAGAGGGCACTGGCGGCGGCAAAGAGCAACACGAGGTTTTGCGTGCCCAAAAGGGGAACCAGCACCAGCGGCCCAGCCACCGAGCCCATCAAGGCTCCCAGGGTGTTGGCGGCGGCCACCAAACCGGTGTGCGCGCCGCCGCAGCCGGCCCCAGGGACCACCTCCACGCTCAGGGGAAAGCTGGCGCCGAAAGCCATGGTTGGCAGCAGCAGCAGCAACGCTACAGCCACAGCCAGGGTGAGCTCCAGAGACAAGAAGCTCGTCGGCTTCAGCTGGACAGCGAAAAACTCCAAGATCGTGGAAAACCGAGCGAGAAGCGGCAGTTGCGCCAGCAGCGCGAGGGCCAAAACCAGTTGGCAAAGGGCCAAGGCTTTTCTCCCTTGGCCGACAAAAAACCGGCCGACCGCCGAGCCAAGGGCCAAGCCCACCAGGTAGACCGCCAGCAGCAGGGCAAAGGCGTACACGCGGGAGCCCAGGTGCAGCAACAGGAGCCTGGTCCACACCAGCTCCAAGCTCAGCGCCAAGAGCCCGAAGGCAAAGGGGTAGGCCAGGTACCAGCCAGCCCGCCCGGGAACTGTGGGCACAGGCGTAGGCAGGTGCGGCAGCCGCCTTTCCAAGAACCAGGCGCAGCCGGCCACCGCCAGGCCCAAGGTGGCTGCTGCGGCCATCGTGCCCCGTTCGCCCAGGAAGGGCAGGCCGACAAAGCCTGCGGCTAAGGTACCCAGCACCGCGCCAAAGGTGTTGGCGGCGTAAAGGCGGGACACGGAAAGCCCCAAGGCCTTTGCAGGCACACGTGCCACCAGCACCGGCAAGGTTGCACCTAGGGCGATGGTGGGAACTGCTAAGAAAAGCCAAGCCACACCCAGTCGTCCCAACAGGGGCAAGCCCCAAGAGACAAAAAGCTCTGGCCCCAGCCGCGCGGCCAAATGTTGCAAGAGCGGCACAACCGCCGGGGTGAGGAGCGCCCAGCAGGCGGCCAACCCCTCCAACCCGGCGTAAACGCGCAAATGGGTGCGTATCCGACCTGCCAGCCGGGAGGCCAGTGCCGAACCTGCCGCCATTCCGCCCATGTAGGCGGCTACCACCGCGACCGCCGCCCAAAGCGAGTTGCCCACCACCAGGCCCAAAGCTCGAACCCAGACCACCTGGTAGGCCAAGGAAGCGGCCCCTGAGAACACGAACAAACTCGCTACCAGCGTCGCCACGTCAACACCCCCAGTGCCAGCAACGAAAGACTTAAGCCCACCCACAAGCCAGGCGGGCGGTAGGAGACCACCACCTGGTGCTCCCCCGACGGCACAGGAAGGCCTTGCAGAAGGCCCACGCTGCGCTCGGGGAAAACCCGCCTCCCGTCGAGCACGAAGCAAAAACCCGCATCGGGGGCAAACAGCCAGAGCAGCACACCCGCCTCGTTGCTACGTACCCGAGCACGCCAGAGATCCTCCCGTTCCTCCAGGACCTCCACCGTCCCCACAGGTTCCGGCCACTCGCCGGGGGCAGGCAGGCGACGCACCAAGGCCCAGAGGGGGAAGGCCCGCGGGTTGGCCAGCACCCAGATGTCCCCCTGGTGACACAACGGCGGGTAGGCGGCTACTGGCTCCAGAGCCACCAACCTCCCTGCTGCCAGCGAGGCCACCCACCACGCTGCTTCTGGGCCCCTGTCCGCCTCGCGCAAATGGTCCGCCAAATGGCGGTTCACCAGGGGCGCGTGGGAACGCACGGAGCTGCGATCGTCTAACAACACGCTGTAGCCCCACCCGAGAAAACGCGCGCCATCGGGAGCATGCTCCCACTGCCACTGCAGTTGGCGGCTATCCACGGGCAAAGGGAAAACCCGGGCCCCCTGCTGCGCCTGCAGGCAGGCCACGGGCCTCGGCTGCCACCGGCGAATTTCCAAAACCGGCAAAGTACCGGGCAGCAGCACCAATGATCCCAGGCAGGCAGCCGCCGGAAACCAAGGGGCGAGGGCGGCGGCCAGAAGCTGACCCGCCAGGAGGGGGGGCTGGTGCGATACCAAAGCGCCCAGGACCCCCGCTAAGGCAGCCGCCACCCACCAGCGAGGCGTTCGCGGCCAATATTGGCTGCCCGCCCAGGACACCAGCGCCACCACCGCCGGCAGGAGAAACCTACCCGGCAGCCGCACCAGGCCGAAGCTCAAGGCGAACCACAACGCGTCACCCCAGGGCAAAGTTGGGAGCAAGGCCAAAAACAGGAAGGACCCTGCCAGCCCCAGCAACCGGCGACTGCGATCAGGGCGCCAGGACCCGCCAAAGAGTGCCAAACCTATCCAGGTTGGCACAGTTACCTGGGGCAAAAAAGGCTGCTCACCCTCCCGCAGTGGGACACCTGGAAAGAAAAGGGCTAAAAGCTCAGGCACGCTCACCCCGCCCGAGGTCATGGCCTCGAGAGATTTTCCCGGCCCTCGATCCCCGCCCAAAATCCAAAACGTCATGGGCACCAGCTGCACCGCCGGCAGCAACAAGCCGAGGCCAACAGCTGCAGCGTTTCGCCTGCTGGGAGCGAGGAAAAACGCGGCGGCCAGGCCGAGGAAAGCCAAGGACGGCTCCGCAGCCAAAAAAGACCCGGTGGCCGCGAGGGCCAGCAGCCGAGGCCGCTCCACCAGCGCCGCCCACCACATCCAGGGAAACCAGGCGGTGCTTTCCAAGTTGTTGAGCATGCCGGCGGCGGAGAGCACCGGCCCACAGCTTTGCACCCCCCAGGCAGCGGCCAGGGCCCCGGCGGGGTTGCCACCCAGCTTTTGGGTCAAGAAGAACACCCCCAGGCCCAGCAAGGCCAAGTGGAGCCCCACCTCCACCCCCACCGCTCGTTCAGCAGGCAATAGCAAGCTCCACCAAGCCGGCGGGTAAAGGAGAGCGGATTGGGGATTGGCAAAAAAGGGCTCGCCGCAGCCCACCGATGTGTTCAGCCAGGGGCTCTTTTCCCCGCGCAGCACTTGGGCTGTGCGAAAGCGTAAGGGCACGAAGTAGCTGGGGCCGTCGCGAGAAGTGGGTACCCAGCCAACAGCCGCCACCAAGGCCAGCAGCAGGCCGGGCAGCAGCGCTAGCACCGCTACCCATCCTCGCCTCAAGGTTTTACCCCCAGGCTTTCCCTCAGCCTTTCCGCCAGCATGGGATCCCAGGCGGCCAGCTCAGCTTCGTACCGGGAGACGAAAACCTGCCCCCGCGCGTTCCGGCGCACCCGATGGGCCTTCTCCCAGCTTTGGCTTGCAGCCGCAGTGTCACCAGAAAAAAGTTGGGCCTGGGCCAAGCTCAGCCAACAGCGCACGCAGTTGGGCTCCAGCTGCAAGGCGCGGGTGAAGGCGGCCCGCCCTCGGGCTGCCTCCCCCAAAGCCAACCAGGCCAGCCCCTCCCCGTAAAAGGCCCAGACGTCGTTGCTGTTGAGCTGGTGTGCGTGGCGAAAGGAGCCGACCGCGTGCTCCATCAAGCTGCCATCGCGCAGAGCGCGAGCCAGGTGGTACTGCACCAGGGCGAGGGTGCGGTAGCTTTCGCCGCTGCGAGGAGCCAAGCGCACCAGTTCCTCCGCCCGCACCAACGCCGAGGCCAGCTGCTCTGCCCGGTCTGGTGCCTGTAAGGCTTGCTGGATCGAGCGTTGCAGGGCCCCCAGGCGATCCCCAGGCCAACCAGCGGGCCAAGGAAGGCCCCCAGCCACCCACACCCCCATGGGCGTTACCAGCATCAGTGCCAGCGGGAAAGAAAGGCGCAGGCGAGAGCGGCCGGAAAAGCTCCCGGCGGCCACGGCGAGAAGGGCACCCGCCGGCCAGGGGAGCTGGGTATGGAACGCGCTGAAACAAGCCACGACCACCAATGGCGCCAGCACCCGCGGTCCGCGTCGCCAGCCCCGGCCCAGCAAGCTGGCGGCCAAGCCAGCGGCCAGGGCAAGGCCGGGCATGCCCAGGCTGGCGAAGGCTTGCAGAAGGTCGTTTTCCGCCAGGTCGGGAATCCGAGCGAAGCGGGCAAACTCCCCCTCCCGGGGGAAGTTGAACGCCAGCACCGCAGAGGAAAGGCCGCCCGGCCCGGTGCCCCATGGGGCGTAGGCCCAACCTACCTGCCAGGCCGCACGCCAAATGCGCAGACGCTCGAAGCGCAAGGGGTCGCGGTCGGTGGCCAAGCGCCAGGCAAGAAAGCTGGCCGCCACTAGGGCCAACGCGCCCGCCCCCAGGAGTTGACGCGGCTTCAGCCGCCCCCAGGCCAAAACCAACGCCACCGCCAGCACGGCCAAGGCCCCCGCCCTCGAGGCGGAAGCCCAAACACCCACCAGCAGCAAAACCACCACCGGCCCGTGCCAGGCCCGTCGCCGCTGCGAGAGCACCAAGGCCAAAGCCAAGGCCACCGGTGCGGCCGCCAAGTTGGGGTTCAAAAAAGGTCCTCCCGGCCGGCCACCCAGGCCCAGCCTTTCCAGCAAGAGCCAGAGGGCGGAGAGACCACCGGCCACCACCGCCGCGTGCCGCAGCCACCGCTGGCCGCTGGGGTGAGCGCTTACCAGCGCGAGACCAACCGCCGCCCAAGCGCAGGCCACCAGGTGGGCCGCGTGATCCCAGGGCACGGGCTGGCCAAGGGCCTCGGCCGTGACCCAGGCCGCCAAAGCGCCAAGCCAGAAGAGGGGCGCTCCCACCTGTACCCCACGGCTGAGCCGGCGAATGACCAGCAGGCCCAGCACGACAGCCGTGAGGACCGCCACCGCCAGGGGCATGCTCACCCCCTGGGCGGCGACCACCCACAAGCTCGCCAAGGGCAGCAGGGCCATTTCGGCCTTTAGGGTCGGCACCGGGCCTCCAGCAGGGCGAGCTCCTGCCGATGGGGCGCCCTGCGCTGCGCTTCCCGCACCCAAGCCCAGGCTTCGCCGCGCCTGCCCTGGGCCAGCAACAGAAGGGCGCGGGTGTGGGCCACCGCTGCCGAGGCTGGCGCCACCCAGGAGCGGCGGTCCAGCTGAGCCAGTACTTGGCTCTGCAGGCTGCTATTGCTAGCCTCGAGGGCCGCCTCGGTTGCTTCCAACACCTCGGAAAGGCGCCAAGGGGTCCAGGAAGCGGCTTTCAGCAAGCCCTGAGCCTTCTCCGTGTTTTCCGGTAAAACCCTCGCCCGCCACGCCTCGCCGCTGCAGCGCGCCTCTAAGCTGGCGATGAGCATGGCCGGCAGGGCCAGACCCACCACCAACCAGGAAGGAACCAGCCTCGACCGGCCTACCCCCAGCTGGGCCATGCCGGTGGTGACCAGCAGCACGTAAGGGAAAAGAAAGCCCGGCTCGAAAAAGGAAAAGTCGAACAGGTTATGGACCAAGCCCACCAGCAAAGCCACCGCCAGGCTGCGATGGCCAGCGTAAAGCCAACCGATGAGCCACGCCAAACCCCCTAGGCCCATCAACGCCGCAGGCAAGCCCGCCAGACCCAAATCGGCCAAGAGCTGCAGGGGCAAGCTGTGGGCAAAGGGGGTAATGTGCTGCTGCGCCCAGGGGGAGGTGAGGCTGGCCATGCCCAGCCCTCCGGGACCTACCCCCAGCCAGGGCCACTGGCGAAAAGCCCACCAAGCTACCTGCCAGTTTACCCAGCGTAGGTGCAGCGGCTCTAACCGGGGCAGGTCCTCACGCAACCACACCACGCCCCCCAGCGTTGCCAGCGCCAAAGCGAGCCAAAAGGGGAGACGAGGGTGGCGATGCCTCGGCAAGAACCAAAACAAGGCCAAAAGCCAAAGACCTGCACCCAAAAGGGACCGGCTGGCCACCGTGCCGGCCAAGCTGGCCACCAGACCAACGGCAGGCAAAAACCGCCGCCAGCCGTGCACCTGGGCATGCCAGGCAAGGAAAAGCGGCACCACCATCGCTTGCAGCGCGGCAAAGTGCCCCGGCAAGGCCAAGGTGCCGAAGGCCCGGCCCGTGGCCAGCCGAGCCAGCGCCTGCGGGGCCCAGGCCTGCGGGAGCAGCCCTACCTCTTCACTCGCCTGGGAAAGCCCGCCCGAAGCCTGGGCAAGCGCCCAGGGCACGGTGCTGACTGCCACGCAAGCCAACACCCGCTGTTGCACCAGGGAAAGGGGATAGGACAGGCCAAAGGCAAAAACCACCAGAGCGAGCAGCCAAAGGGCGGTGAGGTGCCAAGCCCACTGATGGTCCCAGGCGCCAGGCAAGCTCAAAAGCACAGGCAGCAGGGGAGCGGCCAGCCACCCCGGCTGTGCTCCAACCCTCTTCTCGGGAGGAAGCCATAGCAAGCCCACGAGGGCAAAAAAGCCCACCGCCACCAGTTGCCAAGGCCGGCCAGCCAAAACGCCCCCCCACAGGGAGGTAACGACCACTAAAAGCGGAAAAAGCCGTGCGGGCAGCACGGTGGCAGTTTAGGGCATAAAAAAAAGCGGGGGGCGAACCCCCCGCCCAAAGTGTTCGGACTGGCCGCGTCAGTTGATCTGTTGACCCTCAGGCCACTGGTAGAACTGACCGTTGGCGAACACGATGTCGTCGGCAAAGTCAGTCTTGGGACCCTGGGTCCAGGTACCCGTATTGCCGTCCTTCCCGCGGCTCCAAAGGGTGTAGGTCGAGCCCGCAGCATCCAGGTTTACTAGGATGTCACGGTTCCACCCATCGCGGGCTGGGAGCCTCTTAATGTAGGTGGGCTGGAGATAGTCGTCCAAATTGGTATCCACCGCCGCATTGGTCAGCGCCACCTTCGGGTAGGAGTTGAAGTCGACCGAGTACGCCTCCAGCGCCGTGCCAATGGAGCGGATGTCCGCCATGCTCCGCCGCTGCCGGCCACGGTTGATGGCGTTGAGCAGGTTGGGGATCGCAATGGCGGCAATGATGCCGATGATGGCCACCACGATCAGTAACTCAATGAGGGTAAAACCTTTCTGCCGTCTCATAGGTACCTCCTTTCGCCTCAAGTGTACTGCAGAAACCGTGCCACTGTGGGTGCTTCGCGCAGGTATCGCTCATAAACAAAAATGTCATTAAGAGCCATGAAAAGGGCTACGTGTGCCGCCTCACCGCACCTGTAAGCCCTCAGGCCACTGGACGAACACCCCGTTGACCATGGCAATGTCGGCCGCGTAGCTGGTAGTGGGCCCTTGGTAAGGGCCAGCCTCCGCCACCCCGTCCCCCCCGTAGCTCACCAAGGTGTAATCGAGGGCCTGGCCCCGGTAAAGGAAATCTCGGCGCCAGCCGTCCAGCACCGGCAAGACCTTCAGGTAGGTGGGCTCCAAAAAGGGGCGCAGGGTGATGGCCGCTCCGGAAAGCTGGGGCACCATGGCAAAATCTGTGGCGTAGGCGTTGACAGCCAGAGCCATGGTGCGCATGTCGGCCATGGTTCGCTTTTGTCTGGCTCGTTCCAGCATTTGAAAGATCCTTGGCACGGCAATGGCCGCCAAGATCCCCAGTATCGCCACCACCACCAGCAGCTCTACTAGCGTAAAGCCCCGGGCTCGGTTCATAAACAACTAGGTGAGCAAAGGGCATACCAGCTCCGGCTTGGAAGCGACACGTGCTTAATGACAATCATGTCGCCGCGGTCAGGGGCGGGAAGGCAACCAGAAATACCGCAACTCGAGGAGTTGAGCCTGGCACCGAGTTCGCGCCGTTCGGGTTCACCCTGGCAGCGGGCGGCAGCGGGGGTAACGCCCTTGTTTACACTGCTGCGGTGGGCAAGAAGGACTGGGCCTTTTGGCTCGCAGTGGCTTTCTGGTGCGCGCTCCTTTGTTCCCGCCTGCTGTTGGTGACCCGGGATATTGGCGCCACCCACCTCCCTTGGCGGCAGGAATGGGCTCGCCAGGTGGGTAAAGGCTGGCTGCCCCTGTGGAATCCCCGGGCCAACGGCGGCCGTTTTCTTTGGGCCGATCCCAACAGCCAAGCCGCCTACCCATTGACGGCGTTGTTTTTGCTGTTGCCGGAGGGCACAGCGATGACCGTTTTTCTTGCCCTCCACCACCTTTGGCTGATGGCAGGGTTGGCCTTTCTCGCCAAGTGCGGTGGCGTCCCTGGGCCGGAAACCCGAGCTAGCGCTGCCCTGCTTGCCACCTCGGGCGTGGCCTTCTCCCTCACCACCTTTCCCAACGCCTTGGCTTCCGCTTCGTGGGTACCTTGGGCCTGGGCGTTGCTTGCTGGCAACCAGCAGGAAGGCACCCGAGCAACCCGCCGGAGCTTGGCCGCCGGTGGTCTGCTGGGCCTTTCTTTCCTGGCGGGTGAGCCGGTGACTGCTGCCTTGGGGCTGGCAGGCAGCATCCTGCTCGCCCTTCGCCCAAAGCGGCCCTGGGCCAGCTGGGGGCTCTTGGGGCTAGGCTTTTTTGCCATCGCCTTGCCCGTGCTGCTGCCCCTGCTGCAGGTTTTTCCCGAAACCGTGCGCGGCGCCCAGAGCGTGAGCGAAGGCGCTCTCGCTGCCGATTGCCTGGCGCCGCGGCGCTGGGTGGAGCTCCTGTTCCCCCGAGTGTTGGGTGAGCCCTTAGGCGATGTCCGTACGGGCTTTTGGGCTGCCGCCTCTTTTCCCTGGCAGCGCTACTACCCGCTGGTCTTTTTCGGTGCCGCCGCTTTTTATCTGTTGGTCGTTGGTGTCAGGCGGATGGGGCGACGGGCCGTTCCCTGGGTCGGGTTACTGAGCCTCGGTCTGGGCTTAGCCCTCCTGCCTGCTTGGGGCTGGGGGGCTCAGCTGCTCCGCCGCGTGCCTGGCGGTGCGTTCTGGCGCTTCGCCATCAAAGGCCTCCAGCTGACGCTTTTTGCTGCCGCACCTTTGGTGGCTGCAGGCCTGGAGGCCACCCGCCGGAAGAAGCGATTCTGGCTTCTGCCCTTGGCAGCTTTGTTCCTCCTGCCGCCCCTGTTCCCGCAAGCCACGCGCCGGTTGTTCGGCCACCTCTACCCAGCCTCGCAGCCGGCTCTCGCGAGCGTGAAAGCCAGAACCTGGCAAGGCTGGTGGCTGGCGGACGGGCTGACCAATGCCGTTCCCCTGGGTTTCTTGGCCCTTGGGCCCCAACCGGCTCTCGCCGGCCTGGCCTTTTCCCTGGCCCATTGGCCGCTCTTTTCCACCACCCACCACCCGGTACTGCAAGCCCGGTGGCAGGAACCTCCAGCTCTGGTGCGCTCCGGAACGCTGGCACCGGGCACGACGCTCTTGGTTTTGACCGCCTCAGCTCCGCAGGCTACCCAGCCGATAGAAGCAACCTGGGCTTTTCGCGAACTTCTAGTCCCAGACTACGGCTTGTCCTTCGGTCTGGCCTACGCTGCCGCCCGTGGCCCCGATGGCTTGGAGTTGGAGCGCGGGGAGCTGCTGGCGGCCTGGGCCAGCCAACGGCCCGCATCCGAACAGCTGCAGCTGGCAGCGGCCTTGGGCGCTGGAGCGCTTCTGACGGAAAAACCCTGGGCTGGCGGGCCGTGCCAATCGCTCGGCGACGCGCTCTTCTGCCGTGCCAGCCGCTTTTCGCCACCCTTCTATTTGGCTCGGCGGGCGTTCCCCGCAGAGAGCCTTCCAGCAACAGCCGTTTGGCTGGCTTCTTCCGCCTTTGTACCTGGTGAAGACGTGACCCTCGCTCACATCCCGTCGCCTACGGCCTTCGCTGCTGGCTCGGTGTGCGAGCTGCCCGGTGCCCCCCACCACCGCCGGTTTTGGGTAAGGGCCCCAGGAGAGACGCTGCTGGTGGTGCAGCAGAACTTCTCTAAGGCGTGGCGGGGGCGGGTGGACGGCCAGCTTGTGCCGGTGCAGCCGGCGAACTGGGTGCGCTTGGGCCTGAAGGTACCTGCCGGAGAGCACCAGGTGGAGCTCTTCCTCGACCTCCGCCCTTACGTCCTGGGCCTTTTTGGGCCTATCCTGTACCTTACAGCCTGGCTTTGGTTGCGAAAGCGGGTCCCGCAGGAACCCAATGATGGGCCGGAGCGTAGCACCCAGGCCAGGGAACCGAGGCCGTGACCAAGAAATCGAGAACTTCGCAGGCGTAGTCGTAAGCCAAACCTGCCTGGCTGTGCACCGCCGCATCCACCAGGTACCGACCCGGAGCCAGCTGCAGAGAAGGGAAGTGGATAGCAATGCTTCCCTCGCCCACCAGCCGCTCGGGCTGTAGCCCATCCAGGTGGGTGTTGGTGCCAAAAACGTGCGTGCCGTCCTCGCGGTGCAGGGCAACCCCAAAGACGAAATCCTCCTTGGGTTCACGCACCCGGTAGCTCAAGCGCAAGGCGGCTGGCTCGCCGCTACGCACCACCTGAGTGGGTTTGCCCTGGCTATCCAGCAGGCTTACCTGTACCAGCTCCACATCCCCGTTGCCCCAACGCTGGCCTTGGCTTTGTCGCATGGAGCTGCCGGCTTCGGTGCTGGCCACGTCGGAGCGATACCGGGCTACCGTTGCCGCCGCCGGCCCGCTGAACACCACCCTGCCGCGGTCCAGGTAGAGGGCGCGGTGGGCCAGCTTTTCCACCAGGCTCAGGTCATGAGTCACCAAAAGCAACGAGCAACCACGCCGCTGCAACTGGCTGATCCGATCCAGCGCCCGGTGAGCGAACAGCTCGTCGCCCACCGCCAGCACCTCGTCCACTACCAGCACGTCCGGGTCCACCGCGGTGGCCACCGCAAATCCCAAGCGCACGAACATGCCGGAGGAGTAAGTCTTCACCGGCTCGTGGGCGAAGGCCTCGAGACCGGCAAAGCGGATGATTTCCGGCAGCTTGCTTTCGATTTCCCTGCGAGAAAGGCCCAAGAGCATGCCGTTGATGACGGCATTGTCCCAGCCGGAAATCTCGGGATGAAAACCAGCACCCAATTCAATGAGGGCGGTCAACCGCCCATGGACCGTTACCTTTCCCTTGGTCGGCTGCAGGATACCCGCTACCAGCTTCAGCAGCGTGGACTTGCCGGAGCCGTTGGGCCCTATGACCGCCAGGGTTTCCCCCGCCTCCAAGGCAAAGCTCACGTCTTCCAAGGCCAGAAAGCCTTCCTGCTCCCGCAGCTGTCGCCAAAGCTGACCGTGGAGCAGGGCGCCCTTAAGGGAGTGCAGCTTGCCCCGCGTGGAGCTCAGGCTGTAGCGCTTGCACACGCCCTCCACCAGTACCCGCACCCGGCTCATACCGCCTCTACCAGCCCCTCGCGCAGGCGAGAGAAAACCAGCCCGCCCAAATAAAGCGAGCTGCCGGCCACCAGGAGACAAGCCAGCCAAAGGCGCCAACCGGGCCAGGAACCCTCCACCACCACCAGGCGATACGCCGCCACCAGCGGCGTGATGGGGTTGAGAAGCACCAGCCGGCGCAAGATCCCTGCCGGCACCACGTCCGGGGTGTAAATGATGGGGGTGAGAAAGAACCACAGGGTGAAGAGGTTGTGCAACAGGTCCTTGAGGTCACGGAAATGCACCGCCAGGGCGGCCACGGCCATAGCCAGCCCCCCGGTGACGGCAAGCCAAAGCAAGAGCACCACCGGAAGCAACACCAGGGTGGACGGAAAGGAAAATGAGGTCAACCAGCTGGCCAGCGCCAGCCCCAGCAGCAGGACCGGCAAAGCCAAAAGATGGTGCACCGCATGGGAAAGAACGGTGACCGCGGGAAAAACCTCCGGCTCCACCATGACCTTTTTCAACAGCGGCCCGTTGTCCGCCAATACCACTGAGGCATCCAGCAGGGCACCGGTGAAGAAAAGCCAGGGCAAAAGGCCGGCAAAAAGAAAAAGGGGGTAAGGGGCGGCGCTCGCTACCCGAGCAGGAATGACCAAGGTGAAGACTACCGCGTACACCAATAGCAGCAACAGGGGGTTAAGCAGCGACCACAGATAGCCGAAGACCGTCCCCCGGTAGCGAGCCTGCAATTCGCGGCCTACGAGCACAGCAACCAAGGCCCGCTTGCGATACAGGGAACGCAGCAAGCGGGGAAGCCCCTGGCCCACCCTCTAGTTTCCTCCGCTTAAAAGCTCCTGCATTTTCTGTCGGATTTCTCGCTCGCGCTGTTCCAAATAGGCGTCGTAATCTTCGGCCCTTCCGTCGCGCACCCAGTAGGCGTGGGGATAATGCTTGATGTTGCCAAAGTCGTCGAAGGCCAAAGGTCCAGTGACTCCCCGCCGTTCGCCCAAGCCTTTCAGTCGCAGCTGAATGTCGCGGCCGCTGCGGGGCGGTTGGCCTTCGAAGGTGTACATGAGGGCCAAGGCTGCGTCGTAACCATGGGCCGCGTATGCATCGGGCACCAGGTTGTAGACCTCGTGGTAACGCTTCACGAAGGTGCGGGTTGGCTCCTGAGGGGAAGCCTGATCGAAGCCAGCCAAGGGGAAAAGCACACCCTCCAGGAGCTTCCCCCCTTTCTGCAGCAGGGTCGCGGTGTGGATGGCCGAGGTGGTGATGATTTTGCCGGGGAAACTCGCCCCGCGCACCACCGTTAGGGCCTGCAAAATCGCCTCGCCGTACGCGCAGAGGTAAACCGCGTCGGGGTTGTGGGCCACCAGCGCATCACGCAGCCTTTCCGGCCAACCTGGTTCGCCGTAGGCCACGGTGGCCACCACCTTGCCCCCCTTCGAGTTCACTTGCCCGAGAAACACGGGCAAAAGGCCCCGTGTGTAGGGATTGTCCTCCTGCAAGACCACCACCTTGGGGGAGGTGCCAGGCACCAGAGACGCCGCCTTGACGCCCTCCAAGTCGTCGGAGGGATACACGCGGAAGAAGTACACGCTCTTGCGCGCCAGGTGAGGAGCGGAGGCCGAGGGCGAGAGCAGCACCCGCTCGTACTTATTCGCCACGGGAATCATGGCTTCCGCCTCGGCGGTGGTGACGCCACCAATGACGGCCAAAGCACCCTCCCGGTAAAGCGCTTCCGCCAGGCTGGCGGCCTTGGCTGGGTCGGAGCCGCTGTCCCGGTACTCGATGATAAGACTGGCGGGCAGCTTCCCAGCCGCCTTTGCCTCGTCGAAGGCCAGCCTCACGCCGGTCTTGATGGAGGCGCCGTATACCGCCGCGTCACCGGACTCCGCCAGCACCACACCGATCATGAGCTTTTTTTCACAACCGTAGAGAACCAACAACCCCGAAACCAGCAGAGCGAGGCCTCTCCCGTTCATAGCACACCCCCGGCGCCTCTGCGCCTTGCCCCTTTTACCACGAAAGCCATCTTCCGGTAAAGCTTTTTCTCGGCGGTTGCGCTTCGACGCGCAAAAAGGTAGCCTACCGGCAGCATGAGGCACCTGCGCCCCGGCCTCCTGTTACTGGTGTTGCTCCTCAGCTGTAGCGGTGAGCTGGCAGAGGAGACCAACGACCTGATTGTGGTCAACGAAGCCCCCTGCGACGTGACCATTTACGTGGATGGGAGGGAAGTCTTTCAGGTAGAGGCGGGCTCCGATCGGGTGCTGGCCGATGTGGGCGAGGGACGCCACATCCTCGAAGCGGTAACCCGCAGCGGCGAGGTGCTCGAGCGAAAAATGGTGGAGTTGGCGCCGGCCGAGGACTTTTATTTCGTCATCGACAACTGCTGAGGCCAACTAAAGCAGGTGCCCCAAGCCTCGAGCCGGCAAGAGCGCCACCAGCTCCTTTATCCGCTGTGTTTGGGATCGACTGGCCACCAGCACCGCATCCTCGGTGGCCACCACCACCAGCCCTTCCACGCCCACGGCGGCAATCAACGGCCCCTGGGAGACCAGCACGCAACCTCGCGCATCCAGCGTTACCGAAGGGCCGAGGCACACACCGGCCTCGCTTTCGGGCAGCAGCTCGGCAAAGCTGGCAAAGGAACCCACGTCGTGCCAAGGGAACTGGCCTTCCACCGCCCAAATGTTTTCCGCCCTCTCCATCACGCCGTAGTCCAAGGAAATGCGTGGTAGGGAAGGGTAGTGACGAGCCAGCGCCTGCTCCTCGCCCAGCTCCCGAGCATCCGCCAGCAAGCGGTCCAGGCCTCGCGCCAGTTCCGGCAGGTGCTGGCGAATGGCCGCAGCGACCACTGCCGCCTCGAAGACGAAGATACCGGCGTTCCAGCGGTAGCTTCCGGCCTGGAGAAACTCACAGGCTCTCTCCAAGCTGGGCTTTTCCACGAAGCGGCGCACGGGGAAAAAGCGCACCCCCTGCCGCTGCCCGGCACACTCAGCCAACTGCAGGTAGCCGTAGCCGGTCTCCGGGCGGTTGGGCGCCAAGCCTATGGTCACCAGGCAATGCTTTTCGCTGGCCACACCCACCGCCGCCTGAAGCACGTGCCGGAAGAGCTCATCGTCGCCCACCCAGTGATCCGCTGGCAGCACCGCCATCACTGGGTTTTCGCCCTTGGCCAACAGGCGCCAAGCCACCCAGCCCACACAGGCGGCCGTATCGCGGCCCTCCGGCTCGGCCAACAGCTGATCTGGGGGCAGCTCCGGGAGCTGCTGAGCCACAGCCGAGGCCAGGTGCTGGCCAGTGACCACCAGCAAACCCGCCCAGCCGCAGAGGGGTAATACCCTAGCGGCTGTCATCTGCAGCAGGGACCGCCCCCCAAAGAGGGGGAGGAGTTGTTTGGGGCGGTGGTGCCGGGACAGGGGCCAGAAGCGGGTCCCCGCACCCCCGGCCATAACCACCACTTTAAGAGGCAAAGCAGAGCTCATAGGCCTCGCTCAGGTTGCGGGCGCGGACGTAGGAATCCAAGAACAGCCCTTCCCGGTCAACGAGCACGGGGGCAATCCCGCAGGCTTCCGCACCACGGTAATCGTCCAAGGGCGAGTCGCCCCAGTGGGTAGCTTCCGCCCCCCTGACCCCCAGGCGATCGAGCGCCCGCTGGAAAATCTCCGGGTTGGGTTTCTCCACCCCCTCGAGGCTGGAAACCACCAGCTCGTCCAGGTAAGGGATAAGCCCCAAACCGGCTAACAGCGCCGGCAAGCGCGAATCCCAGTTGGAAACGGCAGCTACCATCACCCCTCGCTGCCGCAGCCGGCGCAGCACTTCCATCACCTCCGGGTACACCTTCCATTGCTGGGGACGGGCAAAGATGGTAAACAGCTCGTCCAGGGCCTCCTGCCACGGGGCAGGGTGAGCCAGGCGGGCCAGCACCTCGCGGAGCAACTTGCCCCACCAGGCCCACTCGCCCCCTTTAAGCAGGTGGTAGCGATCCAAGCCCCGCGGGTGCTCCTGCGTCATTTCCTGCCAGACTTGAGCAAACACTGGCGCCACCTGCTCAGGGCTAACCGCGGGCCCCCAGCGCGACAAGGTTTGGGCGTACACGGTGGGCGGGTCGGGTTCGGCACGGATGAGGGTGCCGCCCACGTCCACCAGCACCGCGCGAAAGGGGCCGCCTCTTACCAAACCCGCCATGCGCGGCTATTCTACGCTGCGAGGGGGATCGCGCATGATTACCTGTCGCCGTTGCGGCCTGTCCTCGCAGCCTCTCGCACAAGCACCCATGCCCGGGGAGCTGGGCAAGCTCTTGCAGGAGTCCGTATGCCCCGCCTGCTGGCAGGAGTGGCTCCGAGTGCAGGTCATGATCATCAACGAGTACCACCTGAGCTTGCAGGATCCGCACACGCGCGGCGTGCTCACGCAACACCTGAAGGAGTTCTTCCAGTTGGCATCATGACGGCGCTGACCACCCTGGCTCGAAACTGCGTTGCCGCCGCGGTTGAGGCGGTGCAGCCACAGCAGCTGTTGCGCCAGCTGGCCTTTACCCCCCGAGGGGTGCGCTTTAAGGATGCGAGCTTGGAACCCGAAGGGCGGCTTTTTTTGGCTAGCATCGGCAAGGCTGGTACCAGCATGGCCTTGGCTTTCCTTAAGTTCTCACGCCGCGTGCCCGAGGAGCTTTTCGTGTTGGCTCCCCAAGGGGTTGCCGTGCCGTCGAAGCTGGCCGCCGTTACCCATTTGGGGACCCACCCGCGGGCAAGCCAGGCCAATGCCCGCGCTGCCACCGTCCTGCTGCACCAACTGGCGCGGTTAGGGCCCACCGACGGGGTGGTGTTGTTGCTTTCAGGGGGCGGCTCGGCGCTGCTCTCCCTCCCGGTAGAGGGCGTGAGCGTGGAGGAGGTGGACCAGCTTGCCCAGGAGCTTTCTCGTCGGGGGGCCAACATCCGCCAGCTCAACACCGTGCGCAAACACCTGAGCCAAACGCTGGGAGGGCAATTGGCCGCCCGTTGCCCCGCTCCCCTTTTAGCGTTGGTGCTGTCCGATGTCCCGGGCGACGACCTGACCGTGGTGGCTTCCGGTCCCACCGTCGGCGACCCCAGCACAGTGGAGGACGCCCTTGGGGTGCTGCGGCGCTTCGGCCTGGCGGAAAAGTTCCCCCGGCTGGTGCAGCTGTGGCGCAAGGGCGTTGGGGAAACGCCCAAACCAGAAGATGGGGCCCTGGGCCGCGCCCGCACGTTCCTGCTCGCCAGCAACCGCGATGCCCTGGAGAGGGCCAAGTACGAGCTGCTGGCGGCTGGTTTCCGACCCCAGGTGCTCACCACCCAGTTGCGCGGTGAGGCGCGGGAGGTGGGGCGAGCCCTGGGGGCAGCGCTGGCCAGTGCCACGCCGGGAACGGCCCTGTTGGCCGCGGGGGAAACCACGGTGACGGTGCGCGGCCAGGGACGGGGCGGGCGCAACCTGGAGCTGGCGCTGGCCGCGGCGTTGCGACTAGCTGACGTACCCCACCGTTGCCTTTTGGCCGCCAGCACCGACGGCCTGGATGGCACCTCCCCCGCCGCCGGTGCGGTGGTGGACGGCCAAACCCTCTTCCGCGCCCGCCAGGCGGGCAAAGATGCCCAGCAGGCCCTCGAGCAAAACGACTCCTGGGGTTTCTTTGACGGGCTGCCCGAGGCGATCATCACCGGCCCCACAGGCACCAACGTCGCCGATATCGTGCTCGCCCTGGCGGCCCCTGAACCCGCCCTTCATTTGCCACCACGAGCCAAAGCCTGGCAGCGACCCAGTCCCCCAGCGGGTGGTTGGCCACCCTCGGCCGGAGGCGGCTCGTGATCCTGCGCGCCTTGCCGGATGGCCTGCTGCTCATCCCCCAATCGGCGCATGCGTTGGCGGCCTTCGCCCTCGCCCGGCACTGGGGCAACCGGCAATGCCTGGCGCCCAGCCCACTCAACGAGGTCTTGGCAGCGGTGTTGCTGCACGATGCCGGTTGGGACTTAGCCGAGCGCGAGCCGGCGCTCACCCCGGCGGGTGAGGTGGCCAGCTTCGCCTGCTGGCCCGAGGGCCCAGCGCGGGAAGCCCTTTGGTGGGACAGTTTCCGCCTCGCCCTCAGCCGAGGCCGCTTCGTCGCCTGGCTGGTGGGGCGGCACCTGCTGCACCTGGCCCGCACTTACTCCCCGAGGGCCCACCGGGATTTCGAGTGCGCACTGCAGGCCAAGCTGGAGAAGCTGGAGGCCACCTTAAAGCAGGAAGCACGCTTTCGGCAGCTTTTTGCCACCGGTCGAGCTGAGGCTGATGTGGCCATCCTTCGCCTTTGCGATGCCCTGGCTCTGCGCCTGTGCCAGGGTACTGGCCAGCCGCATACCCTGCCTGCAGCGCCTTTCAAAGACGGGGCGCGGGACCTCAAGCTGCTTCCCGCGGGGGAAGACACCTACCGCCTCCACCCCTGGCCTTTCATCGGCCGGCGCTTGGCGCTGTGGGTGGAAGGCCGTCTGCTTACCGAGCCCCTGCCGAAAGCCCCGGAAGCACTGGTCTCTCGCTACCACCAAGCGCCCACCCGCCGCGTGCGCTTCCACCTCTCCCGGCTGGGAACCCCTTTGCCCTGAGAGAGGCCACCGGTGGCAGCCGGGCCAACGGAAAACCAGCCAGCTTACCTGCGTGCTGGCGGGTTGCTTGCCGCGAAGAAATGGGTTATCGTGTCCAAACATGGGCCAAAGAGTCCCATGGAGGGCAGGGTGAACCTGACCGTTCGAGACATCAGCAAGCTCCTGGGGGTGTCGGAGAAAACCGTTTACCGGTGGATCAAACAGGGAAGCATCCCTGCCTACCGGATCCAGGACCAGTACCGGTTCAGCCGCGCTGAGATCCTGGAGTGGGCCACCGCGCGCCGGCTTGCCGTTTCCCCTTCGGTGTTTGACGAGGGCCCCTCGCCCAGTCCCGAGCCCCCCGCAAGCCTCGTCCGCGCCCTGCAGGCGGGGGGCATCCACTACCGGGTTAGCGGAGACGACAAGGAAACAGTCCTTCGCAACTTGGTGGGGTACCTGCCCCTCCCGGAGGGGACCGACCGGGCCTTCCTCGCCGAAATGCTCCTCGCCCGGGAAAACTTGGGGTCCACGGCGGTGGGCAACGGCATGGCCATTCCTCACCCCCGCTTTCCCGTAATCCTGCCTCCCGCTCCCGATACGCTGTCCCTGTGCTTCCTCGAACGGCCGGTGGACTTTGGCGCGCTGGACGGCCGCCCCGTGAAGGCCCTGTTTGTCCTGATCAGCTCCACCGTCAAGAGCCACCTGCGCCTGCTCTCCCGCCTCGCCTTTGCCCTCAAGGACGGGGATGTCCTGCGGCACCTCGATGAGGAGGCGGGACGGGAAGCGATTCTTCACGCCTTTGAGCGGGTAGAGGCCCGCCTCGGGACGGGTGCGTGATGTCCCACGGCGGCGCGTGGCTGCTGGCCAGCCTGGCCACTCTGGCGGTTGGGGCGCTTTTTTCGCTCCTTTTCGGATTCCGCTCCCGCCGCGCAGCGGGGGTGGCTTTTGCCTCGTGCCTCATCTCGGCCCTGCTGGCCCTTCCACCCACCGCCTCCGCCCTGGCCGATGGAAAGCCCTGGCAAGCTCGCCTGTCGTGGGCCATGCCCATTGGCACGCTGCAAATTGGCCTGGACAGCCTCTCGGCCTTTTTCCTGCTGTTTGTCCTGTTGCTGGCCGTTCCCGCCGCCGCCTACGGAAAGGGCTACCTTTCCCATGACGAGGAATCCCGGTGGGCCTCCACGTCCTGGTGCTTTTTCCAGCTTCTGGTCGCGTCCATGGCCTTGGTGGTGCTGGCTCGGGACGGGGTGCTGTTTCTCCTGGCGTGGGAAGGGATGTCGGTGTCCTCGTTCTTCCTCGTCCTTTTTCACCACGAAGACGAAGGGGTTCGGAAGGACGGCCTCGTGTACCTCACGGCCACCCACCTGGGGGCGGCGTGCCTCGCCGCCCTCTTCGGCCTCTGGGGCGCCCACGCCGGCACCCTCGCCTTTGATGGCTTGGCATCCACGCCCCTGGCACCAGGCGTGGCTTGGGCAGTGTTCCTGTTGGGGCTCGCCGGCTTTGGTAGCAAGGCGGGCCTGATCCCGTTTCACGTTTGGCTCCCGAGGGCCCACCCCGCAGCCCCCAGCCACGTCTCCGCCCTCATGTCCGGCGTCATGATCAAGATGGGCCTTTATGGGATCCTACGCCTCCTGCTCCTGGCCGGGACCCCGCCGCGGGGGTGGGGCTACCTGCTCATGGGCTTTGGGGCGGCTTCGGCCCTGGGAGGGGTGGCCTACGCGCTGGCCCAGCAGGACCTCAAGCGGCTCCTCGCCTACTCCAGCGTGGAAAACGTGGGCATCATTTTTCTGGGGCTGGGGGCTGCCCTGGTGGCGCGAGCCACGGGGCTGCAAGAGGCTTCGCTCCTCGCCGCCGCCGGCGCCCTGCTCCACACGCTCAACCACGCCCTCTTTAAAGGGCTCCTGTTCATGAGTGGAGGCGCGGCGGCCCAGGCCACGGGAACGCGAAACATGGAAAAGCTGGGAGGCCTGCTGCGGCGGATGCCGGTGACCGGCGCCGCCTTCCTGGCGGGGTCCGCCGCCATCTGCGCCCTCCCCCCGCTCAACGGCTTCGTCAGCGAATGGCTCCTGTACGCCGGATTCCTCAAGGGGGCCCTCCGGGGAGTTGGAGCCCCGTCGGCGGTCCTTTTCGCGGCGGTTCCCTCCCTGGCGTTGGTAGGTGGGCTGGCCCTGGCCTGCTTCGCCAAGGCTTCGGGGGTGGTCTTTCTCGGGGAGCCGCGCAGCCCGCAAGCCTTGCGCGTCCAGGAACGGGGGCTCTGGATGAGGGTGCCCATGGCGGCGGTGGGGGCCGGGTGTCTCGCGGTGGGCCTGGGCGCCCCGTGGGCCCTGCGCCTGGTCCTGCCGGCTGCCCAGGCCCTGGTGGGCGGCCCGGACACCGCCACCCAGGAACTGGCCAGCACCCTGCGCCCCCTCCAGGCAGTGGCCTGGGCTGGCTTGGCCCTGCTGGCCGCCTCGGCCTTCCTGCTCGCCCTCAGAAACCTTCTCCTCCGTGGGCGGGAGCTCGCCAAGGGACCGACCTGGGGGTGCGGCTTTGTCGCCCCCTCGCCCCGCATGCAGTACACGGCCTCGTCCTTTGCCCAACCGCTCCTCGCCGTGGCGCTCCGGCTGGTTCCCGCCGTGCGACGCCAGCGGCGGGCCAAGGGACTCTTTCCCCATAGTGCCTCCTACCAAAGCCGCTACCCCGACCCGGCGGACCGGTGGATCTTCGACCCCGTGGTCCGGGGTATCCTTGCCGCTGCCAAGGTCCTGCGACCCCTTCAGCACGGCAAGTTGCAAAACTACCTGCTGTACGTTCTCGTAGCCCTCGTGGCCCTACTCCTGTGGCAGGTGCTCACATGAGCAGCCGCTGGCTAAGTGCCCTAGCTCCCCTCCTAGCCCTTGGGCTGTCACCGCTGCTCACAGGCCTGATCAGCCGGACCAAGGCTTGGATGGCCGGACGCCGCGGGGCGAGTCTCCTCCAACCGTACCGCGACCTGCGCCGCTTGCTCGGGAAGGGCCAGGTGATCAGCACCACCGCGACGTGGGTTTTTCGCGCGGGGCCCGCCGTTTCCCTGGCGGCCCTGGTCTCCGCCCTCTTCCTTTTGCCCCAGGGTCCCTGCCCCCCGCCTTTCTCCTTTCCTGGCGACCTGGTGCTGTTTGCTTACCTGCTTGCCCTCTCGCGCTTCGCCTTGTTGGCGGCGGCCATGGATACCGGTTCCTCCTTTGAAGGCATGGGCGCGAGCCGCGAAGCGGCCTTCTCCACCCTTGCCGAACCCGCTTTCTTTCTGGTGCTGGGGGGATTGGCCCGGGCGCAGGGCGGGCTAAGCCTGGCAGAGTGGGGTACGAGCGGTGCTGTGGCATGGGGGCGGGTGCCGGCCTTGCTCCTGATGGCTGTCGCCTTCTTCCTCGTTCTGCTGGCCGAGAACAATCGCATTCCGGTGGACGATCCCGCCACCCACCTGGAACTCACCATGATCCATGAAGTCATGATCCTGGACCATTCGGGGCCCGATCTGGCCTTCATCCTTTACGGAGCCTCGCTCAAACTTTGGCTCTTTTCCGCGCTTTTCGTCGGCATCTTCCTCCCCCCGACTTCTTCTTGGGCAACGGGGCTCGTGCTTTTCCTTGCGGGCATGGCGCTAACGGGTGTTCTCATCGGGCTGGTGGAAAGCACCGTGGCGCGAATGCAGCTGGCGCGGGTGCCCCAGTACCTGGGCCTGGCTACGGCTCTGGCAGCATTTGCCATGCTGCTCCTTCTAACGGAGGCAAGGCCGTGAGCGCGCCCACCCTCTCGCTGCTCGTAGGTGTGGTCCTCCTGGATTTCCTCATGGCCACCACCAGCCGGCTGCGCGTGCTTGTCCGCGCTTTTGCCCTGCAGGCAGCTGCTGTTGCCCTTCTTGCCCTTTTCCTCGAAGGTTTGGACAACCCCCACGCCTGGTTGGTGGCGGGGGGAACGCTGACCCTCAAGTCCCTCGTCATTCCCTACTTCCTCCACCGTGCGGTGCTGCGCACCGGCGCCCGCCGCGACCTGGAGCCGCTGGTCTCCTACGGGGCCTCGCTCCTCCTCACCGCTTTGGGGGTGGCCCTCTCCTTCGTCTTCGCCTCGCGCCTGCCGTTGGAGGCCCGCCGGGCCGGCCCCCTTTTGGCAGCAGCCGCCTTTGCCACCATCATCACCGGCCTGTTTCTTCTGGTTGCCCGGCTGAAGGCGCTCACCCAGGTGGTGGGCTACCTGGTCCTGGAAAACGGCATCTTCCTCTTCGGCCTCACGCTCCTGAACCGCATGCCGGTCCTCGTGGAGATGGGCATTTTGCTGGATGTGTTCGTCGGGGTGTTCGTCATGGGCATCGTGGTGTATAACATCCACCGCACCTTCAACCACATCGACGTGCGCTCGCTCACCGCCCTCAAGGAGGAAGAGCCGTGATCCTCACGGCCCTGGTGGCCGCGCCTTTGGCGCTAGGCGGCCTTGCGTGGGCGTTCCCGAGGCGTACGGCGCGCCGCTTTGTCTTCCTAGCCGCAGGCTTGCTCCAAGCCGGCCTGACGGTCCGGGTCGCGGTCCATCCGCCTGCTCCCGAGTGGGGCGGCGCCTTGGCCCTGGACCCGCTGGGCGGGCTTTTCCTGGGCATTGTCACGGGGCTGTTCTTGCTGGATTCGGTTTACACCCTCGGCTACATGGCCCTCCACCACCACCCCCGCCGTCGGTACTACGTCCCAGCCATGCTCCTCTTCCTGGGGTCCATGACCCTGGCCACGCTGAGCCACCACTTGGGGCTCTTTTGGGTGGCTCTAGAGGCCACTACCCTTACGAGCGCACCGCTGGTGTTCTTTGAGCGCTCGGAGAGGAGCCTGGAGGCAGCGTGGAAGTACCTCATCCTCTGCTCCGTGGGCATCGCCCTGGCGCTGGCGGGGACCTTTTTCTTGGCCTTGGCGCTGCCTTCTGAAGGTTCCGGCTCCCTCCTGTTGGATAGCCTCCTGGCCGCGGCACCTCAGATGTCTGCCCCCTGGCTGCAAACGGCCTTTCTTTTTCTCCTGGTGGGCTATGGCACCAAGATGGGCCTTGCCCCTATGCATACCTGGCTTCCCGACGCCCACTCGGAGGCCCCCTCGCCTGTTTCCGCCCTGCTTTCCGGAGCGCTTCTGAACTGCGCCTTCCTCGGGATCCTGCGCGCCTTCCAGGTGGTGAACGCCGCCGGTCTGGGCGCCTTTGCCCGCGGTCCCATGCTGGTCCTCGGGTTTTTGTCCATGGCTACCGCCGCTGCCTTCCTCCTCCGCCAGCCCGACTACAAGCGGCTTCTCGCCTACTCCAGCGTGGAGCACATGGGCATTTTGGCGGTGGCGGTAGGGTTGGGCTCCTCCCAGGCCCTCTTCGGTGCCCTGCTTCATGCGCTCAACCACTCCCTCGCCAAGGCGCTGCTCTTCTTCGCCGCCGGCGGCGTTTTGGTTGCTTTCCACTCCAAGGCGGTGGCGGAGGTCACTGGCCTGGCGTGCCGCGTCCCGACCCTGGGCCTGCTCCTGTTCGCTGGCTTCCTGGCCATTACCGGTACGCCCCCCTTCGGGCCCTTCGTTAGCGAGCTGGTCATCCTGCTGGCCGCCTTTTCCGCGGGACGCTACGCGGTGGCGGCCCTCTTCTTGACCCTGCTGGCCATCGCGTTTGCCGCCATGGCCTCGGCCGTTTGCGGGATGGTCTTCGGCCGACCGAAGGATGGGACCTCCCCTGCGCGGTGGGGCTGGCATCTGGTGCTGCTGCTAGCCCCCACTGCCCTCCTTGCCGCGGCTTCCCTGACCCTGGGCCTCTGGGTTCCGGAGGCGTTGCAATCCCTCCTTCGGGCTGCCGTGTTGTCCCTTGGGGCGAGGGCATGACCGAAGGCCTGCTCACCTTTGCCAACGGCAGCGCGGTGAAGATGGCCGCCATCCCCGAAGGGGATGCCGTCCAGTTCACCACCCGGCTTTTAGAGGCCGCCACCTATGGCGCGCGCCTGGTGGCCCTCTTTCCGGTAGAGCGCGCCGGCGAAAGGATCCTCCTCGCCCTGGTGGCTCTGGACGCCTCCGGAACCCTGGCGGCAACCGCCTGCAGGCTGGGAGGGGCGAAGGCTTTTCCCTCCCTTACCCCAGCCTGGCCGCAGGCCCAAGCCTTCGAGCGTGACCTCTGGGAACGCCACGGGATCCTCCCCGAAGGCCACCCGTGGCTCAAACCCCTGCGCTTTTCCGGCCTCACCCAGGGCCTGACCATCCCGCATGGGTACCCCTTCTTCCGCGTGGAGGGGGACGAGGTACATGAGGTGGCGGTGGGGCCAGTCCACGCGGGTATTATCGAGCCCGGCCACTTTCGCTTCCAGTGCCACGGCGAGAGGGTGCTCCACCTGGAAATCCAGTTGGGCTACCAGCATCGGGGCGCGGAGCAGCTGCTCAAGAGTTCTCCCTCTGCCAGGCGACTGGTGGTGGCGGAGTCGGTGGCGGGAGATTCCGTGGTAGCTCACGCCACGGCCTTCGCCCAGGTGGAGGAGGCGCTCAGGGGGGTTGGGGTGCCTGCCCGCGCCCAGGCTCTCCGGGCCATAGCGCTGGAGCTGGAGCGTCTCGCCAACCACGCAGGCGATTTGGGGGCTTTGGCAGGCGACGTGGGCTACCTGCCCGGTGCTGCGTTTTTCGGCCGGCTGCGGGGAGAGTTCCTGAACCTTACCCTTTCGCTCTGCGGCAACCGCACGGGCCGCGGTCTCATTGTCCCCGGAGGTGTGGCCTGCGATGGCGACCGAGACTGGGTGGGAGAGGTCCTGGAGCGCCTGCCCCGGCTCCGGCGGGACCTGACAGACAGCGCCGGCCTTCTTTTCGATGCCGCCTCGGTGCAGGGGCGTTTTGAAGGCACCGGTGTCTTGAAGCGCGAGACCGCCGAGGCCCTGGGGGTGGTGGGACCTGCAGCACGGGCCAGCGGTTGCCGCCGGGACGTGCGCCAGGACCACCCCGCGGGCTATTTCCGCTTTGCCCAGGTGACGCCACAGGTGCTCACCAGCGGTGATGTCTTTGCCCGCGCCATGGTGCGGTGGCTCGAGATGCAACAGTCCCTCCGTTTCCTCGAGGAGCACCTGCCCTCGCTGCCCGCGGGCGAAACCTACAAGCGACCCGAAACCGAGCCGCGGTGCGGGCTTTTAGCTGCCGCACTGGTGGAGGGCTGGCGAGGCGAGACCGCCCACGTGGCGGTGACCGACGCGGACGGCGCGATCGCCGAGCACCGCGTGACAGACCCCTCCCTCCACAACTGGCCGGCGCTGGCCATGGCCATGCGGGGCGGGGCCATTTCCGACTTTCCTCTGTGCAATAAGAGCTTCAACCTTTCCTATGCGGGGCACGACCTATGATTGACCTGCTGAAAGCGCGCCTGCGCCAGGGCTTGAGGACCCTGCCGTTTCCCCCCGAAGAGAATCCGCTTCCGCCGAGGTTTCGCGGCCTTCCGGTCTTGAACCCGGCGCTTTGCGTCGAGGGCTGCCGGGCGTGTGTGGAAGCCTGCCCCACCGGCGCCATCGCGGTGGAAGGGGGGCTCCGGCTGGACCTGGCCAAATGTCTTTTCTGCCCCGCCTGCACCCAAGCTTGCCCCTCGGGCGCCCTTGCTTTTACCCGGAACTACTCGCTGGCTGCCAGCCGGGCCGAAGGGCTTATCGTCTCCCCCACAACCAGGCCCAAGGTGGAGGCCCTGGAGAAGGAGATGCGCCGGCTCTTCGATCGCTCCCTGAGGTTGAGGCAGGTGTGCGCTGGCGGCTGCGCGGGTTGCGAGGTGGAACTCAACGCGCTCTCCAACGTGGTCTTCGACATAGCCCGCTTCGGCATCCAGTTCGTGGCCTCGCCTCGGCACGCCGACGGCATCCTGGTGACGGGTCCAGTCACCGCCAACATGGCCGAAGCCCTGAAGCTCACCTACGAGGCGGTCCCGGCGCCGAAGCTCGTCATCCTCGTTGGGGCCTGCGCCCTCTCGGGCGGTCCCTTTGCCGGCAGCCCGGCGGTGTCCGGGCTTCCTGAGGGGATCCGCCCCGACCTCCTCATTCCAGGGTGTCCGCCCCATCCGCTGACGATCCTCGACGGCCTGCTTCGCCTCTTGGGGCGCCTGAACGCCTGACCCCGGCGCCATTCGCCGATGTGCGCGAGGCCTCCGGCAAGGAAGCTCCGCTCCTTCCCGCTTATGCCTTCGCCTGTCGCCCTCATCCCCGGCCCCCCAACGCCGGCGGCGGAGGGCCACAGCTGTAGGCCGCCTGCCGGTCGGCCCTTTCCGGAAAATTCCGGATGGGTTGGTCGCCCGCCACGCGTGCATTCCCAGCCCCACGGCGTTTACGGCTTCTACCTTGCCCTGCTACCCGGGTGGTCAGCCTCCCGCTTGACAGGCCGCCAGGCTAACCTTCGGCCGCGCCGGGCGTAAGAAGGCTAAGGAGGGCACTATGAGACGCGTTTTTTGCAAAGTGACCACCGGAGCTTGGTTGGCCTTGACGGTGGCGACGGTCTGGGCGGCTAAGCCGGAGGGGGAAGACCTCTTCAGCAAGGAGGTGTTCACTGGGCTGGCCTTTCGGTCGTTGGGGCCGGCGGTGGCTTCCGGCCGCATTTGTGACATGGCCATAGATCCTCACAACCCCAAGCGTTACTTTCTCGCCGTTTGTTCCGGCGGGGTGTGGAAGACGGAAAACGGCGGCGTGACTTTCACACCCGTTTTCGACCAGGAAGCCTCCTACTCCATCGGCTGCGTCGCCCTGGACCCCAACAACCGCCATACGGTTTGGGTAGGCACGGGGGAAAACAACAGCCAACGGTCCGTGAGCTGGGGCAGCGGTGTGTACGTGTCCCGCGACGATGGCGAAACCTGGCAGCGTGTGGGGTTGGAGAAATCCGAGCACATTGGGCGCATCGTGGTAGATCCCCGTGACAGCAACGTGGTGTGGGTGGCCGCTCAGGGCCCCCTTTGGGCTCCAGCTGGGGACCGGGGGCTGTACAAGACCACCGATGGCGGCAAGACCTGGCAACGTGTGCTGTACATCTCGGAAAACACCGGCGTCAACGAGGTCTGGCTGGACCCGCGCAACCCTGACGTGGTCTATGCCACCTCCTACCAGCGCCGCCGCCACGTGTGGACGCTGATCAACGGCGGGCCTGAGTCCACCATCTACAAGTCGGAGGACAGCGGCAAAACCTTCCGCAAGATCGACCAGGGGCTGCCCAAGGAAGATAAAGGCCGTATTGGCCTTTGCCTTTCCCCTGCCAACCCCGATGTGCTTTACGCCATTGTGGAAGCTGCCGATGGCAAATCAGGAGTGTTCCGCTCCACCAACCGCGGCGAGTCCTGGGAGCGGCGCTCCGACTACCACACCTCCTCCGGCCAGTACTACAACGAGCTCACCTGCGACCCGCGTGACGTGGACACGCTCTACGCCATGGATACCTGGCTGCAGGTGTCCAAGGACGGGGGCAAAACCTTTCGGCGGGTAGGAGAAAAGACCAAGCACGTGGACAACCACGCCATGTGGATTGACCCCGCAGACACCAGGCACTGGCTTGTGGGTTGCGACGGTGGGCTTTACGAAACCTGGGACGCGGGTATCACCTGGCAGTTCAAGCCTAACCTACCCGTCACCCAGTTTTACCGAGTGACCGTGGATAACTCCAGGCCTTTTTACTCCGTCTATGGCGGCACGCAAGACAACAACACCTTGGGCGGGCCTTCCCGCACCCTTTCCGTTTCCGGCATCGTCAACAGCGACTGGTTCGTGACCACCGGTGGGGACGGCTTCGTCACCCGGGTAGACCCGGAAAACCCCAACATCGTATACAGCGAATCGCAATACGGCGGCCTGGTGCGCTACGACCGGGCCTCGGGGGAAGAGGTGGATATCCAGCCCCAGGAAGGGCCGGGGGACCCACCAAACCGCTGGAACTGGGACTCGCCCCTTATCATCTCGCCGCACAATCCCAAAAGGCTTTACTTCGCCTCGCAAAGGGTGTACCGCTCCGACGACCGCGGGGACTCCTGGGTGGCCATTTCTGGCGACTTGACCCGCCAAATCGACCGCAACCAGCTGCCGGTCATGGGCAAGATCTGGCCGGCGGACGCGGTGGCAAAAAACGCGTCCACCTCCTTTTACGGCAACATCGTGTCGCTCGCCGAATCGCCTCTGCAGGAAGGGCTGCTGGTGGTAGGCACCGATGACGGCCTGATTCAAATTACCCAGGACGGCGGCAAGAGCTGGCGTCGCATTGAACGGGTGGGCCAGGTGCCCGAGCGCACCTACGTGGCCGAGGTGGAAGCCTCGCGCCATGACCGCCTCACGCTTTACGCCGCCTTTGACAACCACAAGATGGGGGATTTTACACCATACCTTTACCGTTCCCGAGACCTGGGAGGTAGCTGGGAAAACATTGGCAGCGGGTTACCTGCCGGGCACGTGGTGTACTGCGTGGTGGAAGATCCGGTCGACCCCCATCTCCTTTTCGTTGGCACCGAATTCGGGGTTTTCTTCAGCCCCGACGCCGGCGGTCGTTGGGTTCAGCTGAGCGGTGGGCTGCCAACCATTGCTGTCCGGGACATGGCTATTCAGGAGAGAGAAAACGACCTGGTGCTGGCCACCTTTGGCCGCGGCTTGTACATCTTGGATGACTACACGCCCTTGCGCGGGTTGACGCGAGAAAAGCTCAACCAACCCGCGCTCCTCTTCCCCGTAAGACGCGCCCTTGCCTACGTAGAAAGCACACCCTTGGGAGGGAGGGGGAAAGCCTCTCAAGGCGATAGCTTCTTCACCGCCCCAAACCCGCCTTTTGGCGCCGTATTCACCTATTACTTAAAAGAAACCCTCCTCACCCTCAAGGAACAACGGCACAAGCGGGAAACCGAAGCGGAAAAGCAAGGGAAAACGCCCCCGTACCCAACGGCGGAGGAGCTGCGGGCGGAGGCACAAGAAGAGGCGCCCACCCTTTGGCTGACAGTCCAGGATACGGACGGCAACGTGGTGCGTCGCCTCGAGGGCAGCAAAGAAAAGGGGGTTCACCGGGTGGCGTGGGATCTGCGCTTCCCTTCGGCCCACCCCGTAGGCCAAGAGGGGGAGCGCGACCCCTGGGAGCCCCTCCCTTTGGGACCCTTCGTGGCGCCAGGGACCTATCAGGTGGTCCTGTCCCAACGGGTGAGGGGCGTGGAAACGGTGCTGGCAGGGCCGGTGACCTTTGAGGTGGTGCCCTTGGGCTTGGCCACCCTGGGTGCCAAGGACCTGCCGGAGCAAGCCACCTTCCAGCGCAAAGTGCAGCGTCTGCAGCGGGCGGTGCTTTCAGCGGCTGAGGCAGTGCGCGAAACTCAGGAGCGGCTGGCCAAGCTCAAGCACGCGGTGGAGCGCACTCCGGCGGCCAAGCCCGAGTGGCGCGCACACCTGCGCCAGCTGGAAGCGGAGCTGGCCCTGCTGGACCGCGAGCTTTCCGGCGACCGAGAAATGGCCCGACGCAACGAGCCCACGCTGCCATCCATACGCGAGCGGGTCCAGCGCATCGTGGCCAGCCTGCTTACCGCTACCGCGGCGGCCACCGGCACCCAGCGCGAAAGCTACCAGGTGGCTGCTGCCCAGTTCGAAAAGGTGCTCAACGGCCTGCACCAACTGGTCGATGGCAAGCTGCGCCCGCTGGAGGAGGAGCTAGAGCAGGCAGGGGCACCCCACACCCCGGGGCGCCTGCCCCGCTGGCAGAGGGAGTAGGGAGAAAAAGCAACGAGGCAGGCGGGTAAGCTCGGCTAACCCAGCACGTCCGGTGAAGGGGCGGCGCCTCAAGGCTGCCCCGGTCTTTTGCACTCCTCCCTTGACCAAGGGAATTTCGATATTTATAGATACGTTTTACGATGGGTAGCGATGGAAAACCGTGAGTTCCAACGCGTGGCCAAAGCGCTGTCAGACCCGCGACGGTTCGCCATCCTGGAGGCCATCCATCGCGCCAGGGAAATTTCCTGCGGCCAGCTGGCGGCGCTTTTCCCCGTGGGCCAGTCTACCGTTTCTCACCACGTGGGCATCCTGGAGGCGGCGGGCTTGGTGGCCGTTCGCCGTCAGGGCCAACATGCCTTTTTTTCCAGCCGACCGGAAACCCTGCAGGCCTACCTGAAGGAGCTGCAAAAACGCTTGCCCCTCTCGGCTAGCGCCGAAGGGGAGAAAGGAGGAATACCATGAGTTCACTGCAACGCATGCTTCCCCCCATTGGCAGGTTTTGTTTATCACTCATTTTCCTGCTTTCGGCTCTGGGCAAGCTCACCGATTGGCAAGGCACCGCAGGGTACATGGCGAGTAAGGGCATGCCGTTGGTGCCTTTTTTTCTCGTCGGTGCCATCGTCCTCGAGTTGGCTGGGGGCTTGTCGGTTCTCCTGGGCTTCAAGACCCGTTGGGGGGTCGCCCTGCTCGTCATCTTCCTTATTCCCGCAACCCTCATCTTCCATAACTTCTGGGCCTTTGAAGGGCAAGAGCGGCAACTGCAAATGATCATGTTTTTGAAGAACCTGGCCATCCTGGGCGGCTTGCTGCTTTTGGGTAGCTTGGGGCCCGGATCTTGCAGCCTGGACGAGAAAGGGGGGGCACATGTCTGAGCCGTTGGTGGTGCGAAAGTCACCGGAAGTGCTGGAGCTGGAACCGGGTACCTACTTTTGGTGTGCTTGTGGGCGGTCACAAAAGCAGCCGTTCTGCGACGGCTCGCACAAGGGCACGGGGTTTACACCGGTCAAGTTCGAGCTCACGGAAAAGAAAACCGTAGCCCTGTGCCTTTGCAAACGCACGGGCAACCCCCCATTTTGCGACGGCACCCACCGGCAGCTGCCCTAAGGGCCGCGCTCGCCCCGCTCCCAGGGCTCCACCGGCCCGGGGACCACGACGAACAGGGGGTGGGCTTGGGGTGTGGCCACCTGCTGGCAGGCTAGCAAGCGCGCCCTGTCCCGGCGTTCCAACTTGCCCAGCAGGTGGCCCCACTCAAACCGCAGCTGCCCGTCGGTAACAGTGAGTGCCGGCACCTGAGTCAAGGGTCCTAGCTTGCTCGCGTCGAACTGAAAGCCGCGAGCTCCCGCCTCCCTCACCACCTCCCAAAGGTACGCATCAAGGGTGGCCAACGGATCTGCCGCCTCTCGGAACCTTTGTAACTGGGGGTGGTTACGGTAACCGCGGGTCTTGCCGGCCAACACCGCCCGCGCCAGCAAGCCCTCGCGCCACAGAGCCACCAAGCCCTTGCTGTCGAGATAACCAGGCCAAAGGGACCACAAGCGCACGCTGCCGCCTCGCCTTTCAGTTTATGCCAGGAGTTCAGCGACACGGCCCGAAAAAGGCGGAGCTTCCGCCCCATCAGCAAGGTCAGATCCGGCGAAAACGGCTGGCATAAACGGACCAGGCGGCCAATTCCCCAAAAGGACCGCGAAAAGGGAGCACGCAACAGACGGAATGAAAGGTCCAGATTTGGCTCCGCAGGAGGGACTCGAACCCCCAACCCTCCGGTTAACAGCCGGACGCTCTACCGTTGAGCTACTGCGGAGCACATGGGCTTGCCACCTTCCCCTAACAGCTTCGGGAACGGTGCCCGCCGCGCCTCCTTTCTACCCCAGCTGCCCCTCGTTGTCAAGGTAAGCTTGCGCTGGGACAAAGACAGCTGGGCGAACAGCAGAAAGACTTTTGCTTGCCATGGATGTGAGCTGGCCCTCTCCCACCATGACCGTGGCGGAGCTGCTAAGCCAGTGGCCGCAGCTGGCCTCGGTATTTCTCCGGCGAGCGATGGCCTGCGTGGGTTGCCGACCGGCCTCCTTCGACACGCTCGCGGCCCCTGCCGCCACTTACGGCATCGTCTGGGAGACCTTTGCCCGTGAGTTGGCCGCTGTGCGCCAGGACCACGACGCCCGGACACTCTGAGCTAAAAACAAGCCGGTCGAAACCTCTTCAAGGACCCTTCATGGCTCTAACCTACCGTGAAAGCGGTGGTAAAGTAACGTTCGGTTCTTTATGAGCCGGAGGAGGACACTATGAGAGGAACGACGCCAACCGTAAAAACTTGGGCGCTTGCCCTCAGTCTGGCCTTTGCGGCTACCGCCGCCATGGCCCAAACGGATGTGACCTTGGCCAGGGTCACGGGCGTGGTCAGAGACCAACAGGGGCAGCCGCTGCCAGGAGCCACGGTAGAAGCGCGCAACACGGAAACCGGCCTTGTGGTGCGGGCGGTGACGGATACGAACGGCTTTTACCGCCTGCTCAACTTGCCCACCGGCAGCTACTTGGTCACTGCCAGCTTGCCGGGTTTTGCCACCTTGGAGCAAAACGTGCGCTTGGTGCTGGGCTCCGCACCCACGGTGGACTTCTCCTTGCCCCTGGCGCAAGCAGCGGAAGCCATTACCGTCACCGCTGAGGTGCCGCTGGTGGAGGTAACCAACACCACCGTGGGCACCACGGTGCTCAACGAGCAAATTAAAAGCTTGCCCCTCAACGGCCGGGACTTCACGTCCCTCGTATTTCTCACGCCAGAATCCCGGCGGGAAAGCCAGCGCGGCTACATCTCCCTTTCGGGGCAGCGGGGCATCAACACCAACGTCACCGTGGACGGGGTGGATTACAACAATTCGTTCTTCGGCGGCCAGTACGGCACCGCCGAGGGACGGGCACCTTTGGCCATCTCGCAGGAGTCCATCAAGGAGTTTTCCGTCGTCACCAACGGTGTCTCCGCCGAGTTCGGGCGCTCAGGGGGAGGTTTCGTCAACGTCATTACTAAGAGCGGTACCAATGAGTTCCATGGTTCGGCGTTCTATTACTGGCAACCGCAGGATCTGGCCTCGGACCCGCCGGTGGGCACCAAGCTGGACCAGGAGAAGAAGCAGTTCGGCGGCTCCCTGGGCGGGCCTTTTGTCAAGGACAAGCTTTTCTTCTTTGCTTCCTACGATCAACAGAACCAGAGCCTAACCATCCCCATTGCACCCATCGTGCTGGATGCGGACATCTTTGCCAGGTACCCGGTGCTGGCGTCGCCGCCGGAGTACGTGCAGACCCGCGACGGGCGGGTGGTGTTCGCCCGCTTCGACCTTTTCGCCAGCGCTAGGCACCGCTTCATGGCGCGCGTCAACTACGCCGATTACGACGGGGTCAACGGCACCTCCACCAGCCCCACCCGCGCCGCCTCCTACAACGGCCTGGAAGGAATGTTTGCCCGCTCCTACGTGGCCAGCTACTCGGGTACCTGGAGTGATAGCCTGCTCAACGACCTGAGCTTCCAGTATGTGCTGGAAGACACGCCCCGTGGCGACAAGGGCTTGGGGCTGCCTGACATCCAGGTGCGCGGCATTGGCAACTACGGCGAGGTGAGCTTTCTGCCCATCACCTCCTTGGCCGACCGCACCACCCTCTTCGATACCGTTACCTTCCTGTGGAAGGACCACGTGTTCAAGGGCGGGGTGGAGTACAACGACACCGGCATCGACCAGGTCTTCAAGGGCAACTGGCGCGGGGTTTTCATTTTCAATAACAAGGCGGACTTCCTCGCCGGCAGGTGGTCGGAGTACCGGCAGTTCGGTGGCTTGCAGGGCCTGACCGCGGACGAGGCTGGCCGCTCCAACTTCGGGCAAAAGGAGTACGCGGCCTTCATCCAGGACCAGTGGTTCCTTTCGCCTTCCCTGACCCTGTCGGCCGGCTTGCGCTGGGAGCGCTTGGACAACCCGGATTTCCCCATCTTGAACCTGCGCGAGCAAAACCCAGACGGCACCTACAAGCTCAACGGCCGCATCCCGGACGAAAACAACCAATGGTCACCCCGATTTGCCTTCTCCTGGGCACCGGCGCCTAAGACCGCGGTGCGGTTCTCCGCCGCTCGCTTCTGGAGCCGCACACCCGCTCTCCTCTGGGCGCAGACCAACACTTCCAACGGCTTGAAGGGCACGCAGTACCTTATCTTTGCCCAGCGCGACTCGCGCGGCAACGTCACCGGCCCCCCCACCGACCCGCTGGCGGCGCCCTGCGGCTGGGGAGACACCTGGACACCCAATTCCCTGGCGTGCGTTGACTTCTCCTCCATCCCCATTCCTCGCGGGGTGGGCGTGTTCACCGTGGACCCGAACTTCCGCAACCCCTACACCGACCGCGTCACTTTGGAGTTGGAGCGGGAAATCCTGCCCAACACCGCCGCTTCCTTGAGCGTGACCTACGCCGAATCCAAGCAGCTGGAGCGACTGCGGGATGCTAATTTGCAGTACGACGGCACCACATCCGCCAACGGCGTGCCCCACTACTCGCGCACGCGTCCCAACCCGGTCTACGGGCGGGTAACCGTTTACACCTCCGATGCCCGCTCCAAGTACTGGGGCATTAGCCTGTTGCTGCAACGTCGCTTCGTGGAGCGCTTTTTCGGCATGCTTTCGGTTACCTGGTCGGAGGACAAGGACAACGACTCCAACGAGCGCAACTTTGCGGGCATCTTTGCCGAGGATGTAAACAATTTGGACCTGAACTGGGGCTGGTCGGACCGCGACCAACGGTGGAAGATTGCCGCCAACGCCACCTGGAACACGCCCTGGTGGGGTCTTTCCCTTTCGGGTTTGTTCCGCTTTGCCACCGGTCAGCCCTACACCGCCATTGCGGGTTCAGACCTGAACGGCGATGGCGTATCCGACACCGATCGGCCCACCGTGGGCGGACAGCACTTCCCGCGCAACAGCTTCCGCCAGCCGGATAGCTGGTCCTTGGACTTGCGCCTGCAAAAGACTTTTGACATCAAGGGCTTCAAGTTGGCGGCAATTGCCGAGTGCTTTAACTGCACGGATCGCGAGGACTGGGCGGTGACCAACCGCATTTGGGGCACCGGTGAGACCCCGCGGTCAACCTTTGGCCTCAAGTCCTACACCGGCACGCCGCGCACCGTGCAGCTGGCTGTGCGTTTGGACTTCTAGGCCTGCGCGCCAAAAGGGAACTGGGGGGCGAGCATTCGCCCCCCAGTGTTTTTACGCCAAGGGGGCTGGAGGCTAACGGGAGCTTTCGCTGCGGCAAGGGTACCGATGGCCCGTAGGGCCGAGCACGGCCAGCCTTCGACCCTCACCCTCCCGCTGGTAGGTGGCCAGCAGCGGTGCCACCTGCTGCCAGCTCCTGCGGGCACACCACAGGGACCAGCTCCAGCTGGGGATGGGCTGGTCACCTAGCTGGTCACCCAGACGGAAAGCAAGGCAGGCCGCCGAGGCGGCCACCGGCTCCTTTAAGGCTTCGGGCAGGGAGCCACCCTGGAGCGCTTGGGCGAGCACCGGCAGGACATCCGCGGAAAGGGAGGCGTGGTAGGCCACATCGAAAGGGGCACCGGCGGTGGCGCGGGCCAGGTTTCGCCGCGTGAGCTCACCGTCCACCCCTAGGGCACTGAGGCTGACGACAAAGCCAAGCGCGCACAGCAAAGCAGCAGAGGCGATGCCTTGCCCCCTGCGGCGCTCCAACACCGCCATGAGGGCCAGGAACACGGCAACCCACAGGAGGAACACGTGGGCGTAGAGGCGTGATCGGGTGAAGCCGTAAGCCTGCTCGTAAAGGGACAGGCGCAGCCAGCTGGACACGAGAATGGGCGCCAGGCTCAACAACAGGCCCAGCCGCAGGCGGGCAAGCCAACGCCGTTCACCTTCGCGTTCTGTCTTGGTCAGCGCCTGTAGCTCCACTAACAGCAGGGCCGCTAGGACCGTCACCACCAAAAGCTCACCAAACCCGCGCCGGGCGTACTCCGCGTACGTCAAGCCTGCCTGGAGAAGAAAGCGTTCACCGCCGACCAGCACTCGCAGCTGCACCGCAACGAAGGAGAGGATGACCAGGATGACTCCCGCCAGCACCATTGCCGCTTCGGTGGCGCCCAAGTGGGTCAAGGTACGCGGCCGCCTTTTTTCGCGGAGGGGGTCTGGGCCGCTGCGGAAGGCCGCATGGCGGTAGGCTCCGGCCAAAGCGTAGGCGGCCAGCAGAATCAAAAAGGCACGCAGTGCCAGCTCTCCCAAGCGCGCCTGTCCCAGAAAGGCACCCAGGCCCTGGAGGTAGGTGGCGTACATGCGATCGGCGGCCACAAACAACGCAGCAAAGACCAAAACCAGCGGCGCAGCCAGCATGAGCCCTTTGGCCACCGCCCACCAGCGGCCCCTGCTTCGCCCATCGGGGACGGGCTCCGCCCCCTGGTGGTGGAAGACCACCGGATGCATCACCACCGTTTCGAACAGGCGAAAAAAGGAGTGAACGTACTCCCAAAAGCCCCAGCGCCAAAAGGGGGCGCCCCGGAAGCTGAGGCTGACCAGGGCTAAGAGGAACACGGTCCCCACAAGGGCCAAAAGCACCGGCAACGGCTCCCGACGGGCAAGGGGGACCAGCGCAAGCCCGGCAATGGGTCCCAGGAGGAAAAAGAAAACAGGCGCAGGCCGCAGCCCAGCCTTACGCAACACCCACACCCCCCCTGCCAAGCAGGCCGCAGTGAACAGGGCAAAATTCAGGCCCAAGTTCCGTTGCCAAAAGAGCACGTCAAAAAGAAGGCCCAAAAGCAGGGTTACCGCCCACAGCCGGCGCGCTGGAAGGAACATGGCAACCTCCGTACGCTTTAGCCTAGCAGCACCGCACGCGCGTCGTCCCCGGAACCGAAAAAGCAAGGTACATTTGCCCCATGGACGAGGTGGTCCTGCTCACCTTTTTGGCTGTTTACCTGGGCATGCTCCTGGGAGAAATCCCACCTCTAGCCTTGGACCGCACCGGGGTGGCCATTCTGGGGGCCATCGTGCTGGTGGCCACCGAGCGCGTGAGCCCACAAATGGCGTGGGAAGCGGTGGACGTGGGCACGCTGGCCCTTCTGGCGGGTTTGATGGTGGTTTCCGCGCAGTTTCGCTTGGCCGGGTTCTACACCTACGTCACCCGCCGCCTGGCGGCTGCGCCCCTGGCACCACCAGCCGCCCTGGCGGCGGTACTGCTGGTGGCTGCTGCCCTGTCCGCCGTGCTGGTCAACGACGTGGTGTGCTTGGCCATGGCCCCGGTGTTGGTGGAGGGCTGCGCGCGGCGGGGTTGGGACCCGATGCCCTTCCTGTTGGGACTGGCGGCGGCGGCCAACATTGGCTCGGCGGCCACCCTCATCGGCAACCCGCAGAACATGCTTATCGCGCAAAAGCTTTCCCTCTCCTTCAGCGCGTACCTCTTCCTGGCCTTGCCTGTGGTTCTCGCCAGCCTGCTGGTGCTCTGGCTGGTGCTGGTCTGGCGGCAGCGCGGGGAATGGTACCGCCACACCCCCATCCCCCAGGTGGCTGCCCCTTCCTTTTCCCGTTACCAAACAGGCAAGGGGGTGGTCGTTTTGGCCTTGCTCTTGGTGGTGTTCTTTCTTGGCCAGCCCCGGCGGGAGGTGGCCGCGCTGGCGGCTGCTGGCTTGCTCCTGACCTCCCGGCGAATGGCTTCCCGCGACATGCTGGGCCTGGTGGATTGGCAGCTCCTGGCCCTGTTCGTGGGGCTGTTCGTGGTCAACCACGCCTTCTTGGCCACCGGTTGGATGGGCCTGGCGTTAGACCAACTGGCCCGCGTGGGTATCCAGTTGCACAACCTTGCTCTGCTGTTTTGGACCTCGGCGGTGTCATCCAACCTGGTTTCCAACGTGCCGGCGGTCATGCTGCTCTTGCCCTCCGCCACCTATCCAGCCGCCGGGCCGGCTTTGGCTTTGTCCTCCACCCTGGCGGGGAACCTGCTGGTGGTGGGCAGCATTGCCAACATCATCGTGGTGGAACAGGCGGCGCGCTCGGGCGTGCCCATCAGCGCCCGCGCCCACTTCCGCATCGGGCTGCCGGTGACACTAGCGAGCCTGTCTCTGGCCTTTGCTTGGCTCCATTTGGTTTTTTGACGCGTGAGTCCATGCCAGTCGAGCAAGCTCCAGCCGGCCCATGGCCGCCCGGCCGGTGGGCTGCCGGTCGCCCTGGCCTAGCGGCACGTGGCTGATGATTCCTGCCAGGGCCAGGCCCCTGACTTGCCCCGCCGCGCGTCTGCCACCAACCCTTGGGTTTGCCCGGCCGCTGACACCCTAACGGCTGGCCGGGTCGGGGGCTTCAGGATCCAAACCCAAATCGGCCACGGCTTGGGCCACCGCCTGCGGTGCCAGCTTTCCTTGCTGGGCCAAAAGGTAAAGCGCAGCGGCAGCCACGTGCTCCGCATCCACCTCGAAGTACCGCCGGGCGGCGGCGCGCGTATCGGACAAGCCGAAGCCATCAGTGCCCAAGCTCAACAGCGGGCGTCCAAGGAAACGGCCCAGGCTGTCGGGTAGGAGCTTGAGAAAATCGCTGGCCGCCACCACCGGACCTGGGTGTCTCTCCAGCACCTGCGCCAAGTAGGGCTTTCGTCGGGGCTCGAGGGGGTGCAGGCGGTTCCAGCGCTCGCAGGCCAAGGCGTCGCGGTAGAGGAGGGAGTAGCTGGTGACGCTCCAAACCTCCGCTCCCAGCCCGAAGCGCTCGGCCAAGAGCTCTTGGGCGCGCAGCACCTCCCGCAGGATCGGCCCCGAACCAAAAAGCTGCAGCCGCACTGGAAGCTCTGGCGGGGCGCCGCGGAAAAGGTAAAGCCCACGAATGATGCCCTCCTCCACACCCTCCGGCATGGGCGGTTGAGAGTAGTTCTCGTTGTAAAGGGTGAGGTAGTAAAAGCAGTCCTCCTGCCGGCGAACCATCCTCTCCAGCCCGTCGCGAATCAGCACCGCCACCTCGTAGGCAAAGGCCGGGTCGTAGGCGCGCACGTTGGGCATGACGGAAAAGAGCACGTGGGAGTGCCCGTCACAGTGCTGCAACCCCTCCCCCTGGAGGGTGGTTCGGCCAGCGGTGGCTCCCAGGAGAAAGCCGCGGCCCATGCTGTCCCCAAAAGCCCAAATCAAATCCCCCACGCGCTGGAAGCCAAACATGGAGTAAAAGATGTAAAACGGCACGGTGGGCAAACCGTGGGTGGCGTAGGCGGTGCCCGCAGCGGTGGTGGAGGCCATGGCACCCGCTTCAGTAATGCCCTCTTCCAGGATTTGCCCGCTCTTGGCTTCGCGGTAAGCCAAGAGCAAATTGTGGTCGACGGGTTCGTAAAGCTGCCCCTTGGGGGCGTAAATCTTCACCTCGGCGAACAGGGATTCCATGCCGAAGGTGCGCGCCTCATCGGGCACCACCGGCACCGCGTATCGGCCAAATTCCTTGTCGCGCAGAAGGTTGCGCAAAAGGCGAACGAAGGCCATGGTGGTGGAAACCTCCCGTGGCGACCCGGCGAAAAACTCGGCGTAGGCGTCCTTGCCCGGCAGCTCCGGTACCGACACCTGCACCCGCCGCTGCGGCAGCGGGCCACCCAGGGCGGCGCGGCGCTCCAGCAGGTATTCCACCTCCGGGGAGTTGGCACCCGGGTGGAAGTAAGGCGGCTCCTCCGATTCCAAAGCCGAGTCGGGGATTTCCAGGTGTAGGACGTCTCGGAAGGCCTTCAGCTGCGCCACGTTGAGCTTTTTCATTTGGTGGGTGGGGTTCTTGCCTTCGAACTCCTGGCCCAAGGTCCAACCCTTGACCGTCTTCACCAGAACGGCCGTCGGCCGACCCTTGGTTTCGGTAGCCAGCTTAAAGGCGGCATACACCTTGCGGTAGTCGTGGCCCCCGAACTTGAGGTGCTTGATGTCCCGATCCGAAAGGTGCTCTACCAGGGCCAGAAGCCGGGGGTCAGCACCGAAAAAGTGCTGCCGCATGAAGGCTCCACCCTCCGCGTGGTACCGTTGCCACCAGCCGTCCACCGTCTCGTTGAGGCGCTGGAGCAAGAGCCCGTGCTCGTCCCGCCGCAGGAGCTCGTCCCACTCCCGCCCGAGAACCACCTTGATCACGTTCCAACCGGAGCCGCGGAACACCGCTTCCAGCTCTTGAATGATCTTGCCGTTGCCCCGCACCGGTCCGTCCAAGCGCTGGAGGTTGCAGTTGACCACGAGAATGAGGTTGTCCAGCTCCTCGTTGGCCGCCACGTGCAACGCACCCAGGGCTTCCGGCTCGTCCGCCTCCCCGTCGCCCATGAAGCACCAAACCCGCTGGTCGGAGGTGTCCTTCAAGCCGCGGTGCAGCAGGTAGCGGTTGAAGCGGGCTTGGTAGATGGCGTTGAGGGGTCCCAGACCCATGGAGACGGTGGGGAATTCCCAAAAGGTAGGCATGCGCCGGGGATGGGGATAGGAAGACAAACCAATCCCCGTGGTTTCCCGACGAAAGGCCTCCAGCTGCGCTTCGCTCAGGCGGCCTTCCAAGAAGGCGCGGGAGTAAACGCCCGGAGCCGCATGCCCTTGGATGAAAACCTGGTCGCCTCCTCCCGGATGGTTCTTTCCCCGAAAGAAGTGATTGAAGCCCACCTCGTAAAGGGCGGCAGCTGAAGCGTAGGTGGAAAGGTGCCCGCCAATACCCGGGTAATGCTTGTTGGCGCGCGAGACCATAGCCATGGCATTCCAGCGCACGATGCGCCGGATGCGCTTTTCCATGGCCTCGTCACCAGGAAAGGGAGGTTCCTGCTCGGGGGAAATGGTATTGATGTAAGGGGTGTGGATGGGCTCGATGCCCAGCCCCAGCATCCGTGCCCGCTTGAGCAGCTTGCGCAGGATAAAGGAGGCGCGCAGGGGACCGGCCGTGGCCGCCACCGCGTCCAGCGACTCGATCCACTCCTGCGTTTCCTGCGGATCCGCGTCCGCCAACTGCCTCTTAAAGTGCGTCTCGTACACCTCGATCACCGCTCACCTCCAGGCCTCAGGGCCCCAAGGGTTAACCCAGGGGAACGGGCGTCTCTTCCAGCGGCTAGAATAGCCCCATGCGCGCCCTTCTCGTTTTCGGCTTGGTAACTCCCAGCCTCGCAGCTGCGGGGCAGTCTGTGCCGGTGTTGGTGGAGCTTTCGGGGCCTCCCGCCTTTGCCCCCTATTTCGCACGGAACGAAGGCCTCTCGGCCCGCGCGGTGGTGGCAGCGCGGCAGCAGTTGGCAGCCAACGCCACAGCCCAAGAGGCTCTGGTGCAGGCCATGCAGCAGGCGGGCATTCCGGTTGTGGAGCTGTACCGCGTGCAACGCCTGGTCAACGGGGTGGCCGTCGAAACCGAAAGGGACAGCCTGCCCCGGCTGGCGCAGCTGCCAGGCGTGAAGGCGATTCGGCTCATCGAACCGAAAAAGCCCGCGTTGGCGTCAACCCTGCCCCTGATCCGCGCGCCGCAAGCTTGGGGTAGCTACGGCCTCACCGGGCGGGGCGTGCGGGTGGGCATCATTGACACAGGCGTTGACTACAGCCACCGCACCTTCGGCAGCAGCGGCGCCTTTCCCAACGAAAAGGTGGTAGGGGGCTACGACTTCGCCGGTGACAACTACGATGCCGGCAGCGACGACGCCAACAAGCGACGGCCCTCTCCCGATGCCGACCCTATGGACTGCAACGGGCACGGAACCCACGTGGCTTCCATTGCGGCCGGCCTGGGTGTCATGCGCAGCGGCCAAACCTTCCTCGGACCCTTTGGCTCCGCCACACCTTTGGGCGAGCTGGCCGTCCCCCCTGGGGTGGCGCCGGAGGCCAGCCTCTATGCCCTCAAGGTGTTCGGCTGCTCCGGGTCCACCGCGCTGGTGGTGCGAGCCTTGGAATGGGCCGCCGATCCCAACGGCGACGGCAACCCGAGCGATCGGCTGGACATCGTCAACCTTTCCTTGGGCTCCAGCTTCGGCAGCAATGACGATGCGGATGCCGAAGCTGCCAACCGCGCGAGCCAGCTGGACATCCTGGTGGTGGCCGCCGCGGGCAACGACGGCGACACCACCTTCATCACCTCCTCCCCTGCCAGCGCCACCGCTGCCTTATCCGTGGCCTCCTCGGTGGACGTGGGCGCGGTCACCGGCGCCTTTCAGGTGTTGCAGCCATCCCCGTTGGCAGGGCTTTACCCGGCAAGCGAGGCGGCTTTTGGGCCCGACCTGGCCGCCGGCGATGTAGAAGGTCTTTTGGCCGTGCCCGCCGCCGGCGAGGAGCTGGGCTGCGAGCCCTTTTCCCCTGCGTCCACCAGCGCCCTTGCGGCCAAGATCGCCCTCATCAACCGCGGCACCTGCACCTTCAAGCGCAAGGTGCTGAACGCCCAAAACGCCGGTGCCATAGGCGTTCTTATTGTGCGGCAGGACAACGGCGATCCCTTCACCATGGGCAACGACAGCAGCATCACCAACCCCATCACCATCCCGGCGCAAATGACCGTGTTGTCGGTGGGGGAGCTGCTGCGCCAGCATGTGAGCCAAGGGGTGCGGCTGCGCCTAACGGCGCGGTTTCGCAACGGCTTTGTGTACAGCAACGGCGAACGAGAGGACACGGTCTCCAGCTTTTCCTCCCGCGGGCCGCGGCAGGACCTGGTGCTCAAGCCGGAGCTGTCGGCTCCGGGGGAAACGGTGTTCGCCGCCGCCCGCGGCAGCCTCACGGGGGGTGTGAGCCTTTCCGGCACCTCCATGGCCACACCGGTGGTGGCGGGGGCTGCAGCCCTGCTCAAGGAAGCTGCGCCGCAGCGCTCCGCCTGGGAGCTGAAGACCCTGCTGATCAACAGCGCCGATCCCTTGCTCTTTGGCAGCCGCAACGGCTTGGAGCCCTACCACCGGCTCTCGCGCGTGGGGGCCGGCAGGCTAAACATCGAGCGCGCTGTGACCGCACCGGTGCTGTTGTGGGCGGCGGATAATCCCCAGGCGGTGGCGGTGAGTTTCGCCTTGGTACAGACGCCGGCGCGGGTGGTCAAAGGCGTGAAGGTACGGAACATCTCCCCCCGTCCCCTCGAGCTGCGTTTTGCCGCTACCCTTACCCAGCCTCTGGCTGGGGTGCGCCTGTCGGTGGTACCCGCCACGCTCAACTTGGCGGCAGGTGAGGAAGGCTCGCTTACGGTGCTGTTGGAGTGCTCCTCGGAGGTGCCGGTGGAGCGGGACCCAACCCAGCAAGCCCGTCAAGAGGACCAGCCGCGCTTTTTCCTCACCGAGCTTTCCGCCCACCTGGAAGCCTGGGAAAACGGCCAGGTGCGCTCGCGCCTGCCCCTTTACGCCGTGCTGCAGCCGGGTAGCAACCTCACGGCCCAAATTTCGCGTCGCGGGGGCGAAACCAGTTTGCGCGTGGTAGGTGATCCGCAACCCAACGCCCTTACGGTGCCGCTTTTTTTGACTTATCAAAGCGTGCCGCAAACCCCGCCGCGCCCGGCGCGCCTGCTGGCAGCCGGGGTGGGAGCCAGCGGGGATCCCGACCCCCTGATTGTTTTTGCCGCGGCCAGCGAAACCCCCTGGACCTCGCCCGAAGAGGTGAGGATCCGCGTGCTCGTGGACACCAACGGCGATGGTAACGCCGACGCTCGCTTGGAAAACCACCTCCTCACCGAAGATACGGACACCTTCAGTGTGCGCGTGTGCCCGTTACCCAGCGGCGCATGCCAGAACGTGGGCCCTCTGGGTGGCCTTTCGCCCGAGGGGCTCCACCTCCCCGCCTTTCTCACGCGCATCATGGTCCTGCCCGTGCGCGCCTCCCAGCTAGGCTTGACCGCCGGCAGCCTGGCCTTTTGGTTCGACACCAGCGACGCCGTCGGCCCCGCCACCCGCACCCCCAGCACCTCCTTCGACCCCTTCAACCCGCCCGTGCGCCTCTCATCCCCCGGCCTGGGGCCCGCCTGGCCGGTGCAGCCTGGGCAGGAGCTAGCTCTTGCGGTGGCCAGCGGGCAAGGCCCGCGTCTTTTGCTGCTTTTCCCCTACAACCGGCAGCCTTGGCAGGTGCAGGTGCTGCCGTTAGCAGGTGAGTCGCTTCGGCGCCGCCTTCGGCGCTAGCAGGAGGGTAGAGGAATGAACAGGCGCCTATGGCAAGGATTGCTCCTGGTCGGCTTGGGCCTTGCGGTTTTGGCTCTCGTGGCCGACCCCCTGGGAGTGGGTGCCGCTCCCGGCTTTGGCTGGAAGCAAGCGGTCAGTCTGGTGGCGGGCGTGCTCCTGGCCGCTCTCGCCGGCTGGCAGCTGCGCCAGCGTGGTTCCTAGCCCTTCTGCGGCTGGGCCGGCCGCAGCTCCAACAGACTGGGCAGGGCCCGTTCGGGAAAGCTGAGCAGCGCCACCACCGCCTGGGCCACATCCTCCGGCTGCAGCTTCCACGACGCACCGGGGAGGTTGTTAGCAAACTCCGTGTCCACCGAGCCGGGAAGCAGGGTGGCTACTCGCACCCCCAGCTGGCGCACCTCCTGCATGAGCGCTTCGGAGAAGCCCAGAAGGCCAAACTTGCTGGCGTTGTAGGCCGTGCCCCCGGCAAAGGGGTAGCGCGCAGCCAGGGAAGCAACGTTGATGATATACCCGCGGGCCTCCAGCAGATAGGGAAGGGCGGCGCGGGTGCAGTAGTAGGCCCCAAGCAGGTTGACGCGGATTTGCGCCTCCCATTCTTCCAAACTCATGTCCAACAGGGGCTTGAACACGCCGACACCCGCGTTGTTGACGAGGATGTGCAAGCCGCCGCCCCAGGCCACCGTGCGCTCCACCAGCTGCCAGCAGGCCTGGGCGTCACCCACGTCCGCAGCCCAGCCTGCCACCTCCCCACGAGAGCGCAAGCGGGCTACCGCTTGCTCAACCCGCTCGGGATGCCGACCGGAAATCACGACTCGCACGCCTTGGGCCAGCAGATGCTCGGCGATAGCTTGGCCGGTGCCCCGCGTACTTCCGGTCACCAGGGCCACCTTCCCCTGCAAGGTGCAGCTCATGCCTACCCTCCCTCCGCCAAGTCCTCAGCAATTGCCACCAAGCCGTGCTTGTGGGTGATCACCAGCCGCTGCCGCCCAGCTTGCAACAAGCCCCGGCTTTCCCAGTGGGAAAGGATGCGGGACACGGTGTAGAGGGTGGTGCCGGCCATGGCTGCCAGATCCTGGCGGGTAACCGGTACAGCCAGGAGGACCCCCTCCGCCGTCTGCTTGCCCAGCTGGGAGGCCAAGCGCAAGATACAGCGCGCCAGGCGCTGCTCTACCCGCTCCGCCGCGAGCTCCAGGAAGCGCTCCTGCATTTCCCGCATGTGGGCGGCCACCTGGGCCGTGGCTGCCGCGTGGAGCGCCGGGAAGCGGCGACAAAGGGACAGCAAGTCCCTTTGCGGCCAAAAGGCCACCACCGCCGGCTGCATGGCCTTGGCCGTCACCGGATAGCTCTGGCCGGGAATCAACGCCACTGCTGCCATCACTGCCCCAGGCCCCAAAAACCGCACCAGCGCTTCGTGGCCGTGTTGGTCCTCCTGGGTGAGCTTGAAGCTGCCCGACAGTACCACATAAAGGGCTTCCGCCGGCTCGCCTTGGCGGAAGAGGATTCGCCCGGCAGGGAGCTTTTTCTCTATGGCGGCGGACACCACCTCCCGCCGAGCTCCCTCCTCCAAGCCGGCCAGCAGCGGAGAAGACGCCAAAACGGGCAACAGTTCCGGGCTGCGCACGGCCTCATGATACCTTCCCGCGCGCTCACGGCCGTGAGCGCCGCGGGCGCGGCAAGGCGCGGGCGGGGACGCGCGGCAGCGGAAGCCACACCAGCAGCGGATCGTGGTCGGAAACCCGCCAGGGACCATCTCCGTTGCGGGCCACCTCTGGCCAGTCGGCGGCCAGGCGCGGGCGCCAAAGCTGCAATCCCAGCGCGGCCAGCTCCTGCGAAGCCAAAGCGTGATCCAGGGCTTGGGCCGAGCCATCGTACACGTAGCTAAACCGCTGGCTAGCCAGCTCCCGGTGGGTGAGCACCAGCAAATCGCCGCTCACCCAATCGCCGGTGGGAAGGACCACCTGAGGGTCGGGGAAGCCCGCCACCGTGCCCACCACGTCCACCACGCCATCGGAAAACTCGAAGGCGTTGAAGTCGCCCACCACCAGCAGGTTTTGCCCCTGAAATTGGCTCACAAAGCGGGCCAAAGCCTCCGCCTGCCCGGCTCGTTTTGCGCGCACCCGCGCCCCCTCGGTGGGCCAACCGCGGCTGCCAGGCTCTAAGCTGAGCAGGCCGTTCATGGAGCGCAGGTGCACACCCACCACCGCCAGGGTGAGGGCCTGGCGCCGGGGCGCCGAAAGGTGCAGCAGGGCAAAAAGGGGCGGGCGATCAAACAGCGGGCTGCGGCTGCCGTCGGGGTTGGCCAGCTCCTCCGCGCCCAGCACCGCACGAGTCTCCCGCACCTGCACCCGCACGCCCCGTCGCTGATCGGCCACCAGCAGCCCCAGTCCCAGACCGCTGCCGTCGCTGCCGGGAACGAAGTAGGTGGAAAAGCCCGTGGTCTCGCCCCAGCGGGCTTGGGCTTCGCGGCCCAACCTCTCAGCCAAAGCGGCGAGCACTGCCTGGTTTTCCACCTCCTGCAGCAGCAGAACCTGGGGCAGCTGGCAGAAATCAGCCAAGGCCCGGACCAGCTTTTTTACGCGCCGGTGAAAGGCCTCGGGCGAGAGCACCGGCTCGTCACGCATCGGGTCGTTTTGGTCGTCGAAGAAGCGCTGGAGGTTCCAACTAGCCAAAAGCAAGGTACCGGGTGGGGGGGGAGGAGCGGGGGGCGGCGGCAACGGGGGGAGGAGGGTGGGCTCAGCCTCCGGGCAAAGGGTGTACCGCCGGGAAGCAAAGGTGAGGGGGCCCCGCAAGCCGCGCACCAAGCTGCCGGCAGCTGTGTCCAGCGGCCTTCCTCCCAGCAGGCAGAGGCTGTCTACCCGCAAAACCTCTGGGTTGCCATCGAAAAGCGGCGGGTTGCCCGCGGGCACCGGATCCCAAGGCGGAAAGCCTGGCTCGCGGAAAGGTCGGGGCCGGCCGGCCACCACACCGAAAAACACACCCCTGGAGCTGGCGAGCATGGCCGTCTCATCCACCGAGCCCAAGGTGGGGCCGCTGACCACCAGCTCCTCCACCTCCACCCGCATGCCTTCCAAGGCTTCCAGCTGCGTCAGCTCCCAGCCGTTGGGCAGGTCAACGGTGAGCGACACCGGCGGCGGAAGCTCAGCCGTCCCCACCACCTCCCACCGGGGGCTTACCAACTCGGTCAAAGGGGGACAGGCCGGGTCAGCGGCGGGCACGTACTCACGCACCAACCCCTCCACCTCCACAACCTTCCCCGGACTCACAACGGGTGGCGCTCCCAGGTAGACGAACAGCCCTTCGGAGGTGCGGGGGTCCTGGTCAGGTTGCACGTCTTGGAGAAAAAACCCCGAGGTGCTGACGCCGGTGACCACCCCGCGCACGCGCACCCGTTCCCCCTCATGGGGTGAGCGGTTGCCATCTCCTTGCACCTGGTGGATGCCCAGCAGTTGGCCCCAACAGGTTGCCGCCAGCAAGCACAAAAGGGAAGGCAAACACCTGCGGCCCATACCTTTGCTAGAATAACGCCGCCGCGAGGAGGTGAGCATGATGGAAAAGATCCGTCAACTGCTGGGCAACGACGCCAGCTTGCTGGAGTATCGCTGTCAAGGCATTCCTAAGGAGTCCCTCCACCTGCCGGGTCCCGATTTCGTTGACCGGGTGGTGGCTGCCAGCGACCGAAACCCGGCAGTGCTACGCAACTTGAACTGGGTGTTCCACACGGGCCGGTTGTCGGGGACCGGCTACCTTTCCATCCTCCCCGTGGACCAGGGCGTGGAGCACTCGGGTGCCGCCTCCTTTGCCCCTAACCCCACGTACTTCGACCCGGAAAACATCGTGCGCCTGGCCTACGAGGGTGGATGCAACGCCGTGGCCTCCACCCTGGGTGTGCTTGGCGCAGTGGCGCGGCGCTGGGCGCACAAGATCCCCTTCATCGTCAAGCTGAACCACAACGAGCTGCTCACCTACCCCAACATCTACGACCAGACCCTGTTCGCTACGGTGGAGCAGGCCTTCGATTTGGGCGCGGTGGGGGTTGGAGCCACCGTTTACTTCGGTGCCCCCGAGTCGCGCCGGCAAATCCAAGAGGTTTCCGAAGCCTTCGCCCGTGCCCATGAGTTGGGTATGTTTACCGTGCTCTGGTGCTACCTGCGCAACAGCGCCTTCAAGAAGGAGGGGGTGGACTACCACGCGGCCGCTGACCTCACCGGGCAAGCCAATCACCTGGGGGTGACCCTAGAAGCAGACATCGTCAAGCAAAAGCAGCCCGAATGCGACGGGGGCTACCTGGCCCTGGAGTTCAAAAACAAACCTAAGGCCGAAGCTTACGCCAAGCTGGTGCCCAACCACCCCATCGAGTGGACCCGCTGGCAGGTGGCCAACTGTTACATGGGCCGCGTGGGGCTCATCAACTCGGGGGGCGAGTCCAAGGGCGCTTCCGACCTGGCGCAGGCGGTGCGCACCGCCGTCATCAACAAGCGAGCCGGCGGCATGGGCCTGATCTCGGGCCGCAAGGCCTTCCAGAAGCCGATAAAGGAGGGCATCCAGCTCCTCCATGCCATTCAGGACGTGTACCTCTGTCCCGAGGTGACAGTGGCCTAGCCGCCACCGACCCCTCGGGGGCCTTGGCTGAGGGCTTTTGTGATAGTGTTCACGAGGAGGAGGCGCGCATGGGCAAAGGGGCGGTGCTCATAACCGGAGCCAGCGGAGAAATTGGCCATGGTCTGATCGAGCGGCTCAGCGAAGAGGGCGCCGGCCCCCTGTTGGCGCTGGACGTTCGGCCCCTCCCGGAAGAGCTCAAGAGGCGGGTTCACCGGGAGTTTGTGGGCTCGATCCTCGACACAGCCTTGCTGGACCGTATCTTGGCGGAATTCGAGGTGCGCACGGTTTTTCACCTGGCGGCTTTGCTCTCCACCCGCGGCGAAAGCAATCCAAAGGCAGCGCACCAGGTAAACGTGGAGGGCACGCTCAACCTGCTGGAGTTCGCACAAAAACAAGGGGAAAATCACGGTGAGCCAGTGGTTTTCCTTTACCCCTCTTCCATTGCGGTTTACGGCCTGCCCGGTGTGCCCACCAAGGAGAAGGCTGGCAAGGTACGGGAGGACCAGTACCTCCAGCCCATCACCATGTACGGCTGCAACAAGCTTTACTGCGAACACCTGGGACGTTACTACGCCCAACACTACCGCCAGCTGGCCGCCGAGCCGCTGGCGGGCAAGGTAGACTTTCGTTGCGTGCGCTTTCCTGGGCTGATCTCTGCCGTCACCGTGCCTTCCGGCGGCACTTCCGACTTCGCTCCCGAGATGATTCATGCTGCTGCCAAAGGGGAGGCCTACGCCTGCTTCGTGCGGCCCGACACCCGCATCCCCTTTATGGCCATGCCTGACGGCGTGGAAGCCCTGCTCCAGCTGGCCCGCGCCCCCAGGGAAAGCCTGCGCCAGCGCGTGTACAACGTCACCGCCTTCGCCCCCACCGCCGAGGAGATTCGCCAGCGCGTGCGTGCTGCCTTCCCCCAAGCCCAGATTACCTACCAGCCTCACGCCAAGCGCCAAGCCATCGTGGACTCTTGGCCCGCCGATGTGGACGAGAGCGCTGCCCGCCGGGATTGGGGGTTTTGCCCCTCCTACGACCTGGAGCGCGCCTTTGGCGACTACCTCATCCCCACCATCCGTTGCCGCTACCGCTGACGGGTTTCCTGGGCGGCGCTGGCCCGCGCCGCCGCATCCTGGTCCGCGCGCCAGAAGGACAGGCAGTCGCCACGTTTCCCCTCACCGCGGCAGGCGATGGCGTCCAGAGTGGTTTGGGTCAAAAAGGCCAGCCACGCGTCGCGAATGGCTTTGAACTGGGTATGAGCCGGACATCCGTCCTCGTCCGTGCAGGCGCGAAAGCCGGCCAACAGACAGCTCTTGGCCCAGTTAAGGCCCTCCACCGCTTGGATCACCTCGGCCAAGGACACGGTACGGGCTGGACGCGCCAGCCGGTAACCCCCTCCGATCCCGCGCTTGGCTTCCACGATGCCCGCCTTGGCCAGCAGCACCAGGATCTTGGAGAGGTATTTGGGCGGGGCACAGGTGGCCTCCGCCAGGCGCTGCGCCAGCATCCAGCTCCCCCGAGGCAGGCAGGCCAGCACCGTGAGTACCCGCAAGGCGTGTTGGCTCGTGGTGCTCAGCATGTTTCTCCCCTCAGGTGAACATACTCGTAAACGCCTTTGCTAGCAACCGGGGCTGACAGCAGCGCCGGTGCACGAGGCTGCTGGTGGGCCAACCTGCGAGGAAAGCCCGGGCTTGCCGGGTCCTCAGGTTCCCTCGAGCCGCAGCCCTGCTGGGTGACCAAGCTGGCCATCGGCCTAGCCTCGGTGGTGGAGGCTTTCCGGCAAGAAGGGGTCGGCCCAGCACAGCGCGGGCTCCCGCTGCAGCAGCCGCAACGCCTGGGACAAAAGCAGCAACACCGCCGCCAGCATGGGCCCGAGTTGCCACAGTGAGGGCAGCGTGGCGTGTCCAGCCACGGCCGGCACAACCATGAGCACCAGGTCGAGGACGTGCCCAGCCAGCACCACCAGGGCCACGTTGCGCAAGACCACCGGGTGCCGCTTGCTGGCGCGCGGAAGCAGGGCCAGAAACGGTACAACCCAGTTGAGGAAGAGGTTGAGGATAAACAGCGGCTCGCCAAAGCCATCCAACCTCTTGACGAAGTACTCCGCTTCCTCGGGCAGGTTGGCGTACCAAATGAGCATGTACTGGGAAAACCAAATGTAGGCCCAAAAGGTACAAAAGGCGAAGAGCAACTTGCCCAGGTCGTGAAGGTGATTGTCGTTGACAAAACCCGCCAACGGGCCATTGCCTTGCGGACCCCAGCGAAGGAGCCAGGTGGTCAGCAGGATAATCGCCGCCAATGCGGCGGTAAAGGAGCCAGAAAAAACGTACACGCCAAAGATAGTGCTGTACCATTCAGGCTCCAAGGACATGATCAGATCAAAGCCCGCAAGTGAATATGTCAGGCCAAATACCGGAAGAAAGGCGACAGACCAACGAATGCTGGCCAGGGTCTTAGCTGGAGCGTTGTCGCGGGTTTGCGTGAGAGAAACGCTCACCAGCTTGCGAGCAAAAAAGCCCCACACCATGAGGTACAGCGCCACTCGCGCGAGGAAAAAGGGCCAGGAAAGCCAAAAGCCCTTAAAACCATCCAGCGTCTCGTGCCGCCAGGGGTACATGTGACCGTTGAGCACGACGAGGGCAAAAAGGGCCGCCCCAGCGTACGGCACGAGGGAAGCCAGGGCTTCCGCCACCCGGCGCAAGGCCACGCTCCAGCGAGCGTTGGTGGCATGCTGCAGGGCAACGAAAAACAACGCCCCTACGCTCACGTGCGTGGCCAGCAAGGCACCCAGGAACAAGCCAACTGCTGCCTGCTCCCGTGCCCACACGAGGCTCACAACGGCCAAGCCCGCCGCCCCTTGGCCCACCAGGCGCAGGCGGTCCACGGGCCCTTCCCAGCGCAGCTTTAGCGCGTCGGGTTCGAGCGCTGCACCAGGCGAATGTAGGACACCAAAACCCATCGGTCCTCCAGTGCAATGAGGTTGGCGTAACCAGGCATGTTCCCCTGCCCAAAGGTGACGATATGGAAGAGCTGCCCATCCGCAAGGTTGCGCGCATGCTCCAGGTTGAGGGAGGGCGGGGGCGGGTAGCCGCGTTGGGCCACCGGCCCGTCGCCGTTACCCCCCTCCCCGTGGCAGGGGCGGCAGAAACCGGCCCAAAGCCGCGCGCCTCGCGTGAGCAGGACCTCCTCCGAGGGCTGGAGAGGGTTGTGCAGCTCCCGCCCTGCCCGTGCCGCTTCCTCGGGTCCAGGCCCATAGGGCAGGGGTCGAAAGCCCCGCGGCACCGTGCCCTCCACCGGCGGCTGCACCACCGCCCCCCCCGGCAGCAGGGAGGTAGCCGCGAAGGCATCCAGTCGCGGGGAGCGGGCCATGTCCGGGGCAAACTCCAGGTTGGGACGGTGCACATCCACCCGCACCAGCCAGTGCAGCAACAGGGAAAAGGCCAACGCTACGGCTAACAAAAGGTTGCGTGCCAACCCATTCATGTGCCGATTTCTCCCACTCGCTCTTCCAAGCTCACCGGCGAAAAGGGAGCGAGAAGCTTTTCCACCTCGGCGCGGTCAAACATCGCGTCTTGCTGCTCCACCACCAAGGCAAAACGGTCATTGGTCACCCCGGGAAGCACGCGTGCGCGCTTGCCAGGAAAGGAGCGGGTAACCACCAGGTAGGCCACTACCGTGCTCACGCCGGCCAGCAGCACCATCACCTCAAAGGTCACGGGGACGAACGCCGGCAGGGAGTTGAAGGGTTTGCCACCCACGTTAAGGGGCCAGTCCACGCCCGTGGTCCAAAACTCAAACCAAACCTTGAAGGCAGCACCGGCCAGGCCCAAGAGGAAGGTGACAACCGGCAAGCGCGAGCGGCGCCAACCCAGAACGTGGTCCAAACCGTGCACGCCGTAGGGGGCAAAGGCATCCACCACCGGCAATCCCGCCGCGCGCAGTGCCAGCGCAGCCTGGATGAACTCACGCTCCCGGGCAAAAAACACGATGAGGAAACGGCGGCTCATGCGTGTCCCTCCCCCGCGCTGAGAGCGGCTTTAACTTCGGCAATGGCCAAGACGGGGACGAAGCGCACAAACAGCAGGAACAACGTGAAAAACAACCCAAAAGAACCCACAAGGGTTGCGACTTCCACGATGGTAGGCGTGTAGGAGCTCCAGGAAGAAGGCAAGAAATCGCGGTGCAAGGAGGTGACAATGATGACGAAGCGCTCGAACCACATGCCCACATTGACCAAAAGGCTAATCACGAACAAGGCAGCCGGTGACTGGCGAATCTTTTTGCTCCAAAGCAGCTGTGGCACCAACACGTTGCAGCCAACCATGGTCCAGTAAGCCCAGGCCAGTGGACCGCGGAGACGGTTGAGGAAGACGAAATGCTCGAAATGAGAAGAGGAGTAAAAGGCAGTGAAAAGCTCCGTCAGGTAAGCCAGACCCACCAAGCTACCGGTCACCAGCACCAGCTTGGCCATCACGTCCAGGTGGCGAAGGGTGAGGTAGTCCTGCAGACCCATGGCGGCACGGCACAGGATCATGAGCGTGAGCACCATGGCCATGCCGGAAAAGATGGCGCCGGTGACGAAGTAGGGTGGAAAGATGGTGGCATGCCAACCCGGGATGACGGAGGTGGCGAAGTCCCAGGAAACGATGGTGTGTACCGAAACCACCAGGGGGGTGGCCAGGCCGGCTAACAGCAGGTAGACGGTCTCATAGCGAAGCCACTGCCTCGCGGAGCCGTTCCAGCCCAGGCTCAACACCCGCGCCACGGCCCGCCGCAGGCGGGAGCGGGTGGTGTCGCGCACCGTGGCCAAATCGGGAATCATGCCAAAGTACCAAAAGAGCAATGAAATGGTGAAGTAGGTAGCGATGGCAAAGAAGTCCCAAACCAGCGGCGAGCGGAAGTTGACCCACAACGGCCCGCGGGTATTGGGGTAGGGCAGCATCCAAAAGGCGAGCCAGGGCCGACCCATATGGATAACCGGGAAGAGGCCCGCGCAAATCACGGCAAAGATGGTCATGGCCTCCGCGGCACGGTTTACCGAGGTGCGCCAGCGCTGGCGAAAGAGGAAAAGGATGGCGGAAATCAGCGTGCCCGCATGCCCAATGCCGATCCAGAAAACGAAGTTGGTGATGTCGAAGGCCCATCCCACCGTGCGGTTAAGACCCCAGGTGCCGATGCCTTTGCTGAGGAGGTAGCCCACGGCCCACACGCCCCAGGCGAGGGCAGCCAAAGCACAGGCAAAGGCCAACCACCACCCCTTGCCAGCCTTTCGCTCCAGGGCGGAACAAACGTCGGCGGTAACGTGAGGCAGGCCCTTCTGCCCACTCACCTTCGGTTCCGCAGGCAAAACTACCGCGCTAGCCATGGCTCGCCTCCTGCCGTACCACCGTCAGATAGGCCACCGCAGGCTCCACACCCAGCTCCTCCAGCACCCGGTAGCTTCGCCCGCTGGCCCAGGCCCGGGCCACAGAGCTTTCCGCGTCGTTCAGGTCGCCAAAAACAATGGCTTGAGCGGGGCAGCTGTCTTGACAGGCAGTGCGAACTTCCCTTCCCGTGAAGGGTTTCCCAGCCGCCTGCGCCTCGATACGGGCCGCCTCGATGCGCTGAACGCAAAAGGTACACTTTTCCATCACGCCACGCGTGCGCACGGTCACGTCGGGGTTCAAGGCCGCCGCAGCCAAAGGATTGCTCGGCTCGTAGGTGAACCAGTTGAAGCGGCGGACCTTGTAGGGGCAGTTGTTGGCACAGTAGCGGGTGCCCACGCAGCGGTTGTACACCTGCTGGTTGAGCCCCTCCTCCGAGTGCACCGTAGCCAGCACCGGGCAAACGGTTTCGCAGGGGGCGTGGCCACACTGCTGACAAAGCATGGGTTGGTGCACCACCCGCAGCTCCTCGCCCTCGCCCACGAAGTACCGATCAATGCGCAGCCAGTGCATCTCCCGGTGGCGAGCCACCTCGTCCTTACCTACCACCGGAACGTTGTTTTCCACCTGGCAAGCCACCACACACGCGGCACAGCCGGTGCACGCGTTGAGGTCAATGGCCATGGCCCAGCGGTGGCCACGGGTGGGGAAATCGTCGGGCCAGAGATTGGCGAGCTTGCGGTGAGAGGCGGCGGGTTTGTGCGAGAGGCTCTCCCAGGTGGTCTCGCGCACGATGTCCCTTTCAGGGTGCACAGCCGGCTTGAGGTGTTCCGGCACCTCCAAGCGATGATGTTCCTGGGTGGAGGCCAAATGCGCGCGCTGGCCCGTAGGCTCGATGGCCACACCCGGCAGTTCGTAGGCCAGAAGCCCCTGGCGCCTTTGGCAAAGCTGCGTCACGCGCACCCCCACCAGGCCGTTGGGCCCCACCGTGTCCCGCGCCTGGAGCCAGCGGGGGCCGAATCCGGCAAAGCGCGCGGTGGTCCGGCGACCGTAGCCCAAAGCCACCGCCACCACCTGCGGGTGCAGGCCAGGGAGCACCCAAGCGGGGAGGCTGACCTCCCCCTGCGGCAACCGCAGGCGCACCACATCCCCCTTTTGTAGCCCGTGCCTTTCTGCCAGTTCCGGCGCCATCAGGGCAGCGTTGTCCCAGGTGAGCTTGGTAATGGGGTCGGGCAGCTCTTGGAGCAGAGGGTTATGGGCATGCTGGCCGCTGCCGAGGCCCACGGTTGGGTAGAGCACCAGGGTAGTGGTGACGCGGCCAACACCGCTTACCGCCGGCATCGCCTCCCAGGCAAATGGCTTGGCCCGGTAGGGTTCCCGTTTCACCTCCACGAAGCCGCGCTCCAAAGCGGCGGCAAAGTCTCCCGGCACCAGGGCCTTTTCGGCTAGCTCTTGGGCAAAGGTTTCCTCCACCAGCTGTCGCGCCGATCGTGACTCACCGGCCAAACGGGCGAGCACCTCCAGCAGGCTTCGGGCCTGGAACAACGGCCCAATAGCAGGCTGCTGCAGGCCTACCAGGCCCAAAACCGGCTCCGCATCCCCCCAGGACTCCAACGGGTGCGCTGCTGGCAAAAGCGCCGTGGCGCCTTCGGCCGTCTCGTCCTCGTGGGAGGCCCAAACAGCGGCAAAACCGGCGCGCTTCAAGGCCTCCGCCCAGCGTTCGCCTTCGGGAAGGTCGTAGACGGGATTGACCCCGGCCACCAGCACCGCCTGCACCTCACCCGCCTCCAGCTGGCGCAGGAGCTCCTGGGCTGCTGCCTCGTCGCCCTGATAGGCCAACACGGGGTTGGCCAAGTCGAGCAGCGAACCGTAAGCCTGCAGAAGCTCGTTCGCGGCACAAGCGAGCTTTTGCGCCGCAAGATCTTGGCTGCCGCACAGCACCACCGCCTGGCCGCGCACGCGCCAGAGCTTTTCTGCCAGCGCACGCAGGCGCGCTGCCAACGGCGCAGCCACCTCCGGGGCAGGTAAGGGCTCATGCCCGGCACGGATGTGCAGCTGGCGAACCAGCTCCGCAAGGGCAGGCGCCATTTCGGCCGGGTGGATGCGGATATGCTCGTCTGCCTTAGTTCCGGTAAGGGAAAGCACCGGCTCCAGCTGCGCATGGTAGGAAAGCTGCCCGTTTTCCGGCTGGCGCCCCTGTCGCCAAGCCTGGGTAAAGGCTACCGGGGCCAGCCAGGTACCGAGGAAATCGGCCCCGAAGCTGACACTCACCTTGGCGCGCTCCAAGTGCGGACGAGGGACGGCGCGCACGCCGAACAGGGCCTCGTGTGCCTGCAGCAAGGCGGAGGCGGGCAGCGGGTCGTAGACCACCACCTGTGTGTGCGGGAAGCGCTGTTGCACCTTGGCCAACAGCCGCTTCAAGCTGGGCGAGGTGACGGTGGCGGTGAGGATGGCTGCCTTCCTGGCTTGGCGGAACGCCGCCACCAGGGCTTCGTCCATCTCCTCCCACGACACCTCCCGGCCCCGAAGCCGGGGTGCAGTAAGGCGCAGGGCATCGTAGAGCTCCAGCAGCTGAGCTTGCCCCTGAGCGCAAAGGCCACCGCGAGAAAAAGGATGGTCAGGGTTACCCGCTAGCTTTACCGGGCGACCTTCCCTCACCTTCATCAAAAGCCCGCAGGCGGCAGGGCAGGCGGCGCAGGTGGATGCATAGAAAAGCGCCCTACCCGGTACAACGCCCTCTGGCTGGATGAGAAAGGGGATGGCTCGCTCCACGGGCGCGCGCGTGCAGCTTGCCAAGAGGGAGCCGCCAGCGGCGAAGCCAGCGGCCTGTAAAAACCCGCGGCGCGACAGAAGGCCGTTCCCAGCGGCCGGGGGAAAAGGTTGCGAATCCTTGGACCTAGCCATAGCCCTCCCTTAGAAATGGCACACGCTGCAATCGGTTCTGGGCTCAAGCACCCGAGCCCCTACTCTCTGCCCTCGCCATTGGCGGTGGCAGCTGAGGCAAAAGCCCATGGTCAGGTCGCTCACTTGCCTGAGCCGCTCCATGGTTTCCACCGGGCCGTGGCAGGTTTGGCACGCCACCCCAGCAGCCACGTGGGGGCGGTGGTCAAAGTAGACAAATTCGGGCAGGTTGTGCACTCGCACCCAGGCTATGGGTTGGGGTCTTCGGCCGGGAAGGGGCTTCAACTCACCGTCCAGGGCCAAGGCACGGTACAGTTTGGCCAGCTCAGGTGAGACCACCCGCCGCGCGGCCCGCCCCTCCTTGCGCGCCGCCTGATCCTCCGCGCGCACCGCCGCCCAGCTGGCCGTGACAAAGCGGTGGCAGTTCATGCACGTGGAGGCTGCGGGGATGCCAGCATGGCGGCTTTTTTCCGCGCCGAAATGGCAGTAGAGGCAGTCAATGCTCAGCTCCCCCGCATGCACGCGGTGGGAAAAGGCCAGCGGCTGGTCCGGCTCGTAGCCCGTATGCACCCCGGGCAGACGCGCCGTGGATAGGCGCGGCACTAGCAGTCCCAAGCTGCCCGCCAGAGCCACCGAAAGGATTAGGGTTAACAACCGGTTAGCCATGGTGCAAAGCCCCCGCGGAGGCGGGTCGAGGACTGTACTTGAGCAGCCACACCGCCGTAAGGGAACAAAGGGCCAGGAAAATGAAGACCACGAAGCCCACCGCATACCCGCGGCTGCCCAGGTCCTGAACCGCGAAAGCCATGGCCGGGGGGATGGCAAAGCCGCCAAAGGCGCCGAGGCCGCCCACCCAGCCGGAGGCGCCACCAACCGCCTCCGGCACGCTCTTGGCCACCATCTTGAACACGGCGGCGTTGCACACGCCCATGCCCAAAGCCAGGAGGATCACACCCGGCAAGGCCAAGGGGAGGTCCTCAGCCCCGGTCATCACCAGCGAGCCTGCCAGCATGATGAGCAGCGCGAGGACGGCAGCGTTCTCCCCACCAGCCTCCAAGTGGTCGGCAAGGAAGCCGCCAGCTATGCGAATGGCGGACGCGAGGAGGGAGTAAAGGGCCGTCAGCGCGCCAGCGGCAGTGGGGGCAAGGTGCAGGTACTCGCGGAAGTAGCTGGGCAACCAGGCGGTTAGAGCAATAAACCCACCGAAGGTGGCGAAGTAGACCAGCACCAAAGCCCAGGTGCGCCAGTTACGCGCGGAAGCCGCCAGGCTGGCGCGTAAGCCGCCCTGGGGGAAAAGCTCCTGCCCCAACTGGTTTGCCTGCGCCCGAGCCTTTCCCGCTTCCAGGCCTTGGGCGCGCAACTGGAAATAGGGAGCGTTGGCACCGAGCCAAAAGTAAACTAACACGCCGGCTGCCAGAAAGACGGTCCAGGCAAGGTAGGCGTGGGCCAGGCCCCAGCGCTGCAAGGCAAGGGGCAAAACCAGAGAAAACAGGCCCGGCGCCAGGTTACCCACACCCGCGTAAATCGCCAGGGCACGACCTTGCTGGCTTTGGGGAAACCAGTAAGCCACTTGGGAAATACCCACGGAAAAGGTGGCAATGCCGCAACCGCACAACACCCCCAAGCCCAGCAGCAACGGGTACAGGCTGGCCTTCACGTCCTGGGGGTAGAGGGCCTGCATGAGCACCGTCAGGCCCAAAAGCCCTGCCAAAGCCACTGTGAGCAAGACGAGGAACGGTTTCCGTCCGCCGGTGGCATCCACCCAAGCGGCAAAGGGAATGCGCAGCAACGATCCGGAAAGGGCGGGCGCGGCCACCAAAAACCCCACCGCCATGGCCGACAGGCCCATGGTTTCACGCAGAGCACTGGCGGTAGGTCCAAACAGCGCCACCGCCGCGAAGCCGGCAAAGAAGCCCGCGGTGGCCGCCCACAGCGCCCCTTGGCGAGTTCCTCTCACCGAGCTCATAGGCCCTCCTCCGCACGCCGCGGTCCCCGCCAGCGCACCACCTGCGGCTTCCGCCAAAGGTAGGGGTTGGGGATGACCAAGATATGCACCAGGCGGGTAAACGGGAAGAAGCTAATTAACAGGTAGGCATTGACGATGTGGACCTTTACCGCCAACGGCTGTGCCACCACCGTGGACAGCTCTGGGCTGAGGCGCACCAGCGAGTTAAGGTATGGAGCCATAGCCGAGGCAAACCAAGAGGATCCCCAGGGGTGGAAGCAGGCCACGTAAACGCCGGAAACCAACTGCACCAGCAACAGCAGGTAAAGGAGCCAATCGGCCCAGCTGGTAACCACGCGCACCCGCTGATTGGCCACACGGCGCACAAGAATGGCTACCAAGCCAAGCAGGGTCAAAAGCCCAAAGGCCAGGGCTGAGACCTCCAAAAGGTACAGGCGCCAGGGACGCGAGTTCCAGGCGAGCACGCTTTGGGGCACCAACCAGGCAACCAGGTGGCCCCCCAGCACCAGCAGAATGCCGTAATGGAACGGCACCACGCTCCAAAAGTGCTGTTGGTTCTCCAAAAGCTGGGACGACAAGCTGGAGTAGGTAAAAGTCTGCGCCCGGTAACGGTGGATGGTCCCTAGGAGAAACAGCACCGTCGCCACATAGGGGAGAACAGCAAACAGAAGCAGGTTAACCGCGCCCATAGCTACCTCCTTCAGCCTGGTGGGCAAGCTCGCCCACAGCATGCCTCACCGCTGCCACCAAGAGGGCGAACGGGCTTCCCTTGCGCTCAAGGGTGGCGTGGATCTTCTCCAGCGCGGGCAGCAGCGCCTCACGCGCCAGGTTCTCCGCCTCGGCTGGGGGCAAGGCAGGCACGAGCTGGAGCAAAAGGCTGAGATGGTCCGGAAGCTCGCCATTTTCTGCCACGCCCCGATCCCGCAGGAGCTGCCGCATACGCACGAGGAAGGCACCCCGGCGGTAGTCCTCCCCGTAGAGGTGCCAGCCTATTTCCAACGTTGCCTCCGGATCGAAGTCGAAGGCGGCCACGTACCTTTCCTCCAGGCTTGCCGGTGCCGCGTTGGCCAGTTTTTGCTGCAAGCCGCGCAAGTTTTCGGCGCAGGCCCCTTGGGCTGCAGCCAGGGCGCGCGCCAGCAGCTCCGGCCACTGGCCGCTGGGGTAGCGCAGCACCTGAGCCAAGGTGGAGAAAAGGTCCCTGCTCGGGCTCATAAACCTCTCCGCGGTCCAGCGAGGAAGCCAAAGCCAGCTCCCTGCTTGTGCTCCAGCGGGTCCTCGAGCATGGCAATAGCCTCTTCCCGGTGCATGGGGGGAATGACGAAGCGCTCCTCGAAAGTGCAGAGAGAGGTGAGGCGGTAAATGGCCTCCGCTTCCTCTGGGGTGCAATCCGCCTCGCGCAGCATGCGCTCGGCGGTGGCGACATCCACGTCGCCCACGGTCAACGCGCGACGCCAGTGCCGCACCGCCTTTTGCTTGCGTAGGGTGTAACGCACCGGCGCGTCCTGCCCGCACCCGAAGAGGCTCGCCAAGTAGGCCAGGGGAACGCGGGCGCTGTCGATATCGTGAAAAAGGTCGTTGCTGTCGTGCTCCACCACGTCCCCCTGGCAATGCGCCATGACCGGAGCTAAAGGTGGAACGTAAAAGAGCATGGGGAGGGTGCGATACTCCAGGTGCGGGGGCAAGGCCAGCTTCCATTCCTTGACGAAACGGTAAACGGGCGACTTGCGGGCCGCCTCCAACACGTCCTCGCCGATGCCTGCCTTGGTCGCCGCCGCCACCACCTGGGGATCCCGCGGGTCCAAGATGAGGGACCGCTGCCCCTCGATGAGGAGTTCCTGCGGCAAGCTGGCCACCTCCTCAATCCTCTCGGCGTCGTAGAGCAAGACCCCCAGGTAGCGGATGCGCCCCACACAGGAGTGGAAGCAGGCAGGCGCCTGCCCCGTTTCTAAGCGCGGGAAGCAGAGAATGCACTTTTCCGACTTGCCGGTAAACCAGTTGAAGTAGGTCTTCTTGTAAGGACAGGCAGCCACGCAGGCGCGCCATGCCCGGCAGCGCTTCTGGTCGAGGAGCACGATGCCGTCCTCCCCACGCTTGTACAGCGCGCCGGAGGGGCAAGCCGCCACACAGGCGGGGTTGAGGCAGTGGTTGCAAATGCGCGGCAAGTAAAAGAACACCAGCCGCTCCACGGCAAAGAGCTGCTGGCGCTGGGCGGGCGTGAGTGCCTTGAGGTTAGGGTCGTTGGCCGCATACACAGGGGACCCGCCCAAGTCGTCGTCCCAATTGGGACCTGCCTCGATGTCCAGGTACTTGCCCGTGATCATGGACACGGGGATGGCGGTGGGCTGATCCGGTCCCTCGGGGGCGTTGAACAGGTGCTGGTAGTCGTAGGTCCACGGCTCGTAGTAGTCGTCAAGGGAAGGCATGTGGGGGTTGTGGAAGATGTTGGCCACCACCCGCGCCTTACCCGTGGACCTCAAGCGCAGGCGGTTTTTCCGCACCGTCCAGCCTCCGCGGTACTTCTCCTGGTCCTCCCAGGAGGTGGGGTAACCGGTTCCCGGCTTGGTCTCCACGTTGTTCCACCACATGTACTCCGTGCCTTTCCGGTCTGTCCAAATGTTCTTGCACGCGATGGAGCACGTGTGACAGCCGATGCACTTGTCCAGGTGGAACACCATGCCGATCTGCATGCGCACGTCCATGCGGGCCTCCTTCACCACACCAGCTGGGGGAGCTTGCGAACCAAGACATGGGTATCGCGGTTCACGCCGGTGGGTCCCCAGTAATTAAAGTGGAAGGTGAACTGGCCGTAGCCGCCCACCATCAGGTTTGGCTTCAAGCGCACCCGCGTGAGGGAGTTATGCCCCCCGCCCCGCCGCAGGTTGCGCAGCGGCGACTTGGGAACGGAATAGGTGCGCTCGGGGGAGTGGTACTGGATGCAAACCCCGCGGGGGATGCGCGCCGACACCACCGCCCTGGTGACCACCACACCGTGGTCGTTGTGCACCTCCACCCAATCGTTGTCCACGATGCCCAGCTCAGCCGCGTCCTGATCGTTGATCCAAAGGGGCTCCACACCCCGCGAGAGGGTAGTCATGCGTTGGTTGTCGCCGTAGGTGGAGTGGATGTGCCACTTGCCATGGGGGGTGAGGTAATTGAGCAGCAAGCCGGGGCCGTTGCCCGATACCCGAGTGTCGCCGTACTGTACCGGCAGGGGCTTGGGCTTGAAGGTGGGCAGGTGCTCGCCGAAGGCCACGTACCCTTCGTGGTCCAAGTAGAGGTGCTGGCGGCCGGTGAGGGTGCGCCAGGGAACCAGGCATTCCACGTTGTAGGTAAAGGGGGAGTAAGGCCGCCCGTTGTCCAACAAGCCGGACCACATGGGGCTGTTGACAAAGCGGAAGGGACGTGCCTGGAGGGTCTTGTAGTGGGCTACCACGCCTCGGGTGCGCTCTGCCAAGTGCACCAGGGGAAGCCCAGTTCTTTCCTCCATGTTCTTGTAGGAGCGGTAGGCCAGCTCACCGTTGGTCACCGTGGCAAAGCGGAGGATGATGTTGCAGGCGTGCTCGTCCTCCGCCAAGGAGGGGTACGTCTGCCCGTTCCAGGTGACGGTGGGCAGGGTTTGCAGCGCCTCGTCGTAAACGTCGGCCACGGGGTAGTGGGTCCCATGGGCGCCCAAGCCCGCTTCCCGCACCAGCGGCCCGAAGCTCTCGAAGCGACGGATAAGGTTGACGTAGTCGCGCGTGACCACCCGCAGGCCCGGCATGGTCGTGCCGGGTATGGGCTCCACCTCTTTCCGCTTCCAGTCGAGGATGCGGGCTTGAGCCACCTCCGCCGGCGTGTCGTGGGCCATGGGCGTAGCTACCAGATCCTCCACCGGCTCGGGCAAGTGGCGCTGGGCCAACTCCGAGACCTTGGCGGCAATGGTGCGGAAGGTTTGCCAATCGCTCTTGGACTCCCAGCAGGGAGGCACCGCCGCGGAGAGGGGGTGAATGAAGGAGTGGAGGTCGGTGGAGTTGAGGTCGGCCTTCTCGTACCAGGTGGCAGCGGGAAGCACAATGTCGGAGTAGAGGGCAGAGGTGTCCATGCGGAAGTTGATGTCCACCACCAGATCCATCTTGCCTTCCACCGGCGGCCGCCAGATCACCTCGTTCACGTGACCTTCGGCCAGTTCTTCGGCAACGGCGTTGCTGTAGGTTCCCAAATAGTGCTTGAGGAAGTACTCGTGTCCTTTGGCCGAAGACATGAGGGCGTTGCCCCGCCAAATAAACCAGACGCGCGGCCAGTTTTCCGGCGCGTCGGCGTCCTCAACGGCAAAGCGCACGCTGCCCTCTTGAAGTTTCTTCACCACGAACTGAATCACTTCTTGCTCGGTGCTGGCACCAGCCGCACGCGCCTGCTGGACCAACTCAATGGGGTTAAGGTTGAACTGGGGATAGAAGGGCAACCAACCCAAGCGCACGGCCCGCACTTGGTGGTCAACGGTGTGGCCCTGGGCGAAGGCCGCAAGCTTGGCCGGAAGGGTGTGATAGTCGGAAAACCCGCGCTCGTAACGCCACTGGTCCGAGTGCACGTAGTGCCAGGATGGCGCGTTTTGCAGCCGCACCGCGCCCATCCAGTCGCGGGCAAAGGCGATGGCTGACCAGCTCTCCATCGGTGCCAGCTTTTCCTGCCCCACGTAATGCGCCAGGCCACCACCATTGACGCCCACGCAGCCCGCAATCACCAAAGCGTGGATGGCTGCCCGGTACATCAGGTTGTTGTGGTACCAATGGTTGATGCCGGCGCCAATGATGACCAAGCACTTGCCGCCTGTGAGCTCGGCCGTGCGGCCCCATTCCCGGGCAAAGCGGAGAAGCGTTTGGCGACCGATGCCGGTGAATTTTTCTTGCCAGGCAGGGGTGTAGGGCAGCTCGGCGTCGTCGTAGCTTACGGGGTACTCCCCGGGAAGCCCCCGGTTCACCCCGTATTGCGCCATAAGCAGGTCGTAAACGGTGGTCACCAGTACGGTTTCCCCATCAACCGTAGTCACGCGTCGCACAGGGACACCCCGGAGCACCTGTCGTCCTTGGGCAAAGTCGTCGAGGACCACCTTCACCACCCGGTCATGACGCTTGAGGAATGTAAGCTCGGGACGGATGGGTGTGCCATCCAAGCCGTCCTCCAACTTCAGGTTCCACTTGCCCTTTTCCGTACCCCAACGGAAGCCCACGGACCCCATCGGCATCTTGGGCCCTTCCTGCTCGTCCCACATGAGGAACTTCCACTCACCGTGTTCCACCTGGGCATATTGGGCCAGCCTTCCGGCGCGCAAAAGGCGACCCGGTCGACCGGTGTCGCCTTCCACTTCCAGCTCCACCAGGAAGGGGGCATCGGTGTAACGCTTGGCATAGTCAAGGAAGTAGGGCACCCCTCGCTCGTGATGGAACTCTTTCAAGAGCACATGGTTAACCGCCATCCACCACGCCCCGTCCTGTCCGGCCAGGATCGGTACCCACTCATCGGCGTACTTGGAAACCTGGGAGAAGTCGGGGGAAAACACCCACATTTTCGAGCCGTTGTGCCGGGCCTCGGCGGCAAAGTGGCAATCGGGCGTGCGGGTCATGTTGAGGTTGGAACCCATGATCGCCAACAGCTTGGCGTTGTACCAATCGGCGGACTCGTGCACATCCGTTTGCTCTCCCCAGGTCTCCGGCGAGGCGGGTGGCAGGTCGCAGTACCAGTCGTAGAAGGAGAGGGAAACACCGCCCAAAAGCTGGAGGAAGCGGGACCCACCGGCGTAAGAAATCATGGACATGGCGGGAATAGGCGAGAAACCCGCGACTCGGTCCGGCCCCCAGCGCTTGACGGTGTAAACACAGGCGGCAGCAATAATCTCCACCACCTCTGGCCAGCTTGCCCTGCGAAAACCGCCCTTGCCCCGCGCCTTCTGCCAGCGACGGCGTCGCTCGGGGTCCTCGACCAGTGCGCGCCACGCCTCCACCGGGTCGGGGTACTGCCGCCGGGCTTCCCGCCACTGGTCCAACAGGGCACCTCGGACGTACGGGTAGCGTACCCGCAGCGGCGAGTAGAGGTACCAGGAGAAGGAAATACCCCGTTGGCATCCCCGCGGCTCATAGGGGGGCAAGCCGTGCTGCAAGGAGGGATAATCCAGCGCCTGCATTTCCCAGGTGACGATTCCATCCTTGACGTGGATCTGCCATGAGCAACCGCCGGTGCAGTTAACCCCGTGGGTGGAGCGAACCACCTTATCGTGCTGCCAGCGGTTGCGGTAAAATTCCTCCCAAGCCCTGAGATCCGGCCGTTCCTCGTCCTTGATCCACCCAATGGTTTTTTTCCCGCTCATGCTTCACCTCGCATGCCGGCAATACGCACCAGAGGCTCCCGCACGGCACGAAACCGGAAACGCCAAAGCCTGCCAAAGACAGCCAGGCACCCCACAGCCCCACCCAAGCCCAAAAGGAAAAACTCCAGCGCCGTTTCCGCGCGCGGCTGGCCACCGCGCCGTGCCTCGGCTTCCAAGAACGCTGTGAGCGCTAAGGCTTCCTGGGAGGCCAAGGGGCGTTTGGTAAACAGCGCTTGCATGGTGGTGGTGGCTGGCGCCGAAAGCCAGGTTGCCAAGCCCTTTCGCCCGCCCAGGCGCTCGTAGGCCAGGGTCAAATCGGGGCCCAGCCTGCCGCCCCCCAAGCCGGTCAGCCCAGCCACCGTATGGCAGCTGAGACAGGCAGGGCCCTTCTCTTGCAGGCTCATCTCACCCAGGAACAGGGCGCGCCCGCGCGCCACATCCTCGGAGCTAAAGGGCGTATCGGGAATGACCAACCCGGCAAACTGTGAGCGCTCCAACTTGGACTCGGCGGCAATCAGGTCCAAGAGCGCCTCGGCGCGGGCCGGGTTCATCCCGGGCAGGGTGGGCATGACGACGCCTCGTGCCTCATGGAAAAGCTTTTGGGCATACGGGTCGCCGCTGTCGATCACCTGCTTGGGGTTCTGTATGAAGCGCACCAACCACGCCCGTTCGCGGCGACTCTCCACATCCTTCAGGTCAGGGCCGGTGAGCCGCCCGCCACCGATGGTGTGGCAGCTCATGCAGTTGAGGCGAAAATCCTGAGCCGCATCTGGCGGCCCCTCGCCCAGCACGACGGTGGTAATGAGAAGGCAGAAACCGAGCCACAAGCGGCTTTTAGCGTCCAGCATCGACGCCCTCCTCTCGGCAAACCAAATGGCAACCCTCAATCCAGGCGGAGCACCCACAAGCGATGGTGGCGAGCGTGGTGGTTTTGAGAAACTCCTGCCACGCCTTGCGGACCTGCCGGTACCGCTGGTGCGCCGGGCAGCCGTTCTCCTCCGAGCAGCTGCGAAAGCCCGCCAGCAGGCAGGCGTTCAGCGTGCTGCTGCCGTCCAGCGCAGTCAGCACCTCCCTCAGGGAAACCGACTGCGGCGGGCGAGCCAGGCGGTAACCTCCTCCCGCTCCCCGCTTGCCCTCCACGATGCCCGCATGGGCCAAGGCAACCATGACATTGGCCAGGTACTTGGCGGGGCTGCCGGTGACCCTGGCCAGCTCGCGCGTGAGCGCCCACACACCCTGGGGAAGGGTCGCCAGAATCGTGAGGGCGCGAAAGGCGTGCTGGGCGGTGGTCGTACGCACTCAATACCTCTGGACAAGAAGGTAGAAAAGTTTTTTATCGCTTGTCAAGAGGTAAGAGTTGCAAAATGTCAAAATAGAGTCTGAATCGCAAGAAAGCGGAAGCGGGTGGCCAACCGCCACCGTGGGTCAGCGGCCCCTAGCATCCGACTTCTTCCATCCAACCGCGGCGAAGCTGTGCTTCGGGAACGGACGAAAGGTACGGCTTCAGATCCAGGATCGGGGTGCCATCCAACATATCCACCCCGCGTACCCGCAGCCGCCGGCCGTCGCGATCCAGCAGCTGCACCACCGTGAGCCCAATGGGGTTGGGCCTCCGCGGGGAGCGGGTGGCAAAAACCCCGTGGGGCCTTTTGGCGGTTGGCGGCTGGGCCAGCAAATTGAAGCCCTCCGAGCGGTGGAAAACCCAGAGGACGTAGAGGTGGGAGAACCCCTCGATGTCCTTAAGACCGGCCTCATACGCCTCGTCAATTACCAGCTCGCCTTCCGCCTCGTGCTTGGCACCCGGTCCTTTGGGGATTTGATCGTCCTGCGTATAGGGGCTTCTCACGTAGCCGATGGGTCTCATGAGATAAGTCGGCCTTTCGTCCATGGCGCCAGTGTACCTTTCCGGTGCGCTTTGGCCACCGCCCCTTGTGAGCCGGGCCGTGATTGGGGTAAAGTGCCAAGCGAATGAGAATGGGCAAGGAGGACAGGGCTATGACGCGTTGGCTTTTGACGTGCGTAGGGGTACTACTGGCTGGGAATCTCGCCGCCCGGGAGCTCGCTGGCGTGAGCCTGCCAGACACCATCCAAGTGGGCGAGGCCAAGCTGATTCTTAACGGCATGGGTCTGCGCAAAAAAGCCGTTTTCAAAGTTTACGTGGGCGCGCTTTACCTCACCCAAACTAGCAGCGACCCGGCGAAGATCTTGGCCACCGACGCCCCGCGCCGCATGGTGATGCGGTTCTTGCGCGATGTGGGCAAGGATCGCTTGGTGGACGCGTGGAAAGAGGGCTTCGCCAACAACCCCCTTCCCGGGCAAGCTGGCTTGGGGCAAGAAATTGAGCGCTTCCTGTCCCTGTGGCGGGACGTGAAGGAAGGCGAGGAGGTGACCATGACCTACCTGCCCGGCAGCGGCACCAGCCTCGCCTTTACCGACAAGGAGGTGGGGACGTTCCCAGGTAAGGCCTTTGCCGATGCGCTCCTTTCTGTTTGGCTAGGTCCCAAGCCCCCCTCCGAGGAGCTGAAGGCGGGGCTTTTGGGCCGTTAGCCGCGCGTCCAGGCCGCGACGGTCCCCCGCGCTAGCCCATGGGCCTAGGTTTTTTCTTGGCCGCGTTGGCTGGCTACATAGCCTCTGGCTTTGCCTTCATCCTCCTCGCATGGCGCAACCCTCGCGTGCCCCCTCGGCGCACACCCCAGGCCCTAGGCTTTCGGTTCGAAGAGGTTTGGTTTCCCACCGCCAAGGCTCGGTTGCTTCATGGCTGGCTGGTTCCGGCAGTCCCCAGCCCTCGTCCTCCTGCGATTCTCGTGCACGGCTGGGGTCGCAATGCCGAGCGTATGCTCCCCTATCTGGCCTTTCTCGTGCCGGCCGGCTTCCCTTGTCTGGCTTTCGATGCCCGCCACCACGGTCTTTCCCACAAGGATGGCTTTGCCAGCATGAAGAAGTTCTCGGAAGACATACGTTCGGCGGCCTCGTTTTTGCAATCGCGAGGCTTCCAGCCACCATTTCCTGTTATAGGACTTTCCATTGGCGGCAGCGCTGCCCTTCACGCCGCTGCCGTCGATGACCGGCTGGGGCCGGTGGTGACCGTGGGCGCCTTCGCCCATCCCCGCGACGCCATGATTGCCCTGGGCTTTGGCCGTTTCATTTTTGCACCCCTTGCACCCCTTCTTTTTGCCTTCATGGAACGGCGGGTTGGGGCGCGCTTTGATGAGCTGGCGCCTGAGGCCCATATTTCGCGCGTGCGATACCCCTGTTTGCTGGTGCACGGTGAGAAAGATGCCGTGGTGCCACCGGACCACGGGCGGCGCCTGCTGGCCGCCTCTCAAGGGCGCGCGCAGCTGTGGCTCTTGACGGAACGCGGGCATTCGGACGTGCACCTGGAGCCGGGCTTTGCCGAAACCGTGCTGTCTTTTTTGCAAACCTGGCCCGCCTTGCCTTCTTTGTCACCGTAAAAAAACGCAAGAAAACCGCGCCGCTCCGGGATTTTTCCCCTTACAAAGCCAAGGTTCATGACCTCAATAAGTTAGCGCGAAGCCAGGTACCTGGCCGTTGAAAAGTCCCACACTTTGGCACCAAAAAAACCCAGGAGTTTATCTAAATGTTTTAGGAGCAAAGGGATAGCCTGCAAGCCGAATCCTGGCAGATCCCTTGCGAAAAAAGGGGATGAGGCGGGCACCCAAGGAGCTCCGCCGGGAGGTACAAATGACCGCCATTCTCGTCCTTCTTACCATCATCGTGGCCGTAGCCGTTGACGTGGCCCTGGTGCGACTCCGCCGCCGCGTCGCCGCCCCGCAACTCCAGGGGCTAGAGGCGATGCAGGAGCCGATGGTGCCGGCGGTTCTCTTCCTCGCCCCCTCCCACACATGGGCCCACGTGTCCTCTGACGGCGTGGTTCGGGTTGGCATTGACGATTTCCTGGCGCAAGCGGTGGGAACGGTGGATGGGATTCGCATGCCGGCCCCGGGGACCAAGGTGCGTGCTGGCGAGCCGTTGTTCTGGTTGCAGCTGGGCTCGCGCGAGCTACCCGTGCCCTCGCCCCTCATCGGGGAGGTGATGGGTGCCAACCAGGCGGTGAAGGAAAAGCCCTACCTGCTCACCCGGGACCCCTACGGTGTCGGGTGGAGCGTGAGCCTTTGGGCCCATGACCTCCTGGAAGGTTTGGAGAAGCTGCGGCTGGGTGCGGCGGCCTTAGGCTTCCTGCGGCAAGAAATGCGGGCCTTCATGGAGTTTTCTCCCTTGAGCCATAGCCCGCAGGGGGCCCCACTGCTGGCTGATGGCGGCTTGCCTGTGCGGGGGGTGCTGCGGCAACTGCCGGAGCCGCTGGTGGAGGCCTTTCACCGGCTGTTCGTGGAGCGAAAGGAGGCGTAAGGAATGGCCCGCGGTATTCTTGTGGACCTCACTCAGTGCATTGGCTGTGGGTCCTACGTCCAGGCCTGCCAAGAGGCCAATGGGCAACCGGCGCACGAAGCCAGGCATTTTGACCATGACGCCTTCACTTACCTCATGGACCGGGGCCAAGACCTTTACGTGAGGCGCCTGTGCATGCACTGCCAACACCCAGCGTGCGGCTCGGCTTGTCCCGTAGCCGCTCTGCGCAAGACCACGGAAGGCCCGGTCGTTTACGACCCTTCGCGCTGCATGGGCTGCCGCTACTGCATCATGGCCTGTCCCTTCGGGGTTCCCACCTACCAGTGGGCCTCGTCCACTCCACGGGTGCGAAAGTGCGAAATGTGCACCCATCGGTCCGAAGGCCCTGCCTGTGCCGACGCTTGTCCCACCGGGGCCACCATCATCGGCGACCGCGATGCTTTGTTGGCGGAGGCAAAAAGGCGTGTTCAGGGGGATCCACGGACCTACTTCCCCTACGTCTACGGCGAAAAAGAGGCAGGTGGCACCTCGGTCTTTTACATCGGGCCCAAAGACCCAGCCAGCCTGGGGTTGCCTGTACACGTGGGGTCGGAGCCGTTGCCTCAGCTTACCTGGCGCGCGCTGCGACACGTACCGGACGTGGTGCTTTTTGGCGGCGTGCTGCTATCGGGCTTTTGGTGGCTGACCAAGCGCAAGGAGGAGGTCGCCCAAGCGGAAAAGAAAAACAACCGGGAGGCGTAGGATGAGTTCAAAGAACCTTCTTTCCCGCCTGAGTTTTTGGCCTGCAGTGGCTTTCATGCTCACGGCGGCCCTGGCCGCCGTCGCGGTCCTCCGCTTCACCAAGGGACTGGGTGCAGTTACCAACCTTTCCGACAGCTTTCCCTGGGGCCTGCGGATTGGTTTCGATGTCCTTTGCGGGGTGGGTCTGGCAGCGGGGGGCTTCGCTATCGCGGCGGCGGTGCATGTGTTCCACTGGGAAGACTTTAAACCCATCCTGCGGCCCACAATCCTCACGGCTTTTCTCGGGTACGCCCTTGTCATAGTTGCCCTCCTTTTTGACTTGGGCAAGCCGTGGAACATTTGGCATCCCATCGTCATGTGAAACCCCCATTCGGTCATGTTTGAGGTGGGCTGGTGCGTGATGCTCTACACCACGGTGTTGTTTCTGGAGTTCCTCCCTGCCGCCCTGGAACGCTTCAAGCTGGCTGGTCCCCTGAGGGTTGTGGCGCGCCTTTCGCCCGTGCTGGTGATCGTGGGCGTGATTCTTTCCACCTTGCACCAATCCTCCCTGGGGAGCCTATTTCTCATCCTTCCCCACAAGCTCCACCCGCTTTGGTACTCGCCCATGCTGCCCGTGCTGTTTTTTCTCTCCTCCGTGGCTGCTGGCTTGGCCATGACAGTGGTTTTGGCTTCGTATTTCGCCTTGCGCTTGCGTGATCTGGTTGGCCGAGGGGCTCTAGGTTCCCTCTTTCCCCTCACCTTGGCTTCTTGGCTGTTCTTGGCAGAACTGGTCCCGGGAGTGGCGGCGCCCATGGTGCTGCTGGCCCTTCCGTGGACCCGCCGCTCACCCAAGCGCCTGGCGGTAACCCAAGGGCTGGTGGTTTTGGGCTTCATCCTTCACCGCCTTAACGTCTCCACCACCGCCATCGAGGCTGCTTTGGGGCAACGCTACGTGCCTGCCGTGCGCGAGTTCTTGGTCACCATGGGGCTCGTGGCTTTGGGAATGAGTGCCTTTTGCGCTGCCTGCAAATACCTGCCCGTTTTCCCACAACGGCAGTTTTCGCCAGCCCACGGCCGAGGGGAGGCGCCTGTGCTCTTGGCAGCCGCGGACGTTGTTGAAAAATGACATAAGTGGGTTGACGGTAACGAATGGGTGTGAATGCGCACGTGGCGCCTCAACTCGTTAACTTTTCTCTTGACCGGTCGCTTGCTCTTCACGCCGGCGTTCATCTTCTTGGGCGTCACCGCCGTTCAGCTCTCACTGCAAGCCAGCTACGCCCGTCGGTACGCCCGCTCCAACGCCCTGGCTTTGGCCGAGGCCCTGTACGGTTCGCTGCACACTTCCATGTTGGCCAACGACCGCAATTACCTACGCGAAGCCGTGGCGCAAATCACCCAGCGGGCACCCAATGTGCGCGTGCGGATTTTCAACAAGGACGGGACCATCGTGTTTTCCTCGCAGGAAAAAGAAACCGGCCAGCGCCTCGATCCCTCCGCCGAGGCGTGCTACCGGTGCCACGCCCAGGGCCAACCCATCGAGCGCTTACCGGCAGGGGAGCGCACCCGCGCCTTTTCCCTCGGCAAGAACGAGCCGTCGGGGCCATCCGGCCCCTCGAAAACGAGCCGGCCTGCTGGCAGGCTCCTTGTCATGCCCACCCGCTGGAAAAGCGCCTGTTGGGCGTATTGGACGTGAGTCTGGTGCTCAGGAACGCGAAGGCCAGCCAACATCAAACGGCCACCCTCATGGGGCTGACCGCGCTGGTGGCGCTGGGACCGGTGACCATCATTGTGGTCGGCGTGGTGGAAGGCGCAGTCCATCGGCCGATCAAGGAGCCGGGGCAGGTACTTCAGACCTTGGAGGCAGGCGATTACACAGCCCGCTACGAGCATCAGGATATCGAGGAGTTCGCCGCTTTGGGTCGCGCCCTTAACCGCACGGCGCACGCGCTGGAACGGGCCAACGCCGATCTGGTGCAGTGGGCCCAGACGCTGGAGCGGCGCGCGCAGGGGAAGACCGCCGAGCTTCGGCGAGCACAGGAGCAGGTGCTGCAGGTGGAGCGCATGGCCTCCTTGGGCAAGTTGGCGGCGGTGGTAGCCCACGAGATCAACAACCCGCTCGCCTCCGTGGTTACCTATGCCAAGCTGCTGTTGAAGCGCTTTTCTCAGGAACCGGAGCGTCTCCTTTAGGATCCGGAGAGCAAGCCAATTCTCGAGAGCATCGTCGCCGAGTCCAGCCGTTGCGGCGAGATCGTCGCCAACTTACTCCTGTTTTCCCGCCGAAGCGCAGCCCGTTTCGAACCCACCGATGTCAACCAGGTGGTGGAAAAGAGCGTGTTTTTGTTGAAGCACAAGATGGACCTGTCCCAGGTGGCTTTGGTGCTGGACTTGGACCCGCAACTGCCCCAAATCCAAGCTGACCCGGCGCAGCTGCAGCAGGCGCTGGTAGCACTGATGGTGAACGCCATCGACGCCATGCCACAGGGAGGGACCCTCACCCTTCGGACAGGAGCGCGAAGCGCTTGGGTCGCAATTCCGGTGGCCGATACGGGCGTGGGCATGGACGATGACGTGAAGGCGCACATTTTCGAGCCTTTTTTCACCACCAAGCAGGAACAGGGCAGCACGAGCTTGGGTCTGGGATTGGCGGTGGTTTACGGCATCGTGGAGCGGCACCGCGGCAGCATCAGCGTGGAAAGCGCGCCGGGCCAAGGGACGGTCTTCACCATCCTTCTCCCCAGCAGCCTTAAAGAGGAGCAGCTGTGAACCTTTCGCGGCAGGTGCGCCTTTTGGTCGTGGACGACGAGGAGCACGTGCACAGTTCCCTGGCCTGCTGGTTCCGCGACGAGGGGTTCGACGTGAATGTAGCCGGCAGCGGGCGGGAAGCGTTGCAGGTACTGGCCCGCGACGGGGCGGAAATCTTGCTGGTGGACATCAAGATGCCGGGAATAGACGGCTTAGAGCTCCAGCGGAGGGTGAAAGAGCTGGCACCTGACGCCACCATCATCATGATGACCGCCTACGCTGGCGTGGACACCGCGGTGCAAGCGATGAAGGAGGGTGCCTACGACTATATCGTCAAGCCCTTCGACCCAGAGGAGCTTTCGCGCCTGGTGCGCAAGGCGGCCGAGCGCTGCGTCTTGCTGCAAGAAAACCGAGCCCTGCGGGCGCAGCTGGCTGCTACCGGTCCGGTGCTCGTGACCCGGGGGGAAGGCGCCATGCGGGAGGTATTGGACCTCCTAGCCCGGGTGGCGCCAACCGATACCTCGGTGCTCATCGCCGGCGAAAGCGGCACGGGCAAGGAACTGGTAGCCCGGCACATTCACGCGCAAAGCAGCAGGCAGTTTGGGCCTTTTGTCGCGGTAAACCGTGCGGCACTGGCGGATGGTGTGCGGGAATCCGAGCTTTTCGGTCACGAAAAGGGTGCTTTTACCGGAGCCCTAAGCCGTAAGTTGGGCAAGATCGAGTTGGCCCAGGACGGCACGCTGTTCCTAAACGAGGTTGCCGACGTTCCCCGTAAGGTGCAGGTTGATTTGTTACGGCTTTTGCAGGAAAAAACCTTCACCCGCGTGGGTGGCAACCAACCGGTTCGCGTGGATTTTCGCCTCCTGTGGGCCACCAACAAGGACTTGGAGGCAGAGGTAACCGCGGGCCGGTTTCGCCAGGATCTTTACTACCGCATCAACGTGTTGCGCATACATCTGCCTCCCCTCCGCCAACGCGTGGAAGACACTCCCTTACTGGCCGAACACTTCCGGCGGCACTTTGCGCGGCAAACGGCCAAGCGCATCCAGGGCTTTTCCCCCGAGGCCCTCGCTGCCCTTTGCCAGTACCCCTGGCCGGGAAACGTGCGTAAGCTAGCCAATGCTATCGAGCGGGCCGTGGTGCTCTGCCAAGGGGACCTCATCACTCCAGAACTTTTGCCCTTCGGCCAAAGGCCGAGCGGCCGTTTCGAGACATTGGCGGCGGTGGAAAAGCAACACATCCGCCGGGTGCTGGCCGCCCTGAGTTGGAACGTGACCCAAGCCGCCCGGGTGCTGGGCATCGACCGCGTCACGCCATACAATAACAGGTCTCCGTCAAAATACCTGCGGAGTACCGCGCCCCGCCCTCGCGGGCGAGAAACTCGACCAAAATGTCACGTGCCTCCATGGTCTCCTCCTTTCTCGACGTTCCTGGGCACGTCGCAGCCCATTTTTTCTCTGCCCCAGGGTGGCCGATGACAAGGCCTCACCCAACTTTCCATCAGTTCGCCGAACTCGACGAGTTCCCACAGGCATGGTCTCGAACCAACTTCTCCACCTAGGAGAAAGACTATTCCGCCCTTTGGCCATTCGGACCATTCCTCAAACACGCGCTCTGCCTTTCTCACGCTGTAGTGGTTCGGCACTTTCACCGAGAACTCCGGATCAATAAGCAGAACGAAAAAATCTCCGATCTTACCCACCCTCCCAAACACCCTCGGTGCCATGACTACGGGATGAGGCGGGAACCGTCTGAAGACTCTCATGCCAATAATCTAGTGGCGCTCTGTCCAACTGCCAAGTCCAACACCTGGTGTAGCAAAACGCAGCACATGTGGACATCTGCAACACTATGTGGCAAAATGCGACACATGCTTAGGGACTACGACCTCCGGGCAAAAGCGGCCAAGAAGAAAGCCAGGAAAGGCAAAAGGCGCAGAAAAACGTTCTGCTCTCACCTTAGCGCCGCCGATAAGAAACTGATGCCCCAGCGAGTCTTCAGAAAGGCGCGGAAAATCGGAATTCTCACCGACCGTGATGCCCTTCTAAGGGTCTTCGGTGCGTGGGAGATCGGCGGGCGCATGGTCCAGGCCGTAGACATGGCGCTGGTTCCAGTGTCCTGGTCTGGGTCGCCATCCGACACCAGGAGGTTCAGCTGGGTCAGAAGGGAGGTAGCTGATGAGATCGCGGAGGCGAGGTCAGCCCTCGAGGCTGACGACGATGGCACGTTCGGCAATTCGCAGGACGGCAAGGTCATTCGGAAGTGACCTCAGAGAGGCAAGGATGCTCGCTGGCCTCACGGTTCCCATGCTAACGGAGGCCGCTGGAAAGGCGACGATTGCACGTTGGGAAGCTGGGAAGTGGTTCCCCTCTCCGACGATGAAGCGCTATGGAATCACCCGTCCGTGAAGCTACGCCTGCTGCTGCTCACGCCCTGTCCCCCAGGGTTGGTCCCCGCCTTGCTCGCTGGTTTTCCCTGGCCGTGGCAAAGCGGCGAGGTTTTAAGTTGTCCGCTTCCACCCCAACTGGGCTTTAACGGGCTGCGCCAACAGGCCAACGCCTTCGACCTGCTGCAGGCGCTTCCCACCCCGGCGGAAGGCGAGACGTTGCTGGCCCTCACCGAAACCGATCTTTTCATGCCTGCCCTCACCTTCGTCTTCGGTGCTTCCCAGCGTGGGGCCCGGCGCTCGCTGGTTTCTCTTGCCCGCCTGAAGCCCGAAACCTTCAATGCGGAGCTGCTTCTCCGCCGGGTTTTGGTGGAGCCGCTCCACGAGCTGGGACACGGAGCCGGCTTGGCGCACTGCGTGCTGGCAGTCTGCCCCATGCACCAGTCCTTTCACCCCCAGGCGGTGGATCTCAAGGAAACCTTATACTGCCCGGCCTGCGGGGAGCACCTCGCCCGGCTTCTTTTCCCCCGCTCCTAGGAGCAGCCGTGCACCGTGCCGCAGTTCAAGCACTTGTAGCAGGCGCCGTTGCGCACCATGACCATGCCGCAGGAGGGACAAGGCGGGGCGTCCGCCTGGTTAATGAAAAGCTGCCCTCCTCCCGCCGGCGCCAGGCCGGGCAAGGGCGGTTGCTGGGGCACGACCGGCAGCCTCTTGGCTTCTTCCCTTTCCGGCAACGGCTGCACGCCCACTGCTGCCTGTTGCTCGGGGCTCAGGAATTTGCTTGCCACCCATCGGAAGATATAGTCGATGATTGACTTGGCGTAGGGAATTTGCGGGTTGTTGGTCCAGCCGGAAGGTTCAAAGCGCACGTGGGAAAACTTATTGACCAGAAACTCCAGGGGCACCCCGTACTGCAGCGTGAGGGAAATGGCGGTGGCGAAGGCATCCATCACGCCGGAAAGGGTGGAGCCCTCTTTCGCCATGGTAATGAAAAGCTCCCCGGGTGTGCCGTCCTCGTAGAGGCCTACGGTAACGTATCCCTCCTGCCCCTCCACCGAGAACTTGTGGGTAATGGCGACCCGCTCGTCGGGCAACTTCCGGCGCACCGGACGGAACTCTTGAGAAGCGGAAGCTGTAGGCTGCGGCCCGCCGGCAGCAAGTGGCTGTGAGCCCTTGCAGTTGTCGCGGTAAACGGCTACGGCCTTAAGCCCTAGCTTCCAGCCCTCGAGGTAAAGTCTTTCTATTTCTTCAGGCGTGGTTTCCTCGGGCACGTTAACGGTCTTGGATATGGCCCCGGAAAGGAAGGGCTGCACCGCCCCCATCATCCGCAGATGTCCCATGGGCGAGATGAAGCGACTGCCGCCCACGGCCTTAAAAGCGCAATCGAACACAGGAAGATGCTCCTCCTTGAGGTAGGGGGCTCCCTCCGCTGTGCCGGTTTTCTCGATATGGGCCAGGATGGCCTCACGTTCCTCCTCCCTGTAGCCCAACTTCTTCAACGCTCGCGGTACGGTGTTGTTGACGATCTTGATTGTGCCTCCGCCCACCAGGCGCTTAACCTTCACCAGCGCCAGGTCAGGCTCAATGCCGGTGGTGTCGCAATCCATCATGAAGCCGATGGTGCCGGTGGGCGCCAACACGGTCACCTGGGCGTTGCGGTAGCCCACCTGCTGGCCCAAGGCGTAGGCCTCGTCCCAGGCCTCCACCGCCGCTTGCCGTAGAGAGGTAGGGATACCCCGCGCCGGTAATCGGTGGGCGGCGTCGCGATGCATGGCGATGACTTCCAGCATCGGCTCACGATTGGGCGGAAAACCCGGAAAAGGCCCCATGGTTTCGGCAATGCGCGCCGATTGCCAGTAGGCCCGGCCGGTCATCAAGGCGGTAATGGCAGCAGCCAAAGCCCGCCCCTCTTCCGAGTCGTACGGCAGCCCCTCGGCCATCAGCAGCGCCCCCAGGTTGGCATACCCCAAGCCCAAGGTGCGGTACTCGTGGGAGTTGGCGGCAATTTTGGGGGTTGGGTAGTGGGCGAAGTCGACGATGATCTCCTGCGCCAGGATCATGGTGTCCACCGCGTGGCAGAAGTCCTCCACCTGGAAAACGCCCTCTCCGTCCACGAACCTCATGAGGTTGAGGGAGGCCAAATTGCAGGCCGTGTCATCGAGAAACATGTACTCGCTGCAGGGGTTGGAGGCGTTGATGCGGCCCGAGGTCTTGCAGGTGTGCCAGCGGTTGATGGTGGTGTCGTACTGAATTCCCGGATCGCCGCACACCCAGGCTGCCTCCGCCATCATGCGCATGAGCTCGCGGGCACGGTAACGCCCCATGACCTCGCCGGTGGTCACCGCCTTGGTTTCCCACCACCCGTCTTCCTCCACCGCATGCATGAAATCGTCAGTGACGCGCACCGAGTGATTGGCGTTTTGGTACTGCACCGAGTCGTAGGCTCCGCCCTCAACCTCGAAACCGGCCGGGTAACCCGCGGCAATCAAAGCGTGAGCTTTCTTTTCCTCCTCCGCCTTGCACTTGATAAAGGCCACGATGTCGGGGTGATCAATGTTGAGGATGACCATTTTGGCAGCGCGCCGGGTCTTGCCCCCTGACTTAATCACGCCCGCAAAGGCGTCAAAGCCGCGCATGAACGACACGGGTCCCGAGGCCACACCGCCCCCGGCCAAAGGCTCGCGGGAAGAGCGCAGCACCGAAAAATTGGTGCCGGTGCCCGAGCCGTACTTGAAAAGCATACCTTCCACCTTGGCCAAACCCAAGATGGATTCCATCGAGTCCTTCACGGAGTTGATGAAGCAGGCCGAACACTGCGGGTGCGGCTCCACCCCCACGTTGAACCAGACAGGGGAGTTGAAGGAGGCCACCTGGTAAAGCAAGAGGTGAGCAAGCTCGGCGGCAAAAGCCTCCGCCGAGGCCTCGTTCGCAAAGTAGCCCCCCTCGATCCCCCAACCGGTCAAGGTATCCACCACGCGAGAAATCAGCTGCTTGACGGAGTATTCACGCTCGGGGGTGCCCAAACGCCCATGAAAGTACTTTTGCGCCACAATGTTGGTGGCGGTCTGCGACCAAAACTCAGGAACTTCCACCCCTTCCTGCTCAAACACAACCCGCCCGTCGGCGCCGGTGATACGTGCCGTGCGTCGCTCCCAACGCACGGTGTCGAAGGGGTGGACCCCCTCTCGAGTAAAGCGGCGCCGCACCACCAGGCCTGTTGGCTTTGCTGACCGAAGAACTTGCGAAGAGGGGACGCTCCTTGGCAGCGACATCATCCGCACCTCCTTTGGCTGGGTCAGTATGCCCAGAGGAGCACGCGATGTCAAGGGGTGAGCCACAAGATGTTGAGGTTTTTGCCCTAAACACCACTAGATATTGTGGCTAGCCGAGGCGTTTGGAGCGTTGACCCGCCCGCAGTGCGCTGTCAGCGCCACTGCCAACAATGAGAACAAGAAGGGCCCGCGAAGCGGGCCCTCCTTTGCGACTGCCTTGCCGCCAAGCTTACAACACGGGCCGATATTTACTTTGCCACCTTCTCCTTCAGTGTTTTGCCCACCTTGAAACCGGGGTACTGGCGAGCCGGAATGTTGATTTGCTTACCCGTGGCCGGGTTGCGGCCCTTGCGTGCCGCTCGCTTGCGCAAGAAGAAGCTGCCGAATCCAGGCAGGGTCACCTTTTTCCCGGCAGCCAACTCGCTGACCAAAAGCCCTTTTGCGGGATTGAAGATAGCGTCCACCGCTTCCGCTGCCTTGGCCTGCGTGAGGCCGGTCTTCTTTGCCAGCTTGACCACCAATTCGGACTTGTTCATCGGACCTCCTCCTTCCTTTGCCTGGCGCTACTTGGAAACCTTGTCCTTCAGGGTTTTTCCCGGCTTGAAAACCGCGTAATGCTTGGCAGGGATGGTGATGCTCTTGCCCGTGGCGGGATTGCGCCCCTGGCGGGCTGCCCGCTTGCGGGCCAAGAAGGTGCCGAAGCCGGGGATCGCCACCTTACGACCGGCATCCAGCTCCACGGCAATGATGCCCTTGCTCGCGTTGAAGATGGCATCCACCACCTCCGCCGCCTTGGCTTGGGTCAGACCCACTTTCTTGGCCAATTTTGCCGCTAACTCAGATTTGTTCATGCTGTGGCCTCCTTTCCTTTCTCACCTCTGGCGCTAATATTGGGTGCGTGCGGTACGTTTGTCAAGGGGCAGCGCTGCTTTTGTGTCTTTTCCTCCCTTTGGGCTTCGTAACCATCGGGAAAGAGCCGGCGCAAGCCTTACGTGAGCAAAAGGGAAGCGAGCTGATCGCCCATGTGCGGCTCCTTCCACCGGGAGACTTCCGCTCCCTCCGACTGGCTTACCCCGAGCTTGCCGCCTGCCTCGTGCTCGCTGGCACCGGCCTGCCAGCCAGGAGCGGAGCGGTAGAGGTCCCGCCAAGCGATCGGCTGGCGGCAGCGCTGGCGCAGCAGCTCGCGGTGGTGGGGGCTGAGGCTTCCGAGCTTGAGGTTTTTTACGCGTTTGCCCCCCAGCCTTCTCCCAAGGGGGTGGGCTTTGGCCGCACCGTGCTGCTGCTCTTGCCTTCAGCAACGGCGGTAGAGGCAGGGGAAGCGGCACGGGTGGCGGCAGTAGCGTGGCTTGCCAGCCAGCACCGGCGCGCGGCTCCGGTGCCGGGGGTCAGCGAGGTGCTGGTGCAGTTGGCCGAGAGCCTGGCTTGGCTCGGAAGCTTTGCTTTGGCTAGCACACCCGCAGAACTGCTGCCGGTTAGTTCCTGGCAGGACAGGCGAGCAGCCAGCGAGGCCCTGCAGCGGCTGGTGGAAAGCGCTCTGGACAGCCGCGAGCCCTTTATTCGTCGGCGCGCACTCCTGCAAGAGCTTCTGCGTCCAGGCCGGACAAGCCCGGAAACAGCCCAGGCGGCCGCCTTCCTGCTGGAAGCTTTTGGCCAACCAGCCCGGGCACGGCAGGCTCCCATGGAGTTGCTGGGAGCATGGGCCGAGGCCGCGGACAGGCGGTACCCCAAGGCACCTCGTGCGCTCCTGCGGGCGCTGACTAAACCCGCGGAAGCGGGCCAGCCCGCCAAGCCAACGCGACAGGACACGGAGGCTCTGAGGTGGGAGGAAGCCCTGCGCCATGCCTGGGCTGGGCCACTGCAGGAGCCGCTGCCCGCGCACGCTCCGGCGGATGCGCTTCGGGTCTGGCAGGCCAGGCGACGAGCCGCGGGGCTGGCTGCAGAGCCTCCGGTGGACCTGCAGCCGGGCAAAGGCTTTTGCCTCGCCCGACCTGAAAGCCCCGGCTTTGCCGTGTACTGGAGGCACGGTTCGCGGGAGGAGCTGCTGCTCCTCTGGCCTCACTGGGTCGCTTTGCCACAACTGGACCCCTCAGGGGGGGAGCTGGTGTTCGTAGACCCGCAGGGCGTGTGGCGGCTGCCTCTGGCAGGGGGCGAGCGGAGGCAGGTACTTGCGGGCAACTACCGCGCCGTTGCTGCCACTGAGGAGGCGGTGGCAGCCTTGGCCTGGCCAGGCCAAGAGCTGGTGATCCAGCCGAGCGGAAAAAGGGTGGCGAGTGCTGCTGGCGGATTCACCTGGATTACCCCCGAGCTGTTGGCGGTAAGTGACGGGGATCAGCTTGCGCTGGTCACCGCGCAAGGAGAACGGCAAGAGCTCATGGGCCTCTCCTGCTGTGCTGGCTTGGCAGCAGGGATGCGAGGGTCCCTTTGGGCCGCCCTGGGCGCCCCTTGTGGCCCCCGCCTGGTGCGGGTTGACCTAGCCCAGCGGCAGGTGGTGCCTGGCTTGAGCCTGCAGGAGCTGCCAGCGGACCTTCTCCTCCTCCCTCAGGGAGACCTGGCCTTGGTCGCCTCGCAGGGTCTCTTCACCCTCGTGGGGGAAAGGGCGCAACGTCAGGGCTTGGCCTTCTCCATTGGGCCAGGGTAGGCATCTATTGGCCGCGGGGATATCATCTGCCGAGGGAGGAGCCATGGAGCTGAAGGACCTGCACCCCGGTTCGGCCTACTTTTACTACCCCCGACCCCTGTGCGTGGTGGGTGTGCACGACGACGCGAGGGCAACCACGAACTTCGTCCCGGTGGCCTGGACAACGCCGCTGGCTTCTCGCCCCCCACTCTTCGGTGTTTGTCTCTCACCGCAGACGTACTCCCACGGGCTGTTGGTCAAAACCGGAGAATTTACCCTGAGCTTTTTGGATTGGCACCAGGCAGAGCTGGTAGCCAAGCTGGGAAGCACCTCCGGCCGCGAAACGGACAAGGTAGCCGCCTTTTCCCTGGAACTGGGGGAGTCGGAGACCATCCGCACCCCCTTCCTGGCGCGGGCTTATGCCGCCGCCGAGTGCCGCGTGGTGGACCGGCGCAGCTACGGCGACCAAACGCTCTTCGTTGGTGAGGTGCTCAAAGTGGTGGCCGGGGAGGGCCTCTTCCGCGAGGATGGTGTCCTGCGCCTTGAGCGGGTTCTGCCAGTTTTGTACCTGGGCGCCAATCACTACCTCACGGTGGATCGCGCCACGGTACGGGCCCTCCTTTAGGTTGCGCCCTCCTTTCCCACCAAAACCAAGCCTGTCACCACCAGCGCCCCGCCCAAGACACCAGAAGGGGTGAGGGCCTCGAAGCCGAATGCGGCGGAAAAGAGTGCTGCCGCCACCGGTTCGAAGGCCAATATGACACCCGCTGTTGCCGGTGAAAGAACCCGAAGCGCTCGCGCCATGGCGCCGAAGGCCCAGGCCGAGGCAAAGACACCGGTAACCACTAGAGCGCTCAACAACCGCCAGCTCCAGCGCAGGTGCACAGGTAAGCCCGCCGCCAACCCGAAGGAAAGCGCTGCCACCACACCCATCTGCACCAAGTTGACGCCAGCGGGCGGCTGACGCTCGACCGCCTGAGCTAGGGCCAGCACATGGCCGGCAAAGGCAAGAGCACAGCCGAGTGTGAGCAAATCCCCCGCGTGCAAAGGCTCCGTTTCAGGCTGGAGCAAAAGCCACTGCCCCAAAAGGGCCAGCACCGCCGCCAGCCAAACACGCCGACCCGGCGCCCTGCCGCTTACTAGGGATTGCAGCATGGGCACAAAAATGACCGAAAGCGAGGTAATGAAGGCCGACCGCGCCGGCAGGGTGGAAGCCAAGCCCAGAGTTTGCAGCCCGTAACCGGCAAAGAGCAGAAGCCCGCAACGAATGGCCGGCCAGTCCCAACGTGGCCGAGTTGCGCCGCCGTTGGCCACCATCAGTAACAGGAAAGCCAAGAAAAAGCGCAGGGTGAGAAAAACTCCCACGGACGCGTGCGCCAGCGCTCCCTTGACCACGGGGAAGGTGGCTCCCCACAGGCCCGTGACCGCCAAGAGCAAGGCGAACGCACCGACGCGCGTCATGGGCCCACTGTAGCGTGACTTCCGAGTTAGAATCACCAGCCGAGAAGGACGCCAGGGATGAGCGGGCAAGGACCAAGCGAGGCAACGCGGGGTACGGGACGGGTGGTGTGCATTGGTGTGGCCGGAGGGACCGGGTCCGGCAAGACCACCGTAGCCGAGGCCATCGTCGCCCGCATTGGCGCCCAACGCATTGCCTATATCCAGCACGACAGCTACTACCGCGACTTGAGCCACCTACCCGAACAGGAGCGGCTGCGCTGCAACTTCGACCACCCCGATGCTTTGGAAAGCGAGCTGCTGGTTCAGCACCTGCAAGCGCTGAGGCGGGGGGAAGCGGTGGAGATGCCGGTGTACGATTTCACCCGGCACGTGCGAACCCGGCAAACGCGGCGCGTGGAGCCACGAAAGGTCATTCTGGTGGAAGGGATTTTGATCTTTGCAGAGGCTATGCTGCGAAGGGAGTTTGATATTCGCATTTTCGTGGACACCGACGCCGACCTCCGCTTTTTAAGGCGCCTGCAGCGAGACATCAGCGAGCGGGGACGTACGGTGGAGAGCGTGATTGCCCAGTACCTGGAAACCGTGCGGCCCATGCACCTGGAGTTTGTGGAGCCCTCCAAGCGCTGGGCCGATGTGATCATTCCCGAAGGGGGCTTCAACACGGTGGCCCTGGACATGATCTGCGCCCGCGTGGAGGCGCTGTTAGGAGAGGAGGGTTGAGGCCCAAACGCATCCTCACCGTGGCCTCGGGCAAGGGAGGCGTGGGCAAGAGCACCTTCGCCACCAACTTCGCCCTGGCTCTTTCCCGCGTGGCTCCCACCGTGCTCGTGGACCTGGACACGGGGACCTCCTCGGTTCGCAATACCGTGGACGCACCGGTCAAAAAGGACCTGTACCACTTTTTCCGCAAGGGCGAACCGTTGGAAGCCTGCCTAACCACGCTGCCGGAAAAGCTGGACCCCCACGGTTACTTCCGCAACTTTGCGTTTGTTGCGGCCCCCAAGCACGCCATGGAGGAGTTCATTAGCTTCGAGGAAATGCACCGGTATCGTCTCATGCGTGCCATCAACGAGCTGCCGACCACCTTTGTGGTGCTGGACTTGCGGGCAGGCTTGGACGCGGCGGTGCTGGACTTCTTACCCCACTCCAACTCGGGCATCCTCGTCTTTACGCCCCACCACCCGGCAGCCACGGCTGCTGCCGCCGATATCGTAAAGGCCCTGATCTTCCGCAAGCTACGCTTGGTGCTGTCTGAGGAGGGCCCCTTGGCCGCCAACCCCGAGGCCCGGGCTCATTTGGCCACCATCAACGCCCTCTTGGACCGGGTGGAGGACGTCTACGACGAAAGCTTGCGCAACCTGGATGAGTTCTTGAAGGACTTGGTCTTGGGTCTGGGGGAAGTTCCGGCAGTGCGCGCGTTGGCGGAGACGGTGGCTTCCTTCCGCGTCCACTTCGTGCTTAACATGTTTGACGGCGTGCGCGAAAGCCACGAAAAGGCCATCGTACCCTTCGTCACCTTCCTCCAGCACTACGTCTCCTCCCGCATCAACCTTTACAACTTGGGCTGGATCGTCCATTCACCGGACGTGCACCAGGCCAACTGCCAACGACACCCCATCGCCTTGCACAACCCTACCCCGCATAAGGCCCCCTTGCCGCAACTAAGCCTAGAGGAGTTGGAAGCTTTGGTGCTCGGCAAAACGCCCGCGACCCAGCCCCAGGTATCCGCCAAGGACTTTCTCCTGGAAGTGGACGAGAAAAAGGCGCTGGTGGAGCAGCTGGAGATTCTGCAGGCTATGCAAAACGACACGGCCACGCGCCATGTGCACGACAACTTTGCCTACATCACCCGACGTGCCCTCTACGCCTTGGAAAACTTCCCGCCGGAAAGCTTCGGTCAGCGCCGCCTGCTGACGCCCCTGGAGCTGTTTGAGACCCTGGCCCGAACGTCCGTTACTCCTTGATTTTCCGCCGGCGGTGGTAGCGTAACTCCTCCTCTTTAAACATGTAACGGATGGAGTGCTTGTAAATCATCAGGTTGGGACCATCGTGGCGGTTGAGCTTGATGCAGTCCTTGTCGTACCACTCGATCCACCCGCGCAGCTCGGTGCCATCGGTAAGTACCACCACCATTGGCGTCTTCGCCTGCATTTGCTTCACGAAGTAATAGTTTTCCGCGTTGGTTTGCTCAGATGGGGCCTGCTTGCGCGCCACCACCCCGGGACGAAGCGTTGCGGACGGCAGCGTGCGCTCACTCACATCGGCCAAGGCTGGCCGCACGAGCTTTCGCGTGGTGATGCCTTCTCCTTCGGAGCGTTCAGGGTCTTTCATGGTTTTCTCTTCCTTGCTCTCAATTCAATATAGCACCTTCGTGCTCCTTTGGCCAGTATACGGAGCGGCCGGCAAAATGTTTGGCCTCAGGGTGCCTCCACCTGGAGAGCCTGGTCGGCTTCCCCCACCTTGGCCACCGCCGCCTCCCGCTCCCGTTGCAGCCTTTGCGCCAGCGCCGAATCTTGCAGGGCAAGAATTTGGGCCGCGAAGAAGGCGGCGTTGCGCGAGCCCGCCTTGCCAACGGCCATGCAGGCCACCGGCACACCCCCCGGCATCTGCACTGTGGACAACAGGGCATCCAGCCCGTCGGCTACCCCGCCAGCGAGGGGCACACCCAGCACCGGTTTGTGCGTGTGGGCTGCCACGAAGCCGGCCAGGTGCGCGGCCATGCCCGCCCCGCAAATAAAAACCTGCACCCCTCGCTCCTCCGCCTCGCGTAAGAGCTGCCGAACGCGCTCGGGGGTACGGTGGGCTGAAGCCACATGAGCGGCATAGGGCACGTCCAAACGTTGCAAAACCTGCGCCGCCTCGCGCATGGTTTCCCAATCCGAAGCCGAACCCATGAGGATCATCACCTTCATGCGCCAAAGCCCTTTCCCACATCCCGGCGAAAGTGCAATCCTTCGAAATGCACGTGTTCAGCAGCCTGGTAAGCCCTGGTCACCGCCTCGGCCACCGTGGCCCCGCGGCCCACAATGGAAAGCACCCGGCCGCCTGCAGTCACCAACTGCCCATCCTTCACCGCCGTGCCCGCATGGAAAACCAGGGCACCCCTGGCCTGGGCTTGCTCCACGCCGGAAATGGCGTGGCCCGTCTCCGGCCGCTGGGGGTATCCACGAGCAGCCAGCACCAAGCAGCAGGCGGCCTCACGCGCCACCGCCAGTGAGGCGTGTTGCAGCTTGCCCCGCGCCGCTGCCAAAAGCAGCTCTGCCAGGTCATTTTCCAGCCGCGGCAGGATCACCTGCGCCTCCGGGTCCCCGAAGCGGCAGTTGAACTCCAGCAGCTGGGGACCGGTGGCCGTGAGCATGACGCCGGCGTAGAGTACCCCTTGGAAAGCCCGCCCCTCCTGGGCCAGGCCAGCTAACGCTGGGTAAACGATGCCCTTGAGGATGGCGGCAGCGGCTTCCCGACTGAGAGAACTGGGAGAGACGGCTCCCATGCCGCCAGTGTTGGGGCCCTGGTCGCCATCCTGCAGCCGCTTGTAGTCGCGGGCGGTGGGTAGGGGCAAGATGCCGGTCCCGTCGGTGAGCACGAAAAAGGAAACCTCCTCCCCGGCCAGGCACGCCTCCACCACCACCCGCTCACCGGCAGCGCCAAACTCTCGGGTCTCGAAAAAGCGCACAAGAGCTTCTTCCAGCTCGTCCTGGTTGCGGCAAATGACCACGCCCTTGCCCGCGGCCAGGCCATCGGCTTTCACCACCACCGGGAATCCCAGCTTATGGGCCAGCTCCCAGGCCTGCTGGCGGGTGCTGGCCACATCGCCTTGCGCTGTGGGGATGCCGTAGCGCCGACAGAGCTTTTTGGTGAAGGTCTTGCTGGCCTCCACCTCCGCCGCTGCCCGCGTCGGCCCGAAGAGCGAAAGCCCCCGCGAGGCAAACTCGTCGCGGATCCCCAGCACCAGGGGAAGCTCCGGCCCCACCACCGTCAGGTCGATGTGGAGGCTTTCGGCGAAATCCGCCAGCTCCACGATGGCGTCCGCGCGAATGGGGACGCAGTCGGCCACTTCCGCCATGCCCGGATTGCCTGGCGCGGCATAGAGCTCCGTCACCTGGGGCGAGAGAGACAGCTTCCACGCCAGGGCATGCTCCCGCGCACCGCTGCCCACCACCAGGACCTTCATGCGTTCATTCTAGCTTGCAACAGGGAAAGCAAGGCCGTTTCCACCACGTCCTTGGCCGAGCAACCACGGGAGAGGTCGTTAGCAGGCTTGGCCAGGCCTTGCAGCAACGGCCCCAGGGCCCGAGCCCCGGCCAAGCGTTCGGTCAGCTTGTAGGCGATGTTTCCCGCATCCAAGTCGGGAAATATGAGCACGTTAGCCTTTCCCGCGACCGGGGAGCCTGGGGCCTTCCTCGCCCCAACCTCCGGCACCAAGGCCGCGTCCACTTGCAGCTCCTCGTCGAAGGCAAAATCCAGCTGGCGCTGCCGCAGTAAGGCCCCCGCCTGCCGCACCTTGTCCACCAGCGGGTGCTCAGCCGAGCCCTTGGTGGAGAAGGACAAAAGCGCCACCCTTGGCTCGGCCCCCACCACCGAGCGGAAGGTGGCCGCCGAGGCCACCGCCACATCCGCCAGCTGCTCAGGGTTAGGATCCGGCAGCACCGCACAATCGGCAAAGAGCAACACCCCTTCGTGGCCCCAGCGGCTGTCGGGGTGGACCATGAGGAAGCACGAGGACACACTGCTGATGCCGGGTGCAGGGCCTATGGCATGGAGGGCTGCGCGCACCGTGTCGGCTGTGGTGCGTACCGCCCCGCCCACGGAGGCATCAGCCTCTCCCGCTGCCACCAGGCAGGAAGCAAAGTACAGGGGATCGGCCAGAGCGCCCTCCGCCTGTTCCCTCGTCCAGCCCTTGGCCTGCCTTCGCCCGTACAAAAGCTCAACCAGGTGCGGCCGAAGGGGATGGCCCGCGGGGTCCAGCACCGCCACGCCCATGTGGCGCAGCTCCTGATGGTCGGGGGTTTCCTTTTCCTGCGGACAAAGCAAGCTCACCTGACAAAGCCCCTCCCCGGCCAGCTCTCGCGCCGCCGCGATCACTCGCGGGTCATCGCCTTCCGCCAACACCACCCTGCCGCCCAGAGCTTTGGCTCGCAGCCGGAGTTCTTGCAGGAACCTCATGGGCACCTCCCAGCGGCCATGCTAGCGCCAAACTGGAAATTTGTGAAGATTCTCTCATTCTTGTGACCCCAGCATGGGCGGCAGCGCCCCTGCCCGCGGATGAAAGTTGGCGATGCGGTCCTCGGGGATGCCGGCCGCGTGGGCGATGGCCAAGGCCCACCGGTCGAAAGCCAAGTGGCGGGGGTGGTGAGCGTCGGAGCCCAGGAGGAAGCGACAGCCAGCCTCGCAGGCCAGCCGAGCGAGCGTGGGGTCCAGATCCTGGCGGCGAGGAAAGCCGTTGATTTCCAGCCAAATACCGTGGTCGGCAACGGCGCGGAAAACCCGCTCCCAGTTGGCCCGGATCCCCGGCCGGCGGGCAAACAGCCGCCCTTTGGGATGGGCCAGCGCCCACAAGCCCGGCTGTTCCAAGGCGCGCAGCAGGCGGCTGGTTTGGTCCTTGCGGCTGCCCAGCCCCGTGTGTAAGCCCGCCACCACCACCAGCTCCCGCCGCAGCGCCACCGGCAGGTCCAGGCTGCCGTCCTCCAGGATCTCCGCCTCCACCCCCTGGACAAGCCACAGCTCCTCACCGTAGCGCTCGTTCCACCGCGCCACGGCCCGCCGTTGCAGCTCGATGGCCCGCCTGTCCAAGCCGTTAACGCACGCCAGGCCCTGTGTGTGGTCGGTAACCACCGCCCAAAAGTAGCCCTTCCGCCGCAGTGCCTGCGCCATGGCTTCCAAGGAGGTGGCCCCATCCGAGGCGCGGGTGTGAAAATGCACCGCGCCGCGCAGGCGTTGGGCCGCCTCCTCCACCCCAGCCTCGCCGATTTCTGCGGCCGAATAGAAACCTTGCCGGCTCGCCCCGCTTCCCTTGTTCCCCCGCGGGCCCAAAAAACGAGCCTTAGCCGCCCACAGGGCATCGACCGTGCAGCAGCGGGCCAAGAAGCTGACGGTGGGCAACGCCTCCAAAGGAATACCCGGCGGCAGCTGGCGCAGGCAAGCCAGCTGGCGCGGCGCGTCAAACACCGCATAGGCAGCGCGCAGAAAAGCCAGCCGCCGCTCCCCAGGGGGGTGAGAGTCGGCCAGTTGAAACAAAGCCTCGGCTAAAGCGGCGTTCGACACCACACTCCCACTTTAGCCGGGCCTGCAGGTTGCCCCGTTGGTGGTCCCCATCACACCGCATGCCTTGACATCAGAGAGAACCCACGCGGGATTTTGGGTTTAGGGCGAAAGAAAAAAGGCTATGCGGTATGCGTTGGGTTGCGAAAGGACTTCGCTTGGCTGTGGTAGTTTGTTTGCTGTTAGGCACCGTAGGTCTTGCGAGGCCGGGTTGGGCGGGAAGCTGCAGGCTCGTGATGGGCGATGACCCGGGAACAGAATGCTGTAACAACTGTTGTCTTCGTTATCAAGCTGACCAGGCTCTCTGTCGTCTCTCCCGCTGCCTGGTCGGGTCTGGTGTTACTTTGAGTCGTGGTACACGTGGTTTACTTGCAAGAACCAGTGCGCAATCGACTACCCAGAATATGATACGGATTGTGACCGACCGTAGGGAGGAGGTGACGCATGGTACCGCTGCGTTCCCTCTTGCTAGCCGCTACCAGCGGCACGCTGCCCTACCCCGGCATGACCTACCAGGGACGCCTGCCCACGCCCGAGGGTAGCTGCGCTTTGATAGCCTGGCAAGGCTCGCTGCCCGCCTATTACCTTCTGGGCGAGCAGGAAAAGCGGGAGTTAGGTAAGCTTTTGGATCGGGTGGAAAGCCGGTGGCAAGACGCGCCCCCGCAAGAAAGGCGCGGTTTGCTGAAGAGATACTTAGAGCTCACGAGCGACCTGAACGCCCCGGCGCCCTTTTTCCGCAAAACGGTTTTTTATACCCTCATGTCCCTGAAATGCGGCGAAGGGAGTATTCAGGCAGCCTACGCGATTTTTCCAGCCATGGCCGGTGCCATGCTCTATGCTGTCGATCCCTCGGAACCGGCCAAGAGGTTATTTATCCAGGACATGTTTACGGAGCCTTCCTACCTCAAGAACCTGCTCAGGAGCCAAGCCTCACAGCCCCTGGGCCTAGGTCAGGATGAGGAAGAAAAGGCCGGGCAAAAACCTTCAATCGAGCAAGCTGACGAATTACTGGAGAAGGCGCGCCACCGTATTTGGGAATGCGGCTGGCAAACCTACCCGGGATGCGCCGAAAAGTGCGACGCGGAGCAGCTGCGGGAATGCTGGAGCAAGCTGGCAGGGCCGTCGCAGAAGGCTTTTGCCGCGCTGCTGGGTATCCTCGATCGACCGGAGGAAAAGGCCGGTGAGCCCGAGCCGGAGGAATTGGGCTTGCACAGCAAAGGCTTGAGCCTTCCTCGTCTAATGAAAACCTGGTCCCCATCGCTGGGGGAAAATCCCTTCTTACAGGCGCAGGTGGAGACCTCCCCTTTGGATCCGGAAGCTCGGCTCAGCTTCTCGGCCCCCCCTCGCGATGCACTTGAGGCCCTTTTTGGCTCATCTAAGGCTGTGTTCCCCGTTTTCGAAGAAGACCTGCAAATTTCCTGGCGCAACCAAATCATGAAGACCCTGCGCTAAAACCTCGGGGGGCACCCACGCCGGTGCCCCTTTTTTCCTGAAGCTTCCCAGTCTGGAAAGAGGTGTTCCTTGCGCCTGGCTTCCCAGCTAGCGGGCTGACAACAGCCCATACCCTGCCGGCGGTAGAGACCCTCGACCCGGCGGGCAAACGCTTGGTTCACCTCCTGCCAGCGGGGGAGTTCCTTTACCTTTGCATCCCTGTAACCAACGAAGGACCAAATAACTGGCGGGTGCTCAAATTCAAAGGCGAGAAGCTACGTGCCGAGTACGTCATCAAGCCACCCGAGGACCGGCAGGTGCGTGGGCTTTACCTCAAGGATGCGGATCCCAGGGACGATACCTTCCTCTTTTGGTCGGCACCGGACCGGTACGCCCGCCTGTTTGCCGGCGGCTCACTCCTGGGTGAGGCCAGCGTCAGCAAAGAGCCTGTGCTGGCCAAGGGGGAGGTTTTTTGGGTGGAAAGCGCGAACCTGCCCGAGGAGGCGCTGTCCGTGGTCCGCTGGCGGCCGGAGGACAGCGAACGCCAGCTGCTGGCCCAGCCGGAGGAGTCCAGGCGCTGGGGGTTTGCGCAAAAGGGTTTACCCTGGCAGCTGCTGTCGCGGCCTGACGGTAGGTTCTGGCTGGTAGGTATCCACCGCCTGGAGGTGGGTGTGTTGAGCCCTTCCGGCCGACGGCAAAAGCTGCAGCAGCTGCCCCGCTGATGTGTCGTTGCTGGCCAAAAGCCCGGGGGTGGAAGCGGAGGCTGAGGCCTTTTTTCAGGCCCAACTCGAGGAGCTTCGAGCTCGCTTCCACGGCGATGCCACCAAGCCGTCCAAACCAGGCAAGCTACGAGTGATCTCGTGCGTACGCCATGTGAGTAGCCTTTCGCTGCGCGGCAACGAGCTGGTGCTCACCTTGGATGCCAGCCCGGTAACGGTGCTGCTAGTCCCAGCTGATGGGTCCGAACCCATCTGCTACCGCTTCCCCTGCCAGGCACATGGGGGAGCTCCCCGGAGCTGAAAAGCTCAACCCAAAGGCTTTGGAGCCGGCAGCCCTTGGGGTGGTTTTCCTGGCAGGAGCTGGAAGACCTGCGCAAGGCAGAAGAGCAGGAGAAGGAAAAACCCAACCGCGCTCAGACCGAACACTCCGGCCCACCCAAGCCCTAAGCTCGGTTGCCTCCCAGGCTGCCGCTGCGCCACCCGCTCCCGGGGCACAGCGCCCCGCAGCTCTCCACCTCGGGCGTCAGGTCCGGTCCTCACGCCCCCCCAACCCACTGCAGGCTCTTCCTTGACCGCAGGGGTCCGCTGCTGTTAGCATGAGAATCCCCCTTGGGGGGAAGCTCTTTGCGAGAGCGGGGAGCCGCGGGGCGTGGCGCAGCCTGGTAGCGCACCTGCCTTGGGCGCAGGTGGTCGGAGGTTCAAATCCTCTCGCCCCGACCAGGTTTCCTCGCTTCACAGGGCTGCCTGTAGCTCAGCTGGATAGAGCAAGGGACTTCTAATCCCTGGGTCAGAGGTTCGAATCCTCTCAGGCAGGCCAAGCGTGCGGTGAGCGTAGCTCAGCTGGCAGAGCGCTGGACTGTGGCTCCAGTGGTCGAGGGTTCGAATCCCTTCGCTCACCCCAATGCGCCCGTAGCTCAGCCCGGATAGAGCGTCAGACTCCGGATCTGAAGGCCCCGCGTTCGAATCGCGGCGGGCGCACCATCTCCTCCCCTCAGGGGAAAGCCAGAGGGTAATCGGGCACCAACCGCAACGGCACCCCGCTGGCCCAATCAGGATCTACAGCGGCCAAAAGCAGCTTGCCGGAAAGTCTTCTGGAAACAGGCAGCTCCAAAAGATACAGCAGGGTGGGCACCACGTCCTGAACCCGACCGGCGCGCACCCGCGTCCGAGCTGCCACACCCGGACCAAAAAGAAAAAAGAAACCGTCTGGGCAGTGTCGGGGCGAGACCCGCCACCGTCCGGCAAGGCCCAAACTGCTTTGCACCCAATCCCAGGGATTGGGCGGAGCCATGCCGTAAGCTGAGGTCAAAAGCAGGTAGGTCCCCTCGCCCCCTGCCACACGCCACAGCTCCGCCAACTGCGCATCCAAAAGCTGCGCCGCCAAAGGCAAGACGCCGCCGGGGTCGTCCTCGGCCCAGAGGGGGCGCAGCCGGGCGGGCAAGTCCCAGTGCACCACCAACACCTGGGGTTTTTGCCGTTGCCAGGCTAAGCCCGCCTGCAGTCCCACTTGAGCAGCCAGGGCCAGGGCCCGGCGAGTGGCTGCGGCCCGCTCCGGCCGCGGCTGGAACGCATCCTGCAGCATGACCTGCCAGCTGGGGTCAAGCTGGGCTGGCTCTTCCCTGAGGAGCTCCTGAGAGGAGACCGGCACATGGTTGGGGAAAGGCCAGCCCACCACCTCGGCCGTCACACCCCACAAGGCCAAGACGTCCCACAGGAGCGGTTCCTTGGGACGGGGCAAGGCAGCCCTTTCCCACAGACGCCAGGGCAGCTGATGCGGGGAGGGCCAGGGCCCTTTGAGCAGCAAGCTCACCGGTTCGGAAGACAGGAAGGACAGCCGGTAGCCCCGGCGCCCGACGGTTTGGTGGAGCGCTGGCAAGCACCCGGTGGCCAAGGTGGTGAGGCTGCCCGCACGGGAAAAGGGACAGACGGTGCGCAGTTGCCCCCAGCTCCCTCGCGGCCAAAGGGAAGCCAAGAAAGGCATCACGCCCCTATCCAAAAGGGGCAAAATCCACGGAACGTCAGCCCCCTCCCAAACCACCACCAGCGCTCGCCGCTCTCTAGCCGGAACCTCCAGCGCCCCCGACACACCGGCCCGCAGGCCCTCCTCCCTCGCCCCCCACCAGGGCCACCACACCCCAACGACCCAAGAGCACATCAGCCCCACGACCACAAGCCGCCGCAGCCGCCGTCGAGGCAGCGCAAGCCAAGCCAATGCCCAAAGGAAGGCGAAGGCGCCGACCACCTGCAGCGCCTGCCGGTGGGAGGCGGGCAGGAGCTGCCGGGTTGCTTGGCCGTTGAGAAAGGCGATGGCAGCCACTGATAGACCGACCCAAACCGACAGCCGCTCCCACCGAGGCCTCCGGCGACGGGAGGCCAACAAGCCAACCAACTCCCAAAGAAGAAAGACCACAAGGCCCAACCACAACGCTGCCCAACTACCCCACGCCAGGCTGGCGCAAAAGGCTCGGCGCAGGCTGGGTTGCACCTGCGGCCACAACAGCACCTGCAGGGCAGCAAAACCCACACCGGCAACAAACGCAGCAGCCAGTGCCAGGCCCAAGCGGCGAGCGTGCATTCCTGGCAATGGTACCGCCATTTGGCCGGCCGTGCCCTTTGAGGGATAATGCCGACTCCATGGGCACGCGTTGCGACCAGCAGGTGACCCTGCTCGCTCGCCGGCAGCTGTCGGAGAGTTGCTTTTCCCTCCACCTGGCCTGCCAGCAGCCGCTGGAAGCCCAACCTGGTCAATTCGCCATGGTGGGTCTTTCCAACTGCGGCGATCCCTTGTTGCGGCGGCCCTTTTCCCTCGCCGCCACGTCCACCCAGGACGGCAAACCCGTGGTGGAGCTCCTGGTCAAAGAGGTGGGCCGGGTGACCGCCGCCCTCCGTCGCCTTTCCTTGGGGAGTCCGCTGCAGCTTTTGGCACCCCTGGGCCGCGGTTTCGATTTGGCTGCGGTGGGCTCGTACCCAGCGTTGGTGGCCGGTGGCATCGGCTTGCCACCCGTCCTTTTTGCCGCACAGGAGCTGGCCGCCCGCGCCATCCGCTTTGATTTCTTTTTTGGCGCCGCCACCGGCAGCGAGCTGCTGCTGCTGGACCGGCTCCGGCAGCTGGTCACCGGCGAGCTGGTCCTTTCCACCGATGACGGCTCGGTGGGCGAAAAGGGCTTGATCACGGAGGCCTTAACTCGCCGCTTGGGGCGTGGCTACAGTCGCATTCTGGCCTGCGGGCCAAGCCCGATGTTGCGGGCGTTGGCTTGTTTGGCTCGTGCCCACGCTTTGGCCGCGGAGCTGTCCCTGGAAGAGCCCATGGCCTGCGGCCTGGGCGTCTGCCTAGGTTGCGTGGTCAAGCTGGCTTCGGGCGCCTACGTCCCCTCCTGTCAACAGGGACCGGTGTTTTGTGCCGCAGAACTGGCGGAGGTCTGGTGAGTATGGTGAGCCTAGCCGTTCCCGTTGGCTCGCTCACGCTGAAAAACCCGGTTCTGGCTGCCTCCGGCACCTTCGGCTACGGCTTGGACCTGGCCGACTTCTGCCCCCCCGAACTCCTGGGGGGTGTGGTGACTAAGGGCCTGTCCCCTGCCCCTCGCCCGGGCAACCCCATGCCGCGCATCGTGGAGACCCCCGCGGGCATGCTCAATTCCATTGGCTTGCAAAACATCGGCGTGGAGGCCTTTTGCCGCGATGTGCTGCCGGCCTTGCGCCAACGCGGGGTCTGCGTGGTGGCCAATGTTTTTGGCGAGACCGAAGAGGAGTACGCCCAGGTTTTGGAGCGCTTGGAAAGGGAAGAGGGCATCGCCGCCTACGAGCTCAACGTTTCCTGCCCAAATGTGGCCAAAGGCGGAATGGAGTTTGGCCACGACCCCAAGCTCTTGGGCCAGCTGGTGTCGCTGCTGGTGGCCACAAGCCGCCGGCCTTTGTGGGTGAAGCTTTCACCCAACGCACCGAACCCACTGGCGGTGGCGGAGGCAGCGCTGGCGGCTGGGGCGGAGGTGCTCAGTTTGGTCAACACCTTCCGAGCTTTGGCCGTTGACGCTAAAAGGCGGCGACCGGTGCTCGCCAGCGGATTCGGGGGGCTTTCAGGCCCGGCAATCAAACCCTTGGCCTTGCGCCTTGTTTGGGAGGTGCACCGAGCCTTTCCGCACGCACCGCTGGTGGGCATTGGCGGCATCCTTTCGGGCGAGGATGCGGTGGAGTTCCTGCTGGCCGGGGCTTCCGCGGTACAGGTAGGCACAGCCACCTTCCGCAACCCCCGAGCGTGCCTGGCGGTGCTGGAAGGACTCTCGGGCTTTTGCCAGCGGGAAGGTGTGACCGATGTGCGCCAGCTCATCGGGGGGCTCCAGTGGCATTGAGCAGGGAAGGAGCTGTCGCCAAGCTGGTGGTGGCCTTGGACACCCAAGACCGGCAGGAAGCCCTGCGCCTGGTGCAGATGCTGTCCGGGTGTGTGGGCTGCTTCAAAGTGGGCCTGGAGGCCTTCACCGCCTTGGGCCCTGATTTTGTCCGCCAGTTGGTGGACCAAGGCGAGAAGGTCTTTCTTGACCTCAAGCTTCACGACATTCCCCACACGGTGGAGCGGGCTGCCCGTGCCTGCGCACGGCTGGGGGTGTTCATGTTTAACGTGCATGCCGCCGGCGGGCTGCGCATGATGGTAGCGGCTCGGGAAGGGGCTGAGGCGGGGACGCCCCCTGGGCAAAAGCCACCGCTGGTACTGGCGGTGACGGTGCTCACCAGCTTGGACGAAGCGGAGCTGGACCAGCTGGGTTTGCCGGGGCCGGTGGCCGAGCGGGTGGAGCTCTGGTCTCGGCTGGCAATGCACGCGGGCCTTTCCGGGGTGGTGTGCTCGCCACAGGAGCTTTCCCGCCTGCGTCCGCGCTTTCCAGAAAGCTTTGCCTTCCTCACCCCGGGCATTCGCCCAGTGGGAGCCGCCCTCGATGATCAACGGCGGGTGGCCACGCCGGCAGCAGCCCTCAGGCAGGGTGCCACTTGGCTGGTGGTTGGCCGACCCATCACCGCAGCGGCGGACCCCCAAGCGGCCTGTGAAGCGGTGCTCAACGAGATGATGGAGGCGTGATGCGGCTGGTGGACCACCACACGCACACGGCCCGCTGCGGCCATGCCCAGGGGATGGAGGAGGCCTACGTGCTCGCCGCCTTGGAGAAGGGCCTAGCGGGCATTGCAATTACTGACCATATTCCCTTTTACTGGCTGCCGCCTGAGCGGCACGACCCCACTCTCGCCATGGCACGGGAGGAGCTGCCCCGCTATGTGGAGTCGGTCCTGGCGCTGAAAGAAAAGTACCGTGGGCAGATTGAGGTGCTCTTGGGCATCGAAGCCGATTACGTGGAGGGCGCGGAAGAGGCGCTGGCTAGCATTCTTTCGTCCTACCCCTTTGACCTGGTCCTGGGATCGGTGCACTGGATCGCGGGTTTCTGGGTGGACGCGCCTGCCTCTCGCCGGGCGTACGAAGAGGGCCCGGACAAGGTCCAAGCCATTTGGCAAAGCTACTGGCGGAGCTTGGAGAAGGCCATCACCAGCAACCTCTTCCACGTCATGGCGCATCTCGATTTGCCGAAAAAGTTTGGCTTCTCCCCGCCGCAGCCCCTTGCCGAACTGGAGGGTCGGGTACTGAAGGCCCTGGTGAACTCAGGCGTTGCGGTGGAGCTTTCTTCCGCCGGCCGCCGCAAGCCGGTGGGAGAGGATTACCCGTCCCGAGATTGGCTCGCGCGCTTGGTGCGTGCCGGCGTACCCGTGGTGCTCTCTTCCGATGCCCACGCCCCGGAAGAGGTGGGCTTTGCCTTTCCCGAGCTCCTCTCCACATTGGGGGAGCTGGGCGCCTCGCCCGCCACCGTCCACCGCCGAGGCTCCCGTTGACCCGCGGGTTACAATCGCTGCCGGAGGTGTGAGCATGGGGCAAGCCCGACAGGTGTCGCTGGTCATCCTGGGTTCGGGGCCTGCTGGTTTGACCGCGGCCATTTACGCCGCTCGAGCCCAGCTGGCACCGGTAGTGTTGGAGGGCATGCAGCCTGGAGGGCAGCTGACCATCACCACCGAGGTGGAGAATTTTCCCGGCTTTCCTGAGGGCATTCAGGGCCCCGAGCTCATGGAACGCATGCGCCAGCAGGCGCAGCGCTTCGGCGCGGAGCTTTTCTTCACCCAAGCGGAAGCGGTGGATCTACGCCAGCGGCCCTTCCGGGTGGTGACGGCTGACCAGGGGGATTTTCTGGCGGAGGCGCTCATCATCGCCACGGGTGCTTCGGCCAAGCTTTTGGGTCTGCCCGCCGAGAAGGAGCTCATGGGCTTTGGTGTTTCCGCCTGTGCTACCTGCGACGGCTTTTTCTTCCAGGGCAAGGAGGTGGTGGTGGTGGGCGGCGGCGACACCGCCATGGAGGAAGCGCTTTTCTTGACCCGCTACGCCACCAAGGTAACGGTAGTTCATCGCCGCGACCAGCTGCGCGCTTCGCGCATCATGCAGGAGCGCGCCTTGGCCAACCCCAAAATCCAATTTCGCTGGAATGCCAAGGTGGGGGATATTTTGGGCAGCAAGGAAAAAGGAGTGGAAGCGGTGGTGCTGGAGGATACCCGCTCGGGGGAGCGGACCAGCTATCCGACCCAAGGGGTCTTCCTGGCAATAGGCCACCAGCCCAACACCTCCCTGTTCGTCGGCCAGCTGGAGCTGGACGAGGTGGGCTACATCCGCACCCAACCCGGTAGCACCCGCACTTCTGTGCCCGGGGTTTTTGCCTGTGGCGACGTGCAGGACAAGGTCTTCCGGCAGGCGGTCACCGCGGCGGGAACGGGATGCATGGCCGCCATAGAAGCGGAGCGCTTCTTGGCTGAGGCCAGCCACGGGTAGGGAATGTTGGCGATCGGTATCGCGTTTGACTTCGGCGGAGCGAAAGCTCCAGGAGGACGTGCATGTTGCAGCTAACGGAAAAAGCGGTGGAAAAGGTTCGCTACTTTGCCCAGAACATGCCGGAAGCAGAGGGGAAAGCCCTGCGCATCTTCATTGAAGGGGGTGGCTGCTCGGGCTTCCAGTACGGCTTCACCTTCGATGACCAACAGGAAGGCGATACGGTCATCCAGGTTCAGGACATCACCGTGGTAGTGGACCCCCTCTCCGCCCAATACCTGGCCGGGGCGACGGTGGACTTCGTGGAAGATTTCCGGGGCTCCGGCTTCGTGGTGGACAACCCCAACGCCGTACGCACCTGCGGCTGCGGCCACTCCTTTTCCGTGGGGTAGAGGTGAGCGCTACCGCTCTTGCCGCGCTGAGAAGGCTCAGCCAAAACGGTTCCGGTGGGCGTGTGCGGCCGGTGGTGCGCTTGGGTCATCCGGTGCTGCGACAAAAGGCACAGGAGGTTCCCCCCGAGCGCTTCGGCACCCGTCGGCTGCGCGAGCTCGCCCAGGACCTGGTGCGAACCATGCACGCCGCCTCCGGTGTGGGGCTGGCCGCCCCCCAAATTGCCGTTCCTTGGCGGGTGTTTGCTTACTACCTGCCCGCCGACTACGGGGAGGAGGTGGAGCCGCGGGTGCTGGTCAACCCGGTGCTCACCCCGCTGGAGGAGACGATGGAGGTGGACTGGGAAGGCTGCCTCTCCCTTCCCGGCCTGCGTGGTCTGGTCCCGCGGTACCGGCACGTGGCTGTGCAGGCGCACAACGTGGAGGGTGAGGCGGTGCGCTTTACCGCCGAGGGTTTCCACGCGCGCGTGTTGCAGCACGAAGCCGATCATCTGGACGGGGTGGTGTTTTTAGACCGCATGCCCGATCTCTCCTCCCTTTGCTTCGAGGAAGAGTGGCAGCGCTACCAAATGGCAGAAAGCTAAGCCTTGAGCTCGGACGGGTTCCCCCGGATGAGCCGCATGTGTCGCGTTCGAAGTGATTCCTGGTCGCAGTAACGTGTGGTAGGATAGTCCCACACTCCCACCGGGTGAGCCCGGGGGTTGGAGGAGACGAGAGGGTGCAGCTTTTCGGGTCCATCGTGCCGCTGCCCACACCGTTTCTCCAGGGAGTTGTCGATTTCAAAGCCCTGGAACGGCTGATCCAGCGTCAGCTGGCGGCGGGAAGTCACGGCCTGAGCGTGGGGGGGTCCACCGGCGAGGCCCTCAGCCTCACCGTGGCGGAGCGGAAGGAGTTGCTGGAGCGCACGCTAGCTATTGCGGACAACCGCGTGCCGGTGCTTGCGGGTACAGGTACCGGTTGCTTGGCGGACACCATTGAGCTCACCCGCCACGCCCAGACTGTGGGAGCGGCTGCCGCCCTGGTCATGCCTCCTCCCGGCCTGCGGCCCAACCAGGAAGGGCTTTACCGCTATTTCGCCGCCGTGGCTCAAGAGGCGGAGGGCTTCCCATTGGTCCTGTACCACATTCCCACCCGCGTGGGCGTGGGGCTTGCTGTGGAGACGGTAGCCCGCTTGCACCGGGACTTTCCCTGGGTTTGCGGACTCAAGCACTCGGCCCCCGACTTGGAATACCTCACCCAAGTGCGGCGAGCGGTGGGCGAAGGCTTTGCCGTGTTTTGCGGCTACGAAGCCCTTAGCTTTCCCATGATGGCTTTGGGCGCTGTGGGTACCATTGCCGCCACCGCCAATTGGCTTCCACAACAGGTGGCGGCGCTGTGCCAAGCGGCGGCGGAAGGGCGTTGGCAGGAAGCACGACGGCTCCACGAAGAGCTGCAACCAGCCAACGAGGCGATTTTCTGGGATACGAATCCCATCCCTCTGAAAACCGTGCTCTCTTGGATGGGCCTGGTGGCGAAAGAATGGCGCCTGCCCTTGGCCCCCACCACGCCACTGGTGGAGCAAAAGCTCGAGTCGCTAGCGCGAAGGTACGAGCTGATTGCATGAAGCTGGCGCGCTTTCTGGTCAAGGGGAGGGAGCACCGCGGGGTCTGCCACCATGGCCTGCTGGTGGACGAGGCCGGTGTGGCCCACAAACCGGAGGAGGTCACCTGGCTTTTGCCCTTCCAACCCGGAAAGGTTCTAGGCTTGGCCCTCAATTACCGCGAGCACGCTCAGGAGTTGGGGCTCGCCACGCCGGAAGAGCCGGCTCTTTTCTGGAAACCCAACAACAGCCTCCTGCCTCACCGCGGCACGGTACTCTTCCCCCGCGGCGCCACGTTTATGCACTACGAGGTGGAGCTGGCGGTGGTCATCGGTCAGCCGATGAAAAAAGTCAAGGCCTCCCAAGCCGTGGATTACGTCCTGGGCTACACCATCGTCAACGACCTGGTGGTACGGGATTTCGTCCGCAACACCTACCGTCCCCCCATCCGCGCCAAAGGCCACGACACTTTTGGCCCGCTGGGGCCATTCCTCGTGACCAAGGACGAGGTCCCCGACCCCCACAACTTGACCCTCCGCGCGTACGTGAACAACCACCTACGGCAGGAAGGCCACACCAGCCACATGCTCCGCACCATCCCGGAAATCCTGGAGTTCGTCAGCTCCTTCATGACCCTAGAACCCTTCGATGTGATTCTGACCGGCACACCCCCCGGCGTTTCCCCCGTTCGCCCTGGCGACGTGATGCGCGTGGAGGTGGAAGGGTTGGGCGCACTGGAAAACCCGGTGGAGGAGGAACCATGAGCCCATCGAGCTTTGCCGTCGCCCCCGAGGTGATTGACCAGGTTCGCCAAAAGCTGGCGCGCGAGGGGGCCCGGCACTTTATTGCCGGCCGGTTCCTGGACAGCGCTTCCGGCCAGACCTTCCCCACCCTCGATCCGGCCACCAACCAGCCGCTGGCTCAGGCGGCTCGGGGCGGACCGGCCGAGGTGGCGCAAGCGGCTGAGGCGGCCCATGCGGCCTTTGGCCGCTGGAGCTGCACACCGGCACGCGAGCGCAAGCGCGTGCTCTTGCGCGTAGCCGAGCTGATTGAAAAGCACGCGGACGAGCTAGCGGTGACCGAGTGCCTGGATGCCGGCCAGGTGCTGCGCATTGTGCGCGCGCAGGTGGCTCGCGCCGCGGAAAACTTTGCTTTCTACGCCGAGTACGCTGAGCGGGTGGCCGACGGCCACACCTACCCCGTGGATGGGAGGTTTCTGAACTACACCGTGCGCGTGCCCGTTGGGCCTGTGGGCATCATTACCCCTTGGAACGCCCCGTTAATGCTGTCCACTTGGCGAATTGCCCCCGCGTTGGCGGCTGGCAATACGGTGGTGCTGAAGCCGGCGGAGTGGTCGCCCCTCACCGCCTCCCGCCTGGCCGCCATCATGCAGGAGGCGGGCCTCCCGGAGGGGGTGTTCAACCTGGTGCATGGCTTCGGCGAGGAAGCGGGGGCTGCCCTGGTGGCCCATCCACTCGTGCCCCTCATCACCCTCACGGGGGAAACCTCCACGGGCCGGGCGGTGATGGCCAACGCCGCCCAGCACCTGAAGAAGCTCTCCCTGGAGCTGGGGGGCAAGAGCCCAGCCATTGTGTTTGCCGATGCGGAGCTGGAACGCGCGTTAGACGCGGTGGTTTTCCAGATGTTCTCCTTCAACGGTGAGCGGTGCACGGCCAGCTCTCGCCTTTTAATACAGCACACCGCTTTCGACCGCTTCCTCGATGCGCTGGCGGAGCGTGTCCGCCGACTCCGTTTGGGCCATCCTTTAGACCCCCAAACGGAAGTGGGGCCCCTCATTCATCCCGAGCACGTGCAACGGGTTTTGGGTTACGTGCGCCAAGGCATAGAGGAGGGTGCGCAGCTAGTGGTGGGGGGGAAGCGCTGGGGAAACGAGGGGAATTTCTTGGAGCCTACCCTTTTCGTGGCCGAAAACCGCATGCGCATTGCCCAGGAAGAGATCTTTGGGCCCGTGCTGGTAGCTATTCCCTTTACCGACGAGGAAGACGCCTTAGCCAAGGCCAACGACTGCCGTTATGGGCTGGCAGCGTACGTGTTCACGCGGGATGTGGAACGGGCCCACAGGGTGGCACATGGGCTCGACGTGGGCATGGTTTGGATCAACAGCCACAATGTGAGGCACTTACCAACGCCCTTTGGTGGGGTCAAGGCCAGCGGTACCCAGCGGGAAGGCGGCCTTTACGCCTTTGAGTTTTACACCGAGCTCAAAAACGTGGCGGTCCCCCTGGTACCGCCTCACATTCCCCCAATGGGCACGGGAGGCTGACATGGCACGGACCGGAGCCGAATACCTGGAGGCCTTACGCACCGCCCCACCCCGGTTGTGGTACCAAGGCCAGTGCATCCAAGACCCTACCACGCACCCACTTACTGCCGGCATTGCTCGAACCATGGCCACCCTTTATGACCTGCAGCACCAGCCGCCCACTCAGGACGTGCTCACCTTCGAAGAGAACGGGCGGCGGGTGGGCATGAGCTTCCTGCTGCCCCGGCAAGCCCAGGATTTAGCCCGCCGCGCCGCCGCCTACAAGCTTTGGGCTGACCAGCACTTGGGCATGATGGGACGCAGTCCCGACTATCTCAACGCGGTCATCACCGCCTGCGCAGGCAGCGCCGAGTACTTTGGCTCTTTTCGAGAAAACGTCATCCGTTACTACCAGATGGTGCGTGACCGCGACCTCTGTCCCACCCATGCCCTGACCAACCCGCAGGTCAACCGCAGCAAGGGCCCAGCGGAACAGCCTGACCCTTTCACCGCGGTGGGGGTCGTGAGGGAAGAGGACGGTGGCATTGTGGTGCGGGGAGCCCGCATGACCGCCACCTTCCCCTTGGCCGATGAGTTGCTGGTCTTCCCTTCCACGCTGCTCAAAGGGGTAGCCGGGGAGGAGGTGTATGCCCTGGCCTTTGCTGTGCCCACCAACGCCCCCGGTTTGCACTTCCTTTGCCGGCAGAGCTTGGCGGGAGAGGGATCCTTCGAGCATCCTTTGGCCAGCCGGCTCGAGGAAGTAGATGCCGTGGTGGTGTTCGATGACGTGTTTGTTCCTTGGGAAAGGGTGTTCGTCTACCGTGATGCGGAAGCCTGCAACAACTTGTTTGCCGCCACCGGTGCCTTGCACCACATGGCGCACCAGGTGGTGGTGCTTAAGGTAGCCAAGACCGAGGCGTTCCTGGGCATGGCTTGCCTGCTGGCCGAGGCTATCGGTGCCGATGTTTTCGCCCACGTGCAGGAAAAAATCGCCGAGATCATCGTTTACTTGGAGGCTATGCGGGCCTTCTGGACTAGGGCGGAGGCCCAGGCTACGGTCAACCGCTACGGCCTTTTGGTACCGGATCGTGCGGCCTTGGATGGTGCGCGCAACCTTTACCCCCGCCTCTATCCCCGCCTCAGGGAAATCCTGCAGCAAATCGGTGCCTCGGGGTTGATCACGCTGCCCTCAGAGAAGGACTTCGAAGGACCCATGGGACCTTACCTGCAGAAGTACCTCCAATCGGCGACCCTGCCAGCCCAACAGCGGGCAGCCTTGTTTCGCCTGGCCTGGGATATGACCCTCTCCGGCTTCGGCGCCCGGCAAGAAATCTACGAGCGCTTTTTCTTCGGCGACCCCGTGCGCATGTACCAAACCCTCTTCTCCGTGTACGACAAGGAACCCTACAAAGCGCGTATCCGCGCCTTCCTCGCACAAGGACAATGACCGCACAGAGCTTTCGCGAAGCCATGGCGCGCTTTGCCTCCGGCGTAACGGTGGTGGCGGCTCGCCGGGATGAGGAAGTACGCGCCATGACGGTCAGTGCCTTTGCCTCCCTTTCCCTGTCGCCCCCCTTGGTGCTGGTTTGCCTTGACGAGAAGAGCAAGCTGTTGCCGGTGCTTTTGGCCAGCGGCCGTTTCAGCATCAACCTCCTGGGGGAAGACCAGCACGCGCTTTCGGACCACTTTGCTGGCCGCCGGCAGATGAGCCAGGTGACCTTGAGCGGCGATCCTCCGCGCTTGCCCGAGTCCCTGGCCACACTGGTTTGCCGTCTCTGGCAGAACTACCCCGGGGGTGACCATGCCCTGGTGGTGGGTGAGGTGCAGGAGGTGGAGCTGGGGAGCGTGCGCGCGCCCCTGGTTTACTGGCATCGGCAGTACCGGAGGTTGTCATGGGCATCGTAAGGGTTGCCTTTGTGGAACTGAAGGTGCGGGAGCTGGCCCAAAGCTTGGCCTTCTATCAGGAGCTTCTGGGGTTGGTGGTGGCGCATACAAACAGTTCCTGCGCCTACCTGCGCGGCTACGAGGAGCTGGAGTGGAGCCTAAAGTTGGTGGAGGACCGCTCGCCGGCGGTGGGCACCATCGGCTTCAAGGTCGCCAGCGAGGCGAATCTGGAAGAGATTTCACGCTGGGCCCAGGAGCACGGGCTGCCCCAGCGGTGGGCCAGCGACTGGGGCCGGCCGCGAATCCTACAGCTTCAGGACCCCTTCGGCCATCCCATGAGCTTTTATTACGCCGCCGACAAGCTGCCCCGGTTGTTGCAGGCCTACCACCTCTACCGCGGCCCCGGCATCCAGCGGCTGGACCACGTGAACGTCTTTTCCGCCCAAGTAGGGGAAGAGGCCCAATTCTTCCAGCAGCAGTGGGGGTTTCGCCTGACTGAGTACACCGAAGACGAGGCCGGCAGGCTGTGGGCCTGTTGGCTGCAACGGAAAGGAAACGTGCACGACCTGGCCTTGACCAACGGGGATGGCCCCCGCCTGCACCACTTTGCCTACTGGGTGCCCGATGCGGGGGCGGTGTTGCGCGCCGCCGACATCCTGGCCGGTGCTCTGCGCACCGATGCCATCGAGCGGGGTCCCGGCCGCCACGGCATCTCCAACGCCATGTTCCTTTACCTGCGGGACCCGGACGGTCACCGCGTTGAGCTGTACACCGGCGACTACCTGGCGGTGGACCCGGACCACCCTCCCTTGCGCTGGAGCCTGAATGACCCGCGGCGGCAAACCCTTTGGGGTCACAAAGCGCCTGCCAGCTGGTTCACCGAGGGCAGTCGGTTCCTCGATCTTGAGGGCCAGCCGGTGCCGCTGCGCCAGCCACCCAGCGCGGGCATCCCCGAACACGTAACGTAGGAGCCGGGGCAAGCCCTCCATGGCCCTTGCCTTGGTTGGTGTTGTAGCTTAAAAAGAACGCCGAGGCACATTCCGATGACGAAACGCCGCCTGAAGCGATACCACCCCCCAGGCACCTCGCCGGGAACCCTGCCACCCACTCACGAGAAGGCGCAGCTTTGGTTCTGGCGCTACGGTGAGGCGGAGATGGAAAAAAGGCCGGTAGACCACGTCCGCCAGGCTCTGACCCTGCCGCGCGAGAAGGGTTGGCTACGCATCGTCGGCTTGGACAGCGCTGCCGTTGCCCCCTTGCAGCAGGCGCTGGGCGTGCACCCTTTGAGCTTGGAAGACGCCCTCACTCCAGGCCAACGGCCCAAGGCGGAGCAGCACGAGGGTTACCTTTTCCTGGTAGTGGACGTGCCCGTCCTGGGCGCCCAGGGCGTGGAGGAGGTGCAGGTCAGCCTGCTGCTGTTTCCCAACTTGGTGGTCAGCATCGAGGAAACGGCCGACGGCTTCTTTTCTGGCGTGGAAGCGCGCTTGGCCCTCGGCCGCGGGCGGCTTTTCCAACTGGGAAGCGACTACCTGGCCTGCGCCCTAGTGGATGCGGCCGTGGACCATTTTTTCCCCGTGCTGGAGGCCCTGGGGGAGCGCTTAGAGGCGTTGGAGGACGAGCTGCTCAGCCAGCAGGATCAGGTGCTTGGCCGCTTGCACCAACTCCGCCGCGATCTCTTGCGCCTGCGCCGCAACCTCTGGCCCCTGCGCGAGGCGCTCGGCGCCCTGCTGCGGGAGGAGGGGCCCCTGCTCAGCTCCGAGGTGCGGGTGTTTTTTCGCGACGTTTGGGACCACACCCTTTACCTTTTGGACATCGTCGAAAGCTATCGTGAAATGGCCGCCAGCTTGCTGGAGCTTTACCTCTCCACCGTGGCCCAGCGCACCAACGAGGTGATGAAGGTGCTGACGGTCATCGGGACCATCTTTCTGCCCCTCACGTTCATCGCTGGCGTTTACGGCATGAACTTCCAGCACATGCCGGAGCTGGCTTGGCCCTGGGCCTACCCTGCCCTTTGGGGGGTGATGGTGGTTTTGGCCCTGGGGATGCTTTGGGCCTTTCGGCGGCGCGGCTGGCTGTAACCTATTTACCGCAGATGGCTTGCGGGCAGCTGCAGGCCGTAGCCGCGGCGGCGGTCAGCGGCAGCCAACAGCAAGGCCACGAGCACCGCCAACAAACCGAAAAGCACAAACAGGGCCATGGGCAAAGTGTAGTTGTAGGAAACCCGCACCACATCCTGCACCACCCCGCCCACCGTCTCCTGGGTGGTGACGCGCTCGAGCACGCAGTAGCGGTCCAAAACCCAGCCAATAAGGTAGGGCACGGCCATCAACGCCACCAAGTTCTGAATGTAAAAGATCAGCGCGTACGCCGTGCCCAGGCGCTTTTCCTCGATGATCTTGGGCACCGATGGCCACATGGCCGAAGGCACCAGGGAAAAACCCACACCCAACAGCAGCACCGCTACCACGGCCACCGGCCAGAAGCGCAAAAACGGGATAGCCAAGAGCACGTGGGAAAAGGTAATGAACACGGACCCCAGCACCATGATGCTGGCGCCCTTGCCTTTGCGGTCGTAAAGGTTGCCGAAAAGCGGCGTCAGCAGAATGGTTCCAAAGGGCAAAAGGGAAGGAATCAGGCCGGAGAGGTTTTCGGCCACGCCAAACTTTTGCACCATCAAATCGGGCGCATATTTCAAGAAGGGAAACACGGCAGAATAAAACAAGGCGCAAAGGCCGGTGAGCAGCCAGAAGCCTGGATCCCGAAGGATGATCCCAACGTCCTGAAAGCGGAACTTCTCCGCCGGGTCCTCGGCGCCTTCCGGCGCCTCCGACGCATCCAGCTGACGGTCCAGAGCAGCAAACCAGGCAAAGGCCGCCAAGCCAAAGGCGAGAAACGCCGTGCCAACCAAGAACGGGCCAGCAACACTCAGCGCCGTGGCAATGGCCGCCCCGCTACCTAGGGCGATGGCTGTACCCAAGCGTCCCAGCGCCACCTGGAGGCCCATGGCAAGGGCCAGCTCGTGACCTTTAAACCAGCGGACGATGATCTTGCTGGCAGTGATGCCAAACCACTCCAAGCCCATTCCAAAAAGGGCGTAGCCCAGTGAGGCCACCACTACGGGGCCTCGCAACCCAAAAAACCTCGTCGCCTCCAGGGAGGAGGTGGCCAAGGCCCACCACTGCAAGCCTGTTCCTACCAGCATGAATGAGGCTGCCAGCAGGCCGGTGAGCCGAGCACCCAGGCGATCCAGCACCATGCCACCCACCACCAGCATGGCGAGAAACACGTTGAACCAGCCGTAGGCGCTAGTGTACAAGCCGTATTCGGTGCTCGACCAGCCCCGCTGTCCCTCCAACAGCGGCTTGAGAGGCGAACCCACGTCAGCCACGTAGTAGCCGCAAAGCATGCCAAAGGAAACCAAGGCCATTGCCTGCCAACGAACCCTCTTTACATTTCGCAGGCTCTCTGCCATAACCCCCCCGCCGGCGCGCGGCCAGGCTGCGCGGCAGTTTAGCTTTGGTGCACGCCGCAGGCAAACGGGCTGCCGGCGGCTAGGCCAGCTTGGCGGCCAACAAGCGGCCGATACTGGCCACCCCCGCGGCCAACGCAGCCGGCGGCACCAGGAGGCTCAACACCAAAAAGCCCTCGCGCGGAAAGTCAAAAAAGAAGCCAGGGTACACGGCTACCCCTTCCCGCTGCAGAAGCTCCAGCACCAACGCCTCTTCCGAGCACACCCGTGGAAAACGCACCACCGCGCTCCAGCCCCCCTCTGGCGGGACCAACTGCAGAAACGGAAAAGCTGCCAGCTTTTCCTGCAGCACCTGCAGGTTTTGCGAAAGGCGTTGCCGAATGGCATCGCCTACCGGCGCGGCGCGGGACAAGAGTTCCGGCAGAGCCTGCTGCAGGGGCGTGCTGACCGAAAGGTAAGTGTCCGCCAAGAACTCCAAACGTGCCAGCGCCTCGCCTGCCAAGCAGCTGGGGCCCGAAACCACCATCCAGCCCAGCTTTAACTGCGGCAAACCAACCAGCTTGGACAGCCCGCCAAGGGTGAAGGTGAGGCACGTTGGGTTGCCAGCACAGCTGCGGCGCGGACCGGAGAAGAGGGGAAACTCCCAAAAAACCTCGTCAGCTATCAGCGCCATCCCCACTGCCGCACAGCGCCGGCCCAACGCTTCGGCTTCCGCCGGCGGAACCACCGTGCCAGTGGGGTTGTTGGGTTGCACTACCACCACCGCTCGGGCTTGGGGGTTGGCCGCGACGGCAGCGGCATCCAAGCGGAAGCCGCTTTCTTCCGGCAGGGGGTAAGGAAAGGCTTGACAGCCCTCGGCGCGCAGCAGGTGCTCAAAGAGGGGATAGGAAGGCTCTGGCACGAGAAAGCCCTCCCCCGGCCGACAGAGGAGCTTGGCCAGCAAGCTGTAGCTTTCAGAGGTGGAGCAGGTGACCACCACCGAGGTCTCCGACACCGGCAGGCCTTGCCTTTGGTAAAGCTGGGCGATGGCCTCTCGCGCCTCGGGCAGGCCCAAGGGGTGCGGTCGGTAGACCAGGCCCCGGGCATGAGCCAAGGGCGCAAGAAGCCCCTCCGGGTAAGGCAGGTCCACCAGCGTGGGGTTGGAAACGGTCAGGTCCCAGCGCACCCGCGCCTGGCGCAGCGCCTGCCAGAAGCGGTTTGGGGAAAGCGGGGGCAGGCGGTCAGAAAACATCGGGTAATTTTCCCACGTTCCACGGGAAACGCTTTTGTTACAATGCCTCTCGTTTGCGAAAGGAGGTTTCGATGAACGAACTGCTTCCCCCTCGCACCCAAGAGTACAAGGCTCGCGCCCGCGAAGTGGCAGAAAAATACGCTCGGCCGGTGGCAGCAGAGCTGGACCGCACCGGTGAGTACCCTTGGAGCGTCATCCAAGCGCTCAAGGATTACGACCTTATGGGCATTTGGATTCCTCAGGAATACGGGGGTCACGGGGCGGGCGTGCTGGATATGTGCGTGGTGGTAGAGGAGCTTTCCCGCGCCTGCGGCGGTATCGGTGTGGCCTACGCCGTCAATGCTTTGGGAAGCTTTCCCATCGTTTTGGGCGGCACAGAAGAGCAAAAGCAAAAGTACCTGCCAGCGGTGGCAAAAGGGAAAAAGCTCATCGCTTTCGGCCTGTCGGAGAAATGGTCGGGTTCGGACGCGGGCTCCCTTATTGCCACCGCCCGCCGCGAAGGCGACGAGTACGTGATTAACGGTGAGAAAAAGTGGAACACCAACGGCGGTGTGGCTAGCCTTTACACCGTCTACGCCGCCACCGACCGCAGCCGCGGCACCCGCGGCATCTCCGCCTTCATCGTGGAAAAAGGCACCCCCGGTTTTGAAATTGGCAAGCGGGAAGACACCATGGGCATCCGCTGCGTGCCCGTACACGAGCTGCACTTCAAGAACTGCCGCGTGAGCGCAGCCAACTTGCTGGGCGGCAGAGAGGGCATTGGGTTCGCTAACGCCATGATGACCCTGGACCGCGCACGGCCAGGCGTAGCAGCGCAAGCGGTGGGCTTGGCCCAAGGGGCCTTGGAATGGGCCATCCGCTACACCTCGGAACGGCACCAGTTCGGCCAATCAGTGATGTCGTTCCAAGCGATTCAGTTCATGCTGGCCGACATGGCCATCCAAATCGAAGCTGCCCGGCAGCTGGTCTACACCGCCGCCCGGGCCATTGACGCGGGTTTGCCCAACGTGTCCAAGCTGGCAGCCATGGCCAAGGTGATGGCCACCGATACGGCCATGAGGGTAACCACCGATGCGGTTCAGCTTTTCGGAGGCTACGGCTACTGCCGCGACTACCCCATCGAGAAGTACCTGCGCGACGCCAAGATCACGCAGATCTACGAGGGCACCAACCAAATCCAGCGGGTGGTGATTGCCCGCGCCCTCACTCGTGAGGCGGACCAGTTGGCGGGGCACCTGCAGGTGAAGGTGGAGCACTTCCCCAAGGAGGGCCCATCGGCTTAGCCCGCGGCCAAGGCGCTGGCAGGGTCAGGCCCCAAGCCTCAACCCCCGGGTAAAGCCAAGGTAAAGGGAGGCGGGGGCGTAGCTAGGGCTAGCTCGTGCCACAGGGTTTCCCCGTCGGGTACGGTGACCGCTGCCGGCTGCGGCTGCAAAGCCAAGGCTTGGCCGGTAAAGGGGTTGGGACGCAAAGCGGCGGGGACCACCGCCAAGCCAGCCGGCAGCTTCCCATGCTGCGCTCGATGGGAAACCACAGCCAGGGCGGCGTATCCGGCCAGTCGGGAGGCCTGCACGCCCTGCGCCTGTGCCAGGGTGGCGAGCAAACGGAAACGGTAGGTGTCCTCCTCTTGCCGGAGCTTTTCTTTCCACTGGCTGGTGGGGACTTCTGCCAGTCGCGCTAGCGCCAGCGCCGAACGAGCTGAACGAAACCGGCCCCAGTCCTCGGCCAGGAAGCTCCAAGCATTCCTCGGGGGCCCCAAGGCCAGCCGCAGGCTCGCCTCCTCCAGCCCCACCACCCTCGGAAACTGGCTGGGGAGGTCCACCCGGGAAAGGCTCCGCATCAACGCCTGCACCTGGGAGACCGAGCGGGGTCCTGTGCGGAGAAGCTGGGCCAAGGCCCAAAGCTGCCAGCGCTCCAGGCTGAGGCCGGCCGAAAAAGGGGAAAGCCCTGGCTCGCCTTGCAAGCTATCGGCCAGCGTGCCCAAGGCCTGGAGCGGGAGAACCCCCCCTCCGGGCTCACCTCCATCCCTTCGCGCCTGCAGGTAGAGGAGCTTGCCCAAGCTTACCAGCTTCGGCAGGTCGGGGAGCTCTGCTTGGAAGCCTTCGCCGTAGTCCAGGCCATAGAAGCTTTCCGGAAGTAAGGCCCCCTGCCAGGCCAAGCGCAGGGCCGCCTCGTTTTTCGCTACCAGCCGCAACAGGCGTGGGTCCAGTTGGTCCGCAGAAGGGTCGCAGCCGGCCAAAAATTGCAGCTCCTCGCCGCTCAGGTTAAGCCGGTTGCAGGCAGCCAGGAAGTAGCGGGCGGCGTTCTCCTCGCTTTTGGGGGCGGGCCTCGAGTAGCCGGTAGGCACCAGGGGACCAAGTCGTTGGGCGAACTGCCTTTCCGCCGCCAGGCGCAGCCCGCGCACGCTCACCGCTGCAAGTAAAACCGCCGCCAGAAGGCCGGCGGCAATGGCCGCAAGCCGGCGCCTCACAGTTCTTCTCCCTGCAGCGATACCCCGCGCTCACGCAGGTAACCCAGCACGAAGCGCGTCAACGCCAGCTCCTGACCCAACAGCTCGGGCACGGCCACACCCGGATGGAGCCACAGCCCTTGGTGGATAGCGGTGAGGACCGCGGCAGCAGTGAAGCCCGTGGTGCGGGCCATGGAGGAAAGGCCGGTTTCTGGATCGTAGGCATCGTAGAGGAACAAACGGCGCAGGGTTTTCCCTCCGGCAAAACACCCTTCCGCGACCAGCTCCATGACGGTTACGTCAGCCTCGCCTTCCGCGAGATGCCACGCCTGCGCCAGCGCCTTTGCAGCCAGCTGCAAGGGGGCCACGCGTACGCCGTCGATGTCCAGCGGCTCCGTCGCGAGCAAACCCGAGGCAGCAAGCAATAGGACCTTTTCCCTGTGACCAGGGTAACGCAGGGTCTTTTCTTCCATATAGGGAACGGGGAGGGTGTCCACTGCGGTCCGCAACCCATCGGTGAGGAAGGCTTCAAGCGTGCCGACCCCTGGCACCAAACGCAGCTCCGGTTCGCTCATGGCAGGCAAAGTCAGTACCTTTCCCGCGCGCCGTATCCGTGCCGGGCGGGTGTATTCCTCAAGTACGTCGCTTGGGGAAAAGGGGGCTTTGTATTCCCAGGGTAGGACGCGCTCTTTGGGGAGGCCCCCCACGTAGCAGGTGAACCGCTCCAGCGCCTCTGCCTGAGCGTACCAGCTACCCAGCACCAGGTGCGAGAGCCCGGGCGCCACCCCACAATCCACCGCCACGCGCACGTCCTTGGCGTGCGCCTGCTCGTGGAGACAGCGAGGATCTTCAGCCATAAAGGTGACATCCACTACGTCCTTACCCAGCGCCACCAGGCGAGAGAGGGTGGCAAATCCCCCATGGCCAGGCACGGCGTTGACCACACAGCGCGCCAAGCGCACCGCTTCTGCTAGCTCCTGCTGGTTGAGGACGTCGGCCTTACGCGTGGCCACGCCATGGGCGTGGAGCCAAGGGAAGTTATGGTCGCTGCAATCCACGGCGGTCACCTCGAAAGTGCCCGATCGCGCCAGGTCAAAGGCGATCGCCCGCCCCACCCGGCCTGCGCCCAAAACCACCACTGCCTCCTCAGGCATGCTTCCTCCTTACCTCAGAAAGCCTAGCAAGCTTTTTCGATGGGAAAAATGGTGGAGGCGGGGGGAATCGAACCCCCGTCCGAAGGACCTGTGCCGGCGGTGTCTCCGTGTGCAGCCTGCCTTTGCTTCTCGTCCTGCCTGGAGAGGGCAGGCGCCCGCAGGCAGAACCAGCTCGCGTGGGTGTCGACCCTCGCTCCCGAGCGCTGCGAGGATCCCAGCCCGTTTTGGCGACGCCGTCACCGGACCTCGGGCTGCGGTCCGTTGGTGCCGGCGTGGCTGTCAATTAAGCAGCCAGAGCAAGATCAGCGTTGGCAGCTGTGTGTTTCCGCCTGTTTTACGTGGCGACGGACCACGACACGCTGCCGCCAGCCCAGCTGTCCCCCGTCGAACCCGGTACGCCCCCAAGTTCGCGGTTCAAGTACAATATAGGCTCCTTCCTTCCGCTTGACGAGCCCTGCAGAAACGTCTAAGGTTGCGCCATGGCGGAGCTCGAGCCTATTAGCGTTATTGTAACCTCCGTAGGGACGGAAACGCAAGCGGTGGAAATTTCCGAAGAGTTGGTCTTGCGGGGTTTGGCCACCTGCGTCAACATTGTCCCGTGCCTCCGGTCCATTTACCGGTGGAAGGGAAAGGTGTGTAACGACTCCGAGTACCTGCTCCTCATCAAGACCCGCTCGGCCCTTTTCCCGCAAGTGTCCGAAGCCATCAGGGAGCTCCACTCTTACGAGCTCCCCGAAATCCTGGAGTTTCCTGTGGGTAGTGCCGAAGCCAACTTCCACCGCTGGGTGGTGGAGATGGCCACCGGTGTGCCCCAGGAGGGGGTCGAGGAAGAGATTCCGCAGTACGACTGACGGCAGGCGGCCCTTCCCTTGACAAAGCCTTTCCTCCCCTTGAAACTGAATGAAGGTTCAGTCAGGGGGGGCCGTGCGCAGAAACGCCCAAGGGAAGGAGAGCAAGCGGCAGGCGATTCTGGAGGCAGGGGTCAGGGTCTTTGCTGCCAAGGGCTACTTTGGCGCCCGCATGCGCGACGTGGCCATCGCTGCGGCGGTGGCCGATGGCACGCTTTACCTGTACTTTCCCAGCAAAGAGGGCTTGCTCATTGCCATCTTGGAAGAGTACGGCAGGGCTTTCGTACAGCGTGCCCGAAGCGACTGCCAGCGCCTCCCCGACCCCCTTCAGCAGTTGCAAACGGTGCTGGAACGCCACTTGGTGAGCCTGGAAAGAAACCGGGCGCTGGCCACGGTCTTTCAAATTGAGCTGCGTCACTCGCGCGCCTTCCTGCGCGCGGTGGCCAAGGGCCAGGTGGCTGAATACCTGCAGCTGCTGCAGGACATCGTGGCCGCCGGCATGGAGCAAGGCGTGTTTCGCTCCAGCCTCAACCCTCGGGTAGCCGCGCGAGCCATCTTCGGGGCAGTGGACGAGCTGGTAACGAGCTGGGTCCTGGCCGAACGGCCCGCGAGCCTCCGGGAGCAGCTGGCACCGCTCCTGGAGCTGCTCTTTGCCGGCTTGTGCCCGCAGGATGCGTTGCCTAGGCAACAGAGGAAAGGGGGAAGACATGAGCAAACCCACCACCCTGCCTGAGATTTTCCAAAAGTGGCGGACAACTCAGCCCGAGCCGGCTCTAATTGACGCCCGTGGCGGCCAAGACCTGCGTTTGCCGGCTCGAGAGGTGAGCCGGCGGGTGGCCGCCCTCAGCCTGGGACTGCAACGGCTTGGGGTGAAGAAAGGTGACCGCGTAGCCCTGGTTTCAGGCAACCGACCCGAATGGCACATCGTAGACTTTGCCTTGCACCACCTGGGGGCTGTGAACGTGCCCATTTACACCACGCTGTTGGCCCCGCAAATGGCCCATATCTTGCGCGACTCGGGAGCGGTTGCCTGCATCGCCGAGACCCCCGAGCTGCTGGGCAAGGTGCTGGAAGCGCGCGCCTCCTGCTCGGAGCTCAAACAGGTGGTGTTGATGGAAGGGATGCCACCGGCTGGGGTGCTGGCTTGGAGCCAGTGCCTGGAGCCGGTGGCCGAGGATCAAGCCGGAGAGATCCTGGACCGCATGGTGGGCAACGTGCGCCCAGAAGACGTGGCCACCATCATCTACACCTCGGGCACCACCGGTGAACCCAAAGGTGCCATGCTCACCCACGACAACTTCGTTTGGGACGCGCTTTCGGCCGCTTCGGTGCAGGACTGGCCGGAGCACAAGGAGGTGGCCCTCTCCTTTCTGCCGCTTTCCCACGTGTTGGAGAGGCTGGTGGATTACATCCTGTTTGCCTACGGGGCCTCCATTGCCTATTGCGGCATCCTCGAGGCGGGTGAGGCTTTGCGCCGCATTCGCCCCCACCTTTTTACCGCCGTTCCCCGCTTTTACGAGAAAGTCTACGATCGCATTCTGGCCGAAGGAAGCCACGGCAGTGCCCTCAAGCGCAAGCTTTTCCGCGCGGCGGTGGAAGAGGCACTGCGAGCCTTTCGCACCGGCAAACGAGGCCTTAAGTTCAAGGTCTTGGACGCCCTGGTGCTGAGGAAAATCCGTGCGGCTTTTGGTGGTCGGCTTCGGTTTTCCATTTCGGGGGGAGCACCCTTGCCGGTGCACGTGGGTGAGTTTCTGCAGGCCGTGGGCATTTACGTGGTGGAAGGTTATGGCCTAACCGAAACCTCGCCGGTGATTTCCGTAAACACCACACGCAAGGCCAAGCTGGGGACTGTGGGACCACCCATCCCCGGGGTGGAGGTGAGGATTGCCCCCGACGGTGAGATCCTTACCCGGGGGCGACACGTGATGAAGGGCTACTGGAACAAGCCCGAGGCCACGCGCGAGGCCATTGACGCGGAGGGCTGGTTCCACACGGGAGATGTGGGCGAGCTGGATGAGGAGGGCTTCCTGCGCATCACCGACAGGAAGAAGGACATTATCGTGACCGCCGGAGGTAAAAACATCGCCCCCCAACCCATTGAAAACAAGCTGAAGGAGTCGCCCCTGGTGGAAAACGCCGTGCTTTTCGGCGACCGCAAGCCTTACGTGGTTGCGCTGTTGGTGCCTAACTTCGAGGAGCTCGCTCGCTGGGCCGAAAGGCGCGGCCTGTCCATCGCCGACCGCGGACAGCTGGTGAGCCACCCCGAGGTACAGCGGCTATATCAGGAGATCGTGGACCAGGTCAACGCCTCGTTGGCGCGCTTCGAGACCATCAAGAGGTTCCGCCTGCTGCCCGAGCCCTTCACCATGGACGGGGGCGAGCTCACCCCTACCCTGAAGGTGAAGCGTCGGGTGATCATGGAGCGTTACGGCCACCTCATCGAGGCCATGTACGCCGAGGGAGACGCCTAGGAGGTGGCCAAGGCGGAGGTTCCGGAGCTGGCGGAACGACTGGGAAGATCCCTGGTCCCGCTTTTGCTCCCCACGCCCTATCCGGTAGGGCCAGTATGGGTCTACCTTTTACCTGATGACCCGGTCACCTTGGTGGATACGGGGCCAGCCACCGCTGCCGCCTGGCGGAGCCTAAAGTCCCAGCTGGCCCAGCATGGTCTGCAGCCCCAGCACATCCGCCGCGTGCTTCTCACCCATGGGCACCACGACCACATGGGCCTGGCGCGTCGGCTGCAAGCCCTGGGGGCTACGGTCTGGGCTCACCCCGCCGACGGCAACAACTTGGCCCTTCGACGGCACTACCCGGAGCTGGTGCGGGTCCTCCGGTCCTTAGGGGTCGGACTGGGCCGGACGCTCCTGATGCTCCTCGGGTTGTGGGCCCTGGACCGCACCAGCCGCCCAGTAAAGGCCTTTTGCTCGCTGCATGACGGGCAGGAGTTACCCGCGCGCGCCGGTCCCCTGCGCGTTCACCACCTGCCGGGGCACTCTCCCGGCCACCTGGCCTTTGAGTTGATGGGTGAGGGGGTGTGGCTTTCCGGCGATGTGCTGCTGGTGGGGATCACCCCCAACGCGGTGTTGGAACCCGACCCACGCAATCCCCTGATGCCCTACCCTGCTCTCGCCACCTACCGGGCCACGCTTCGGCGGCTGGCTCAGGACCCGCCCATGGCCCTGTTGCCTGGCCACGGCCCCGCCATCACCCAGGTGCGAGAGGCAGCGCAAGAAACCATGGGCAAGCAGGAGCTGCGTTCCCGGCAGGTGTGGCAAGCGTTGGGCCCCGAGCCCCAAACTCTGGCCACCCTTTTGGCCCGCCTCCATCCCCAGGCCCGTGGTCTTGGGCTTTTCCTCGCCTACTCGGACCTTTACGGCCACCTGCTGCTGCTGGAAGACAAGGGCCAGATTCAGAGGCTCACGGCAAGAGGGATTCACCGCTTTGCTCGCAGCCAGACCGGAAGCCCCGCAGCAGCTCCCCCACCGGCCGAGGTGTGAGACCACGCCGGTCCAGCTCGTCCAAAAGCATGGGCAAGGCTTGAAGAAGCGGATGCTCCGGGCGCGTGGAGCCCAAATGCATCAGCAGTATGCTTCCCGCACCCCCTTCCGGCTGCCGATCAAAAGCGCGCAGAAGCCGCCGCGCCATGGCCTCGGGCGAAAGAAAGCGAGGGGAGTTGGGATCGGCGACCCAATCCACGGCGTCGAGGGACGAGTCCCCGTGCCCTGTCCAACCCACGTGCAGGTACCCCAACTCACAGGCCCACCGGAGGATGGAGTGGTTGATCTCGCCGTACGGCGCTCGCCAGAGCTTGGTGGGCAGACGACCCGTGGCGGCGACAAGGGCTGCCTCTGCGCGACGCAGCTCTTCCTGAAGCCGCTGCCTGCTCATCCCAGGCAGGGTTTGATGCCTGCCGTCCTGGCCATAGGTGGTCAGGTGGGGGTGGGAGAAGGTATGGTTGGCCAGCTCATGCCCCTCCGCCACCGCTTGCTGGAGGAGCCTAGGATAGGCCAAGGCAAAGCGACCAGTGACGAAAAGGGTTACCCGCAACCGTCGCTCTCGCAAAAGGTGCAGGAGCCCTGCCGCACCGAATGCCGCCTCATGCGCATCAAACGTCAAGGCGTAGTGAGGCCCGGCCGCGGGGAGGTGCTCCAGTGACAGCAGCAGAACAGCCGGCAGGAAGCAAAGCACGGCCAATTTTGCCAAAGGCTGGGCTACAATCGCCAGGCCATGTGGAACCTTCCCAACGCCCTGACCCTGTTCCGCATCCTGCTGGTCCCCCTTCTGGTGGTGGTGCTCCTGACCCGCTTCGAGGGCTCGGAGTTCTGGGGATTGGGCATCTTTCTCCTGGCAGCCCTTACCGACCTGGTGGACGGTTTTTTGGCTCGTAAGCTGGGGAGAATTACTCGCGCGGGCATCTTTCTCGACCCGGTGGCCGACAAGCTCCTGCTTTCGGCCGCGTTCATTTCCCTGGTAGAGCTGGGCTTAGCTCCCGCCTGGATGGTGGTTATGATCATCGGCAGGGAGTTCGCCGTCTCGGGTTTGCGCCACGTTGCTCAAGACCAAGGCGTGGTGATTGCCGCCAGTTGGTGGGGCAAGCTCAAGACCTTGTCGCAAATCGTGGCCGTTTGCTTCTGTATCGTGAGTCACCAGCTGGGGCGGTGGAGTCACCTCTCGCGCGTGACCCTTTGGGTTGCCCTGTTCATGACCTTGGGCTCCCTGGTTAGCTACCTCACCCAGTTTTGGCCAAAAGTTGTGGGAGACAGGGCGTGAGGTGGGCCCAAGCTTTGGCGGCGGCCTGCGCACGCCTGGCCGTGCGCAAACCCCGTGCGGTGCTGGCCTGGGCGGTGGCCGTTGTGTTGGCTGGCGTCGCGTTGAGCGTGCGTATCCGCTTCGATGCCGACGTGCTCAACCTGCTCCCCCGCCGGGATCCCCTAGTGGGGCAGTTTCGCCAGGTGCTCACCGAGTTTGGTGCCACCGACACGCTCTTGATCGTGCTGCGCCTTTCAGATAGCTCGCAGCTGGAGGTGGCTTTCGCCCTAGCTGACCTGCTGGAAGAGGAGCTGGCCAAAAGTCCCTATCTTTCTCGCGTGGAAGCCCGTCTCGCTGACCCCATCCTCTTGGCCGACGCGGTTTTGGCCCACGCACCGCTTTTTTTGGACGAGGCAGGGCGAGCCGAGCTGCTTACGCGGTTGTCCCCAGCAGGGCTGGAAGAGCGCGCCCGACAGCTGCGGCAAGCGTTGGACATGCCCCAGACCATGGTCACCAAGGAGCTGGCGACTCGCGACCTTCTGGGAGTCTTACCCTTGCTGCTTAAAAGGCTTGCCACGTCGGGGGGTAAGCTTTCCGTGGATGCCAGCTCAGGCTACTACCTCTCCGCCGACCATTCCCTGTTGGTGGTGCTCGCCTATCCCCATCGGCCGGCCCAGGACATCGCCTTTGACCAAAAGCTCTTTGCCGACCTGCGGAAGCGGGTAGCAGAGGCCAAGAGCCGGCTGGCGGGAGAGTGGGGGCTGCCGGAGGCGGCACTTCCCGAGGTGGACTTCGGTGGAGGCCACCGTATCGCTTTGGAGGATGCCAGCCTGATCCGCCAGGACACGGCTGTCAACTCGCTCACCTCCCTGCTGGGCGTGGGGCTGGTGCTCTTTCTTGCCTTTGGGCGATTGCGAGCCTTTGTCCTCACCACCGCCCCGCTGGTGGTGGGTTTGGCTGCGACCTTCGCCTTCGCCGGCTTGTTGCTGCCCAAGCTTTCCCAAGCGGCAGCGGGCTTCGCCGCGTTGCTTATCGGCCTGGGGATCGATTTTTCCATCGTTCTTTACGCCCGCTACAGCGAGGAAAGGTTTCTGGGTCGCCCTGCCGGGGAGGCCTGGGAGGTCAGCGCCAAGGAAGTGGGACCTGCTATTTTCCTTGGAGCTGTCACCACCATGGCCACCTTTTACGCCTTTGTGCCCACCCATTTTGTTGGTTTACAACACCTGGGTTTGCTTACCGGCACGGGCGTTGCCTTCCTCGCTTTGGCTGCCTTGCTGCTCTTGCCGGCCGCTTCCGCTTTGGCTCCCGAGCCGCCAGCGGCAGCCCCCCCAGCTAGTTGGCTGCCCTTGGCGCGTTTTTTGGCCTGGACGCAGCGGCATCGGCGCTGGGTGCTGGCAGCATTCGCCTTGCTGGTGGCGGCAAGCCTGGTGCTGGTCCGGCACCTCCCCTTTGACGACGACGTGCGCCACCTGCGTTCCCCTGTTAACCAGGGCGTGAAGGTCCAGGAGGAGGTGGCTGCCGCTTTCGGACAGGGCTTCAATGCCATGGGGGTGCGGCTGGTAGCGGGCGACGAGCTGGCGCTGCTGCAAAAAACGCAGGATTTCGTTGCCTCCCTCCAGCCACTGGTGGATGCAGGGGTGGTGGCACGGGTAGATTCGGTGGCGGCGCTCGTACCCTCCCTGCCCCAACAGCGCCTGGCTTTGCAATGGTTGGCAGCGCAAGGCCTGGAGCCGAAGGCGGTGGCGGCCCACCTTCGCCGAGCCCTGGATACGCAGGGGCTGATAGCGGACGCCTTCGCTCCCGGCCTCGAGCTGGTCGAGCGGATGCTTTCTTTGAGGGAGCCCGTGAGCTACCAGGTGTGGCAGGGAAGCCCCTTGGAGCAGCTGGTGCAGCGCTCGGTTTACCACGGCGATGGCTCCGTGAGCACCCTCGTGAGCGTCTACCCACCCGCGGGACAATGGCGCCGCGAGGCCCCGCCTGCCTTGGAGGAGCTGGTGCGCGCGACCCCTGGCGCGAGCTTGGTGGGGGTGAACGTGCTGGCGCAGCACCTGCGACAGGTGGTGCGGCATGACGCGATGCTGGCCACCATCTTGGGCTTGCTGGCCGTTCTGGCGTTGCTGCTGTGGCAATTCAGGCGGCCGCTGCACGCCCTCTTCTGCGTGCTGCCGGTGGCGGTGGGGCTTCCCCTCGCCGGCGCCACCGCGGCCCTCTGTGGGCTGGCCCTCAACCCGCTTAACGTTTTCGTGGCCACGATGGTGATTGGCATCGGTTCCGACTACGGCATCCACCTGGTGCACCGACTGCGGGAGAAGCCCACGGACCTGGGCGGCACGGCCCGGGCAGTGGTCTTGGCTGCCCTTACCACCATGGTGGGCTTCGGCTCCCTGGTTACCAGCCACTATCCCGGGCTGGCCAGCATTGGCTGGATGACCGTCTTCGGCGTCTTTTGGGCGGTGGTGGCGGCGCTGGTGCTGCTTGGAGGTCCAAGGCAGGGGCTATGCAGCGAGTAAAAGCCAGCCCAGCACAGGTGATGGCGGCCTCTTTTGCCCTGACTATTTTTTTGGGCACGGTTTTGCTGTGCCAGAGCTGGGCCAGCCAGCCAGGGAAGAAACTAGACTGGGTGGAGGCGCTCTTCACCGCCACGTCCGCCACCTGCGTTACCGGTCTCACTGTTCGCCCGCCAGGGGACTTTACCGTGGCTGGGCAGGTGATCATTCTCTGCCTCATCCAGGTGGGCGGGCTGGGTGTGATGACCTTCGGATTGTTCTTCGCTTTGCTTTTGGGTGGCCGCCTCTCCCTTTTTGGCCGGCGCATGGTGATGGCCTCCTTCGCCAGCGAGCCGTGGGAGGACCTTTGGCCGCTCCTGCGGGTGGTGGTGGGGGCCACCCTGGCGGTGGAGGCGCTGGGGGCGCTGCTCCTGCTGCCGGCGTTTTGGCCGGAGAAGGGCTGGCTGGCCATCCCCTGGGCCTTCTTCCACGCGGTGAGCGCCTTTTGCAACGCCGGCTTCGGTTTGCACCCTGACTCGCTTGTGCCCTGGCGAGGCAACCTGCTCGTGAACCTCACCGTGGGCCTCTTGATCATTCTGGGGGGTCTGGGGTTCTTGCCCCTGGCGGAGGTTTGGGAGCGCTGGCGCGCGAGCCAACGCCGCCCCCTTTCCCTTCATAGCAGGCTAGTGCTGGCGACCACCGGGGTGCTCTTGCTGGTGGGCTGGCTGGGCTTTGCCCTTTTGGAGTGTCGCAACGTTTTGGCGCCTCTGCCATGGAAAGAAAAGCTTTTGGCCATCTGGTTCCAGGGCATTACCCCACGCACCGCCGGCTTTGCCACCGTGGATTACGCGAGCCTTTCACCTGCCACCTTGTTTCTCACCATGATCCTCATGTTCATCGGTGCCAGCCCAGGGTCCACTGGTGGCGGCATCAAGACCAGCACCCTGGCGGCGTTGTTTGCCTTGGTTTTGGCAAGGGTACGCAGCCACCGGCGCGCAACTGCCTTCGGCCGGCGCTTTTCCGCCGAAACCCTGGGTGCGGCCGTGGCTTTGCTGCTTTTGGCATTGGCCTTTGTTTGTGCCGGTGTCCTGGCGGTCAGCCTGTGCGAGCACACCTCTCAAGGTGGGCAGGCCGCCGGCTCACCCTTCCTGCGAGAGGCGTTCGATGTGGTTTCCGCCTTTGGCACGGTCGGGCTTTCCACCGGCATCACCCCCAACCTGCGACCAACCAGCTGGCTGGTGCTGGTGGTGGTGATGTACGTGGGGCGGGTAGGACCCTTGACGCTGTCCGTCGCTCTATTGGGTCGCCCACCCCAGCCGGAACCCGAGTTGGCGGAAGAGTCGGTCGTGGTAGGTTAGGAGGCGGAACATGGTGGCGCCCTTGCCAACGGAGCAGCTACGCTTTTCCTGTCCGGACGACTGGGTTCCCCAGCAAAGCTCCCTGGAGCTGGAGCCGGCTCTGGGCATCGTGGGTCAGGAGCGCGGCGTGGCGGCGCTGGAACTGGGGCTTACCTGCGAGGCTCCCGGCTTTAACGTGTTCGTCACCGGCTTGGTGGGGACCGGCCGGATGACGGCCGTAGAGCTGCACGTGCGCAAGCTTTCCCAGGCTGGTCCCGTGCCCGAGGACCTCATCTACGTGTTCAACTTCGCAAGCCCGGAGCGGCCCAAGCTTTTGCGTTTGCGCCCAGGCGCCGGTGCGGTGTTGCGGGAGCGCATGGCTTTCCTGATGCGGGAGCTGACCAGCCTGATCCCGGGCTTGCTGGAGAGCCCGCAGGTGCAGAAGATCGTGGACGAGGCCCTGGAGGATTTGCAGCAGCAGCAGGAAAAGCTGCTGCGCGAATTCGAGGCGCGGGCACGAAAGGCCGGTTTTGCCTTGGTGCAAGTGCACGTGGGCACGGTTACCCATCCGGAAGTGCTGGCGGTGGTGAATGAGCGGCCCATATCCATGGAAAAGCTGTGGCGCCTGGCGCAGGAAGGAAAGTTCGACAATCAGGAACTGGAGAGGCTGGCGCGCACCCACCAGGAACTCAGCTCCGAGCTTCAGCAGGTGGTTTCGCAGGTGATGGCCATCGGCTCGCAGATGCAGCAACGCGCTGGCCAGCTGCGCCAAGCCATGGTGGGCCCCAAGCTGGCGGCTTTGTGCAAGGAAATTGCCCAAGCGGTGGGCGATGAGCGGGTTGAAGGCTACCTTCGCCAGGTGCAGGAGGACCTGCTGGCAAACATGCAAGCCTTCCTCCAGGGGGAAGTGCCCGAGGACGTGCGCCTCCGCTATGCCGTCAACGTGGTGGTGGACAACACCCACACCCAGGGGCGTCCAGTGGTGGTGGAAACCGAGCCTTCGCTTGCCAACTTGCTCGGGACCATCGAGGGCCGTTTTGGCGATGGACCCCAGCTCACTTCGGACCACACGCGCATTCGCGCTGGCTCGCTCGCCCGCGCCAACGGCGGCTTTCTGGTTCTCAATGCCGCCGACGTGTTGGGCGAGCCCGGCGCCTGGCCTGCCCTCAAACGCGCCCTGCGCTACCGCCAAGCGGTCATTCGCCCGCGGGAAACCCTCTTTGCCTCTTCGGGCCACGCCCTGCAGCCCGAGCCCATTGACCTCTGCCTGAAGGTAGTGCTGCTGGGCGATCGGGGCCTGTTCGACGCCCTTTACGAGCTGGACGAGGAGTTCGGCAAGTTGTTCAAGGTGCTGGCCGACTTCGGCCCAGATACTCCCCTGACCCCACAGCACGTGGACGGGTTTTTGCGGGTAATGGCCAAGATCGTGCAGGAGGAAAAGCTCCCGCCTCTAGACCGCGCGGGCATGAAGGCCCTGGTGGAAGAGGGCGTACGGCTGGGGGGGCCCCGTCGCCGCCTTACGGCGCGCTTTTCCGACGTGGCTGACATTTTGAGGGAGGCGGCTTTCCTGGCGCGCCGGCAAGCAGCTGAGGTAATCTCCCACACCCACATCCGGGACGCGGTTCGTCAGCGCCGGCAGCGCTTCTCCCTACCGGAGGAGAGGCTCCTGCAGTTCATGCTGGACCGCCTGCTGGTGGTTAGCACCGAAGGCTGGGCGGTGGGGCAGGTGAACGGCCTGGCGGTTTACGACCTGGGCTACTTTGCTTTCGGCCTTCCGGGCCGGGTGACGGCCCGAGTGTCGGTGGGCACGGAGGGGGTAGTGAGCATTGAGCGCGAGGTTCGGCTTTCGGGGCGTACCCATGACAAAGGGGTGCTGATCCTTACCGGCTTTTTGCGGGGCACCTTCGCCACCGACTTCCCCCTTTCCGTGCACGCCTCCATCACCTTCGAACAGGCCTACGCAGGCGTGGAAGGCGACAGCGCGTCTTCAGCCGAGGTTTACGCCATCCTCTCAGCTCTTTCGGGTCTGCCCCTGCGCCAGGATCTCGCGGTCACCGGTTCGGTGGACCAGTGGGGCCAGGTGCAGGCCATCGGTAGGGTGAACGAGAAAATCGAGGGCTTTTTTGCCTTGTGTCAGGCCCGCGGCCTTTCCGGAAGCCAAGGTGTGCTTATCCCCCAGGCCAACGTGGACGACCTGCACCTCTCGCCGGAGGTGGTGGAGGCGGTGGCCGCCGGCCGCTTCCACATTTACCCCGTCACCCACATCCGCGAGGGCTTGGCGCTGTTGACCGGGGTGGAGGCGGGCGAGCGCGACGAGCGAGGCCAATTTCCGGAAAAAAGCGTCTTTGGCCTGGCTTACCGCCGGCTGGCTAGCATGGCGGAAGCTCTCCGCGGTTACCGGGGCAGCCTCACCCCGGACCCGTAGGGCGCTGAGCGAGCCCCCTCCCTTGCGGGCAAGGTTGCCGAAGCCTAAACTGTTTTTGGGTGGGGAAGGAGGGGCAGAAGCCATGAAAAGAATCGCCCTTTTTGCGTTGTTCGTATTTTGGCCCGTGTTCTTGTTTGCACAAGCGCAGGGCCACGTAAAGGGCACGGTTACTGACAGCAAGGGCAACCCCATTGCCGGCGCCAAAATCACCATTACCTGCCGGGACCTGGGCACCTTCCGCAAGGAGCTCACCACCGACGCCAAGGGCAAGTTTTCCCTTGTGATTGTGGATGCCACCAAGGTTTACACCTTCCGCGTGGAGGCCCAAGGTTTTCAGGGCATCGAGCAGGACCACAAACCCCTCATTGGCGGCCAAACTCTGGAGCTCTCCTTCCAGCTCAAGAAGCTGGAAGAGGCTGCGGCCGAGGTGGAAGAGCCGGGCCTTAGAGAGCTGCGGGAAGGCCGGGACCTTTGGGAAGCGGGCAAAAAGGCGGAGGCGCGGGAGAAGTTTGCCATCGCGGTGGCTAAAAAACCTGACCTGTACCTGGCTTGGCTCGCCCTGGGCGATGCCGACCTGGAGGCGGGCAAGCCGGCCGAGGCGCTCGCAGCGGCGGAAAAATGTCTGGCAGCTAAACCCGAATTTGCCCTTTGCCTGGCGTTAGCCGCCAATGCCGCCCTCGCCAAGGGCGACAAGGCGCTTTACGAGCAGTACATGGGGCGCTACAAGCAGGCCAACCCCAGTGACCCGGCGGTGCTCTTTAGTGAGGCGGCGGAGCACATCAACAAGGGGGACGACGCCAAGGCCCGGCCGCTTTTGGAGCAGGCTTTGGCCGCCAACCCGGACTACGCTCCCGTCCTGTACGAGCTGGCCATGCTGTTGGTGCGCGCGGGGGAGAACGCCAAGGCCAAGGAGCTCTTGCTCCACCTGCTGCAGGTGGCGCCTGATTACAAGGACGCCGGGCTGGCTAAAGAGATGCTCAAGTACCTTTAAGCCCCAACGGCCAGGGCCGGGCAGCGTCAACAAGAGCTTAAACGAGCGGCTCGTCGAAGGGCGTGACCGTGCGCACCTCTCCCACACGGTTGCCATCCGCCACCAGCACCACCTTGGCCCGGTGTTGGGGAATTTCTTCCCGATCCAAAAGGCAGTAAGCGCAGACGATGACCAAATCGCCCACGTGCGCCAGGTGAGCGGCGGCACCGTTGATGCCCACCTCACCGCTGCCCGGGGCACCAGCTATGCAGTAGGTGGCAAAGCGGGTTCCCCGGGTGATGTTGTACACCTCCACCTGCTCCAGGGGAAGGAAATCAGCCGCCTCCAGCAGCAACCGGTCAATGGTAATGGAGCCCATGTAGTGCAGGTCGGCGCGGGTAACGCGCGCCCGGTGGAGCTTGCCGCGCAAGAAAGGACGCAGCATCATGGGCGTACCTCCACCAGCAGGTTATCAATCAGGCGCGTGCTGCCCACAAAAGCTGCCACTGCCAACACCACGCGGTCGCTAATGTGCGCGAGGGGTTGCAAGGTTTCCGGGTGCACCGCGGCCACGTACTGGGGCCGAACTCCCGGGTGTTTTTCTAGCTCCGAAAGGAGCAGGGCCTCCAAGGCAGACCCTGAGCGCTCCCCGGCCGCCACCGCCTGGGCGGCCGCCTGCAAAGCGCGGGAGAGGGAAAGGGCCGCCTGACGTTCCTCCTGGCTTAAGTAGCTGTTGCGGGAGGACATGGCTAAGCCGTCGGCCTCCCGCACGGTGGGCACCACCTCGATGGCACAGGAAAAGGTGAGGTCCTCTACCAGCTGGCGCACGATGCGCGCCTGTTGATAGTCCTTGGCGCCGAAAACCGCCACGTCGGGCTGGACGATGTTGAACAGCTTGGCCACCACCAGCGCCACACCGCGAAAGTGACCCGGTCGGTGCGCGCCACAGAGATGACCCGCCAGGGCCGGCAGGTCCAGCAGCACCTGAGGTGGCTTGGGGTACATCTCTCGTACCGAGGGGGCGAACAGCAGCTGCACACCTTCCTGGCGCAGTAGCGCCGCATCCCGCTCCAGGTCCCGAGGGTAGCGCTCGTAATCTTCCCCGGGGCCAAACTGGGTGGGGTTGACGAAGATAGACACCCACACCTCGTCCCCCAGCTCCCGTGCACGACGGACCAGGGCCAGGTGGCCCTGGTGCAGCGCGCCCATGGTGGGCACGAAGGCCACGCGTAAGCCTTGGCGGAAAAGCTCCTGCCGACGGGAGCGGACGGCAGCAATCGAGGTGACCACCAGCATCTCACACCTCCCGCGGGGAAAGGGCCGCGACCAACTCCGGCGGGTCGGCGTAGCACTCCTCCGGCCCGGGGTAACGGCCAGCACGCACATCCTCGGCAAAGGCTGCCACCGCCTGGCGAATAGTCTCGGACAGCTGGGCGTAACGCCGAACGAAACGCGGCGCCGGCTGCGGAGCCAGCCCCAGAAGGTCGGCCATCACCATCACTTGTCCGTCGCAATAAAAGCCGGCACCGATGCCGATGGTGGGCACCGACAGCGCTTCGGTGATGGCTCTGCCCAGGGTCGGCGGGATGCTTTCCAGCACTAGGGCAAAGATGCCCGCCTGTTCCAGCTCCTTGGCCTGTTGCAGGAGCTGGCGGGCTTGGGCCAACGTCTTGCCCTGAACCCGATAACCACCCAGGAGGTGACAGGCTTGGGGCGTCAAGCCCAGGTGACCCATGACCGGCACGCCGGCGGCCACCATGGCCCGCACCTCGGCGCACCGCGGTCCCTCCAGCTTCACGGCCTGCGCGCCACCCTCCGCCAGTAGGCGGCACGCGTTGCGTACCGCCTCCGCCACCGACACCTGGTAGGAGCCAAAGGGCATATCGGCCACCAACAGCGCGCGCCGTACCCCGCTCGCCACCGCGCGGGTGTGGTGCAGCATCTCCTCCATGGTCACGGAAAGGGTGGAGGGACGTCCCAGAACAGCCATGGCCAGGGAATCCCCCACCAGCACCGCATCCACCCCCGCCAGGTCGGCCAGCCGACCGGTGGGTTCGTCGGTGGCGGTGACCATAACGATTTTGCCCTTGCCTTTAAGATGAGCCAGGCTGGCAGCCGAGACTTTCTCCTCCATCGGTCCCCCCTGGACCGACGGATCCGGTGAGGCAGGTCGCGGTCCCATATGGGATCCACGCCGCCAAGCACGTCAAAGGCAGCGGGTGCTCCCCGTCTCGGTCACGTTCCGGATCCGAGCGGTACGAAAATCTGCGTGCCCCGCTGGACACGCACCATGTGCGCCACCAGGGCTTCGAAGTCCGCATCCCGGTGCACAAAGTCCAAATCATCCGTATTCACCACCAAAAGCGGCGTCTCCGCGTAGTGGAAGAAGTACTCGGCGTAGGCCTGCTTCAGCCTGCGCAGGTACCCTGCTTCTATTGTACGCTCGAAGGGCCGGCCGCGGCCCCGGATCCTTTCGAGGCACACCTCCACTGAAGCCTCCAAATAAATCACCAGATCGGGCTCGGGCAAACCCGGCACCAAGAGCTTGTAAATGCGGTCGTAGAGGGCAAACTCGGCGTCGGTTAGGTTTAGCCTTGCGAAGAGCCGGTCTTTGGCCATGGTGTAGTCGGCCACCACCAAGTGGGTAAAAAGCTCCCCTTGGCGAAGCTCCTCTTGCTGCTGCGTACGCGACAGCAAAAAGAAGATCTGTGCCTGGAAAGCCGCACCCGGTACCCCCTTGTAAAAGGCATCCAGGAAAGGGTTGGTGGCGTCCTCCAGCACCTTCACCCCGGCAAAACGTGCCGCCAGACGCTCGACCAGCGAGGTCTTGCCAACGCCAATTGGTCCCTCCACCGCCACATAGCGAAAAGGGAAGGGGGTCTCGCTCATGGGCGGCCCATGATATCAACGGCAAAGAGCGCCAACATGGTAAGGGAAAGCAACCCGTTGGCGGTGAAAAAGGCGGCGTTGATGCGCTCCAGGCGGCCGTTGCCCACTAGCCAGTGCTGGGCTAGCAGAAGCAGCCAAGCCAAAAGCACGGCCCCCATAGCCCAAAGCCCGCCGTTGATCAGGCGAGCAAAGGCAGCAAAGCCTGCTCCCGCCAAAAGGTGAAAGCCCCGGGCAAGCCAAAGGGCGGTGCCCACGCCCAAGGAGGCGGGAAGGGAGTAAAGGCCAACCCGGCGGTCGAACTCCACGTCTTGCAAGCTGTAAAGCACGTCGAAGCCTGCAACCCAAAAAGTAACGGCGCTCGCCAACACCAAGGGCGGCCAGGCAAAGGACCCGGTGACCGCCAACCACCCTCCCACGGGGGCCATGCCCAGACCTAAGCCCAACCAAAGGTGGGAAAGGGCCGTGAAGCGCTTGGTGTACGAGTAGCCGAGCACCCAGGCCAGAGCCACCGGTGAGAGAGCCAGGCAAAGAGGGTTGAGTTGGGCCGCCGCCAGCACCAGGGCAAAACTTCCGGCCACAACCACGGCCCAAGCGTAGCTGCGCGGCAGCCTGCCGGAAGGCAAGGGGCGACCGGCGGTGCGAGGGTTTTGCGCGTCGAACTGCTGGTCGGCCAAGCGGTTGAACGCCATGGCAGCGGTGCGGGCGCCCACCATGGCCACCACCACCCAGAAAAGCGTCCCCCAAGAGGGCATCCCCTCCGCCGCCGCCAGCACCGCCACTAAGGCAAAGGGCAAGGCAAAAACCGTGTGGGGAAACGCCACCAGTTCGGAAAGGGTCTTAAGTCGTGAGCTCATGAAGAAAGCCCCTGCCAGCGAAGGTGAGGCGCGGGAAAAGGCAAATGCAACAGGTCGAAAAGCCGCATGCAGTAGTGTTCCACAAAATCGGCCAAGTTCTCGCTGGGAAGGTAAAAGGCGGGGATGGGGGGCACCACGATGGCGCCAGCCTCGGTGAGGGTTAAAAGGGCCTGCAAATGGATGAGGGAAAGGGGCGTTTCGCGAAAGCCCAAGAGCAGAGGCCAGCGCTGCTTGAGGGCCACGTCTCCAAGCCGTTGGCCCAAGCCTCGGGAAACGCCGGCCGCCAAAGAGCAGGCGGTGGCGGCAGAGCAGGGAAGAATGACCACCCCTCGCAAAAGGTACGAGCCGGAAGCGATCGGCGCCACCAGCTGCGCTTCCCGCCAGAGACTGGCTTTGGCCCGAGCCCCCTCAGGCACAGCCAGATGAGCGAGAAAACCCGCAGGTTGGGCCCATTGCTTGCCCAGCTCGGAGGCCAGGACCAACCGCGCCCCGTCGGAAAAAACCAGGTGCAACCGCGTCACCTGCGGGTGGGTCAGGGCCAGCTCGGCAAAGCGCACGGAAAGGCGCATGCCGCAAGCCCCGGTGAGCACCAGCGCCAACTCGCCGCTCACCGTAGCCTCCGTAGCCGCCGCGCCATTTCCAGTCGCATCAGGCCGTCTTCGCGCAACCGCCTCACCAAGCCAAAGCCCAAACGGCGGTAGAGCCGCACCGCTGGGCTGTCTCGATCCACCTCTAACGCCAGCCATCGGCAACCAGCCCGCCGAGCACGGACAATGGCCTCCCGTACCAGCCACCTGCCCAAGCCCCGGCGCTGGTAGCTGGGGTGCACCGCCACCGACGAGAGCTGAGCTACCGGCGGCCAAAGCAGCAGCACCATCGCCGCCCGCACCGAAGCCCCCAGGCGAAGCACCAAGCAGGTCCAGCCGGGCCAGCACACCACTTCCCGCCACGCCTTCCAGCTCCAAGCACGCTGCCCAAAACAGGCCACAACCAGCTGGTAGAGATCCTCCAGGTCGCTGGGGCGGGCCATATCCAGGGTGAAAAAAGCCTGATCACCCGTCAAGATTTCTTGACACCCAAGACGCCTCGCCTGGCGAGCCACCTCCCCTCCTTCGGCAAAAAAGCTTAACACCGCCACCACCGGCCTTGCCTCTGTTCGTTGTGTAAGTGCAAGAAAAAATGAACGATGACAGCTCGACCGCGCCCTGGCACGCGTCTTTCAGTCACCGTCGGCGGGAGGTGAGCAATGAGAGCCCGCGGACCTTAAAGACGCAGCGCCTCGAAGTGGCAACCCAAACAGTTCAGAAAGAAAGGAGGGAACACAATGCGCAGAACGTTGGTGAGCTTAGCGTTGTTGGCAGGACTGGCCGTACCGGTTCTGGCCGAGGGGGAAAAGGTAGGAACGGTTAACGTCAACACGGCGAGCGTGCAGGAACTGCAGCTTCTGCCTCGAGTGGGCGCGGCTCTTGCCCAGCGGGTGGTGGAGTTTCGGGAAAAGAACGGCCCCTTCAAAAGCCCGGAGGAGCTCATGCGGGTGAAGGGCATCGGCGAGAAAAGCTTTGCCCTGCTGAAGCCCTACGTGGCCACCACTGGGTCCACAACGCTGAAGGAGAAGGTAAAAGCTCCCAGCCGCCGCTCAGGCAAAGCGGCGGCCAAGGGGGTTGGCCAATAAGAAGAAAACAAAAGACGTGGCGTGGACGGGAAACGGGGGCGGGCTTTCCGCCCCCAACTCTTCCGGGAGGCACGCATGAAAGACAGGGGTTTTTCACTCCTCGAACTGCTGGTGGTGATGGCACTGCTTGGCTTGATGGTGGCCTTGGCTGCTCCGCCAGCCCAGCGAGCCTGGCGGCGTGCTGCCTTGACTCGAGCTGCCCTTCGGCTTTACACCGATGCCCAAAGATGCCAGGAGGTGGCCGCGAAGCGCCTGGCTCCGGTGGGCCTGCTGTTCGACCTGGACCAGCAAGGGGTCTTTTACGTGGTCGTGGCGGACGGGAACGGCAACGGGGTCTCCCGGCGGGACGTCCTGGCCGGCCGGGATCCGGTGCTGGCCGGTCCGGTTCACCTGCGCCATTTTTCTTCCGCAGTGCGGCTGGGGCTACCCTCCGGCCGACACCTCCCGGCACCTGGTGGCAGCGGGCCGCTTCCTGCAAGCGGGTTGTCGGTAGGCCGGTGGGGGATTCTGAGTTTTTCCCCCACCTTGGGGGCAAGCCCGGGCACCATCGTGCTGTCGACCCAGGAAGAAGTGGCTGCGTTGCGCCTGGCGCCCATGGGTTCCCTCCGGCTATGGCGTTGGAACCCGGCACGAGGCTGGCACCCGTGGCCCATGTAACTCACCATTGAGAAGGCTGGAGTGCCCGCCGCTATGGGCTAACCAACACCTGACCCTCCGCCACCGTGCCTCGGCCTACAGCCGCCGCCACCACACAGCCGCGCAGCTGGCAGCCCGCTTCCACCTTTGCTCCAGGTAACAGGACGGACGCGACCACCTTCGCCCCCTCCGCCACCTCTGCCCCCACGCTCACCACCGACCTCGCCAGCTGGGCACGAGGGTGCACCCAGGCCAGCGGGTGGACAAAGGAGCTTTCCTGCCCGAGGGGAATGGCCCCCCCCTTGGTTTGTGGGAGCAAGGAGAGGGCAAGCTGGCGAAAGGCCTCCGGGTCAGAAGCCTCGGCAAAAGTACCCATAAGCAGCACCCCTTTCAGCCGGCCCTGATCCATGAGGGGATGCCACAGCGCGCTCATGGGAGCGGGAGGGTCGGGCAAACGCGCCAGAGCTTTGGCACCCAAAAGCTGAAAACCGGTAAAAAGGTAGCCAGGCCGCTGGAGATTTTCACCCGGCTTGCTTATGCCCACCACCCGCCCCCGCGAATCCACGTGGACCGCCCCCCAACGCTGCCGGTCCGGGTGTGGTACCAAACCGAGGACCGCCCCTTCGTCACTGGCGGCTTCCAGCAGCGGCCGCACATCCAACTGGCTCCAAACATCCGCATTGGCCACCAGAACGGGACCGTCACCCAAAAGCGGCTGCGCCGCGCGTAAACCGCCCGCTGGCCCCAAAAGCTTGGGTTCCCAGGAAAACAGCACGCCTCGCTCCGGACAAACCTGCCGCACCGCGGCCGCCACCTGCTCGGGATGGCGATGGAGGTTCACCACCACCTTGTGGCAGCCCGCCTGCCACAGCGCCCGCAGGGAGGAAGCCAGCAGCGGCTCGCCCAGCAAGGGCAGCGCCGGTTTGGGAATGAGGGAGGACAAGGGCTCCATGCGCTCACCCCGCCCCGCAGCCAACAGCATCCCCACCAACGCTCTTCCCTCCTTCAAGGCGAGGCGGGCTCCTCCGCCAGCAGCATGGCTTCCGGCAAGCCACCCTGTTCAGCGCAAAAGCGGCGCCAAAGCTCCAAGTAGCTGGCGGTCAGCGCCGCCCCAGGTGCCAATCCCAACTGACGCGCCAGTTCCGGCAGGCGCGCCGCCGGTCCCTCCAGCTCGAGAAAATCGCCCATGGGTGTGTGGTCGAGCGCTGCCACCACGCCCTGGAAGCTATAGGTCTCCCGCACCTTTTGGTAGCGAAAGCGCACGCTAAAACCCAAGGCGGAAAAAAGCGCCAGCGCGCGCTCCACATCCCCCACAGGGAGCTCGAGTTCCTGCCGGCTTTTGACCGTGCCAAAAAGCTGGGCCGGACCCTTGAAGGTCAACGTGCACGTACCAGCCCATTGCCGCAGGCGCAGCACCATTCCTTTTTCCCGCAGGCTGCCGCGCGCGTCGTCCAACACCCAGTTTTCCTCCAGCGCAGCTTCCTGCTGGAGACGGGCACCACAAGCCAAAAGGCGCTGCCGGGCCCAAGCGCACGAGGGCACGGCAAACTTCAGCTCTTCCTCCCGGTCCACGGCCGCAGTATAAGAAACCTTGGACAGCTTTGCCGGGGAGCGCGTTGCTGTCCGGGTCAAGGCCTATTACATTGGCCTCATGCGCGCTGTGGTTTATGCCACCGCCGGGCACATTGACCACGGGAAAACCTCGTTGGTGGCTGCCCTCACCGGCGTCTGGTGCGATCGGTTGAAAGAGGAGCAGGAGCGGGGCATTACCTTGGTTTTGGGCTTTGCCCCGCTTTTCGATCCCCAGGGCGAGGTGGAGGTTTCCTTCGTGGACGTGCCCGGACACGAGCGCCTGGTGCACACCATGCTGGCAGGAGCGGGTGCGGTGGACTATGCCCTGCTGGTGGTAGCGGCCGATGAGGGCATCATGCCTCAGACGCGAGAGCACCTGGCTATCTTGCAGCTCTTGGGTATCCGCGGTGGCCTCGTTGCCCTTACCAAAGGGGACAAGGTCACGCCGGAGATGCTCCAGCGACGGCGCCAGGAGCTGGAAAGTTTCCTGCGCTCGGGCCCCCTGGCCGGGGCGCCAATTATTCCCTGCTCGGCCGTGACTGGCGAAGGCATTGAGGCCCTGCGGCAGGCCATTTGGCAGCACGCGCGTGCCCTCCAGCGGCCGACCCAACCCCACCGGCCCTTCCGGCTGGCGGCTGACCGAGTTTTTAGCTTGCCCGGAACCGGGACGGTAGTCACCGGCACCGCTCGCTGGGGCCAGGTGCGGGTGGGCCAGCTCCTTTGGGCCTATCCGCCAGGCAAAACCTTGCGCGTGCGCTCTCTGCAGGTGCATGGCCGGGAGCGCACCGAAGCCGTGGCCGGGGAGCGGGTGGCCCTGGCCCTGGCCGGCGCCAAAGTGGAGGAGATACCTCGCGGTGCGCAGCTGCTGGAGGAGGGACCTTGGCAGCCCAGCCAGCGGCTCCTAGTGGAGCTTTCCGTGCTGCCCGATGCACGGGGGCTTGAGGAGGGCCAAAGCCTCTGGCTATCCCTGTTGGCAGCCCGGGTCCTCTGCCGCATTGAGCGCCTTTACCCCGAACCCGCCGCCCCGGGAGGGCGCGTTCGAGCCATGCTGCGCTTGGCCCAGCCTCTTTTTGCTGCCCCAGGGGACCGGGTGGTCCTGCGCCAAACCAGCCCGCCCATGACCCTGGCCGGGGGGCCGGTGGTGGATGCGCATCCCCCGCGGCTGCCGCGTCGGAAGGCTCCCCGCTTGGCAGGCTGGCCAAACCCTGCGGAGCAGCTGGCCCAGGCGCTGCTCTTCTGGCTGGAAGAGGCCGGCCCGGCGGGCTTGACGCTCTCCCAGCTGGCTGCCCGCCTCGGGCTTCGCCCTCGGGGGCTGGAAGCAACCCTGGGTCAGCTGTCCGCGCAGCAAAAAGTGGAGCTCGTGTCACACCGAGAGGTGCATGTGCTTACCCGCCAACAGGTTACCCTGGCGCTGGAGCAAGCCAAAAAGCTGCTGCAACAGGCGGGGCCAATAGGCTTGAGCAGCCTGGAATTGCTTGGCAGGCTCGGGGTGGAAGCCACACCCGCCCTGCGCAGCTTCTACCTCGGTCAGCTGAAGCTTACTGGTGCGGCGCGGGAAGAAGGAGGCCGACTGGTGGCTGCTGGCGAGGAGCCACTGGAAGATCCCTTGGCCCGGGAGCTGGAAGAGGTGTACCAGCGGGCCGGCTGGGCAGCACCCTCCCCCCAGGAGGCGGCCCGGGTACTCCAAGCCCATCCCAAGCGGGTGGAGGCGTTGCTAGCCGTTCTGCTACGGCGCGGCCGCCTGGTGCGGGTGGGGGGGAAATGGTGGCTCCACCGTCAGCTCTTGGATCAGCTGGTTGCCTCCCTGCGCAGCTGGGGCCAGGAAAGCTTTTCCGTGGGCGAGTTCAAGGAGCGCTTTGGCCTCACGCGCAAGCTGGCCATTCCCATTCTGGAATGGCTGGATTCCCAGCGGGTCACACGCCGGCTGGGCGAGCGGCGGCGGATCCTGCCGAGCCCGGGGGGTACGAGCTCGTCCGACCAATCCGCAAGCCCTCGGCTCTGAGGGTGCCCATGCGCACCTCCAGCGTGCCGGTGAGCAGGACCCAGGCACTCTCGGGCCCCGCTTCCCCTTGAGGGGGGCTAAAGAGCCAACTGGCGGCGGAGGCCAGCACCCAGGAACGCAGCCCTTCCGGGCAGAGGAGGAACACCACCCGCTTCACCTTGCCGTCCGCTCCCACCTCAGCCAGGAGCTTGAGGGCCTGGCGAAGCTCCCGGCCGGGCACCTTGGCGGCAAAGCGCTTGGGTACTGGCCACGCGGAAAGCCGGTCCAGGGGGGTGGCGGGCAGCTGTTTGTCCCGCAGGTCCGGAGGCGGAAGGGGAAGGTGCTCCAGCTGTGGGGTCTCCGCCGCGTTGGGGGCGACCACCTGGAGCTGGCCCAGTCGGCCTTCCTTTACCTCCCCACGCAGCTCCAGGCCCACGTCCAGCCACAGAGGGGTGGGCTGACCGAAGGCCTTAGCGGGGGTGAAGGACGTTTCGCTCAGGGCTTGCCGCACCGGCTCCAGCACGCCCGGCAGCGGGTTTGTGAGGGGCTGGGCACGCAGGCACTCTCCCCACCGGCTGAGGTACACGGCAAAGCTCACCGGCACGGTGACGGGAAAATCCTCCCGCAGAGGGGTTTGCTTGGGCTGGGGCAAGGCCCGCAGAGGTCGGAAGAAGGGATTGGTGGGTTGCACATCGGGCAGCGCCATGGGCACCGGGACGGGAAGCTGAACCTTTCGTTCCCACGGCTTTTGTCCCCTGGGTGCCTGAACAGCCAAAAGCAGCAGGGAAATCAGCACGGCGGCACGCATAGGCCTATCTTACCCCTTTGCCTCTGCCCAACACCGCCCTACTTCCACATCCACCTGCAAGGGGACGGAAAGCTCCGCCACCGTTTCCATGGTCTGCCGCACCAGAGAAGCCACCTTCTGAGCGGCCCCTTCTTCCGCTTCCAGCACCAGCTCGTCGTGCACTTGCAGCAACAACCGGGCGGGAAGGGCTTGGCGCCGCAGCTGTTGAAAGATGGCAATCATGGCCAGCTTGATAAGGTCAGCGGCGGTTCCCTGCACCGGGGCGTTGATGGCCATGCGCTCGGCGTTCCCCCGCACGTTGGCGTTGGGCGAGTCCAACCCCACAATGGGACGCACCCGCCCAAAGAGGGTGCGAACCTTTCCCGTGCGCCGAGCCTCTTCCTTCACCCCTTCCAGGTAGGCCCGCACGCGCGGCAGGCGAGCGAAGTAGGCGTCGATGAAGGTTTGGGCCTCCTTTTGGCTTACGCCCAACTCCCGGCTCAAGGCGTAGGCCCCCATGCCGTAAATCAAGCCGAAGTTGATGGTTTTGGCCGCGCGCCGCATCTGAGCCGTCACGTGATCCGCACGGGCGCCAAAAACCAGAGCGGCGGTGGCGCGGTGAATGTCTTCCCCACGGGCAAAAGCCTCCAGCAGGGCCGGGTCCTGGGAAAGATGGGCCAGCACCCGTAGCTCGATTTGCGAGTAGTCGGCCACCACTAACAGGTGCCCCTCCTCCGCGACGAACGCGCGGCGCACCTCTCGCCCGAGCTCGGAGCGGATGGGGATGTTCTGCAGATTGGGCTCGGAGGAGGAAAGGCGGCCGGTAGCGGTCACCGCCTGGTTAAAGCGGGTGTGGATCCGCCCGTCCTCGCGCACCTGGCTGGGCAGGGCGTCCAGATAGGTGGACTTCAGCTTGGCCAGCTCCCGGTACTCCATGATCAGACGCGGAAGCAAGAAGCCCTGCAAGGCCAGTTCCTCTAACACCTCGGCGTCGGTGGACGGGGCGCGGGTCTTGCTCGTCCGACGCAGCACCGGCATGCCTTTCCACTGGTAAAGCACCTCGGTCAGCTGCTTAGGGGAATTGATGTTGAACCGACCGCCGGCTTCGCGAAAAATTTCCTCCTCCTTCGCCAGCAGGAGCTCCTGCACCCGCTGGGAGAGCTCCTTGAGAAAGGCCACATCCAGCTTCACCCCGGCCCGCTCCATGTCTTCCAGCACCGGGACCAGGGGCAGCTCAATGGTGCGGTAGACCGGCTCCACCTCCTCCCGCTCCATGGCCGCGGATAAGGCCGGGGCGAGGGCCACGAGGGCCTCCACCTGTCCCTGGGGGGTGGCGAGGGCCGGGGAGGGCAGGCCGTAACGCTGGCACAAGACCGAAAGCTCCAGGTTATTCCCCGGGGCCAACACGTAACCGGCCAGCAGGGCATCCTGGCAGAGGACCTCAGGCTCAGCCCCTGCATCGCGCAAGCGCGCCCACAGCTCCTTGGCGTCGTAACTCCAGCAGCGGGAAAAGGCGTCACCCAACCGGGACGGCGCCTCCCCTAAGGGTAGCCGCGCCCACCCCACCCCACTGCCCGCCACCACCACCTCGTCCCCGGCCAGCGCTAAGGCCAGCACCGGCGCTTGTGGAACGGCCTGGGACAGCACCGGCCAGGAAACCTCCGCCAGCCCTTGGGCCACGGCCGCTGGCTCTTCCGCCGGCAGCTCGGAAAGCAGGCTGGCGAAGCCCAACTGGCGGTAAAAGGCTCGTAGCGTATCCGCTTGCGGCGGTTTGCGCACCAGCTCATGCAAGGAAAAAGGCAGGGGCAAGTCGCGGCGGACGGTCACCAGCGTGAGGGAAAGCTCCACCTGCTCCCGGTTGTTGGCCAAAGCTTGCTGCAGCCGTGGGGGGCTCACCTGCGGCAAGTGCTGGTAAAGGCGCTCCACCGAGCCAAAGCGGCGGATGAGCTCCCGCGCCGTCTTCTCGCCGATTCCGGGGCAGCCGGGGACATTGTCCGAGCTGTCCCCTTCTAAGGCGAGCACCTCCACCACCTGCGTTGGGGGCACGCCAAACACCTCGGCCACGCCAGCTTCGTCCAGCAGCCGTTCCAAACGGGTGTGCCACAGCTTGATGTGCGGATCACGCACCAGCTGCATCAGATCCTTGTCCACGGTGGCAATCACCACCTCCATGCCCTCGGCCGCAGCCGCCTCCGCCAGGCTGGCCAGCATGTCGTCCGCTTCCACATCGGGGAAAAGCAGCAGCTTCACACCTGCAAGCTCTAAAGCGCGCTGCACCAGCGGTACCTGCCGACGCAGGTCTTCGGGCATGGGCTGGCGGTGGGCTTTGTAGGACTCCAGCAGGCGGCTACGGAAGGTTTCGCGCGAGACGTCGAACGCCACAGCCACGTGGCTGGGCTCCAACTCCCGCAGCATCTTGTGGAACATGCGCAAAAAGCCGTACACCGCACCAGTGGGCGTGCCGTCGGGAGCGGTAAGGTTGGCCTTGAGAGCAAAGAAAGCTCGGTAAAGGTTGGAATGCCCATCCACCACCAGCAGCCTGGCCACGCCCTCACGATAGCATGGGCAGCGTCCTTTTCCGAGCCTGGGTGGCCATCCGTCAGCCGCGGGTGCCTCAGCATGGGCCATTTTGTGTTCTCCTGCGGCGGAGGCCATCCACAGCCTAAGCCGATTCGGCCAAGGCCCTGCGGTGTTACGATTCCGTGGCAGGGAGGTGCCCATGTCGCTGGCCAAGCTCAACCAGGCGCTGCTGCAGGAGGTGAGGGCCCTGGAGACGGAGGGTCGTGCCAAGGCCCCGGAGCGGGTGGTGGTGGGCTACGTGCCGCCCCAGGATGGCCGCGGGCCGCGCTACCGTCTGGCGGGTGCGGATCAGCTGTTTATTCGCATGAACTCCAACTCCTACCTTTCCCTTTCCCACGATCCGCGGCTGGTGGAGGCTGCGGACCGAGCTACCCGCGAGCTGGGCGTGGGTCCGGGAGCGGTGCGTTTCATTGACGGCACCTTTTCCTACCACCTGGAGCTGGAAAAGCGCATTGCCGCCTTTGTGGGCAAACCGGCCGCCAAGATCTTCAACTCCGCCTACACTGCCAACCTGGGGCAAGCTTTGGCCTTAGGCAACCCCCACACGTACTGGATTGGCGACGAGCTAAACCACAACTCCATCATTCGTGCCATGCGCATTGCCGGGGTTCCGCGGGAAAACCGCGCCATTTACAAGCACAACGACCTGGAGGGGCTGCGGCGCTGCCTGGAACAGGTACCCGAGGGCATCGAGCGGGTGGCGGTGATCTTTGACGGCATCTTTTCCATGCGCGGCGACTTTACCCCTCTAGCCGAGGTGAACCGCTTGCTGGAACCCTACCGCGAGCGCTTCCCCCAGGGGTTGGTAACGGTGATGGACGACTCCCACGGCGTGGGCGCCTACGGCCCGACGGGACGTGGCACCGAGGAGCACACAGCCGCCTGCTGCGATGTGCTAGTAGGCACCTTTGGCAAAGCATTCGGCGTCAACGGCGGCTTCGTCGCCTCCAGCCCGGAGGTCATTGAGGCCATCCGCCAGAAAGCCGACACCTACATTTACAGTAACCCCCTGGGGGTAGGCGACTGCGCTGCCGCCTGCGAGGCGGTGCGCATTGCCGACTCAGAGGAGGGCCGAAAGCGGCTGCACCAGCTGGCGGAGCGCACGCAGCAGTTCCGCCGGGGGGTGGAAGAGCTGGGATGGGAGACCATCCCAGGCCCCCACGCCATTGTCCCGCTTTTGGTGCGCGACACGGAAAAGGCGCGGCGCTTGGTTGGGCATTTCTACCAGCATGGTGTGCTGGTGGTGGGCCTCACCTACCCGGTGGTGCCGCGGGGAGAGGAAACCCTGCGCTTCCAGATCAACGCGGCCCACACCGAAGAGGACATCGCCACGGTGATCGACATCCTGCGCCGCTTTCCCGGGTGAGCTGCCTGCCGCCGGCTCTCACCGCACCAACCACAACCGCTCGTCGGCCGCCACCTCCCGCCCGTGCTCTATCGCCTGAGCGATGAGCGCCGGGTCGAAGTTGGTGGAGGCGTTGTCCTGCCCGTACCACACCCGCGGCGCCAGCACCTTTACCGGCACCGCCCGCTTGCCCACACTGGCCAGCGCCTGCGCCAACTCCTGTCGCCGCTCCCCGCGCAGGCCGGGCACGGCTTTCTCCGCGGCAGCCAGCAACCGGTTCCATTCTAAGGCCCCACGCAGGTCCCCTAGGTACACCTCGTCGGTGAGGATTTCCACCACGCGCTTGAGCACGTCCAAGGCACCCACCTTGGTGCCCAACCAGTTGTCCGACCACTGCTGGTAGCGGTGCTCGGGCACGGTGGTGCGGGGCAAGCTGCCGTCCGCTTCCGGCAGCACCCGCGAGGTAAGCAGGACGTAAATCTCATCAGCCCCAGCAGCAAAAGCCGAGCCCAAGGGGGTGATGTCGCGCACGCCGCCATCCACCAGCACGTCCTCTCCCGTGTCCACGTAGGGGAAGACCACGGGAATGGCCGCCGAAGCCAGCAGCTTGGCCAGAAACTGCGGGTCAGCGGGCTGCCATTCGCGATAGCGGCCGGAAACCAGCGAAACGGTGCCCACGGCAAAATCGCGCCCCGAGCGCCGCAGCGCTTCCAGGTCCACGTGGGCAGCAATTAGCTTCTTCAACGGCTCCAAGGTGTAAAGGGAATCGGCCCCTGCCGCCACGGCCGCCAGGCCGCCGGGGCGCTGGCCGTAGATCGAGTGGTTGCCTTGGATGCCGCGCCAAAGCTGTGTAAGGGCCGCTACCTTTGCATGCAAGTGACCGAGGGAATCCCCTTCCGTGGGGGCCTGGGCGAGGAAGGCGGCGTTGAGGGCACCCACCGAAACCCCCCGCAGCACCTGAAAGTCCAAGCCCCGCTCCCCCACCAGCACCTGCAGCATGCCCACCTGGAAAGCCCCGCGGGCCCCACCCCCGCCCAGCACCAGTGCTCGGCGCATCGCAAGCCTCCAGATGGCTGGCCTATGGTAGCAGGGGAGGAACTCAGCTGCGGGAGGTGGGCAGGGCCAGGCCCACCTTAGCCAGGCGCGGTGCCAGCACCGCCCTTTGCGCGGCAAAGGCCGCTGCCAGGCCCCTTTCCGCCAAGGTCAAGAGCTCGTCCAGCTGGCCTTTGGCCAGGGGTTTGCGCTCGGCGGTGCCTTGAATTTCCACGATGCCCCCGCTGGACGTCCCCACCAGGTTCAGGTCCACCTCCGCCTGGGAGTCCTCCTGGTAGGTGAGATCCAGCAGCGCACGCCCTCCCACTACGCCACAGGAGACCGCAGCCACCTGGTCGCGCACCGGCCAGCCGGGTAGCGCCTTTTGCTCCCGAAGACGAGCCAAAGCCAGAATCACGGCCACATAGGCGCCGGTGATGGCCGTGGTGCGGGTGGAACCGTCGGCTTGGAGCACGTCGCAGTCCACCACCAGGGTGCGCTCCCCCAAAAGACCCAAATCCAGCGCGGCCCGCAGGGAGCGGCCAATGAGGCGCTGGATTTCCGCCGAGCGGCCGGAAAGGGAGCCTTTGACCACGTCTCGAGGCGTGCGCTCCTCCGTGGCCCGGGGCAGCATGGCGTACTCCGAGGTGAGCCAACCCTCGCCTGTGTCCCGCAGGAAGGCCGGCACCCTTCCTTCCACCGTCACGTTGCACAGCACCACCGTGTCGCCAGCGCGCACCAGCACCGAACCCTCGGGGTACTTGACAAAGTCTAGGGTCAGCACCAGTGGCCGCGGCTCATCGGCAGCGCGCCCGTCCTCACGCAGGCACCCTTCTGACCACATGGGGCTATCTCCCCTCATTTTCCACCACCATGTCCACCAGCCGCAGGTTCTCCGCCACTCGAGGGACGATGGTTTGGGCCAGCCGCTGCACCCGTGGCGCCGCATCGGTAACCCAAAGCTCCACCCGCGCCGGACCCGGGCTGGCGAGTCCTTCCCGCCTCAACAGCGCCGCCACCTCCTGGGCCACCGCCCGGCCACAATCCACCAGCTGTACCCCCGGCCCCAGCGCACGTGCAATGGGACGGGCAAGGAGGGGGTAATGGGTGCAGCCCAAGACCACCGTATCCACGCCCGCCTCCCTCAAGGGCTGGAGGTAAATTTCTGCCACCTGCCGACTTACCGGATGATCGAACCAGCCCTCTTCCGCCAGGGGCACGAACAGCGGGCAGGCCACCGCGTGCACCGTAAGCTGCGGCCGCAAAGCAGCCAGCGCCTGTTGGTAGGCGCCCGAAGCCACGGTGGACTCGGTACCCAAGATGCCCACCCGATGGCGTGCCCGCTGCGCCGCTTCGCGGGCCGCAGGCTCCACCACGCCGACCACCGGCAGTGGCAAGGCCGCCCGCAGGGCCGGCAAGGCGGCAGCAGAGGCGGTGTTACACGCGACCACCAGCAGCTTGATACCGCGCTCCAGCAAAAAGCGCGAGGCGCTGAGGGCGTAACGAGCCACCGTGGCTGGCGATTTGGTGCCATAGGGCAGGCGCGCCGTGTCTCCCAGGTAAACAAAGCTTTCCTGAGGCAAAAGGGCCATCAGCTCAGCCAGCACCGTCAGCCCGCCCACGCCCGAGTCGAATACGCCAATGGGTTGCTCCCTCATGGGGCCACCAAGTCGAAGCGAGGCGGTGTGGGCCGGGAAAAGTCCACATGCCCCAAGGCAGCTACCTCTTTGCCATCAAACAGCAGCTGCACTCGCTTGGCTGTCTTGATGTTGAAGGCCAGGGTGGTGGCCACCGCTGCCTGCAGCGCCAACTCCCCTTCCGTACCCGAGCTCGCAGGGGGAGCAGGGCCTACGTCGACGAAAAAGGTGCCGCGCCCATCGTGAAACACCTCGCGCACCTCCGCCGGCCACCAGGCAACAGCGGCAAAGGGCCCACGGGGGCCGGCAAACAGCTCCTGCAGCACCACCTTGGCTTGGGCCTCCGGCAGGGCCGGCAGCTCAGGCACCTCTCGCGTTTCCCGGTGAAGGAGTAAGTCCTCCCCAGGGAAGGCCAGCACGATAAAGGCGCTCTGGTCAGGTGTGGGCACCGCCACCGGCTCTGCCGGCCGCTCTTCCCGGCTGCAGGCCACCGCCCACAGCAGGGCGGCCACAAGGGGAAAACGGCAGCGCCTCATGGGCTGGGGGTCGGGGTCGGGTGCGTACGGAGGAAAGCCAGGATACCGGAAGCCAGAGTGGCCGCCAACCGCGCCCGTTCCGCGGGGGAAGCCAAGCGCAGCTCCTCCTCCGGGTTGGACAAGAACCCCACCTCCACCAGCACCGCTGGCATGGTGGCGCCGGTGAGCACGGCGAAGGGGGCTTGCTTGACACCTCGATCGCGGATGCCGGAAAGCTCGTTGAGCCGGGTTTGCAGCTCCAAAGCCAAGCGCGAGGAGGCCTCCAAGTTGGCCACATGGGCCAGCTCCCACAGGATCAGCTGTACCGAGCCGTTGCTAGCGTTTTCCCTTGCTGCTGCTTGTGCCGCTTGGCTGTCCGAGGGTTCAGGGCTCATGAAGTAGGTCTCAGCGCCACGGGCGCCCCGGGCGGGTGCCGCGTTGGCGTGGATAGAGATGAAGCAATCAGCCTGCAAGCGGTTGGCCAACGCCACGCGCTCCGCTAAGCTCAGGGTTTCGTCCCCCTCGCGGGTGAGCCGCACCGCTAGGCCGAGGTTGGCCAGCTGCTGCGCCACCTCGCGCGCCAAGGCGAGCGTGAGGTGCTTTTCCACCAGGCCGCCGGCGCCCCTGGCGCCCTCGTCCTCTCCCCCGTGCCCCGGGTCCAGCACCACGAGCGGCTGCTGCCGAGCCTCGCTTTTGGCCACCTGCGGTGCCGCCCGCTGCAAACGCACGGAAAAACGGCCCTCTTGCCAATCGCTGCCGGCTACCTGCCAAGGAGCCACCAGGAGAAACCGCAGCTCCCGCTCCTGTGCCTGCAGGCCTGCCAGGACCCCTTGACCGGCGGGGGAAGAGGCCAACTGCACGAGCCGGGAAAAAACCAGGCGGAAGCCATCGCTCTCCCGCTTGAGGGAAGGCTTTTCCCCCAACCCGGAAAGCGTCAGGGTAGCGGTCTCTCCCACCACGCTGAGGGTGGCCTCCACCGTGGGAAGGCTGCCTGCCGCCACCACCGTCAAGCTCCCGCCCCCTCCCACGATTCGGTAGCCGAAGGGTTTCAACAGGGCAGAGAGGGTTTCCCCGCTAGCCACCACCCGTGACTCCAACGAGCGCACGGGGCCCGGGAGGCTCACCAGCTCGCCATCCACCACCGCCAGCGAGCCACCGGGGGTAAAGTGCACCTCGTGCTCGCCTGCGGTGGCTACGTAGCTGCCGGAAGCGGCGGAATAGGCCACCTTCACCGACAGGAGCTGCAACAAGCCCAGCACATCCACCAGCTCGCCGCGACTGAAGAGTTGGGCCTTGCTCCCTGTGGGAAGGGTCACCTCCACGGCAAAAAGCGGTGAAGCAAGCAACAAAAGGCAAAGAATTCGCTTCATCGGCCGCGGGCAGCTTAGCTGCTTCCGTCCTCACTGGCAAGAGCACGGACGAAGCGCGCCGCCAGCGCCTCGGCCACCTGCCCGCAGGACACGGCGTAGCCAGCTGCCGCCAGGGTGGTGAGGAACTGGCTGTGGGAACGGCCACCACGGTAGGCGGGCGCGCGGCTGGGGTAGGGGAGGTAGCGTTCGATAAGTTCCAGGCTGGCGTCTACCAGCACCGAGGCCTGAAACAGCACCCGGTCCCGCAACAGGCGCAAAGCGGTGCCGACCACCTTGCGATCCCCCAGGCACAGATCAGAAACCCCCTGCATGCTCAGCCCTGCCACGCCACAAGCAGCCAAACCGTCGGTCAACCAACCACAGAAGCGGGCAAAGAGCTTTTCCACGCTGCGGCTGCCCATTACGGGGGCGAGGGCGGAAAGGGTGACCACACCCGGCGCCAGGAGCACCGCACCACCGCCCGAGGGCCGACGGACCACCGGCACGCCATCGGCGGCACAACGTTCCAGGTACACCTCCCGTTGCGGCTGGCGGGAGTAGGGCAGGACGACGGCGAGCTGGTGCACCGCCAGCACCCGCACCTGCGGCGGGGGCAGTTTCAGGAGGCCCCAAGCCAGGTGGGCCGCCAGCTCCGGCGAGGCCTCGCCACCAACCAGCCAATGGTCGCTCACGGGCCAAGTCTACCCGGCGCGTATAATGCGTTCATGGAATGGCGGATCCTCGGCAGCTTTGGGGGCTCCAGCCCCTCCTGTCGCATGACCTCGTTCTTGGTGGACGGGGAACTGGCGCTGGACGCCGGCTCGCTCACTCAAGCCCTCAGCCTGGAGGAGCAGCTGGCCGTGCGGCGCATCGCCCTTTCCCACTCCCACCTGGACCACGTGGCCTCCATTCCCTTTTTGGTGGAAAACGCTTTTGCCGACGGCACCCGCACCTTGGAAATCCTGCTCACGCCCCAGGTGCATGACACGGTCAAGCGGCACCTTTTCAACAACGACCTTTGGCCCGACTTTACCCGCATCCCCTCGCAGCTCTCACCGGCCCTCAAGCTGGTGCAAATCGAGCCGAGAATCCCTTTTGCCGTCAACCACTTGATCTTGACTCCGATTCCCGTGAACCACACGGTGCCCACCTGCGGCTTTCTGGTGGAAGAGCGAGGTGGCGGCGCTGTGCTCTTCACCTCCGACACCGGCCCCACCGAAGAGGTTTGGGAGCTGGCCAACAGCTGCCCCAACTTGGCAGCGGTGATCGTGGAGGTTTCTTTTCCCAGCAGGCTGCAAAGGGTGGCGGACCTTTCCCTTCACCTGACGCCCAGCACCCTCTCCCACGAGCTGCGCAAGTTGCGGCGTAATGTGCCCGTCTACCTCTTTCACCTCAAGCCACGTCACTTGGACGAGCTGCGAAGGGAGTTGGCCGACCTGCGCCTACCGGTGGAGGAGCTACGGCAAGGCGAAACCTACCGCTTCTAGCGGGACATCTGCGCCACCAGGGCTCCGATCCGGTCTTGGGTGTCCGGGTGAAACCAGCAGTCGAGGAAGGTGTCCAGCTCCTGCTCATCCCGCTGGGCCATGAGCTGCGCCAGGGAGGTTCGCAGGTACGCCTTGGCCACGCGGAACGCCCCCTGGGGTCGAGAGGCCAGGTGGCGCGCGAGGCGAACGGCTTCGGCCAGCACCTCCCCCGTTTCCGCCAGCCGCTCCACCAACCCCAGCTCCAAAGCCCTCTCCCCGCCGTACCCGTCCCCCTCCAGCACCAGCTGCTCGACCGTGCGGGTGGGGTAAAGGCTGAGGAGCATGGCCACCGCTCCGGCCGGCACTGGGATCCCCAGGTTCACCTCGGAAAGGCCAAGCCGCGCGCCCGAGCGGGCCATCACTCGACGGTCGCAGGCCAAAGCCAACAGGCAGCCACCGGCAATGGCGTGCCCAGCCACTGCCGCCACCGCCGGCCCCGGGTAGGTGGCCAGCTCGCGCAGCAAGGCGCAAAAAGCCACCATCACCTGGCGGATGGTCTCGCGGGTGGCGCCATCCAGCTTTTTCAGATCCAGACCCGGGCAAAAGACGGTAGGGTGCTGGGAAGCCACCACCAGCGCCGGGGCGCCCTGACTCGCCAGTTCGGCCAGCGCATCCCGCCAACCCTGGATTAAGGGCAGCTCCAAGGCGTTGGCACCCGAGGCCAAAGTGAGCACCGCCACCCCCTCCTGCAGCGAAAGCCGCAGCGGCCCGCTCACGCATCACCTCCCACCAGCGAGGCGAACAGCGCTATTACCGGCGAACTGGTCGACAGCTCCGGGTGAAAGGTAGCAGCCAAGATTCTTCCCTGCCGCAACAGCACCGGATCTTGATCCCTGCACGCCAGCACCTTTACCCCCTCACCCACGCGCACCACCCGCGGGGCACGAATGAAAACCCCTTCCAACCGTGGGGTAGGCAGCTCCTGCTGGTCAGTCACCGAAAGCTCCGCCACCGTGGAGGCCAATTGGCGACCGTAGGCGTTGCGCTGCACACTGACCCGCAAAAGCCCCAGCGACGCTTGGGAGGGGTTGGTGACCTCTTCAGCCAACAGGATGAGGCCGGCGCAGGTGGCCAGCACCGCGCCACCCGAGCGGACAAAAGACTTGATTGCCTCCTGCAAGCCCTCCGCACTTAAGAGCTTCAAAAGGGTGGTGGACTCGCCTCCGGGCAAGACCAAGCCACCCAGTCCCTCCAGCTCCGCGGGGCGGCGGACTTCCTTGGTGGGCACCCCCAGGCGGTGCAGGGCCTGACGGTGGGCAGCAAAGTCCCCTTGCAGCGCCAGCACCCCGACCACTTACCACCCCCGGCGGGAGAGCATTTCTTCTGGCGTGAGGCGGGCCAGGTCCAAGCCGCGCATACCGGAACCCAGATGGCGGGAAGCTTCCAGCAGGGCCTGCGGGTCTTGCCAGAAGGCCACGGCTTTGACGATGGCAGCAGCGCGTTTAGCCGGGTCCTCCGACTTGAAGATGCCCGAACCCACGAACACCGACTCGGCCCCCAGCATCATGCACAGGGCCGCGTCGGCTGGGGTAGCCACGCCCCCGGCAGCAAAATTGGGCACAGGGAGCTTGCCGTGCTGAGCCACCCATTGGACCAGCTCCAAGGGGGCCTGCAGCTCCTTGGCGGCGGCTACCAACTCCTCCGGGGAAAAGGTGGAAAGCCGGCGGATCTCCCGTTGCACCGCTCGCAGGTGGCGCACCGCCTCCACGATGTTGCCCGAGCCCGCCTCCCCCTTGGTACGGATCATGGCCGCGCCTTCGGCAATGCGCCGCAAAGCCTCTCCCAGATTGCGACAACCGCACACGAAGGGCACGCGGAAGTCGTGTTTCCAAATGTGGTTCTCTTCGTCGGCGGGCGTGAGCACCTCCGACTCGTCGATGAAGTCCACCTGGAGGGCCTCGAGGATGCGTGCCTCGGCCACATGCCCGATGCGGCACTTGGCCATCACCGGGATGGAAACCGCGTGCATGATCTCCTCGATTTTCTCAATGGAGGCCATGCGCGCCACCCCGCCCTCGGCGCGGATGTCGGCGGGGACCCGTTCCAAGGCCATCACCGCCACCGCGCCCGCATCCTCGGCAATGCGCGCCTGGCTGGCGTCGGTGACGTCCATGATGACCCCGCCCTTAAGCATTTCCGCCAAGCCCACCTTGACCCTAAACTCTGGCGAGGCGAAGTTCATAACCCACCTCCTGCGGCCCCTAGGCCGCCGAAAGCCACTTTAAGCTGCGCTTCCCAGGCTGTCAAAGCCCTCACTGCACCTGGCCCTGGGCATGGTAGTCGGCCAAGAACTTGGCAAGACCCGCCTCCGTGAGCGGGTGCTGGTAAAGCTGGCGCAGCACCTTGAAGGGCACGGTGGCCACGTCAGCCCCCAGCAGGGCCGCCTGCACCACGTGCTGCACATGACGCACTGAAGCCACCAGCACCTGCGTGGGAAACTCGTAGTTCTGGTAAATGTCCACGATGTCCCGCACCAGGCCCATGCCGTCTTGGCCCACGTCGTCCAGCCGACCAACAAAGGGGCTCACGTAGGTGGCGCCTGCTTTTGCTGCCAGCAGGGCTTGGGCCGGCGAAAAGCAGAGGGTCACGTTGGTGGCGATGCCCTCTTCGGCAAAGCGGGCACAGACCTTGATGCCGTCGGGGGTGAGTGGAAGTTTGACCACGATGTTTTCCGCGATGCCTGCTAGCTCGCGCCCCTCGCGCTCCATGCCCGCCGCGTCGGTGGCAATGACCTCGGCGGAAACCGGGCCCTTGGTCAGGCGGCAAATTTCTTCCAGAATGTCCCGGTAGCTGCGACCCTCCTTGGCCACCAGGCTGGGGTTGGTCGTCACCCCATCCACAATTCCCCAGGACAACGCCTCGGCAATTTCCTGCACGTTGGCCGTGTCAATGAACAGCTTCATCGTCCCCTCCGTTTTCACCGCGCTCAGCCAGCTTGGCCACTGCCACAACCCGATCGTCCCCATTTACGTTGATCAGGCGCACCCCCTGAGCATGGCGGCCAGTGCGGCGTATGCCAGCCGCTTGGGTGCGGATGAGCATGCCCTGGGCGGTCACTAGCAACACGTCGTCGTCCTCGTGCACGTGGCGCATGCCGGCGACCGCGCCCGTGCGTTCGGTCAAGTGCATGAGTACCACCCCGCTTCCGCCCCGGCCCTGAAGGCGGAATTCCGAAACCGGGGTGCGCTTGCCGTAGCCTTTTTCCGAAACCACCAGGATGTCGCCCGACTCGCCCTCGGGGAAGGTGGCCGCTTCCTCCACGAAATCACCCTCCCGCAGGCTAATGCCTCGCACCCCGGAGGCCACCCGGCCCATGGGACGCACCTCTTTTTCGTGGAAGCGGATGGCCATACCCCGATGGGTACCCAGGAAAACGTGGCTTTGGCCGTCGGTGAGGCGAACGGCGAGGAGGTCGTCTCCCTCCTCCAAGGCTATGGCGGCAATGCCACCAGCCCTGATGTTGGCATACGCCGCCAGCTCGGTCTTCTTCACCTTGCCACCACGGGTGGCGAAAAGGAGATACAAGCCAGGATCGAAAGACTTCACCGCCACCAGAGCAGCCACCCGCTCGTCCCCTCCCAGGCTCAAAAGGTTGACTATGGCCTTGCCCCTGGAGGCTGGGGAGGCATCGGGCAGCTCGTGGACCTTGAGGGCGTGTACCTTGCCACGCGAGGTGAACACAAACAGCACATCGTGGGTGGAAGCGACAAACAGGTGCTCCACCGGGTCCTCGTCCTTAGCCAGGGCCCCACGGCGGCCACGCCCGCCCCGGCGCTGGGCGCGGTAAGCGGACACGGGCGAGCGCTTGATGTACCCGGCCCGCGTTACCGTCACCACCACGTCCTCTTCCACGATCAGGTCCTCGAGCGACAGCTCCGCCGCATCGGGAAGAATCTCCGTGCGCCGTGGCTCGGCGAAGCGCTCTTTGATCTCCGAGAGTTCCTGAATGACGATTTCCAAGACCAGCTGCTCCGACGCCAAAATGGCTGAGAGCCTCTCGATGAGGGCCAAGACCTCCTGGTACTCGGCCAAGATCTTGTCCCGCTCGAGCGCCGTCAGCCGCTGCAGCCGCAGATCCAGGATTGCCTGAGCTTGCACCTCGGAAAGACCAAAGCGCTGGCACAGCTGCGCTTTGGCGGTGGGAGGATCGGAGGCCTGGCGAATGGTGGCAATGACCGCGTCGAGATGGTCGAGGGCGACGACCAGCCCTTCCAAGATGTGTGCCCGCTCCTTGGCACGGGCCAAATCGAAGCGCGTGCGGCCGACCACCACCTCTTTGCGGAAGGTAAGAAAGTGCTCCAGCGCTTCTTTGAGGGTCAGCACCTTTGGCTGGCCGCCGACGATGGCCAGGAGGTTGATGCCGAAGGAGCTTTGCATGGGCGTGAGCTTGAACAGCTGGTTGAGCACCACCTGCGGCACGGCGTCGCGTTTCAGCTCCACCACCACGCGGATGCCGTCACGGTCCGACTCGTCGCGCAGGTCGCTAATGCCGTCAATTTCCTTGCTTTGCACCAGCTCAGCAACGCGCTCCACCAGCTTGGCCTTGTTTACCTGGTAGGGCAACTCGGTGATCACGATGGCGGTCTTACCCGTTTTGGGGTGGTGCTCCACCACCGCCCGCGCCTGCACCTGCACCGAGCCCTGGCCGGTGGCGTAGGCGCGGCGGATGCCCTCGCTGCCCCGGATGAGGGCGGCGGTGGGAAAATCTGGGCCTGGCAGCAGCTTCATCAGCTCGGCGAGGGAAATTTCCGGGTTGCGGGCCAGCGCCACGCACGCGTCAATAACTTCCCCAAGGTTGTGGGGGGGGATATTGGTGGCCATCCCCACGGCAATGCCGGAAGAGCCGTTGACCAACAGGTTGGGGAAGCGGGCAGGCAGCACGGTGGGCTCGCGCAGGGAGCCATCGTAGTTGGGCTGCCAATCCACCGTGTCCTTTTCCAAGTCCTCGCCCAACATCGCCTCGGCCAAGGGCGCCAGGCGCACCTCGGTGTAACGCATGGCTGCGGGGTTGTCGCCATCCACCGAGCCGAAGTTCCCTTGGCCATCCACCAACACATGGCGCATGGAAAAAGGTTGGGCCATGCGCACAAGCGCGTCGTAAATGGCCGCGTCCCCGTGGGGATGGTACTTACCCATGACGTCACCCACGATGCGGGCGGATTTCTTGTACGGCTTTTGCGCCGTATTGCCCTGCTCCCACATGCCAAAAAGAATGCGGCGGTGAACAGGCTTCAGGCCATCGCGCACGTCGGGCAAGGCGCGACCGACGATCACGCTCATGGAGTAGTCCAGGTACGAGCGCTTCAGCTCTTGCTCAATGGCCACCGGAACGCGCTCTTCGCGGGGGAAAAGCGGGTCGCTCATGCGTCCTCTCCAGCCTTACACATCCAGGTTCGCCACTTCCAAAGCGTTGGCAGCGATGAACTCGCGCCGAGGCTCTACCGCATCGCCCATGAGGACGGTAAACAGCTCCTCCGCTTCCGCCGCATCCTCCACCCGCACCTGAAGCAGGCGCCGAGTTTCCGGGTTCATGGTGGTAGCCCAAAGCTGCTCGGGATTCATTTCTCCCAAGCCCTTGTAGCGCTGAATGCTCACACCGGCACGCGCCTGCTGGTAAACCCGCTCCACCAGCGCGTCCGGCGAGTCCAGCGTTTCTTTGCGGCCGTCCAGCTCCAGGTGGAAGGGGGGGCAATGGAAGGCGGCCAGCTCGGGGGCAGCGGCCGCCAGCTGGCCGTACTCGTAGCTACGGAGCAGGGGATAGCCCAGCTCGGCCCAGCGCTCCAGTCCGTTCACCTTCACCCGCACACGCAGCGTGGGCAGCTGGTGCTCCTCGTCCTCCACCACCTCCACCTCCTCATAGCCGAGGGAAGCCAGCTCCTCCTGAAGGCGTGAAAGGATGCCTTCCTGGTTGAGATCCTGGCGATGGCGAATTCCTTGGCGCAGCAACACGCTTACCAGCTCCCGTGGGTAGCCGCGCGCCTCCAGCCGCCGCAAATGCCCCAGATAGGTTTCCAGCTTGCGGACGGTCTCCTTCAGTGCCTTGCCCTCCACCACCTGGGCGGTGCTGGTGAGCGTGAGACGGGCAGCGGATGATAGCCGCTCCAAAAGGAAAGCAGAAAGCTCAGCCTCGTCTTTCAAATAGCGCTCTTCCTTTTTCACCACCACCTTGTACAGCGGCGGCTGGGCAATGTAGAGGAAGCCGCGCTCTATGAGGGGGCGAAAGTGCCGGAAGAAAAAGGTCAGCAGGAGGGTGCGGATGTGGGCCCCGTCCACGTCCGCATCGGTCATGATGATGATCTTGTGGTAGCGCAGGCGGGAAAGATCAAACTCGTCCTTGCCGATACCGGTACCCAGGCACTGAATGATCGTGCGGATCTCCTCGTTGGCCAGCATCTTGTCGAAGCGCGCCTTTTCCACGTTGAGGATCTTGCCCCGCAAGGGAAGGATGGCTTGGAAGCGCCGGTCGCGCCCCTGCTTGGCCGACCCACCAGCGGAATCGCCCTCCACCAAGAACAGCTCGGCCAGCGCCGGGTCCCGCTCCTGGCAATCGGCCAGCTTGCCCGGCAAGGAGGTGCTCTCCAAGGCGCTCTTGCGTCGGGTGAGCTCCCGGGCCTTGCGCGCCGCTTCCCTTGCCCGGGCCGCATCCACGCATTTGGCCACGATGCGACGAGCGACAGAGGGGTTTTCCTCGAAGTACTCGGCCAGGCGAGCGTTCACCACCGACTCCACCCAGCCCTTCACATGGGAGGAAACCAGCTTGTCTTTGGTCTGCGATGAGAACTTGGGGTCCTGGATCTTTACGGAAAGGACGGCCGTGAGGCCCTCGCGCACATCGTCGCCGCTGAGGCTTTCCGGCAAGCCCTTCAACAAGTTGTTGGCTTGGGCGTAGGCGTTGATAGTGCGGGTAAGGGCAGCGCGAAAACCGGAGAGGTGGGCTCCCCCGTCACTGTTGAAGACCGTGTTGGTAAAGGCAAGAACGTTTTCCGTGTAGCCATCATGCCACTGCAGGGCAATGGCCACCTCCTCCCCTTGGTCGTTGGTCTCAGCGAGAAAAATGGGCTTGGGGTGCAAGACGTTCTTGGCGCGGTTGAGAAACTCCACAAAGGCCGACAAGCCCCCCTTGAACTGGAAGCACTGCGTGGCCCCGGTTCGTTCGTCCACGAACTCGATTTCCAGGCCAGGATTGAGAAAGGCCAGCTCCCGCAAACGCTGCACCAAGAGATCGGCATGGAACTCGGTAACGCTGAAGATCTCCGGGTCCGGCCTAAAGGTGATGGTGGTGCCGGTGTTTTTGGCCTTTCCGACTTTTTGTAATGGCGTGGCCGGCACACCACGCTTGTACTCCTGCTCCCAAACCGCGCCGTCGCGGCGAATCTCCAGCCGTAGCCACTCAGAAAGAAAGTTCACCACCGAAACGCCAACGCCGTGAAGGCCGCCGGAAACCTTGTAGGACTTGTTGTCGAACTTGCCGCCTGAGTGAAGCTCGCACATGATCACCTCAGCGGCGGGCCGGCCGGTTTCCTTGTGGATGTCCACGGGAATGCCGCGGCCGTTGTCTTTCACCGTGACGGAGTTATCGGTGTGCACGCACACGGAAATGCGCGTGGCGAAGCCGGCTTGGGCCTCGTCTACCGCGTTGTCCACCACCTCCCAAACCATGTGGTGGAGGCCGGACAGGTCGTCCGTGTCGCCAATGTACATGCCCGGGCGCTTGCGCACCGCCTCCGGGCCGCGCAGGACCTTGATGCTGTCCGCTGTGTACGCCTGCTGGGTCACTGCTTACTCCTTCCCCTCATGGCTAAGGGCGCCACGGGCCATCCGGACCACCGTGGCCTGAGCGAGGTGCGGCAACACTACTTGCGGGTGAGCGCTGGCGAGAAACACCTGCTGGCTCACCTGCACGAGGCGTTGCAGCAACTTGGCAAGGTTCTCACTATCCAGCTCCGCATCCACATCGTCAAAGACCACCACTGGTGGGCTCGCTAGCTTCTCGCGGCTGGCGACCAGCGCGGCGAGACGCAGCGCTGTGGCCAAAACCTTGCTCTGGCCAGCAGAGAGCTGCTCCCGAGCTGGCCTGCCGTGCACGCTCAAGCAGAGCTCGTGGCGGTGCGGCCCCACCAGCGTATGGCCGCGCCTTGTCTCCTGCGGCCGCCAGCGTCGCAGGAGGGCGAGCAACTGCGACTCGCTGGCCGGCGAGAGAGCCAAGCCGTCAGGCGCATGATAGCGCAAAAAGGGCTTGGGGAGAAGCCAACAAAGGGAGGCCAGCTCCTCCTCAAGGGCACGACGCAGGCTTTCCAGGGCGGATAGGCGGCTGGCAACGATGGTAGCGCCCGTGTGCGCCAGCTCGCGCTCGAAAGATTCCAGCGCGGGACCTTCCTGCCCCAGCTGGAGGAGGCGGTTCCGCTGGCGCAAGGCCCGGCGGTAGCGAAGCAGCGTTTCCAGGATGGATGGCTGCAGGAGAAAGGCCAGGCGGTCCAAAAACCTGCGGCGAAGCTCCGGGCCGCCGAGCACCAGCTGGTGGTCGCTGGCGCAGAAGGTGGCCACGGGGAAAAGGCGCAGGTACTCGGCGGTAGCGACTCGTTGGCCGTTGCGGCGCAGTTGGCGAAGAAAGGTGTTTGCCAGCTTGCCTTCCTGCTCCAGCACGACCTTCCCCAAGGGTCCGGTCAGCTCGCCGCGCAGGTAAAAGCCGCCCTGGCCATGGCGGAGCCAATGGTGCGGTTGGCTGGGACGAAAGGAGCTGAGGTTGCCAAGCACGGCCACCGCTTCCAAGAGACTGCTCTTGCCAGAGCCGTTGGCACCCGTGACCAGAATAACACCTGGCGGTACATTCCAATCGAGGGCTTCCAGGTTGCGGAACTGGCGGCAGCGAAGGAACGCGAGCCTCAAGCGCCAGCAAACTTAATGGGCATGAGGACGTAGAGGCACTCCGCAGGGCTCCCCTCCTCCGCCACGGGCTGGAGCACCAACGGCGCATCGGCACGGGCAAGCTGTACGTCCACCAGGTGTTCGGGACAGGAGGTGAGGAAGTCCAGCAGGTACGCGGCGTTGACGAACACTTTTAGGGGATCACCGCTGTACTCGCAGGCCAACTCCTCGGCTGCTTGGCCCAACTCGAAACCAGCGGAGGAGATGGTAAGGATGTCGGCAGAAAACTCGAGAAAGACCCCGTGGTTTCGATCGGAGGTGAGGAGAGCCACGCGGCGAATGGCAGCCACCAGCTCCGGGCGGGAAAGACGAGCGCGAAAGGGGTGTGTGCGAATGAGCACCTTCTCGTACTGTGGAAAACGCGCCTCCAGCAGACGCGAAAGGAGCACGCGCTCGCCCAAGCGGAAGGATAGGTGGCGCTCTCCCTGTGCCAGGTACACGGGCGTGGCCTCACCGTCCTCCAGGCGGCGAAGCTGCTGCAAGAGTTTGCGTGGCAAAAGCTGCCTGGTGAAGGGCGGTTCGCCCCCCTGATGGTTCATGCGGACGAAGGCGAGACGGTGGCCATCGGTGCCGACCATCTCGGCGGCGTCAGGGGCGAGGTTGAGGAGCGCAGCGTTGTACTGGAAGTGGCCCTCTTCCGCAGAAACGGCAAAGGCCGAGCGATCGATAAGGGTGTGAAGCAAGCCCAGACGCACGGCAAAACCCTGCCCACGGGGTACCTCCGGCAGGGTGGGGTACTGAGAGGGGTCGAGAACCGCCAACTCGGAGCGAAAGCTGCCGGCCTGCAAGCAAAGGCGTGTCTCCTGCAAGGTAAGGGTGAGGGAGTCAGTGGGCAGCTGGCGAAGCAGGTCCACAAACACGCGACCGTGCACCGTCACCTTACCCTCGCGACGCACGCTGGCAGGTGCGTACGTGAAGATCGTCAGGTCCAGGTCGGTGGCGACCAGCTCCAGACGATCAGCGCTGGCGGTGAGCAGCAGATGGGTAAGGATGGGAATGGTGGCGCGGCGGTCCAGAACACCCTGTAAGAGCTGAAGCTCTTGAGTGAGGTGGGTGCGGTTGAGGGTCACGTCCATGAGTTGCCCTCCGGCGACTACGGTACGGTGAAAGCTTACACGTTTTTGTCGTAGCCGTCGAGAGCGTGGAAAAGAGAGGCAGACAGGCAAGGAGCAGGGGAAACACGGCTTGGCAAGAGGGCGGATGTGGAGAAAGCTGTGGATAGAGGTTGGGAAAAGTGGGGAGGGGGTGGTCAGGAGCGAAACTGTTCCACAAAGGAGGCAAGGGTGGCGTCCAGGTTGGGGTTCGTGCGCCGCTGGGCGGCAATTTGTTCCACAGAGTAGAGAACGGTGGTGTGGTGCTTGCCAAAAAGCCGGCCAATCTCCGGATAGGAGAGGTTCAAAACCTCGCGCAGCAGGTACATGGCCACCTGGCGGGGAAAGGCAACGCTGCGGCGGTTGTCTCTTCCCTTGAGATCGGCCACCTTGACGCCGTAGTGGTGGGCAACAAAGCGGATGATCTCCTGAGGTGTGGCCATACGCTCGCTCGGGAGGAGGGGGTAGAGGGCTTCGCGGACGGTTTCGAGGGTGGGGGGCCGGTGAGTCAGGGCCATGAAAACGAACAGCCGGTGAAGGTAGCCCTCGAGTTGGCGGATATTTTCCCTGCTGCGCGTGGCAATGAACGAGACCACATCGTCGGGAAGCTGATGGCCCTCCAGGTGGGCCTTTTCCCTAATGATGGCGCAGCGGGTTTCCAGGTCCGGGGCCTGAATGTCAGCAACCAAACCCCACGCGAAGCGTGTGCGCAGCCGCTCTTCCAGACCGGAAATGTCGTGGGGAGGCGTATCGGAGGTAAGGACAATTTGCCTTTGCGCTTCATGGAGGGTATTGAAGGTATGGAAAAACTCTTCCTGGCAGCGCTCTTTGCCCGCAAGGATGTGGCAGTCGTCTAGCAGCAAGACGTCGGTGTGGCGATAAAACTGGCGAAACTCGTTCATTTTCTGCAGGCGAATTGAGAGGATAAGGTCGTTAACAAATTTCTCCGTGGGAACATAGGCCACACGCAGGCGAGGTTTTTGACTGCGGAGGTGGTTTCCTATGGCATGCAGCAAGTGGGTTTTTCCTAGACCTGAAGCGGCATAAATGAAAAGGGGGTTGTACCCTTGGCCAGGGTTCTTGGCTACAGCTTCGGCGGCAGCGCGCGCAAACGCGTTGGAAGGGCCCTCGACGAAGGTTTGAAAGGTGTAGCGAGGGTTGAAGTGGAAGGTGGGCAAGGGCTGCTGGCCCCGATCCTCAGGGGTGGTGGTGATCACGACGTGCAGGGGGGTGCCGGCCGCCAAGGCGATCGCTTCTTCCAAAAGGGTGGCGTGCTGCTCGCTGAGGTAGCGGGCGTAAACGGCGGAGGGAGCCTGGAGGCGGAACGAATCGCCCTCTGGAGGTAAAGGACGAAGGGGAGCGAACCAGGAGTCCACCTCCTCTTGGGGAAGCTTGTTCGCCAGGTGTTGGAGAGCGGCGTGCCAGAGCGTGTTTGGGTCGCGCATGGCCAGGTCCGGTCCGAGAACCAGGGGTGGGAAGTTTAACACAACTGAGGGCACAGCAATTGACGGAGGGAGAGGCTGGTTGTAGACTTTTGTGGTTCGAGGCCTTAAGGCCAGAGCGAGGTGTCCGATGAAAAGAACTTTTCAGCCGAATAACTGGCGGCGGAAGAAAACCCACGGCTTCCGTGCACGCATGCGGACGCCCGGCGGTCGGCGGGTGTTGGCTGCGCGGCGAGGGAAGGGCCGCGCGCGGCTGACGCCGTAAGCGTTGGTGCGTTGGCAGGGGCTGCGGAGGCGGGAGGATTTCACCCGCGCGTATCGCGAAGGAGTCAGGGCGAGCGGCGCCTTTCTCGTGTTGTTTCTCTGCTGGCGCGGTGGAGAGGGGGGTATGCGCCTTGGCATAACTGCTAGCCGCAAGGTGGGCTGTGCGGTGGTGCGGAACCGGTGCCGCCGGCGGGTGAGGGCGTTGGTGGCCGTAGCCGGACACGGGCTTGAAGGTCTGCCGGTGGACCTGGTGGTGAACAGCAAGCGGGAGCTGGCGGAGGCGCCGTGGCAGGAGTTGGTCGGGGATTTCCAAAGGTGCGTGAGAAAGGGCTTGCGCCGTCTGCTGCTGCCAGGATGACCGTTTGGCTGCTGGCAAGCTACAAGAGGTGGGTCTCGCCTCTTTTGCCACCCGCCTGCCGGTATGAACCCACCTGCTCCGAATACATGCGTGAGGCGGTGTTGCTTTGGGGCTTTTGGCGCGGAGTGTGGCTGGGCGTGCGGCGGCTGGCACGCTGCCATCCCTTTCGGGCGGGCGGCTACGACCCGGTGCCTCGGCCTTGAAGAAAGGGGTTTGGCGAATGGAACGACGGGCGTTGCTGGCGGTGTTGCTTTCGGTAGTGGCGGTGGTGCTTTGGTATTCCCTTTTCCCACCAGCGCCGCCGCGGGGTGAGGGGGTGGCGCACGCGCCAGCGGGCGCGGCGGCGTCGGGCGAAGCAAAGGAAGAGCCGAGCGGAGCGGGGCCAAGGCAACGTGTGGAGGCACAAGAGGAGGAGCGGGTGGTTTTGGAGGGTGAGGGCTTCCGGGTGGAGGTGAGCAACCGGGGTGGGGTGGTGGTTTCCTGGAAACTGGCAGGCTATCGCGACCAGAAGGGGCAAGAGCAGGAGCTGTTGCCCAAGGGTGGTGCGGTACTCAGCCTGGCAGAGACCGGGCCCTGGAACGAGGGTCTTTACCGGGTGGAGCGGAGGGAAAAGGGGCTGAGGTTGGAGTGGGCGGATGGCCAGGGCCGCTGGGTGGAAAAGGAGTTGGCGGTTGACGGGCGGTTTGGGCTGCGGGTGCGGATCCGAGCCCTGGGCTTTGGCGGGCCAGTGAGGGTGGTAGTGAGCCGCGGGCTGGCTACCTGGGGTGGGGAGAGGGCTTCCGGGTCGCTGGGACGCGCGGATTTCGTCGCCTTGGCGGAAAAGCTGCAACGGGTCACGCGGGGAAAGGGGGAGCGAGTCGCGGTTGGCCCAAAGGCGGCCTTTGTTGGGGCGGAGGATCAGTACTTTTTGCTGGCTCTGCTGCCGGAAGAGCCGGGGAACGGTTGGTTGGATGGAAGAGAGGGTGTGGCGGTGGTGGAGGCCCCGGGGGAGGTGGCCGGGCTCTTGGCGGGTTTGCCCAAAGAGCACAAGCTGCTGAAGAGCTTTAACCGCGGTTTAGAGAAGACCCTTTCCTTTGGCCTATTCGGCTTTTTTTCGTTGATTTTCTTGGAGCTTTTGCGCTGGATTCACGGCTGGTCGGGCAACTGGGGCGTGGGGATCATCGTGCTCACGGCACTCATCCGCCTCTTGCTTTTTCCGTTGACCCATAAAAGCACCGTAGCCATGCGGCGGATGGCCAAGCTACAGCCGAAAATTAAGGCTATTCAGGAGCGCTACCAGGAGCGGGCGAAGAAAGACGGGAGCGTGCGGGCGCGGATGAACCAGGAAATCATGGAGCTGTACCGGCGCGAGGGTGTCAACCCCATGGGCGGGTGCTTGCCCATGCTGGTGCAAATTCCCATTCTCTGGGCCCTCTACACCCTCTTTGCCTTTGCCATCGAGCTACGTCACCAGCCCTTCGTGTTGTGGATCAAGGACCTGTCGGCGAAGGACCCCACCTACATTACGCCGATCCTCATGACCGCCTCAATGGTGCTGCAACAGCGGCTGGCACCGCAGACGGGCGACCCGGCGCAGCGACGCCTGTTTATGGTCATGCCTTTTGTTTTTGGTCTGATGTTCATGAACTTCCCGTCGGGGTTGGTGCTCTACTGGCTGGTGAACAACCTCTTGACCATCGGGCAGCAGCTCCTGACCGAGAAGCTGCTGCAAAGGGATGGTGGGTCGGTCTGACCGAGCGAGCTGGTGGCAGCGGGTGAGGGCCTTGCCCGCCTGTGCCCCTTACGCCGATGCGCTGGCGTGTTACTTGGAGCTGCTAGAGGTCTGGGGTGGGGCTTGTGACCTCACGGGATCCTTGGGAGAGGAGGAGCTGCTGCGGGACCACCTGCTGGAGTCACTGGTGGCTGCGCCGTTGCTGGGAGCCGGCAGGCTCCTGGACCTTGGTAGCGGCAATGGGTTTCCGGCCATCCCGCTGCTGGTGGCGCGTCGGGATGTGGGGGGGCTGCTTTTGGAGCCGAGAAAGCGGCGGTGGGCTTTCCTGAAGGAGGTGGTCCGGGAGTTGGGCCTGAACGCGGAGGTAAGACGCATGTCGGTGGCGAGCGTCGAGCCAATAGCGGTGCAAAACGTGACGGTTCGGGCCCTTGCCCGGAGCGTGTGGGAGGAGCGGGGAGCGAGGCTTTTGGCCCCGGGAGGGCGGTTTTTCTGGTGGGCAGGGCCGAGGGCGGAGGTAGATGCGCCCGCCGGATTGGAGCTTGTGGTAACCTGCGCGCTGCCAAACCCCCAGAGGGGGCGCTTGGTGGTTTGGGGGCCATGTTCCACGTGAAACAGGGAGCGCAAGGGGCTGATGGGCAGAGGGTTGTGGCCGTAGCCAACCAAAAGGGCGGCGTGGGCAAAACCACCACGGTCATGAACCTGGGTGCAGCCCTGGCTACCTTCGAGCAGAGCGTGTTGGTTGTGGACTTGGATCCCCAATCCAACTGCAGCTCCGGCTTAGGGTGGAGCCAACAGGATGGCCCTACCTCCTACGAGGTGCTGGAGGGATTGGTGCCGTTGTCCAAGGCGGTGGTCCCGACATCCTTTCCCGGGCTCGACCTCTTGCCCGCCAGGGCCGACTTGGTGGGAGCGGAGGTGGAGCTTCTCCCTCGCCCGGATCGCGCTCTCTGCCTGGCGCAGGCGCTGCGCTCGTCGCCACCCCCACACCAATGGGTGCTGATTGACTGCCCCCCCTCCCTGGGCCTGTTAACCCTCAACGCACTGGCTGCAGCTCATTCGGTGCTGGTCCCCATTCAGTGCGAATACTTTGCCCTGGAGGGCGTAAGTGAGCTGATGCGCACCCTGGAGCGCGTGCGAGCGGCCTGGAACCCTAACCTGGAAATTGAGGGGGTGGTGCTCACCCTTTACGACGAGCGCTTGAGCTTGGCCAACCAGGTGGTGGAGGAGGTTCGACGGTTTTTCGGCAACCAAACCCTTTCAACCATCGTGCCCCGGAACGTGCGCTTGGCCGAAGCGCCTTCCTTCGGCCGCACCATCATGGAGTACGACATTAAAAGTCGCGGTGCTCAGGCGTACCTTGCCTTGGCGCGCGAGCTTTTGCACCGGAGGCTGGCCTATGAAACGACCGGCGCTCGGTAAGGGTCTTTCGGCCCTCCTGCCGGAGGTGGGGAGCACGCGTGGTGTGCTCGAAATACCCGTCTCAGCCATCCGCCCAAACCCCCTTCAGCCCCGCCGGCAATTTTCTGCCGAGGGCCTGCAGGAACTGGCCGCCTCCCTTAAGGCTCACGGGCTCCTGCAGCCGATTGTCGTTGCCCCGGCTGAGGGTGGATACGTGCTCATCGCCGGCGAGCGCCGTTGGCGAGCCGCCCAGCTGGCCGGGCTGGCAAAGGTGCCAGCGGTGGTCCACCAGGCCGATACGGATGCGGATCGCCTGGCTCTCGCCCTCATCGAAAACCTCCAACGTGAGGACCTCACACCGATCGAAGAGGCCCGAGCTTTTCATCACTTGCGCAGCGAGTTGGGGCTTTCTCAGGAAGAAATTGCCGCCAGGGTAGGCAAGGACCGCTCCACCGTAGCCAATGCCTTGCGCCTTCTCAACCTACCTCTGCCCGTGCAAGCCCTGGTGGACGAGGGTGCCCTCTCTGCCGGCCACGCGCGGGCTTTGGCGGGATTGACAAACCCGGAGCAACAGGAGGAGCTCGCCGAGCGCTGCGTGGCCGAGGGCTGGAGCGTGCGCGAGCTGGAGCGCCGTCTGCGGCCCAAGGCTCCCGCCCGCCGCCAACCCAAGGACCCCGAAACGGCAGAAGCGGAGGACCGCTTGAGCTTGGCCCTCGGAACCAAGGTCACCATTCGTCGCCGTAGGCGGGGAGGTGAAATCCGCATCAGCTTTGCCCAGGAGGCAGAGCTCATTCGCCTTTTCCGCCGCTTAGTGGGGGAGGCGCAATGAAGAAGCCCACGACCCTCAACGGTTTTCTTGATCAGGGCTGCACCATTCGCGGCGAGGTGGATTTTTCCGATTTGCTGCGGATCCATGGACACGTGGTGGGCACGGTTCGCAGTGCTGCCGAGCTGCTGGTGGGCGAGGGCGGGCTGGTGGAAGGCGATGTGGAGGTGGGCAGGCTGTTGGTGGCCGGCACGGTCCGCGGCAAGGTGCGGGTCAAGGAAAAGCTCATTGTCCACCCCGGGGGGAGGGTTTTTGCTGAAATCTGGACGCCGGCCCTCGTGGTGGAGGAAGGTGGGGTGCTGGAAGGCCTGGTGCACATGGCCAACGGCGCATCCCTTGACACCAGCAAAGAAAAGCACTAGCCTCTGAGTGAATGAATTTCAGTCTCCCAGCGGAGGGCGAGGCCATGGATGTGAAGCGGGCTCAGAAGCTGTTCGTCCAGTATCTCCGCGACAACAACCTCAAGGTGACGAAGGAGCGTCTCATGTTGGTGGAGGAACTGCTCACCTCCGAAGGCCATCTCGATGCCGACTCCCTGCTCTTTCAAATCCGCCAGCGAGGCAAAAAAGCCTCCCGTGCCACCGTTTACCGAACCTTGGAGCTTCTCGTCCAGTGCGGCTTGGCCCGCAGGGCACGCCTTGGCCGTGAACACTACGTCTACGAAAAGGTCACTCCCGGCCAGCGCCACGACCACATGGTCTGTACCCGCTGTGGGAAGATCATTGAGTTCTTCGACGCCCTCCTTGAGGAACGGCAGCGTGAGCTTTGTGCGGAAAGAGGCTTCCGCCCAACCTACTTCGCCTTGCAAATCCAAGGTATTTGCGCCGAGTGCCGGCAGGTAGAGTGAGGTCCTCTCTCTCGGCGCCGCGCTTAGTTAAGCATACTTGACAGAGTCGCCGCGAGGGCTTACGCTTAGGCCCGGGGGGGAGCATGAGGCCCGTGGCTGCCCAAAAGGCCGGGGTGCCACCGTTACTACTGGTTGGCAATCCCAACGTGGGAAAAAGCGTGGTTTTCGGTGCCCTTTGCCGCACCTACGTGACGGTGGCTAACTACCCGGGCACCACGGTGGAAATTGCTCGCGCCCGCGCCAGCGCGCTGCCAAGTGCTCCCGAGGTGATTGACACGCCGGGCACCAACTCCCTCACCCCCCAGTCGGAGGACGAGGCCGTCACCCGCGACCTCCTCCTTGCCGAACCGAATGCCACGGTGGTGCAGGTGGGGGACATGAAAAACCTTCGCCGCGCCCTCTACTTGACGCTGCAGCTGGCGGAGCTTGGGCGGCGGCAGATGCTGCTTTTGAATCTGGAGGACGAGGCGCGGGATCTGGGCGTGCGTGTGGAGGTGGCGACGCTGGAACAACGGCTGGGTATCCCCGTGGTGGCCACCACGGCCATCCGCGGTGCCGGCTTGGACCGCATCCCCAAAGCCTTGCCACGCGCGGCCGTGGCCCGCATACAAGCTGCCTACCCGGTTGCCGTAGAGGAGGCTGCTGCGGCGGTGGCCGCCCAGTTGCCAGCGGAGCTGGGGCCGGCGCGGCGGGGGGTGGCCCTCATGCTGCTAGCTGGCGACGACACCCTCTCCGCGGTGCTCGCGGGCTTGACACCGGAAGCCCGGGAGCGGATAGGCCAGGTGCGAGCGCACCTGGAGCGGCAGCTGGGCCGGCGAGCGGCAGGGGTGATCGCCCGAGCGCGCCACCGAGCGGTGGAGGAGCTGCTGCGTGCCACCTACCATGCCGACCGCGCCGATGTGGGTTCCCTCCGCGACCGCCTGGGCTCCCTCACCATGCATCCCGTTTGGGGTGCTTTCTTCCTCTCGATGGTGCTGGCCGCTGCCTACCTCTTTGTGGGCGTGCTGGGGGCTCAGGTGCTGGTGGGCTGGGTGGAGGACGGCCTCTTTGGCCGCCTGATCAACCCGGCCGCCACCCGGCTGGCTGCGCGGCTGCTGCCCAGTGGCTGGTTTTACGATTTGCTCGTAGGACCCTATGGGCTGGTGACCATGGCTCTCACCTACGCTTTGGCCATCGTTTTTCCGGTGGTCACCACCTTCTTCATCTTCTTCGGTCTCTTGGAGGATTCGGGATACCTGCCGCGCCTGGCGGTTATGCTCAACCGCGTTTTCAAGGCCATGGGGCTCAACGGCAAAGCCGTCCTGCCCATGGTTCTGGGCTTGGGCTGCGATACCATGGCCACGCTCACCACCCGCATCTTGCCTACCCGCAAAGAACGCGTGCTGGTGACCCTGCTGTTGGCCCTGGGTGTGCCTTGCTCTGCCCAGCTGGGGGTGATTCTCGCCATGCTTTCCGGCATGGCCCCGACAGGGACGCTCATTTGGGCAGGGGTGGTGGCCGGAACGCTGGTGGGTGTGGGTTGGGCAGCGGCCAAGCTCTTGCCGGGGAGGTCGTCGGATTTCTTGTTGGAAATTCCGCCCCTGCGCTGGCCCCAGGTAACCAACATCCTCATCAAGACCGCGGCGCGCACCGAGTGGTATCTGAAGGAAGCGGTTCCCCTTTTTCTCTTGGGCACCCTCCTGCTTTTCGCCCTGGATGCTACTGGTGCCCTTGCCTGGCTGCAGCGGGCCGCGCAGCCCTTGGTGAGCGGGTTTTTGGGTCTGCCGCCCGAAGCTGCTGGCTCCTTCCTCCTGGGTTTCTTGCGCCGTGACTATGGCGCCGCTGGTTTCTTTGCCCTGCGTGAGGCGGGCAAGCTGGACGGCGTGCAGAGCCTGGTGTCCTTGGTGGTCATCACCCTCTTTGTCCCCTGTATCGCCAACTTTTTCATGATGGCGAAGGAACGGGGCTGGGCTACCGCCCTGGCTATGGTGGCCTTCATCGTTCCCTTTGCCTTTGCTGTGGGCGGCCTTCTCAACTGGCTCCTTCGCGCCTTGGGGGTGGCCTTGTGAGCGAGCGCTGGGTTTCTTGCCCCCTTTGCGGCTTTCGCTTTCGCGGACGGGCCTCCTGCCCTCCGGGCTGTCCCCTCCACCGCGCCTGCCAAACCCTCTGCTGCCCCAACTGCCACTATCGCTTCGTCCTCTCCACCTCATGGGCAGAAAAGCTTGCCCGTTGGCTCGGCTGGAGACCTTCCCCATGAGCGGCGACGTGCTCTTGGCCAAACCACCCACCTGGGCACGGGAAGAGGTGCTGGAGGAACTTTGGACCGCTGCCGAAGCGGGTGAAACCCTCACCATCCCGCAGCTGGCCGACCGTATCCACGCCGGTCCCTCGGAAGGCTGGGTTGGCGTGGTCCAGGAGCTCTTGGAGGATCGCTTGGTCAGCCTGGAAGATGGCCACTTGCGCCTCACACCCTCAGGCCAGGCCCAGGCACGGGAGGTGGTGCGCAACCACCGCTTGGCTGAGGTGCTTTTCTTCGAGGTGCTGCAACTGTCCATGGCGGGCAGCGAGACCGAAGCCTGCCGCCTGGAGCACCTCCTCTCTCCTGAGGCGGCAGAGGCTGTTTGTACCTTTCTCGGTCATCCCCCCGTTTGTCCCCACGGCCGTCCCATTCCGCCGGGCCGCTGTTGCCAAAGCCTCACCCGTAGCATCAGCCCCTTGCTCTTACCCTTATCCCAGCTCAAACCTGGCCAGCAGGGAAAGGTGGTGCTGTTGGCGCCCAGACACCGCGACCGGCTCGAGCAGCTCTCAGACCTGGGTGTCACCCCGGGAGCGGTGGTGGCCGTCAAGCAAAAAAAGCCCTCCTTAGTGATCGAGGTGGACCGCACCTTGCTGGCTTTGGAGGACGACCTGGCGGCGGGAATTTACGTCCGGCCCTTGGCCGAGTGGTGACGTTAAGCATACTTGACACGGACCGCCACACGCCCTATACTCCCTGCCGTATGGAGAGCTTTGCCGCCACCTGGCGCGCCTTCGAGGCCAACGAGGTCACCCACTCGGCGGCCCATTACCTCCTGGCCATCGCCGCCTTTGCCCGCCGTGGGATCGCCCCCCGGGCCGCGGATGTGGCTCGCGAGTTGGGGATTTCCCGTGCTGCCGCCTCCTTGCAGCTGCGCACCCTCCAGCAGCACGGCCTGGTGGAGGTGGACGGCAGGATGCGGTTGCACCTCACGCGCGCGGGAGCGGATGTGGTGGCCCGGGTGGCCTCCAAGCGCGAGGTAGTGCGTGTGTTTCTGGAGGAGATCCTGGGCGTACGGCCGCAGGCGGCTGCACTCGATGCCTGCAAGGTGGAGCACTTGCTCTCCGAGGAAACGGGTGCTGCCCTTGTGCGCCTGATCCGCTTCCTTCGTTCGGCGCACCCGGCGGCTCAGGAGGCGCTGCGCGCCTTCCGCGAAACCACCGCGTCCTGTCCCCCCGAAGCGCGTTGTGACCTCTGCACCAACACCTGCCTGCTGGCGGCAGGCCAAGCCTAGACGATGGTGGTTAGCTCCCGATCCCTGCTTCGTGTGACAGTCTTGCGGTTGTGTTTGCATTCACTTCTTTTTCCTGCTCTCCTTGCCGCTGAGACGGCTGAACGGCAGCTCTACCTCATGGGCACCCAGTTGCACCTGGCGGTTACCGCGACCACACGGGAACAGGCGGAGCAGGCGGCGGAAGCGGCGGTACGGGAGCTGGAAGCCACGGAGCGCCGCCTCTCCACCTGGCGGGAAGGCAGCGAGCTGGCGAGGGTCAATGCCGCACCGCCGGGAAGACCCGTTGAGCTCTCCCCCCGGCTCTGTGCCGAGCTCTCTCGTGCCCTCCGCTGGGCGCAGCGCACAGGGGGTGCCTTTGACCCCACCGTAGGCTGGCTGGTGCATCTTTACGACCTGCGCGGGGCGGGACGCTGGCCCTCGCCAGGGGAGCTGGACTGGGCGCACCAGCGCACCGGCTTTGCCGCCCTTCACCTGGCCGGGTGCCAGCTCACCAAGGTGAAGGAAGTGCTGTTGGAGGAAGGGGGCTTTGGCAAGAGCGCCGGCTTAAATCGGGCTCTCGCTGCCACCCGGCCCTGGGCAAAGGCAGCCGTGCTGGACCTGGGGGGCCAGGTGGCCTTTTTCGGGCCAGAGGAACTAGAGGTGGCTCTTACCCATCCTCAAAACCGCCAGCACGTGGTGGCATTCTGGCGCGTACCGGCCGGCTCGGTGGCCAGCTCGGGCAATGGGGAGCGGCAGCGGGTGGTGGACGGCCAAGTACTTGGCCACCTGCTGGACCCAGGAACCGCTCGGCCGGCAGCCAACTTTGGCTCGGTAAGCGTCTGGGCTCCCGACGCCTTGGATGCGGACTGTTTATCCACCGCCTTGTTCGTCCTGGGCCCCCACGCGGGCATGAGGTGGCTGTCCCACTGGCCGGAAGTGCGGGCGGTTTTCCTGGTCCTGCGGGGGGAGGGGCTGGAGCTTTTGGCCACGCCCAACGTGGGCCAACTTAGGGTGATCGACCCTTGCGTGAAGCGGATAAAACGGCCCGGAAAACCGGGCAGGAAGGGAGAAAAGCCATAAAGAAACACGTGCTTGTATTTCCCGCTGTCTTGTTTTCCTTGGCTTCGGCCCTGGCAGCGCAAAGCCTGGAAGAACGCCTGAGGAACCTGGAAGCGCAGGTGGCCGCCCTGCAGCAACAGCTGGCCGCAGCGCAGGCGACCAGCTCACCCCAGCACGTGCAAGAGCTGGAGCGACAGCTGCAGGTGCTGGCGGAGGAGCTGGCGCGCCTGCGCCACGGGGAAGCGGTGGCCCCTGTCCAGCTGCCCCGTGCCTTGGGCTTGGCCCCAGCAGCTTCAAAGGTTTACGCTGCAGCTTTCGGCGTGAGCCTGGGCGGCTACGGCGAGGTCCTCTACCAAAACTTCGCCAGCCGCCAGGAAGACGGCCGGCCCGCGGGCAAGGTGGACAGCGCCGACGCCCTGCGCTACGTGCTCTACGCGGGCTACAAGTTCGACGATCGCTTTCTCTTCAATTCCGAAGTGGAACTGGAGCATGCCCACACCGGCAAGGGCGGCGAGGTGGAGCTGGAGTTTGCCTACGTGGACTGGCTGCACACAGGCACCTTTAACTTCCGCGCCGGCATGATCCTGGTCCCCTTGGGCCTGCTCAACGAGGTGCACGAACCCAACACCTTCTGGCCTGCGCGTCGCAGCGAAACGGAAAGCCGCCTCATCCCCACCACCTGGCGCGAGTTGGGCCTGGGGGCCCACGGCGATGTGGGTCCCCTCTCCTACCGCGCCTCCCTGCTCACCGCTCTGGACGCCAGCAAGTTCTCCGCACGGGGCTTGCGCGACAGCCGCCAGGCGGGCGCCAAGGCCAAGGCGGAAACCTTGGCCTGGGCAGGGCGGCTGGATTGGACGGCCACTCCTGGTTTGCTGGCCGGATTGGGAGCGTATTACGGCCAAAGCGGCCAGGGCCTGAAAACAGTCGAGGGGCGGGCCCTGGACGTGCCCGCCACCATTTTGGAAGCCCACGGGGAGTGGAAGCCGGGTCGCTGGACGGTGCGGGCCCTGTGGGCCGAGGCGCGGGTGGGCCAAGCGGCGGACCTCAACCGCCGCCTGGGCCTTTCCGCTTCGGCGGCTGTGGGCGAGCGGCTGGCTGGCGGGTACCTGGAGCTGGGTTACGACCTTTTGCCCAGCGAACGGCGGGTGCTGGCGCCGGTGGTGCGCTTCGAGCGGCTCGATACCCAGCGGCGCGTGCCGCCCTCGTTCGGACGCAACCCCAGCAACGACGAGGAGATCCTCACCCTCGGGGTGGCTTTCCAGCCCATCCCCAACTTGGTCTTCAAGGCGGATTGGCAAGACGTCAGCAACCGCGGCCGCAGGGGGGTGCGGCAGTGGAACCTGGCCCTGGGTTAAGTTTTCTAACGCCTTTCGCGTGCTCACAGGGGGAGGGCTTCTCCTCCCCCTTCTTGCGCCCCTGGCCCTGGAGGCGGCGGTGCTCAAAACCGCGGAGGAGGCCATCCGCCTGGCCTTTCCCCAGGCGCAGGTAGACAGGCACACGATTTTTCTCACCAGCGAACAAAAGGCCGAAGCGCAAAGGCTCTTGGGTGGGACAGTACCCGGAATGGTGCTGCGTTACCGCATTCGCGAGCAGTATCGGCTGGTAGCCCTTGGCTACGTGGACACCCACCGCGTACGGACCCAATCGGAAACCCTGCTGGTTTTGGTGAGCCCCAGCGGCGAGGTGCTGCGGGTGGAGGTGCTGGCCTTCGCCGAGCCCCTGGAGTACCTCCCGCGGGAAACCTGGTACCAGCAGTTTCGCGGCACCACCCCTGCCTCGCCGCCCAACGTAGGCACCAACCTGCGCCCCGTCACCGGCGCCACCTTGAGCGCCCACGCGGCTGCGGAAGCGGTCCGTCGTGTGTTGGTCCTGCACCGGCTGGTGACGCCATGAACGGCCCCCGCCGCTCGGGCTTGTACCTGGTGGAGCTGGTGCTGTTTTACCTGGCCAGCCTAGGGGCTGCAGTTACCGGCTTGGCCCTTGCCTGGCTGCGCTACCTTGCCACGCCCTCAGACCCCTTTTCCCCACTTCCCGAAGGTTTCGCCCTGTGGCAGCACGCCCACCTTTTGGTGGTGCACGCCCTGGCGGTGGGGTTGGGTTTGGTTTGGGCACGCCACGCCCACGCCTTCTTCAAGGCCGGCAAGCCCAGCAAGCCCACAGGGCTGGCCCTTGTCTGGGTCGGGCTGCTGATGGTCTTTTCTGGCAGCCTCTACCAGGTAGCCGCGGGCGAAGGGCCACGGGCCTTTTGGCGAGCAACCCACGCCCTTGCTGGCGCCCTTTGGCTCGCCCTGCTAGCCCTCCACCTGGTGGGCAAGAGGCCGGCTAACGGCCGCTAAAGCGCAGGCGGGCGAAGCGCCGCTTGCCCACTTGCAGCAGCACGCTGCTGCCAGTTGGTGTGGCCACGGTGGCGAAGGGGTCAGTTTGGATTTGGCCTTCTACCTTTACACCTCCCTGGCTAATGAGCCGACGGGCTTCCGCATTGGATGCCGCCAAGCCGGCAGCCACCAGCAGCTTGCACAGGAGCTCCCTTTCGCCTGCATGCACAATCACTTCTGGCACCTCCTCCGGTGCCAGCCTCTTTTGGTGCACGGTGCGAAAGTGCTCCTCAGCCGCCAAGGCTGCCCCCTGGCCGTGAAAGTCCCGCGTGATGGTTCTGGCCAGGTCGAACTTCACCTCCATCGGGTGCTCCACCCCCTCCGCCACCCGCTTTCGGCGCGCGGCAATTTGGGAGCTGGGCGTGTCCGTCAACAGCTCCCAGTAAAGCCACATGAGCTCATCCGAGATGGACATGAGCTTGCCGAACATTTCCTCAGGTGGGTCCTCCACCGCCACGTAGTTGCCCAGAGACTTGGACATTTTCTCTACCCCATCCAAGCCAGGGAGCAGGGGCACGGTCATGACGATTTGCGGCGGAAGGCCCATTTTTTCCATCAGGTCGCGGCCCACCAAGAGGTTGAACAGCTGGTCAGTGCCGCCCAGCTCCACATCAGCTCGCAACGCCACCGAGTCGTACGCTTGCGCTACCGGGTACAGCAGCTCGTGCAGGGCAATCGGCTGACCGGCCGCCAGGCGCTTGGCGAAGTCGTCCCGCTCCAGCATTTGCGCCACCGTCACCTTGGCGGTCAGGCGAATCCAATCCTCAGAGGTGAGCGCCGCCAACCAGCGGGAGTTGAACTCCACCACGGTTTTTTCCGCATCCAGCAGCTTGAAGATTTGTCGCTTGTAGGTCTCGGCGTTCGCCAGCACTTGCTCTCGCGAAAGCTGCGGTCTGGTGGTTTTCTTGCCCGTGGGATCGCCAATCATACCGGTGAAGTCCCCAATCAAAAACACCACCCGATGGCCCAAAAGCTGAAAATGGCGCATCTTGCGAATCACCACGGTATGCCCCAAGTGCAGATCCGGGGCCGACGGATCGAACCCCACCTTCACCACCAAAGGGCGCCCTTGGGCCTTTTCCAGGCGCGCCTCCAGATCCTCCGCGCGCACCACGTCCACGCAGCCTTTGAGCAGCAGGTCCATCTGTTCTTTCACCGGTAGCAAAGCTCACCTCCCTGGCTTACCGCTGGGCGGCCCTTGGGCCAGGCGCGCGAGCTGCCGAATGCCCGGAAGCGCCGCCAAGACCTCGGCCACCTCTTTGTCCTCGGGACTGGGCAGCTGGCCGCTCAGCTCGGGAAAGAACACGCCCATGCCTTGTCGCATGGCTGCCTTACCCGCCGAGCCGAACAGGTGCTGCCGCCAGGTGCCAAAGGCGCTCAGGAGCTCCTCCGGAGCTATCAAGCGGGCTTGGTCCCAGGCCTTTTCCAGCTGTCTTTCCGCCTCGGTCACCGTGGGCTGACCTGCGGTAGCAAAAGAAAGCAACAGCTGACCGGCCTGGTGGTGAAGCTGCGCCTCCGCCCCCAGCTCTGCCAAGCGCTGGCGCAAAAGCTCCCCGGCGGCCGCGCCGAGGCTGGTGGGGGGCAGCGGCGCCAAGGCCACCACCTCCACCCTACCCTCGCTCCCCAACAGGTGCAGGCCGGCAGCCAGGGGCCGTCGCTGGCGCAAGGGGCCCATAGGAACGCTGGCCAAAAACTTGCGCGCGGCCTCCAACCCTTCCTCCCCGCCCTCGGGCAAACGAAGCACCACCGCCACGTTTTCCCCGTGGACGCGCGTGGCCAACCCGGCTGCGTCCCAGGCCTGGGCCTTAACCCCGTCCCCACCTGAGGGTTCCTGCAGCAGGGTGGTTACCATTTCTTCCAACTGCTCCGCCAGCTCGGCGGGCGGAACCACCATCGCCACCGCGGCCATGCCGGCCAGCACCCAGGTCTCGCTCGGCAGCCCTGCCTTGGCGGCGGAAAGCGCAACCTTCTGTACCGTTTCGCTGGCCACCGAGGCTGCCACCCCGGAGAGGGCCAAGGCCACGATGGCGACCTGCGCCGGAATAGGCTGCACCCGCACCGTCACGCCGTTGGGCAAGGTTTCCGTCTCTGGGAGAAGCGCTCGCTGCTCACGCTCCCATAGGACGGCGCTGCCAGCCCAGGAGCTCATCAGCTCCCCCAGCAGCGTCTCAACCGCCTGGGCACTGGGTGCGGGCGGGTACAACACCGGCCCGAGGTTTCGACCCCAACCCACCCGCTCCACCAGGGCGGCCGCCATCCCCTCCGGGTCCACTGCCCAGCGGCTGGCCTCCCGCTCTCTCATGGAACGCAAGGCTTCCAGCTCCTCCGCGCTAACCGAAGCCGAAAGCTGCGACCGTTGCTGGCGAGCGCGGGCCAAACGTTGCCGCGGGTGGTCGCTGTAATCGGTGAACACTAGCAGCGGGCACGTGCCTTCTTGCCAGCGTACCGGGCCGGAAAAGCCCAGCTGCTGCCACCGCCGTTCAGCCACACGGGCGACCAACTCGCCCAGCTCCCAGCGCGGGTCGGTGGGCGGGGGCGCGGGAAAGGCTAGCTGGAACCCCTCCAGCCTGCTGCGCTCCACCATCAGCTCCCCATCCAGGAAAGGGCAAGGTCCGGTGGGGGCGGGTGTCGCCGGCACCTTGGCCAGCGCCTCCAAGGCCGCGGAAAGCTCCCGCGCCGGCATGGGACCGACGAGGACCACGGCCACCGCCGATGGCAGCGCTTCCAAAGCCGCTGTCAGGCTGGACAAGCCGCTTAGCGCAGGCGCCTGCAGGACAGCCGTCTTGCCCCAGACGGCACGCGCTTCGCGAAAGCCTTCGGGAACGGAAGCGTGCGGTGGCAGCCAACAAGCCACCACCTCGCTTTCGCCCCCTGGCACCTCCACCACCGCCCAAGGGAGCCCGGAGGCTGACCGTCCCTGGGAGATGGCCTGGGCCGCCGCCTCCAGCGGCCAGGCTAGGAGCAGCAGAAAGGGAAGCAGCCGTCCCACAGGGCTATCATACCCACCGTGATGCCCACAGCCTTGCGTGCTCCGGTCCTCCTCGCTTCTTTGGGCCTAGCCCTACTGGCCTGGACGCTGGTGTGGTGGGCCTTACCTCTCGCCCAGGGCATCGGTACCTGGCTGGTTGGGGGGCAGTTCATTGGCCTTGCCTTGCCCACCTGGACCCAGCCCTGGGCTCTGGTCAATGAGCCCAACGTGGGGTTCGCCGCCACCCGCACTGCCCTCTGGAGCTATTGGCTTTCCCCTTTCCTCGTGGCCGTTTTCCTCGCTCTGGGGGCCACCCAGGTGCCGGTCGGTCCTTCCCTGGCCCGCCAGCTTTTCCTCGTGCACCTCTCAGCCGCCGCCGCCCACTTGGGCTTGGCCTGGCTCCCGGGTTTAGGACTGGAAGACGGCCTGGTGGCGGGAATCACGCGCTTTTTTCGCTGGCCGGCCAAACCCACCCTTTGGGGAGGAGCTTTAGCCGCGGGAGCCTTGGCGTGTTTGCCTTTGCGCCAGCTGGCCTCTTACCTCTTTTGGCAGCCTCAAGGGCCCACGCCCTGGCGCCGGTTTGCCCTTTGGCTAGCCCATAGCCTGCTACCGGCGGTGGCTTGGACCGCGGCAGTGGGCCTCACGGCCCCCCACCTCCCTCGCCGTAGCTTAACCGGTTTGGCCTTGGCCCAGCTGTTGGTGCTGATGGGCTTGCTGACCTCCCGGCCCGGCCACCCTCTGCGACACCGGGAGTTGGCGCCAGCCAGCCCTTGGCTGGCCTGGGCGGCGGTGTTGGTTTTTTCCCTGCCCAGCTTTTACCTCTTCTCCCCCGCCCAGGGCAAGCCGAAGGGTTTTCTCTGGGGCAACGAGCGGGTCACGAGCAACGTGCGTCGGGAAATCCATCGGCTGTACCTCACGCGGCTCCTCGCCCCCGCAGCACTGCCGGCACCGTCCGGAGCAGGATCTTAAGATCCAGCGCCAGGGACCAGGAGTCGATATAGGCCAAGTCCAAGGCCATCCATTGGGAGAAAGACAGGTGGCTGCGCCCGGAGATCTGCCACAGACAGGTCAGGCCTGGCCTCATGGCCAGCCGGCGCCGCTGCCACGGCTGGTACTGCGCCACCTCTTCCGGCAAAGGCGGGCGCGGACCCACTAAAGACATATCCCCCTTCAGCACGTTCCACAGCTGCGGCACCTCGTCTAGGGAAAGGCGGCGCAGGATACGGCCGACGCGCGTAACCCGGGGATCGTTGGGCGCCTTGAACACGGGCCCATCCATGACATTGAGGTGCGCCAGGTGCGGCCGCAAGCTCTCAGCGTTGGCTACCATGGTGCGCAGCTTGTAGAGCATAAACCGGCGACCGCGCAACCCGCAGCGCCACTGGCGGAAAAACACTGGCCCGGGCGAATCCAACTTGATGGCCAAAGCCAGAAAGGGCAGCAAGGGGGCGAAGAGAGCCAGCCCAACGGACGCCACCAACACGTCCAGCAGGCGCTTACAAAAGAGCGGCAGGGGGGCAATGGGTGCGGGTGCCAGGGTCAACAGCGCCTCGTCGCCTAGAGGCTCCACTTCCACCCGTGGCTTGAGGCGAGGGAAGGGCGCCAGCAGCACCCGCACCCCCACGCCCAGTTCCTGGCAGCGGGCAATCGTGCCCTCCAGGCGAGCTAACTGCCTGAGGGGCAGGGCCACCAGCACCTCATCCACCGAGCCCTCCTCCAGCCGCTGCGCCAGCTCGGCCACCGTTCCGACCACCGGCACCCCAGGCACTGGGCTGGCAGCCGTGGCCTCCAGCCCCACAATTCCCGCAAGCCGGAACCCCCAGTTTTGGTGGTGGAGCACCAGCTTGGCCGCCTTGGCGGCTTGGGGTCCGGTGCCAATGATGAGCACCACCCGTTCCGGCACCGCCATCAGCCTGCGGCCCAGGGTCGTCTTGCGCTCCGCCCAGCGGAAGGCGGAGCGCAGCAGGGCGTCCACCGTGGTGAAAAGCAGCAGGAAAGGGCGAGATACGAAGCTCAAGCGCAGCAAGTAACCCAAGGCTGCTAGGACGAGCGCGCCCAAGGCAGCGGAACCCCAAACAGCTGCCACTTCCCGCGAAAGAGACACCCGTCTCCCAGGTGTCCCGCCGGGAAAGGCAAAGGTAAGCACGGGCCAAAGGGGAAGCACCACCAGCAAGAGGGGGAGATAATCGCTTAAGGGGTAAAGGCCAGTGGGAAACAGCTCGGGCAAGAGGTGCGTGGCCAGGTGAGACCGCAGCTGGTGAGCCAGCAGAAAAGCCGAGGTGGTTACCAGGCTGTCCCACAGAATCCGACGATAGGTGAGGAGCTTCAGGCTCTCCCGCAGCACAAGCCCTCCAGCACCTGCTCATAGGCGGTGGCCACCTGGTCCCATCGGTAGTAGGTGCGGACCCGCGCCGCCGCACGGGCGCCAAGATCTTGCCAGGCTTCGGGTTGTTGCAGAAACTGCGTTAGCCTTTCCACCAGCGTAGGGGAAGCATGGAACGAAAAGGAAACGCCCGCGTCGCCAGCCACCTCCCGGTTTTCCCGGTTCGCCAAGTAAAACACCACCAAGCCGGCACCCATGGCCTCCACCAGGGCAGGGTGGGTTCCTCCCACCTCGGTGGCGTGGATGTACGCCAGCGCGTGGCGCAGGAGCTCCCGGTACCCTTGCCCGTAGATTGGCCCGGTGAGCACCACCCTCCCATCTTGGGCGGCCAGCTGGCGGACGCGTTGGGTCAGGGCGTGGGCGTAAGGGGCGCCTCCCACCATAACCAGCGGCACCTGGCCAGGCACCTGGCGGTACGCCTCGAGCACTCGGTCCGGGTTGTTCTCCGGTTCGAAGCGGGAGACGTAAAGCAGGTAGCCCTTGGGCAAGAGGCCAAATCGTTGCAGGGCCTCTTGGCCTTCGGGTAAGGCCAGATCGCCGCCGTAAGGGATCATGGTGGTCTCCCGTTGCCACACGCGCCGGTAGTAACGCTGCACCGCTCGTGCGTCGGTCACCACCACATCGGCCCAGCGCGCTGCCAACGCCTCGCAAAGGAGGTAGTAGCGCCGGCCGGAGAAACCCCATTTCCGTCGTTTGCGTTCCAGCCCGTTCACGTTCAGCACCACGGGCAAACCCTTGGCGTGCAGCAAGGGGATGAAAGGCGCGTTGGCGGCGTTGCACAGCAGCACCACATCAAACCTCGCCCGCTGCAGGTGCAAACACGACAGCAGGGTGTGACTCACCGTTTCCAGGTGCTTTTGCCGTAGGCAAGGCAAAAGCACGACCTCCACCCCGCCCAGCTGGCAAAGCCCTTCGGGTACCAAGTGGCGACGGGTGTATACGGTGACCTGATGGCCACGAGCCAGCAAGCGGAGGGAAAGCTCTTCGGCGAAGGTTTCGAAACCCCCGTAGCGGGCAGGAATCCCCCGAGTACCGAGAATGGCTAGCCGCACCCGTGGTACCTCCGTGTTTGCCACAAGGGGTAAAACCAGGGCACCAACCGCCAGGTAGGTACGATGGCTTGGGATTGATTGCGGCGGCCTTTGGCCCTTTGGGTAGCCCACAGGCGCACCAACAGGCGGAAGGCGGGCAAGGATGGGCACTCGACGGTGAGGCAGGCGGCTACTACCAGCGCGTCCCGCAGCAACCAAAAGGGGAAGCAAGCCACGTGCCATCGCCAATCCGCATTGGCTGCCCGCAGGAGAAAGCGGTTCTTGACCGAGTGAAGGTTCACCACCGCGTTCTGCTTGCGACCGGCCTCCGGTTTGAGGCCGCGCCGATGCACCGCCACCGCCTTTGGCCAGAAGAGGCACCACCATCCTCGTCGCTGCAGGCGCCAAGCCAAGTCCGCATCTTCCCGGTAGGCAAAAAAGGCCTCGTCAAACACCTCGCCCCCAGGGTAAGCCACCGACGCCAAAGCCTCGCGGCGGTAAAGGGCGCACGCCCCACTGGCGCCAAAGACCCAGGCTGGCCTTCGGTACTTGGGCCGCAAAGGCCTGCCTGCCCCCCGGTCCAAATGCCGGCCGCTGGCCGTCACCACCATCCCGGCGCTGTCCACCACGTTTGTGGCTGCCAGCTCTGGCCCTACCCCGCGCAGCAGCAAGCCGGTGGCACTGCCCACCTGGGGATGGGCGGCGACGGCGGCAAGCAGCTCGGCGACAAACCCGGGTAGCAGGCGGCAGTCGGGGTTGAGACTCAGCACCCACGGGGTTTCCAGGTGCCGCAATGCCAGGTTGGCGGCGCGGGAAAAACCTAGGTTCTCCTTAACAGGCAAAACGGTTAGCGGAAGCCTCTGGGCAAAGGTTGCGGCCAGGCTGGCGCTGCCGTCGCTGGAAGCGTTGTCCACCACCACCACCTGCTGGAGGCCTTCCTGTTCCATCAGCGAGGCCAGGGACGAAGCCAGCGTGCTGGCGTGGTTGTGGGTAACGATGAACGCCCCCCAGCTCACCACTGAGCCTCCAAGCGGTCCAACACCACCGTGCTCTCGCCAACGCACACGGTGCTAAGGGTCAGCTGCACGCGCCCAGGACCAGCCGCAGCAAGCGGCAGCTCGCCTCGCCACCCCGCCGGCACCGCCAGCTGGCCTTTTGGTCCGGCGGGCTCCACCCGGTAGGCCAGCCGACACCCGCCACCGCTTCCCTCTTCCACCCAGCCCACCAGCGCCAAAGGGCAGTGGGCGGCTAGCTTCAGCGGAACCGAAAGCTCATCACCGTTGCCCAGGCGCCAGCCGTTGGGGTAGAGGAAGCGGCTCCAGGCCCCCGGGTGGGGCTCCAGCAGCCCTCCCTGATGGACCACCTGGGGCGCCTCCAGCTCCACCACTCGGTCGGGTAGCATACGCGCTGTCACCAGCAGGCTACTTCCCGCCACCAACCAAAAAGCCAGCGCCTGCCGGCTCAAAGTCCGCCGTAGGCGTGGCCTGCGAGCCAAAAGCCAAGCCCCACCTGCCAGGAGGCCGACGACCAGGGGCGGAGCCAGGTAACTGGCCAGGCGGGGGTGCAGGTAGGAGGGGAAAAAACGCCGCACATCGGCGGCCAGCCGAACAGCCAGCCGGTCTGCCAGCCAGTGGCCGCCGTCCCCGATGTTGTAGAGCATGGCCGGCCGGGTGAGGGCCAGCCAGCCGACCAGCAGGGTTGGCGGCAAACCCACCAGGGCCAGGGCCCGCCCCCAGGGGCGGCGCAAGGTGACCAAGAGCCCTAAGAAAACCACCGGCAGCAGGGGAACCAGGTAGCGAAAGGGGGGGGACCCGCCCCCGCGCCATTCCACGTAGGACAAAAGCGCCATCACGGTGCATCCTGCACCACCGATGGCCGCCTTTTCTCCCCATCCTCCGCGCCGCCAAAGCCCTCCCACGCCTACAAAGCCCAACAGCCAAAGCGGGGCAGCAAAGGTCAAGCCGTAGGCGCTGTCAAAGGCCAGGCCAAAAACCACCCGCAGCGGCTGGTGCCAGTCGCGGGGCACCAGATGGGAAATCGCCCGCCGACCCAGCGGGTCCAAAGGGTTGCCGAACCATAGGGCAGCAAGAGCTAAGGCCAAAACGGCCACCGCGGCTGCCGCCACCAACGCGAGGAGGCGGGCGCGCCGAGAGGAGAGGCGCGCCGCCATGGCTGCCGCCACCAGCGGCACGGTCACCAGGCCCAGGCGGGTTTTCACTAAGGTGGCCAGCACTGCCACCCCTGCCGATGGCCAGAACGAGCCACCTCCTGCCCACAACAGCTGCCAACTGACTGCCGCCACCGCCGGCATCTCGGGCCAAAGCTCGGTGGCCAAAAGCGCCAAGGGGTAGGAAAAGACAGTCAAGGCCAGGGCCAGGTGGCGTGCCCGCGGAGAAAAGCTCAGCTGGTGTGCTCGCCGTTCCAGTGCCAAAAGAGCCAGCCAGGCAAGCAAACCCACACCCACAACCATGCCCGTCCTTCCCGCCAGCAGGTACGCGGGGAACAGCAGCAGGGCCAAGGCGGGAGAGTGCAGGAAGCGCCCGCCTGCTTGCCGCGACAGCTCCACCACCCAGAGAGGGTAGCGTTCCAAGTCCACGTTGTTAGTCACGTCCAGGTCGCCGTCGGCGGCCAGCGACTCGGCCAGAGCCAGGTGGTAGGGCTCATCACCCATCAGCTGGGAAAGTTGTGGTGCCAGCAGGCTCAAAGGCACCAACCAAAGTAGGGCCGGTATCGCCCACCGCCGCTGGCGGAAAAAGCGCCGGCAGGCTAAGGCCCAAGCCAACAGAAAGCCAGCCAATGCCAGGTCCACCCCATGCCGCTCCAGGAGGATGCGAAGGGGCTGAAGCGGCAGGGCCAGCAGCAGCCGGCCGGCTGCCAGCAGGGCAAAAGGTGCCGCAAGCCACGGGTGCGAAAGAAAGCCTGGCAGAAAAAGCGCCGCCAGGGCGCTGCCAATAGCCAGCAGAACGGGTCCGGTAACCCTGCGCTTGGGCGGGGGCAATTCGGGCCCCGCCTGCAGCACGGTCACCACCACCTCCTCCGGTACGGTGGGATCGCGAACCACCAGGGGCACCACCTGGGCAGGGACAAACAGCCGCACCCGGCCGGCTACCGCCCAAGGTGCTTCCCTGCTGGGCCGAAAAACTGGGTCCGAGGGCACGCCGTGGGCGCAGCGATTCTTGAGGTCGGCGCGCAACAGAGCCCACTCCGCCGTCTCCCGACCGGCCCGCAGCACGATTCTTTCCTCGCCCACGCAAATGGTGGCCACTGGGCTACCGGCGGGCAGGCTGCCGGCGTGAGCCAGGCCCACCTCCAGCGTGTACAAACTGCCCGTGCCGGCGGGCAGCGCGGCTTGCGGTTTTGCTACGCTAAGGGTGGGTCCGGGGCGATCTGGCGGCACCGGCTGCAAAGGCAAGGCGGCCCACAACAGACCCGTCCAGGTCAAGGCGGCCGCGGCTCGCGGGAGGAAAGCGGTAACCACAGCCCCCAGGGCGAGGACCAGCCAAGCCTTCCAGGAAAGGGGAGGGGTCGGTAAAGCCAGCAGGCCCCCTTGGGGTAACAACACGGCTCCCGCCAAGCCGGCAGCCGCCAGTGGTACCGCCCAGCGGGAGAGCACCGTACCGGCCTTTTCCCACCAAGCGACATGGCGCCTGAGGATGAGGAAACCCACCAGCAGCCCTACCAGCGGCCCGGGGTGAGCGGGGGAGCAGAGCGCCCAGCTGAGTAACATCCCTGGCAACAAAAGCCGCTGAGGAGCAGCGGCCCCGACCAGCGGCAGAGCCAAGGCTAAAGCGTCTACCATCTGGAACTTGCTCGCCATCAGGGGTAAGCCGGCCAAAAGGGGCACGCTCATAGCCAAGGCCTGTTCCCCAGCCCGCCAGGTTTCCGAAGGTCGCAAGCCCACGGCCGCCAGCGTGGCCAGTGACAGCAGGAACTGCAGCAGGAGCTGGCGTTGGTCCGCTTCGCGGGTAAGTGTGAGCACATACGCCGCGGGCAGCAGCAACAGCTCCAAGCCCAGGCGACGGAAGCCAGAAAGCCTGCGGCTCAGCCAGGCCGCCAGCGCTAGGGAGAGCCCGGCAGCCGCCGCCTCGGGCAGGGAAAGCACCCCAGCCCAAGGAAGGACCAAGGCCAAGCCCAGGCTTGCCAAGGCCGTTAAGGGAAAAGGCCCGTTCCTCACCCGCGCCAGTATACGGAGCCATGCGCCGGCCCGTGGGCGTTGACCAGCGCGGCGGGCCCTTGCACAATGCCCTCGGGAGGGGAGCATGTTCAACCGGCAGTTTTGGCGCGAGCATCCGGAGCTTTTGGAACAGGCTTTGCGGCAACGAGGCAGCGAGGCCGACCTCTCAGCCTTGTTGGCGGCAGACCGCCACTTTCGCCAGCTGCAAGGGGAGGTGGATGCCAAGAAGGCGGAGCTCAACCGCAAATCCAAGGAGGTGGGCGCGCTGTTTGCTTCCGGAAAGCGGGAGGAGGCGCAGGTTCTGCGCCAGGCCCTTTCCCTCTTGTCCCAACAGGTGGACGCGTTGGAGGCGGAACTCGCTGCCGCCAGCCAGCAGCTGGAGGAGCTGGAGCTCACCTTCCCCAACCTGCCTCATCCCAGCGTGCCGGTGGGACCGGACGCCAGCGCCAACCGCGTGGAGCGCGTTTGGGGCGAGCCGCCCCGCTTTTCCTTTCGGCCTAAGGCGCACTGGGATCTGGGGCCCGAGCTGGGCATTCTGGATTTTGAGAGGGCGGGAAAGGTCGCGGGCTCCCGGTTTGCCGTGCTTTGGGGACAGGGGGCGGCGATGGAGCGGGCGCTGATCACCTTCATGTTGGAGCTGCACCGCCGCCACGGTTGGCAGGAGGTGTACGTGCCCTTTTTGGTCAACCGGCAATGCCTGGTGGGCACGGGCCAGCTACCCAAGTTTGCTCAGGACCTTTTCCGCGTGGAAGGCACGGAGCTTTTTCTCGTGCCCACCGCCGAAGTGCCGGTGACCAACCTCCACCGGGGGGAGGTGCTGGCGGAGGAAAGCTTGCCCCGGCGTTACTGCGCCTACACCCCCTGTTTTCGCGCGGAAGCGGGCTCCTATGGGCGGGACGTGCGCGGCCTCATCCGTCAGCACCAGTTTGACAAGGTGGAGTTGGTGCATTTGGCCACGCCCGAGACCAGTTACCAGGAGCTGGAAGTGCTCACCGCGCAAGCGGAGCGGGTGCTGCGGGAGCTGGAGCTTCCCTACCGCGTGGTCACCCTGTCCACCGGCGACATGGGTTTTGCCGCCGCCAAAACCTACGACCTGGAGGTGTGGTTACCCGGCCAAGGCTGCTACCGGGAGATCTCCTCCTGCTCCAACTGCGAGGATTTCCAAGCCCGGCGAGCGGACCTAAAGTACCGACCCAAGGGGGGCGGCAAGGTGCGCTTGCTGCACACCCTTAACGGCTCCGCCCTGGCGGTGGGCCGCACCCTCATTGCCATCCTGGAAAACTACCAGCAGCACGATGGCTCGGTGCGTATCCCCGAGGCGCTGCGCCCCTACCTCGGGGGCCTGGAGGTGCTCGCACCTCAAAACCCCTAGCCAAAAACCCGTCGGGTGCTTACATTGGCACCAAGAGGTGCCACGTGCCCAGGTTGGTGGGAAGCTGGCTGCTAGCGGCGTGGGCCCTGGTGGCTTGTGGCCCCTTCGCCAGGCCGCGGTCGATTGTGGTGGTGCAGCAGACCACCCCCTCCACCTTCGACCCTCACCTGGCCAATGAGGCGGTGGTCTGGTCCACGCTATCCAACGTGCTGGAGGGTCTGGTGCGCTTTTCCCCCCGCCTGGAGCTGGAGCCGGCGCTGGCCCTGCGCTGGGAACAGGTCTCCCCCACCCTTTGGCGCTTCACCTTGCGTCCGGGCGTGGCTTTTCACCACGGCAAGCCCCTTTCCGCTGCCGACGTGGTAGCCAGTTTCCGCCGCGCCCAAAGCCACCCCCGTTCGCAGGTGCGACATTTCCTGGCCGGGGTAGTGCGGGTGGAGGCGCAAGGGTCCGAGCAGGTGCTGGTGGAGACCTCCTCGCCTGCCCCCACCTTGCTTCGCCGGCTGATCTTTGTGTTGGTGGTTCCCGCCGAGCAGTGCGGCGAGGAAGAAATTGCCGTGCCGCTGGGTACCGGTCCCTACCGCATCAAGGCCCGGCGCGACCACACTTTGGAGCTGGAGGCGGTTTCTTGGTGGGGGGGCACGCCAGCTGTGCGCCGGGCCCGCCTGCTGTTTGAAGATGACGCCCAGGCCAGGACACAGGCCTTACTTCAGGGTAAGGTGGATGTGTGCGCTTGGGTGCGGCAGGAGGATTTGGCAGAGCTTCGGCAGCGGGAGGACCTGCAGGTGGTGCAGCAGCCGCGCCTGGCCGTGCAGCTTTTGGCCCTCGTGCCCCAAGGCACCTCGGGAACCGCTGCGGTGGCCCTTGCCGATCGTCGGGTGCGGCAGGCATTGCTTTTGGCTCTGGACCGGGAGCGGTTTGTGCGGGAGGTGGCGAGGGGGGAGGGCACAGTGGCCAACCAGTACGTGCATCCCCTGGTGTTTGGCTACGACCCGAGCCTGGCGCCCGCGCCCTATGACCCACAAAAGGCTCGGCAGCTGCTGGCAGAAGCGGGCTTTGCCCAGGGCTTTGACTTGGAGCTGTCCCTGGGGGCCGGTGCCCGAGACACGGCGGAGCGCATCGCTCAGGATTGGCAGCAGGTGGGCGTGCGCACGCAACTGCGGGTCTTGCCCTTTCCCCAGCTTATGGCCTCAGCACGGGCGGGCAAGCTGGCGGCGGTGTTTTTCGCCCGCACCTGTACCACTTCCGATGCCTCGGAGTTTCTCGATCCTCACGTCCATTGCCCTGATCCGGAGCGAGGCCTGGGCCTGGAGAACTACCCCCGTTTCTGCCATCCCCAGGTGGACGCGCTGCTGGAGCAGGCCGCTTCCGAGCTTAACGAGGAGCGGCGCCGAAGCCTGCTGCAGCAAGCCCAGCGACTGAGTTTGCAGGAGGCCTACTACCTGCCCGTGCTCATCCGCTGGTCGCGGCTGGGCCTGCGCACGCCCCTCTCCTTTCAGCCGCGCTACGACCAGTACCTCTACCTGGCTGCCTTCACCTTTCAGCGGGAAAACTAGTGCATGGCGCCAGCACCTGGTGCCCTTGGCCGCATTGGGGACAGGGCAGCTGTTGGCCCCGGTAGCTGGGAGGCACCTTGAGGGTGGTGCCGCAAGGGCAAGGAATAAAGGTGTAGCCGGCCAGACGCCAGAGGAGGTTAGTGGACTGACGCAGCCGCTCCAAAGGCGTGCGCGCGTCCGGGGCGGCAGCGCGCGTGGGCACACCGGGCAGGCGCAGGGCGGTGGGGGGCACCACCCCCACCGGACGGCCGGTGACCCGACGGAAAGCCTGGTCGTAATTGGCAAAGGAGACGGTCCCCCCCAGGGAACGCAGGACGCGGATGCGCTCCTCAGTGGGGGGATGGGTGCCCCACCAAGTCTGGAGTACGCCCATGGCCCGCTCCAGCGGGTTGACAATGAACATGGGGGCGGTGACCCGGTTTGCCCAGCTCATGGGTTGCCAGTACTGCTCGATCTTTTCCAGGGCGGACGCCAGCCCCTCGGGGTAGCGCGTGGCCACTGCCGCACCCGCATCCGCTAAGTACTCGCGCCGACGCGACAGGGCCAGGTACATCAGGCGAGAGAGCACCGGCGCCGCGAGGATGAGGGCCAAGGCCAAGAGGTACACCCAGCCGCCCCCGCTGCCGCCACGGGCGGTACGTCGCCGGCTGCCCCCACCATAAAACAGCGCCCGGCGCGCCAAATCGGCCAGGAGCACCACGCTGCCCACCGTCACCGCCATGAAGGTGAGGTAGGTGATGTCCCGGTGCTTGATGTGGGCCAGTTCGTGGGCAATGACCCCTTGCAGCTCGTCCCGCGTGAGGCGCTCCAACAAGCCAGCGGTGACCACCACGGCTGCCCGCTCTGGGCTGGTGCCGGCGGCAAAGGCGTTGGGCGCTGCCTCGTCCATGACGTACACCGCCGGTGGCGTCGCCAGCCCGTGGGCCACGCTCATCTCCTCCACCACATTGAAAAGCACCGGGTGGTCCTCCTTGCCAATGGGCCTGGCCCGGGAGACCGCCACCAAGACCTTTTCTCCCGCCTGGGCCGCCAGGAAGTACACCACCAACCAGACGGCCAAGGCGGCGAACACGCCCAGCACCGGCTCGGCCACCAGCGCTTCCCCCACCGCCCAGCCGGTGGCTAGCAAGAGGCCCGCCATGCCCACAAGGAGCAGCTGCGAGCGTCGCTGGTTGGCGCGCACCAGCTCCCACATACACCTTCCCGCCTAGAAACGCACCTCCGGCCGACGCCGCTCTTCCGGCGCTTCCAACTGGAAGTACACCTCGGGATTGAAGCCAAACTGGCGAGCAATGAGGTTGGAGGGGAACATTTGGATCAGGTTGTTGAGCCGCAACACGGCGTCGTTGTAGTACTGCCGGGCAAAGGCGATCCGGTTTTCCGTGGAGGTGAGCTCCTCCTGCAAAGCCATGAAGTTCTGGTTGGCTTTGAGGTCAGGGTAGTTTTCCGCCACGGCGAACAGTGAGCGCAGGGTCTGACTGAGAAGGCTCTCTGCCTGAGCACGCGCAGCCACGTCACCGGTAACGGAAATAGCTTGCTGGCGGGCCTTGGTGACCGCCTCCAGCGTTTCGCGCTCATGCTGCATGTAGCCCCGAACCGTTTCCACCAGGTTGGGAATCAGGTCCCAGCGGCGCTTGAGCTGCACGTCGATTTGGCTCCAGGCGTTTTTGATCTCGTTGCGCGCGCGCACCAAGCGGTTGTAAAGACCCACGGCCCAGAGCACCAGCAGTGCCAGTGCTGCCAAAACAATCCAAAAGGCCATTCTTCCCCCTTTCCGCTACGGCTGCTGCCGTAGCTTTTCCCCTAAGAACGAGATCACCTTTTCCGGGGTTCCCTCGCCCGTGCGGCTGGAAAGGGCGGAAAGCTCCCCGGCGTCGAACCACAGGCCGTGGTTATCGCTGCAGCGGTCGAGGATGAGGGGTGTGGTACCCGAAAGGTGCAAGGCGTCCATGGGCTTGCCGCAACGGGGGCAGGCTCGACGACCCGCCCTTTTCTCTCCCTCCAGCGCCGGAAAGGGCGTCCCCAGGGTAGCTGCCAGGGCTTCAAGCTCGCCGGCGTCCAACCACAAGCCGCGGCAAAGGGGGCACCAGTCCAGCTCCACCCCCTCACGCTCGACCACCACCAGCTCAGCCCGGCACGCGGGACAGCGCATCATTGGTCTCCTGCCGTTACCTTCCCCGCCGGTAACCTGACCCCCGCGGGGCAGACCCTCTTGCAGCTGCGCTAACTTTAGCACGGAGGTGGAGCGTGGATTTGCAGCTTTCTGGCTCGGTGGCCCTGGTGACCGGTGGCAGCCGCGGTATTGGCTTGGGAATTGCGCGCGCGCTGGCGGCGGAAGGCTGCCACCTGGTGATTGCCGCTCGAGGGGAGGCCAGCCTTGCCGCCGCCAAGGAGCAGCTGGCCGTTTACCGCGTGCCGGTGGAAACCGTGGCCTGCGACCTCACCCAACCGCAGGCAGCTTCTTACTTGGCGGAGCGAGCCTTAACCCGCTTCGGGCGCGTGGACGTGCTCATCAACAACGTGGGTGGCAATCGGCGCAAGGAGTTCATTGCCACCACCGAGGACGATTGGCTCGAGCTTCTCAACTGGAACCTGCTGGCCCACGTGCGCCTTACCCGCACCCTTTTGCCGGCCATGCGCGCGCGCAGGCAAGGGGTGATCATCTTTGTCAGCTCCGTTTTTGGCCGGGAGGCGGGGGGTCGGGAGCTATCCCTCTACAACACCACCAAATCCGCCCTCATCTCTCTGGCCAAGATCCTCTCCCTGGAAGAAGCCCCTCATGGCCTGCGGGTGGTGTCGGTGGCGCCTGGGTCCATTCGCTTTCCCGGGGGCTCCTGGGACCGGCGAGCCCAGGAGGACCCGGAGGGCATCGCCCAGTTCGTGGCGCAGAACCTGCCCTACGGACGCTTCGGCACGGTGGAGGAGGTGGCTAACGTGGTGGCTTTCCTTGCCTCGCCCAAGGCCTCCCTCATCAACGGCGCCTGCATTGCCGTGGACGGTGGGCAGTCCCGTTCGCTTATCTAGGCAACGCGCGTGAGGGTGGCCACCAGGGTCCGGGAGGTGGTGTCTCCCAGGTGCCATTGCACCAAAATGGGGCTTTGGTAGCGGCCCTGAACGATGCTCCCTGGCGCCTCGCCCAAACCGGGGGCCACCAAGAAGCTCACCTGCCGTCGCAGGCGCAAAAAGCGGGAGGCGGCGCCGCCGGTGGCGCGCACGATCAGGCGCTCCAAGGATGAGCGGGAAATGCGCAGGGCTTCCATCAGCTCGTTGAACATGCGGATGAGGTCGTAGGCGGCGTAGGAGCGGGTTTTTTCCGGCACGGCCCGCGGGTCGGCCAAGATGTGCTTGCCCTTTTCCAAGGCAAAGCGAAAGGGGTCTCGAAGCACCTCCCGTAGATCGTGTTTCATCAGCAGGGTTTCGTACTCGTTGACCGTCAGGCCCGCGTGGCGTTCCTCGGGGGCCAAGGATAAATCCAGCCGCCCCGCTTCCACCCCGTGCTGGGCAATGAGGCTTTCCAGATAGGCGAAAACGCCCACCTTCGGGTCCTTGAGGTTGATGGAATCCACCGCATGATGGGAGACGGGAATTTCCAGGCGCTCTCGCAGCACCACCTCTTCCCGGGTGTAACCCATGACCGTGGTGCGGCGCTGGCGGCGGCCACCCCGGTGAATGCCATCCAGGTCGATGAAAAACACGGGGTTTTGCGCGGGATGGTGGTAGGTCACGCAGTTTTTCAGCCCAGAACCAATGAAGGCCAGGTGCGAGTCGGCGTTGGCTGGTTCATGGGCTTTTTGCTCCTCGCTCAGCTCCTCCCGCAGCTCCATGCGGTCGTGCAGGTAGGGCGCTTCGGGCGGGAAAAGGCGCTGAAAGGTCCGCACGAATCGGGCCAAGTCTTCCCGCTGGTAGCCCATGCGGGCGCAGAGGCTTTGCTCCAGGTAGCCAGCCGTGGTGTGGTAGGAGCAATACAAGGCATGGGGGTACGAGGCCACACGGCTGCCTTGCTCCCGCAAGAGCTGGTTCACGTCGATCATGTCGAAACGGGAGCTAGGGTAAAGCTCCAGGGTTGCCGCCAGCGGTGCCGCCATGTCCCCCTCAGGGCAAAAGTTTACGAGCTGCCTGGCCCCCCGGCAAGGGCACCTGTGGTCAACAGCTGCGCAAAAAGCCGGGCGTTGGCGATGGCATGGCCACCCACGTCGTTGTTGAAAAAGGCGTAGAGCTCACCTTCCTTGGGCAGCACCGAAAGCGCCCAAGAAGCCGCTTCAGCCAGCTGCTCATCGGTGTAGCGGGAGGCATAGAGGGCACCGGGTCCGTGAAAGCGCAGGTACAGGGGTGGCGCGGTGGACGTGCGCACGCAAGGGTAGCGCCCCCCCGAGTCAGCCACCACCAGCGATAGCCCGGCTTGGCGGAAAAAACTCAGGGCCTGTTCGGTAAAAAAGCTGCGGTGACGCGCTTCCCACACCAGCGGAGGCAAAGCCGCTGGCAGCGCCTGGCCGAAGCGTTCCAGCCGCTGGGGGTCGAAGGGCAAGCTGGGGGGCAACTGCAGCAGCAGGCAGGGCGGCTGGAGGTAGCGGCAAAGCTCGACCAGCTGCCCCAGCTCTTTTTCGCAATCCACGAGGCGCTTCTGGTGGCTTATCTGCCGGTGCACCTTGACCACGAAGCGGAACTCCTCGCCCACCTGCTCCCGCCAGCGTTGCAGGGTTTGGGGGCGAGGCCAGCGGTAAAAGGTGACGTTGAGCTCCACCGCCGAAAACTGGCGAGCGTAGAAAGACAGAAACTGACTAGCGGGCAGCTCAGGCGGGTAAAAGAGGCCGCGCCAGCCCGCATAGGAAAACCCGCTGGTGCCAACAAAGAACCGGCGCATGCTCACCCGACGTTCGAGTCGACCCCTGCCAAAAGCTGTGGCGCTACCTCCCCCCAAGCCACCGGCTCCACCGGCCCGGTGAGCTGGAAGCCGTCGAAGGGCCGAGGGCCTAGGGGGCGAACCTTCAGGTAACGACCCGAGGCGGTCTTGACGGCCACCGGCGGGCTCGTCCAACCCTCGGCCACAGCCACGGCGGCAGCCGCCACGGCGCCCGAACCGCAAGCCAACGTTTCCCCTTCCACCCCGCGTTCGAAGGAGCGAAGCCACAGTTCCTTACCCACAACCCTGGCGAAGTGCACGTTGGCGCCCTCTGGTGCCAGCAGCGGGTGAGCCCGCAAAGCCGGCGCCAGCGACAGAGGGGCGGTCCAAAAGGGCTCCCAGGCCACCGGCACCACCAGGTGGGGCACGCCCACGGTGAGGGCAAAACCGCGCACCAACTCCTCTCCCGCGGGGAGCTCTAACCAGCCAGGGACGTTTTCCGCCGCTGGCAGCTCCAGCGTCACCTCACTTTCGCCCACCGTCGCGGGAATGGGGGCAAAGCCTGTGAGCAGAAGCAGCCGGTTCCGCCCCAGACGCTGGGCAGCAAAGGCGGCGGCACAGCGGCTGCCATTGGCACAAAAGGAGGCGGGAGAACCATCCCGGTTGAGGTAGCGAAGGCGAACGGTGGCTTCGCCGCAGGGCTCCAGCACCAGCACACCGTCCGCACCCAAACCCAGCTGACGATGGCAAAGGACCGGCGCTAGCTGGGAAAGCTTCTCCTGCCAAGGTCCCAGGTCCTCAGGAAAAAACAGCAGGAAGTCATTGCCGGCACCGTGCCACTTGGCAAATCTCATAGGCCACCTCGGGCGGAGCAGAGGGCGGCTTCCGATTCGTTGCCGGCCTGGTCCACCGCCTTGACCGCATAGGTGAGCTCCCCAGGCGGCGGGTCGCCATCCAGGTAGCTGCGCTCGGTCAGCCGCTCGTGCAAGTGGACCCAAGGCCCCTCACCCTGCCGGCGGAAAACCCGGTAGGACAAGTTTTCCTCCGCCGGGCTCTCCCAACGGAGAACCACCCGTCCCTCCTCGGGCAGGCAAAGCAAGTTGGCTGGGGAAGGAGGCGGGTAGCGGTCTTGGTAGTCCACCGTGGCAGCCTCCGAGGGGAACCCCACCACGCCCTCCACCACCGCTCGCAGGCGAAAGGCGTAGCTTTTCCCTTGCTGTGCGCTGCGGTCAAGAAAGCCTCCCTCACTGGTTTCCCCTAGCACCTGCCAGGGACCCTCGCCTTCCCTTCGCTCCACCCGGTAGGTGGTACCGGGAGCCGTCGGCCAACGGACGGCAAGGCCCTGAGCTTGCGGCTCCAGGTGCAGCTCGGCGGGGGCCGGAGGGGGCGTGCGAGGGTGCCAGCTCACCACGTTGGAAAACTCCGAAGGGGCACCCTTGGGCTTGCGGGAGCGCACGGCGTAAAGAGCCAAGGGCGGGCCCACTGCCGAGGACAGGTTCTCTCGGTACTCCAGCTGGCCGCCGCGGGTGGCCGCAGCCAGCTCCTGCCCCGAAAGGCGTGCCAGCAGCTTGCCCCGACCCATGAGCAGCTGCCGCTTGAGCACCACCCCTTGTTCTCCTTCCAGCGCCTTTTCTTGGCCGGGAGGGACTTCGGCTTTCCACACCTCCACGCTGCCCAGCTCCCCCAAAGGTCGCCCCGAGCGCGTGAGCGCGGGGTAACTCCAGCGCAGCACCACTTGGTTTCCCTCCTGAAAGACCTGCAAATCGGTGGTGGTTTCCGGCACCTCGCGCAAGGGGGGCAAGGGTGGTCCTTTGCGCCCGCAGGCCAGCAACACCAGGGCAACAGCGAGAACGCGCTTGGGGCTCATAGGATGTAGCGGGCCAGGTCCTCCCGCGAAAGCAAGGGCGAGAGGGCCTGCTGCACGTAGGCCATGTCCACCACCACCTTGCTGCCGCGGCGCTCGGGGGCGGTAAAGGCGATGTCCTCCATCACCTTTTCCACCACCGTTACCAAGCGGCGCGCGCCAATGTCCTGCCCGCTGCGGTTCAGCTCGAAGGCAATGCGTGCCAGCTCCTGGGTGGCTTCCTCGGTGAACTCCAGCTCCACGCCTTCCGTGGCCAAAAGGGCCTGTTGTTGTTTGAGAAGGGCATGCTCGGGCTGCGTGAGAATGCGCCACAGGTCTTCCCGGGAGAGGGGAGAAAGCTCCACGCGCACGGGAAAGCGCCCCTGCAGCTCCGGAATCAGATCGGAAGGCTTGGCCACGTGAAAGGCACCAGCAGCAATGAACAACACGTGGTCAGTGGCCACCGGGCCATAGCGGGTGTTGACGGTGGTGCCTTCCACCAGCGGCAAGAGGTCGCGCTGCACGCCCTCGCGGGAGACATCGGGTCCAGCAGCCGGCGATGAGCGAGAGGCAATCTTGTCGATCTCGTCGAGAAACACGATGCCGGACTCCTGCGCTCGGCGCACCGCTTCCCGTTCGATTTCCGCTTTGTCCAAAAGCTTTTCCAGCTCCTCCGCTTCCAGCATGCGGCGCGCTTCAGCTACGCTCACCTTGCGTCGCACCCGCTGCTGGAAAAAGGGCCCTAAGGCTTCCCGCAGCGACAGCTCCAGGCTTTCCATGCCCTGGCCGCCCAAAAGGCCCACCACCGGCGGCCGGCTTTCGCTCACCTCCAGCTCCACTTCTTGTTTTTCCAGCGCCCCTTCGCGCAAGAGCCGGCGCAGAGACCGCTTGGTACCCTCGGGATCGCTGGCCGAAGGAGGCAGGAGCAACTCCACCAGCCGCTCTTCCGCCGCCCGTTGCGCGGCGACCGTCACCTTTTCCGCCCGCATCTGGCGCACCAGGGCCACGGCGGCCTCCACCAGGTCGCGGACGATCGAGTCCACGTCCCGGCCCACGTAGCCCACCTCGGTGAACTTGGAGGCTTCCACCTTAACAAAAGGGGCGCCAGCCAAGCGCGCCAGCCGGCGAGCAATTTCCGTCTTGCCCACACCTGTTGGACCGATGAGGATGAGGTTAGCCGGTGTCACCTCGCGCTGGAGCTCGGCGGGCAGTTGCTGTCTTCGCCAGCGGTTGCGTAAGGCTATGGCAACCGCCTTCTTGGCCTGCTCCTGGCCGACGATGTAACGGGAAAGCTCAGCAACGGTTTCCGCTGGCGTGAGGGGCGGGTTCAAGGGACCACCTCCACCGTGATGTGCTCGTTGGTGTAAAGGTCGATACTGGCCGCAATTCGCAACGCCTCTCGCGCCACTTCAGCCGCGGACAGCTCGCTAAAGCGCGCCAAGGCTCGAGCGGCGGCCAGTGCCAGCGGCCCGCCTGAGCCAATGGCCAAAATGCCATCGTCCGGAGCCACCACCTCGCCGCCACCGGAGACCAATAGGAGCTTTTCCTCGTCCGCCACGATCATGGAGGCTTCCAGGTGGCGCAAAACCCGGTCCGTTCGCCAATCCCTGGCCAGCTCCACCGCTGCCCGCTCCAAGTTGGCGCCGAACTCCTCCAGCTTGGCTTCAAAGCGGCTGAACAAGGCCAAGGCGTCGGCCACCGAACCGGCAAAGCCCGCCAGCACCCGTCCCCCGGCCAGGCGCCGGAGCTTATTGGCACGGTGCTTGAGCACGGTGCTGCCCAGGGTTACCTGGCCATCGCAGGCCATGGCGGTGGACCCGTTCTTTCTCACCGCGCAAATGGTGGTGTGCCACGCTCGCATATCAGCCCCCGGCAAGCCTAGCAGACCTAGGGTTTGGGATGTGCTCGGCGGTAGACCTCCATGAGGTAAGCCAAGTCTACATGCGTATAGCGCTGAGTGGTGGCCAGGGAAGCGTGACCCAGCAGCTCCTGGATGGCCCGCAGGTCCATGCCCGCCTCCAGCAGGTGGGTGGCAAAGGCGTGCCGCAGCGTGTGGGGATGCATGCGATGGGCCACAGCCAGCTGGCGGGTGGCCCGCTCCAGGATCCGCCGTAGCGACCGGTCGGAGAGCCGGCCACCGTGCAAGTTGACAAGTAGCGGCTCGCCTTCTTCCGCCGCCAGGCGTTGGCGCAGCTGCGCTCGGATTGGCAAATAGGCCCGCAGGGCCTCCTCGGCCTTGCGCCCAAAGGGCGCAAGGCGCTCCTTGCGTCCTTTGCCCACCACCCGCAGCACGCGGCGGCCCAGATCCACATCCTCCAGGTTCAAGCTCACGAGCTCCGCGGCCCGCAAGCCGCATCCGTACAGCAGCTCCAGGGCCACCCGATCCCGCCGGCCCTGAGGGGTGGAGGGCAGGGCCTCGAGCAGCTCCGACAGCTCGGCCACGGTAGGAACCTGGGGCAACCGCTTGGGAGCCCGGGGCGTGGGTACCAGGCGGGCCGGGTTGGTCTTTACCTGACCTTCCCGGGCGAGGAAGCGGAAATAGGTGCGCAGGCTTGCCAGGCAGCGCTGGAGGGAAGTGCGGGAAAGCCCCCGCCCGTGGCCCTCCGCCAGGTACGCGCGGACCATATTGGCCGTAACCTGTGGCGGACCGGTGCAGCCAAGCTTTTCCTGGCAAAAGTGGGCAAACTGTTCCAGCTCGCGCCGGTAGGCGCGCAGGGTGTGGGCTGAAAGGTTGCGCTCGCTCGCCAAGTAGCGGGCAAAATCGTCCAAGAGCCATGACTTGGCAGTCACGGTCTCATTGTAGGTCCCCCGGGGCAAGAGCGGCTAGGGGGCCTGGAGCTGCCGTAGCTTTTCCGCTTCCGCGGCCCCGAGGAGGCGGGCCGGATTAGGAACAGGGAGAGGCAGCCCTTCCCGCCATTGGCGAATAGCGGCCAGCGCCAGGCGCGCGGCCTGTTCCCTCTTGGCGCGTTTTTCTTCCGGTAGGGACGTGGGGGGGTCGGTCATCAGGGCCCAGGAGGCGTTGGCAGGCTGAAAGCGAGCGGGCGAGGAAAGCTGCACGTGGCGAACCAGGCCACCGTGCGCTGTCCAAGGAGGTGGCGGTGGGAGCGGCAAGCCGTGCAGCTGAGCGAGGGTGAAAAGGGCAGCCAATAGGCCGGTGGCTGCCGATTCCACGTAGCCCTCCACGCCCGTGAGCTGGCCCGCCACCCGCACACCGGTAAGGCCCTTAAGCTGCAAGGTGCTGTCCAAGAACTTGGGCGCGCAGAGGAAGGTGTTACGGTGCACCATGCCGAAGCGCAGGAAACGCGCCTGCTCTAGGCCTGGGATGAGGCGGAAAACCTCTTTTTGGGCCGGCACGGTCATACGCGTTTGGAAGCCCACCAGGTTGTAGGCTTCCCGTGCCACGTCGTCTTGCCGCAGCTGCACCACCGCATACGGCCTGCGGCCGGTGCGCGGATCCACCAAGCCCACGGGCTTCATGGGGCCAAAACGGAGGGTATCGCGCCCGCGCTCGGCCATAACTTCGATGGGCAGGCAGCCCTCGAAGAAGGGAATGTCCCGTTCGAAATCTTTGAGGGGCACCTTGGGAGCGCGCAGCAAAGCATCCACGAAGCGCTCGTACTCCTCCCGAGTCAGCGGCGCGTTCAGGTAATCCTCCCCGCCGCCCTTGCCGTAGCGCGAGGCGCGGAAGAGCTTGCTCTCATCCAGCGAGGAGGCCGCTACCACGGGGGCAATGGCGTCGAAAAAGCTTAGGGACCCCTCACCCAGGTAGCTCTCTAAGGCGCTTTGCAGGGCGGGCGACGTGAGGGGGCCGGTAGCCACGATGGCCGGCGCAGGTGGCAGCTCCCGCACCTCCTCCCTGCAAACGCGTACGCGTGGGTGGTTGGCGAGCACCTGGGTGACGGTGCGGGCAAAACCCTCCCGATCCACAGCCAGCGCGTCACCGGCGGGCAGCTGATGGGCGCGAGCGCACGCCAGGATCAGCGAGCCCAAAGCTTCCATCTCGCGCTTGAGCAGGCCCACCGCGTTGTGCGGGTTGTCCGACCGTAGGGAGTTGGAGCACACCAACTCTGCCAGCAGGCCACTGTGGTGAGCTGGCGTGGGGGTGGTGGGACGCATCTCGTAAAGGATCACCTCCACCCCTGTTTCTGCCAGCTGCCAAGCGGCTTCGCTGCCGGCCAGGCCACCTCCCACCACCATCACTGGCGGGATGCTCATGGCCCTTCCTCCCCTGGGCTCACCGTCTGCGTACACCTGGCGCACTGCCAGAAACAGCCGCGGCGGACTGTTTTCTTTTCCAGCAGGAAAGGGGCGCCACAAGCAGGACAGGCGTGGGGAACGGGTTTGGCCGGCAATGTGAAGGTGCATTCCGGATACCGATTGCAGCCCCAAAAAGGCCGTCCACGGCGCGAGCGCTTCTCCACCAGCTCACCCTCGTGGCACTGTGGGCAGGCGACACCCGAGGGCGTGTTGGGAGATGCCGCCTTCTGCAAGGCTTGCTTGCCCTTGCAGCTGGGGTAGCGGCTGCAAGCCCAAAAGGGCCCAAAGCGGGAGCGCTTGCGTACCATAGGACTGCCGCAGAGAGGACAAAGGGGTGGGGGTCCGGTGCCGGAATCTTGTTCCAGCGTTGTTTTGCATTCGGGGTAGCGGCTACACGCGAGGAACTCGCCGTAGCGGCCGAAGCGCAACACCATGGGGCTCCCGCAGGTGGGACAGGTCTTGTCCGTGGGCACCCCGCCCTTGGCCTCGGCCATGGCGTGTTTGGCCTGAGCCAGGTCCCGTTGGAAGGCGTGCCAAAAGGCGGCAATGGCTTGCCGCCAGTCCTTGACCCCCTCGGCAATGGCGTCCAGCTCCTCTTCAAGGCGTGCGGTGTATCCCTCGTTGACCAGGTCGCCGAAGCTGTCGGTCAAAAGCCGGGTCACCAGCTTACCCAGTTCCGTGGGCACAAAGGCGCCTTTTTCCTTCACTACGTACTGGCGGTCGGAAAGGGTGGCAATGATTTGGGCGTAGGTGGAAGGCCGACCGATACCGTTTTCCTCCAGGGTTTTGACCAGGGTGGCTTCGGTGTAGCGGGGCGGCGGTTGGGTAAACTTTTGCTCGGCCTTCAGCTCTAACAGCTGGAGCAGCTGACCCTGCTCCAAGGGTGGCAAGCTCAGAGGGGTTTCCTCTCCGCCTTCCTGCGATTCCTCGCGATAAACCCGCAAGAATCCGGGCTCCACCTCCACTTCCCCCTTAGCCTTGAGTCCGTAGGCTCCCGCCTCCACCAACACCTCGGTGACGTCAAACTCAGCTGGGCGCATCTGCGAGGCCAGGAACCGTTGCCAAATGAGGGTGTAAAGCTTGAGCTCATCGGCACTGAGGTATGGGCGCAAAGACTCGGGCGTGCGCCGCACGTCGGTAGGGCGGATGGCCTCGTGAGCATCCTGGGCGGCTTGTTTGTTTCGAAAGAGGTTGGGTTTTTCCGGTAGCGCCTCGGGCCCAAAGAGCTGCCGCACGAGCTCGCGCGCGGCTTCTTGGGCTTCTTTGGCCACCCGTACCGAGTCGGTACGCATGTAGGTGATCAGACCCACCCGCTCGCCAGCCACGTCCACCCCTTCGTAGAGGCGCTGGGCCAGCAGCATGGTCTTGCGCACGGGGAAGCGCAGCTTCTGATAGGCTGCCTGTTGTAGCTTAGCGGTGACAAAAGGGGGCGGAGGGTTTTGCTTGCGGCGCTTGCGCTGGATCGCCGCCACGCGGAAGGTGCTGCCGCTCAGTTCCGCCTTGACGGCTTCGGCGGTGGCCCGGTCAGCGACGGTGAGCTTTTTCCCGTTTTTGAGGGCCAAGAGAGCAACAAAGGTCGGCGGGCTCTCGGCTGCCAGCGTGGCGTCCACGTGCCAGTACTCCTGCGGGACAAACGCGGCAATTTCCGCTTCCCGGTCGCAGATCATCTTGAGCGCCACTGATTGCACGCGCCCCGCGGAAAGCCCTCGCTTGACCTTTTCCCACAGAAGGGGCGAGAGGGAGTAGCCCACCAGCCGATCCAACACCCGGCGAGCCTTTTGCGAATCCACCAGGTGGGGATCCAGCTGCCGCGGATGCTTCATCGCCTCCTGCACACCCTGCTTGGTGATCTCGTGGAAAAGCACCCGTTGGCAGGGCTTGGCCTCCGAGCGCAAGAGCTCGGCCACGTGCCACGCGATGGCTTCGCCTTCGCGGTCAGGGTCGGTGGCCAGAAGGATCTTCTCCGCTGCCCGCGCCGCTTTTTTGAGCTGCTCCACCACGCCTCTTTTGCCTGGAAGGAGCTGGTATTGGGGCTCGAAGCCGTGTTCCAGGTCGATTCCCAGCTTGTTCTTGGGTAAATCCCGCACATGGCCCACGGAGGCAAGCACTTGCACGTCCTTGCCCAAATAGGGTGCCAGGGTGCGCGCCTTCGCCGGCGACTCCACAATCACCAGGGTGCCAGCCACCGTACCTCCGGGCGCACTTTAGCAAGGGTTGTCAAGAGCCAGGTCTAGAATGCTGGGGAAAGGGGGACCCAATGAAGCGGCTATGGCCCCTGCTCTTTGCCTTGGCCTGTGCCACCGGCCAGCCCACGGGCGTGCCGGGTTTGGAGAGAATGGGTGCCACGGTCCTGCGGTACCGCGGCCCCGAGTTGGAGCTGGCCTTGTCGTACCGGTACGCCACACTCAGCTTGGGAGAGCAGTGGCTCATCCTCGAGGTGGCCATGACCGCACCCGCCGGCAAGGTGACGGAGGTGCGGCGCGAGCGGGTGTTCCTGGTGGCGCCCGATGGGCGAAGAATCCCGCTGGCCAACCAAGAGCAGTTCGCCCGGGCGTACCCGCAATTGCAGGCTGGGTTACGCCGAGCTGCTCTCGCGACCGACCCTTTGGATTACTTCAACCGCGAGCTCACCTGCAGCTTGGAGTTTTTCGCTGCCCCGGGGGAAGGGCTGGTCTTCCCGCAGGTGCACGTGGATGACCGGCGGGTCTGCCGAGGGAGCCTGTTCTTCTTCGTCCCGGAGGGGTTGCAGCCGGGCACCTGGACGCTAGCCATCGATCTGGTGGAGACGCGGGTGCGCCTTCCCTTCCAGCTTACCGACCGCTAGGCTCGCCGCAACCGCCCGTCGGGCTCCCGTTGCAACTGGCCAGAAAGCTCGCAGCGAGCCACCTCTTGGAGCACTTCTGCGACCGAAAGCCCGCTGCGAGCCGCCAGCTCGTCCACCGTAAGGCTTTCACCGGGCGGGAGGAAGCGCAACAGCCCCTCCTCTTGAGGTCGTGGGAGGGGAACCGCTGTCGGTGACCGAACACCTAGGGCGTCCAGCACGTCCTGGGCACAAATCACCGGCGCCGCCCCCGCGCGCAGCAAGGAGTTGGGGCCAGCGGAAAGGGGAGAGAAAACCGAGCCGGGAACCGCCATCACCTCTCGGCCCTCCTCCAGGGCCAGCTTGGCGCTGAGCAGCGCACCGGAACGGGCGTCTGCCTCCACCACCACCAGCACCTGGGCCAGCCCGGCGATCAAGCGGTTGCGTTCAGGGAAGTTCTCTGGCCGCGGGGGCGTGCCCGGAGGGTACTCGGTGATCAAGGCCCCACGTTGGGCGATGAGCTCGGCCAACTCCCTGTTCTCCGGTGGGTAGACCCGGTCGGGGCCGCATCCCCATACGGCTACCGTGCGGCCAGTGCTGGCCAGCGCCCCGCGGTGGGCTGCCGTATCCACGCCTCGAGCCATGCCCGAAACCACCCAAACGCCCGCCGTGGCCAGCTCCTTGCCCAGATAGTAGGCCACTTCCTTTCCATAGGCAGATGCGCGACGGGAGCCAACAATGGCCGCAGCCGGACCGTCGGGCACCTGTCCCCGGATGAACAGGCCCAAAGGGGGATCGGCAAGGGCCAGTAACCCTGGGGGAAAACAGGGATCCTCGGCTGCCACCCATCGAAACCCGCACCTGGCCGCCTGCTGGCAGGCGGCTTGGGCTTTGGCCAGCAGCTCGTCCGGTAATGCGCCCTGCCGGAGAAGCTCCCGGCCTCGTTCCCGAGCGGCTCGACCCCAACCGACGAGGTTGGCGGCAAGAAAATAGTTAGCTTTCACGGGGCGTTATAATAATCCGGAGGCTATCGTGGGGCGCGTGGTCAGGGCTTCGGCACTGGTGGCGGCGGTTTTGGCGGTCGGGTGTGCCAGTTCCGGGCTGGGCTCGGCGGCGCGGGAACAGCTGCGCGCGGGGGTGGAGGCAGCCTCAGCAGGGCTGTGGAAGGAGGCGGCTTTCCGCTTTGAGCGGGCCCGTGCGTCGGGTGGGGAAACCGCGGAGGTGCTGAACAACCTGGCAGTGGCCTACGAGGCGCTGGGCCGATACGAGGAAGCCTTGGCCACCTACAAGCGGGCCTTGGAGTTGGCACCGCACAACAGCCGCATTCGGCGAAACTACGGTCGTTTTGCCGAGTTTTACGCCTCGTACATTAAGGGAATTCGGCCGAAAGGGGGCACGGGTGAGAGCTAGGGGGCTCGTGGCTTTGTCTCTTCTGGCGGCGGCGGCGTGGGCGGGTGTGCGCGAGGTGGAAATTTCCCTACCGGTTCGTCCCAAACTGCTGCTTTCGGGTCACGAGCGCCTCTATTTGGGCCCTTTTTTCCGCGAACCGCGTGGGGGAGATGAGGGCGCGCAAAAGCTGGGTTTTGACGTGGCGGTCGAGTTCGAACGCTACCTGCGCCGCCTGCTGCGGCGCGAGTCCAAGCTGCAGCTTCTGCCACCGGTAGAGGGGCTGAGGCCGCCGACCACGGATGTGGTACAGCTGTCACGGGAAGCGGGTTTTTGGCGGCAGTTGGGTTGGCAAACGGGGGCGGATTTGATTGTGGGGGGTAGCGTGGATTTTCAGGTGCAGGATCGCTCCGGCTATAAGACCGAAGAGTATGTGTCGCCCATTGATGGCCGCACCTATTACCGGCAAGTGCTGGTGGAGCAAACGGGTTTTTTGTACGACATCCTGCTTCAGGTCTACGACGGACGTACCGGCGCACTGCTTTTGGAGCAACCCTTGAAGGATTTTCAACAGCGGGAAGAGCGCAGCTTCGATGAGTTTTCCGGCATGTTTGCCAACCTTTACGCGCTGGAAAACCAGTTGGTGGGAATCTTTGTTCCCCGTACGGTGAAGAGCAAGCGCCTACTGTTTACCGACTAGGGGGGGCTATGCGGGTAAGGCTGTTGGTTTGGGGTTTGCTGGTGGCATCCCTTTCCCACGCCCAGTATTTCGGCAAGAACAAGGTTCGCTACGACACCTTCCAATGGCAGGAGTTCGCCACCCCGCACTTTCGCATTTCCTTTTACGACCGCGTGGCGCCGCAGGTGGGAAGGGTAGCTTCCTTTGCCGAGAGCGCCTACGATGAGCTGGCCCGCAAGCTCAACTTTCAAATTCCTGAGCCTGTTCCCCTCATTGCCTACGCCGGCCACTCGGAGTTCGAGCAAACAAACGTGATCATCGAAGGCATCCCCGAAGGCGTGGGCGCTTTTGCCGTGCCCGCCCGCAACCGCATGGTGCTGCCGGTGGACTTGCCCGATGCCGAGCTGGCCAAGCTCATCAAGCACGAGCTGGTGCACATTTTTCAGTACGAGATCCTCTTTCAGGGCAAGCTGGGCAAGGCCGTCACCACCAATATTCCCCAATGGTTCATGGAAGGCATGGCTTCCTACCTCGCCCAGGATGAGGACTCGCGCGCGCGAGCGGTGATGCGCGATGCGGCGTGGGCTGACCGTGTGCCCTCGGTCGCCGACAACGTCATCGGTTATTTCGCCTATCGCTTTGGCCACATGGTTTTTGCTTTTGTGGAAGCGGAATGGGGTGTGGAGGGCTTAAGGGATTTTATTTTCGAAACGCGCAACAGCCTCACCGGTGCCGTAGACAGGGCGATAAAGCGCGCCTTCGACTTGGACGTGGAGGAGTTCGACGCGCGGTTCCGTTCGTGGCTGCGCAAGCGGTACCAGGAAGAGGTGAGGGACCGGGGGGAACCACGGGAGTTCGGACCCGCCTTTCGCGTAGAAGAAGGGGTGCGCTCAGCGGAGGTCTCCCCCGCCGTTTCCCCTTCCGGGGAGCTAGTGGCGGCGTTCACCACCTACAAGAACGATGTGGACGTGGCCCTTTTTTCCGTGCCCGGCCGCACGCTCTTCCGCAACCTCACCAAGGGGTACACCACTAAGTACGAGTACCTCATAGCCCAGCTGTTGACCGTGGGACCGGATCGGGGTCGCGACTTGGCCTTTTCCCCCGATGGCGACCTGGTGGCGGTGTTCGCCCGGCGGGGACGCGGACGGGTCTTGTTGCTATTGGACGCGGTCAAAGGGGGCATACGGAAGGAGTACCCCATAGGCCTGGACCAAGCCATGGAGCCGGCCTTCTCCCCTGACGGGAAGCTTGTGGCCTTTCACGCCTTTGCTCAGGGGCAAGCGGATGTCTTCCTGTTGGAGCTGGCCAGCGGCCACGTCACCAACCTGACCAACGACCCCGCCTACGACTCGGCGCCCTGCTTTTCACCCGACGGACGCTATCTGGTGTACTCCTCCCAAAGCGGCGAGTACGCCAAGCTCTTCCGCTTGGAGCTGGCTGATCCGAAAAAGCGCGTGCAACTTACCTTTGGTCCCGGGGACGACGAGGGTGCTAGTTTCTCCCGCGACGGCAAGGCGCTGTACTTTGCCTCTGACCGGGAGCGGAGTGTTTTCGACATTTACCGCTTGCACCTGGAACGCCGCACGCTCACGCGGCTGACCAGGGTCATCGGCGCGGCTCTCAACCCCGTGGCGGTGGCGACCCGGGAAGGGGAGCGGGTGGTGTATCAGGCGTACACCCGAGGCGCTTGGCGGCTTTACCTCACCGACCCCGGACAGGGGGAGGAGGTGGGGCAGGAAGCAGCGCCAACCCCTCCCAGCCAAGAAGAAGCCTTTGTCCCTGCCGTGACGGTGCCGGTAAGCGAGGACCGCATCACCCCCGTACGCAAGCGCAAGCTTTTTGCCGACAACGTGCAAGCGGCGGTGCAGTACTCCCAAGACGGGACCTTGATCTCGCAGGCTTTTCTTTCCTTTGCCGACCACTACGGCGACAGGCGAGTTAACGTGCTTTTGGAAAGCGTTTCCGGTTACTCCAACTTCCAGGTGGCCTATCTCAACGTGGAAGAGCGCTTCCAGTGGGGGGTGACCGTTTTCGACGACCGCTCGTACTTCGTGGCGGCAGATGCCTTCACCGGTCGTGCGGTGCGCCTTAAGCGCTTGTGGCGCGAAACAGGCGGTGCGGCCTTCTTCCAGTATCCCTTTTCCCTTTACCTGCGAGCCGAGGGAGCCGCGGGCTACATTTACCGTGATGTGGATTACCCCGTGCTCTTCGGTGGTCAGCTGTTTTTCATCCCCGTTACCGACAACATTCCTTTCCTCCAGGTAGGCCTTACCGGTGATACCACGGGATGGAACGATTACGGACCCCATTGGGGACGCCGGTGGCAGCTGATGCTGGTGCAGGCGTTCGACGCCAAGGAAGGAGGTAGCCTTTCCCGTGAGCTGCACTTGGACGCGCGTCAGTACCTGCCTGTTTCTCGGCGCAACGAGCTGGCCTTTCGTCTGTTTTTGGCTGCGGCTGACGGCAACCGTCCCAGCCTCTTTTACTTCGGCGGGGTGGACACCCTGCGCGGCTTCGACTACCGCTCGGTGGTCGGCAACCAGGTGGGCTACTTCAACGCCGAGTGGCGCTTCCCCCTCATCGACCATTTGGTATTGCCCTGGCTGCACCTGCGCGATCTCCGCGGCCGCTTCTTTTTGGATGTGGCGGCGGCGCGAGTGGACGTGCCGGGCTTTACCCAGCCCTTCCGCTTCATCAAGGACGGCCGGCTAGAGGACGGCCTCTCGTCCTACGGTTTCGGTTTTTCGGTCGAGCTTTTTGGCTTGCCCGTGCATTGGGACTTTGCCAAGCGCTGGGACTTCAAGCGCAGCTTGGATCGCGGCTACAACACTAGCTTTTGGATCGGCTTCCGCTACTGAGCACGCGTTAGCTGGGGCAGGTGGCTAGGGCTTGGCGCACCGCCCCGCGCCCTTTAATCAAGCCATGAATGGGAGATGCGCGGTGAAGCTCTTGACACTGGCAATTTTTTCGATAACATTTATCCACCTTGACTGCCGGTAGGCAGTCGAGTGGCAGGAGGGTGCAACATGAGCTTGGTTGGTCGTCCGGCGCCCCTGTTCATCCTGGAGGGCTATCATAACGGCGAGTTCGTGTCGGTTTCCTTGGAAAAACTTAAGGGGAAATGGGTTTACCTGCTTTTCTACCCGTTGGATTTCACCTTTGTTTGCCCCACCGAGGTCCTCACCTTTTCCCGCGATGCGGCTGAGTTCGCTGCCCGAAACTGCCTGGTGCTGGGGATCTCCGTGGATTCCAAGTACACCCACAAGGCCTGGGTGGAGACCCCGCGGGAGCGCGGCGGCTTGGGCGGCTCGCTGGCTTATCCCCTTTTGGCCGACATTACCAAGGAGGTCTCCCGCGCCTACGGCGTGTTGGATGAGGCCGCCGGTGTGGCGCTGCGTGGCTTGTTCCTCGTCAACCCCGAGGGCGTGGTGGTGCACGAGACCACCAACTACCTGCCGGTGGGGCGTTCCTCCCGTGAGGCCTTGCGCGTGCTGAAAGCTTTCCAGTACGTCTCCCATCACACGGGCGAGGTGTGCCCGGCGGACTGGGATGAGGGCAAGGACACGATGGTGGCCACCCCCGAAGGTGCGGCTCAGTACCTAGCAACCCACTGAGCCGTCAGTGGCGCCCAAGGACAGGGGCCGCGCCCACGCGACCCCTGTCCTTTTGCCGTGGGGGCTGGCTGCTCGCCCCGCCGGCTAGGGCTCGCCCGAGGCTAGCAGCACTCCTTGCTCACCCTCAGCCGGCACGGTTACCAGCTTGCGGTGGCTTTGCCCTTCCGCCTGCCACACCAGCTGGTACTCGCCGGCGGGGAGCTCGAACCAGGTTGGCCCCTTGGCAGGTAAGGGGAGCAGGCCGTCCGGTTCCCCTTGCCCAAAGGGAAGGGGCGGGCCGGAGGGCAGCGTGAGCGCCAGCCGTGCCTCCTTATCGCCAGCGCAAAGCCGCAGCTTGCCGGGAGGCCGCAGTTGCACCGTGGCCTGCGAGGGCACCCGCAGGGTGACCAGGGCTGCGCCGTTACCGCGCACGAGGCAGAATGCTCCCCGGCGGGAAAGCTGGGCATCAAGCCGCGCCCTTCCCGGTCCAGGTTCACCCACGCAGCCCGCCGGCTGCTCCCCGTGCCCGCTAGGACGAGCACCGAATCGGGCACGCTGCCGTCGGCTCCGCGGACCAAAAGCTCCAGCGCCAGTTCCTTGGCCAGGGCTACGCGCAACCGGGCCAGGTGAGCTGCCCCCACCTCCACGGAAAGCTCCTTGGGGCCGTATCCCCGGCCAAAGCCCGCAGGGTGAAACGGCCCGAGGGCAGCTTGTCGAACTGGAGATCGCCCTTTTGGTTTGTGGTGGCTGCGCGCCGAAAAGCCGCATCGTTGGCCAGCTGCAGCACGACCTGCGCTTCCGCCACGGGAGCAACGGAGACCTCGTCCACCATCTGCCCTAGCAAGTGGCCATCCGGAACTACCAGCTCCAGCTCCGTGTCCTTGCTCACGTCCACCTAAGCGGTGGTCAGCACTTGCCCGCCGGTATCACTGGCGACGACGCGATAGCTTCCCGTCCCTAGCCCGGGAAGGCGGGAGCGCCCGCCTTCGTCGGTCACGTTGCTCAAGCTACCCGCGCCTTGGCTGACGGCGGCAATCACGTATCCCGCAAGCCCCCGCCCTCTTTGCCGCAGGCTTCCCGAAAGGGCCCAGCCCTGGCTGAAATCCAGCTCCACATAAGCGGGAGCGTTGGCGCTCACCTCCACCGGAGCCTCACGGCTCGTGCCGCCAGGGAACACCCAGGCTTCCACCTCCGTGGAGCCCAGGGGTACCCCTTCCAGGCGGAAGCGGCCGGAAGCGTCGGGGGCCGTAAAGGAAGCTCCTACCATAACCCTCACTCCTTCCAGCTCGTTGGCGCTGAGGTCGCGGATGAGGCCTTCCACCACCCCGCCCTCCGCCAGGGTGATGGTCTTGGCGGTTTTCCGCTCGCCATTGCGCTGAACAGCCTCGCAAGTGTTGGCCTTGCCAGGGGCGTTCACATACAAGAGGTACCTTCCAGGTTGGAGCTTTTCAAACCGGACCCAACCGCTTCCGTCGGTGGTACGCGGCGACAACCCCCTTTCCGGCCCGCTGCCGCGCACCTGGGCCCCAGCTACCGGCCTCCCCTCGGGGTCCTGCAGACTGAAAGCCAAGCGCGTTCCCGCTGCCAGACGCAGCTGCATAGTGACCTCGCCTCCCGGTTCCAGCCTCACCTGCTCTTCCGGCGCCCATGCCGCTCCCGCCCGGGCCCGCACCCGCACTTGGCCGGGTACCACCGAGGGAATGACAAAGCTCCCCTTTGCCTCGGTCACCGCCGCCACCTGTTCCAGGGTCGGGAAGCGAACGCGCCGGCCGCCGAAAACTTGAGCGGGTTCTTCCCTCACCAGCACCGCCGCCCCGGGCACCGGTTGCCCGCGCCGGTCCTCCAAGCTGGCAGCCAGGCGGCCAATGCGCACCAGACGCACCCCTAGGTTTCGGCCTGTCTCAGAGACGGTAAAGGTGGTGCCCACAAAACCGGGAGCGGCCAGCTGCAAAAACCCACCTGGGCCGAGGAAGGGCAAATGCCCACCCTGGCCAGGGAGCAGCCGGGGGCCACCCAAAGCCGCGGGAAGCCAGCTCGGGTTGGCTAGAAGCACCGGGCACGGCGCGGCACTCACAAGAAGGACGCGTTCCAAGGGCCGCAAGGTGAGGTTGAGCTCCCCGCCCTCGGCTAACCCCCAGGCCCCCTGCTCGTCCTTACAACGCCACCACCCGCTGGCGGCTGTCAACCGGCACGCACAGCTGGCAGGTTCCATCCGCTGCGGTGCGCGTGCTCGCGCCCAAGGGCGCCTCTTCCAGCGCCACGCGCACCTCCGGCAGCACCTGCCCGTTGAGGCCCCGCACGCGGACCAACACCGCTCGGCAGCGGAAGCTGGGCAAGCTCCCTTGGCACCCAGGCGTCCCCTAGCCCATCGGCCCCGGCGGTCCATAAGCACGATTCCCAGTTCCTCCTCAGCAGGCAAAACCACCTCGCCCTTTCCCCGAACAAGAGCTTGGGAGGAGACGACCTTGTGCCAGCGATCCAAGGTTGCCCGGGCGCGCGCCCCGGCCCCTATGGAAGAAAAGAGCACCACCCGCTCGCCAACCGCCTCAGCTAAGACCGCTGTGCCTTTCCTCCCCTCCTCCAGCTACGCTGGGGGAAGGGGCAGCTGCTGGGGGTGACAGAGGAAAAAGCCCACGCTTACATGCCCCTGCGCGCAGGCTTCCAGGCGCACGGCCAAAGGGGCGTCCAGCTCCAGCGTCAAGGGTTCCACGGCTTAACTTTGGCCCTGGCTAGGGGCTTTTCCGCCCACAGGGGATCGAAGGCCGCTTGGCCACCGGCGAGGAAGACTACCACCTCCACCTCTGTCGCTTTCCCCTCGCACCATACGGGCAGGAGCACCTTGAGCTTTTCTCCCCAAGCCAGCTGGGGCAAAAGCAAAAACAGCAGCGCCGCTTTGCGCATGGCTCGCACCTCCGCTGCTTTCCGAGGGGAAAATCACTTTGGGCTTTGCCCTGGGTGGGAGAAGGGGCTATGCTGATTAGGGGGCGGCCAGGCGGAGGACAGGAAAGGTGCAACCTCGAAAGGTCTTGGCGGTGGATGACTCCAAACTGATGCTGCGCATGTACGAGGTGATGCTGCGCGGCACACCCCTCCTTTTGGCGGAAAACGGCCAACAGGCGCTGCAGCTTTTGGCCCAGCACCCCGATGTGGATTTGGTGCTGCTGGACATCAACATGCCGGTGATGAACGGGTTGGAGTTCCTGGCGGCGCTGCAGCAGGCGGGAAGGCTTCCCGGTTTGCCGGTGATTGTCATTTCCACCGATGGCGAGGAAGCGCAGATAGCCAGAGGGCTGGTGGCGGGGGCTCGTGCCTACCTCAGCAAGCCCTTCGATGCGGAAAAGCTACGAGCCACCATCGCCCAGCTGGCAGAGGAGGGGCCTTGAGCAACGAGTCCACGCTGCACCTCGCTGGAGGTTCCGGCAAGGAACTGGTGGAGGAGCTCAGGACCACATTGGAACGGGCACGCGCACTGGTGGGCGAGCTGGAGCAGAACCTTCACCTGGCTGGCGGAGGAGCGCATGCGTCGGCCAATCAGGAGCTAGCCGAGCGCCTGGCGCGCACCGAGCAGGACGTGCGCGAGCTGGCGGCGCAACTGGCGGTTTCGGAGCGGCAAATTTCGCGGCTGATGAACCTTTACGTGGCCACCTACCAGCTCCACGCCACCCTTACCCCCTCGGAAGTGCTGCAGACCATCGCGGAAATTGCCGTGAACCTACTGGGCGCGGACAAGTTTGTGGTGCTGCTGCGCCGTGATGGCGGTGAGGGCTTCGAGGTGGCCTTGGCCCAAGGGCTGGCTGCGGGCGAGTACCCCCTGTTTGCCAACGAGGAGTACCGTGCGGGCGACCCAGCGGTGGACGCCACCCTGGCCGACGGGCTCCTGCGCCTGGCACCCCTACCCGACTCGCCGGCGGTGGCGGTGGTGCCGCTGAAGGTACAGGGGGAAATCGTTGGGGCGCTGGTGGTGCTCAAGCTCTTTTCCCACAAGCCGGCCTTGCGGCCGGAGGACCGAGAGCTGCTTGACCTGCTTTCGGCCCATGCTGCTTCGGCGCTTTTTGCCGCGCGCATATTTGCCAGCAAGGACCGGCGGCTGCGCACTCTGGAAAGCCTTATCAAGCTGGCGCGCGGGGAATAGCTGCCGAGGATGGCAGCCAAGTCGCCTTCCCAGGGTATTATCGGCAGCCTTCAGGACGTGGCGGTGGCGGATGTGTTGCAGTTCGTACATTTGGGCCGCCGTACCGGTGTCCTCCGTCTCACTCGCGCCGACGCGGAGGCCTCCATCGGTTTTCACCAGGGCCGCATCATTTGGGCGCGGGCCACCGGTGCACCGCGGATAGGTGAGCTGCTCCTACGGCAGGGCGTGCTCGACCGCCGGCAACTGGAGGCGGCTTTGGCAGCCCAACGGCAAGGGGGAGGGAAGCGCTCCTTGGGCACGATCCTTGTGGAGGCCGGCATCGTCACCCCCACCCAGCTCAAGGCGCTGGTGGAAGAGCAGATTCGCCGCAGCGTAGCCTTGTTTTTGGCGTGGGAAGACGGCGAGTTCGAGTTTGTGCCGGAGGAGCTGCAGCCGCTTGACGACGTGAGCCTGTACGCCGGCGAGCTTATCCCCGAGGCCGAAGTGGACACCGAAAAGGTCCTGGCCCAGGCCAGCCAGCTTTTTGCGGAGAGAAACCAACAGGAACGCCTGTCCTCACCCACACCACCCGTTCCTCAGCTCCTCGACGCCGAGGAGCTCACCCGCGTTCTCGCTCACTTGGAACCGCAGGCAATCACGGACGACCGGCCGGAAGTGTGCGTGCTCACTCCGGACGACGGCTTCTTTGCCCGCCTCGCTCCGGCCTTGCGGGGGGAAGCTGCTCGGGTGGTGCGGGCGGATCTGGAGGCAGCCTGTGGTGCTCGGGGGCCCCTCATCGTACTTTTGGACACTCGGCAGGGCGTGTTGGGCCCGGCGGAGGTGCTGCAGCTGCGCCGACAAGCTCCGGCAGCTCGGGTGGTGGCGCTGGTGGCCGCTGACCAGCCCGTGGCGCCCCTGTTGCGCGCCGGGGCAGCGTTGGTAATTCCCGCTCAGCTAGAGGCAGTGGCGGCCGCGGTGGCTTCGCTGCGTGGGCAGAAAGACCTGGCGCCACCGCCTTCGGACGCGGCGGCCGAGCTGTCTCTGCAGCGCTTGCGGCAAGCCTTCGGCGAGCTGCGCTCAGGTTTCGTCGCGGCCTCGCTAGCTCTCAACTTGCTTCGCATCCTCTCCGAGTCGGTCGCTCGGGCCATCATGTTCCTGGTGAAAGAGCGCGAGCTTACGGTGCTGGGGGCCTTCGGCCAAGGGGCTGATGGGAAACTCTTGGCCCAGACCACCCGCAACCTGCGCCTGAGTCTGGAATCGGCTGGGCTTTTGCAGCAGGCGGTGGCCAAGGGTGAGGTGCTGCGGGGCAGCCACAGCCGGCTGCCAGAGGCCTTGCGGGTGCTGTTGGAGGATGCGGCCCGCGATGAGGTGGTGGTCTTTCCCATGCGTGGCATTCAGCGCGTCATTGCCCTCGTAGTTGCTGACAACGGCCGGCGGCAGGAGCAAATTGCCTCGTGGGAAATCGTCGAGCTGGCCGCCGAGCAGGCGGGTATGGCCTTCGAAAACGAGCTCCTGCGGCGGAAGCTGGCGCAGCGCGAGGCCTCAGCCTTGGGCGGAAAAGGCCAACGCTCCCAAAACCGCGGCTAACAACCCGGCCACCAGGTCGTCGGCCACGATGCCCAGACCCCCGGGCAACCGCTCAGCTTGCCGAATCGGTGGCGGCTTGCAAACGTCCAGCAGGCGAAAGAGGCCAAAGCCAGCCAGGTACGTGAGGGCTCGCTGGGGAACGCCCAGCCAAGCCATGAGCCAAAGCGTCCACCACTGCCCCACTACCTCGTCCAACACCACCGCTGGCGGATCCGCTTGACCCCGGCGACGGGCTTCCTGCCCACAAACGGATACGGCGAGGCCCGTCACCAGCACGCCGATGGCGGCGCCCAGCTCCCCCTGCGGCGCGAGCAGGAACAACCCCACACCCGCCACCGAACCCACGGTGGTACCAGGGGCGGGAAGGCGCTCGCCCAAAAAACCCACGGTGGCCAGGGCCCGTGTCCAGCTGCTCACTGTTCTCCCGAAAGCCGGGCCAGCACCCGACGGGGCAAGCTGCCAAAGTTGCCAGAGGACATGGCCATGAACACATCCCCGCCTGCCAAAAGCTGCAGCACCACCGGCAACGGATCCTCGCCATCCTCCAAGGCCACCGCCTGGACCCCAGCCCGCCGAAGCTGGGCGGCCAGAGCGTGACGGTCCAGCAGCTGCTCAGGTGCCAAACGCTGGCGGTGAAAAACCGGCGCCAGCACCACGACCTCTGCGTGTGCAAAGGCTTCTGCGTAAAGGGGAAAGAGTTCCTGGCGACCGGCCGTGAGTGAGCGGGGCTCGAAGGCCACCACCAGCCGGCGACCCGGGAACCGGTGCCGGGCACCCTCCAGGGTGAGGCGAACGGCCGTGGGATGGTGGGCAAAGTCGTCCACTACCGTAACCCCGCCGGCTTGGCCCAACACCTCCAGCCGCCGCCTTACCCCAGCAAAACTAGCCACGGCCTCAGCCAGTTGGGAGGGCTGAACGCCAATGACTAGGCTAGCAGCAGCCACCGCCAGTAGGTTAGCTAGGTTGTGCCGGCCCACCAAGGAGGATTGCAACAGAAGCTCGGTGCCGGCCAGGGAAAAGCGTGCATTGAGCAGGCCGTCCTGGTGGTCAAATTCCAGGCAGCGCACCTCTGCCCTCTCGCCAAAGCCGTACCACAACACCCTTTTGGCCTTTGCTGCCGCTTCCCTTGCCCCCGGATCGTCGGCGTTGGCCACCACCCACCCCTGCTCAGCCACCCGCGCCACTCCGGCGCGAAAGGCAGCCAGAATGGCATCCAGCGAGGGGTAGATATCGGCGTGGTCGAACTCCACGTTGTGCACCAAAAAGAGAAAAGGGTGGTAGTGGAGAAACTTTGGCCCCTTGTCAAAAAAGGCGGTGTTGTACTCGTCCCCCTCCACCACCATCCAGGAGCCTTTGCCCAGCCGCCAAGGCTTGCCGCCTTTGGGCACACCACCGATGAAGACAGTGGGATCCAGCCCAGCGTGGGCCAGCACGTGCGCGGCCAGGGCAGTGGTGGTGGTCTTGCCATGAGTGCCTGCCACCACCATGGTACGGTGGTTGCGGCAGAACAGCTCACCCAGACACTGGGCCTGCGACGTGTAGGACATACCCCGGGACAGCACCGCCTGCACCTCCGGGTTTCCGGCGGGCACAGCGTTGCCGATGACTACCGCCTTCTCCACCGGCGGGATGGCTTGCGGGTTGTAGCCCAAGCGTACGGGCACTCCCAGCTCAGCCAAAAGCTCGGAAGCCGGAGGGTAGAGGCTGGAATCCACCCCAGCTACGGTGTAGCCCTGCTCCACCAGCAAGCCAGCCAGCGCGCTGGTGGCCATGCCGCCGACCGGCAAAAGGTAAAAGTGGCATGGTTCTCGCATAAAGCTTGCCCGTTCGCGCGGGCAAGGGTACTCTACCACCGGCAGGCCCGCGAGGGCAGGAAAAGGAGGCAAGCCATGAGCAAAGCGTGGATGACAACCGCAGTCTTGGCTTTGGCCGTGCCCGCCTGGCTAGGGGCACAGACCGCATCCCCTACGGCGCCAGCGCAGGCGGCTAGTGAAGCCAAGCCGGCTATGGATGTTCCGGAGAAAATCAAGGACTTCGGCGTGGTCACCAAGGGCGAGAAGATCCGCGCCGCCTTTGAGGTGCGCAACACCGGCACCGCGCCCCTGGAGATCTCGCAGGTTCGCCCCACCTGCGGCTGTACGGTGGCGGACTTCGACCGGGTTATTCCTCCTGGGGGCAAGGGCAAGGTGGTGGCCGAGGTGGACACCACCGATTTCACCGGACCCATTTCCAAGGCCATCCTGGTGTACACCAACGACCCCGCCACCCCCGCCACCACCCTGGTGGTGAAGGCCGATGTACAAGCCTTCATCGAGGTGTTGCCTCGGGGCCTTGTGCGCTTCAATGTCCTTCAGGGCGAGCCGGCGGAGGAAAAGGTCATCCTGGTACCCTCCCAGCCAGTGGATTTCAAGGTGCTGGCCGTGGATACCGGGGCCGCGCCGGTGACGGCTGGCTTCCGCAAGCTGCAAGGTTCGGAGTTGGTTGAAGGCCGGAACCAGCCTCAGTGGGAAGTCACCTTCAAGGTGCCGGCCAACGCTCCCGACGGGCCCATCAACCATAAGGTTACGGTCAAGACCACGGCGGAAAAGTCGCCCAACGTGGTCATCTCCTTGGTTGGCGTGGTTCGCCCCATCGTGCAGGTCCTGCCGGCCAACGTGGACCTGGGTCAGGTGCCCAGCGACGCGCCCGTGGGCCGCACCCTTTTGCTCATCAACAACCGTCCCAACCACGATTTGCAAATTAACAGAGCCCAGGTGACCAGCGACCTGTTCACCACTGAGGTGACGCCCTTGCAGCCGGGGCAACGCTACCAGGTGGCGGTTACGCTCAAGGCCGGTGCACCCAAAGGCGCCCACAATGCGGCGCTGGTGGTGGAGACCAACGATCCGACGCGCTCGCGCATTGAGGTGCCGGTTCGGGTAACGGTTCAATAGCCCCTGGGTAAGGTTGGTGCTCGCGAGCGCGCCTTGACGGCGCGCTCGTGCTTTGCTAGCGTTTGTTTGTAACCGGGGTGGTTCGAGGGAAGCCGGTGCAAGTCCGGCGCGGCCCCCGCCACTGTAACCGGGGACGGAAGCTCACGACGGCCACTGGGGCGTGCGGTGGAAGCCAGCGCCCTGGGAAGGCGAGCTTTCCGGAGGATCCGGAGCCAGGAGACCTGCCACCCTGAAAAAGCACGGGAGGTGCAGCATGAAGAAAGCTCTGCTGGCAGTTCTTTCTTTTTCTCTTGCTGTTTCCTCGCTGGCGCAGATGCCCACCTTTCGGGAGACGGTGGTGGTTACTGCTTCCGGCGAGGCGGAAAATGCCGACGAGGCGCCGGCGGCCGTAGCCGTGATCGATGGGGACGAGATGGAGCGCAGCCTCGAGGTGTCTGCCTCCGCGCTTCTGCGGCGTGTGCCTGGGGTGACGTTGCTACGCTCCGGGCTGGACGGGGGCGTAAGCTCTCTGTTTTCCCGCGGGACCAACTCCAACCAAACGTTGGTCCTTTTCGAGGGCATCCGCCTCAACGACCCATACTTTGGCGGTTTCGACTGGAGCTTGCCGCTGGCTGCGGGGATAGGGCGAATGGAGCTGGTCCGTGGCCCTTACTCTGCTCTTTACGGCTCGGATGCCATGGGCGGGGTGGTGCAGCTTTTTGCCCCCCAGCCGACGGAACAGAACTTCCAGCTTTTGGGTGAGGGCGGCAGTGGTGGTTGGCAGCGGTGGCAGGCTCAAACCTCGCTGGCGAGAACACGCTGGGACCTGGCTGCGGCAGCGGCCTGGCGGCAGGGTACCGGCGCTTTGACCAACGATTCTTTTTGGGGCAAGAGTCTGACCTTGGTGGCGCACTTGCGCCCCAGCAGCGCGGGACAGCTGGGGGTGTTGCTGCGCGTGCACAACGGCCACACGGAAGTGCCGTTTTCCGCTTCTCGTCTCACGCCCCACCGGTACACCGCGGCTGAGCAGACCTTGGTAGGCCTGCCCTTCCGTTGGCGCCTCAGCCCCGCCTTGACCCTCACCGGCAGCCTGGCTCGCGTCCGGGGCAGCCTCGCCTTCCGCGACCCCGATGATCCCTGGGGCTATACTGCGGCCGACACGCGCACGCAAAGTTGGCAAGGTCGGGCGGTGCTGCATGGGCGCACGGGTGCTCACCGTTGGCAGCTGGGGGGCGAGTGGCGGCAAGAGGAAGTGACGGCCAGCTCCAGCTTTGGTGTGGCTTTGGACCGGCAACGGCAAGAGGTGAGTGCTGGATTTGCCCAGGACCGTGTGGCGCTGGGTGGCTGGGGAGAGCTTACCCTGGGGGCGCGCTACGATCAGGCGGCCCACTGGCGGGAGCTGTCACCGCGGCTGGTGTGGCAGCGCCGCTGGCGCTGGGGACGCCTCTGGGTGGCCGCGGGGAAAGGATTCCGTGCCCCTACCTTGGGAGAGCTCTACTATCCGGGCTCGGGCAACCCGCAGCTGCAGCCTGAGCGCTCCCGGAACTTAGAACTGGGTCTCGCCCTTCCCCTGCCCGCCCACTGGGTGGTGCAGCTGGTGCCGTTCAGCAATCGGGTACGCAACCTGGTGGACTTTGACTACGCTTCCTGGCGATTCGCCAACGTGGCGCGAGCCCTCCAGCGAGGCCTGGAGCTTTCAGCCGAACGGCGCGCGGGCACGCGCCTGTGGCGGTGGGCGGCTACCTGGCTGGATGCCGAGGATGGGCAGGGACAAGCCCTTTTGCGTCGGCCTCGCTGGTCCAGCTCGCTGACGCTGGGGGAATCCTTTGCTGCTGGCACGGGGGAGGTGACGCTGGTGTACGTTGGCCGTCGCCAGGATCTGGACCCGCTGGGATTTGCGCGTGTTTGGCAGGGTGGCTTTGTGACCGCCAACCTGGCCTTCCGCTACCGCCTTTCCCAGCTTCTGGTTGCAAGCCTGCGGGTGGAAAACCTGGCGGACAGGAGCTACCAGGAGGTGCGGGGGTACCCAGGGCCGGGCCGAAGGGCCTTTCTCGGTGTGGAGCTGTCCAAACGCTGACAGCGTTTGACCTTTAGCAGAAGCCTTGCTAAACTTTTCGGCCGCCGCCGGCCCGGCGGCGGCGACCGGCGGAGGTGCAGCAAGGTGAACCTGCCAAATTACTCGTTTCTCTTGGTAGTCACATGCTTTTGGCTCGCCTACTGGGTGGTCAATCGCAACCTGGTGCGACCGCTGTTGGCTGTTCTGCACGAGCGCGAGCAGCGGGCAACCGAAGGCCGAAAGGCCCATGAACAGGCAAAGGCGACATTGGAGCAGGCTCTGGCTCAGCGTGAAAAAGAGTTGGCGCTGGTGGCGGCCGAGGCGCAAAAGGAGCGGGCCTCCCTGCGCGCCGAGGGAGAGGCACGTCGGCGCGAACTGTTGGAGGCGGCGCGTGAGCAAGGGCAGAGGCGCCTAGCCGTGTTTGCTGCTGAGCTTGAGCAGGAGGTTGCTCAGGAGCGCGCCAAGCTGGCAGGGGAAGTGCAGACGTTGGCTCGACGGCTGGCCGAGCGGCTTCTGGGGAGGGCTCTCGCCGCATGAGGTTGGTGCTGGGTGTGCTGATGGCTGCTCTTGCCACCGTGGCCCATGCCTCCGAAGCAGGATCCGCAACCTGGCTCGGTTTGCCCGTGCCGCTGTGGCGACTGGCCAACCTGGTGTTGTTTCTCCTGGGATTGGCCTACCTTCTGGCCCGGCCAGCGGCCCGTTTTTTCCACACGCGTCGCGAAGAAATCGCCCGCGAGCTGGCCGAAGCTGCCAAGCTGCGGGAGGAGGCTGCCGCCATGCAGCAAGCCATGGCCTCGCGCTTGGCTGCCTTCGAGCAGGAAATCAAGGACTTGCGGGAACGCCTGCGGCGAGAGGGTGAGGCGGAGCGGGCTCGGTTGGAGGCGGAGGGCCAACGAGAGGCGGAAAGGTTTTTGCGACAGGTGGAGGATGAAGCTGGCCGGCGACTGCTTGCTGCTCGGGAACAGCTGGCCCGTGAAGCAGCGCAGGCGGCCGCCACTGCCGCCTGGGAGCTCTTGCGGCGCGAGGTGACCGCCGAAGATCGCGAGCGGCTTTTCCAGGCTACCTTGGCGCGTTTGGCTGAGGAGGGCCGGCCATGAGCCGACGCGTTGCTCGGCCTTACGCACAGGCTCTGGTGGCCGTGGTGAAGCCGCGGGGGACGGAGGCGCTGGAAGAGGCGCGCCAAGCTCTCCAGCGAGCGGCTTCGGCTTTTGCCGCCTTGCCCGATTTGCTTCGTGCCTTCGAGCTGCCCGGCCTCCCCAGCAGGAAAAAGGCTCAGCTCTTGCGGGAGGTGACCAAGACTTTGGCTTTGCCGGCCGAGGTGGGACGGCTGCTGGTGGCGCTGCAAAGCCACTACCGGCTGCGGCTTTTACCCACGGTGGCGGAGGAGTTTGCCATCGCCTGCGACCGCATGGCGGGCGTGATGCGGGGCAAGGTGCAGGTTCCGGCGCCGCTCGCTCCCGAGAAGCTTTCGGCCTTGGGGCGGGTGCTGGCCTCGCTGGTGGGTTGCCAGGTGCGCTTGCAGCAAGAAACCAAACCGGAGCTGGTTGGGGGGTTTGTGGTGCGTTTGGGTAGCCTGCTGTTCGATGGTTCCCTCAAACGCCAACTGGAGCGCTTTGCCGGATTGACCTTGCCCCTGGGAGGGCCTCATGCAGGTTAAGCTGGGAGAGATTACCGACATCTTACGCCGTCATTTGGAAGGGGTAACCACCTCGGTGGAAATGGCAGAGGTGGGTACCGTGGTGTCTGTGGGCGACGGTATTGCCCGCGTCTTTGGCTTGGATCGGGTTATGGCTGGGGAAATGGTGCAGTTTCCCCACGGCATCTACGGCCTGGCCCTTAACTTGGAGGAGGATTCGGTGGGCTGCGTGCTCATGGGCGAGTCCAGCGCTATCAAGGAGGGCGACGAGGTTCGACGCACCGGGAAGATTCTTTCGGTGCCGGTGGGTCCGGGCTTGATTGGCCGGGTGGTGAGCCCCCTGGGGGAAGCCCTGGATGGCAAGGGCCCTATCACGGCCAACGAGTACTACCCGGTGGAGCGCATCGCCCCTGGCGTGGTGCGCCGGCAGCCGGTGAAGGAACCCATGCAGACGGGTATTAAGGCCATTGACGCGATGATCCCCATTGGCCGGGGCCAACGGGAGCTCATCATCGGCGATCGGCAGACGGGCAAGACTTCCTTGGCCGTGGATACCATCATCAATCAGAAGGGCAAGGGGGTGGTGTGCATTTACGTGGCCATCGGCCAAAAGCGTTCGACGGTGGCCCAGGTGGTCAAAACCCTGGAAGACTACGGGGCAATGGAGCACACCATTGTGGTCGCGGCTACCGCTTCGGAGCCGGCCCCTCTCCAGTACTTGGCCCCCTACGCTGGCTGCGCCATGGGCGAGTACTTCCTCTACAACGGCCAGCATGCCTTGTGCGTGTACGACGACTTGTCCAAGCACGCAGCCGCCTACCGGGAGATCTCGTTGCTCTTGCGGCGTCCCCCGGGCCGGGAAGCTTATCCGGGCGACGTTTTTTACCTCCACTCGCGTCTTCTGGAGCGGGCAGCCAAGTTGCGCGATGACCTTGGGGGCGGGTCCCTCACCGCTTTGCCCATCATCGAAACGCAAGCCGGGGACGTGTCCGCTTACATTCCCACCAACGTCATTTCCATTACCGACGGGCAAATTTTCCTGGAGACGGACCTTTTCTACGCAGGCGTGCGCCCGGCGGTGAACGTGGGTATTTCCGTGTCCCGCGTGGGTGGCAACGCGCAGATCAAGGCGATGAAAAAGGTGGCGGGCACCCTGCGTCTGGAACTGGCTCAGTACCGCGAGCTGGCGGCCTTTGCTCAGTTTGGCTCCGACTTGGACAAGGCGACGCAGCGGCAGCTGGCTCGCGGTGAGCGGCTGGTGGAGCTGCTGAAGCAGGACCTTCACGACACCATGCCGGTGGGGTTGCAGGTGGTCTCCATTTTTGCCGGCACCCGCGGTTTTCTGGACGGGTTGAAGGTGGCGGCGGTGCGGCCGTTCGAGCGCTACCTGCACGATTTCGTGACGGTGCACCATCCCCAGGTTTTGGAAACCATCGTGGCCACCGGGAAGCTGGAAGGGGCAATCGAAGAGGAGCTTCAACAGGCCTGCAAGGACGCAGTCACCGCCTACCTGCGCGAGCATCCGGAGGCGGCCGTTGCCTAGTCGGTTGGACTTGCGTCGGCGGATTCGCTCGGTTAAGGCCACCGAGCAAATTACCAAGGCCATGAAGATGGTGGCCGCGGCGCGACTGCGCCGTTGGCAAAACCGCATTCTAGAGGCGCGCCCCTACGCCGAGGAGCTGGCTCAGGTTCTGAGGCGCTTGGCGGGCCGTGTGGCCGAGCGCAAGCACCCGCTTTTGCAAGTGAGGCCCCAACGGCGCGTGGCGCTGGTGGTGGTCACCGGCGATAAGGGCCTTTGTGGCGCGTTCAACGCCAACGTGCTGCGGGAAGCGGCGGCCATCTTGGAGTCGGGCCGCTTTCCCGAAGTGGAGATCACCCTGGTGGGCCGCAAGGGGAGCGAATTTTTCCGCCACCGCGGCATTTCCATCACCTCCCAGTATTTGGAGCTTCCTGGCCGGCTCACGCCGGAAGGAGCCTTTGCCTTGGCGCGGGAGCTGCAGGAGAAGTTTGCCGCAGGCCAGGTGGACGCTGTCTACGTGCTTTACAACCACTTCAAGAGCTTGATCCAACAAAAGGTGGTGCTGGAGCAGCTTTTGCCCATTGAGCGGGAGCGGCTGGGTGAGGGGAACGGCGATGTGCCCATGCTCTTCGAGCCCACGCCCCAGGCCATCCTCCACGCCCTCCTGCCCAAGCACGTGGAGTTCCAACTCTGGCGCATGCTGCTGGACTCGGTGGCGGCGGAGCATGCGGCGCGGATGGTGGCTATGGACTCGGCCTCGAAGAACGCGGCGGAAATGATTGACCGCCTCACCCTCACCTACAACCGGGTGCGGCAGGCAACTATCACCAAGGAGCTGATCGAAATTGTTTCCGGTGCGGCAGCACTGGGAGCCAGGTAGGAGAAGGCTATGGCAGAGCACGTGGTGGGTCGTGTGGTGCAGGTCATTGGACCGGTGGTGGATGTGGAGTTTCCCGAAGAGCATTTGCCCCCCATTTACCAAGCCATCGAGGTGCGGGACCGCAGCGACGTGGGCGAGGCGCGAATCATCGCCGAGGTGGCGCAGCACTTGGGCGAAAATCGCGTACGCTGCGTATCCATGCATCCCACCGATGGGTTGGTGCGGGGCATGAAAGCCTACGACCTGGGCGGTCCCATTTCCATGCCCGTGGGCCGGGAAACCCTAGGCCGCGTGCTCAACGTGGTTGGCGAGCCGGTGGATGAGCGTGGGCTGGTGGTGACCAACGAGCGGTGGCCCATCCACCGGGAAGCACCTTCCTTCGAGGAGCAATCCACCACCATTGAAATGTTCGAGACGGGCATCAAGGTCATTGACCTCTTGGAACCCTACTCCAAGGGCGGGAAGACCGGACTCTTCGGTGGGGCGGGCGTGGGCAAGACGGTACTCATCATGGAGCTGATCAACAACGTGGCCCTGCAACACGGCGGTTTCTCCGTGTTTGCCGGGGTAGGTGAGCGCACCCGCGAGGGCAACGACTTGTGGTTGGAAATGCAGGAATCGGGGGTCATTGACCCCAACGACTGGCGCAAGTCCAAGGCTGCCCTCATCTACGGGCAGATGACCGAGCCGCCCGGTGCCCGCTTACGCGTGGGCCTCTCGGGACTCACGGTGGCCGAATACTTCCGCGATGTGGAGGAGCAGGACGTGCTCCTCTTCATTGACAACATCTTCCGCTTCACCCAAGCGGGGTCGGAAGTTTCTGCGTTGCTGGGGCGGATGCCCTCGGCGGTGGGTTACCAGCCCAACCTGGCCACGGAAATGGGTGAGCTGCAGGAGCGCATCACCTCCACCAAGAAAGGCTCCATTACCTCTGTACAGGCCATTTATGTGCCCGCCGACGACCTCACCGACCCAGCTCCGGCGACAACCTTCGCCCACCTGGACGCCACCACCGTGCTTTCCCGGCAAATCGCCGAGTTGGGCATTTACCCGGCGGTTGATCCCCTCGCCTCCACCTCTCGCATCCTCGACCCGCACGTGGTGGGGGAGGAGCATTACCGGGTTGCCCGTGACGTGCAGCGCATCCTGCAAAAGTACAAGGAGCTGCAGGACATCATTGCCATCCTAGGCATCGATGAGCTCTCGGAAGAGGACAAGCTGACGGTAGCGCGCGCCCGCAAGATTCAGCGTTTCCTGTCGCAGCCCTTCCACGTGGCCGAGCAGTTTACCGGCCTGAAGGGGAAATACGTGCCCATTAGCGAGACGGTGCGGGGCTTCCGCATGATCGTGGACGGCGAGCTGGACCAGATTCCCGAACAGGCCTTTTACATGAAGGGCACCATTGACGAGGTGTTGGAGCACGCCGAAAGGCTCAAGGCCGAGGTGGCGTAATGGCCGAGAAGCTCCACCTCAAGGTGGTCACGCCCACCCGTGTGGTGGTGGACGAGAGGGTGGATGAGGTGCAGCTGCCGGGCCTTTTGGGCACCTTGGGTATCCTTCCCGGGCACGCCCCCCTCTTGGCGTCGCTGGCGATCGGGGAGCTCATGTACCGCGTCGGTCTCCGGGAGCACTACCTGGCTTTGCAATGGGGTTTTGCCGAGGTTTCGCCCGAAGCCGTGACCGTGCTGGCGGAAGTGGCGGAAAAACCCGAAGAAATCGACGTGCACGCGGCGCAGGAGGCGCGCCGCCAAGCGGAGGAGGCGCTGCGCTTGGCCAGCGGTGAGGAGTTCGCCCAGCACAAGACCGCCCTGGATGCGGCGGTGACGCGCTTGAAGGTGGCAGCCCGCCGCTAGCCGCGACCCTGGGAGGTGGCGTGGAAGGTCCATGGAGTTTCGAACCGTTTTGGCGTTGGCTGGTGAACCATCCCAACTGCGTGCTGCGCGCAGGCACGCCCGAAGTGGCCATCTTCGACGACGAGGACCTTCACTGGCACTTCGCGCAAGACGAGCGGGAGGGTGTGTACCTTGTGCAGGTGGTGCGGGGCAAGCGCCCGGTGGCAGAGCTGTGGGTGGAGCCGGAGCAGGTAAGCTACGTGCAACAAACCCCCGGCGAGAACGAGGAGGAGTTCGTTTTTGAGCTCATCTCCGAAACGGAAAAGGACCGCTTTGCCGCCTATTTCTTCGTCCTGAGCCACGGCTTCGCTCCCCACGAGGATGGCACCCGGACCCGCATCCACTGAAAACCGAGCTGTCCAACGGGTGCCGCTGGCCAGCTGGGAGGCACCCCATCCGGTCACTGCTGCCCTCCTTGCCGGCCAACTGCCCTGGCCCCAGCCCACAGGTGCGTTGCCCACAGCTCGATCGGCCCGGCTGGCCACCGCCCTGGCGGAGGCCAACGGCGCCCTTGGCAACCCGGTTGAGGATCAGCTGCAGGCGTGGCTGGACGGGGCAGTGGCGGTGGTCACCGGGCAGCAGCCGGGTCTTCTTGGTGGCCCCCTACTCAGCCTGGTGAAGGCCTGCGCGGTGGCGGCGGAGGTGACCAAGCTGCGGGCCGCCGGAACCCCAGCGGTGGGCTTCTTTTGGCTGGAAACCCGCGATGACGATTTGCCGGAAATGGGTTGGGCTCGCCTTTTTTGGGCTGGCGAGTCGCTAAGCACACGCGAAGGCTGGCGACGGGGTGACACCTGCTGCGCCAGCGCGGCGGTCCTTTCCCCTGCCGCCTGGGAGCTGCTGGAGCGCGTTTCGGTGGACAGCCTGGGGGAGGAAGCCCGGCAACTTTGGCACCGCGCGCGGGAGGCGTTCGCCCCGGGCCAGCTTCTGGGCCAAGCCTGTGCACGGCTCCTGGCCTATCTTCTTCGGCCCCTGGGTTTGGTGCTGGTGGATGCCAGCCTGCCCGAGGTGGCGCAGGCGGCAAGCGCAGCTGCGGAAAGGGTGGCCTCGCGCCTTTCCCAGGCTTGGGAAAGCCTGCAGGAGATGGGCGAGCGGCTGTCGCGGGGCCAGTTGCCCCTGCCTTTGCGCCTGCGCCCAGACCGCCTGCCCTTTTTTCGCTTGCGCAACGGCCGGCGGGAGAGCCAACCTGTCTCCGCGTTGCGCTCGGTCCTTTCGGAGGTTTCCCGCTGTCCTGAGGCCTTTTCTCCCAACGTTTGGCTCCGTCCCGTGCTGCAGGATGCGGCTTTGGGCACCCAGGTGGCCATTTTGGGCAGCGCCGAGCTGGCCTACCACTGGGTGGCCCAGGGCATTTGGGAGCTGGCCGGCGTGCCGCGCCCGCACTGGCAGCTCCGACCCCACCTGACTCTTGTGGGACCCACGGAACGGCGACTGGTGTCCAAGCTGGGGCTGTGCCCCGAGGAACTCCTCCGCGCACGCTTGCCCCAACGCCTCCTGCCCCACGCCGAGCTGGAGCGCCAGGTGGCGCGCTTGGCGGAAAAGTCCAGCTCCGGGCTCGACCGCTTTGCCCGCCAGGTGGAAAGCAAACTGCCTGCCGCTACGGCCGAGGTGCACGCCACGCACAAGCGGCTCCAAGCCACCTACGCTTGGCTTGCCCAGCGGCTGTCCGTTCGGCGAGAGCAGCAGGTCGAGCTCCAAAGGCAACGATTCGACCGCCTGGTGGCCGCTCTGCGCCCGGTCCACCAGCCGCAGGAGCGCGCCCTTTCCCTCCTTTCCCCGTGCCTGAGCGTGAAGGCGGAGCTGCCCGTCTTGCTCACCCAAACCCTGCGCCAGCTGCCCCCAGGCCCGGACATGGCCCTGCTGTACTGGCGGGAAGGTGGCCTGTGGTAGCCTGGTGCCCACGAGGGCACAAGCGCGAGGCTCACCATGAACCGCGCGGCCGATTGGTTGCGTCAGAACGGAGCCGATTTTCCAACACGCGCGGCATGCATCGGAGGCTGGCGACTTCAACGGCTGGCCCGCCGGGGCTCCGCACGATGATTACACCCAACGGCAAGCGATGGAGGCTTTAGCTGATGCCCACTGCATCCTCGCCTTTGCCCGCTGTACGCTTCCTTGACCAGGAGGCGGTGCTGAGCTTGTGTCGGCAGCTGGCGACCAGCTTCTGGTCGCCCATGCCCGGGTACTGGAGGTGGGCGTCTTGGGCTTCTTGGCGCGAGGTCGGGCTAGTTCCCGTTCGGACGTGGACCTCTACGTGGTAGTGGACGCAGCTAGACCCCCAGCTCCTCGGGCAGCTGGCGGATGCGGCTCGCTAGCTCTTTCTTCCTTCTCCCCTGCAGGTGGAGTTCGTCTGGCTCACACGGGAACAGCTCGCGGCAGGACACGCTCTAGCGGCAGAAATCAAGCGCGCTGGGTTTTCCCTTGCCCGCCAGCCCCTGCTCGGCTGAGCTAAGCTTGCCACATGGATGCGGCCTTTTTGCCCTGTGAGCTCGTGGCGGTGGCTGCTCATCCCGACGATGCCGAGCTGGGCTGCGGCGCCACTCTGGCCGCCTTTTGCCGTAGCGGGAAGGCCGTCATCGTGGACCTCTCTGCCGGAGAAAAGGCCAGCCGTGGACACCTCCAAACCCGGGAGCAGGAGGCCCGCGCAGCGGCTATGGCCCTTGGTGTTCGCCGGCTGACTTTGGGGCTGCCCGACACCGGCCTGGATGGCAGCGATGAGCACCAACGCCTGGCGCTGGTGGCGGCGTTGCGGCAACTTCGCCCGCGCTTCCTGTTGATCCCGGATGAGAACGATCCGCATCCCGACCACCGCCAAGCCCACGCCCTGTGCCTGGCCGCGAGCTTCTTGGCCGGGGTGGCCCCCTTCGGTGGGGGCCTGCCCCACCGGCCCGAGCTCGTGCTCTGCTACCCTGGGCCACGGCAGCTGTTCAGCCCTCATCTGGTGGTGGATGTGACGGAAGCCTACGAGCGGAAGCGCCAGGCCCTGGCCAGCTACCGGTCGCAATTCGTTCCCGGAGAGGGCCCCGCCACCCATTTGGCCAGTGGCTACTTCATAGCAGCGGTGGAGGCGCGGGACCGCGCCTTCGGCAATCTTGTAGGGGTGGAACTGGGTGAAGGCTACCGCCTCGCGGGTACAGCTTCCGCCAAGGCTCTAGCCGGTTTTTGCCAAGGGCTGGCATGAGGATCGGGGTCACCTGTTATCCCACGGTGGGCGGGTCGGGTGTGGTGGCCACCGAGCTGGGTTTGGCCATGGCTCGCCGGGGCCACGAGGTGCACTTCATTTGCTACGCCCTACCCTACCGGTTAGGCCGCGTGCCCGCCGGGGTGACCTTTCACGAGGTGACCTTTCCCGATTACCCCCTTTTCCAGTACCCCCCTTATTCCCTGGCCTTAGCTTCCCACATGGCCGATGTGGCCGCCCATTACGGCCTGGATGTGTTCCACGTGCACTACGCCATCCCTCACGCCGTCTCTGCCCTTTTGGCCAAAGCCACCCTGGGCGGCGGCCCTAGGCTGGTTGTTACCCTCCACGGCACGGACATCACGGTGGTGGGTGCGGATCCGGCCTTCTTGCCCGTGCTGCGCTGGGCGCTGGAGCAGGCGGACGTGGTGACGGCTGTTTCCCACGCTTTGGCCGAGCAAACCCGCCAAGTGATTGGCCTTGGGCGCCCCATCGTGGTGGTTCCGAATTTCGTGGACCTAGACCGCTGCGACCCTACCCGTCAAGCCGCCTATCGTCGCCGCCTCTCTCCTGATGGCGCGCCCGTGCTGGTGCACGCATCCAACTTTCGCCCGGTGAAGCGGGTGCTGGATGTGGTGGCCGTTTTTCGCCTGGTGCGCCAGCGCCTTCCCTGTCACTTGGCCATGATCGGCGACGGGCCTGATCGGCCTGCGGCTGAGCGGGCGGTGCGCGAAGCCGGCCTGGCCGCCTGGGTGGATTTCCTTGGCAACGTGTCGCCAGTGGAGGGGGCTTTGAGCGCGGGGGATGTGTTTGTTCTGCCGTCGCAGGAGGAGTCCTTTGGCTTGGCGGCCTTGGAAGCCATGGCCTGTGGGGTTCCGGTGGTGGCGAGCCGTGTGGGAGGCCTGCCGGAGCTGGTGGTCCATGGTGAGGGTGGGTTTCTCGAGCCGGCAGGGGACGTGGCGGCCATGGCGGAGCGGGTGACGCAGCTGCTGCAAAACCCGGAGCTTCTTGCACGGCAAAAACTCTTGGCCCGTCGGCGCGCACAAAACTTCTCGCAGGACAAGGTAGTTGACCAATACGAGGAGCTTTACCGGCAGCTGGTAAGCCCACCGCGAAACGGTGCTTGACAGGCGCCGGTGTCAGGCGCAAACTAGCCCCTGGAGAAACTGAAGCTGAAAGACAAGAGAGGAGGAAGGTATGGCGACGGCGGCAACTACCGCGAACAAAGCTGATTTGGGGAAAAGGCTTATTGCTGCCATCATTGATGGTGTCTTGGCTGGGGGTGTGAGCCTCGTGCCCCTCGTCGGGGGTATTGTCGGCGGGCTTTACATCCTTTTGCGCGACGGCCTGGAGCTGGAGTTCATGGACCGGCGCTCCATTGGCAAAAAGCTCATGAAGCTGCGGCCTGTACGCCTGAATGGCCAACCCATGGACCCGATAAGCTCGATTAAACGCAACCTGCCGCTGTGCGTGGGGTTGGTGGGTACCATCTTTTGGGTCATCCCTATCCTCGGCTGGATCGTGGCCATTCTTTTTGGCGTGGTGGGGCTGATCGTGGCTCTCGTCGAGTTCGTGCTGGTACTCACCGATGCGGAGGGGCGCCGCATGGGGGACAAGCTGGCGGGCACGAGGGTGGTCGAGGTGGCCGACTGAACGGAGCCCCCTGCTTTTTTGGCTGCCTGCCCCCTACGGCTGCACCCAGCCCGCCCCCCAGGGTTGGGTGAGCCCCGAGCAGGTTTGCCAGTCCCCGGAGGCCTTGAAGGTCACCGTCCCGCTCACCACGCCGGACGCAGCGCCGCTGTCGCTCACCGTGCCCGAAACCACCCAGGCTACGGTCAGAACTTTGGTTTGACCGTCGTAGTAGTCGTGGGTCACGCTTACGCTGAAGGCGCCGTCGCTCAGGGGCACGTTTTCCGCGCTGGGACCGAAATCCAAGGTGTAAGGAATCCCCCCACAGTCTAGTGCCCCGTTCCCGGCCACCGCCGTCACCGTGCCGCCCGCCACCTGGAAGCTAAGGCCACCCATAGGCGCGTTGCTTTCCCCCAGCACGGCGCCCATGAACAGCCCGCTGGCCCGGTTGACCGCCTTAGGCGTGCGCATCTCAATGGTGGAGGGGTCATTGGTGGCGTTGTCCAAGCGAGAGCCAAAGGCGAGAAGGCGGCAGGTGCCAGAAACCACGGACACGCGCAGCCGCTGGTTGCCCCCGCTGCCACCCAGCTCGTTGAGGATGTTGCCCTTTTGCACCACCGCGTAGGGCTGAACGTTGTAGGTTTGGCTTGCCACCGTCGTGCCGTTGCCATCGATGCGTTGGACCTGAACGGAACAGCCATTGCCCGAAACCTCCACCCAGCCCATGTTGGTGCGCACCTCGCTGTCTTGACTCACCCCTTGGATATCCGTGCTTTCGCCTTCAGAAATTGCCACCTCTGCCGGCAGGGCAGCAAAGAATTGACCAGCGGAGCCGGTTTTCTGCTGCCCTGTGCTCGGATCCACCACCGTCAGTCCGGCGCTGTAAATGCGGCCGGTCACTAGCACCTCGTCGCTGGCGATAAACCGCAGGGCGCCGAAGGCGTTATCCTTGCCAAAAAGCTCCTTCACGATATCGAGGAACTCACGGGTCTCGCCGGGGTTGACGGTCACGCGGCGGGACTCGGCCGGCCAGCTGTTGGTCTCCCCGCGCGGAAGGAAGTAAATGTCCACGGTGGCCGCGCTGCTGCCCAGGGGCCGGGAGACCCAAACATCGGTACGCCACTGCGACCCGAACTGCCCCGGCCCGTGACCAACCGAGGGAATCCACAGATCGGTTCCCGGACCCACCGCCCAGGAGGCGGCAGCAACTGCCACCAAGCTCGCCAGAGCCAAATTGGCCTTTTTCCCCATTTGCGGCTACCTCCCTCGGCACGAAGTGTACCACGAGCCACAGGAAGCGCGCGTGATGCGCCTCACGCGCGACGCGAGGAAGGGGCGAGGCCCGCTTCGCTCACGAACAAGAAAGGGGCAAACGGCAATTTGGTGCCGAAGGCCGGACTCGAACCGGCACGGCTTGCGCCACACGCCCCTCAAACGTGCGCGTCTACCA
>CAZAUJ010000001.1:120667-283941 GCA_964488355.1 uncultured Thermoanaerobaculia bacterium | reverse complement strand
CATCCTTTTTTAAGGATGGAAATCGTGCTGGTGTCGTGGACCTGCTGCTTGGCGGCACTCCTTCAATGGGGCCATCCTTTTTTAAGGATGGAAATATTGGGGGCTCTAAGTGATTCAGGCAGCTCCATCTAAAAGGGGAGAGGCGAGCGGGGGAAGGGGTGAAGCGCTGGGATGGGTGTCTGGCGCTGTGGCTTGTCAAAGAGCACCGGCACGCACGCAAGAAACCGTGCGAGCGGGCCCCGGAAATGTTGTAGCACTGAACCGCTCGCAGAGCAAGGGGCGGGAGCAAGGGTCAGATGATTTGGGAGCCGCGGGGTGCAAAGCTACGGGGGCGTCCCAAGACAGTGATGTCGCGCAAGGTGTGGGGAGTGGCTGGTCCCATGCGCAGAAGGATGACCTGGTCCTGTTCGTGGTTGATGAGGCGGTCTACGGCGGCTTTCAAGCGCACCAACTGCACGGGGTCCACGTCGCAACGGAACACGCTCAGCTGCACATGCTCGCCATAACCTTGCAGCAGGCGAAAGACCTTGCGCCAACGCTTGGGGTCGGAGATGTCGTAGGTGATGATGTAACAGGTGAGGGAGCTCATCGCACCACCAGCTCCGGCGGATCCGGCAGCTCGCCCAAGAGAAAGCGGGCAGCGAGGCGTGCTTGAATTTCAAAAAGCCGCCGGTAACTGACGCGGTAGCCGAACAGGGGATGGGTGAGCTCACTGGCCAAACGCCTTTGGTACGCATCTACCACCTTGCGACGAGCCTCGGGGCGCAAAAGGTAGGCCCCCTCCCGCTGCAAAAAATCGTCAGGTTTGACCTCCCCATTGTTGACCACCGTAACGGCCACGCTTTCCGCCACCAAGGGGCGAAAGGGCTCCATAAAATCCAGGGCAAGGGAGGGCTTGCCGTGGCGAGGCGCGTGCAAATAACCAAAGAACGGGTCAAAACCCACGGTCTCGAGGGTGATGGTCCAGTCCTTTACCAGCAGTGTGTACAAAAAGGATAAGAGCGCGTTCATCGGGTCGGTGGGCGGGCGACGGGTTCTTTCGGTAAAGCGGAAAGCCTCGGCTAACGGGCCTTTGAGCATGGTGCCAAAATGGCTGAAGTAAAGGTTAGCCGCTTGGGCTTCCACCGCCTGAAGCTGCTCCGGCTCGGTAGCACGGGCGGCTTGGGCCGCTAACCGCGCCAAGGAGGCGAGCGCGCCAGCAGCTGGGGAGCCGTTGCGCCGCAGGAGCACACGGGAGTTGGTAATTTTGTTGGCGATCAACACGTTGATCAGCCGCTGACGGACCTCAGGCATCCCCGCATTGGTGTACTGCGCGACGCGGAGGGCGGTGTGGCGGTGGGAAAGACCGCGGGCGTAACCGTAAAACCAGCCACTGCCGGAAAGGAAAACCACAGGTATGCCGCGGGAAAGACAGGCGTGCATGGCCGGCGTGCTCACAGCCACCGAACCCATGAGCACGAGCTGGGAGACGGTCTCTAACCCCGCACTTCCCAGCTCCTTGCCATCGGCCCGGGCAACCAACCGTTGGCCGTCCAACCCAACCTGCGCACCTGGCTGTTGGACGTAGAGGGGAAAGCGCTGCGGTTCGGCCACCGCTAAGGGACGCACGTTGCCCCCCTTCCGGAGGAAGTTGGTTTCCTCAGGCAGGCAAATGCCCACGAGGGAGCAACGGGGGCATTTGGGGCTGTCTACCAGGGGAGGAGGAGGCGAGGGCTGGGCGAGAACCTGCCGCAGCCGCTGAACAAGCTCCACGGTTCGGGCGACCAAGGCAGGCGTGATGCGCACGCGCACGCGGTCACGGGAGGCGGCATAGTAGATGACGCCTTCGTGGACGGTGTAGCCTCGCTCGCGTAGGAGCAGGGCCTGCGCTGCCAGCTGCACGCGTTCGGGCTCGTGGCTGTGCTCCGGGTTGGCCGGCTTTTTACCGCGTTTGTACTCCACCGGCCTCACCACGCCGCCCCTCCGCTCCAGCACATCCACCACCCCGCGCAAGCCCAAGGTGGGGCTTTCCAACGCCACGCTGCGGGTGGGACGTGCTTCTCCCCGTTCTCCACCTTCCACGACTTTTCGGTGAACCGCTCGGCCCTCTTCCACGAACTGGTTGTCTTCCCACTCTCCCTGCACCTGCATGAGGTAAGCCCGGCGTAGGCAGTAGGCGAACTGCGCGAGCAGACTGACAGGGATAAGCTCCTCCGAGGGCATGGACTACAGCACCGATGGGCAGGCAAAAAGACCTAGGCCTACGTGGCGGCCGGCACCCAACGCTAGGGGACCTTTGACGGGTTCGGTAAAAATAATTTTGGCATGCCAGCCCGGAAACCGTCGAAGGTAAGTAGGGCGAAAATACTGCATCGGGTGGAGGGAACCACTCCAGAACGGTGCTTTTTGAAGAATGACGTCTTCTACAGCCTTTTCGGGAAGGTCTGCTTGTTCCAATGCTTGACGGAAAAGCGTGAGGGCCTTGGCATATTTGCGGTCATCGAAACCGGGAAGAAGGACCGGGGTGACGGATAACCAGTACCGAGAAGGCCCTAAATAGCGGGCAAAAACATTGTCCGACGCCGGTAAGCTCCCGAGCCGTCCTAAGAGGTTTCCGTGCTCATCTTTCAGGAGCTGGTTATGCAGCGCCTCTTGAGCCCAGGCAGCCATGGTGCCCTCGCCACCAAAAGGTTCCACTACCGCACACCGACGAATCATCCCATCGGTTTTGGGATGGCCTACCGAAGGTAATGGCAGGTAGGAAAAACGAGGTGGGGTTCGTGGCGCGCTTCCTACGTGGCCCGCTACGTATTCTTCCGTATTGGGCAAACCATCAGCAGCGGCGAGACGGATGGTGAGCGACCGGAGCATGGCCGCTACCCTCGCAATATTGACCTGGCCAAAAGCGAGGGATTCAGGAAGCCGGAAAGCTGCCCAGGGCCGCCCAGGAATTCGGGTATGAGGGAGGTACATATGGAGCTCATAGATCCGGGCTCGATAGGGATAGCGAAGAAGTCTAGGGGTAACCAGGCGTTTAGCCCAACTATGAAAGGCCTTCTCGAGGTCAGCTAAGGAACCAGATGTTGGCACTCTCAGTAGGGTGTGGGGGGAGTTTTCTCCCGAACAGGGCCGCCAGAGCACACGCCCATCCGCCGGTTGTGGGTCGCCCTCACGGGTGGCGAGTTGGGCACAGGCCGCATCGACGCCCCAGCCAAGAGTGTGCAAATGCTTGGCAAGATCTTCTAAGGCCTGGTAGGGGCAATCTTCGTTCCAAGGCCAAAGGTAACTCACCTTTGGTGATTCGGATGAGAAAAAATAGTAAAACGCCATTTTACCAGTTAAACTTTTCTTTTGGTCCAAATGTTCATCTTGGTTCGGAGGAACGAAACGTAGCCATTGTGAGCTACCTGCCGGGACCGGGGCTAAGATGAGGGGTGGTCCCTGCCGTTCGAGCCACTCCAGCGCTCGCCGATGCTCGTCACCTAGGCCACCGCAAGTCGCTGCCCCTGCAAGAAGCGCTTGGAAGAGCCGGAACGGCGAAGGAGGCCATTCCGGCGGTTCTGTCGGACCGAGGCGCCCGTGATAGCGCGGCTCGTAAAAAGTGATTTGCAACTCAAGGTATCGTGTCATGGAAAACCTCAAAAGCAGGAGTCATTCCTCGTCCTTTTTCTTTTTCAACGCGGCTTTGGCTTTCTCCACAGAAAAGCATCCTTCCAACGCTGGGTCTGGAACACCAAAAGCCGCTGCCGCTTCAATGGCAAAAGCTAAGGCTTCCTCGTGCGTGAGAGAAAGGGATTCTCGGCTCCCATCTCGGAGTACAAGCTCGGTCTCTGCCGGCCTTTCTTTTTCCAACACGAGCTCGCACCCTTCTCTCAAAATGGTCTCAGGCCAGGCGGTAAAGGCTATCAGGGCCAGGCCCAAGATGTAGCGTCGGAGGACCAACGTGGCCGTTTCGTCGTCGCCCCGGAGGTTTCGTAAACTCACCAGGTTTACCAGACTGTCTCGGCGAATTTCCCCCATTACCTGCACGCCACCGTGCGACCAGGAGGCCGGGTTATGGACGAAGCCCAATTGGGCCAGGCTACCCTTCTCAGATTTGTTGTCGAAAAACAGGACACCTTCGCCTTCGTAATTAATTGGAGGAATGTAGGTTGCAGAACGATGGAGCAGCCTCACATTGGTGGCTCGGACGACCGACCTAACCAGGCGAGGAATTTTTACCTGCGTACCGCGTGAGTCCCAGGCCCCAAAAACAATCGAGGTTGGGGCAAGCTTTGCCAGGGTGGTTGCGTTGCCGTTTCGAAAATCCAAAAAGGCCTGCTCGAGCTGACCAGCAAGGTCGGAAAAGCGTACCAAGGCATCGGCTGCTCGGTGGCCAACTTCCAAGAGGTTTTTCTTAATTAGTGAGCCATCTTTTGTCTCTACCTTAATAAACACCTGCGGAACCAGCTTGGCGTAGGGTGGCTTCTGGAAAAGGGGTTCCAACCGGTTTGCCTGAGAGCCCACCGAGTCGATAAGACAGACGTTCGAGCCGTCAGGAAAGGTGTCTATGTTATAACCAGGCCAATCGCCCGCTTTCATCCCCTCCTTCGGTGGGGCATAAGTCGGAGGGAATATCACTGCGCCTGGCCCCTCTACCGGGACCAAGTACTGGCGCATGACTAGCCCCGCAGCTTGACTTTCGTCGATCAACCAATCATCAAAACGCTTCAGGTGTGCCATGTTCATCATTCACCTCCCTAATATGGCAAATGTCATCGCCTTATAGCGATTGCCTTCTTCTCTACCCTGTAATCTGAATCGATACGGCCGTGTGAAGTCCAGCGTCATGCAGCTTGAAAAAACGAGAGAGGCCAACGTTGGCCAAAGAGGCTTAGTCCAAATCCGATAGGCAAAGGCGCCGTCTGGTAACGGCCTCAAGCGGTAAGCCTGGAGGCCGATAAAAGCAAGTACGTTCACATAGGGAAATGGTAGGCTTTGCACTTTGGTATCATAGGGTGAAAAGCCAGTGTCCAAAGCATGGTTGAACTCACGCGCATCGAAACAAAAGGAAGATTCGAAAGCCTTTGCCGTGTCTGCTTGCCAATCCAGCCACTGATCATAGGGTATTTTCTTTTTGCGGAGATAATCAAGAAAGGTTATGAATAAAACCCAGGCATTTTGCCCGCCAGCCCAGGTCTTGGGAACGCGCTCGTCACCACGCCACCAATCCAAGACCCAATTAAAAGGAGAACCGATCGAAATGGCTTTGTCGCCCTCTCCTTGTGCTTCCGCCTTTAGGAAAGCTTGAAAGGCCGTTTCGATGACCTGCTCACCCACCTGGATGTGGAACGCGCGGTTTTCGAAGTAGGCCGGGCTAGGCCCTTCGCACGCGGTAACCACCTCCCAGAGGCCGAGGCAGGCGAGGACTTGTCCCGGGTTGCCGGGATCGAGAGAAAGCTTGGTCTCAAGCCTCATACAAAGATCCTCCCCATGGTCGGACATCAATCATGTCGGTGCTCCTACGCGCGAGGCGAGACCATCGGCACAGCGGAAAATGGCTTCCAACCAAGCCAGCATCCACCAGCCGAGGCGGCTTTGCAGCAGGGCGAAGTTGTTGGCTAAGAGGTAACGCAGTCGGCGGTTTTGGCCAACGGAGAGGTCGGGGTCTTGGGCGTGCTCCGGGAAGTTTGGCCGCGACCAACCGTGATGGCTAGCGACCAGGTGCGCTGCCAGCAGCTTTATGAAGGGACCATCCCCCGAGCAGTAAAGCGGGCTCTGCCCGTTTTCCAAAAGCAGGTCAAGAGTGCCATCCTCGAGGAGCTTTTGCGCCCCGACCAGCTCATGCCGGAAGCCGGAGAGCGCCTTGGGACTACGGTACGAGTTGGACTTGGCTAGGGGTTCGGAGCCAGAAGGGGCATTGGCATAAGACTGCCAGATGGGTGACCGTTTGCCCTCGTCGTGGTAGCCGGCAGCAACCTCCAAGGCGGAAGTCAATTCTGGTGGCAGCCGTAACTTTTGCGCGAGCAGGCGTGCCCACTCTTTAACCGCTGCCGTGTGCTCGGCAAGTGTCACTTGGCCGGTGGTCAGCTCAGGTTCATCCCTAGCCACTTCCCTAGGCGGTAGGAAAAGGCACAAGCTTTCCAACGGCGTACCTTCCTCATCTGTTTTCAGGGGCAGCTTGAGGGTCGGAACCCAGCCGCAAGGGATGTCCAGCGGTTTTCCCTGAAGATCAAAAAAGGAAGAGCCCTCTTCCCCGCTTATCTCGAGTGCGCGACGGCGGATGGTCTGCTCGTTTGGGGTGGTTTCAGCCACGTCGAGAACGGGATCCTTGCATGTTACGTCTGGCATGCCGGTATTCCCGTCAAACCCTCCCCAGCTGGCGGGTAGCTGAATCAGGGCGAAGGCGAGATTGTGTGGGCGCTTCAAGGCCGCCAAGCTTAACCAGGTGGGAGGCCGGCCCGGAGCGATCAGAAGTGCCTTATTTTCCCTCGCAGCCTCGGGAGGGTTGAGTTTTTCCACGTATTTGTTAAAGGCAGCCAAGGGGTATCGTAGCTGCTCCCAGGGAAGTGGGCGACAGGCGCCAACCCATTGCTGGACCTGAAGCTCTGAAAGGTTTTCAAGGAGCGGCAATTCGCACCGCCACATAAGGCTCACCTCAGGCTCGGCTGCTCCGTCCCCGTGCAGGAGCATGTTGACCGAGGGAGTTCCGGGCGGTAAGTCGGATAAGCTCGTGGCCGCTAAGAAAGAAACAGCCCAGGGCGTTAAAGGCTTAACCTCGGGCTTTGGCGAGAAAGCCGCTTCGCGGTCGGCCTCTGGGAGTTGGCTCAACAAAGCCTCTAGGCGGGCCGGGGCCAAATTTAACGGCGTCTCCTGGGCAGCCCACCGCTCCAAAAGGCGCTTGGTGGCCTGCCGTGCCTGGGTTACGGACCGAGCCGTGCCCTTGGTGGCCTGAGTCTGGGATTCCTCCTCATCCTCTTCATGAGTGATCAGCAAATGCACTTTGGCCTTTCGCCCAGGGCCTCCCTGCCGATTCACACGCCCGAGACGTTGGAGCAGCGAGTCGAGGGTGCTAAGATCACTCACCAAATGATCCGCGTCCAGGTCAACGCCCACTTCACCAGCGGAGGTTGCGATGAGGTAGAGGGTTTCCTCCACCGTAGTATCTCCGAGAAAAGCTTTGAATACCGGGTTTTGCTTCAACAGCCGATCTCGCTCCCATCCACGCATAATCCCGGTCAGCATGGCGACGCGGTGTTCCGGAGATTTGAGTTGTTTCTTGAGAGCTGGTAAGACCTTGTGCTGGGCGTCAATGGGATTGCTAACGAAGATGAGCACCTTGGCCTTTTGACCTTCGTAGCTCGCCGCCAAACCTGCCATTGTTTGGGGCAAATCTTTTGCCGCAGTGCGATATAGCGAAAGGAGCTTTTCTGCCTCCACCCGGGTTTTGACGACGGGGTGAACACGATCCTCCTGTGAAAGGGTCAAAGTGGGACCGGTGGTGTCTCGGGGTGTGGCGGTGAGGTACATGACCTGCAATGGCCTGGAAAGTCCCGAAGGGTAGGCCTGTTGAAGCCTCGTGATGCCCTCTAGCAACGTGGCAAAGGCGGGATCGAGGTGCGCTTCATCGTGGATCAAGAGGCAATCTTGACCCAAAAGACCCGCGTGCTGGGAACGCTCCCATCTCCCATCGCCGAAGCCAGAAAAGAGCAAGCGGCTTCCAATCATATCCACCGTTCCTATGACAATCGCGGGACGAGCCGGGTCCGCGCGCCACTCACCGTTGTCTGCCAACTGCCCTCGGAGGGTTGAGATGGCGAGCGGAGGGTCTGAAAAGCCAGCCAGCCGGCGCAGATCTTCACGGAGGCAAGAGGAAGCGTTGGAGTCACAAAGCCGCTGACGAATTTTTTCCGCCAGCCAAGTCGCCTGATCTACCACGGTGCGACGGTTTACCACATAGACAAGTCGCCGGGGAAGGCTTACAGAGGCCTGGCGCTGCTGATGGGCGAGTGCTATCAACCAGACCAACATGACCGCCGTCTTCCCCAACCCGCTTGGTATGGTGACGTTTTGAGGTGCCTGGCCTTGGACGAGAAGCGTATAAAGACGGCGCTGCCACGGAAATGGGCTGTAGCCGCTGAGGGCCAGAAACTCCTTTTCAAAAGCTGACACGTCCATTGGCGTACCCTCTCATAAACACCAAGAGCATAACTCTTTTTCGGTAGGAGTGCACGTTTCGGGCCTCAAGCCGGCCTGGAAAGGGAAGCCGCTTAAAAGGCTGTGCCGCAGGGTTAGCTAAGTAGTTGATGTCGCAGGCTTTACCGAGAGGTTACCCGGTCACACGTTGATTTTTTAGCTAGGGTAGCGGGCGAGGGGGTTTGAGGTAGCGGGCGAGGAAGGCGTAGATGTCGCGGCGGATGCGGAAGGCTTCGGGGGTGTCCAGCCGGTCAAAGCTGTGGCCTCCTGGGGCGTCTTGGAAGATCTTGTACTGAAAGTCCTTGCCGGCAGCTTTGAGGGCTTGGATGAGGTGCTCCACTTCAATGACGTTGACGTCCTCGTCGTTGGTGGTGGTGTGAATGAGCAGGGGGATGGCGAGCTTATCCACGTGCCACACGGGCGAGCGCCGCTTGTACTCGGCAATGTCCTGGCGTACGGTTTTGCCGATGTGGTAGTCGGCGGAAAAGAGGTCCTGGTAATCCGTGTCGTGATACCCCATGCGCATAACCAGGTCGGAAACGGGAACACCGGCAAAGGCACAGCGGTAATCTTTGGGATAATTGAAGGCCAACATGAGCGCAATGAGCCCGCCGTGACTCCAGCCAATCAAACCCACGCGGTCGCGATCGAGAAAATCAAACATTTCCAGCGCCCAATTCTTGGCTGCGTGCACGTCATCGATTTCGCGCCCACCGTAGTCAATAAGCTCGTAAAAGTCTTTTCCGTAGCCGGTGGATCCGCGGTAGTCAGGCGCAACCACCGCGTAGCCTTGCTGCACCAGCTCGCGCACGATGTGGGCAGCGTAGGAGGAGGCCAGGTTGGCATGCACCCCGCCATGGGGGAGGACAAGCACGGGCAGCTTTTCGCCGGGCTTGCGGTCCTTGGGGATGAAGGTGTAGGTGAAGAACTTGACCGGGTTTTGGGCTCCCGGAGCGGTGGGGTTTTTGGGGTTGGCGTCGGGTGAGCCGACGATGCGCCACTTGTCCACCAGCGCCACATCGCCCAGGCGGTGGTACCAGGCCACGTCGTCAATGGCTTTTTCCAGCGCGTCCAAGCGGTGTTCCAGGTCCTCCTGATTCTGCAGGACCTTGTGCAGCTGGGCAGCCAGCGAGGCATTGTCCTGTGCCACGCCGGCGGCAGCCCATGTGCAAAAGATGACCAAAAAACCGAGAAGCGTGCGCGCACGCATAGATCCTCCCGGCGCCAGGCGCCAGCTAAGTGTACGCGGGACGGCGGCGACGGTTTTTTCCTCCAGCTGGAGGGCGCCGCCCTTTACCTTACTCCGGGAAGCGACGCACGATGTTGAACCCAAGGCGAGCGTCCCGCTGGCGCAAACCACCGGGAAAATCGGAGCCCACCCACAGGTCGCTGGTGGTGGCAGGGGAGTTGCCAAGGTACAGGGTGAAGCTGTGGCCGCCCACTCCTTTGGTCAGTCCCAAGGCCCAAGCCAGCCGGGCGTGGCGTGCTTTGGGGTTGGGTGGCACAAGCTCGCCCGCGAGACGCCAGCGCCGGGGCAGCAGGTAAGCCCAGGTGACGGCCAGGTTGCCGGCTCGGCGCAGGGTGGGGGTGTCGCTGGCCCAGCCACCAATCCAAGCCAGCTCCCAGGAGGGGTGAGGCCTGTAGGCCACGATGGCCTGGATAAAGCCGCTCCAGCGCGGTTGGTAGCGGAAGGCGCCCCGGAAGGCAGCCCCTCCGCGAAGGCTCACCCCCCAGGGGCGCGAGGCCTCCAAGGGCAGGGCCACCCATTTGCCCGCCAGCTCCATCTCTTTGAGGAAGGAGGAGCGGTAAAGCTCCACCTGCGCTCGGCTGTCCAGGCCCAGGGCCAAGCCGATGCCCACGTCAGCGGGGGAGTCTAGGCCGAAAAGGTTTTCCCCGCCCGCGTTCTGCACGGTGCGGGTGAAGCGGTGGGTGAAGGTGACCTCCAGGGTGCGAGCTCCCACCGTCCACGGGGAGGGGAGGTTGAGCACGCGTGAATCGGACAGGGCTGCGCTTTGCGCCGAAGCCAGGGCCGGCAGCAAGAGAACGGTAAAAGGCCAACGCATAGCACCTCCTAGTCCCGGGGTGCGCCACGGCGCACCCAGTCGATGACCAGGTGCCGGGCCCCGCTGGGAAGGGTTCCGGAAAGGGGCATGGGGGACCCCACGATGTCGGGGTCCCCCCGCAGTTTTTTGACCAAATATGAGCTGTCCGGGTCAAAGGGGGCCACACGCACCAGCTCTGGACGCTGCGTGGCCGGTTTGTTGACCAGGTTGGCGTAGGCCTCGCTAGGCTTCAAGTTCAAGCCGGCTTGTGGCGCTGGCGCAGCGTGGCAGCCCGCCAACGCGCACGAGGGGACGAAGACCTCGGCTACCACGCGGGAAAAGGTGGCCGAGGGGTCCGCAGGTCGCCCATCCGGCTCGGTGGGCAAGCTCTTGCGCTCACCACACGCGCTGACTGCCAGCACCAAAGCAGCGAGAAACAGCAGGCGAGCCATAGCTAGGTGTTAGGGGCACCCGCCAGGATCCAGCCCCGTACCTTGTCCAGCTCGCTTTGGGAAAGGAAGGGTCCTCCCTGCGGCATACGCGAACCGATGATGCCTTGCCCCAGTACCTTGCGGGAGAGGGAGCTGTGGTCCGGGTCGCCAGGCTTGACGCGCATCAGGCTGGGCATTTGGGTTGAAGGCACGTTGACCGTGCTGGCATACGTGTGCCCGGCGCGCAGGGCCAGGCCCTGGTTGGGGGGATGGCAGCCCGAGCAAAGGGGCGTGAATATGTCGTTTTGCAGTTGCGCGAGGGTGACGCCGGCGGCCTGCACGGTGACTTGGCGGCTGGCCTGCGCTTGGCCGCCCTTACCGTCGTTCACCGTTACGGTGCGGTGAAGGTCCCCGCGTTGGCCCAAGCGTGGGAAACGGAAAGGGAGTTGGTGGTATCGGTAACGCCGTCGCCCAAGTCCCAGACGATGGTGACGCTGTCGCCGTCCGGATCGGTGGCCGAGGCCACCCAGTTGACCACCTGGCCGGTCTGCACCGTCACGTTACCTGCGGGCGAAGTGATGGTCACGGTAGGCGGGTGGTTGGCCGGGGTGGGCGGCGAGACGAACTCTTCCGGCGCCGGCTGGGCCGGCTGGTAAAGCCCATCATCGGTGAGGTTGTCCACCACCGAAGAAGAGAGCAATGCCGGGGCGGAAGCGGAGAAGGCAACGGTGAAGTTGGTGGCGTTGCAGGCGGCCGCCGGGACGTAACCGTTGCTGTCGCCGCAGGCCAACAGATCGTTGCTCCAGGGCTGGAGCGTCAGGCTTTTGCTGCCGGCCACCGTGCCATCAGGCCGGAACACGTGCACCTGCAGCTCGATGGCCTGCGGCCCGGGGTTGAACCAGCCGAAGTTGGTACGCCAGCCCGTGCCATCGCTCTTGGGGCGGTGAAGGTTGTAGGGAAGAACCCCGCGGCTCAAGGCCTGCCCGGGGGTGACGCCCTGGGCGAACTGTCCAAAGGTGCCCCCACCCGAAGCCCTTTGGTCGTTGAAGATGTTGACAGCAGCGGCAATGGGGGCGGGGGAGAGCAGCCGCACGGCACCGCGGCCGGAGGCGGCAAAAAGCTCGCTTACCAGGTTGGCAAAGACAGCGGTGCCTCGGGCAGGAAGGGCAAAACGCGTTACCGCGGCAGGAGCAGCGCGAGCGGTGCGGCTGGCTGGGTACCACTCGGCCCAAACCTCCGCTTGAGCATCGCTGAAGTTGGTGATGCTGGCGGCCGTGCGGAAAAGGGAGGGCGGAAGGCCCGGCACGTCCGCCACCACCGGCAGGTGGAGTATCGTTTCGCCGGTGCCTAGCTGGCCGCGCAGGGCGCCGTCAGAAAACTCGGCGTTGTGCACGTTGAGGTAAAAGCCCCCTGGGTCGTTGCGCAAGGAGGCGGCGGTGTCGTCGCTCAGGGTCAGGGAGCCGGTGGCCACGAAGGCGCCGGACAGCGCGCTAAAGGAGGGGTTCAGGTTCACGGTCACGGGCCCTTCTTGCCCTGCGCGCCCCTGGTGGATGTGGGCAGCGGTGGGTGCGTCCGTGCCGAAGGAGAAGAGGGCGTAGGACAGCTGGCTGCCGTCCAGCCAGACCAGGGCTACCCCTTGGGCGCCCGCCTGGCCGGAGCTGGCTGGCCGGTTGCCCAGCAGGGACGAAGTGAACACTTGAGCCTGGGCCAAAGCGGCCGCAAACACCAACACCAAAAACGCCAGAACCACCCTTCCTTTCTTGTAAAAATTATCAGGTGTGACTGCGACCATATCTCACATCCCTGCGTTGAGGCTTTCAACCGCGCCCTCGCGTGGGTCTATTCCCTCTGCCCCCGTTGACTGCGTCACACAACGGGAAGGTTTTCTCGCCTTTGAGCTCCGGTAGGTGCGTACTCCGCCGTTTCTAGCCGACAGGTCGGTGAAGCCGAGGCGCCGCTTCGCCTCGCCATCGGGGTTGCGTCGCCGGCACCCTTGCGCGGCAGTGCAGGGGAGGAGGTTTGAAGAACCACCAGGCCCGGAGGGCCTGTGGCGGCCTGCGGCATCGTCGGTGGAAAAACGAGAGTGTTTCTTCGCCCTGCGGGCTCCTCGTAGTGACGGAGCCGCAGTGTCATTGCGGGCGAGGCGGGGCAGTCTCGCAGGGTGGGGGCGGCAACTGCTGTCAAGGACGGGAAAGCATGGTGGCGCGCTGCCAGCGTCCGAACGACAGGGGCGCTTTCTGGAGGCTCGCCACAGGGATGGCTTTCGTCCTTTTGGGCCTGGGCGCAGGGATTCCTTCGGGCGCTTTGCGCCCTCGCAATGACGAAGCGGGAGCTTCGGGCTCTTCGCCATGACGCCGGAGCCCCTTTGGAGCCTCGCAATTGATCCGGCAACGAGGTCATCGGGCGCCAGAGATTGCTTTGGGTGTGTCGCAGTCATGGTGCTGGTGCGGGTTAAAGCGTGTGGCGAGGGGGAGCGCAGCAGGCGGACAGGGTTTCCCAAGGTGATGACGTCGGGGAGGGTTTTTGTGGCCGCTGCGTAGCTAGGCGGCAGGAGGCCGGCGGCGTCAACGAGCAAGCCAAAGGGCTTGTAGGCGAGGGTAAAAACGAGGTTGGTGCGGAAGCTGACCATGGCGCGCGGGCTTGGGCGCACAGGCTCCGGCAGGCGGGTCCAGTTTTGCCGCAGCAGCAGGACGCCTGCCCCTTCCAAGGCGATGCCCCTTTCCGCGCCCATAGCCACAGCCACCTGCGCTTGGCCCAGCGCCGGGGCGTTCGCGCCGTCACCCACGCTCACCGCCATGTGCCCTGGCGCTTTATCGTCCTTAACGATGCGAAGCTGTTCCTGGGCAGAAAGCCGTTGACGTAGGAACCAGCCCAGGACTCGGCCAGAGGTTTGGTTGCCGGCTCCTGATCGCCGGTCAAAAGCTTTACGTATTCGAGGCCGGACCGGCGCAAAGCTCGCAATCGCGCGAGCACCTCCGGGCGCAAGGTGTGGGCCGCCACCAAGAGACCGCCAAGTAACCCTCGCAGGTAACGTAACGGGAGGTCTAACCCTGACCAGGTCCGCTTGAGCGAGCAGCTCCTACACCTTGTCTCCCTTGTCTCCCTTACCATGGACGTCGCGTCGGGTGGGACGAGGACCGCCGCCCGCGAAAGGAGCAGGCGGCTGCGTGCGTGGCACCACGCCAGCGACTCGTCGGTCGCGGCCAACAGCAGCTCCGCCGAAACGCCCGCACCCAGTCCCAGCACCAAAGGTGACGAGCTCTCGGTCAACGTGGGAATCCGGACCACCGGCCGGGAGACCCGCTGTTCCCGGTGTTCCGTGGTACGGACTCAAAGCTCGGGCTTGCCTGGAGTGGTGGCGGGCAGGGCGCGAGTGCGCGCCCAGGAGCGGATGGCCTTGATCTGTTCCGCCATGGTGGTGGAAAGGGGCACGATTTGCCCCATGGCTTTCAGCAGGTCCTGCTCGCTCACCTCTCGCCCCTCGGCGAAGCACGCCACGCGCGCGGAGATGACCGCTTGCTCAATTTCCGCGCCGTTCCAGCCGCGGGTTGCCGAAGCCAGGAGCATGAGGTCGTACTTTTGCGGGTTCAGGCCTTGCCGGCGCATGTGGATGGAAAGAATTTCCTTGCGTTCCTCCTCGTTGGGCAACTCAACGAAGAACACCTGGTCAAAGCGCCCCTTGCGGATGATTTCCGCCGGCAACAGGTTAATGCGGTTGGCGGTGGCGGCCACAAACACGTCAGCTCGGTGCTCCTGCATCCAGGTGAGGAAGGTGGAAAAGATGCGGGTGAGTGAACCGGTTTCCCCTTCATGGTAGCCGGCCACACCCATTTCGATCTCGTCAATCCATAGCACCGCCGGTGCCACCGCTTCAACCGCTTCCAGCGCGCGGTGGAAAACCCACTCGGGGCTGCCGTGCACGCCGGCGAAAACCAGGTTCATATCCAAGCGAAAAAGGGGCAGTTGCCATTCGTGGGCAATGACCTTCACGGCTAAGGACTTGCCGCAGCCGGACATGCCCATCAGGAGGACGCCTTTTGGCCGGGGCAAGCCCTGGGCACGGGCTTCCGGGGTGAAGAGCTTGGCCCGCTGCTGGACCCACAGCTTGAGCTGGTCCAGGCCTCCCAGCTCCTCAATGCCCCGATCCGGGGGTACGAACTCCAGGATGCCCTCCTTGCGCATTACCTGCTCTTTTTCCGCCAAGAGCTCCAGGAAGAAACTTTCGCCCAGCTGCTGGTGCTTTGCCAGCAGCCGCCGCAGCACGTGCTCCACCTCGGTGAGGCTCATGCCGCGCATGGCGGTGACGATCCGCCCGGCCGTGGAGGCATCCACGGTCCGACGCAGGGCGGCAAACACGCCTTGCACCGTGGCTTGCACCTCGGCCTCGTCGGGGAAAATGGAGTTGACCACGTAGGAGTAGGGCTTGAGCTCGTCGGGGATCTGAATGACTGGCCCCAGAAGGAACAGGTACTTACCGCTGTTGCGTATGGCGGAGGCGGTATCCCTCAGGCGGCGCAGAAGGAAGCGGTTGCCGTCCAGCATGGCGGACAAATCCTTGAAGAGGTAAAAACCCTGCGGGGCCTCCTTCGCCACCCAAGCCAGCGCCTGAAGGGGATCGCTGATGCTCTGGCCCTGGGAAAAGCCCTCCAGGCAGTTCCAGCTGATGCAGGGAAGTGGGCTTGGCTTGGCTGCCGACCCAATCCGCTGGAGGAGCCTCTCAATACGGTCCTCCTCCGGCGAGACCACGGCGATTATGGGATAAGCCGAAGCCAGGGCCGTGACCACCTGCTCCACCGTTGTAGCCACGGGGAGATTCTAGCAAAGCCGTGGACGAGAGGGCAGCGGGATCGCTTTCTTCCCCTTTGGGCTTGTCGGAATGACGAGAGGTGCTTGCGGGCTCCTGGCTAGGACGGGGACCTTTTCCATTGCCAGCCGGCGGAGGCGCAGCCATATCGGCTTGGTGAGGAGGGCCGGTGTAGGGCAAAGACGAGATTGCTTCGCACACTGCGTGCGCCCGGACCTTAGGCGGTAGCTGTCGGGGGTGAAGGAACCGGCCAAAGCTCTTGACAGGAATTTTAGGCCCGGCTAATATTGGAAGCGTGAAAACTTTCGCACTAGCTAAAAACACTCTGTCCACCGCGCAAGCCGACTACCTCAAGCAGATCTTGCACTTGCAGGAGGCAGGGGAGAAGGCGACCACCAAAGCCCTTTCCCGGCGTTTAGCAGTGCGGCCAGCCTCGGTGTCCGGAATGCTTGCCCGCCTGGCAGCCATGGGCTTGGTGCGCTACCAGCGGTACCGAGCGGCCGAGCTGACGGAGGACGGCTACCGGCTGGCGCTGGAGCTTTTTCGACACCACCGGCTTTTGGAGACCTTTTTACACCGGGCTTTGGGTTACGGATGGGAGGAGGTGCACGCGGAAGCGGAAAAGCTGGAGCACCACATTTCTGAGGAGCTGGAGCGCCGCATAGCCGAGTGGTTGGGGCACCCTTCCCATGACCCCCACGGGGATCCAATTCCCACGGCAGAGTTGCGTTTGCCCGAGGCGGGGGCGATTCGGGCGCTAACCACCCTTTCCGCTGGCGAAGAGGGCGTGGCTGCCCGTGTACGCAGTCAGGACCGAGACACCCTGACCCTTTTTGGCCGCTTGGGAATCATGCCGGGCGCCCACCTGCAGGTGGTGGAGCAAACCCCCGAAGGCGTGCGCGTGCGGGTGGGGGGGCAGCAGTACCTCCTGCCGGGCTCGCTGGCGCAAGCGGTGTGGGTAGGAAACGCGCCGCCATGAGGTGCGGCTTTTGGCCTGTTCTGCTGGGATTGGTGGCTTTGACGGGCTGCCAGGTGAGCGAGTTTGCCTTGCGTCCGGTGGACGGCAGCCGACCCGTGAGGGTAGTAACCACCACCAACTTCGTCACCGACCTGGTCCAGCAGGTGGGCGGTGAGCGGGTGCGGGTCACCGGCCTCATGGGACCTGGTGTGGATCCCCACCTTTACAAGGCCTCGGCTGGCGATGTGCGACGGCTAGCGGAGGCGGACATCGTCTTTTACTGCGGGCTCCACCTGGAGGGCAAGATGGTGGAGCTCGTCCAACGCATGCCCAAAGCCTTTGCTGTGACCGATACGCTGCCGCGGGAGCAGCTGCTGACGGTGGAAGCGCGCGGTGCCGGTCAGGTGGCCTATGACCCTCACGTGTGGTTCGATGTGAGCCTATGGGCCCACACGGTGGACGCGGTGCAGCGTGGGTTGTCGCTGGTGGACCCCCAGGGGGCAGATTTTTACGCGGCCCAAGCCAGCCGGTACCAAGCCCGGCTGGGGGAGCTGGATGCCTGGGTGGCCCAGGAGATCCAGCGTATTCCCGCGGCCCGACGGGTGATGGTGACCGCTCACGATGCCTTCGCCTATTTTGGCCGGCGGTACGGGCTGCAGGTGCATGGCCTGCAAGGGGTCTCCACCGCGGCCGAGGCGGGCGCTCACGATGTGAGGCAGCTGGCGGACTTCCTCGCTCAGCGTGGCATCCCCGCCATTTTCGTGGAATCGAGCGTACCCAGGCGGGCGGTGGAAGCGGTGGTGGAGGCGGTCCGGGCTCGCGGCGGACAGCTAACTGTAGGTGGTGAGCTTTTTTCCGATGCGGCCGGCAGCATGGGAACGCCGGAAGGCACGTACGTCGGTATGGTGCAGCACAACGTACGCACGATAGTTTCGGCCTTGCTGGAAGGGAGGTTACGATGACGGCATCGGCTTCGCCTTTGCCTTTGGCCGCGCTGCCCGATAAGCCTGCGCCGCTGGACGTGCGCGATTTAACCGTAGCGTACCGGGAGAAACCGGTCCTTTGGGATGTGGATGTCACCATCCCGGCAGGCAAACTCTGCGCCATTGTGGGTCCCAACGGAGCAGGGAAGACCACCCTCCTCAAGGCAGCCTTGGGCCTGGTGCCCATAGCTTCCGGCACGGTGAGGTTTTTCGGCCAGGAGCTGAAAAAGGCGCGACGGCGGGTGGGCTACGTGCCCCAACGTTCCACCGTGGATTGGGATTTCCCCACCTACGTACTGGACGTGGTCATGATGGGCCTTTACGGCCGGTTGGGCTGGTTCCGGCGGCCCGGCAAGGCGGAGCGGGAGGACGCCCTTCGGGCTTTAGAGCAGGTGGGCATGGCTCACCTGGCCCATCGACAAATCGGGCAGCTTTCCGGTGGGCAGCAGCAGCGAGTTTTTCTGGCGCGGGCGCTGGCGCAGGACTGCGATCTTTACTTCATGGACGAGCCTTTTGCTGGGGTGGATGCGGTCACCGAGGAGGCCATTTTGAAGGTGATGCACGAGCTGAAAAGCCGGGGCAAGACGGTAGTGGTGGTCCACCATGACTTGGAAACGGTGCGCGACTACTTCGATCACCTTACTCTCCTGAACGTGCAGGTTGTTGCCAGCGGCCCTCTAGAGGAAGTTTTTACCGCAGAAAACCTGAAAGCTGCCTACGGGGAGCGCATGCGCGTGGGGGGCTAAGGTTATGAAGTGGTTGCTTGTCCTGTTTACCGACTACACCCTGCGCCAGGTAGCCTTGGGTTCAGCGCTTTTGGGCTTGGTGGCGGGCGTGCTTGGCTGCTTTGCCGTGCTTCGGCGCCAAAGCCTCGTGGGCGATGTGCTGGCCCATGCCTGCTTGCCTGGCCTTTGCTTGGCCTTTTTGCTCACCGGCACCAAGGACCCGCTGGTTTTGCTTTTGGGTGCCGGGCTGGCGGCATGGGTAGCTGCCTTCTTGCTGCTGGCCCTCCTGCGCACCAGCCGCCTGGGGGAAGACAGCGCTTTGGCCGTGGTTCTGAGCGGTTTTTTCGGCCTAGGGGTAGGGTTGTTGACCTTCATCCAACACCGCAACGACAGCAACCAGGCCGGTCTGGACAAGTTTGTCTTTGGACAGGCCGCCACTATTGTGGCGCGCGACGTGGCCCTTATGGGGGCGCTGGCGGGTCTGGCCCTGGCCCTTTTGGCCCTCACCTACAAGGAGCTCAAGCTGGTCACCTTTGACCCCGATTACGCAGCCAGCTTGGGTTTGCCCGTGCACGCGTTGGCAAGCCTTTTGACCTCTCTGATCGTGGTGGCGGTGATGGTGGGCTTGCAGAGCGTGGGTGTGGTTCTCATGGCTGCCATGCTCATTGCCCCGGCCACGGCCGCACGCCAATGGACGGAAAATTTCTCCTCCATGGTGGTGCTGGCGGGTGCCTTTGGCCTGGTTTCTGGGGCGCTGGGTGCATTGACCTCGGCCGCCCGGCCGCACCTGCCCACGGGTCCGCTGGTGGTGCTGGCGGCCTGTAGCCTCACCTTCCTTTCTCTCTTCTTCGCACCGGGCAGGGGCTTGCTGTGGGCTTATTTTCGCCGGCGCGCCCATCGCCGGCGCATCCGCCTGGAGCGCCTCCTTCTAGATGCTCACGTTTTGTACAACCACGGAATCCTCACGCCGGAGAACCTTGCGGCCCGCCGAGGCGTATCGCGGGCGCGCGCCGCGGCTGAGCTGCAGGAGCTGAAGGGCCGTGGCTGGGTGCGGGGCAGGGGGACGGAGTGGCTGCTCACGGACCAGGGCCACGCCCGGGCCCATGAGCTGGAAGCGGCCATGCGGGCTTTGCCTTCGGCGGAAGAGGTTACCGTCAGGGAGGTGGCGAGGTGACCGTTGACCTGGTCATTGTCGCCACGGCCTGTATGGTGTCGGCCGCTGCCGCCCTGCTGGGCTGTTTTTTGCTCCTGCGGCGCATGGTGCTCTTGAGCGACGCCATTTCCCACACGGTTTTTCCCGGCATCGTGCTGGCCTTTTGGCTTTCGGGTGGGGAGCGTGCCACGTTGGTGGCCTTGGCCGGTGCTGCCCTTGCCGGGCTGTTAACGGTCACACTGGTGCATTGGCTTACCGCTACCGGACGGGTGAAAAACGATGCGGCTATTGGCTTGATTTTTCCTGCGCTGTTCAGCCTGGGTGTGTTGGCCGTTTCCCTCTACTTTCGCAACGTCCACCTGGATCTGGACGCGGTGCTATACGGCGAAATTGCTTATGCGCCATTCAACACCTTGGAGGTTTTTGGGCGTCCTTTGGGTCCGGAGTCGCTGTGGCTGTCCGGTGGTCTGGTCCTGGGCAACCTGGCGTTTGTGCTGTTGTTTTACAAGGAACTGAAGGTCACTACCTTTGACCCTGAACTGGCTGCCGCTCTGGGTTTTATGCCCGGGCTGGTGCACTACTCCCTCATGGGCTTGGTTTCCTTCACGGCGGTGGTGTCGTTCCAGTCGGTGGGGGCGATTCTGATTGTGGCCTTGCTGAGCATCCCGCCAGCGGCGGCCTACCTTTTAACCCATCGCTTGAGCCTCATGTTGGTGGTGGCAGTGGCGCTGGGGATGGTGGCGAGCGTGGTGGGTTACCTGTTGGCCATTCTCTGGGATGCGGCCATTGCCGCCATGATCGCCACCGTGGCTGCAGGGCTGCTGCTTTTGGCCTGGCTCTTTTCTCCCTTGGAAGGGTTGCTGGTTGCTTACCGGCGCCGTGAGCTTCAGCGCCAAAGGGTGGCCGTGCGGCTATTGGTCACGCATCTCGCTCATCACCACCGGCCGGTACCGCGTCAGGAGGTGTTGGAGGAGTTTGGCTGGAGCCCCACCTTTCTTGCGCGCGTGGAGCACCTGGGTCAGCGGTTGCAGCTGGTGCGGGTAGAGCAGGACCACTTGCGACCCACGGTGAGGGGCCTGCAGGAGCGAGCTTCCATACCGCCCTCGGGTAGCGAGGTGTGGGAGCACTGGTGGTGAGGCCGCTGGGAAGGACATGGGGCGGGGTAGGACCCCGCCCCCACCTTGCCGGCTTATAAGCCCAAGTAGCCCCTGAGGCTGAGCTGCACGCTGCGCCCCGGGGCCAAAACGGCACTGGCGTCAGCACTTCCCGGGTAGGCTCGATCCAGCACGTTGCGACCGTAAAGGCCCACCTCCAGCTGGCGGGAAAGCTGCCAGCTGGCACCCAGGTCCCAAACCGCGTAGCCCGGGACGGTGGCCTCTGCAGGCCCCGGCCGGGTGTCACGGGCATAGGCAGCGAAACGCGTTTCCCAGGAAAAGGCACCTCGCTGCTGCCGAAGCAAGAGGAAGCCACCGCGAGCGGGAATATCGTCCAGATAGGTTCGGTCGGTCGCCACCTTGCCCTCAGGGTATTGCAAGCCTAAGGAGAGGGTGGTGCTGGAAAATACCACCCAGGTTAGCTCCCCCTCTAACCCGCGCAGTTCAGCCTCTGCACGGTTGCGGAAAAAGTAGTTGGAACCTTGGCGGTAGCGCTCGATAAAGTCAAAGATTCGGTAGCGATAGCCGTAAATGGCTACCCGCCAGGAAGGTGCGCTGTAACGCAAGGCCAAGTCCCACTGCTTCGAGGTTTCGGGCTTTAAGTCCGGATTTCCGGTGATGAACCCGCGACCCGAAATACCGCGGTAAAAGCGATCGGAAAGCACCGCATCACGGAAACCGCGAGCGTACTGGAGCGAAACCTCCCAGCCCCCCACGGGCCGAAAGGTGAGGGCCGCGAAACCGGAGCCGCGGGTAAAGTCAAAGTTGCGGTTGCCGAAGTAACCACCGGTATTTTTTGCTTGCGTGTGGTCGGCGCGCACACCCAGGGCCAAATCCCAAGTCTGAAAGTTCCGGTTCAACGCGGCAAAGAGGCCAAAATCATCCTTGCGCGCGCTGGCAATGGAGACCTCGCGAGTGCGGTCGGGGCCTCCCGTGGTGAAGGTGTACTGGTCGTTGGTGGCTTTGAGGCCGAAGCGGCCGTAGGCATCGGCACCAAAAAGCACGCGGCCACCAAAAAGCTGGCGCTCCGCTTCGAAACGGGCGTTGTAGTCGTGGGAGAAAACGTCAGCCTGGGTGAGCGTTCGCGGTTTGGTGTCGGTAGCAAAAGTGTCGCGAACGGTAATAAGCTGGTACTCCACCCAAGACAAAGACCATGCGTACCGGATCCAGGGGCCCGCCATCGGGGCCTCGTACCCCACTACCAGCCGGTGGCTATTTTCCTCCGGGTAGTAAGAACGCGTCACACGCGAATCCAACGCGGGCTTGCCAACATCCCGCCCCCAGTCGGAGCGCCAGCTCAGGCGCAACAGGCCTTCTCCAACGGGAACTTGGTAGCCCACGCGGGCGGAGCGGAACGTGGCTTCGGAGTTGTACACTGTTTCCATCGGCGAGCGGTAGCGGGAAAAATCTCGGGCGCCCAACGCCAGGGTGAGGGCACCCCTACCTAGCGTTCCTCCAGCCTCCACGTGAGCGGTTTTTTCTGGTACGCCGGTCCCAGTGAGGAGGTAATAGCGCAGGCCCCAGGGCTCCCCAGGCAAGGCCAGAGGCGTGCGGGCGGCAATCACGCCACCGAAGGCGTCGGAACCGTAGGCCACCCCGGCGGCACCCCGCACCACTTCCACCTCGCCCAAGGAAAGGGGGTCCAGAAAGGTGGCGGAGGGCCCAGCGCGCCGCTCGGTGAACACGCGCGATCCGTCCAGCAGCACAAGGGAGCGGAACCGAGCCATGCCTCGGAGGGCCGGCACGACGGAGTGCCCCTCTTCAAGGCGCCCCACGTTGGGGATCGCGTCCAAAACATCGGTCAGCTGGGCGGGGGCGCGGAACGAAAGGTTGGCTGTAGACACCACGCCGAAGGCAGTGGCAGGCGCCACCACCAGGTCGGGTGAACGGGAAGCCGTGACCGTCAGCTCCTCCTGTCGCTTTTGTACGGTGAGCACCTGACCATCGGAGAGCTGGTCGGTAAGATAAAAACTTCCCAACAACACCCCGTCGCTCCCAGTCACCACCAGGGTAAAGGGCGGCTGCAGATCCTCCGGCAGCCTGACGGTCCCCTCCTCGTCGGCGACCATCCAGCCCGGTTGATTCAGAACGGCCACGCGGGCAAAGGGAATGGGTTTTTGCTGGCTATCACGCACCACCACTTTGGCTGCCCAGGTGGTGCTAGCAAAACCCGCAGCAAACCAAAAAATGGCGACAAAGGTCCGTCTTCGCAGGCTCATAGACTCCTCCTTGCTTAAGTTTTCCTCTGTTGAAAGCGTAAGCTACGGAGCCGAAAAGCGCCTGCAACTATTCCCGTTGTGGCCGAGCGAAAAACCTCAAGGCAAGGTACTCTTTCGCTCTTGAATGGAGCCGGTTCCGGCCGGAAGCTCCTTGGCTTATGGGGTGGCTGCCAAAACGCAGCGGGGTCTGGTCCGTTTTGGGGCTGACACAGGCGGGTGCCAGGGGCGAAAGGTCCGCCTGCCAACCGGGAGCCACCCAAGGAAAGGGGGTTTTCCCCGAAGGTGAGGCCGCGAGCCACCACTCGCCTTCCCTCTCGACTAAAGTGGGAAGGCTTTTTCCCGGAGTAGGCGGGATAAAAAAGGGCAGCGAGGCAGCGGCGGTCCACTCCCGACCTGCGGCGCCCGCACGCAGAAGCAAACGCGCCTGCACAGCAGGCAAGTGAGGTATTTCGACGACGACCACCTGGTTGGCAGGTAGGAGCGAAGGGGTGAGGCGCACCACCTTGACCTTCAAACCGGGAGCCTGCAACAAGAGCTCGAATTCTTCCGCGCCTTCGAGCAGGTGGTGTGGCACCACCACCTTTAGGCGTTGCCCAGGATCGTAGACGGGTGCAAAAGGCCTGAGGGGCAACGGGGGGGAGTCAGCAAGCAGGGGTGAGGCGGCAAGAAAAATCGCCTGGGGTAAGCCCCGGAAGAGCCTGCATCCTTTCATGCTGCTACCATACCACAGGGAAAGGAGGCTGCGTCCATGCTCGTGTCCGTGTTGGTTTTGACCTTGGTGGCTGGCACGGTTAAAGGGGAAGCAAATTTAGCTCAGGCTTTGCAACAGGCTGGGCGCGGGGAGTGGTCCGCCCCTGGGGTCGTGGAGGTGGAGGGCTTCTACCGTGATCGCTTCCGCAGCTTGCTGGTCTTCACCAATGGTGTGGGGGTCCGTGACCGCCGGGAACAAGTGCGGTTCGGTTCAAGCCAGGTCCAGAGGGCCTTCCGCCTGCTGGCCAAGGCCCACTTCGCTCAGCTGCCGGAAAGGTTTGGGGGAAGGCCGCGGCCAACCCATGGGCCGGAGGTGCGAGCCTTGGTGCGGGTGCGCCTCGGGTCCGAAGAAAAGACGGTCATGCAAATGCGGGACGGCGAGCAATCCAAGGAGTTTGCCCGGCTAGTAAACGAGCTTTTACGACTGGGCGAGGGGGTTCCTGCCGGTGTGACGGCGCCTCCTGGGTGGGAGTCGCTCGCTTGGGTGCTGGAGGGTAAGCTTGCTCCTGAGACCCTTACCTGCGAGCTGGCTTTGGAAACCAGGCCAAAGGTCTTTACCACCTTTAGCTTAAACGCAGGCTGGTACACCCTCGCTTTTGGCGATGGCAAGCTTTACCAAGGCTGGATGGACCCAGATCAGACCTCCAAGTTGGTTAAGGCGCTCTTGCTCCTGCGCTCACCCCAAACCCAGGTGCGTTTTTCTTGGGCTCGCCAACTGCAGCTGCATGCAGGTGCTCTCGGACAGGAGGTGGACGCGCTGGGCATGGCCTGGGCGGGAAAGGTCAACGGCGGGGAGGGTTCGGGTGAGAGGTGGGAGGAGTTTGAACAGCGGGTGCTGGAGTTTTTGAAGGAGCTGGCATCTCGGTCTTAGCGGTTTCCCTTTCCTCGGTGGGACAGGGTTCCTCCGGGTTCAAAATTTGGACTAACCCGCATGCCTCCGGATCCTGACGGAACCGGCGCAGCAGTGCGGCTGCCCGCTTCCTCAGTTGGGGGTCCTGCGCCTGCTTCAGCAGCGCTATGCTGCGCAAGCCTTCCTGGGGATCGGCGCTGCCACCCACCCCGGTGAAGAAATACTCCGCCAGGTCCAGGCCGGCCCAAAGCTGGCCCGCCTGTACGGCCGTACGTAACCATCGCAGTGCTTCCGGCGAGTGCCGAGCCAGCAGCAGCTTACCCAGCTCGGCGGCTGCTGGGGTAAAACCGCCCTCCGCCGCCTGGCGCAGCAAGGCTTCCGCTTCCCAGGGAGAGGGGGGAGGTCCTTGAACCCGGCGCCATTGCAACCAACGGTAGGAGGCCTCGGGATGACCGTTTGCCGCTGCCGTTTCCAGAAGCTTGATGGCTTCCGCACGAGGCGGGCCCCAGGGGACGTTAGCCAGGCCTAAAACGGCGAGGCGGAACTGAGCGTCGGGGAAGCCCATGCGCGCCGCCTCGAACAGCAAGTGCACGTTGTCTTCGGTGGCCACAGTGACATCCTTAGCCGGGTTGAGCTCGGCAAGCACCTGGGTCGCCAAGGGGCTGCCCAGCTTTTCGGCCAATCGCAGGAACCGCACCGCCTTCACGCCATCGGGAAGGGTTTCATCGCTCCCCTTGGCGTAAAAAATACCGGCCAGCTCCGCCGCCTCGCGGTCGCCCCCTTCGGCAGCACAGCTCAACCACAACAGTCCTTCCGCCACGTGCCCTGGGCCCTTGCTATTGGCAATGAGGGCCTTGCCAATGGCGGTTTCCGCCGCATGGACGCCGTAGAGGGCAGCACGTTCCAACCATTGAAACGCTTGCTGGCTGTCTGGGTCCACCCCCCTCCCTTGGAGGTAAGCCAGGCCGGCCCGGTAGGTAGCCATGGGATGGTTGCGAGAGGCCGCCTCCAACCACCATTGGAGCGCCTGACGGGGTTCCGGATCCCCGCCCAACCCCAAATCCAGCAGGTGGCCCAGAAGGTACTGGGCTTCTGGGTTACCAGCTTGCGCCAATGGTTGCAGCAGCTGGCGGGCCTGGCTGTAGTCGCCGGCCACCATGGCTGCTTCGGCCTTCCTCAAGGTCGACGGGTCGCTTGCCAAGCTAAAAGAGAGCAGCAGCGCTAGCATCCGCAAGGCCTCCTTTCCTCCCACCATCGCCGCAAGGAATCGGCAATTCGCGCGCCAGCTTGCCCATCGCCAAAGGGGTTAGGGCCACCTCTGGCTTGCGCCCAGGCCTGGTCGTCAAACAGCAGGCGCTCCAAGTGTTGGCGAATGGCTTCGGGATCGGTTCCCACCAGCTGAGCCCAACCCGACTCCACCGCCTCGGGCCGCTCGGTGACCTGGCGAGCCACCAGCACCGGCACGCCCACCGCCGGCGCCTCCTCCTGTACCCCGCCCGAGTCGGAAAGCACCACCCGGGCGGACCGGAAGGCCTGGAGAAAGGCCGGGTAGTCCATAGGAGGCACCAGCTCCACCCCCGGCACCCCGGCCAAAACCTCGGTCGCTGCCCGCCGAACCTCCGGATTGGGGTGCACGGGGTACGTAATGTGCACCCGTGGAAAATGCGCTTGGGCCACCTGGCGCAAGGCGCCGAGGATGCCGCGTAAGGGGGCGCCAAAGCTTTCCCGCCGATGGAGCGTGACCAGCACGCGGCGGCTTCCGTCCGGCGGCGCCGGAGGTACGTCTTTCAGGATCCATTGGACCGCGTCCACGATGGGATTGCCCACGACCAGGATGCGGTCCTCGGGTATCCCCTCCGCTAGCAGGTTGGCCCTGGCCCTCGGGGTGGGGGCAAAGTGCAAGGTGCAGGCCACGGCTACCCCCTTGCGGTTAAACTCCTCGGGAAACGGGGCATCCATGCGGAAGCTGCGCAGACCCGCTTCCACATGGGCAACCGGTACCCCATCGTAGAAGCTGGCTACGGCGGCAGCGAAAGCCGTGGTGGTGTCCCCCTGCACCAGTGTCCAAGCTGGGTTGTACCGTCGGCAAACTTCGGGGAAGAGTGCGAGGACGCGGCTGGCCACCTGGGCCGGTGTCTGGCCCTCGGTCATGACCCCCAAGTCCACCTCCGGCTCCAGGGAAAAGGGTGCCAGGGCCTGTTGCAGCAGCTCGCGGTGCTGGGAGGTGCTAACCAGCACCGGCCGGAAAAAACCTTGCTGGCCAAGGGCGCGATACACCGGGGCCATCTTGATGGCCTCCGGGCGCGTACCCACCACCACCAAAACAGCGTTCACGGCTTCCCACCCCTTCCCCGCAGCCACCGGCTGAAGGCCCGTGGCAGGAGAAGCACCGCCCGTAACCAGGCACAGGCCAGCTGTAGGGTTGAACCGAGGGCTTGCGGGTAGCGCACGAGAAACCAGGCTGCTTCGCCGGCGGCCGAGCCAGCCACCACCGCGCCCCAAAGGGCAAACAGGGGCGCGTTTCGGCGCCAGGCGAGGGCGGCGAGAGCCGCACCCGCCAAGAACCGCGCTGGAGACGACAAACTCAAGGGGCGCGAAAGCAGCGCCGTACCCCAGGCCAGTCCCTCCAAGGGTCGGCGCAAGATCAAACGAAGAAGTGTGCCGCGGTGGCACCAGAGGAGCTGCAATTGTCCCGCCAGCCAGCGAGCCCGTTGGCGGCTAGCTTGCTGAAGTGTTTGCGGCTTTTGGTCCACCACCACTGCCGTTGGCAGCAGGGCGGCGCGAGCCCCCTGGGCTTGCAGGAGCAGGGAGGCCTCCGTGTCTTCAATTTGCGTGCGCAGCTGAGCTGCCAGCGCGAGAAAGACCTGGGGCTTGAACAGGGTTCCCGTTCCCCGCAGGCGCACGGACCAGCCACTTGCCTGTTTACCCACGTCCCAACCCTCTTGCGCTAGGCGCTCGGAAAGGCACGCCGCCTCGCCCGGACCGTAGCCAGCACCCTGCAGGCGGGCTTGGAGCGCCACCACACCTGGTGGCCACGCCAGGTGGCGAAAAAACCCCGGAGCGAGAAAGGAGCCCACGTCCAGCACCATGACCGCATCGCTCTGGCGAAGCCGGTCTGCCAGTTTTACTGCGGCAAAGCGCAGGACCGCACCCTTGCCCGGGCCGGGCGGCTCCTTGGTCAGCACCCGTGCCCCCAAGGCTTGGGCGACCCGCTGAGCCTCGGGGTCAGCACCGTCCAACACCACCCAAAGGTCAACCTCCGTGCCATCCGCCGCCGCGAGCACAGAGCGAAGAGTGGGCCCCACCCGCTCCCCCTCCTGCCGGGCGGGCACCAGCACGGCAACTCGCCGGATGGGCTCGCCGGTCTCAGCCTTGATGCGGCCATGGCCGCGGCTCTGGCGCATCAGCCAGAACCAGCGAAAAAGGGCATCCACTACCCAGGGGAGGGGCAGTACTGCCAAGACCCACAGGAGCGCCAACTAACGCCCCCCCCTGGCGCAGGCATCGGCTTTGGCATGGCAACACACGAACCGGGACAACCCCTGTTTGGGTCCATGCATACGGCCGAAATTATACCCCAGGCGGCGAGTTGCCAAGTGCTGATTGGGGGTTTAACTTAAGAAGTGCCTCCAGAAAGGGGGAGGGCAGCCATGCGACGAATGACGGTTGTGTTGCTGTTTTTTGCGCTGGCCGGCCAGGCGGGAGGGGAAGAAACGCTGGTGCCGGTGGTGGCCTGGGGCGCTCCCGGCGCCTCGGGCAACCGCTGGAGCAGTGAGCTCTACCTCACGAACGTGACCGGCTCGGTCATGGAAGTGACCGTGCTCAAGGTGCTACCCCTGCAGGTGGCGGAAGGGCCGCACCCGTGCCTTCCGCCCCAGACCCCGATCAGCATCCCACCCCACCGTACGCGGGTGCTTCTGGCTTGGGAGCTGGGGAGGTACCTGGGCTGCCCGGAAAGCTTCGTGGGTGGCTTGGTCCTTGCGCACCCGCCCGGCCTGTTGGTGCAAAGCCGCATGACCAACACCAAGAGCTTTCAGGGGTCGGTGGGGGAAAAACCCCTGCAGGGCTTCAGTCAGGAAATCCCGGGGATAGAGCTTTCGGAGCTGCCAAACCGCGAGGGGCGCTACATGATTGCCTCCCTCGCGTGGTCACCCAAGCCTTGCCCCGATCAGCCAATTTTCGACGTGTACCTTTATTTCGCCAACCCTGGTGAGGTTCCGGTGACCGTGCGGTTGTTGCCGCCCGAGGGGGAAACGCTGCGGCTGCGCGTGCCGGTGGAGGAAGTTGCCTTGCCCTGGGAGGTAAAGGTTCCCGCGGGCAAGGTGGTGCAGCTGGCCATCAAGCCGGTGGAGCCGGAAGGGGAAGGCTGCGTGGGGGCTGAGTTTTTTGACCTCTTTTTTGAGACCGATGGTCAGGTGGGGGTGTTGGCTTCGGTGGTGGACCGGGCTTCCAACGACGCGCGTACGGTGTTGGTGACGGACCGCTGGCGCCTGTTGCCTTAAGGCCGTGGCTGGGCCAGCTCGGCAGGCAGCGGCAGCTGACCGGCGAGCAGGAGGTGGTACGTGGTGATCACCTTTTCCGGTGCGCCATCGGCAAGCAAAAAACCTCGCTCCAGCAACACCGCCCGTTGACAAAGCGCCTTAACCGTGGCCACTTGGTGCGAAACCAGCAGCACGGTCGTCCCTGCCTTGCAAAATTCCCTAATTCGTTGGTGGCATTTTTCTTGGAATGCCACGTCCCCCACCGCCAGCACCTCGTCGAGGATGAGAATGTCGGGCCGCAAATCGGTGGCTATGGCAAAGCCTAAGCGTGCACGCATGCCAGTGGAATAGGTGCGCAAGGGACGGTCAATAGCCTCCTCCAGCTCGGCAAAAGCAACGAGGCGTTCCAGACGCTGAGCCACCTCTTTGCGGGAAAAACCGAGAATGGCGGAGGCAAGATAAATGTTTTCCCGGCCTGTGAGGTCATCGTGGAAGCCGGCGCCCAGGCCTAGGAGGGGTGCTACCATTCCCTCCACCCTCACCCATCCCCGGGTAGGCCGCAGCACCCGTGAGATAACCTTGAGCAGCGTGGTCTTTCCCGCGCCGTTGCGCCCCAAAACCCCCAAAACCTGTCCGGCAGGCACCTCCAACGAAACCCCACGCAGGGCCCACCCTTCCCGCATGGTCGGCTTGGCCTTCAGGCGGCCGAGGAGGTATTGTTTGAGGGAACGTACCTTGTCCTCGGGCACGCGGTAGCGGAGCCACACATCCGCGAGGGTAATTGCGGGGCTGGACATGACTAACCAATTAGGGCAAACTCGAACCGATGGCGGGCAAAAACCCACCAGCCAAAAAGCAACGTGGCCACGCTCATGCCCAGGGCCAAAAGAAGCGTGTTGCCCGCGGGGAGCTGGCCTTGCAGCAAGGGCTGACGAAAGCAGCGCAAGATATGATGTAAGGGGTTAGCATCTAGAAGCACACGAAAGCTTTGCGGAAAGATGCCTTCGGGGTACATGATCGGTGTGAGAAAATACCAGGCACGCAGCACGACATTCCACATGTTGATGACGTCGTGGAAATGCAGCGCAAAGCTGGCCAAGAAGAGTCCTACCCCGAGAGAAAACATAGCCAAAAAGAGCATGGGAACCGGGAAAAACAAGGCCTGCCAGGAAAAAGGATGGCCGAGGACAAGCATGACGGCCACAAGCGGTAGCAGGGTCAGCAGAAAGTTCACCACCCCGGCCCCCACGGCTGAAAGGGGAAACACGGCTGGTGGCAGCCACACCCGGCTCAGCAGGGGCGAGCCCCAAATGAGCTGGTTGACAGCAAACGTGGTTGTTTGGCCAAAAAAGTCCATCACCATCAAACCCGTAAAGACGTACAGCGGGTAGCGCGGTATGTGGGTAGAAAAAATGGTGGAAAAGGCCAAGGTCAAAACACCCATGTGCAAAAGAGGATTGGCCATCGTCCATGCCACGCCAAAGAAAGATCGGCGGTAACGCACGGTGACGGAAAGCTGCACCAACATGTGCAACAAATCTTTGAATCGCGCAAGTTCTTTGATTGAGCTTGAAAAAGTACTTGCGGCTTCTCGAGAATCGTAAACTTCTTTGGTCATTTTAAGCTCCGAAGTCTTCGTTTTTTTTGTAGGAAAAGCTTGCGGTTATGCTCATATACTCGCAAATAGCTGGTGTCACTCAAAAGAGAAAAGCTGGAGCTTAGAAAATGATGCACATAGGCATCCAGGCGGCAACGAAGCTGATAGCCAGCCTGGCGAACACGAAAGGAAAAGTCATCATCCTCGAAAAGCCCCAAACCGAAGGCAGGGTCAAGGCCTCCCACCTGCTCCCACACCCGGCGCCAGGTAAGCACGCAGAAAAAGGCGAGCATGGTCATTGGCCGGGAGCGGCGGAAGAAGCGGCGGCAACGATCGAGGGACCAAAGGGGCAGCGCTTCGAGGGAGAAAAAAGGAACACTTACTCGTGCCTCGTTGCTCACGCCGTTACTTACCGGGCCTACTAGGCCCACACGAGAATCGTTCATCAGCTCGTCGACCAAGGCTGATAGCCAACCTGGGGCGAGCACCGTGTCGTTGTTTAAAAGGCACAAGAGCTCGCCGGCAGCCATGGATGCCGCCTGGTTGCAGGCCTGGGGAAAGCCCACGTTACGGGTGTTGCAGTGCACCCGAAAATTGGGCACGTTCTCCTGCCAGCGACGGAGCACCTCCACCGTGCCGTCGCGTGAGGCGTTGTCCACCACCACCACTTCGAAGTTGGGGTAGTCGGTAAATTCGTAGAGCGAGCGAAGGCACCAATCGGTGAGCTCCTGCTGGTTGTAAGTGACCAGGAGGATGGAAACCAGCGGGAAGAGCCTGGTAAGCTGGTGCTCCAGAGGCGAGGCTGGCAGCGCCTTGTCTGAGCCGGCGCGTGCCAGCAGCTCGGGTAGCGTTGGACCGAGAGGATAGCCGGTTGCTTTGGCGAGATCGGCGGCAAAGTTGCGGGCTTGGCGGTCTACCGGCAGGATCAAACCCAGCGGCGCGGCCCAACGCTGTGGCAACTGTCTGGCAGCTGCTTCGGCAAAACCGTTGCGGGCGCATAAAGGGAAAACCCTTATGCGCTCGCCACGGGTGTCCGCAGGGGCCGTAAGGAAACTCGGCCAGCCCGTAGCTGCCAGCGGTTCGAAGAACGTAAGCCCCTCCAGCTCAGGATCGTGGGTGGTGCCGGCCAATAAGAGTGGAATACGCCGCCAACGGAGAGAGGGAAAAGATGTCGGAGCCGGCGGCGAGGCCGGCGGCGCCAGGCTGGAGCTGGCGGCAAAAAAGCGCCAAAGCCGAGCTCGGGTGTGGGCGGGCAGGCGAAGGGAAAGCCAGCGCGCCAGAGCCCGCATCGGCCGAGGCCAAAAGGCGAGGCGCTGGCCAAGGGGTTTTCGGCGGGGATATGAAACCAGCCCAGCTCGCCCAGTAAGCGACCCCGGTGCGGGATCCTGCGCCAGCACGCTGCTAATCCTACACCAGGACACAAACGCCCGCTGAGGGAGGCTCTTCCAGCTGCTCGTGGCCAAAAGCCGCGCGCCCCCCTCGCCCTTACTCTGGTTCTGCCTCGAACCGGCTGTGCTACACTGGAAGCGATGGAGAAACGTTTGGAGCACGCTCAGCCGCTATTTGTCTTGGGAGCTGCCCGCTCCGGCACAACCATTTTGGCAAAGATCCTTAACAGTCACCCTCGCGTGCTGATGACGAACGAGACGGCCGTATTCCTGCTTCTCGCGGGGGTGGTCGAGAAGTCTCGGCTTGGGGTGCGAGCGGGGCTTTGGTACGGGAAGACCTACAATCACCTATGGGCTGAGCTCATCAAGGAGCAATCCTTGCCGCTGGTTCGCAAGTTTTATGAGCGCATTGCTAAAGAGGAAGGCAAAACGCAACTCGCCTTTTGGGGCGACAAGCATCCCCATTACGCCAACTGTTTGGATTTTATCTACGAGCTGTTCCCTCAAGCCCGTTACGTCTTTCTGCGGCGAGATCCCCGAGACGTCGCTGTTTCTATCGCAAGAATGAATAATTGGTCTTCTGCGGAGGGCATACGCGCCGCTGAGGGGTTTTACCGCCGCTACCGTGGTTTTTTTGACCGGCACCCAGAGCTGCCCGTTTTCCACCTTCGATACGAGGAGCTGGTACGGGACTATGCCCACGCCGCAGGTCAAGTGTTCCACTGGCTAGGCTTAGAACCCACACCGGAGGTGGAGCAGTTTCTTTCCCTTAGGGCTCGGCGCGATGCCCATACGTCTATGGGGTACGCGGACCCAGAACGGGACTTTTCCTCTTCCGTGGGCCGTTTTCGCCAGGTGTTCAGTGACGAGGACCACGCCCTGGCGGAGGAGGTTTTGGGCCCTTACATTCGTCAACTTGGGTATTAGTTATTCTGTTCAAGCTAGGGTTGGGAGTGGAAACCAATAAGACCTAGCCTTCCAGCCCACTTACCCAAACGGAAACACTTGTGGGTAGTGCTTGGCCTCGCGCTGGCCCCGCCAAGCTCCCCGGAGTTTCATTCAGCCCGGCAACGCTTTCAGAACCTGTGCGGATGGCTCGGGGGCTCACTCACTCCTGACGGGAAGGGCCGAGGTAGGGGCGCACCGGGGTTTTGTCGCACCCGAGCAGGATACGAAGCTCCTGTTGAGGGAGCGGTTTGGTGGTGCAGGGGGGACACCCCTGGCTGGACGGGTTCAAGCAAGGGGTTAGAGCAAAGGGAAGGAGCGCTGCTGTGTTTTTTTTCACGTCTGGCAGGCTGGCGGCGGAAGCTGCTCTTCCAGGTTAAAACCTCCCTCACGATGGGGCGCCACTGAGGGCAAGGAGGGGGGAAATGGTAAACTAAGCATCCTGATGCTGGTGGCGAGGGTTTTCGGCCGTATCCCGTGGCGAGTCCTCTTGGTGAAGTGGCCTGTTTCCCCGCCAGGCGGGAGGTCCTTTGAGTGCTGAAGAGTTGGTTTTTCGTTGCAACGTCTGCGGAAGCCAAAATACCCTGCCGCAAGATGCTTTCTCCCGGGAAAGCGCCCGATGCCAACAGTGCAGCTGCTGGGTGCGGCTGCGGGCAGTGGTCCACGCGTTGCTGGAGGGTCTTTTCGGCAAGCCCCTTTGCCTGGCCGACCTTCACCCCCAGCGCCACCTTAAGGGCTTGGGCCTTTCGGACTTCGAGGGTTACGCCCGCTGGTTGGAGGCAAAATTTAGCTACTGCAATACCTTCTTCCACAAAGAGCCCAAATTGGACATCGTTGAACCTTGGCCTCACCTTTGGGGCCAGCACGATTTTCTCATCAGCTCGGATGTCTTCGAGCATGTGGAACCGCCGGTTGAGCGGGCCTTTTTGGGCGCGGCCAAGCTGTTAAAACCCGGAGGGCTCCTGGTGCTCACGGTGCCGTTTACCGAAGCGGCGGCTACCCAGGAGCACTTCCCCGAGCTTTTCCGCTGGCGACTGATCGAGGAGGGTGGGAAGCGAGCGCTCATCAACCAAACCCGTGACGGCCGCTGGCAGCGGTTTGAAAACCTGGTTTTTCACGGTGGCGATGGCACCACCCTGGAGTTCCGTTTGTTTTGCTTAAACCACCTTCTGCAGTTGCTTGAGGAGGCGGGCTTTGACCACGTGCAGGTGCGGCGGGAGGACTACCCGCCCTTTGGCATCGTCAACCAAACCCGCTTTTCCGTTCCCATTTTAGCGCGCAAGAGGGGTTTGCCCACGGCTGCGGCCTGATCGCGCTGAAAAGCTGGGGCGGTTTCCGCTGCCCTTCGGGCATTTCTTTTAACCGCCACCTCTCCGAGGAAACACCCGCTTGGGCATGGCGTCCCGCTCTTGCCGCTGAGGCCCGGTAAGGGTGCGAGAAGGGAAGCTCACAATGGGTGCCCGCTGAGGTCCTATAATCAGGCACCATGCGGCCTTTTGTTTCTTTCGAACACGCGGGCCGCCGTAAGCGGGAGGCAAGGGAAAATCCCACCTTTCGGCGCACCAGCGGCTCCTTGCCTTGGGTTTCTTCCTTCTTCGCGCAGGCAGGGCTCCCCGCCGCGGCGGAACGGCGGCACGGACAGGGCTTGCTGCAAGAGGGCTTGGTGCCATCGGCCTCGCTTGTCCCCGTGTCCAGCGTAGGGGCCAGGCCATGAGGCTACCGCTTGGCCTCCTTTTGCGCTCGGCGACAACCCTGGCAGCCTATGCGGTTGCCGCCAATACCGGCTACCTTTTCCTGCGGGCGGTCGGATCTTTCGTCCGCGACGAGGCCGCGGCTGGCGGGCTTGCGCTCCTGCCCCGTTTGCTTCCGTGGGGTCTTTTGTGGGTGGCTATTGGCCTGGCAGCCCTCTTGGTCCGGGGTAGCAAGCCGCAGCTGGCCCTCACGTTGGTGCTAGCAGCGGGTTCCGGTTGGCTGGGGCGCAGCCAGGCCTTTCTCGAGCTGCCGGATGTGGTAAAGGTTTGTCTTCTCTTCCTGGGCGTTGTTCCCCTTTGGCTGGCAGGCTGGGTGCGCGGGTTGCGGTGGTGGATGCTGGCCGCGCCCTTGGCCATTCACGCTGGCTTGGCCTTGCAGAGCCTAGCCTTCTGGCGCGGCTTTTTTGGTTTGCTCTTGCTAGCGCTTGCGTGCCTTGGGCTTGGAAGCTGGCTCCGTTCGGGCTTTAGCCGGGCCGAAAAGCATCACGGGTGGCTTGAGGCGGACCAGCTGGTGCTCGACGTGGCCCTGGGCTCCGCCTGCCTGTCCCTGTTGGGCTTGGCTCTGGCCCAGGTGGCCTGGGCCCGTGCCGGGCTGCTCCAGGGATGCGTGGTAGCCTTGACTTTGGTCCGAGGGCGTTTTTGGCTGCCCAGGGTCAAAAGGCTCCTTTTCGAATGGCGGCTGGAAGGTTTAACCAAGGCCGCCTGGACCCTGGCCGGCTTAGCCTGCTTTTTTTGGGGGCTTTTGCTGTTCGCCGCCTTGGGTCCAGAAACAGGCCAGGATGCCATTGGCGGTCGGGTGGCCTTGCCTGTTCGCATCTTAACGAGGGGTTACTTTTCCGACGCTCACCCCCTGGGCGCGGTGGGCCTAGGGTGGGTGAGCGGCGAGCTGTTTTATCTTTGGCTGGTGCCTTGGGTTGGCACTGCGGCGGCCCGGCTGTGGGCGTGGTGGTTGACGGGCTTGCTCTTGCTTTGGACCGTAAAAAAGAGCCAGGGGAAATTGCTTCCCCTTGCCGCCTGGCTGGCGGTTTTTGCCTCCACCCAAGCCTGGTGGCAGACTTTCGCTGGGTTCGTGGACATGCACCAGGCCTTCCTGACTTTTGCTGCGGTCTTGGCCCTGGCTCGCCCTTGGCCTGCAGTCACGGCCCAGGATGCGGGGGTGGCCCTCTTTTTGGCGGGCGCAGCAGCCGCCACCAAGATGAACGGGCTAAGCCTGGTAATTGCCCTGGGCCTAGCTGTGCTTGGTAGCGTTTGGCGGCAAGCCAGGGGGGAAGGCTGGAAACAGGGCGCTGCCCTGCTGCTATCCGCGACCTTGGGTTTGGCGCTGTCGCTGGGCCCGTGGGCTTTGCGCTCCTTGTGGCTTACGGGAAACCCCACGTATCCCTTCTTCAACCAGCTTTGGCAAAGCCCTTTAGCACCCCTTTCTCCAAGAACGGGGAGTTTTGGCCCCGAACCCACGTTGGCGGGCTGGTTGGCTTTGCCCTGGTCTCTTTTCTTTTCGCCTCAGCGTTTTGCCGAGCTAGGAGCCTTTAATCCGGCACTGCTCATCCTGCTCCTCCTTGGAGCTGGCCTGTGGCGGCGTGGGCCCGCAGTTCTCTTTCTTTGGTGTGGTGGCACCTGGCTGCTCTTTTGGGCCCTAACCGAGATGAACTCCCGCTACCTCCTGCCGGCGGCGGTGGCGCTGGTGGGCGCGGTGGGGATGGTGAAGCAGGCACCTCCAAAGATGCCCGCGGTCACCCCGACGGTGGCGTTGGTAGCGGTGTTTGGCTTTTTCGCTGCCGTCATGTCGCCCCGTTTCTGGCCGGCTCGCACGGTGAATGGCAGTCTTTTCCCGCTCGCGGTTTTGCTCGGCCATCAGCAACCTAAAGATTTCCTGCAAAGCCTCCCCACCTACGAACCCTGCCAGTTCCTCCACCAGCGCTACGGGCTGGCCTACAAGGTCTGGCAGGCCGACCTACGCGATTTCCTCTACTGCCAAGGGGAAGTGTGGGTCACCTCCCAGGGAGACAATCGAGTGGCTCGTCATTTTCGCCGCTGGCTGGTGGGTAAAGCGGAGTCCTTCGAGGAAATGCTCGGCCAGCTTCGCCATTGGGGCTTCACCCATGTCATGTACCGGGTAGACCTGCCCCAGCAAAGGCGTTACCGCATGCGGCCCTTGAGCGTGTTGAGTCCGGGGTTTGAATCCTGCTGCCTCGTTCCCGAGTATGCCCACAAAAACGTGAGGGTGTTGCGTTTGGCCGACCCCAAGGGAAAGTCCGGTCAGTGGGTAGCCTGTCAGCAGGGTACCGTGGCGGAAATCAAGCCTGGTGAGCTGCTTTACCAGGCAAGAGTGGTCGGGGGCGGGTTGTTTCGCTGGAAGGCCCCGACGGTGGTGGCGCCGGAGGGCGGGTTGACCCTAACCCTGGTGGTGCGCGACCGCCACGGCCGGCTCCTGACCTTCCATCGGCAAACCTGGGATGCGGAGAGCTCCGCTTGGGCCGATGTGTGGCATAGCCTGCCGGCGGGCGAGGCACAGGTCCAGGTGGTGGTGCAAATCAACCGCGGAAAGCTCCAAGGGTTTTCCTGTGAGCAGTGGCGAGATGCTGCACGGGACCTCACGGTCCAGCAGGCGGGAGGCGAGTAAGGTGAGCAAGCTGGCGGTGGTCATTCCCATGTTCAATCCGGGTCCTTGGGTCCTCCGTGTTCTTGAGCGGGTTCCGCCAGAAGTGGCGCTGCTGGTGGTGGTGGACGACGGCAGTACCGACGGCTCGCCCGAGCTGGTGGCCCAGCATCCGGACCAGCGGCTTCATTTGGTGCGCTTGGGAGAGAACTTGGGGGTAGGTGCGGCCACCTGGCGGGGCTTTCAGGAAGCCTTTGCCCTGGGTGCTGAGGTGGCAGTTAAGGTGGACGCCGACTTGCAAATGGACCCGCAAATGGCTGTGCGCCTGGCCCATCCCGTTTTGACCGGGCGCGCAGATCTGGCCAAAGGCAACCGGTTTTTTCACACCGAGCAGCTGCTGGAAATGCCACTGCTTCGGCGGTTGGGTAACATGGCCCTTTCCTTCCTGGCCAAAGCCGCTACCGGCTACTGGAACGTGTTCGACCCCACCAACGGCTTTCTCGCCCTGCACCGTGCGGTCTTTCCCTTGCTGCGAGAGAACGCCATTGCTAGGGATTATTTTTTCGAAATCAGCTTGCTGGCTGAGCTCCGCCTTCACCGTTGCGTGGTCCAGGATGTGCCTTTGCCAGCTTCTTACCCGCACAACCTCAGCCATCTTTCCATTCCAAAGGCTTTGCTTCGCTTCCCCCCTCGTCTGTGGCGCCTCTTCCTGCGAAGGATTTGGCTGCAGCACTTTGTCCAGGATTTTGGCCCCGCGGCTGTCTCGCTGATGGCAGGTCTCTTGTTGCTGGGAGGCGGTGCCGGCTGGGGAATTTATAACTGGGTGAAGTGGGCACGAATGGGGCTTTTCACCCCCACTGGCACCATCATGTTAGCTGCGTTGCCCATTATTTTTGGCTTTCAGCTTCTCCTGCAGGCACTTTTTCTCGATGTGCTGAGCGTGCCGCGGGAGCCGGTGCACCCGCATTTGGATTGGCCACTGGAACGCGTTAGCACGGGAGGTGAGTAAAACCAACAGCACCAAACCCGCCTTTTTTAAGCCGCTAAAAGAATTAGAAACCGCCGGGCTCTACCTGAAGGTACCCCACCAACTGGCGGTGGCTCAGACAGAGATGGAAAAGCTCCACGCTCACGGGGCCAGGTTGGGAAACCCATGACCGAGGCACCGGTCCGGAAAGGAACTGCCCATCAAGTCCCCAGATAGCCAGGCCTCCGGGCTGGCCGTTCAACACCAGCACCAGTCTGGGCCTTGGCTTTTGGGGCTTATCCAGGCGAAACCAAAGGGCCCCGTCGCCGTTGGGCTGGGGGTTGGGGACCTCACCGACCTGAAGGCGCTGCGGTCCCCACTGGGTAACGGGCAAGGCCACCACGGACATAGGCAAGTTCTCAGGCAGGCACACCAACGCATCTTCGGTGTCGGCCAAGACCGTGGCGCAGAGGGACAGGTAGTGCTCTTTTGGTTTTCGCTCTACGTGGCGAGCCCCGGGCGTGACGATAAGCACCTGGTCCGAATCGGGCCATGAGGCCACGGGCACACCGGTGAGCGCGCCAAACGGGCCCCGACGGCCGGCCAAAGGCGAAATGCCTTCCACCCCCGTCTGGCGGACCAGCTCAGCTATGCGTAGCTGAGCGCGGAGGCCGCCTCCCGGCCAGTAAGGCGTCAGGTCCCGCCGCGCCCACTGGAACAAGCTAGCCAACAGGCACACAGCTACCCCGAGGGCGAGCACGGCCGGGCGGGAGGGTGCGCTTGTGCCGGGGACAAGGCCACCCCACCTCCTCCCACCAACGGCTCAGGAGCAAAAGGCCCGGTGCCCCCAAAAGGAAGGCAGGCAGTGCTTGACGGTAGTACTGTTGCATGGAGCCCACCAGCCAAAACGCAAAGGTGGTCCAGCCCGCTACTGTCAAAGTCTTGATCGCAAAAGGCGTTTGCTCTTTATGCGTCCCATCTGACCGGCGCAAAAGCATGAGGAGCAAAGCCAGCCCTAAGGCGGCCAGGAAATAGCGTCCTGGGCCACACACCCGTAAGGAGCTGAGCTTAAGCCTGAGCAGGTGGTCAGAGGGTGCGGTGGTGGTTTGTTGGGCGGTGAGAGCAAAAAACTCTTCCCAGCTGGCGCGCCACTCCCTGAGGCTGCCAAGACTGAGCAGCCGGAACAGCTCGAACCCTCCCACCGGCAGAGAAGAGCCGCAGCTGAAGATCAAAAGGCGCCGCAGCCGACCTGCCCAGCGCTGCCCTTCAGTAAAAAGCTGGAAGGCCAGCGCCGTGCCCATAGGGATGAGGTAAAGCACCTTGCTTCCTACCGCCAAACCCATGAGCAGCCCCGCCCAAAAAGGCTTTTGCCAGGACTGCAAAGCCGCAACAAAGTAGGTGGCACCTGGCACCTCCCCCATAAGTGAGCCCGGTTGGAAGCCGAACCATAGGCTGGCTAGTAGGGCCGTGGCGGAAAAGAAGGCTAAGGAATTTTTTCCCGGGCAAAGCCACCAAAAAAGCCACAAAAAGGCCAAGGCAAAAAGCCAAAGGCTCAGGCGGAGCAGGAAAGCCGAGCCCCGGCTCCAACGCCAAACCAGGCTCATGGGCACCAGCAGCGCCGGGCCGGTAGTTACCTGGGGGTCGAAGGGCCAGCGGTCGAAGGGCCTAAATTGAAGCTATGGCGTTTTGATAAGGCGCTTGGCTGACCACCACGCATCGAGCCGTTGCGCACCATAGGAAGCGTAGCCATTGCCCCGCGCCAGGTTATCCACCACTTCAAGGTTGTAACCCGGGTCAACGCCCAAGGGCGCCTGCAAAGACCTGAGGACCAGGGTCGTGACGGCAAGGCTCCAAATTAGAAAAAAAACGACCGTGAGCACGCGCTGCAACGTCATGACTCCACTTTTTTCGCCAACGTGACCCGGACGCCAGCGGCAAACCTGAGACCTGCCACGCCCACAGCCCCGGAATCAGGGTTGCCTCGGCCGGACGTGTCACCTTCGCAGCACAAAACCAAGGGGAGCCATTGCCAATGGCGGAGGCATTGTGGCACCGCCTCAAGGTACCAGGGCTGGGGTGGCGGAGCCGAATAGTTTCTGAGAGCACACCCGCTCTGAAAAGGCAGACCCTGCCGTTCCGGCGGTCCCTTTTGCGCGAGGAACGCCCAACACCCAGGGAGGTTCTCGGGCGCGAGCCCTGGGGAAAGGCTTGGGCGCGTGCCTGGGTAGGTGGCCTATTTGCCCGCGGGCGGCGGTGAGACTTGGAGCCTTGATCATGCCACCGCAAGCTTTCCCGGATTCGAGGACAAGCAGGAAAACTGGGCAGAAAGCCCGTGGGCGCCGACGCCAAAAGCTACGGAGAGATTAGTTGCCCCCGGAAGCGGGCGCCACGCGCAACCGCCCCACGCTCTGCCTTCGTGACAGGCAGGGCTGGTAAAGATCCACCAGGAGCTCCCCGGGACGGCTCACGAAGGCGGGCGGAACCGGGGCAGAAAACCAGCGAGCGTCGGCTGACCAGCTTGCCATTCCAACCGGTTGACCCTCCAGCACCAGGAGGACCCTTGGCCGGGAGGGTACGGGTTCTGCTAGCTGGAACCAAAGGGCACCCATGCCGTTCCGCTGAGGGTTGGGAAGCTGCCCCACCGGTGTGTCCCGGGGTCCCCACCGGCTGATGGGAAGCATCCCCGTACCGGAATTTTGCAAGCTGGGGACGGGCAAGCAAGCCAAGGCCTCGCGCGTGTCCGCCAGCATGGTGGCGCAAAGGGAGCGGAGCTCGGCTGCCCGTTGCCCAACCACTGCCCGGGCCCAGGAGGTGACCACGAGCACCTGCCCCGGCCCTGGGCAGGGGGCCACCCGCAGCCCCGTGAGCAGGGGAAAGGGCTCCACCCAGGCCACCACCGGCGAAATGGCGCTCACCCCGGCGTGTCGAAGCGCCTCCGCCACCTGCAGCTGTGCCCGAAACCCGCCTTCTTCCCAACCACGGAAGCGCACCGCGCGCACCGTCCAGCTGGCCAGGGCAGCCAGGAGGCAAAGAGCCGTTGCCCAGGCCGAAACCCATGCCGCGATGGCCCGGCCCTTGGGCTTTGGGCTGGCCGCGGCCTGAAGACCCTGCCACCAGCGGCTCGCCAGGAAAAGTCCGGGAAAGCCCAGGAGGATGCCGGGCACCGCCTGGCGATAACTTGTTTGCACGGAAAAGAAGAACCAAAAAAGGAAGGTCACTAACCCAGCGCTGCCGAGAGCAAGCGCGCCCTTGCGGCTGCTGTTCTCGTCGCTATCTCGGAGGGTTCTTCCGAGCAGTGCTGAGGTCAAGGAGGCAAAAAGGGCCGCCAGCACCAAAAACCACCCCGGGCCAATTTCCCCTATGGATGTGAGCTTTGTGGAAATGGCCCTGCGCGCCACGCCCGCAGCGGTTTGTTCGCGGGAAAAGGCGGAGAACTCTCGCCAGCTGGCAAGCCAGCCATGGAAACCGAGGCTTGCGGCACGAAACAGCTCGAAAGCCAAGGTTGGCAGGAGCAGACCCAGCCCCCAAAGCAGTAGCCGGCCCACCTTGGCCTTCAGGTTTGTCTTTTCTGTAATCACAACAAAAGCCAGCGCGGCCAGCACGGGCAAGGCATAGAGCAGCTTGCTTTGTATGGCCAAACCAAAAAGCAAGCCAGAAACGAGCCAAAGTCCTCGACTATGGGCCCACAGACCCAGCAGGAAATAGGTGGCGCCCGGCACCTCGCCGAGCACCGCACCCGGATGGAAACCAAACCAAAGACTCCCCAGGACGGCAGCAGCTGAGAGGAAAGCCAGAGCCTCACCGGCCGGGGAAAGGCACCAGAGACTCCAAAGAAGGAGCAAGGCCAAAACCCAGAGAACGAGCCGCAAGGGGGCGATCTGGCCCGGTGTCAAAGCCCAGAAAGCCGCCAAAGGCACCAACACCGCCGGCCCAGTGGTCACCCGCGGGTCGAAAGGCCAGTTTTCATAAGGGGCAAAGCTGAAGGTTTCCGCTTGAAAAAGGTTTCTTGCCGACCAGAAGGAGTCCAGTCGGCGCGATCCATAGGACGCGAAGCCCCCGCCCTTGGCCAGGTTGTCGACGACTTCCAGGTTGTAGCCCTCGTCGATACTCAGCGGCGCCTGCAGCGAGCGCCAAAAAAGCGTACCAAGGTTGAGGAGCAAAGCCACGGCCAAAGCCAGGGTGATCAGGGTGTGCGCAAGGTTTTTCCACCGCTTCGGTGCCATGGCTCGCATCCCATATCAAACCCAAGGCGCCGATGAATGAGCTTCCAATTGGGGCAGCGCATCCAGCACAGCTTGCGCCCGGTGCATCCAGGTATTTTCCGCGGCAAAAGCGCGCATGGCGCGGTGGTCTTCGGGGCCCAAACCCAGTGCCGATTCCAAGGCGTGAGCGAAGCTCTGGGCATCGGCCGCGGTAATCACCCCGGGCACCCCCTCGGCTTCGGGAAAGGGCGTGGCCACAAGGGGCTTGCCTGCTGCCAAAAACTCGTACATTTTCAGTGGAGACAGCCCCCTGAGCACGGGACCCTGAACGAAGGGGATGAGACCCACCGAGGCCCGGCAAAGCAGAAAGGGAAGGAAGGGGTAAGGTTGCGGCCCAGCGTAAAGGACGTTGGGCTGCTGCCAAAGCTGCTCCCAAGGCCAACAGCGTTCCAGTATCGGTCCAGCGATAAAAAACCCCCAGTGAGGAAGCTCTTGTGCCAGGGTACGTACCAAGGGGAAATCGAACCATTGGGCTAGGGAGCCCACGTACGTGGCCAGCCGTGGTTGGAAGCGTGAAAAAAACATTTGCCAGCGTTCCGGCAGGCTTGTGTCCACCTCGCCGGGGTCGAAGCGGTAGGCCTCGCAGGCGTTGGGCAGGTAGAGGGCGTCGGGCCGCGCCGCCTGCACCTCTGCCAGCAGGCCGCGACTGACCACCGTGACCGCGTCCGCATAGCGCAAACCCCAGAGGTGGTTGCGCTCCAGGCGCCCTTTGGGGTAAGGGAAAACCTCCAGGCTGTCGATGATATCGTAAATTAAAAGCGAAGAGGGCGTGACCGAAGTCCGTTGATGGAGGTTATAAACGAAAGCCCACACCACCGTTACCGGAAGATGGGCGAGCAAAGTCTCTGGCCCCTTGAAAAGGAAAATATCCGGTTCCACCTCCAAAAAACCCAAGACGGGATCGGCGGCGTTATTCACGTCGAAAACCACGGCCCACTCCAAGGTGGCGAAGGCGCGGGCCAGGTGGTGCGGGCGTTGAAAGGCGGCAATACCCCAGCCAATGGACGGCGGGAAATACAAAAGACCTCGCTTTTGGCGCGCTCGCTCACTGACCCAATTCATTTGGTCTATGAGTGCTTGGCGGGTCTGTAAGCTCAAGCGCTCCGGTAGCGATGAGGGATCCAGGGTCGTTGCCATTTTTCCTCGAATCGGCGGCGGTTCGTTTCAAAAATCTCCTGATACGCTTGGGGGGCGAGTTTCTTAAACGCGGCCTTACCTTCATGGTGGACAAAGACGTCTTCCACGCACACGACTTCAAGGCCCGCCTGACGCACCCGCAAGGCGTAGTCGTCGTCTTCAAACATGCCCACGGTGAAGCGCTCGTCCAGCTCCCCCACCTGGAGGAAGACTTCCCGTCGCATGGCCACGCAGAACATGGCCAGGACGGGAATGGGCAACCAGCGCCCGTCCATTCGTTCCATGTGCTCTTCGGCCCATTGCGGCATTTCCTCCAGCCGACGGTAGCCCACGGGGATTTGCGCCTCGTTGCCAATCCAGTTGGTCACCGGTCCCACCAAGCCCCACTCTGGATGGGCCACCAGGTGGGCAATCAGGCGCGAGAGCCAGGTAGGGGGTACCACCGTATCGTTGTTCAGCAGCACGAGGAAGTCCCCTTGCGCTTGACGCAGGGCCTGGTTGTTGGCCGCGGCAAAACCCAAATTCTCCCGGTTGAGGATAACGTGCACGCGGGGATCAGTTGTGGCCAGCTGGCTTAGGTAGTCCGGCGTGCCATCGGAAGACGCGTTGTCCACCACCCAAAGCTCAAGGTTGGGCCAATCGGTGCCCTGTAACACCGACTCCAGACAGCGCCGCGTAAGGTGTAGGTTCCCGTGGGTGACCACGATCACGCTGGCCAGGGGGAAGCTGGCGGAAGCAGCCTGTTCGAAGGTGAGGGCGCGTGCGTCCCAGGTTTGCTGCCGCGCAAAAGCCCGCCGCGCCTCCGCTTTTTCTGGTTTTTCCTGCAAAAGGATCCTTTCGATGCTGCTGGCAAACTTCTCAGGGGTTTCGGCGAAAAAAACCAAATCCTCATGGGGCAGCAACTCGGGCAGGGGCACCGAAATTAGCGGCTTGCCTGCCGCCATGATCTCGTAAAACTTCACCGGATTGGTGGCGTGGGTGAGGGGGTTGCGCTTGAAGGGAATTAAAAGCACGTCCATCTCCTGGATCCAGCGCGGCAGCTCGCCGTAAGGTTTTTCGCCCACCAGGCGTATGTTGGGCAAGCATTTCAGCCGGCGGGTGTCGGCGGTAAAGGTGGATCCGACGAGGAGAAACTCCCACTGGGGCCGCAGCTGGGCCAAATCGGCCACCAAGTCCGAATCGAACCAATCGGCAATGGCGCCGTAGTAGCCCACCACCGGAGTCTGGCTAGGCGCTCGCCAGGGCACCTGGGCGAAGTGGGCATAATCGCAGGCGTTGGGCACCCGCACCACTCGCCGGTTACGTGAACGCGCCTGCTCCTCGAGGGCCTGGGCAGAAACCACCACGCAATCCGCACCCGCCAAAAGCTCCTCTTCCTGCCGGAGCATGGCGTCATCGTTGGTGGAAAAGCCAGCGTGAAAATCCATGCAGTCGTACATGACCGGCCAGCCGAAACCTTGGCGAAGGGCGCGGGCCAACGGCCACCAAAAAGGCAGCTGCACCACCACGCAGGCAGCTCCCATATGCCAGTGGCGGCGTAGCTGCTCCACTGCTTGGAGGTAGCTGCGGCAGGTGTCTCCGTCCAGGCCTTCCTGGTACACGTTCTTCTGCTTGCCGGAAAGCCGCACCTCAAAGACTCCTGGTTCCTTTTTTTTCACCTCCAGCTTCGAGGCCGTGCGGTGCGCCAGGTAAAACACGCGGTGGCCGCGACGGGCCAGGTGGCGTGCCAACTGCTGGGGGCGCTGGAAGCGGAAATCCCACTCGATGATGGGCAACATCAGGACGTCAAAATTCCCAGCTCCTCTCGTGTGCGAAGGCACGGGTGTCTCCACCGACGCGTCTGGTGCCGCGTCGGTCGCAGGAGAAGGAGGCGGCGTCGGCTGAGCTGGTGGCGTTGGTAGACTCTGGCCCGTATCGGTCTCGTTTCTATGGCCTCGGCCCCTCAAACGCTGGGTGAGGCGCCAATAGAAGCTAGCGAGCTTGAACCACTTGGTGGCGCAAATATTTTGCAGCTCCCCTGCCAGCCTTTCCACCTCGTTCTGCCGCTCGCCATAGGCGGCGATCAGCTGTTGGTGCTCCGCGCGGGTGGCTGCCAGCTCCTGGGAAAGCTTTTCAACTTCCTGCTGGCGCGCAGCGTAGCTGGCCACCAGTTGCTCGTGCTCCGCGCGGGTGGCTGTTAGCTCTTTCTCCAGCCGCACCACCTGTTCGTGGAGACGGGCCGCTTTGCGGGCCAACGCTTCTCGCTCCGCCTCCACCAGGCGCAGCGCCTCGCCACCCTGAGCGGGGGCGGCCGCTTCGGCGGCAAGATGGGCCAGTGCTTTGGCTCCGAGGACGCGGTGGTGGGCATATGATGGCGGGATCCGGGATAGCTGGCCAATGAGCTGCTCCAGGTCAGCTTGGGCATGCCTGCGCAGCTGTTCCCGCACGCCTGGGCGGATGGAAGGCAGCGTACCGCTAAGGGCCGCCTCCAGAAGCCGTAGGCTACGGTGGCTGCCCAACTCTGGAAGGTGCAAACCCGCCTCCTGCAGCTGCAGTTGCTGAAGAAGGTGGTCCACCTTGGGATCGTAGGCCACGGCGACAAAAGGGATGCCCGCAAAGGCGGCAAAGAGGGCCGCGTGGTAACGCATGACCAAGGCGCCGTGCGCTCGGGCAAAAACCCTCTGAGCGTCGTCAAGTTTTTCCGGCGTGATGAGCTCCACCTGCTGAAGGCCTTGGTCGTGAAGCCGTAGGCGAAAAGCCTGCATCAGAACCTCGTCGCTGTGGTGTGAATCCGGGCCACGGGTGAAGGCCACCAGACTGATCTGGGCTTGCTGGGGGCGCGCCAGCTCAGCAATGTGCGCCGCCAACCGATCCAGGCTGGCCTCAAAAGCGGGCCACAAGGGCCAGGGACGGAGGTTGACAACCAAGTGTGGCTTCTCGGGTCTTTTCTTCCTCCACGGGGATTCAAAAGCCACGGCCGCCAGGTCCGCGCTGACGACCGCTCGCTGGGCGGCAATGCCAGCGGCTTGCAGGCTTTGGAGGGAGCCAGGATCCCGCAAGCTGATGCGGGCGGCCCCGGCCAGCGCCGAGCGAACCAACTCTTTGCCGGTTGGGCTGGCCAACGGCCCCGCCCCAATCCCGTGGAAAAGGTAGGGTACCCCCAGGAGCTGAGCAGCGAAGGCAATGCCGCAATAGTAAGTCAGGGAATGATGGCGGGGCGAAAAGAGAGTTTCCAAGTCGGTACCCCAATACTCTTGGAACAACCCGCCACCACCTACGACCACCGCGTCGCAGGCAGCCAAAGCCTGCCAAATGGCCGGCCAATCCTGCCAAAAAACCGCCTGCACACCCCACCGCTGGCTCACCGCAGCAGGATCCCCCGCCAGGACCACCGGCGCAGCGCCCTGCTGGCGTAAATGCTTGACCAGGACGTCCAGGATAGTGTCGTCCCCTAAGTTGTTGAAGCCAAAATTGCCGCAAAGAAGAATGGTGCGTCCCAAAAGGGGACCGGTGGGTACCTCACTCATGCGCCTAATTCTATCAATACCGTGGGTGTAGCAGGGCGAAGCGCCTCAGCTACGGATGCGGCAGGCTAAAGTTTCGCACCAAGAAGACGGCCATTTGTCCTCGGGTGACGGCGCTGGCGGGGCAGTAATTGGCGCCGCCACAACCGGTGGTGACCCCCCGCGCGGCCAACTCCTCGATCCAGTTGGCAGCCCAATGGGTGGGGCAGGGCACGTCGGCAAAGACTCCGGCGCAGGGAGGGGGAAGGTAGGACGAGCCCTCCTTCGCCCTTAGGAGAAAGACAGCCATTTGCGCCCGCGTCACGCTGGCCTCCGGGCAGTATTTGCCGCTGCCACAACCGGTGCTGATGCCAGTTGCAGCGAGAGCTTCGATCCAGTTGGCCGCCCAGTGGCCCGGGCAGGGGACGTCGGAAAACACTCCCGTACAGGGAGGCGGGGTATACGCGGCGCCGAATTTGGCTCTCAGCAAGAAGACAGCCATTTGCGCCCGCGTCACGGTGGCCGAGGGGCAGTAGTTGCCCCCACCGCACCCGGTGGTCACCCCGGCATCTTCCACCCCCTCGATGTAGGACCAGGCCCAATGGCCGTAGGGGACATCGAGAAAGGTGTGGTACTGGTCGCTGGCGCAAACCTTGTCGGTGGCATAAATTTGTCCTCCTCCGCCACGACAACACATGTAGTACATGACCGCACCGGGGTCTGTGTGGTGGCCAAAGAAAAGGGTGTGGCCGATTTCGTGGGTCATCATCTCGGCAAAGTTGGTACTGCCGACACAGGCGGCCCCGTTGTTCACCACCACGAAAGGTCCATAGGTGCCGCTCAGGTAACCGGGGTGCCAGCTTTGCCCATCGTAGCTTTGGGTAGAAAGGGAATAGTAAGAGCCGCCAAAAGCCAAGGTCCCGGCACAGCCCACCAGGTCAGCGATTTGATTGCAAGGGTCGTTGAACCAAACCTCGCCCCCGCGGTTGCCCTGGCTGCAGTCTAGGGTGCGGGGCTGGACCCCACCGTAACTGATGTTGAGTCGGGCGGCGCTGTAGCTGCTCCAGGCGCCGGTTCCCGCGCTAACTGCTCCGGCCCCGCCGTCAGCTAGGCCCACCTGGCCTGGAGTGGTGGCAGCCAACGAGAGAGCCAAGCCGGTTTCGAAGCCGAACCAGCGGACTGGGAGGGAGTCGCTGTGGGTCATACGCACGCAGTTGGCCGGCGGAGAGGGCAAAGGTTGATCGGGAGCCACCGCTGCTTCCAGGCTGTAAGGCAACCCCACAATGGCTTTGGTCAGCTCAGCCAACAGAGGATCCACACGGTAGGTGCGCAAAAAATTGCTGCTCTCGCCCCGCACTACGGCCACCTCCAGCCCCTCAGGGACAGGGGCCAGGGTGCCCTGGTCGGTGAGCACGAATACCCCCAACGCCGCCGTTGCTGGCTGCCATCTCCCGTTGGGCAGCGGGCGCAAAAACAGCAGGTACACGCGCCCCGGCTCGAAGTGGGGAAAGCCGGCTACCGCCATACCCACGTCCTCCCTGAAGCCCCCGGGAAGCTGCACCACCAGGGAACCATGAAAACTGGGCCCTTTCAAGGGCATCACCGGGGAAAACCGCACCAGGGTGGTAAAGGACTCGCCAGGCTCTACCTTGACCGCTTGGGCGAGCACCACCGCGTCCACCTGCCGCGCCAGGGCAGCCAGGTCACGCGGCAGGGCAACGGTGATGGCCCAAAGGGTCGAGGGAATGGTGGCGAGCAGCGCTAACGGTAAGGACCGCCTCATGGCTCTTGACTAAGTCCGAGACAGTCGTTTGTCAAGGGCTGCCCGGTGAGCAGCGTCACGCTCGAAAAGAAAACGCCCCAGCTTGGGCTAGGGCGTTGGCGCTTCGGCGGGTTTCCGGGTCGCCTAGAAGGGAGGCCAATGCAAACCCAAGGCCTTGGACAGGGAAACCGCCATTGATCCCCGCGCCCCGTAACTTCCGCCACAAAAATTTCCCGCACAGCAGCCGCCGGTGATACCCGAAGCGGCCAAGACATCCACGTCCTGGAAAGGGGTGGCTGGCGGTCACCCTGGAGGCAGGTGCCGGTGGCTTCTTGGTCCTGGCCCGAGCAAACTGGCAGCTGTGCCCGCCGAAATGCTTCCCTGGCTTGGCCTGCCTGGTTTTCCGCAACAGCCTGGTAGTGTCAAGCCCTCTTCGCCAGCGCGTTGTCCTCCAATCACCCAAGGCCAACTTCGTGGGAACCCGGCCGCCAGCCGCCCCATGGTGACATGGAGGCAGCCAAAGGGTAGGATGTGGCTGTGCATTGGGGGATGGGTGAAAGCCATTCGTAACGCTTGCTTAGTGGTGATGCTTGCCGCATCCGCCTCGCGAGCTGGTGATGCCCCGTTAGCTGATGGTTTGGCCGTTTACCGGCGCGGGGAGTATGCCCGGGTACCGGAGCCTTTGCAGCCGTTGGCCTTCGCTGGCAAGCAGGAGGCGGGGTACCAGCTGGGGGCGGGCTATGCCGCGGGAAACGGGCTACCGAACGACTTGGCCCTGGCACGCCAAAAGTTGGATCAGGCAGCACAGCAAAAGCACCCCGGCCCTGTTCGATCTGGCGGTGGTGCTGCGAAGCTGACCGCCTGGGACACAAGGACGCTACCAAGGAACCGGGACAGGACGCCGCTCGGCGCTGCCATGGACAGGGGCGCGGCGAGGGGGTTTGCTGGGAGAAGGTTTTTTGGCTCTTTTGCGGTGGAGGACGATGCCAATGAACAGTCTTTTCGGCCTCGGGACGTTGTTCTTAAGCCTGGCGGCTGGCGCCGCTCATGTGGATCCGGTGCTCCTGGCGCAGTTGCGAGAGCAGGGGGAGGCGGAAATGCTGGTGCTGCTGCGCCCGCAGGCGGACACCTCCCCGGCCTTGCAGCTTGCCAGCAAAGAAGAGCGGGGTCGCTGGGTAACGGAAACCCTGCGCAGCGTCGCCGAAGTGACGCAAAAGCCCGTGTTGGAGCTGCTGCAAAGGAAGGGGGCCCCGGCTCGATCTTTTTGGATCGTGAACATGGTTTGGACTAAGGGCGATGAGCGCCTGGTGCAGGCGCTGGCCCAGCTGCCGGAGGTGGCCAAAGTGCTGGCCAACCCCCGCGTGCCCTTGGCCCGTCCTCCGTTGGAGGCCACCGATGAGGGTGGCGAGCCGCGGCTGGTGGAATGGGGCCTCGCGCGGGTAGGTGCCCCCAGCGTTTGGGCTTTGGGCTACCAGGGCCAAGGTGTGGTGGTGGGGGGCCAGGACACCGGCTATTCCTGGACCCACCCGGCGCTCAAGGGCAAGTACCGTGGATGGGACGGGAACAGCGCCGACCACAACTACAACTGGCATGACGCCATCCACAGCGGTGGCGGGGTTTGCGGGTCTGACTCGCCTTTTCCCTGTGACGACGATGGCCACGGCACCCACACCATGGGGACGATGGTGGGTGACGACGGCGCGGGCAACCAAATCGGCATGGCTCCCCAGGCCAAATGGATCGGTTGCCGCAACATGGACCAGGGGGTGGGTACGCCGGCTACCTACGCCGAATGTTTTCAATGGTTCGTGGCGCCCACTGACCTTTCAGGCCAAAACCCGGATCCCAGCAAGGCACCCCACGTGATCAACAACTCCTGGGGTTGCCCGCCCAGCGAAGGCTGCACCGACCCCACCATCCTCCAAGCGGTGGTGGAGAACGTGCGCAACGCGGGCATTGTGGTGGTCGTTTCTGCCGGCAACTCCGGTCCCGCTTGCGCTTCGGTGGAGGACCCACCGGCTATTTACCATGCGGCCTTTTCCGTGGGGGCCACCAGCTCCAGCGACACCATTGCCAGCTTTTCCAGTCGCGGCCCGGTGACGGTCGATGGTTCGGGCCGCCTCAAGCCAGATATTTCGGCGCCGGGCGTTTCCATACGCTCGAGCCTGCGCGGAGGCGGTTACGGCACCATGAGTGGTACCAGCATGGCAGGACCCCACGTGGCTGGGGCGGTGGCGCTGCTGCTCTCCGCCAAGCCGTCCCTCAAGGGACAGGTGAGCGAGGTGGGAGCGCGGCTGGCGCAGACAGCCAGCCACGCCGTTACCCCCACGGGTCAAGTGTGCGGGGGCCTTGCCGACAACGTCTTTCCCAACAACACCTACGGCTCCGGTCGGCTGGACGTGCTGGCAGCGGTGAGCGAGGCAGACCTGTCCGTCACGGTCTGGGACGCACCGGACCCGGTTAACCTGGGCTCAACCCTCACCTACACCGTGCAGGTGGCCAACCAGGGACCCCTGGCCGCCTCTTCCGTAACCCTGGTCGCCACCCTCCACCCGAGCCTGACCTTTATCGGCTCCAATCCGGCCTGCAGCGCGAGCAGCGGAACCGTCACCTGTTCTTTGGGTTCGTTGGCCGCCGGGTCGGTGGCGCTCGTTCAAGTCAACGTGACGCCAACCAGCCCTGGCAACATTTCCTCCCAGTTTGCTGCCAGTGCGGCCACTCAGGACCTTACCCCTAGCAACAATCAGGTTTCCGAAACAACAGGTGTGCTGGCGGGCCAGGCTGACCTTGAGGCCAGCTTGGTTCCGGCCAATGCTTCCGTAGTGGTGGGGCGCAGCTTCTCCCTCACTCTTGGCGCACGCAACAGCGGTTCCGCTATGGCAGAAAACGTGGTTGCCAGCCTGCCCTTGCCCTCAGGTCTTTCCTTCGTCGGGGGGGCTTTGGCCTGCTCGCTGGCAGGCGGCACGGTAACGTGCAGGCTGGGAACGTTGCTTCCGGGCGCGCAAGCGCAGCGCACCGTCAATCTCTTGGCCAACCCGGTGGGGACCTATACCCTTGGCGTGGACGTCACCACTTCCAGCCCGGAGGGTAACCTGGACAACAACCATGCCCAAGCCAGCTTGGAGGTTCTCTCCCTGATACCGCACGCGCTGGTCTTTGACGATGGTGCGTCGGGCAACGGTGTCTGGGAACCAGGTGAAACCCTGACGCTGCGGTTTACATGGGCCAACCCCTCGGCCCAGCCCACCAGCGACACCGGCACCGCCAGCGGCTTCACGGGTCCCCCTGGGGCGGTCTATACGCTTGCGGACAACACAGGGGTTTATCCTTCCTTGCCGGCTAACGGGCAGGGGAGCTGCACCGACTGTTACCTGGCGCAGGTGGAGGCACCCAGCGGCCGGCCGCAGCTCCATTGGGATGCGACCCTCACCGAGACCTTGACGGGCAACACCCAAGCAACCTGGCTGCTTCACCTGGGCTGGTCCTTTGGCGACGTACCTCCGTCTCATTGGGCCTACCGCTACGTGGAAAGCCTGCTGCACAGCGGCGTCACCGCCGGCTGCGGCGGGCAGAGCTACTGCCCGGCCAGTCCGGTCACGCGCTGGCAAATGGCCACCTTCCTGGCGCGCGCCCTGACAGGTGGGCTGGTGCCTTCCCAGGGCTCCGTGCCCGGGCTGGGGGAGTACAACTGCCAGGCGGGGGGCACGTCCCTATTTGCCGACGTCTCCCCCACGCACCCAGGCTGTCCAGGTGTGCACTACGTGGCCGCCCAGGGCATCGCCGCCGGCTGCGGGGGTGGCAACTTTTGTCCGCAGGCAGTGACAACGCGCGCCCAAATGGCTGTGTTCCTCGCCCGCGCTTTGGTGGGTTCGGCCGTGCCCGCCAGCGGCACGGTGCCGGGTATGGGAACCTACCAGTGCGGGGTCGGCGGGGTTAGCCTCTTTGCCGATGTGGACCCGCAAGACGCGCGCTGTCCCCACGTGCACTTCCTAGCGGCGCAGGGCATCTCAAAGGGCTGCGGCGGCGGCAACTTCTGTCCCAACCTAGGCACCAAACGGGACCAAATGGCGGTTTTCCTTTCCAGGGCTTTTAACCTCACGTTGTTTTCTGCCTTCCTGCAGGCGCCATGAGGTTCCCACTTCCTGCCTTTACCCAACGGCCCCCGATCGTGGTTTGTGGCATGCCCCGGTCGGGGACCAGCCTCACCCGTGATCTGCTTAACACCGGCCGGGGCGTGTTGATTCTGGACGAGGTTCCCTCCGCCCGCTTCGGCCACCTTTTTGACTTGGTTCGGCAACTGGCGGCGGCCGGCGGTAGCCGCTACGAGCAATGGCGCGGGTTGGACCAGTTCGCACACGCTCGCCTGCTGCACCTGATGGCCACCACCTGGGCCTTGGCTTCTCGCCCTCAGGTGCTCCAGCGCTTCCTGCGGCGACCTCCGCGCCGCGTAGGTATGAAGACCCCCCTAGCCGAGCTGGACTGGCAGAAGTACGAGGAGCTTTTGGGGCCTTTGGCGCCGGTCTGGGTTTACTGTTGGCGATCACCTCTTGCCGTGTACGAGTCGCTGCTATCCCTGGAGTGGGGCGCTCACTACACGCCCGAGCGGTTTGTGCAAACCCTCGCCCAGTCACTCGCGGCGGCAACCTCCCTGGCGGAGCGGGCGCGGGCCAGACTCGTGCCTTTCGATGTGTCGTTGGCCTCCCAGCGACCGCAGCGTGGGCCGCAAGTACGAGCGCTTTTCCGTGCCCTGGGATGCTCCCTTTCCCTCCGGACGCTGGTGTTCCTTCACCGCTGGCCCCCGGTCAATCGCCGGCAAAAAGCCCCGCCTTCGTCGCTAGAGGCGGGAGAAGTGGAAGGACGGCTGGCGGCGGCGGAAGAGCAGTTGCGTGCCGACCAGAGTCTCCAGCACCTCGCGTCCCGGCTGGGCTTAGACCTCTGGCCAAAAGCAGGGGCAATATCCGCTGCCGCTTTCTGACGCCCGTGCAGGTGGGGAGCATGGACGAGCGCGTGAGGGAAGCCCAACCTGGGCACCAACAGCCTGCCCAGGGTGAGGTCACGGGCCAGAGGTGGCGGGTGGTGGTATTTGCCAACGTAAGCCGGCAGCCTTTTGCCAACAATCTGGAAGGTCCTCTCAAGGCGCTGGGGGCGCTGGCTGCGGTGTCGGTCATTGATCCTTTGAGCTTTCCCGGCGTGCGCCCCACGGGGGGCGCCGCACCCCTGGCAGTGCCGGAGGCCGCCGTGAGCCAGGCACTTGACCTCCAACCGCAGGTGGTCCTTTGTCTCGGGGGAGGGCTTTTTCTCCCGCCCGAACAGCGAGGCCGGTTTGCGCCGTCCACGGTTTTTGCCGGCGTTGCCCTTTCCGATCCTCAAGCTTTGCCAGCGTCGCTGGCCATTGCGCCTCACTTCGACCTCTTTTACACGCAGGATTTTCAATCGCTGGCCGCGTACCACGCTGCCGGGATTGCCGCTCGACGTTTGGATTTGGCGGCGGATCCGGAGGCATTCAAACCCTTGTCCCTGCACAAGCAGTGGGACGTGGTTTTTATCGGCAAGTGGACGCCCTGGCGAGCCCAGCTGGTCTCCGCCTTGGCCGAACAGCTCCAGGTGGCCGTTTTCACCCACCAAGGTGAAGGGCGCTGGGCCGTGCCCCCCATGGGACCCCTTCTGAGCACCCAAGCTCTTTGCCAGGCCTTCAACCGCTCGCAGCTGGCGCTAGAGGTAGCCACCGTGGACGACCTCCCCGACGCCTCCCCGGCGCCCCGGCGCATCACCCCACGGGCGTTCATGGCTGCTGCTTGCGGCACGCCGGTGTTGGTAGAGGACTGCCCCTCGGTGGAGGCGTTCTTCCAACCGGGTGAAGAGGTCGTGACCTTCGAAACGGCAGGCGAGGCGGTGAGGGCAGCCAAGAAGCTGCTTGCCGACCCCGTGGCCCTGGCAACCATGGGCCAGCGGGCTCGCCAGCGCGTGCTGCGACAGCACACCTGGCACCATCGGATGGGCCAGCTGCTGGCCGACACCCAAGCGTTGGTGCGGGCTCGCCGGGAGGGCCACCAGTAAGGCTGCGGGTGCGCTCTCGGGGCCTTCGTGGCTCCCGGCCACATTGCAGTGACCCTAGACCCTTTTACGGCTGGTATGGAAGGATTCCGCGGGGGCCGGCTAGCAGGCTTTTCCCGAAGGTTAGGCTGATGCTGCAGGATGCCAGCCACCCGAAGATGGCGGACGTGCCGAGGACTTGGTTTCGCCTGGTTTCCAGCCCTGAAGACGACGAAAGCACCAAAAAAAGGCCGGGCCTTTCGGCCCGGCCTGGACAAAGAGCGTGAGCTTTGCCCTTACGGGCAGGTGGGGATGCTCCAGTTCTTCACCACGAACACGGACATGTGGCCGCGCGTCACGTAGTTGCCGGGGCAGAAGTTGCCGCCGCCACAACCGGAGGTGACACCCTGGTTATAGAGGTCCTCGATCCAGTCGGCAAAGGTTCCGGGGCAGGGAACGTCGTTGAAAATACCGGTGCACGCCGGTGGCGTGTAGGTGGAGGGGTTGGGGGCCTTCGCCTTGAGCAGGAACACGGACATCTGATTGCGCTTGACTGGGTTGCTGGGGCAGTATAGGCCCGAACCGCAACCGCTGGTGATGCCCTTGTTGAAAGCATCCACGATCCAGTCGGCGTTGGGTGTGCTCTCGCAGTCCACATCGGCAAAGGGGCTGGTGATGCACGGTGGCGGCGCGTACGTGTTGCCGTAGCGAGCCAGCAGGAGCCAGCGAGCCATCACCGAGCGGGTGATGTTCACCGCAGGCTGGAAGTTACCGCCGCTGCCCTGGGTGATACCGGCGCCGCCGAGGGCATGGATGTACTTGTCGAACTGGTGACCCTGTGGCACGTCGTTGAAGGCCCGGTAGAAGCAGACCGAGGGGTTGGTCACGGGGTAAGCGGAGTCGTGTATCACAGTGATGGTGGCCCGCTGCGAGCCGTAAAGCGGCGGGCAGGTGCTTGTGGCTTGGAAGTGAGCATCCACCACCACGCTGCTGTTGGCGGGCACACTGCCCGTATCCGGTGTGAGGGTGAGCCAGCACACGCCGCCAGCGAAGCTCTTGATGGCCAGCGCGTCAACTTCCGCCCCACCGGGGAGCGCACCCACCAAGGTGGACGCACCGGTGGTGGTATCCAGTACCCGCAGCTCGCCGGAGCTGCTGTAGGCCGCCCAGTAGAGGGTGCCGGTCAGCTCGTCGAAGTCCATGCCTTGCGCGTAGTTGGCATCGATGCCGACCGGGCCGACGATGGTGCCGGCGGCGGTAGCCGGGTCAATGCGCACCAGGTTATCGTTGACGATGTCCACGGCGTACAGCCACTGGCCTGCCTGGTCAATGGCCAGGTTGATGGCGCAGGGGGCGTTGGTGATGGTCCCAATGAGAGTCGCCGTGCCGGTGTTCTTATCAATGGTGTAGAGGGTGGAGCTGGAGCAATCGCTAGCGCTGGCGTAGACGGTGCCGTTGAGCGCCGCCGTCATACCCGTCCACTGGTGACCGGCGGAAGGCACCGCCGGGCCCACCACCGTACGGACAGCGGTGGCAGTGTCCAGGTAGGCCAGCTGGTTGTTGCTGTAATCCAACACGTAGAGCTTGGAGAAGTCGCCCAGGATGAAATCGCCACCAAAGTCGTCGTTGGTATCAGAGCCCACATTGGTCGCCGTACCCGGCACGGTGATATCCGGCCAGTACTTGAGCTGGGAGCCGGGGTAGACATCCACCCCGTAGGCTTCCACGCTGGTGAGCGCCGGCGGCACGATCTTGCCGTAAGCCGGCGGCTGGACGAAGGGCGCGCGACCGATGGAAGAGGGGCCGGAAGCGCCCTGGCCCTGCTGTACCGGCGACAAGTGCGGCCAGGTGTTGGCTTGCGGGATGACGAACAGGGAGTAATTCACCGGCATGCCGCCCTGGTTGGTGAGGTTCAGGTTCTGGTGCTCGTCCTGACCGGTGTACAGGCGCGAGAACAGGGCGGTGGGGCTCACCACCAGCCAGCCGGAAGGCAGAGCGAAATTGATTTGGTAGGTGGTGTTGGGCGGTAGCACGGCGCTGGCGTTAGCCGGGCCGTAGCCGGTCTTGGTGGCGGTGAAGGTACGGGTAGCTGGACCGTTGCCGGGCTGGGGCACGTACAGCCAGTAGAAGCCGTCGTTCAGGTTGGCATCGATCGGGGTGGCTACGCTGGTGCCGCTGTTGCCGGTTTCGTTGTTGGTGACCGTGGCACCGATCACCGGCAAACCGGTGTTCTGGTCGGTGACGAAGCCCATCACCAAGGTACCGGGCACCGGGGTGCACGAGAGGGTGGGATTGTCGGGGATGGGTGGGGTTCCGCCGGTGCCCAGCAGGAACTCCACATCGTCTACGTGCACGTCGTTGCCATAGTCGCTAATTCCCAGAAGACCGATGTACACGCTTCCACTGGCACCGGTGAGCTCCACTTGGTGGTACTTCCAGCCGGTGGTGCCGTCGTAGCGGTTGATGGGGTTGCCGGCGTTGACCCAGGTGGTGCCGTCGGTGGAGTACTGCACCTGCACGCGGTCCGCTGCGCCGGAAAAACCGGTGTCGTGGTACATCCAGAAGCCCACGAAGCCCGTTTGCCCTGCCGGGATGGTTTCGGTAGTGGTCTTGTAAAGGCGAGTGGACCTCCCCGAGGGCGCAGTGTACGAGTTGAAGTAGACCAAGTTGGGCGCCGAATATGGAGGCTGGCCTGAGGGGTGCACGGTTTGGTTGGCTGTTTCCCAATTTCCTTCTCCGTTAGGGTCCACGTCCACTTGCGCCCAGTTAATGGGCAGGTTGGGCGGGGTGGTCCCATCGAAGTTTTCCACCCACTGGGAGGTTGGGGGCGGTGGCGGGACGGCCGGTGTCTGCGTGCGCACGTTGTCGATGTACCAGTACCAGGCCCAGTTGCCGGAAACGTAGCGGAAGCGGATGCGCACCAGCTGGCCGCCGTAGGCCGACAGGTCCACCGTCTGCGGCAACGAGTTATCGCTAGCGAACGTCAAAAGGTTGGTCCAGCTGGCACAGGGGGTGGTGCAAATGTCCACGTAGGCCCGGTCGGTGGCGTAGTACGCGTTGAAGTAATGGTCGAAGGCCAGCTCCCGGCCGGGGGGCAGTTGAATCCAGGGGCTCACGAGGGCGGTGTCGAACGGGCCGGAGCCTGAACCCGCTGCATCGGAGTCCGCACCCGCAGCGTAACCCGAGCCACCGGGCACGATGTTGCTTCGACCCCACTGGTCGTTGCGCCGCCAGTTGTTGTTGGTGTTGCTGTTATAGACCTCCACCTTCCAGCCGGGCGGCGGGAAGCTGCCCTCAAAGTTCTCGTTGAGGCCGCCAATGAGGACGCACTGGACCCACTCAGCGCTGTTGTCATCCACCAACACGAAATTTTTGGTCATGCCGCTGGTGGGCAGGTTGATGGTATCGCTGGCGGGCAGGTAGCCGGGGATTTGCGGCGTCACCTCGACGGTGTAGATGACAAGGGCGGGAAGGCCAGTGAACAGGTAGTAGCCGTTGAAGGGGTTGGTGAAGGTCTCGGCCACCGGGTTGCCGCTGTACTTCACCACCACCTTGGCATACAACGGCCATCCGTGGGCTTGACCGGTGACGAAGCCATCCAAATCGGCGGTGGCGGTGGGGGTAAGTTGCACGTCAAGGAGGATGTCATCCTGGTCGTTCACCACCACGCCCGTCTGCGTGTAGCTGTTGTAGCCAAAGGCGGAAAAGGTGATGTCGTAGGTATCCGGTGGTAAGGACAGGGAGTACTGCCCCGAGCTGTTGGTGGTGGTTTGGTAGGTGTTCGTGCCTACCGCCGTCACCTGGGCGTTGGGGATGGGTGAGGAGGTGATCGAGTTGGTGACCGTACCGTGCACCGTGCCCGAGGGCCCGGCCACGCAGTTGGGCATCTTAAAGCTGGCCACGTAGGTGGACCAGAAATAGCTGCCAGAAGCGCGGCCATACTCTTCCGCCGCCCAGAAGGTGCACTGGTCGGTGGGGTCCAGGCTGAGGGTGGAGTAGTCGCCCCAGCGGTTGCCTCCGCTCTGGTAGCCAGTACCCACCATGTAAATAACCTCGTTGCCCAGTTGGCCGGGCGGGTCATTCACCTGGCGGCAGGCGTAGCCGGCGGAGGGGTACATGGAGCTGGAAGAGATGCTGTAGGCCACGCAAATGTTGCCGGCGCTATCCATGGCGACCGAGGGCATCCAGCGGTGGTTGGCATCGGGGGCGTAGGTGCCCGCCTGGTATTCGGACCAGCCGGACCCGGTGTTGCGCAGCTCCCGCCAGTGCACACCCGCGTGGTCCGTGCCATCCGCATCCACCGTTTGCCCCATGACTATCGTTTGGTAGGTACCGAAGTCGCGGTACTGGATCCGGTACATCAACCGGTCGGAAAGAGCGTCCACCTTTTGCGTGGTGCCCTGCTGGGGGATGCAGTTGCGGTTGTAGGCGCACATGTCCGGGTCCACATCGGCCACGCTCACCAGCTCGTTGGGCTGGCCGGCCACGCCGAATGTGGAATTGGATGGGTTGCCCCAGTCCGGGGTGAAGTACCAAATGCGCACGGTGTCGGTGGGATCGCCCAACCAGGTCGCATCATCCCACTCCGCGAAGATCCCCGGGGGTGTCCCGTTAATCGGCCCCTCCAGGTGGGCAGGGAACATGTTGCCGAAGGCGGGGTTGACCGAATACAGGTCGAAGTAAATCATCACCGGGTTGGGGTTGCCCGCGAGCATGGCCGCCTTTTCCAGGGCTAAAGCACCCGCGCCCGACCAGTTGTTTAAGTTGAGGAACTGGTTAAAGCCCACGTAATACGCATCGTGCCACACCCCGGTTTTCGGGTAGTCAGGGAACTTGTTGTTGCTGAACACGTACTCCCAACGGTAGTAGCTTCCGGTGGGGTCGTTGGTTTGGGAAAGGGCAAAGCATAGGCGGTAGGGGGAGGTGGTGGAGAACTGCTGTACGAACCAGCGGTCGGCCAGGTGGTCGTAAAGAACGATGGGGTCGCCGTCGTTGTCGATCTCGCACGGGCCACCGAAGCCGGTCCAGAAGGCGTTGCCGGGCAACGGCCCCAGCACCGCGGTGCCGGTGGTCTTGTCGTAAATGGTGAACACCAGGTTGACCCACTCGAAGTAGTGGTTGGGACCCACGTCTCCCTCGGTGTCCGGCGGCATAACGCGGAAGCCCAAAACATTCTGGTTATCGTCGCTGTCCAAGCCCTGGAAGGCAAGAAGCGGGTTTGGGGTACTCAGCTGGCCGGGGAAGTTTTGCAGCGTGCGATCGGGGCCGCTGGGAGCGGGTTGGACCTTGGGGATGGTGCGGTTAACCACCTCGCGCGGCTTGCCCATCTCCGCCGGCTTGCCCACTTTCACGTCCCGCAAGGGCTTGGAAACGTCAAACTTTTCCGGATAAATGATCTGGGGCTTGAAGGGCTGGGTGTCAGCAGCCAACGCCGGCACAGCCCAAACCACCAAAAGCCCCAGAATCAACCATGGAACGCTTGCTTTCTTCATGAATTACCTCCTCGCTTTCTTATTGGCTCTTTCACTCCGACACGCTCCGGTAGAGTTTGGTGAAGCGGCTACGGCTTAGGTGGCGCGCGACCCGCGCTGCCTGCCTCCATTTTGCCTCCTTGGTTGCCACGGTCGGGGCCGTTGCTGGTCCCCGCCGTCCTGAAAGCCATCGGTTCTCGCATCCGCCCGTCAAAGCCGTTGCCGGTCTCTGCGGGCTTCGCGTCCCTCCTGGCCTCGGCCCCACACGACACCCACCACTCCGAGGTTACCAACTATAATGCGATCAGGCCAAGCTGTTGTCAAGGGGGAGCGAACCCGCCGTTTGGAGCGTGCCGTGCCACCGCCTTCCCAGGCGAGAAAGCGTCGAGCCCTGTGACTGCTCGCAAAATGTTGTGCCCCGGTGATTGCCAGCCCTTTCGGCAGGCGTAGCAATTCCAGCATGATGGGGGAGGCAGTGCAGGGATTTGAATCTTAGAGATGGCTGCGGGCACTTGGTGCCCTCGCAATGAGGGAAGGGCCCTCATTCCGCTGCAAGGACGCGGCGACCCCGTGGTTGCGAGCGAGCCATGCGCCCGTGAGGGGTGGGGTGCCAGCCTTGTGAGAGCATGCCTTGGCGCCTGCGGCCCCTCGCAATAACAAACAGGAGCTTCAGGCCCTTCGCAAGGACGGGCGTCCCTGCCGCTGCCAGCCTTGGGCGGGGCCGCTAGCCTTTTGCCGCGATGTAGCCTTCCCGCTCCAGGTAAAGGAGGATCTCGTGCACCGCCTCCCCGGCGGTGAGCTGGCTGGTGTCCAGCACCAGCTCCGCATCGCTGGGCGGCTCGTAGGGGTCGGAAATCCCGGTGAACTCGGGAATCAGGCCTGCCCTCGCTTTGGCGTAAAGGCCTTTCCTGTCCCGCTGTTCGCACACCTCCAGCGGCGTGCTCACGTGAACTAGGATGAAGCCGCCGTGGCGGCTTACCTCGCGGCGAATTTCCCGACGCACACTGTCGTAGGGGGCAATGGGCGCGCACAGGGCCACACCGCCCGCCTTGGTAATTTCCGCCGCGACGAATCCTATGCGGCGGATATTGATGTCCCGATCGCGCTTGGAAAAACCCAGCTCCGAGGAAAGGTGCTTGCGCACCAAATCGCCATCCAACAGGGTGACGGAGCGGCCGCCAATTTCCAGCAGCTTGACCTGCAGGATGCGCGCCAAGGTGGATTTCCCCGACCCGGAAAGCCCAGTGAAAAACACGGTGAATCCTTGCTGTGAACGCGGGGGGTAAGTGCGGCGAAGCTCCGCCGCCACCTCAGGGTAGGTGAACCAGCTGGGGATGGGCTTGCCCTCCGCTAGCAGGCGACGCAGTTGGGTGCCTGAGAGGCTGCGCACGGTGCTACCCGGCGGCACACGGTCCTCCTCCACGTAGCCCTCAAGCTCCTCAACGTACACCATGTTTTTGAAGGGCACCATCGCCACGCCCAGCTCGTCCTGGTGCTGGCGCACCAGCTCTTGCGCGGCGTAGGGTTCGTAAAAGGGCCGGCCGCTGGCATCCGCACCGGGACCGGCATGGTCCCGGCCAACGATGAAGTGGCTGCAGCCGTGGTTCTTGCGTATGATGGCGTGCCACAGCGCTTCCCGCGGGCCAGCCAGGCGCATGGCCAGGGGCAAAAGGGCCAGAGTGGCCATGCCGGGGGGGTAGTGGGGAAGGAGGGCTTGGTAGCAGCGCACGCGGGTGTAGTGGTCCACATCACCGGGTTTGGTGAGCCCGACCACGGGGTGAATGAGGAGGGAGGCTCCGGTGTCTTTGGCTGCCTGCACGGTCAGCTCCACGTGGGCGCGGTGCATGGGGTTGCGGGTCTGGAAGGCCACGACTTTTTTCCATCCCCAGCGCGTAAAGACCTCCCGCGTTTGTTGCGGCGCGAGGCGCAGCTGTTGAAAATCGTCGTGAGTGGGTAGCTGCAGCGCCTCCACCGGGCCGGCTACGTACCAGGGGTGGGCTTGGTCCAGCGCCGCCACTCCCGGGTGCTGCGGGTCGGTGGTGCCGTAAACGGCGCGCGCTTCCTCCTCTTTGTCCGGTTGGAACACCTCCCGCACGTGGAGCACGCCGAGGGGCACTTCTTCCGCATCGCGCAGCAGCAGGTGGCTGCCAGGGCCCAGCTCCTTGGCCAGCTCTTCGGGCACGTCCAAGGTCACGGGGATGGGCCAAAGGAGCCCGCAAGCCAAGCGCATGGTGTGCAAAACCGACTGCCAGTCGGCGGAGCCGAGGAAGCCGGTGAGGGGGGAAAAGCCGCCGTTGGCCAGGAGCTCGAAATCGCAAAGTTGCCTGGGCGTGAGGTTCCAGGATGGCCAGTGCAGGCTTTCGCGCATGAGCTCCTGCCGACGCGGCGCGGAAACCAGCAGGTTGACCAGGTTGCCTCCGTGGGGTGGAACCAAAGATGTGGGCATGCCGTCTCCTCCGAGGGCAGCGATTATAGCGTTGGCACCTTGCGCATCCCGGCGACACCAAGGTTACTTCGGCGCCTTCGGCGCCTGGCAATGACGGAAGGGCCCTGGTGCCGCTGCAAGCACGCCGCAGCGCCGTCATTGCGAGCGAAGCGAAGCAATCCCAGCCATCCGTGGGTTTGCCGCTGCCGGCGGAAAAACGAGATTGCTTCGGGACCTTCGCCCCCTCGCAACGACGTGGCGGAGGGAGACGTCAACCTTGCAGGAATGCAGCATAGGCGTCTTGACCAGAAAAAAGGGGGTCGCCAGAGGTTTGGCGCCCAGATGGGGTGGGTGCCAGCTTCGTTGACAGGGGACGCGGGCTAGGGCAGAATGCGTGGGCGCGCCGGAGTGGCGGAATGGCAGACGCGCGGGACTCAAAATCCCGTGCCCCCCGCGGGCGTGTGGGTTCGACTCCCACCTCCGGCACCACCCCCATCTCCTAAGGTCGTTCTGCTACACTTGGCCTATGCCGCGTGTTGGTTACCACCTGTTTTCCTCACCGCTGGAGGCAGAAGAGGCTTTGTTTGATTGGCTGGCCAGCGGCGACCCTTGGCAGGAAAAGCTGGTGGTGGTTCCCTCGCGTTCCCTTCGCCGTGGGCTGGCCGCGCGCCTTTGCCAAAAAAAGCCAGCTTGGCTTGGTGTGCGCGTGGTCACCCTGCAAGAGCTCGCCCACGAGGTGCTTCAGGCGGCGGGAGCAGCGGTTCTTGCCCGGGATGGGCTGCTGCCCGTGCTGGTAAGCCGTGCGGCGCAGGAGCTGGCAGACCCCAAATTGGCGATGGTGAGCTCCTTGGAAGCGGTGGACCCGCTGGTGTCAACCGTGCGGGACCTGCTGGATGCGGGCTTTACCCCCGCCCACGAAGAAGCTTGCCGCGAGGCGGTGGAGCAGGCGGATTCGGGGGTGGTGGGCTCGCGCGGTCTTGCAGTGCTGGAAGTGGCAGCCCATGTGGCGGGGCAGATGGAAGAGAAACACGTTTGGCGCAGCTCCGACCTTCTGGCGCTGGCGGCTAACCAGCTTTCCCGCCATCCGCGTGGCTTGCTGCGCGCTGGCCGCCTGGTGGTTTACGGTTTTGCCGATGTGACGGCCCGGGCGGGGGATTTTCTCCAAGCGGTGGCCGGTGCGGTTCCCTCCGAGCTGTTTCTGGTTCTCCCTCCCGACCCGGTGGGTGAGGGCGGGTGGGCAGGTGCCGGTTTCCTTGCCCGCTTGATGGAACGTTTCTGCCTTTCTCCCGCTTCACGGCCGCAGAGCCGCCCAGGCCCTATTTCGGCGGAGCTCTGGCAGGCCCCTAGCCTCGAGGCGGAGGTGCGCTACGCCGCCGAAGACATTCTCCGCTTCCTGGACGCCGGCGGCCGAGCCGAAGATGCGGCGCTGGTGGCCCGCGACCTGGGCCCCTACCGCAGCCTGGTGCGCCGAGTGTTTCCCGAGCTGGGGGTGCCCTACTCGGGCGAAAGCGGGGTGGAAGGTGTGCACCCGGGCCTCCCGCTGCTTGAGGCGCTGCTGCGTTTGCTGGCCGAAGGGGAGTCCGCGCCGGCCGAGCTGGTGCCGCCCCTCATCCGCCTGGCAGATGCGGAGTTGGCCAGGGAGGCGGAACAGACGCTTCGTGGCTGGGGCGCGGTGAGCTTGGCCCAGGTACCGCACGGTTCCTCACCGGCCGCAACGGCTGGGGGAGCAAACAACGGCCGTGGGCAGCCGCAGCACGGTGATCCCGCCCGTGGGCCTCTGCGGTTGGCCGAGCTGAAAAGTTTTCTGGCCGACCTGCCGGAAACGGGCCCAGCAAGCGAGTGGGGGCAAACCAGCGTGCATTTGGCCCACCTGCTCGCCTTACCGCCCGAGGTGGAGGAGTGGGTCCGGCTGGTGGCTTCTCAGGTGGCGATACAGGCAGGGCCTTTGGCCCTCCGTCGCCAGGAATGGTGCTTTTTGGCCAGTCGGCAGCTTCAGCAGGAGCTGGTCGTGCCCTTGGGGGGGGCAGGGGCCGGCGTGGCGGTGCTTTCCGCCATGGAGGCGCGTTTCCGCAGCTTCCGTCGGATCTACCTCCTGGGCATGGTGCGCGACCAGTTCCCCCAGCTGGGAGCCGAGGACCCGCTTCTGCCGGAGGGGTTGCGCCAGGCCCTTGCGGTGGTGCTTCCCGACATCCCCCTCGCCGCCAGGCGGGCCGAGGAGGAACGGTACCTTTTCGGCCTGCTCCTGTCCTCGGCGCGGGAGCTGCGAATCTCCTGGCCCGGTTGGGATCAAGACGGTCGGCAGCTGGCCCGCTCGCCCTATGCGGAGGAGCTGCTGGCAGCGGGCCGACCAGTCCCCTTGCGGCAGCTGCCGCCGGTGTGGGCACTCCCCGACACCGGGCGGCGGGCAAGTGCCGCCCACTGGGCGCAAGCGGCGGGGCTTGCGGGCCAGCGCGACGAGTGGGAGCGCGTGCTGGCCTGCGCCCTGGCCGAGGTGCAGGGGGAAGTGGCCCCATGGGCGAACGTAACCCAGGTGGCCAAGGCTCGTCGGCAGGTGCTGGAGGAGTGGGACCCAGGGCCAGGCCCGCGGGAGACCCTGCCCTCGCCCTACCTGGGATTTCTTGGCCCGGGGCAAGATCTGGGACCGGCTGGGTTGTACGTGACCTTTTGGCAAGCCTACGCTCGTTGTCCCTGGCAAAGCTTTCTTGGTGCCGTCATGCGCCTGCGCAGCCCGCGCGGCGTGGGGGAAGAATGGACCGCCAGCCTGCTGGGTACGGTGGTGCACCGGGTGCTGGCGCGGGTGGTGCGTGAAAGCTTGGGTGGGAACCGGCTTCCCTGGTGGCAGCGGTGCCGCAAAGGCAACCTCTCGGTTGTTTGGCCTGCGGAGCGCGATCTGGAAGCCTGGTGCCGAGAGGAGGCGGAGGCCTGCATCCGGGAGGCTGGGATTCCCCGCTGGCAAGGGTTGGTGGAGGCGCTGGCAGCCGCCGCAGACCCTTTCCTGCAGGTGGCGCGGGAAGTTCTGTTCAAAGGCGATCAAGCCCAGTTCCTGGCGGCGGAAGAGGAAGGAGAGGTGGACACGGCGGAGGGGCGGCTGCGCTTCCGCTTCGATGCGGTGCGCTGGGAGGAGGACCAGCTGGTTTTTCTCGATTACAAGACCGGCAGGGCCCTCCAGCTTGGGGGTAAAGAAGAGCAGTTTGCCCAGCACCTGCGCTCCGGGGCGGGGCTGCAAGTGGCCGCGTACGCGTTGGCAGGAAAAGGCAAGGGTTGCTACGTTTTTTTGCACCCGCGACGGGAAGGCGAACGCCTGCACACTGTGGGCTATAGGGATGACTTGCAGGCGAGTTTCTCCCAGGTCCTGACCCTGCTTCGCCAGGCCGCAGCCGAGGGGGTGTTCTTCCCGCGCCTTTGGGATCCGGACAGCGACCAAGAGCCAGAGGCGTGCAGGAGCTGTGAGGTGCACGTGGCGTGCGGGCGAGGCGAGTCCGGGGTGCGACGCCGTCTGCGCCTGTGGGGCGAGGCCGCGGGAGCTGGCTCGAAGGCCCATGAGCTGTTTTGGCTCGCGGCAAAAAGGGATGGGAGGGGCGCATGAGCGGGGAGCTTCTGGCTCTGGATGGGGAAACCCGCAGGCGGGCCGTGAGCGAGTTTGCCACCCCGCTCATGGTCGAGGCTGGCGCCGGCACCGGGAAAACCGCCCTGTTGGTGGGGCGTGTGGTGGCCTGGTCCCTTGGCCCGGGTTGGGAACGGGAGGTCACAGACGGTGCGGACCCTGCGAAGGTGGCCAGCCGGGTGGCTCGAGGCGTGGTAGCCATTACCTTTACAGAAAAGGCGGCAGCGGAAATGGCGGCGCGGCTGGGTCAAGCCCTCGGGGCGGTGGTCCGGGGAGAGGGCTACCAGCTGGCGTGTCTGGAGGCGACCGCGGATAGGGCCCCGAGGGCTCAGGCGCTTTTGCGCTGCTTGGACCAGTTCACCATCTGTACCATTCACGCCTTTTGCCGCCGGCTTCTGGCCAGCCATCCGCTGGAGGCGGGCTTGCACCCGCAGTTTGCCGTGGACGCCGACGGGTTGGCGTTGACGCAAGCCGTCAGACAGGTGATGGCTGAGTTTCTCGCCCGGGTTCCAGCCGAGCTGCAGGATGCCTGGCGGCGGCTGGCGGTCAACCAGGTGGACCCCGCGAGCCTGCAGGAGCTGGTGACGGCGCTCGCCACCTGCGGGGCCAGTCCTGAGGATGTGCTCCAGTGGCCTCGGTACAAAACACTGCAGAGCCTTCGGCAGGGGATAAGTACCGCCTGCACGCGGCTTTGCCAGCTGCTGCCTGCGGACGGACACGACCGCCACTTGAGAAAGGCCTGGGAAATTCGCCAGGGCCTTGAAGGTCTGTTGGCGGGCGCTGGTGACGTGGAGGCTTTGCTCCAGGGGTTCCGCAGGTTTTGGCGGGAAACCAAGCCGGAGGCGAAGTTGGAGCAATGGGCCAGGGGCCAGCTCACGAAAAGCGAAGGGGAGCTGCTGGGCGAGCGGGCGGGTGAGCTAGCCGAGTCGGCTGCCCAGCTGCGGCGATGGGCCCAGGTGGTGGAGGGGTGCCAGCCAGCGGTGCTGGCGGCATTGCTGCGTGTTGCGGCCTACCTGCTGCGGCGATCGCAGGAGCTGCTGGCGGCCCAAGGGCTTGTTACCTTCCACGACTTGCTGGTGAAGGCGGCGCAGCTGCTGGAGGAGCACCCGGAGGTGCTGCAGCGGGAGCGGGGCAAGCTGCACCAGCTCCTGGTGGATGAGTTTCAAGATACGGACCGCTGGCAGGCGCGGCTTTTGCAGCTTTTGGCCTTGGAGGGGAGCGAACGGCCAGGGCTGTTTGTCGTGGGCGACCCCAAGCAGTCCATTTACGGCTGGCGCTCCGCCGACTTGGCCGTTTACCAGCAGTTTGCCCAATGGGTGCGGCAGGCGGGCGGGGATGTGCTGCCTTTGGTTTGCAACTTCCGCTCGGTACCGCCCATTTTGGCGGAGGTCCGCCGGCTGCTGCAACCGGTGATGGTTGCCGAGCCCGGGGTGCAGCCGGAGTACCAGGAGCTGGTGCCCCACCGCCAGGAGGGAGGGTTCCGTGTCGGGCCGCACGCGCCCGTGGAGCACTGGGTGAGTGGGCTGGAGGAGGGCGAAGACGGGCGGCCGAGGCTGCGGGCCGGCGAGGTGCGCCAACGGGAGGCGGATGCGCTGGCGGCGCACGTAGAAGAGCTGCACTGCGCCCACCAGGTTCCCTACAGCAGGATGGCGGTGCTGTTCCGCGCCCTTTCGGACGTGGCGGTCTATCTGGAGGCTTTCCGTCGGCGCGGCATTCCAGTGGTCACCCCTCGGGACCGCAGCTTTTTTCAGCGGCGGGAAGTGCTGGACGCCGTTTGCCTCCTGCGGGCGGTGGCCGAACCTGCCGACCAGCTGGCGTTGGTGGGCTTTTTGCGCTCCCCTTGGGCGGGGGTCCCGGATGCGGCATGGCTTCCCTTGAAGAAGCGTGGCTTCTTTGACGAGGTGCAACGCTTGGAACGCGCCGACCCCGAGAAGCTTGAGGCCCTGGCCCGGCTCCTGCGGGAGGTGGCGGCGGAGTTGCCAGCTGACCTTCCTGGAAAAGATCGGATTGCCGGCTGGGAGGAATCGGCCGCGTGGGGGTTGGCGGTGCTGGCCAAGGGGAGGGAGAGCCTGCGGCAGGACCCCTGGGATGTTTTTCTCGCCAACCTCCGCCGCTGGTTGTTGCTGGAAGCCAGCGAGGCGGCGCGCTTTCCCGGGCGCGTAAGGTTGGAAAACCTCGCCCGCTTTTTCCGCCTGCTGGAAGCGCATCCGGTGGAAGCCAGGCACGGGCAAGCCCTCTGGCAGCTGCTCCATTGGGCGACGGAGCAAACGCTCGAAAGTGCCCCGCCGGTGCAGCCGGAGGCGGAGGAGGCGGTGCTTTTCACCAGCATCCACCAGGCGAAGGGCCTGGATTTCGACCATGTGTTCCTTGCTGACACCCACCGACGCGGGCGCGAGAGTAAAGGCGCGTTGCGCGTGGGTTGGGTGAGGCAAGGTCAAGCCCGGGTGCTGGCCTTCCGCGTGGGAGGGCTTGTAAGCCCCAACTTTCCGGACCTAGAGGAGGCGGAGTCGAAGGTAGCCCAAGCCGAGCTGGTGCGGCTGCTGTACGTGGCCGCCACCCGTGCCCGCGACCGTTTGGTGATTTGCAGCGCATGGGGAGCCCAAGGGAGGGCCGGGAGCCTGGCCGAGCTCCTGCACAAGCGCTTGGAGCGGCCAGAGTTGCCCAGCTTGTGGGCCAGTTTGCCTCGAGATAGGGACCGGGTAGAGGCGGGTGGTGCCCTTTGGGTTTTCCTGCAACGAACTCAGCGGGAGCAGGGGGAAAAGCGGGTGGGCCTTTCCTCCTTCCCCGTGCAGGAGGCACTGGCCCAGGCCCAGGCGATGGGGCAGCGGCGGGAGTGGGCGCGGAGGTATCAGGAAAAGCCCTTGGTGGCGCCGGCATCCGCCGAGGCACACGAGGAGCTTAAAGCCCTGTGGGAGGAGGAAGGGGAGGGAAAGCGGGCGGCGGGCGTGGCCACGCTGGCGGGCAGTGTGGTGCACCGGGTTCTGCAGCAATGGGATTTTGACCGGCCGCCCGCGGAGGAAAAGGAAAGGCAGCTGGCCTCGCTGCGTGGTCTCCTGCCACCTGAAACGGATGAGAAGCTGGCCCAGCAAGCGGTGGAAGCGGCGGCAGAGACCTTGCACCGCTTTGTCCGCGCGCCGCTTTTTGCCCAGTTTTGCCAGTTGGGCCCGCTGGTGGTGGCGCGGGAGTGGCCGTTCCTTTTGGCTGGCGACGGAGAGGTGGCGGTGGGCGCCTTTGTGGGCTCCATAGACTTGGTGCTGCGGCGCGGAGAGGAGTGGGTGGTGGTGGATTTCAAGACCGACCGGGTGACGGGGGAAGAGCTGGCGGCACGGGTGGAGGCCTACCGCCTGCAGGGCCAGCGGTACTGCCACGCACTTTCGGCCGCGTTGGGGACCCACACCCCGCCCAGCTTCGAGCTTTGGTTCCTTTGGGCCGGGCAGCGCCTGCGGTTGTGGTAAAGGCGGGCTCGGTCAGTAACCCCTTGGCTGCGTTATATTGAAACCGTGGGTGAGCTGAAGCGAGTGGGCCCGGGAACTTGGCAGGTGGCGCCCCGCGGTGGGATGCGGGTGCCAGCCCGCATCTTTGCGACGGAAAAACTGCTGGAGGCCATAAGCAAGGACCAATCGATGCAACAGGCCTGCAACGTGGCTCACTTGCCAGGGATCGTCAAGGCCTCCTTGGTCATGCCCGATGTGCACGAGGGCTACGGCTTCCCCATCGGTGGGGTGGCAGCCTTTGACCTGAAGGAGGGTGTCATCTCTCCGGGGGGGGTGGGTTATGACATCAACTGCGGTGTCCGCCTGGTGCGCACCGCCCTCTCGCTGGAAGAGGTGACCCCCAAGCTCAAACAGCTGGTGCACCAGCTGCAGCGCGACGTGCCCGCGGGCGTGGGCAGCGAAGGGGCCATTGCCACGCTGGACAACCGCCAGCTGAACGAGGTGATGGTGCAGGGGGCACGGTGGGCGGTGGGCCAGGGTTACGGGCACGAAGAGGACCTTCTTTTTACCGAGGCCGGTGGGTCTTTGCCGGGGGCTAAACCAGAGGTGGTTTCCCCCCGGGCGCGCGAGCGGGGGGCGCCGCAGGTGGGGACCCTGGGTTCGGGCAACCACTTCTGCGAGGTGCAGGTGGTGGAGGAGGTTTTTGACCCGCAGGCCGCCAAGGTGTTCGGTTTGGAAAAGGGCTTGGTCACCTTCATGATTCATTGCGGCTCGCGCGGGCTGGGTTACCAGGTCTGTGACGACTTCTTGGACCTTATGCGCGTGGCGGCCAAAAAGTACGGCATTGCCCTGCCCGACCCGCAGCTGGTGTCCGTGCCGGTGAGCTCCCCTGAAGGCGAACGTTACCTTGGAGCCATGCGTGCCGCTGCCAACTTTGCTTGGGCCAACCGCCAGGTCATTATGGCGCTGGTGGAAAGGGCATTGGTGCGGGTATTTGGCGGGGAGCGCCGGAGCCTGGGCTTTCGCTTGGTTTACGACGTGGCCCACAACATCGCCAAGGTGGAGGAGCACCTGGTGGATGGGCGCAAACGAAAGGTCATCGTCCACCGCAAGGGAGCCACGCGTGCCTTCCCCGCGGGGCACGAGGAAACGCCAGCCCCTTACCGGGACGTGGGTCAGCCGGTGCTGATTCCTGGAGACATGGGTCGAGCTTCCTACGTGCTGGTGGGCACAGACAAGGCGATGGAGGAGTGCTTTGGCTCCTCAGCCCACGGTGCCGGACGGATGCTTTCTCGCACGGCCGCCCGCCGGAGTGCTGGCCACCGCAACCTGGTGCGGGAGATGGGGGAGCAAGGGGTGATCGTGGCGGCGCGCTCGCCCAAGACCCTAGCGGAGGAGATGCCCGAGGCCTACAAGGACGTAAGCCTGGTGGTGGAGGCCTTGGAACAGGCGGGCATCGCGCGTGCGGTGGGCAAACTTCGGCCCATCGCCGTGGTCAAGGGATAGGAGCCCGCGCTGCCTTCCTGTGCTAAAAACCGGCCGATGGGTGACCAGAGCCTCGTAAGGGCTTTGTTGCGGCTGCAGCTCTTTGCCGTGGGTTCCTGGCTGGTGGTGGCCTCCGGGCTGCATGCGGTGCTCACCCCCTTTCCCCGGCGATGGCGCAAAACCGCACCCTTCATTGCCCGTTGGGCGCGCCTGGGCGCTTTTTGCCTGGGCGTGCGGGTTCGCCGAATAGGCCCCTTGCCTCCCCCTGGCTCGTTGGTGGTGGCCAACCACCAGGGCTACGTGGACATCGTCACCATAGGTTCGCTTTTTCCCTGCATCTTTGTTGCGCGCCACGACATGCGAGGCTGGCCCCTCTTTGGTCAGCTGGCGGCCTCGGGGGCCACGATCTTTCTCAACCGGCAAAACAAGCGCGCCGGCGTGCGGGGAGTGGCGCAGGTGCGGGAAGCTCTGCGAGCTGGGGCCACGGTCATTGCCTTCCCCGAAGGCACCTCCAGCGATGGCAGCGGCCTTCTACCTTTTCGTACCGGGGTTTTTCAAGCGGCGGTGGACGCCGGCGTGCCGGTGGTGCCTGCGGCCATTGCCTACCTTTCCCTCGACGGCCAGCCGTTGAACGAAAGTAACCGGCACCGAGTGGGGTGGTACCGCGGCGAGCCTTTCTTGCGGCATCTTGTTAGCCTGGGGAGTTGCCGGCAGGTGGAGGCAGAAGTGCGGCTGGGAGAAGCTCTTTTCCCACCCCATGGCGATCGCCGCACGCTGGCACAGCAGGCGGAGGCAGAGGTGGCAAAGCTGGCGGGCTTTCCGCCCGGTGCGAGGCCGCGCCTGGCGGGATGGGACGCGCAGGGAGGCGAGTCGTGAGCGCGCAAGCGGTGGTGATGCTGGTTTTAGCAGGGGCTTTGGTGGTGTTGGTTTTGGTGGCCTGGCAGCTCAGCCGGCAAGGTCGTCGACTGGAGGCGCAGCTGGCGCAGATGAGCATTCAGGTAGCCACGGCGCAGCAAAGTGCCCTGACGCAGGCCTTGGGACAGGTGAGCGAGACCGTGGGCCGGTTTCACCAGGCGCTAACCGAGTTCGGGCAAAGGGTGCAGGCGGGCCAGCAGCAGGAGCTGGAGGCGGCTCGACAAACGCTGTCCCTGCAGCTTTCGCAGCTCGTCACGGCGGTCAACACCCAGCTGACACAGACTCAAGCTCAGCTGGGGGAGCGGTTCGAAGGGGCCACGCGGGTTTTCGGCGAGCTGAAGAGCCAGCTGGGCCAAGTGGCGGAAATGGCAGAGCGCATGGGGCAGCTGGGAAGGGAAATCCAGGAGCTGCAGGACATCCTCAGAGCTCCCAAGCTGCGTGGGCAGCTGGGGGAAACCCAGTTGGAAGCCTTTTTGGCTCAGGTCCTGCCGAAAAAGTTTTGGCAGGCTCAGTACCGCTTTCGCAATGGCCAAGTGGTGGACGCGGTGATCCGCCTGAGCGGGCACCTGGTGCCGGTGGACGCCAAGTTCCCCTTGGAGGCTTTCCAGCGCCTGTTCAAAGCCGAGGACGAGCAGGGCCAGCGCCAGGCACGCCGGGAGTTTGCCCGCACGGTGCGGGCTCGGGTTGATGAAATTGCCGACAAGTACATCCGGCAAGACGAGAAGACCTTCGACTTTGCCCTGATGTTCGTGCCTTCGGAGGCGGTGTACTACGAGATCCTCACCCGGGGTGAGGGAGAGGGGGAAGAGTCCCTTTTGGCCTATGCCACCTCCCGCAAGGTGGTTCCCGTCTCGCCCAACTCCTTTTACGCCTATCTCATGACCGTGGCCTTGGGCCTCAAGGGCATGCAGGTGGAGGCGCAAGCGCAGGAGATACTCCGGGAGCTATCTCGGCTGCAGGGCGATTTTGATCAGCTGGCGGAGGTACTGCGGCTTTTGGGGCAGCATTTGGTTCACGCGATGAACAAGTTTCAAGAGGCGGACAAGTTGGCCAACCGCTTTGGTGACCGCCTGCAGCGGGCGGCAGCAGGCGAACTACCTGGGTTGGAGGCGCCCAAGTTGCCGCCCAGCGACACGTGAGCAGGCTCCCCGTCAGCGGTCATGGCCTTGCCCCATGCGTTTCGCGCCCTGCGTTACCCGGCCTTCCGCCGTTACTGGGCCGGCTGGGCTGTCTCGGTGTTGGGCAGCTGGATGCAAACGGTGGCGCAGGGTTGGCTGGTTTACCGACTCACCAACTCCGCGCAAGCCCTGGGCCTGCTCACGGCCCTGCGTTTTGGGCCTACGCTGGTGGCCTTGCCTTTTGCCGGCGTGCTGACCGACTACGTTTCCCGCCGCCGGCTCTTGGCCTTGACCCAATCGGTAAGCATTCTCCAGGCTACTCTGCTGGCCTGGCTCACCCTTTCGGGGAACGTGCTGTTGGCGCATGTGCTGCTTTTGGCGCTGGTGCAGGGTTTCGTGGACACGCTAGACATGCCCGCCCGGCAGAGCTTTCAGGTGGAGCTGGTGCCGGTCGCCGACCTGCAAAGCGCCATTTCCCTTAATTCGGCGGTGTTCAATGGCGGCCGTTTGGTAGGGCCGGCCATTGCCGGGGTTCTGGTGGCGCGCTACGGCGAGGGGTGGTGTTTTCTCATCAACGCGCTCAGTTTCTTTCCCTTTCTTTTCGCCGTGCTTTCCGTCAGGGGCCAAACGAGCGTTCCCCGGGCGCCATTCGCCCTGTGGCCCCAGTTGATAGAAGGTGTGCGCTTTGCTTGGAATGACCGCCGAATTCGCCGCCTGCTGGTAGCGGTGTTTCTCACGGCCACCTTTGGCCTGGCCTACAGTACCCTTTTGCCCGCCTTGGCCAAAACCCGCCTGGGCGCTGATGCGCGTGGTTACGGGTTGTTGCTGGCTGCCTCGGGCTTGGGGGCCATGGTGGGCTCGCTGTGGGTGGCGGCGAGGCGAGACGAGCGGGGCAGTGGACGGCGGGTCTTCCTTGCCCTTTGCCTTCTCGGCCTCAGCCTTATGAGCTTAGCCTGGACGCGCTTCCTTTGGGCCGCGTGCCTTAGCCTGGTGGTTGCCGGATGGGCGGTAGCGTCTCAGCTGGCCACCACCAACGGAACCGTGCAGACGCGCTCGCCGGCGGAGCTGCGGGCCCGCCTTATTTCCCTCTACATTTGGGTTTTTTCCGGGGGGACTCCCCTAGGTGGCCTTTGGGCAGGCTTTCTGGCGCAGAAGCTGGGCACGACGACAGCCCTCTTTTTCGGCGGGGCCGTCTGCTTGGCCGGCGCGGCTTGGTTCGCGTTTCTCTACCGCAGCAAGCTACACTAGCGGCCGAGGGAGAAGACTATGAAGGTGCGAATTACCTACTGTGTGGTTTGAAACTACTACCCACGAGCTGCCAGGTTGGCAGCTGAGCTACAGGAGCGCTTGGGTGCGGAGGTGGAGCTGGTCAAGGGTTCTGGGGGGGTGTTCGACGTGGAGGTGGATGGTCGGCGGGTCTTTTCCAAGCATCATGAGGGCCGGTTTCCGGAAACGGAGGAAATTCTTCAGCAGTTGGGCGTTTAAGACCACGCGCAGCCCAGCTCTAAAGGTAAGGGGCGCGAAACTTAGGGGGCGTGCCCCAGTTAGAATTGTCTGGTGACTGCGCCGCACCTTCCCAGGCCGGTGAGAAAACTGGGGCTGGTGGTCAAAACCTCCAGCCCAGAAGCTCTGGCATTGGGACTTGAGGTCCGCACGCGCCTTCTGGCACGGGCGGTGGACGTGGTGGTAGACCAGCAAAGCGCCGTGGCCTTGAACGTGCCGGCCGGTCCACCGCGTGCCGAGCTGGGTCGGGAGGTGGACGCGGTGCTGGTTTTGGGCGGGGACGGCACGTTTCTCTCGGTGACCCGTGGTTGTCCCGCCTCCACGCCGGTGGCTGGCGTGAACATGGGCACGTTGGGTTTCCTCACCGAGCACTCGGTGGATCAGCTTGGGACGCTGGTGGAGGCGCTTCTTTCAGGTCAGTTTCAATGCGAGCAACGCGCCCGGCTCCGCTGCCAGCTGGATCACGAGGCAGGCCGGGAGGAGTTCTTGGTGCTCAACGACGTGGTCATTTCCAAGGGGGCATTGGCTAGGATCTTGACCATTCGCGTGGAAATCGACGGTGAGCTCCTCTCGCACTATCGGGCCGATGGCCTCATCCTGGCCACGCCCACCGGCTCCACTGCGTATAACCTTTCTGCTGGCGGCCCCATCGTTTACCCGGCCTTGCCCGCCTTAATCATCACCCCCATCTGTCCGCACACCCTTTCCAACCGACCCCTGGTGGTGCCGCTGGCATCCGCCGTCACCGTGCGGGTTCACCCAGGCGACGAGGATGCCTTCCTCACCCTGGACGGGCAGTACGGCCATCCCTTGAACCATCAGCACGTGGTGCGCGTCTTGCCCGAGGGGGAACCCTTAACGGTGGTGCGGCCTCCGGGCTTGAGCTTTTTTGCCATTCTGCACAACAAGCTTCACTGGGGCGACCGGGAGGGGTAGGTGGTGAAGAGGTGGAAGTGTCGGCTGGTGGTGTTCTTAGCCGTCGCCGCAGTGGCCACGCTTTTCGGGCAAGGGCTTGCCTGGTGGTTGGCCCGGCCAGACAACCAGCGCCGCTTGGCCCAGTGGCTGTCGCGACAGCTGGAGGGGAAGCTGGGCGTGCCGTGCCAGGTGGGTGTCGCCCAGCTGCGTTTGTACCCCCTGCAGCTGACCCTGGTGGACGTGCGCTTGGGCCCCGACTCCTCCCCTTGGTTGAAGGCGGCCCGTGCCCAGGTAAACCTGGGAGCGCTCAAACTGTCCCGGCGCCATCTCCAACTCAACTACGTGTATCTCCGCGGTTTGGAGCTGAGCTCCCGCGCGCTCGCGTTGGGCGGCCAGGGCTCTCACGGCCAGGGAGGTTTTGCGGTGAGCGTGCGCCAGTTGGAGGTACGGGAGGCCAGCTTAGATGGCCTGACGTTAGCGCCGGATTTGACCCTGCACCTGGGCAACGTGGAGCTGATGAGCGCCGCCCGTGCGGGCATGGCCACCCTTTGGGGTCGGGTGGGGAGCCTGCGGTGGGCAGGAGAAGGCGTGCAGTCGGTTGAAACTAGAGTGGCCTTTTGGGGCAGCTTGCTTCCTGGGGAGTGCCAGATCCGACGCCTGGCGCTGGCAGGCCAGGGTTTGGAGGCGGACCTGGCGGGCCAGGTGCGCTGGCAAGAGCAGCTGGAGCTGGAGCTTTCGGGCCGCGTGGTGGGCGAGCTCGCGACGGTGGATCGTTTCTTTTCGCTGGGCTTAGGCCTTACCGGGACGGTTAGGGCAGAGGGTGAGCTGCGGGTTGCCCACGGGAGCTGGTTGGTGGATGCCCGCGTGCTCAGCGAGCGCGTGGAGGTGGTCGGCTTTCCGGTAGAGAAGGTTGCGGGGTCAATCCACCTTTCCCCTGAAGGGATCGAGGCCTCGCTGGAGGAAGGGCTGTTTGCCGGCGGGCAGGTGGAAGGGTCCTACCGCCTGGCCGATTTCGGCCCCACCTTTGCACACAGGATTGTCGTTCGCGGCGACGGGCTGGAGGTGGAGACGTTCCTTGCCCTGCTGGGCATCCCACCCGCTGGTTTGGCCAGTCAGGCGCGGGTCAGCGCTGAGCTGGCCTTTGAGGGGCAAGCCATTGGCCAGGGACAAGGTTTGGCGGTGGTGCACCTGACACCGGCCGGAGAGGGGTTGGGGGTGGAGGGCCAGGTGGTGATTGCTCTCCAAGGCGATGGTGCCCTTCGCTTCCAGGGTCGTTCTTTGCAGCTTGCTGGCGGCTCTGTGGACTGGCAAGGCCGCTTGAGCTTGGGCACCTGGCGGCCCCAGTGGGCGCTGGCCAGCGAGGGGGTGGCGGTGGAGGCGGTGGCCAAGCTTTTGGCCGGGTGGATCGGTACCCCGGTCTTGCCACCGGAGCTTTCAGGTGCGGCGGTTTTCGACCTCCAGCTGGCTGGCTCCTTCCACGATCCGGTGCTCACGGGCACGGTAGCGCTTTCGCCGGTCTGTTTCGGCCCGGTGGAAGCCGACGGCCTGGAGGGCGAGATCAGTTTTGCCCGGGGAGTGTTTCAGGTCGCCGGGGGCAGGTTGGTCCTGGGGAAAGGGCAGGCGGATTTTTCCGCCCAGCTGCGCCTTGGTGGGGCTTCTCCCCAGGTGGAGCTGCGTTTCGCCAGCCGAGCCCTTCCCCTGGCGCGCATGGCCTCCTGGGCAGGGCTGCGCTTTCCCCTGCAAGGAACGGCGGCTGTGCAGGGCCACCTCAGCGGCAGCATGGACGAGCCGCTGCTGGCGGCGAAGATGAGCCTATCGCACGTGCAGGTGGTGGGCTTAAGTTTAGGTGACGGCGAAGGCAGCCTGGAAGCGGCAGAGGGCATTTTGCGCATTCGGGATCTGCAGCTGGGCAGCCTGGCTGGCGAGCTGACGGTTGATTTTCCTCATCGCTACGCGGAGGTGCACGCGCGCCTGCGGGGCTTGGGATTGGAACCCCTTTCGCCGCCCCTTGCCCAACTCCTCGGAGGGAATTTGGAAGCCCAGCTGGACGGCCAGTTCCCCTGGGAGGCGCCCGCCGGCCGGTTGACGTTGCAAACTGCCCAGGGGGCCAGGGGAACCATCCTTCTTGACCACGGCGGGCTGCGCGCCCAACTGGCCAGGCAGGGGCATTGGCGGCTTTCCGCTGAGCTAGGACAAGGGCAAAGCGCTATTTCCGGGCAGGCTCAGCTAACCATCGAGAGCATTGCCCAGCTGCTGCGGGATGTGCTCGGGCAAGATGCAGGGGTTGATGGGTCGGTTTCGGCTGCGTTGCAGGTGGCCGTCCCCTCCCGAGGTGAGCCGCAGCTAGTCGGCGAGGTGACCGAAGCGGTGCTGCGGGCCGAAGGGCAAGAATTGCGGCTGCGGGCCCCAGCCCGTTTGCGCTTGCGCGGCAGCGAGGTGGAGCTGGTAGGTTTGGATATGGAGGGGGACAGTGCTCAGCTGCAGCTGCAAGCCAGCCGGCGCCGGGATGGGGAAGTTCACGGCATCGTGTCGGGCGTGGTTCCCGGGTCGCTTCTGCGTTTGGTCTGGCGGGAGGCGGCGCCACGGGGCAGGGTGGAGGTTTTGGCCGAGCTTTCCGGCTCAGAACGGGCGCCGCGCGTGGAGGGGGAGCTGCGTGTGGCGGAGGGGGCTTTACAGGTTCCGGGCCTCCCCTCGCCGCTGACAGCCATCGAAGGGGTGGTGCAGTTGGTGGGCGAAGTGCTCACCATGCGCGATGTGCGCTTTGCCTTTTACGGTGGTTCGGGGTTGTGCAGCGGACAAATCCGTTTTTGGCCGAGGGTGGAGCTGGACTTGGACTTGCGCTTGTCGGCGAGCCGCTGGCCGCTGGCCGTCGGCTTCGAGCCCAGCTTGGATGGGCAAGTGCGTTTGAGCGGTGATCTCAACGCCCTCCAGCTGGCAGGTGAGGTGACGCTCAGGCGGTCCTTCTACCAGCGGGATGTGAACCTGCAAAGGCTGGTGCTGGAGGAGCTCACGAGCCCCGAGCGGCTAGTACCGACAGGCAAGGGCCTCGTTGCCTTCGACGTGCACATCCACGTGCCTGGGACCCTGGAGGTGCGCACCCCCATGGCTCGGCTGGCGGCCCAAGGGGAGCTGCGCCTTTTGGGCCACTCAGGTCAGCCGGGTGTGTTGGGGCGGCTGGAGGCCTTGCCCGGTGGCGAGTTGGAGCTTTCCGGAGTCACCTACGAGCTGGAGCGGGCCTCGGTGACCTTTACCGATCCCAACGGCCTTCGGCCCATTCTGGATGTGCAGGCACGCGGCTTGGTGCAAAACTTCGCTGTCAGCCTTGGCCTTTCCGGCACGCTGGACCGGCTCGTGCCCAGCCTGAGCTCCGATCCCCCCCTGCCGGAGGCGGACATTTTGGCCCTCATTGCCTTGGGGGTCAGCCCAGCTTCAGTGGGGGCAACCGCCTCCGCCTCGACCATGGCTTCCTCCTTTCTTGCCGAGCAGTTGGCCGGTGCCGTCAGCCAGCGCACGCGCAACCTGCTGGCGCTGGACCAGCTGCGCATTGACCCTGTGCTGACGGCTGAAACCGGCACGCCCACGGCCCGGGTCACGATGGTAAAGCAGCTTTCGCCCGATTGGTCGGTGACCGTTTCCACCAACCTCTCGTCGAACCGCGAAGAGGTGCTCGTCAGCCGTTGGCGCGTAGGCAAAGACGTATTCGTGGAGGCCACGCGCGACAGCGACGGCTCCTATTCCCTGGAGGTGCGGTGGCGGCGGCGTTACTGATGTTTTTGGCCGCCCTTCCCTGGGGCCAGGGCCAGGTGGTGGCGGTGGAACTTACCGCCCCTGGAGCTTACGAGCCGCAGCGCCTGCGGCAGGTCTTCGGTGTGCAGGTAGGTGATAAGCTGGATCGAGAAGCCATCCGCAGAGGTGTCCAAGCTCTGGTGGCGAGCGGCGAGGTGGAGGACGTGCGCGTGGACGTGGAGCCGCGAGGCGATGGGTTTGCCCTTTTCCTCCATGCGCAGGTGGCTACGCGGGTGGGTACCGTGCGCTTGCAGGGCCTGCCAGGTCGGCAACGCGCCTTGGTTGCTCAGGAGCTGGGCCTAAAGCCTGGATTGCCCCTGCGCTTGGCCCCCTTCGAGCAGGCCCTGGTGGGTGTCCAAGGAAAGCTGCGTGCCGATGGCTTTCCCCAAGCCCGTCTGGAGCCAGAGCTGGAGTTTCATGTGCAGCAGGGCACGGTAGACGTGCTCCTGAGGGGCTGGTTGGGACCGCCGCAGGTGCTCTGCCAGCTGGAAGCGGACGGCTTCCCCGGCCAGCAGCAGGAGCTGTGGCAGGCATGCGAGGTAAGGCCCAATCGGCGGCTCACAGCCGGAGCGGTGGAGGGAATGCGGCGGCGGTTGTTGGCCCGCCTCCGCCGGCAAGGGTACTGGCAAGCGGAGGTGGAGGGGCCGCAGCTTTCCCACCTTCCCTGCGGCACCAAGGCGCGCTTTGTGGTGAAAGCCGGGCCTCGCTTCCGCCTGCGCACGGAAGGTGACCCGGTGAGCTGGAGCCGGTTGAGAGAAAGCTTCCCGTTCCTCTCAGGGGAGGACGGCTTCTTCGCCGGAGCCGAGGGGTGGCTTGCCACTCGCCTGCGGGAGGCCCTGCAACGGCAAGGCCACCTGCAACCCGTGGTGGATGTGCAACTGCAGGCGAGGGAGGCGGAACCGCCCACCCTGGTGGTGAGGGTGGCGCGGGGTCCCAAGCTGCCCATCGTGGGTGTGCGCTTCCCTGGCCTACAGGAGAAGACCCTCACCGAGCTGGCCCGCCGGCGGGTGGCGGTGAGGGCTGGGACGTTGGGCAGACTTGCGGGGCAAACGGTGGATGACGCAAGCCTGGCCGCAGACCGCGAGGCAGTGGAAGCCACGCTCAAGGCGGAGGGTTACCCGCAGGCGCAGGTGGCTCCCGCGCGGCTGGTGCGGGAGGGTCAGGGTTGGGTGGTTGAGTTTCCTGTGGTCCTGGGGGAGCGCTGGACGGTGGAAGGGTTGGAGCTTCAAGGTTGGCCGTCCGACGTGCCCTTGCCGCCGCTGCCGCTGGCGGCGGGCAAGCCCTGGAGCCTGTGGGCGGAGGAGGAAACGAGACGACTCCTGCTGGAAACGCTGGCCAACGCCGGTTTTCCCGATGCTCAGGTGGAGGTGCAGGGGCAGTGCCGGGAGTGGCGGTGTCAGCCGGTGGTGCGGGTGGCTCCTGGCTTACGAACAACGGTGAAACAGGTGGTGATTGCCGGCTTGGCCAGCACCAAGCCGGAGGTGGTGAATCTGGTAGCCGGGGTGAACGCGGGGGACCTTTACGCCCCCGATGCGCTGCTCGCTGCTCAACGCCGCTTGTTGGCCTTGGGAATTTTTTCGCGGGTGAGCTTGGGGCCGGTTCCGGGGCAAGAGGCAGGCAGCCAGAGAGGGGTGCTGCTCCAGGTGCAGGAAGGTCCCTCGCGCTCGGTGAGCGGCGGCTTGGGTTGGGACACGGAGGAGAAGCTGCGCCTTTCCGCTAGCTGGACGGAGCTGAACCTTTGGGGCAAGGCCCGCACCCTTTCTTTTGAGGGGCGCTTCTCGTCACGCCAACGCCGCCTGCAAGTGAACTACCGCGAGCCCGCCCGTTTGGGCTTTTTGGGCTTGCCCACGTGGGTGGCCATTTATCGCACGGAGGAGACGTTCCCCACCTACTCTCTGCTTCGGCGTGGCATGTGGGTGGAGCTGGGCGATCACTGGCAAAGGCCTAAGCGTTGGCTCGTGCGCTACGACTACCAAATCATTGCTCCCGAGGCGCCCGAGGAGGTGCTCTCCAGCTTGGAGCGCAGCCGGCAGCATTTGCGGGTGGCCTCGCTCACCCCTGTGTTGGAATGGGATACGCGCGACGACCTCTTTTCTCCTTCCCGAGGGCTTTACGCCTCGCTGCAGCTGCAGCGGGCCTTCCCGTTGTTCTTGGCGGACGCCTCGTTTGCCAAGTTTCAGGGATCGCTGGCCTGGCGTAAGCCCGTGGGTTCCTCGGTGGTGGCCTTGGGCGTGCGCGGCGGCGTGATCAGGCCTTTTCAGGGAAGCAGGCAGACACCCGACAACTTGCGCGTTCCCATTGCCGCACGCTTTTTCGCCGGTGGGCGCGTGTCGCACCGGGCCTTTCCCACGGACCGGTTGGGGGTGCCGGGACAAACGCTGCTCTGTCCCGAGGGGAAGCCCAGCTGTACGGTTGATGAGTTGCGCCCCGTGGGAGGAGCCGCCCTGCTTTTGGTCAGCGCCGAGTGGCGGGTGCCGATTGCCGGGTCCCTTGGCGGAACCATTTTCGTTGACAGCGGCAACACCTGGGCCTCGCTGGCCAAGGTGAGGGAGGCTGACCTCCGCTGGGGGGCTGGCCTGGGCTTGCGCTTTGAAACCCCCGTCGGCCCGTTGCGCCTGGAGTACGGTTGGAAACTGGATCGGGAGCCCGGAGAGTCCAAGGGCGAGCTGTACCTGGCCTTTGGCAACCCCTTCTGACTGCCCTCCTCGGGCAAAAGAGGTGTATCATCCCCATGCCCCGCCGGCAGCGCGGGGTAGACGGGAGAAACGTTCGGATGAACAAAAAGCTTTTCCTCTTGCTGGCCCTCGTGGGCTCGGCTACGAGCCCTTTGATGGGCGAGACGCTTCCGGCTGTCAAAGAGCTTTTCAAAAGCCCGATGGGCTACCTCCTCACCAAGGACGAGCGCAAGGCCCTTGAGAAGCTCAGTTCGGAGAAGGAGCTGGCCAGTTTTTTGGAGCTGTTTTGGGCCAAGCGCGACCCCGACCTCACCACGCAAGTGAACGAGTTCAAGGTGGACTTCGACGCGCGGGTTAAGGCGGCAGACAAGATGTTTTCATTCAAAGAGGTGCCCGGCAGCCTGAGCGACCGGGGCAAGGTTTTGATCCTTTTAGGCAAGCCCAGCCGGGCCTCCAACTTGCCTCCCGGGAGCGCGGTGCAAGGTGCGATGGGGGGCGAGCAGGGCCGGCGGCCCTACGAGGACCAGGGCGCGACGGAAATTTGGGTGTACACCAAGGACCGCTTGCCCGAGGGCCTGGTCAAAGCGGAGGAGGTGTGGGCGGTTTTCATTGAGTCGCGGGTGGGTGCCAACGATTACCTGTTGGACCGCACCGATCGCCGCAACGCGCACATCATGAAGCTCCTGGCCGAGTTGCCGGAGCGGTTGGTCAAGCACCCTAAGCTTACCGAGGTGCCAAAAGTGGGTCTTCTTCCCGGTTCCAAAGCGGCTAAGGCGGAGGAGATGGCCTTGTTGGACAAGGGCGAGGTATGGCCGGAGGGTGCTGCCAGCTTCGCGGCTTTGGGTTTGGTGTCCGCCAACTTCCACCCGTGGTGGCTCTACATTCAGCTTCCCGACGCGGTCCCGCCGGCCTCATTTGTGGTGGGCCGGGTGTTGGCAGAAAGCGGCGCAGAGGTGGGTACCTTCGCCAAGGAAATCGCGCCCCTGTCGGTCACCGGTGGCCGAGGCTACGAGTTTGCCTTTCCCTTGGAGCCGGGGAAGTACACCCTTCAGGTGGCCTTAGCCGATGCTAACAAGCAGGCGTTGGTGGTAAAGCAGTTTCCGGTGGAGCTGGCTTCTGTTACCCAGGAGGGCACGGTCATCTCGCCCTTTTACTGGGGCGTGGACGTGCGCCAGGAGGCTTCAGCCCATTTGGGTGACCCCTTTAACATTGGCGGCTGGCACGTGATCCCGCGGCCTTCCAATTCGTACACCAGCGCCGAAAACCTGGCTTACTTTTGCTACGTGCTTCATCCGCAGCTGGATGAGGCGGGCAAGCCCGATTTTCGTGTGAGCCTGGCGGCCTATAAGGACGACCGCAAGCTCACAGAGAACAAGGACCAGCCGGTTAATCTCTCGCAGGTGTCGCAAGACCTGTGGATGTTCGGCAACGGCCTGCCCCTTTCCGTTTTCCGCAAGAGCGGTGAGTACGTGCTGGAGGTCACGCTGCGGGATGCGCGCAGCAACGCGGAGCAAAAGACGCGTATCCCGCTGGTGGTTGCGGTGCCGTGAGCCGCAAGAGGGAAGAACGCGTATTCGCCACGGTGGAAGAGGCCGCGGAGGAGTTTCGCCGCGGCCGCTTCGTCATCATCGTCGACGACGAGGCCAGGGAAAACGAGGGGGATTTGGCCCTGCCAGCGGAGAAGATCACCCCCGAAGCCATCAACTTCATGGCCACGCACGCCAGGGGGCTGATTTGCGTGAGCCTCACCGCTGAGCGTTGCGACCAGCTACAGTTACCGCTGATGGTAGCGGAAAACACCTCCCCCCACGGCACCGCCTTTTGCGTTTCCGTTGAGGCCAAGGGGAAGGTGACCACGGGCATTTCCGCCGCCGACCGAGCAGCCACCGTGCGAGCGCTTATCGATCCGGCCACGCGACCCGACGACCTGATGCGCCCGGGTCACACGTTCCCCCTTCGGGCGCAGCCGGGAGGTGTGCTCAAGCGCGCAGGCCACACGGAGGCCTCAGTGGACCTTGCCCGCATCGCCGGCTTGTACCCCGCGGCGGTCATTTGCGAGACCATGGACGAGGATGGCAGCATGGCGCGCTTGCCTCGCCTGAGGCAGCTGGCGCGACGTCACGGCTTGAAGATCCTCACCGTTCGTGACCTCATTGCCTACCGTTTGCGTTCGGAGCAGCTGGTGGAGCTGGTGGCCTCGCCGCGGCTTCCCACCCAGTTCGGTGACTTCCGCGTGTTTGCCTTCCGCAGCACGGTCACCCAGGAGGAGCACGTGGCCTTGGTGATGGGGGAAATCAGCCCTGAGGAGCCGGTGTTGGTGCGGGTGCACTCTCAATGCCTGACGGGGGATGTGTTCCGCTCGGCGCGCTGCGATTGCGGCGGCCAGCTGGAGGCGGCCTTGGGCAAGATTGCCGCCGAAGGCAAGGGCGTGCTGCTTTATCTCCTGCAGGAAGGACGGGGCATCGGTCTGTTCAACAAGCTCAAGGCCTACCAGCTGCAGGACCAAGGGCTTGACACGGTGGAGGCCAACCACCGTCTGGGTTTCGGCGCCGACCAGCGAGACTACGGGGTGGGAGCGCAAATCTTGCGCGCCCTGGGCGTGCGCAGAATGCGCCTGTTGACCAACAACCCCGCCAAGTATGTGGCTTTAGCCGGTTACGGCTTGGAAATAACCGAGCGGGTTCCCTTGGAGGTGCCCCCCACTGTTCACTCCCGCCGCTACCTGGAGGCAAAGAAGAAGAAGCTGGGTCACGTGTTGAAGATGGTGTAAGGCCAGCTCACGGATTCTGCGCTCCCGCTGCCTCCGTCCCGGACAGCCGCCAAAGGGACAGACGCCCGCGCTCACCCACCTTTTTGAACATACCTGGAAACACCCGCGGATACACGCGTGCCTCAAAGTCGAACAGCACCGCGTAGGCATGCAGGCCGCGTTGCTGGAGCACGGTCAGCACCTGTTTGAGCTCTTCTTTGCTGGCCAGATCCACGCGGAACACCGCCAGGGGGCTGTAAAAGTAGACCGAACCGGAAAGCTGGCCGCAAAATACCATGCCCTCCCGGCCCGCCACCTCCTCCGCCCAGGTCACACCTTGGGGATAGACCGCCTCGTCCCTGGCAAGCCGCAAAGCTTGGAGGTGCTGAGCCCAAAACACGCTGCAACCTGCGGCTAAAAAAGCCAGGGCTGCCAACGCCGGCTTGACCCAGCTTCTGGCCTGTTGCCAGCGCTGCTGAGCTGCCAGCACCCCGCCCAGCACCAAGCCGGGCATGGCCGGGAGGACAAAGCGCAGGTACCACCAGGTGTCGTTGGTGTACTTGTAAAAGCCGTAAAAGGCAAAAAACGGCAACCACCAGGCGAGGCACACGAGTTGGGGTCGTTTTCCTGCCAAAGCGCCGCGCAGGTGCGCAAGCCAAGGAAAGAAAGCGAAGGGGGAGTAAAAGCGCGCCAACCAAGCGGCGTAGTGTTGCAGCGTGGGCCAGAAGTAGCGCACTTTGAACTCCCGCGCCAGGTTGGCATAACCGGTGCGGTGCCAGGCGCCAAACTGCTGGCTGTTGTACCAGCCCAGCCAGCTAGCCAGCGGTGCGGCGCCAATGGCAAAGGCTGCCAGCATGCTCCCCCTCAGAGGAAGGGCACGCAGCAGGGCCGGGAGCAAGAGCAGCTGGGTGGGGCGGGTGGCGATTCCCAAGGCCCAGGCAAAGCCGGCGGCTGCGGCGTAGGGCCAACGGCGGCCAGCCTTGACGGCAAAGTACACTGCCGCCACCGCGCAAAAGGCCGCGGGGCCGTCGCTCATGTTCCAAGTAAAAAAGCGCAGGGCAAGGGGGTTGGCAGCCAGAAGGAGCGTGGCAACAGAGGCTGCCGTCCGCGAGAGGCGCCACGCCCGCCCCAAGCGGTAAGCTAGCAAGGCAAACCCAATGCCGGAGATGAGGTTGACCAGAACGGCGGCCTGTTCCAGCGAAACGGAAAGGGCAGCAGTGGCCGCCTGCTGCAGGGGTAAGCCCGGGGGATACGTAGGGAGGAGGGTCCGGCCGTCGGCCGCCGGCTGGAAGCCCAGCGGGGTAAAGAGCCAAGGCCGCAGGTGACTATCGGCCAGCGGCGGGGGCACCCGCACAAGTTCCCGCAGCTTTCCCGCGCGCAGCAGCCGCGCAGCGTTGAGGTAGCCACTGTTGTCCGCGCCGGAAGCAATGCCGCTGGCAAAGCGAGCCAGCAGCCCGCCGTACGCTAGAAACGCGGCCATACCCCCCAGGCGCCAAAGGCGACGCACGCGGGCATGCTATCAGGCTTGCACATCAAGCAAGCTGACAGGGGCAAAAGAAAAAGGCCTCGCGAGGGCGAGGCCTTTGTGCTGGCGCGCGTCAGGCTAGGACTTTGGCTTGGCTTGCTGCTCGCCAGGGAGCTGGTTCAGGTACTTTTCCGGCTCGGCGCGGAAGGGCTTTTCGCAGGCAGGGCAGCAAAACTTGACCGTGCGGCCCTTGTAGCGGATCGAGGCGGCTTCGCCGTGCTCACCCAGTTTTTCTCCGGAAACCGGGCAGGCGGTTTGGATGTTCTCCAGCTCGATCCCCTCCGCTTCAAACTTGGCAAAGTACTTTTCCGGGTTCTTGCGGAACTCCTTCGGACAGTTGGCGCAGCAGAAGTAAATGCGTTGGCCTTGGTAGTCCACGTAAACGGACTTGTCCACCGGCTTGCCCGAAACCGGGCAGGTAGCCTGGGGCTTTTTCTCCGCTGCCCCAGCCAAGCCTAAAGACAACGCCAAAACCACACATGAAACACCTACGACCTTTTTCATCTAAGTACCTCCCTTCGTTTTTTTTATGCCGCTGCCAACCGATGAGTTACAGGCGAACCGCCGCCCCTATGCGAAACACTCGCGGGGCTTGCCAGAATGTTCCCGATCATCAAGGCCACTTGAGCCGGTAGAGGCGCAACGCGTTGCCCACCACCGTCAGCGACGAGAAGCTCATGGCGGCGGCGGCAAGTACGGGCGAGAGCAACACGCCGAAAAAGGGGTAAAGGACGCCGGCGGCAATGGGTACGCCCAGCAGGTTGTAGGCAAAGGCCCAAAACAGGTTTTGCTTGATGTTGCGAAGGGTAGCCTGGGAGAGGAGACGAGCGCGCACCAGACCCATAAGGTCGCCCTTCACCAGCGTCACCGATGCCGATTCCATGGCCACGTCTGTGCCGCTGCCCATGGCGATGCCCACGTGGGCACGCGCCAGAGCCGGCGCGTCATTGATCCCGTCCCCCGCCATGGCCACCAGACGCCCCTGCTGCTGCAAGCGTCCCACCAGCTCGGCCTTCTGCTCAGGCAAGACCTGGGCGATGACCTCCTCAATGCCGAGCCGTTTGCCCACGGCTTCGGCGGTGACCCGGTTGTCGCCGGTGAGCATGACTACCCGCACACCAAGCCCCTTGAGTTGCCGGATGGCTTCGGCGGCGTTGGGCTTAACCGGATCGGCCACGCTCAGCAGGCCGGCCAGCTGACCATCCACCGCGACGAAAACCACCGTCTGGCCTTCCGCGTGTATGGTCTCCGCCATTCCTCGCAAAGCATCGAGAGCCAGGCCGCGCTCCTGGAAATAGGCGGCGTTGCCCAGCTCCACCGTGCGGTCCGCCACCCGGCCGCGCAACCCCTTACCGGGGAAGGCCTGGAAATCTTCGCAGGGCAACAGGCCCAGCCCTTGTTCACGCGCAGCGCTGAGGATGGCGGTAGCCAAGGGGTGCTCGCTTGCCGCTTCCAGGCTGGCGGCCAGGCGCAGAAGTTCCTCCGACGGGAAGCCGTGAGCCGTTTCCACGCGCTCCAGGCGGGGCTTGCCCTCGGTGAGGGTGCCGGTCTTGTCCAAAACCAAGGTGTCCACCTTGCCCATGGTTTCAATGGCCTCGGCGTGACGGAACAGCACCCCCTTGGTGGCTCCCAGACCCGAAGCCACCATGATAGACATGGGCGTGGCCAAGCCCAAAGCGCAGGGGCAGGCAATGATCAGCACCGCCACCGCATTAATCAACGCATGGGTGAGGGCCGGTGGCGGGCCCCAGAAAGCCCACACCAAGAACGTTACCGCCGCCACCACCAGCACCGCCGGCACAAACACCGCCGCGAGACGATCCGCGGCGCGCTGGATGGGAGCACGGCTTCGTTGTGCTTCGCTCACCAGGCGCACAATTTGCGCCAAGAGCGTGTCGCTGCCCACCTTTTTGGCTTCGATGATCAGGGTTCCAGTGCCGTTGAGGGTGGCGCCGACCACCGGATCTCCCGGCTTTTTCTCCACCGGTATGGGCTCGCCGGTGAGCATGGATTCGTCCACGCTGCTGGCCCCTTCCACCACCACGCCGTCGGCTGGGATTTTTTCCCCGGGACGCACGCGCAGACGGTCGCCCACCCGCACGTGTGCTAGCGGTACGTCCTCCTCCGTTGCGTCGGGATTTACCCGCCGCGCGGTTTTTGGCGCCAAGCGCAACAGCGCCTTGATAGCGGCGGAGGTGCGGCTTCGGGCCGCAAGCTCCAGCATCTGGCCCAAAAGCACCAACGCGGTAATCACCGCCGCGGCCTCGAAATAAACCCCTACCTGGCCCTCCGCGCCTCTGAAGGAGGCGGGAAAAATTCCAGGAGCAACGGTCGCCAGCAGGCTGAAGCCGAAGGCGGCAATGACTCCCATGCCGATGAGGGTGAACATGTTGGCGTTCCTGTGGACCACCGACTGCCAGGCACGGTGCAGAAGTGGCCACCCGGCCCAAAACACCACCAGGGCGGCCAAGGGCAGCTGCAGCCAGTGCAGTAGAGCGGGCGACAGGCCGGCTAGTGCTGACGTGCCTTCCAGCATGGTCAGAAGCACCACCGGGGCGGAAAGCAAAGCGGCACACCAGAACCGCCGACGCATATGGAGCAGCTCGGGGTTCTCCTCCTCCGAGAGGCTGGGCTGGAGCGGTTCCAAAGCCATGCCGCAAAGGGGACAGGTTCCGGGGTGGTCTTGCTGCACTTCCGGGTGCATGGGGCAGGTGTAGGTGCTGGCGACCTCAGGGGCTGGCGGCGGCTCTTTGGCCAAGGACGGCAAGCGTATAGCTGCCGCCGGCGTCGGGCGCAGGTAGGCCTCCGGCTGGGCTTTAAATTTCTCCCGGCAGTGGTGGCAACAAAAGTAGTAGGTTTGGCCCTTGAAGCTGATCCGAGGCGTTGCCGGCCCCGCGGTAACGGCCATGCCGCAGACCGGGTCACGCGCCTGTGGGCCCTCACCCTGATGCTGGTGCGTATGGGGTTTCATCGTCCGTCTCCCTTCCGTTGCAAGAAGGATGGCACCCAAGCGAGGTGGCGCTCATGGGTTTGCCGGCCGCAGCTCAGTGCGCAGCTTCCAAAGCTTGTAGATGGCCGGATAAACCAACAGCTCCAAGACAAAGGAGGTAACCAGGCCGCCAATCATGGGCGCGGCAATGCGCTTCATCACGTCAGCTCCCGCGGAGGTAGACCACATGATGGGCAAAAGGCCAGAGAAGGCCGCCACCACGGTCATGAGCTTGGGCCGCAAGCGCTTTACTGCGCCGTGGACGATGGCCTCGTCGCGCGCGCGCGCATCCACCAATAACCCTTTTTCCTTAAATTCTTGCCACGAGAGGTCCAGGAAAAGCAGCATGAACACGCCGGTTTCCGCATCCAAGCCCAAAAGGGCAATCATGCCCACCCAAGCGGCAATCGACACGTTGTAGTCTAAAAGATAGAAAAGCCAAATGGCACCCACAGCGGAGAAGGGCACCGCCAGCATCACCAGGCCTGCCTTAAATGCGGAGCGGGTGTTGGCGTACAGCAGCACGAAGATGAGGGTTAGGGTCACCGGCACCACCAGCTTGAGCCTTTCCTTTACCCGCAGCATGTTTTCGTACTGCCCGGACCATTGCAGCACGTACCCTGGCTGCAGCTGCAGGTTTTGGCTAACACGAGCCTTTGCTTCCTCCACGTAGCTGCCCACATCTCGACCGGCAATGTCCACGTACACGTAGCCGGCCAGGAAGCCGTTTTCGTCACGGATCATTGCTGGCCCCTGGACTAGCTCAATTTTGGCCAGCTGGCCGATAGGTATCTGCGCACCTGAGGGGGTGGCTACCAGCACCCGCCTCAACCGTTCTAAGTCGTCGCGTAGCTCCCGGGGGTAACGGAGGTTCACCGGATAGCGCTCACGTCCCTCGATGGTGGTAGTGATGTTTTCACCGCCGATGGCCGACATGATGACCATGTGCAGGTCCTCGATGGTCAGGCCGTAGCGGGCGAGAAGCTCTCGGTCGGGCACAAAATCCACAAAGTACCCGCCGGTGACTCGCTCGGCGTAGACCGAGCGGGTTCCGGGAATTTGGCGCAGCAGAGTTTCGAGCTCGGTGCCGACGCGCTCGATTTCTTTCAGGTCCGCGCCGAAGATCTTGATGCCAATGGGCGTGCGGACGCCGGTGGAAAGCATGTCGATGCGCGCTTTGATGGGCATGGTCCAGGCATTGGTCACCCCGGCAAAGCGCATGGCGCGGTCCATCTCGTCAATGAGCTCCTCGTAGCTTATATGGTCTGGCCAGAAAGGTCGCAAGAGTGAGGCGAGCCAGGCAGGGGCCCAGGAGGTGTACCAGCGAGGCTTTTTTCGCCACTGGCTTTCCGGTTTCAAGATGACGGTGGTTTCCATCATGGAAAAAGGCGCTGGGTCGGTGGAGGTCTCGGCCCGACCGGCCTTGCCGAACACGCGCTCCACCTCAGGGAAGCTCTTGAGAATCCGGTCCTGTTCCTTCAACAGCCGCTGGGCCTCGGTCACCGAAATGCCGGGGAGGGTGGTGGGCATGTAGAGGATGCTGCCCTCGGCCAAGGGCGGCATGAATTCCCTGCCCAAATGAAAGTAAACAGGAAGGCTTGCCGCCACCAACGCCAGCGAAGCCAGGACCACGCTTTTGGGAAAACGCAGAACGAAGCGGCACACGGGTTCGTACAGGCGAAGCAGCACGCGGCTTACGGGGTGTTTTTCCTCCGCGTAGTAGGTGCCGACGAAAACACGAGTCGCTAGGCTGGCCAGCCGGCGAGGGCGAAATAGGAAGGGATCGATGCGGGCGAAAAGCATACGTAGGGCCGGATCGAGGGTAATGGCCAGGAGGGAGGCGAGGGCCATGGCCAAATTCTTGGAGTAGGCCAAGGGCTTAAAAAGGCGCCCCTCCTGCTCCACCAAGGCAAAAATGGGAATGAAGGACACGGCAATGACGAGCAGCGAAAAGAAAACTGCGGGCCCCACCTCCTGCAACGCCTGCAGGCGAACCTGGTGGAAGTCGCCCGGACGCCCCTCTTCCAGCCAGCGATGGATCTTGTTGTAGGCGTTTTCCACCTCCACGATGGCGCCGTCCACGAGAACCCCGATGGAAATGGCGATGCCAGCCAGGGACATGATGTTGACCGTCACGCCCATCCAGTAAAGGGGAATGAAGGCCAAGAGCACGGATATAGGGATGGTCAAAATGGGAACTAGCGCTGAGGGGATATGCCAGAGAAAGATCAGGATGACCAAAGCGACGATCATCATCTCAATAGTCAGCTCATGGCGCAGGGTGTCGATGGCGCGCTGGATGAGATCACTGCGGTCGTAGGTGGTCACGATTTTCACGCCTTCGGGCAGGGAGGGTTCCAACTCCGCCAGCTTGGCCTTGACCCGCTTGATTACGTTGAGGGCATTCTCCCCGTGGCGCATGACCACGATGCCACCCACGTGGTCCCCAACCCCGTCCAGGTCTGCCACACCCCGGCGGATCTCGGGACCGGTCGCTACCCGAGCCACATCCCGAACGCGCACGGGTACGCCTTGGGCGGTGGTCTTAAGCACGATGTTTTCAAAGTCGGGCAGGCTTCGGGCGTAGCCTCGCCCCCGCACCATGAACTCGGTTCCGGCAAACTCGAGCAGCCGGCCACCCACCTCGTTGTTGCTCCTGCGCACCGCCTCGGCCACCTCAGCCAAGGACAACCCGAAGGCAGCTAAGCGGTTGGGGTCCACCGTGATTTGGTATTGCTTGACGAAGCCGCCAATGGAGGCCACCTCCGCGACCCCCGGTACAGCTTGCAGGGCGTAGCGCAGGGTCCAGTCCTGAAAGGTGCGCAGTTCCTCCAAGCTGTGCGTGCCTAAGGTGTCCACCAGGGCGTACTGAAATACCCAGCCCACTCCGGTGGCATCGGGGCCCAGCTCGGTACGCACACCAGGCGGCAGCTGCGGTTGGATTTTGGAAAGGTACTCCAAAACCCGGGAGCGCGCCCAGTAGAGATCGGTGCCGTCTTGGAAGATGACGTACACGTAGGAAAAGCCGAAATCAGAAAAGCCGCGTATGGCCTTGACCTTGGGCGCCCCCAATAGGGCGGTGATGATCGGGTAGGTGACCTGGTCCTCGATGATATCCGGCGAGCGGTCCCAGCGGGAAAACACGATGACCTGGGTATCGGAAAGGTCCGGGAGGGCGTCCAAACGGATACGCTGAAGGGATTGCCAGGCGAAGAGGCACAGGGCGGCCGCGCCCAGCAATACAAGGACCCGGTTTTCCGCCGAGAACTTAATGATGCGCTGGACCACGGTCCCCTCCTTTCGGAGCTGCCAAGGCGGCTCGTAAGCGCGATTCGGAATCCAGCAGGAAGGTACCCTTCACCACCACCCGTTCGCCTTCGGCCAGCCCCTTACTCACCAACGCCTTCCCGCCGCTTCGGTGGAGCACCGTGACCTCCCGGGGAACGAAAAACCCTGGCTTTTCCTCGACGAACACGATGTTTCTCGTACCGGTATCCATGACTGCCGAATCGGGGACTACCAGCCCTTCGGTCGTGCGGAGCTCCACCTCCACGTGGGCGTACATGTCCGGTTTTAACCGCCCTTCGCGGTTGGCCAGCTCCACCCGCACCCGCACCGTGCGGCTTTCCGGCTCCACGGTAGGGTAGATGTAGCTGATGACCCCATCGAGGGCTTCTCCTGGCTGGTAGGGCAGTGTGACACGAGCGGGCATGTTGAGAGAAAGCCACGAAGCCTCCTGCTCGTAAAAATCCGCCAGCACCCAGACCCTGCGCAGGTCGGCCAGGCGGTACAGTTCCGTACCGGGTTCGATTCGTCGCCCAGCGAAGGTTTCCTTAGCGAGCACGTAGCCCGGGTGAGGGGCCGTAAGCGTGACCGTACGCGAGGGCTGTCCCGCATCTTCAAGGTGAGCAATGAACGATTCTGGAACGTCGAACAGGAGCAAGCGCTGGCGAGCTGCCTGCTGCAGTTGCCGCGCCGCCTGTTGGGCGGAGGGCGAAGCCTGGGCCAGCTCCTTCACCAGCTGGAGCGAGCGCAGGTACTCCTCTTGGCTGGCCAACAGCTCGGGCGAGTACATGCTCAACAGAGGCTGCCCTTTTTCCACCCATTGCCCTGTGAAGGTGACGAACAGCTGCTCCACCCAGCCGGAAACCTTGGCGAAAACCTGGGTTACGCGGCGCTCGTCGGGCACAACGGTTCCCACCGCCCGTACGGCTTCTCCCAGCTGGCCCCGCCGGGCCTCGACCGTCTGGATCCCCGACCGGGAAATGCCAGCCGGCTCCAGCATCACGGGCGCGTACCCGGCAACAGAAGAAGAAGAGGAAGGCTCCTCCTCATAAACGGGAACGTAATCCATGCCCATGCTGTCCTTCATCGGCACTGGCGAGGTCACGCTCGGGTCCATGGGGTTGCGGTAAAAGAGGATTTTCTTCCCCGTGGTTTTCGCCACCGACGCTGGGGTAGGGGTGGTCTTTTCCACCGGTACCAGGCGCATGCCGCAAATGGGGCAATCGCCCGGTTTGTCCGAGGTGTAGGTTGGATGCATGGGGCAATGGTAAAGCTGCTGTCCGGTGCGGCCATTCTTGCATGCGACCGGCACCAGCACAACCAGCGCTGCGATAACGAGCGCAACGACGATTCGGGCAAGGTGTTTCACAGGTCACCTCCCGGTTGGGCCAACATGGCCTGAGCTTCCGCCCAGGCGATGAAGCGCTGGGCTTGGCGCTGGGCCAAGCCTACCTGCGCCGCGAGCCAAAGGTTGAAATCCTCGATGACGGTGGAAAAATCACCCTGGCCTGTGAGAAAAGCGGCCCGTGCCGCTTCAAGTGCTGCCCGGCTAAAAGGGAGCAGCTCCTCGCGGTATCGGCGAAGCTGCTCTTCTGCGGTTTGCCAAGCGGCTTGGGTTTTTTCCACGGCTTCTCGGATCTCCGCCGCCACCTCATCCCGGCGGGCGCGTGTGGCTTCCAGGCGAAGGCGGGTGGCCGTCAACAGGGGTAGCTGCTTGGTTTTTTTCCAGAAGGGCCATTCCAATCCCACACCCAAGGTCGCCTCCCCACCCCGAACGCCGCCGGTGGCGACGCTTGTGCTGGCGAACAGGTTGGGTTTGAGGTCCCGCTCCGCCACCGCCACGGCGCTTCCCGCCGCCGCTACCGCCGCGTGCGCCACCGCCAGGGCCGGCGCGTGTTGGAGAGCCTGCAACGGCCAGTCTGAAGGCAACACCAGCTCCTCCGGGATTTGCGTCACGCGTCCAAGAGGCGTGTCCAAAGGTCGGTTAAGGAGCCGATTGAGCTGGGCTACCGCCTCGACTCGTTGCCGGAAAAGGTCTGTTTCCCTTTCTTGCAACCGGGCCCGTTGCAAAACCACTTTGACCACCGCTTCTTGACTGGCCATGCCGGCACGGTAGCGCTGAGTCGCTGTTTCTTGCAGCACATCCAGCGTTTTCTCCGCCTCCGCCAGGGTGGCCAGCTCGCTGTCGATGGCAAACACTTGAGCGTAGGTTTTCCGCACCTCCACGGTGAGCCATGCTTTCAATGCTTCGAGCTCGGATCGCCGGACCAAAGTTTCCGCTTCCACCAGCTGCCGGCGCAGGCGCAGCTTTCCCGGGTAAGAAAGAGCTTGGCGCAGGGAAACACTGGCCATGACCTCGCTCCCCAGCTTCGGCCGGGGGAACCCCAGGTTGGCCACCATCACGTCCACCATTGGGTCGGGCAGGGTAGCAGCCGGTTGTTCCAGGGTTCCCGACTCCTTGATCAAGAGTTCCAGCTCTCGGACGCGCGGGTTGGCGCTGAGTGCCTCTGCGACCAAGGTCTCCACCGGCGGCGCCTGGGCCGCTGTGAGGCTATTGGCAGCAAGAAGGCTTGCCAGGAGCAAAAACGCTTTCCGCATAGGACCTCCCTCGTTTGGTTACAGCGCGTTGTTAGGGCAAAAAACCGGTTGGGCGGGGAGGTTGGAAGGCTAGCAGCGGAAGGTGCAGGCTATGAGGTAGCCGGGTGCAGACCTGCCAGCTGGCGGGCCGCTCGCGGCAGCAACCGGCGCGTCCCCCAGAGGCCTAGGCTGAATAGCCTCGGTAACTGCTAGGTGAAGGCTCGGAGGGGGCTCCAAAGCAACAACCTTGGGGGCGGGTGGATCAGGAACCGCCGGGCCGGTGGTGCAGGGGCACTGCTGGGGCTGGCAGCAGCACCGGTAGCCTTGGCAGCGTTTCTTCGCCCCGACCAACGGGGCCGGCACCAGCAAGGCCAACAGCAGGAGACCCGTCACTACCCGCACGCCCATTATTTTGCTCGGCAAGGTGTTGGGGTTACAAGCTTCGCTGATAGCAACGGGAGCTGGCCTGCGCGAGGAGGGCATTACAATGCCGGCCATGGCCTGGTTGTTTTCGCTGCTGGTGCTGGCCGGAATCCTCGTGGCCCTTGCCCTGCGCGCGCCGGCGGATGTCGCCTTCACCGGCGCCTTGGCGGCTCTCATGCTGGCTCGTGTGGTCCCGCCGGGGGAAGCACTGGCGGGCTTTGCCAACCCGGCACTCGTCACCATTGCCGCGCTGCTTTTGGTGGTGGAGGCTTTGCGCCAGACGGGAGCCATGGAGCTGTTGTCCTTTGGGCTGCTGGGGGCGCCTCGCACACCGCTGCAAGCCGCGCGTAAGGTGCTGCCGTTGGCTGCCGCGCTTTCCGCTTGGGTGAACAACACGGCCATCGTGGCCGTGTTTGTGCCGCTTGTGGCAGGGTGGGCGCGCTGGTTCGGCTATTCGGCAGCCAAGCTGCTGCTGCCATTGGTCTTTGCCACAAGTCTGGGAGGCTTGTGCACGCTGGTGGGTACCAGCACCAACTTGGTAGTGGCGTTCCTGGCAGCGCCCCTGGGGGTGGAGGTTTCCTTTTGGACACCGGCGCCTTTGGGGGTGCCCGTGACGCTGCTTGGGCTTGGCTTTTTGGTGTTCGTCGCCCCGCGCCTCCTGCCGGAGCGCGCCGATACCGCGCGGATCTTGGAAAACTCGAGGGAATACGCGGTGGAAATGCAGGTGGCCAGCAACTGCTCGCTGGTGGGCAAGAGCGTGGAGGAGGCAGGCTTGCGCCACCTGGTGGGGGTGTACCTGGCTGAGGTGCAACGGGGCGGGCGGGTGCTGCCCGCTGTACCTCCCACCGAAGTGCTGGCGGCGGGCGATCGCCTTGTGTTCGTAGGGGCGGTGGAAACCATCGTGGACTTGCAGCGCATTCCCGGGCTCTTGCCTGCCACCGACCAGCTTTTCAAGCTGGACACGCCGCGACACGAGCGCCAGGTGGTGGAAGTAGTGCTCTCGGGCAGCTTTTCGCATTTGGGCGAGACGGTGCGAGGGGCGCGGTTCAGAACGGTTTACAACGCCGTGGTCCTGGCGGTTTCTCGTGGCGGGCGGCGCTTGCCCGGGAAAGTGGGCGACATCCGTCTGGAGGCAGGCGATACACTGCTGCTGGAAGCGCCGCCTGGATTTGCCGAGCGGTACCGCGCCTCGCGGGAGTTTTTCCTTGTCAGCCGGCTTCCGGGCTCAGTCCTGCCCCAACGCGACAGGGCTTGGACCGCACTAGCGGTGGTGGCTGCGATGCTGGTGCTCATCGGGGCCGGACTGTGCTCGCCGCTGGAGGGAGGGCTAGGCGCGGTGGGACTCTTGCTCCTCACCCGCTGCCTGCCCTGGCGCCGCCTGTGGCGGGAGGTGGATTGGCCCTTGCTGCTCACCTTGGGTTCGGCCATGGGGGTGGGACACGCCCTGGAGGTGAGCGGCGCCGCTGGCAAACTGGCGCAGGCCATTACCGCCCTGGCCACATCACCGGGTACGGCTTTGACAGCCGTGTTTTTCGCCACCGTGCTTCTCACGCAGCTTATCAGCAACAACGCGGCAGCAGCTTTAGTCTTCCCCGTTGCCGCCGCAGTGGCGCAGAAAACCGGTGCCAGCCTCATGCCTTTTGCCATGGCGGTCATGGTGGCGGCTTCCTGCGCCTTCCTCACGCCTTGGGGCTACCAAACCAATCTTTTGGTGCAGGGGCCAGGAAACTATCGCTTGGGCGATTACCTTCGGGTGGGTCTGCCGCTACTTTTGCTGGTAACCCTTGTGTCCCTCCTGGCCATCCCCCAGCTCTGGCCTCTTGAGAGTCCCAAATGAGGGGGCCAGAGGGGTGAGACTCCCCTTGACAGGGGAAGAGAAAGGGCGGAACCTAAGAGGGAGTTCGCAGGAGGTGCCCATGCGTGCCTACCTGGTTTTTACCGGCTCGGGTCCTATTCTCATCCTCACCACCTACTCATCGGTGACTGACCCGCGCCTGGTGGAAAAGCTCAAGGCCAAGGGCATCGGCAAGTTCGTCGCCTACGAGGTGCCCCTGGAACGCACGCGGGAGCTTTACGGGGCTCCGTTCGAGGTGGTAGCTGCCGATCTGGTGGGTAGGGAAGACGTGCGCGTGCTGGACTTCAACGGCCACCACATCTTCGCCAACTTTAGCCTGCGGGAGCTGGGAGAGGCAGTCCACTTCGAGGAACCAGCGTGAGGCGCTGGCCCGCAGGCGTCAACTCCAAACCCACACGGGCGAAGAGCTCGGGCAAGCGCGCCAAGGGCAAGCCCACCACGGCTTGCACGTTTCCCTCCACCGCGGCAACGAAAACAGCTGCTTGCCCTTGCAGAGCGTAAGCCCCCGCCTTGTCCCGCCACTCGTCACCCGCTAGGTACCAATGCAGCAACGAGAGGGGAAAGGGCGCAAAGCTCACGCGCGCCACCTCCACCGCTTCTGCCTCGCGCGAGCCGAACCTCAGCGCGAGGGCCGTGGCCACCAGGTGCGTGCGGCCACGCAGGGCCAGCAACATGGCCTCGGCTTCGGCAGCATTCGTGGGCTTTCCCAGGACCCTGTCACCGAGGATGACCACCGTGTCACCGGCGAGAGCAGGCAGGTCAGAGAAGGCCTCCTGGGCCTTGGCCGCCTTGGCCCGAGCCAGCCTCCGCGGCACGGCCAATGGCACCTCCCCGGGCAAAGGCGACTCATCCACCTCCACGGGCGAAAGCCTCACGGAAAGCCCCAGGCGGCGCAACAACTCCAGCCTTCGCGGCGAGGCTGAAGCCAGCACCAAAGGCAGTTCGGTCTTCACTCGCTCCTAAGCTTCCGTACCACCACCACCGAGCGGTGGCAGTCCACCACTTCCACCTCGCTGCCAGCCGTGAGGGTTTCCTCTTCCTCGCTTTGGGCTGCCAAAATGGTAGCGGCACCGGAGGTGGCTATTCTGACCTGCCCGTACCCGCCCGGTGGGATATCTCGGACAACCACCGCTTTTTGCTGGGCCAAGATGGCCTGACAGGGCAGGCGCAAGAGGAGGCGAGCCAGAAGCCAAGACAACAGGCCACCCCCTAAGCTTGCTGCCAACACGGAAAGGTGTGGCCACCGGGTCCAAGAAACCAGGGCCAAGCCCACACCGCCACAGCCGGAAAGGGCCGCCCCCAGGTGGGCGACATGCACCTGGCGCCGGTGCCGCGCCAGCTCCGGACGCGGAAGGGCCAAACGCTGGTGCAGCGGAAAGCCCTCGAGGCTGCCGAAAACCACTGCCAGCACGGCCCCAACCAGCAACAGGGCTAGGTAAAAGAAAGCCCATGTCACGGGCACAGTCTACCAGAGGTGCGGCTCACTCCTTGACACCCTCCGCCTCCTCCTGCGGCGGCTCGCTGCGAATGGGGGTAGGCACACCGTAGCGGTCCACGTTCACATAGGTAATCACGGCCTCTGTAACCCTCCTGCCATTTCCTTTTGCCGCGGGCGGCGCCGCCTCCACCGTCACCTTGACGGTAATCGAGGTTCTGCCGATGCGCACCAGCTCCCCGTAAAAGGAAACCAGGTCCCCCACGTAGACCGGGGCATGAAAGACCACCTTCTCCATGGCCACGGTCACGACCCGGGTGGCACCGTGTTGGTGTGCGACCACGGCCCCAGCCTGGTCAATGTAAGCCAAGATTACGCCGCCAAAAATGGTCCCATTGGGGTTGGTATCTCGGGGGAGGAGCGTCACGCGAATAGCTGGTTCCCGTTCGCCCATAGGCGAAAACTTTAGCAGCAACGAAGCTCCCCTGTGGTAGCGTAGAAATGGTGACAGGGGGACCTATGAAGAACGTGGGGTGGTTGCTTGGCCTGAGCCTGCTGACCAGCTTGCCTGCGCCCGCCCAGACTCCCGATCCTGTGGTGGTTGAGGTGTTTCGTAGCCAGCTGGAGCTGGAAAGGAAACTTCTCGGCAGCGAGTTAGGTCAGCTGGAGCGCAGCCAGGAAGATTTGCGGCAAGCGTGCGACCGCATGCTGCGCCTGGGGGACGACTTGCTGCGCTCGCAGCGGGACGGGGAGGACGTGGCGACTCTCCATGCGCGCTTCGCCGACCTGCGCCGCGCTGAAGCCGAAGTGGCCGCTCTTATTGCCGGCGCACAGCAGCTGCGGAGCACGGTCGCGGCGAGGCGAGCGGTGATCGAGCAGCTGGCGGCCGAGGTGAAGCGTTTGGAAGAGGCCCTTGCCGCCGGTGGTGACGACCTTTCCGGCCGTTGGCAGGTGACGATCGAACCGGGTGGTTTGCGCGGGACGTTCGACCTGCGCCTCTTTGGCACCCTGGTTTCCGGAGTTTATGAGCTCGCCGGGGGCTGGCGCGGCTCCCTGCGTGGCACGCTGGTGGGGAACACGGTGCGCTTGGAGCGCATCGACGCACAGCTTGGTTTCGTGGCGGTATATACTGGCCGCCTGGCGGTCCGGGGCCAGGAGCGCCGGATCGAAGGGTCCTGGCAGGCCACCAACCTGGCGGCGGGTTTACCGGCCGCCGGCACGTGGTTGGCTCAGCGTGAGGGGCGGAAGTGAGCGGCTAGCTAAAAAGAGGGGGTGTCATGAGCGGGGATTGGGTCAAGGGAGCGGTCGCCGGCTTGCTCCTGGGTTTTTTTGTGGGCTACGTGGTAGGCGAACGACAGGCCAAGCCCGGCCTTTCCGATCCCCATGCGGGCGTCCCCGGGGCACCTCCGTTGTCTGGGCAACCTGCTTCGCCACCGGAGGGAGGTCGAACTGCCGCCACCGGCAACCCGCAGCTGGTGGAGCAGCTGCGAGCGGTGGAACAGCTCTTACAAAAGGACCCTAACAACTACGAACACCTGATCCATGCAGGGAACATTCTTTACGACCTCAACAACTTCCTTCGAGCGAGGGAGTATTACGAGCGCGCTATTGCAATTCGCGACGACTCGCCCGATGTGCTCACCGACTTGGGGGTGTGCTACCGCGAGACGGGAAACCCGGAAAAGGCTCTGGAGCTCTTCGACAAAGCTGCCGACAAGAACCCGGAGCATTGGCAGTCCCGTTACAACGCCGTGGTGGTGCGCCTTTTCGACCTGAACGATGCCGCCGGAGCACAAGCTGAGCTAGCCAAGCTCAAGAAGATCAACAGCCCGCGCATGCCCGATTTGTCAGGTCTGGAGGAGGAGATCGCACGACGTCTCAGGTCCAGCTCGAGCTAGGGCTTCTTTTGGCGCTTTACCTTTGCTGGCGGCTGGCGAGCTTGGCTGGGCGCCACCGGCAGCGGGAAAACAACCACGTGCGCCAACGGCTTTTTCACGAAAAGGGCGTATGCCAGCGTTGCGGGCGGGTACGTCCGATGGCGGAGCTGGAGCCCGCCGGCTGGGGGCCCTTCCAGCGGCTCCGCTGTCGCGAGGGATGCTCCGGTGAGCGCTCAGGGTCTCACGGAACAGCGCCTGCGGGCTGAGCTGGTGGCGGCCGGCGCCCGCCTGGCACAGCTGCGCCTTGTTCGGGCAAGGGAGGGTAACCTGTCGGCGCGCTTGGACGCGTCCTCCTTTCTGCTCACTCCACGCGGACGGGACAAAGGCACGCTTTTGCCCTGGGAGCTGGTGCGAGCGCCCCTGGACGGCCCCTTGCCGGCGGAATCCTCTTCCGAGGGACTCCTGCACCAGGGGGTCCTGCGTCAGCACCCTCAGGTGGGTGCGGTGGTCCATGCGCACCCCCCAGCCACGCTCCAGCTGCTGCTTCGCCGCCGGGGACCGGAGGTGGGGTGCCTGCGCGAGGCAGAGGCAGCGTTGCGTTGGGTGTTGCTGCCGGATTTGCCACCCGGCTCGGCGGCCTTGGCCGAAGCGGTGGCCCAGGCGGTGAGCCAGGCTAACGCCGTGCTTCTTCCGCGTCACGGTGCGGTGGTGGTGGCGGCGTCAGCGAGAGAAGCGGTGGAGCTGCTCGAGGTTCTGGAGCTGGCGGCCCAGCTCACCCTTGCAGGCTGGCCATGACCCCCTCCGAGCTCTTTGGTCCGGAGCCTGGCTTTTCGCCGGGAACGCCGTTGGCGGAGCGCATGCGCCCGCGCAGCTTGCAGGAGGTTTTGGGCCAAGAGGAGGTGGTGGGTGTTCTCTCGGGTTTGGTGGCCAAAGGCGAGTTGCCCTCCTTGATTTTGTGGGGACCCCCTGGGTGTGGCAAGACTACGATTGCTCGCGTTTTGGCCACGCAGGTCAATGCCGAGTTCGTGAGCTTTTCTGCTGTCACCTCGGGCGTCCGGGAGGCCAAGGCGGTCATGGAACAGGCAGCTTCCCTGCGTCGCAGTACGGGCAGAAAAACGGTGCTCTTTGTGGATGAGGTGCACCGCTTCAACAAGGCCCAGCAGGACGCCTTCCTGCCCTACCTGGAAACGGGTGACATAATCCTCATCGGTGCCACCACGGAAAACCCCTCCTTCGAGCTCAACCGTGCCTTGCTCTCTCGGGTCAAGGTTTACGTGCTCAAGCCCCTGGAGGACGCGGTGCTGCGGCAGCTGCTTTCGGCGGCTCTGGCTGACGAGGAGCGCGGTTTGGGAGGTCGCGGCTTGACCTTGGAAAAGGCGGCAATGGCCAGGATCGTGTCATTGGCGGCGGGGGACGCGCGGGTGGCCTACACGCTGTTGGAAATGGCGGCGGAACTGGCCGCTCCCGAATGGGTCATCAGCCCGCAGCTGGTGGAGAAGGTGGCGCAAAAGCGGCTGGCCCTTTACGACAAGGAAGGGGAAGAGCACTACAACCTGATTTCGGCTTTACACAAGTCCATTCGCAACTCTGACCCCGACGCCGCCATGTACTGGCTGGCGCGTATGTTAGAGGGAGGCGCGGACCCGCGCTTCATTGCGCGCAGGCTGATACGGGTGGCCAGCGAGGACGTGGGCCTGGCGGACCCGCGCGCGCTGGAACAGGCGGTTGCCGCAGCCGCGGCAGTGGAGCATGTGGGTATGCCCGAGTGCGATGTGGCGCTGGCGCAAGCGGTGGTTTACTTGGCGTTGGCGCCCAAGTCCAACGCGCTGTACGTGGGCTACGGCCAAGCTCGCCAGGTAGTGCAGGAAAAGCCGCCTTACCCCGTGCCTTTGCACCTGCGAAACCCGGTAACCGGCCTCATGGCTCGTCTGGGCTACGGGTCCGGTTACGTGTACGCCCACGATACTCCGGAGAAGGTGGCGGATATGCCCTGCCTTCCGCCTGAGCTCGCCGACCTTCGCTTCTACCGTCCAACCGAGGAAGGCTTGGAAAAGCGCATTCGGGAGCGTCTGCAAGAGCTCTTCCGGCGCCGGAAAAAGCACCCAGGAGGAGCTGATGATCGGTGAGGAGCAGCTCATCGCTTGGGATCACCAGCTGCGTGCCAGCTACGCCCGCAGTTGGCAGGAGGGTGCCCAAAGGGCCGGGCATTGGCTTAGGTGTAGTCAGGGGTGCTCTTCGTGTTGCATCGGTGTGTTTGAGATCACGGCGTTGGACGCCTGGCGCCTTGCCCGTGGTTTGGCGGAGCTGGCACGCCAGCACCCCGAGGTGGCCGAGGGCATCCGCGCCCGGGCGCAGGCGCAATGGGCCTTGCTGCAGAAGGAGTTTCCTGGCACTACGGGTACGGGGGCTTTGGCGGAAGAGGACCAGGCGCGTGAGGCTTTTTGCCGCCGGTTTGCCTATCTTCCGTGCCCGTTGCTGGAACCGAATACCGGTTCCTGCCTCCTTTACCAGTTCCGCCCCCTTTCCTGCCGCAGCTTCGGTTTGCCATGCCACATCGGGGAGGAGGAGTTGCCTCCTTGTCCGCTCAACTTTTCCGGTGCCAGCGAGGAAGCAATAAGCCGGGCGAAGGTGGTGATTGATGCAGAGGCTCTTGAGGACGCTCTTCTTGCAGCCATGGGTCATCCTCCGGAGACCATCGTGGCTGCCGTGGCCGCTGGCGTGTATTCCTGGAGCCCGCGGCGGGCAGAGGAGCCAAGCGCCGGTGCTGGCTCTTAGCAGACCGGGGGGCGTATAGAATGCGCAAGGGGAGGGGTTGCCTATGCCTGTGTACGAGTACCTGTGTCCCGCGTGCCAAGAGCGCTTCGAGATTCGTGCCTCCGTTGAGGACTACGCTTCCGGCCTAAAAACTTCTTGTCCGCGCTGCGGAGGCGAAAGGGTTGTGAGGGTTTTCTCGCCGCTTGCTGTTGTGTCGTCCAAAGGCGGTGAGGCGCCGAAGGCTTCTTGCTGCGGTGGATCCTGCGGTTGCACCTGAGCCTGACTCATGGTGGATGGCAACTGCCAGGACCGGAACGGGAAGGCGCGGTGGCTACGGGTACGCGTTAGTTTTCTCCAGAGGCAAGCAGCTTACCAGGGTTTGTCCGCAAGCTGGCATCAAACAAGGCTCACAGCGAGGGCCTAGGGTTGGAAGAATCAAGCCGGCGCACCATCGTTGAGAAATCGCCGGACTCGAGAGGGGAAGAGGCATGAACGCAGTTGAGCACCAGTTGTTGTCGGTTGACAAGGCCGCGGATCGCAGAGCCACATCCTCGGCCCTTGCGGCCATTACCTCTCGCCCCTGGGGGTTTTTGGCGCTTGTGCTGGTCATGGACCTCTCCACCCTGGCTTATGTGGCGAAGCAGGGGCTATCATTCCGTGCCCTCTTTATGTACGGCCTGGTATAGCCCCCTGGCGTGCCTGAGGACGAGGCTCGGCTGGTTGAAATTGCCGCCCCTCTTTCCTGCAACCTGGCTAAGGTTGCGTGGTTCGTTTACATCAAGGCCCCAGCGGTGCTGGTCGAGTTGTTCCAGGATTGGGTCGTCGGCATGCTGATTGCTGCGGCCCTTGTAATCTTTGTTTCGTGGGAAAAAGTGAAAGTGAAAATGGGCTATGGTGGCTTTCTCGCCAACTTCATGGCCGCCGCGGCCGGCGCCGTCATACCCATTTGTTCCTGTGGCATCGTGCCTGTACTGGCGGGAATGGTGGAGGCCGGCATCCCCCTGGGACCCACCAGGGCCTTCCTTGTGGCGGCTCCCATGCTCAACGTGCCCACCGTCTTTATGACGGCGGGCATCTTGGGCTGGCCCATGGCCTTGGCCAGGGTGGTAGCTACATTCGCCATTGCGCGTACCCTGGGCCAGGTGCTTACCCGTTGGCAGGCGCGCGATCGCGGCCTGAGAAAGTTTCTCAAGATCCGGGTTACTCCGCGGCTTTCTCCCGAGCTGCAGAAGTCTGCCTTCGAGTTCGTTCTAAAAGCCGTAGCGAAGCCGGAGGCCATTGCACCTTCGGAGCTGGAACCGGGCACGTTAGAGAAACTCCACCTTTTGGAAGAGGCGGGATTGGTCGAGCAAGATGGTAAGGGAAGGCGGCGGTTGGCCGCGATGCACGACGTTGAGTTACGTGACGTAGGCGCCTGTGCCGTCCTCCTCACGGCCGATGCCTTGCCGGCAAACCTGACCCAGCGCTTACTGGAGACGGGTCGACTGGCCTGGAAACCCTTTCTCCAGCTGAACGGCTACCTGCTTCTGGCGGTGCTCATTGCCCGGGCGATCAAGGTTCTCATTCCCACAAGTTTGATTACGGAATGGGTTGGTGGGAAAGCCCTCGACAGCGTGCTTGTGGCCAGCGCGGTGGCTTTGCTGGCCTACGTATGCACTTACGTGGAGGTCCCCACAGCCCTGGCCCTGATGCACAAGGGGATGGGCCCGGGGGCAACCCTGGCATACTTGTTGGGCGGACCGGGGCTGTTACTCCCCTGCATGGCCATGCTTTCCGGCGTTTTCCGCTGGCCTGTTCTCGCGCTTTACGTGGCGGTTTCCTTTGGGCCGCCCAAATAGGACGAGTTGGCGGCGTTGCTGCGACAGCGTTTGCCCCAGGGTGTGGCCTGAGCCATTTTGCTGCTTTGCCGGGAGGCGGCCCGGAATGGCGACCGGTAATTTTTTGTTTTAGTCTATCGGGCGTGGGCGAGGACGGAGGCGTGCCCATGAGCGAAGACCTACTCATTCAAAAGCTGGTGTCGGCGCTGCGCGCATACGGGCATTCCGTCACCTCGCAGCGGATCATGATTTTTCGCGCCTTAGCGTGCAGGCGAGACCACCCAACCGCTGAGCAACTGCACGCCGAGCTCTCGCGCCAACAAGCGCCGGATCTTTCGTTGGCGACGGTGTACAAGAACCTCCACCTGTTCGAGAGCATTGGCATGGTCCGTGCGGTAGCCACTCCCGATGGCCGTGCCCGCTTCGATGTGCCCATGGTCCCGCACCATCACTTGTTTTGCAGCCAATGCGGGAAAGTGGTGGACGTGGAAGAAGGTGTGCACATCCAGCTGGCACCGCACCTGGAAGAGGAAACGGGGTTCCGCATCACCGGTGCGGAGCTGGTCCTGGAAGGGCTGTGCCCCGCCTGCCAAGGGGTGGAGGGCAGGCGGCGTGGTTTCCGCCACCGCTCTGGTCCCCGGCGACGGCTGCCGGCAGCCTAACTAGCCATCCGTGGGCGGTCCGCCCCTTACAAACCGGGCCAGGCTGTGGGCCACCCGCTTGGCCTCGGCAATGCAGGCGTTCACCGCCACACCCCGGTAGGCGTTGCCGGTCAGGTACAAACCAGGCAGGGAAGCTGCTGCGCCTTCGATGGCGGCAAGCCGGTGAGGGTGGCCTAGGGTGTATTGCGGTATCCCCTCGGGGTGGCGGAAGATGCGCACCAGCGCCGGATCAGGGTCGCCGCCCAAGACGGCATGAAGCTCTCGCCGCACCAACGCCAGCAACTCCTCGTCGGTGTAGTCGATGACCTCGGGGGCGCGCGCGCCGCCCAGGATGGTGCGCAAGAGGACCGTCCCAGGCGGCGCCTGGCCAGGGAAGATAGAGTGGCAGAAGAGCGTTCCGAGGATGCGACGCGGCTCCCCGGAGGGTACCAAGAATCCAAAGCCACCCAACGCGTGGGCAAAGGGCTGGGAGCGGCGATACGCGGTCATCACCACCACCACCGGCGGGGTAGGTATGGCTCGGAGCGCCTCCAGAGCTGGCTGGGGGAAGAGGTTCGCCAGCAGGCAGGCGGCCTGCTGTGGCGGGACCGTAAGCACCAGGGCACGGGTTTGGAGGCGCTCGCCCGAGGCTAGCTCCACCACCCAGGTGGCCTTCTGATCAGGCTCGCGGTGCAGGCGCAGCACCGACGCCTGAAGGCGCAGCTGGCTGGACAGCGCCCGAGCCAGGGCGTCGGGAAGCTCCTGCATGCCGCTCACGAAGGTGGTGAGGATGCCACCAGGCCCTGCCGGTCCGCCCCGCCCGCCCTTTCGGCGCAGGGCAAGAAGAGCACGGGTGAGGGAACCGTAGGTGCGCTCCATGGCTGCCATCTTGGGAAATGTAGCGGCCAGGGAAAGCTCCTCCGCCCTGCCGGCGTACAGGCCAGTGACCATGGCGTCCACCAGCACCTCTGCCGCCTCGCGTCCGATGCGCCGACGGGCAAAGGCCAGCACCGATTCGTCCTCGCCTTTTCCCCGGGGCATAAAAGGCTCGGCTAGAAGGCGCAGCTTTCCACGCCAGGAGAGCACATCGGAAGCCAGGAAGGCGGGGGGCGATAGGGGAATGCGCCGGAGCCTGCCCTGCCGCAAGATAAAGCGGGCAGCGGCCTGATCACTGGCCCGCACCAAGCGAGTCTCGAGCCCCAAAGCCCGTACCAGCTCGAGCGTCTCGGGCACGTTGTCGAGAAAACCCTGGGGCCCCCACTCGCAGCAAAAGCCGTCCTCCCATTGGCTGCGTATCTTGCCCCCGGGCCGCTCGCTTTCTTCCAACAGCAGCAGCGAAAGGCCCTGTTGTCTGGAGAAAAACGCACAGGTAAGACCGGCGATGCCTCCACCCACGACGATCACATCAAACGGTTCGCCGTTCGTCATACGGTTCGCGAGTAAACTGGGCGGCCGGTTTCCCGGCGCAGGTAGGCGTCAAAGGGCATGCAGATGTTGCGAATGAACACACGGCCCTGGGGCAGAACGGTGATGCCCTGGTCATCCAGGTGCACCAGTCCGTCCTCAATGAAGGGTGCCAGCTCCGCAAGCTCTTGCGCGAAGTACTCGTGCGGGTCCACACGGAACCGCTCCCGCACCCAGGAAAAGGCCAAGGTGAAGGTGCAGATGAGCTTGCGAATCACCGCGCCACGAAGCTCGTCTTCCTCGCTGCGCCAGATGCCTCTCTCAACGGGAAATTGCCCGCCTGCCAGGGCTCTTTGGTAACGGGCCAAGTTCTTCTCGTTTTGCACGTAAGCCCCAGCCACGTCGCCAATGGCTGTCACCCCCACGCCCACCAGGTCGGTGGCCGGCAGCACCGTATAGCCCATGAAGTTTCGATGTAAGCTCCCCCGCTCCAGGGCTCGGGACAGCTCGTCTTCCGGCTTGGCAAAGTGGTCCATGCCGATGAAGCGGTAACCGGCTTGCACGAAAACCTGGGCTGCAGCGGCGAAGATTTGGAACTTGGCGAAACCCCGCGGCAAGGGCATGGACTCCAGGGCTCGCTGATGCGGCTTGATCCAAGGTACGTGGGCATAGGAGAAAACCGCCAACCGATCGGGGGACAGCTCCCGAACCACTGTCTCCGCTGTCTTGGCGAAGGATTCCGGCGTTTGGTAGGGCAGGCCATACATGAGGTCCACGTTGACCGAAGCGAAGCCCAGCTCCCGCGCTTTTTCCACCAAAGCCTTGGTGGTCTCAAGGCTTTGGATCCGGCGAACGGCCTGTTGCACTTGCGGGTCAAGGTCTTGCAGGCCCATGGAAATGCGGTTGAATCCTAGCCCTCGCAGCACCCGTAGATGCTCCTGGGAGGTGACGCACGGGTCCACCTCGATGGCCACCTCCGCATCGGGGGTGAAGGTGAAGTGCCGAGCAATGGCCTCCGCCAAGCGGGCACACTGGGACGGGGTGAGGTAGGTGGGGGTTCCACCGCCCCAGTGCATTTGCGAGAGGGTACGCCGGTGGCCCAGCGCCTCCGCCAAGAGGCCCAGTTCTCTCTCCACCGCATGCAAATAGGCCTCTTCTGGTCCGCGGTGGGGGGAGATGACGATGTTGCAGCCGCAGTAGGTGCAGCGCGCTTCACAAAAGGGGATATGAACGTAAAGGGAAAGGGGCTCGGTTGGGCGCCGGGAGGCCATCTCCAAGGCGCGTCGGTAGTCGGCGGCGGTGAAGCTGGTGGAAAACTGCGGTGCTGTGGGGTAGGAGGTGTACCGGGGGCCCGGGCGGTCGTACTTGGCAATGAGCTCGGCCGTCACTAGGGAGAAGTCCACTTCGGTAACAAAAGGAACTCGCGAAAATTCAGGTGTCGCCCTTGCCGTGCTCATATGCCCTCCGCCACCGCCGCAACGAAGGCTTCCACCGAGCTCACCGGCGTTTGCGGCCACAGGCCGTGGCCCAGGTTGGCAATGTAGCCCCGCCTCGGCGCCGCCTGGAGCATGCGACGGGTGGCTGCCCGGACCGTTCGGCTGTCGGCAAAAAGAACCGCCGGGTCCAGGTTGCCTTGCACCGCCTTGCCGGTAGCCCCCGCTGCCGCCAAGTCTGTTCGCCAATCCACGCTCACCACCTCGAAGGGCAGCAGCCTCACCGCTGGCAACAGGTGGCTGCCCTGACCCAGGTAAAGGATGCGAGGCACGCCGGTCGGCTCCACGCGCTCGCTCAAAATTCGTAGCGCCGGCACAGCCAGGGCTTGGTAAAGCTCTAGCGGCAGAACCCCGGCCCAGGAGTCGAACACCTGCACCGCCTGTGCCCCTGCCTCCACTTGCCAGGCCAGGTAGTCGCCCATAGCGCGGCCCAGGAGGGACAAGAACCCGGCCAGCTCCTCCGGCCGGGCGTAAGCCTGCTGGCGCGCTCGGGCCCAATCGCGGCTGTTTTGACCCTCGATAAGATAGCAAGCAAGGGTCCAAGGGGCGCCACAAAAACCGATCAAGGCGGCCTCTGTGGGCAACTGGGACCTCACCAGACGAATAGCTTCGGCCACCGGCTCTAGGGCGTGCCAACCGTCCGGGAGGGAAAGCTGAGCCCAGTCGCTGGGGGAGGCAAGGGGCTGGGTGAGCTTGGGGCCACCATCGTCGGAAAAGGAGAACGCCACGCCCAAAGCCTGCAGAGGCAAGAGAATGTCGGAAAAGATGATGGCCGCATCCAGGGGAAACCGGCGAAGGGGCTGCAGCGTGGCTTCGGCCGCCAGCTGGGGGGTAGTGCACAAGGCCAAAAAGCTCCCCGCCTGTTGGCGCAGGGCACGGTACTCGGGAAGGTAGCGGCCTGCCTGTCGCATGAGCCAAACCGGTGGCCGATCCACCTCTTCGCCATGGCACGCGGCGAGAAAGCGGTTCACCAAGCCACCTCCTCCAAGGCTTCGGCCACCGCTTGAGCCGCCAGTTGTAGGTCGTCCTGGCTGTGGGCCGTGGCCAGGAAACCCACCTCGTAGGCGGAGGGTGCCAGGTAAACACCTCGGTCCAGCAGGACACGGTGGAAAAGGCGGTAGCGCTCCGCGGCGTGCGCGTGGATGGCATCGAACCGTCGTGGGGCTGGCCCGGGCGCCAAATAAAACCAAAAGAGCGAGCCAAGCCGCACCATGCTTCCGCGACCACGCAAAGCCGGTGTTACCGCCTGCTCGAAGGCGCTCCCCAACTGCTCCAGGCGTTGCCAGCCGTCTTCCTCTTCCAGGACCTGCAAGGTGGCCAGGCCAGCGGCCATGGCCACGGGGTTGCCCGATAACGTCCCCGCCTGGTACACCGGGCCCAGCGGGGCCACCTTGTCCATGAGCTCGCGACGGCCGCCGTAGGCGCCCACCGGCATGCCCCCGCCGATGACCTTGCCGAAGGTGGCCAGGTCCGGAGTGATGCCTAGCCACTGGGCCGCACCCCCCGGGCCAAGGCGAAAGCCCGTGATCACCTCGTCGAAAATCAGCAGCACCTGGTTAGCTCGGCAAAGCTCGTGCAGCCTCAAGAGAAACTCGCGCCGCTGTACGAGCAAGCCGGCGTTGGCTGGGACGGGCTCAATGATGGCGCAGGCGAGCTGCTTGCCGTAGCGCGCGAAGGCCTCCTCCAGCGCGGCCTCGTCATCCAAAGGCACCACCACCGTAAGTTCGGCCAGCACAGCAGGCACGCCAGCGGAGGAAGGAGTGCCGAAGGTGGCCAACCCCGAACCAGCCTTGACCAGAAGGGAGTCTGCGTGGCCGTGGTAGCAGCCCTCGAACTTCAGGATGCGCTCGCGACCGGTAGCACCGCGGGCTAAGCGGATGGCGGACATCACCGCCTCGGTTCCCGAAGAGGTAAAGCGCACCATCTCGCAACCCGGGTAGAGATTCGCTACCTTGGCAGCCAGTTCCACCTCGGCCTCGCAGGGGGCACCGTAGGAAAGGCCGGCTTCCGCTGCTCGCTGCACCGCCTCCACCACCCGCGGATGAGCATGACCAAGGATGAGAGGGCCCCAGGACATGACGAAGTCCAGGTACTCGTGCCCGTCCGCGTCGGTGAAGCGGCTCCCTTGGGCGCAATGGTAAAAAATGGGAGTGCCGCCCACGGCGCGAAAGGCACGCACAGGGGAGCTGACCCCCCCTGGCATCAGCTGACAGGCGCGCTGGTACAAGCGGGAAGACTGGATGCGCTCCATGAGCACCTCACAGCCAGCCATTGACCAACACGTCACGCGCGTGGTAAGTTATAATGATGTCCGCCCCTGCACGGCGAAAGGCGAGCAGGTTTTCCATGACCACGGCCCGCTCATCAATCCAGCCTTTCTGCGCTGCAGCTTTGACCATGGAGTACTCACCGGAAACGTTGTACACCGCCAACGGCTGAGGAAAGTGCTCCTTCAGCTCGCGCACCACATCCAGGTAGGCCAGCGCCGGCTTGACCATGAGGATGTCGGCCCCTTCGCTGACGTCCAGCTCGGCTTCCAGCAGGGCCTCCCGCCGGTTACGCGGATCCATCTGGTAGGACTTGCGATCACCGAATTGGGGGGCCGAATGGGCGGCCTCGCGGAAGGGCCCGTAGTAAGCAGAAGCGTACTTCACCGAATAGCTCATGATCGGCGTGTCGACGAAGCCTTCCTCGTCCAAAAACTCGCGAATGGCTGCCACCCTTCCGTCCATCATGTCCGAGGGTGCCACCACATCCGCACCGGCGCGGGCGTGGGCCAAAGCCATGCGGGCCAGGTGCTCGAGGGTAGGGTCGTTGGCCACGCGCCCGCCCTCGATCACCCCGCAGTGTCCATGGTCGGTATAGGCGCACAGGCAAACATCCGTCATCACCACCAGCTCTTGGCCAAAGTGCTCCTTCAAGGCCCTGACCGCCTTGGGAATGAGGGCATCGTCTGCGTACGCGCCACGGCCATCGGGAAACTTGGGCTGGTCGTCGCCGGGCACGCCGAAAAGCAGCACGGAACGAATGCCCAGGGCCAAGTCCGCCTCCACCGTGCGCAGAAGGGCCTCAATGCCTTGGCGCTTGATACCCGGCATGGCGCCAATTTCTTCCTCCCGTTTGGCATCGGGTAGGACGAAGTGTGGCATGACAAAAAGGGTGGGTGCCAGGCGCGCTTCCGCCACCAGGTCCCGCACTAGGGGATGGAAGCGCAGGCGACGGGGACGATGGGTCATTTCCGGCATAGCTCCTCCCACAAGCTTTCGATGCTTGGTTTTTCCAGGATTTGCGGCTTGAGGCCCAGCTGGGCCAGCTCCCGGGCGGTGGTAGAGCCCAGGGCAAAGTGGGGGCAAAGGGCGTAGCGGGCGGAGGTCGCCCGCCAATAGGCTCGCGCTGCTCGTGGGGAGGTAGCCAGCACCGCCAGGGGTTGTCTCGGCGGGAGGGCTGGCAGCTCCGCTGTGGGAACCTCGTCCATGGCGTAAACGGGCAGGGGAAAAACCGTTCCGCCGGCAGGCTCCAGCGCGTGTTTCAGCTCTTGGCGATGCTCGCGCCCGCAAGGATAGAGCACCCAGGGGCTGTGAACGCGCTCCACTAACTGCTCCGCCAGCTGCTGCGCGCCACCCTCCCCAACGAGAACGGGTTGAAAGCCCACGTGCCGGCACGCCGCGGCGGTGGCCTGGCCGATAGCCGCCGCCGGCAAGCGTTGCAGCAGCTCGGTCAAACCCCGGCTGGTGGCCTGCTGGAGGAAGGGCGGGGGAGCGTGCCGGCTGGTGAAGACCAGAAGATTGATGCGCGCAAGGTGAGGGGTCACCGCCTCCCAAGTGGCGGGCTCTTCCCATGGGACGAGGCGCAGGACAGGGTAGGCCACCACTGTCACCTGCGGCGGCGCAGTGGCACGCAGGCCAGCCAGCTCATCCTCGCCACGGGTGACCAGCACCCAGGCGCTCATGAGCCGAGCTCCCTAAGGACCTGCCCCGCGGCTTCCTGCGGGGATGAGGCGGTGGCCTTGGCCTTGAGCAGACGCACCAGCCCAAGGTGCTCGTCTAAAAGACCCAGGGCCGCCCGCAGGTGATAGGCCCCGTTTTTCCTTTGGCAGTAAGCGGCCAAAGGCAGGTGACAGCCACCACCCAAACCCAGCAGCACGGTCCGCTCCGCTTGAACCTCCTTGGCCAGCTCCGGGTCGTGGAGATGGGATACCAAGCTGCGGGTCAGCTGATCATCGGCTCGCACCTCCACGCCCAAAGCCCCCTGGGCGGGGGCGGGGAGCATCAGGTCCAGGGGCAACCGGCGGACCACCAATCCGCCCAGGTCTAGCTGAAGCCGGTGCACACCCGCGTAGGCCAGGAGGATGGCGTCGTACTTTCCTGCCAACACCTTGCGCACCCTGGTGGGTACGTTGCCGCGCAGATCCCGCACCTGCAGGTCCGGCTGCAACGCCAGCGCTTGGGCTCGCCGGCGTAGGGAGGAGGTGCCCAGCACGGCGTTGGCTTTGAGGCCTAAACCGCCTGGGCCCACCGCCTCGGGCCTGGCCACCAGCAGCTCACTGGGGTCCTCGCGGAAACAAACCGCAGCCAGGGCCGCACCGGGTGGCTCCTCCGTGGGTAGGTCCTTGAGGGAATGAACCACCAGGTCCACCTGGCCGGCCAGCAGGGCGGCTTGCAGCTCTTTGGTAAACAGACCGCTGCCACCCACCTGGTGGAGGGCGCGGCTCCGATCCCGGTCCCCTGTGGTGTGGATGGTCACCAGCTGGCAGGCGAGACCCAGCCGCTGCTGGAGGCTTTCCGCCACCTTTCTTGCTTGCCAGAGGGCGAGCTCTGATCCGCGAGTTCCGACGCGAACCACGCCAGTCACGGCTTTGGCTCCAAGGCCGCGCAGAAGGTGCGGAGGATTTCCGGAGAGTGCTGGAAGGCCACCTGGCGCAAGCCCTTCATTGGGGCTCGCAGCAAGCGCTGGGCCAAGCGCTCAGCCACCTGATGCAAAAACTCAGGGGGCAGGCTGCCGTGGCCGTTGGTGAACGCCTCCGCCAGCTCCTGGCGCGCTAGCTGGTAAAAGGTCAGGCGTAACGAGCGGGCAACGGGGGAAAGGGTGTGCTCCAAAAGCTCCACCGAAAGCTCCTCCAACTGCTCGCGGAGGATCGCTTCCGCCCGTGCCACTTCCGCCGCGCGCGCTTTCCGGTTGGCCAGGGACTCGGCCTGGAGGTCCTCCTGGCCAACCAGCTCTACCTGGGCCACGCGACCACAGGCGGGGTTCGCATTGGCGGGCAAGCCCAAGTCCAGCACGAAGACCGGCGCGAGGGCCTGCGCTTGCTCGGGGGTGAGAATGGGCACATCCGCGCTGGTGGCCAGCACCACTACGGAAAACTCGGGCCCGGCCTGGGCCAAAAGTTCCAAAGGCCGCCAGTGCCCACCCACCTGCTGCGCAAGGGCCTGTCCCCGCTGCTGCGAGCGGTTGAACACCACCAACAGCCGCTCCTTGTCCGCCTTGCGCAGGAGGCTGGTGGCTGCGGCCGCCATTTCGCCCGCGCCCACCACCGCCACTGGCCGGGGGTCGGCGGCCAGGCGGGCGCGGAGCAGGCGCTCGGCCAAGCTCACCAGGGACGTGGGTCGCTCGGCCAGCTTGGTTTCGCTGCGCACGCGTTTGGCCGCACGGAAAGCCTGGTTAAAAAGTGTGTGCAGCTTGGCTTTGGCCGTTCCCAGGTCCGCTGCCTGCCGGAAAGCTTGCTTCACCTGGCCAAGGATTTGGCTCTCGCCCAGCATCAGCGAGTCCAAGGCGGCGCTCACGCGAAAGAGGTGTTCGGCCACCGGCGCGCCCTGCAAGAGCAGGCAATGGGTGGGGTCGGGAAGGCTCGTTTTCCCATCCGTGAGCTCCACCAGGGCTTGGCCCAAGGCGCGGGCGAGACGCCCAGGACAGAGGTCCCCCTCGTAAACCAGGTAAAACTCCGTGCGGTGACAGGTGGCGAGGTAAACCAGCTCGGAAAGATGAAGCTTTTCCAGCAAAATGGGAAGGACCTGGGGGACTAAGCCATCGGGTATCCTCGCGTGAGCGACCTCTTCCAAGTTGCCGGTGCGGTGGGTGGTGCCCAGGGCGAAGAGGGTATTCATGCCACCTCCTCTTGCGGCCATAATCGGTTCCCCAAGGCGAAGTGTAAAGAGCTTGTGGTAAAAATTACGTGTACAAAATGCCATGGTTTCGTCATCCGGAAACCTGGTCGCAACTTTGAAGGGACGGTGGCTCGAAATGGCACAATGTCACCGTGACCTTGGCGTGCCTGGCCACCTGTTCCAAAGGGCTGGAAGCGGTGCTCGCCCAGGAGCTTGCCGCTTTGGGTTTGCCGCCTACCCCGCAAAGGGGGGCTGTGGCCTTTTCCGGCAGCTGGGAGGATGTGGCACGGGCCAACCTCTGGCTGCGAACCGCCCACCGGGTGTTGGTGGAGCTGGCCCGGGGCACCTGTGGCAACCGTCAGGACCTCTACCAGCTGGCCTTTTCCCAACCGTGGGAAGACATCCTTCCGGTGGAAGGCACGCTGGCGGTCAAGGCTTCGGGCCGGCACCCGGCCTTTGCCAACACCCACTTTGCCGAACTGGTGGTCAAGGACGCGATCGTCGACCGGCTGCGCGCCCGTCGCGGCTCGCGCCCATCGGTGGACTTGGATGACCCTTACCTGCGGGTGATGCTTCACTTGGAGTCCGGGACAGCCTCCTTGTGCTTGGACACCTCGGGGGAGACCTTGGCGCACCGCGGCTACCGCCAAAAGGAGGCACCGGCCCCCCTTTCGGAAACCCTTGCCGCCGGCCTGTTGCTGCTCGCCGGCTACGACGGCAACCGGCCCCTCTTGGACCCCATGTGTGGCTCGGCCACTATCCTTGTCGAGGCGGTGTTAATAGCCTGTGGCCGGCCCCCCAGCGCGCGCCACCGCTTTGCCTTTCAGCGGTGGCCCTTTGTTGACCGCTCCCACCTTGAGCGCCTGTTACAGGAGGCTGAAGGCGCCACAAAGCCCTTGAGGAGCCAAGTGGTGGGCTTCGACGTGGATGCGCGCGCCTTGGCGGCCGCCCGTGGCGCCCTGCGGGCGGCGCGGGTGTCCGAGGCGGTAACCCTACAGCACATGGATATCCGTCGTCTTCCCCCGCAAGCCGCGGGCACGCTCATCATTTCAAACCCCCCGTACGGGGTTCGCCTAGGCCAGGAGGGACAGCTGCGGGCGCTGTATCGGGCTTTTGGGGACCAGCTCAAAGCCAAAGCCTGGGGTTGCGAGGTGTGGCTGCTCCTGGGCAACCGCGAGCTGGCAAGGGAAATAGGCTTGAAACCTAGGCGCAAGCACACCCTGTACAACGGTCCGTTGCGCTGCCAGTTTTGCCTCTACCCCATCGTTGAGGGCCCTTATCGGCTGAAGAATCAAGGGGCGGTCCCTGCTAAGCTATCAGGGTGATCGTCAAAATCGCCGCGCTGATTCCCGCGTACAACTGTGCTCGTTCGGTTGGGGCAGTGGTGGTGGGCACCCTGCAACATGTGGCTCAGGTACTTGTGGTGGACGATGGCTCCAACGACGAGACCACCCTTAAGGCGCGCCAGGCTGGAGCTTTCGTGCTGCGGCTGGAGGATAACCGGGGCAAGGGTGGGGCAGTGAGGGCTGGGCTGCCTTGGCTTTTGGCCGGCGAGTGGAGCCACATCCTCATGCTTGACGCGGACGGGCAACACGACCCCGCGGATATCCCCGGTTTTTTGGCCTTGGCGGAGGAGCACGAGCTGGTGGTGGGCAACCGCCTTCACCAGCCCGCGTCCATACCGGCCAAGCGGTTCTGGACCAACTACATAGGCACACGAGCGCTCAGCTTGATGACCGGCTTTCCCCTGGAGGACTCCCAATGTGGCTTTCGCCTGGTGCGGAGCTCGCTGCTGCGCCAAATGGAGCTGGTGGGCCGCCGCTACTCGGTGGACACGGAAATCCTGGTGCGTGCCGGTCGCCTACGCGCGCGCTTTGCCCACGTGCCCGTGCGGGTAATTTACAACGGGCAGACCTCCCACTTCCGGCCGGTGGCTGATACCGTGCACATCGTCTTTTCCGCCGTACCCTTCAAGGTCGACGAGCGGTTGCGACGTAGGGACCCGGGGCCAGCCTTTTTCCGATCCCACGCGGACGGCCTCCAGGTCTTGCCGCCTCTTGCGTAGCTGGCCAGCCGCTTGGGAAAGTGAAGTGGCTCGTGTACCATAGCCATCCGTGTCCGAGTCGGACTCGACGCGATGGGTTGTGGTTTCCGGTGGCTCTCGGGGCATCGGTCGAGCCATCGTGCTGGAGCTGGCGCGGGCAGGCTACGGGGTGGCCTTTCTTTACCGACAGAACCGCGAGAAGGCGGAGGAGGTGATGGCCCAAGCCCACCAACAGGGCTGGCTGGTCACCGCCCACCAATGCGACCTCGCCGACCGCAACGCCGTGGAAGCGTTCCTCGGCCAGCTGCCCCCACGCCTTTACGCGGTGGTCAACAACGCGGCGGTGCTGGCGGACGGGCACCTGTTGCTGATGGACGAGGAGCGCTGGCAGAAGGTTGTGGACACGGTACTGACCGGCGCCTACCGCCTCACCCGGGGTTGCCTTCGCCCGATGCTCCATTTGGGCCAGGGCCGCATCGTCAACATCGCTTCCTTATCCGGCCTTCTGGGCCAGCACGGGCAAACGAACTACTCGGCGGCCAAGGGAGGGCTTATTGCCTTCACCAAGGCTTTGGCCCGAGAAGTGGGGCGGTACGGCATCACGGTCAACGCAGTGGTCCCTGGCTGGATACGCACCGATTTGACCAGCTCCTTGTCACCCAAGCGGCGCCAGCAGGCTATGGCGGCCGTTCCTTTAGGCCGCTTTGGCGAGCCGGAGGAGGTGGCCAGTCTGGTGCGTTTCCTGCTTTCCCCGCAGGCCAGCTACATCACCGGCGCCGTGATCCGGGTGGACGGCGGTCTGGTCAGCTAAAAGGGCTGAGGTTCCTCCGGGCCCAGGGCTGGGCGAAAGAGGCGCTGGAAGTGGTAGGCCAGGCGCAGACCAATGGGGCCAGGCTGCCCGCTGCCCACGGGCCGACCATCCAGGGACACCACGGGCATGAGCAGGGTGGTGGTGGAGCCGATCAGCACCTCGTCGGCGCCCTTCAGGTCGGAAAGGGAGACCCAGCGTCGAGAGAAGGGTATCCCCAGCTCCCGGCAAAGCTCCACCACCACGTTCAACGTGACCCCTTCCAGCAGGCGCTCGCCTGGTGGGGGGCTTGCCACCTCTCCCTGGCGGATGACGCACACGTTGCTGGAGGCACCCTCGTTCACGTAGCCGTCTTGGCCGACAAAAATGGCTTCAGCAGCGTTTTCTTTCTGGGCTTGCCTTTTCGCCAGCACCGCTGGCAGCAGCATGGTAGTCTTAATGTCGCGACGTGCCCAGCGGGTTTCGGGAACGGTAATAGCCGCCACCCCCTGGGCGCATTGGCTGGGAGTGGGAAAGGAAAAGCTCCTAAGGTAAGCGAAGAAAGTGGGGTTGGTGAGGCCGGTGGGCAGGTGCTCCCGCGGGGCAGTGCCACCGGTGAGCTGGGCGTAGAGGATGGCCTCGGCAAGCTCCTCCCGCTTCCAGAGCTCACGCACCATGTGCTCCCAGTGGGTCAGGGGCGGTACCCCGGAAGACAAGCCCAGCTCGCAAGCGCCCCGCTGCATGCGTTCCACGTGGTCCGCCAGGCGGAAGGGCTGACCTTGCACCACGGCCACCACCTCGTAAAGGCTTTCGCCAAACTGCAGACCGCGCTCTTCCAAGGGGAGGCGAGCCTGCTCGTAAGGGAGCAGCTGCCCATTGACGAAGGCCCATTTCGGCCAAGGGGAGGCCAGCTCCATGCCCGGATTATAGGCCTGGGCCGACAGAGGGTTGTCCCCCAAGCCGGCGGTGGACATCACTAGCCATTGGTCCTCTGCTGCACCTGCGGGTAAACTTGCCAGCGGAGGGCATAATGGCTGGAATTTTCAAGGCCTACGACGTTCGTGGCGTTGTTCCCGAGGAGCTGAACGAGCAGCTGGCTTTTTCCATCGGGTATTTTTTCCCGCGCATTCTTGAGCCAGAGGATACCGCTTCGGTGCGGGCGGTGGTTTTGAGCCGAGATATGCGCGCCAGCTCCCCTAGCCTCGCGGAAGCCTGTGCCGCGGGCTTACGCACTGCCGGCTTTGCCGTCTGGGACCTGGGGCTGGCCACCACGCCCATGAACTACTTTGCGGTGGGGTACCTGCAAGCCAGTGCGGGGGTACAAGTCACGGCTTCCCACAACCCAGCCAAATACAACGGCTTCAAGTTTTCCCGCCGACACGCGATTCCGGTGAGCTGGGAAACGGGCATTGGCCGTCTGGAGAGCCTGGTGCGCCTTGAGCAAGCCCCACCTGCTCAACCCCTGGGGGGCTTGGAAAGGCGCGAGATCTGGCCGGCCTACCGCCAGCACGTGCTGGGCTTTTTGCGCTCGTCCGAGGGCCGGTTGAAGGTTGCCGTGGACGTGGCCAACGGCATGGCCACGCTCTACGAACCCCTCCTTCACGAGCTCAATATCGAGTTGGTGCCGTTGTTCTTTGGCTTGGACGGCACTTTTCCCAACCACGAGGCCAACCCCCTCAAAGAGGAAAACCTGCACGACCTGCAGCGGGCGGTGGTGGAGGCAGGGTGTGCCTTTGGGGTGGCCTTCGACGGCGACGCGGACCGTGCCATTTTCGTGGACGAGCAGGGGAGAACCATCGGTGCCGATTTGCTAACGGCTCTGTTGGCCAAACCCATGCTCCAACGCTTTCCCGGCGCGAGCATCGTGTACGATGTGCGCTCCTCCTGGGCAACGCGGGAGGCCATTTTGGCTGCGGGCGGGGTTCCGGTGCGCGAGCGGGTAGGCCACTCGTTCATCAAAGCCACCATGCGTAAGCTGCAGAGTCCCTTCGGTGGGGAGCTAGCCGGCCACTTTTACTACCGGGAAAACTTTTACGCCGATTCGGCCATCATCACGCTGGTGGAGCTGCTCAACCTGCTGCGGGCGGAGGGACAACCTCTCTCGCAGCTGGTTGCTCCCTTTCGCCGTTATGCCCGCACCGGCGAGATTAACTTCCACCTGGTCAACAAACAGGAGGTGATCGAGGCCCTCGCCAACCAGTTCGCCTCCGGCCGAGTGGATTTTTTGGACGGCATCACGGTGGAGTTTTCCGACTGGTGGTTCAACGTGCGGCCCTCTAATACCGAGCCCCTTCTTCGCCTGGTGTTGGAGGCGAGGGACGAGGCCATGCTGGTGGAAGGTAGAAGGCAAGTCTTGGCGGTCATCGGCCGTGTGGCCAAAGAAAGTTAGAACGATAGGCGGGAGGTTTCACCCGAGTCGGTGGCCAGCGCTTGATAGAGACCTGAGGAGCTATCGGTCGGTGGTGCCTGTCCGCGTTCCAGCCGGGAAACTGCCTCGATAAGCGCTTCCACTACCACCGGGTCAAACTGCTTGCCCGCCTCGGCGCGCAGCTCGGCCAGTGCTTCCTCCACCGGGCGCGCCTTGGAATAGGGCCGCACCTGGGTCATGGCATCGTAGGCGTCCACCGCCAAAATGATCCTCGCCTCCAGAGGAATTTCTTCCCCCTTAAGGCCGCGGGGATACCCGCTGCCATCGTAATGCTCGTGGCACGCACGGATGATCTCGGCCGCCCGGTCCAGCTTGCCCATGCGCTGGACGATGGTCGCACCCACCTCCGGGTGGGAAAGGATCTCGTGACGTTCCCACGTGTCGAGAGGGCCGGGCTTGTTGAGGATGTCGTTGCCGATGGCGATCTTGCCCACGTCGTGGAGAATGGCGGCCACGGAAAGAATGAACTTTTGGTGGGAAGACCATTTGGCCCACCCCCGCTCCGCCAGTACCTGGGCGGTCGCCATGGCCAGGCGCTCCACCCGTTCAATGTGCTCTCGGGTGTACTGGGATTTGGCTTCCACCACCTCGGCCAGCGTGGCGATGACCCCCAGGTAGGTGGTGCGTACCTCGTCGGCCATGCGGTTGAACTCCCGGGTGAGCTGACCCAGCTCGTCTTCGCGCCGCACCGGCAGCCGCACGGAAAGGTGTCCTCGGGCCATGGCGGCCGTACCCTCCAGCAAGTCGTCCAAAGGCGCCAAGATGCGGGCGGCCAGGCCCCGGCCCAGGAGGAGGGCGAGGGCCAGGGCAACGAGGGAAACCAGCACGCCGCCGCGCAGGGCAGGGCCGAGGGCTCGGAGAAGGGACTGGGGGCTGGCGGCCAACTCCAGTGCGAGCGTGCGGTCATCGTCCAGTCGGGCCAAGCTTTGGCGGTGCCGCGAAACGGGCCAGGGTGGGTTGGAGCTTTCGTTGGAAGGAGGCCAAAAAGCCACCGGTTCGCCGTCCAGGAGCATGCGAGCCGTCACCCCTCGTGGCAAAACGCCGGCCAACCAGGAAGGTCGGAAGGCCAGGGTGACCACCAGGACCAGCTCCTCACCGCCCCGCCGGCCGGGAAGCTTTCGCGCGGTTTTGAGCGCTACCAAATCGCCTTGGCCTCGTTGAGACCAGGTTACGGGCCGCCCGTCCTGCAGGAAAGCCGCCACCTGGGGGCTTTCGGGATACCAGCGAGTGGCCAGCGACGGATCGGCCCCCAGCGTTGAAGCAAAGGCATGGACGACCGGTTGCAAGCCGGAGAAGACCTCGAGGCGGTCCATATCCGTGTAGCTGAGAACGCCGTGCAGGAAAACCACCTCAGGCAGGTAACCTCGCAGCGGTCGCCGGGCCAACTCCCGGTACAGGCCGTCCCGGGTCTCTTCCAGGCGGCGCATCTGTGCCAGAAAGTGCTCGCTGGCTAACTCCCCGGCGCGCTGGAGCAGTTCCTGCTCTCGCGCCCTACTTTGTCGCCAAACCACCACCACCGACACGGCCCCCAACGCCAACGACAGGAAGAAAGCCATGAACACGTGAGAGAGGGTGAGCTGGTGACGGAGGGAGGTTCGCCAAAAAGCTCTCACGGCCTGGCCCTCCGAATGGGCGCGCCTCCCATGAGAGCGGTACTCCCCGCCAGCGCCAGCAGCTGACGTTCCCATGCTTCGCTCAAGGCTCTTCCCTCCCGCTCCTCCGGCGCCAGCCGCGCCCCGGCGAGGGCCTGCAGCGGACCCAGCAGTTCCGGGTTTTCGGCCAGCGTGCTTGCCGTTGCTTCGCCGCCCAGAACCGGCAACGTGCCCAATAGGCGGTTCAGCGTGACATTGCGCGGCGAGCTGGCCAGCTCCAAGGCCAGGGCCTGAGCCAGGTCGGGATAGGGGCAGGAAGCGCTTACCACCAAGCTGCTCACCTTTGCCCATGGCCGGGGGGACGGGCAGTCTTCGCACACAGGCGGCAAGGAAGCGGTGGCGAAGGGCACCTGCAGCTTTTGCAGCATCGCCAGGGCCCAAAGCTCCCCAGCAAAGGCAGCGAGCTTGCCTTCGGCAAATAGCTGGACCTGCGGTGAGAGATTCCCCGGGGCTACCCACAGGCTCCACGCCTCCGCCTCAACGAAAGCGGTGCCCACCACGGCGGCGAAGTGCTCCCACGCCCGCGCCACGTCCCCTGGGTCGACAAGGCCCTCGGTTTTGAGGGCCGATGCCAGCAAAGAGATGGTCAAGCCCAGATCATTAAGGTCCAAAGCCAAAGGTAAGGTTCCGGGCGGCAGATCCTGGCGCGCCACCGCGGCCAGCGAGGTGGGCAAGTGGGGGAAAAAACGGGGATTGTAAAAAAAGATGGGCACCTCGGCCGTCAACGGGTAGGCGAGCGCCTTACCAGCGCGGCTCACCGCGAGCAAAGCCAATGGCGAGAGGCTGCCTTGCAGGTTGTGCCAGTGGTGGAGGGGCACCTCACGAATGGCCTGCTGCCGCTCCAGCTGTTCCAGCCAGGTGCTGGGGACCAAGGCCAGGTCCCACTGGCTGGGACCCTGCTGGGGATTGAAGGCCACCACCATTTCCTGCAGCACCCGAGGAGGGACCGAGCGAACCTCCACAGGCACGGGCGCCAGCGGCTCGGAGGCATCTACCACCTCGCGGTACAAGGCTTCGACTCCGTTAGCGGGCAGCGAGGTGAGCAGGACAAGACCTGGCTCGGCGCCCTGGTCCTGGCACCCGCAGAGGGCGAAAAGTAGGCCCAACCTCGCTCCACGGGGAAAACGCCTCACGAGACCCACCCTCTGCTGCTCTCCCATGCCTGCCTCTCTTTCAGTTTAGCAGGTGGAAGCTTCCCCGTCTGCTTCCCCTAGCCAACCAGCTTCCCTGGCACTAACATGGAAGCGAGGGGAAACCATGCGCGAGCTGCTGGCAGCGCTGAGCCGGGGCGAAGTGAATGATGAGCTGCAAATCGTTCGCGCCCTGCGCTCGCCTTCGTGCAGTGCTGCCTTTGTGGAAGCTGTGGCCGCTTGTCCCTGGGTCACCAGTCGCCACCGCCTTCTGGCAGCTCTTGTGCGGCACCCTTTCTGTCCCCGCAATTTCGTATGGCGCGCGCTTCCCCAGTTGGGCTGGCATGACCTCTTGGAGGTGGCCACGGACCCGAGGGCACCGGCTCCCGTGCGTCGTCAGGCGGAAAACAAGCTTTTGGAGCGGCTCCCCTTTTTGAGCCTGGGAGAAAAAGTCACGTTGGCTCGAAGCGGCACCCCCTTGGTCATCGCCCAACTCCTCCGAGAGGAAGAGCCGAGGGTGGTTTCCGCGCTGCTGGAAAACCCCAAGTTCGCCTTGGGGCACTGTATTCGCTTGGTAGCCGAAACAAACTCGCCCGCGGTTTTCGGCCTGGTGCTTCGCCACCGCCAGTGGGGGGACATGGTTCCCGTGCGGCAGGCGGCCCTGGCCAACCCGGCGTTGCCCGTGCCTTTAGCCCTTTCGCTGCTGGTGAGCCTTGGCGATGGCGAGCTGGAGCAGCTGGCCCACAACCCGGACGTGCTGTCGCAGGTGCGCAACTTGGCCCATCAGGTGCTGTGGGTACGGCGGTTACGCTCAGCCCAGGAGCCGGGCTACTTGCACTAGGCACAAATCACCGTAAACTTTGCCTGCTATGGCAAGCCTGGTGGCGGCAACGCCGGAGGAGCTGGGGAGGGTCCTGAGGGAACTGCGTGACGCTCGGGGTGTGAGCTTGGAGGCGATTGTGCAAAAGACCAAGATCTCCCCCCACACGCTGCACGCCCTCGAGACGGGCGCCTTCGCTCAGCTTCCACCACCCGTGTTCACCCGCATGTTTCTGCGCCAGTACCTGGGCCTGGTGCAGGAGGACCCGACTCCCTACCTGACCACCTTTGACGTTCTGTGGAAGAAGTGGGAGCAAGCCAGCCAACCCCATCCGCTGGTGTTGGTGGGGGCGGTCAAACCCAAAGCGTGGCGGCGCTGGCTTTGGGGTGCGCTGCTGGCGGCCATGGCTCTGGCGGTGCTTTTATGGACACAACGGCGGGAAAAGGCGAATAGCTCGCTGGCTCATCCCACCCCCCGGGCGCTGTTAGCCACGTTGGCGCCAACGCCGGTACCCACCGCTGAAGCTGCCGCGGAGCGTTCTGTGGAGCAGCCCAGCACCCCAGCACTGGTGGTGGAAAGCCGCGGACGGCCTTGCTGGGTGGAGTGGCGGGAAGAGGCTCAGGCGCCGGTGCGCCGCTTGCTACCGGCGGGCGCCAGCTGGCAGCTCGAGTTGCGTGGTGAGGAAGGCGAGCTGCTTCTAGGTGACGCCGGGGCGGTAAACGTGCGCTTCGGCGAAAAAACTTTTACCCCCGCCGGCGGGGACGGGCAGGTCGTGCGGCTGCACTTTCGCAGGCCCGCGAGGAGCTCCAAGGAGCGGCCATGAGCAGCCTGGCCACCCCACAGGAGCTCCTTCAGGGAATTCGCCAGGGCATGGTGAGCCGAGCGGTGCGCGTGTTTGCCGCCCAGGGCTTCTTGCCGGTGCCGCGGGAAGAGCTGTTGCGCATTTTGGTTTTTCTTGCCAGCGACAGTGACCCCGAAATTGCCCAGGCAGCACAGGAAACGCTTTCTGGTTTCACCCCCGAACATGCGCGCGACGCCTTGGCCTTACCCGATTTGGACTCGGTGGAAATTGACTTGTTGGCCAAATGGTTTCGCGATGAGGGCTTATGGCAACAAATTATTCGCGACTCCAGGGTCGCGGACGAAACGCTGCGCTGGTTGGCACGCGTGGCGCCGCCCATGACTCAGGACGCCCTGGTGACCAACCAGGTAAGGCTCTTGGGTTGTCTGGAAATCGTTGAGGACCTGCGCGCCAACCCCCAAGTGACGCCCGACGTGCTTCGGCGTCTGCGGGAGTTCGAAGAAGAGTTCTTGCAGAAAGCCACCGTGTGGGCCTCGGCCACCGATGAAGCGGCGGTTCCCCAACCGGAACCGGGTCCTTCCATCGGTGAGGCCTTGGAGCAGCTGAAGGAAGTGGGTATCAATCCCCCTGGACCCGAGGTGGAGCCGGTGAAACCGCCCGAGCCCGAACCGGGAGCGGCAAGGGAAATTCAGGACGCCTTCGTGCGGCTGGCCCTTATGAACACCTACCAGCGCATCATGCAGGCCTTGAAAGGCACCAGGGAGGAACGGCTGATCCTGGTGCGAGACCGCTCCTCCTTGGTAGTGAGGGCAGTGATGGCCAGCCCCAAGCTTTCGGAAGGAGAGGTGGAGCAAATTGCTGGTATGCGCTCGGTCAACGAGGAAGCCCTGCGCATCATTGCCAGCCGCCAGCGCTTTTTGCGGCGCTACGGGGTGGTACGCAACTTGGTCTTCAACCCCAGGACACCGCCCGCAATTGCTATCCAGCTGCTTTCCCGCCTGTCGGAGCGTGACTTGCGCCAGCTGACGCGCGATCGCAACGTACCCGAGCCCGTGCGGCGGGTAGCGCGGGAGCGGGTGGCGGTGATGGGGTAATATGGGCTCGCTTTGAGGGGAGGCGATGGCACGAGAACCTAATTTCTATCAGATCCTGGGTGTGAGCTCTGAGGCCAGCGCGGAGGAAATTCGCAGCGCCTTTCGCCGGCTGGCGAGGGAACTGCACCCTGACCGCTTTCCTCCAGAGGAGAAGGCGCAAGCTGAGCGGCGCTTCCAACAAATCACGCAAGCGTACAACGTACTCGCCAACCCCGAGACGCGTTCCCGTTATGATCAGAGCTTGGTCATGCGCACCCCGTCGGCCAGCCTCGATCCAAAGGAGCTGGCCAAGGCTTTGTTGGCCAAAGCTGTGGGCCTCGCCAAGCAGGGCCAGATGGGTGAGGCCCACGAGTACTTCGTGCAAGCGGAAGGACACGACCCGAGCAACGCAAAAATTCAGCACCAATTTGGCCTGTTCTTGGCGCAGATCGGGCAGCTCGAGCAAGGTCTGCGAAGGTTGGAGCGCGCCACCGCTTTGGACCCGCTCAATCCCACGTATTTTGCCGACTCCGCCAAGCTCTTCCTGCAGGCGGGCATGGTTCTCCGGGCCAAGCGGTTTGCCGAACAAGCGGCGCAACTGAATCCTGACGACCCAGATATACAATTGCTTTTGGCCGAAGTGCAAAAGCTGGCCGGGAAGCGCTAGGGGGGTGAAGGCTCTTGCGCGTTGAATCTTTTGGCATTACCGACCGCGGGCTAAAAAGGCAACAAAACGAGGACGCGTTCCTCATCCGGGAAGATTTGGGCTTGTTCGTGGTGGCTGACGGTATGGGTGGCCATGCCGCCGGCGAGGTGGCCTCAGACCTTGCGGTGAAGGAAATTGAAAGCCTGGTGGAAGCCACCCGCGAACACGAAGACAAAACCTGGCCAGAACACTGGCAGGTGAGGCTGTCCCTTAATGCCAACCGCTTGGCCCAGGCTATCGCAGCCGCCCATCACCGGGTTATGGCGGCGGTGGAGCAGTCGGTCGAGCTGAAGGGCATGGGAGCAACGGTGGTGGCGGCCCTGATTGACGAAAAGCGGGCTGTGCTCACCGTGGCCCATGTGGGCGACAGCCGGGCATACCTTCTGAGGGATGGGCGATTGCAGCTGCTCACGTCGGACCACTCTTGGGTGCACGAACAGGTTGTGGCCGGCTTGCTTACAGAGGAAGCCGCGCGCCACCATCCCCTCAAGAACGTGGTCACCCGGGCCATCGGCGGAGCACAGGAGCCCTCGGTGGATTTCCTGGAGCTGGAGTTGGCCGATGGTGACCTGGTGCTGCTGTGCTCTGACGGGCTCAACACCATGGTGGAGGACACAGAGATCGAAGAGATTGTGGTCAGCTCTCCCGGTTTGGGGTTGGCGGCCCATCGCTTGGTCGCTGCCGCCAACGGCCATGGTGGCATAGATAACGTCACCGTTGTGCTGGTGCGCGTGAGCCTCGATGACCGGCTGGGGGAGCGGGCACAGTACGAGACCGAGGCGTTAACAACCGCTGGGGATTGATAGGGGCAGCTTGACGGTGGCGGCCAGAGGCCCTAGCATAACATCATGAAGCAATTGCTCTGTAGCGTAGCCCTGCTTACTGCCGCCCAGGTAGCCATGGCCACCCCACGAACCAGCCCATCGGGTGCTGTGCTGGAGGTGGAGCCGGTGCCAGGGGGTGCGGCTGCCGTCGCCACCGCCGAGCAAACTTTGGCCACCCTTCGCCAGAGGGGTTGGCCCGTCAACCACCTGCGGGTGCGGCTGACAGCCAACCCTTGGGACGCCACCCTCCCCAACGCGGACGTGCTCTTGCCCACCTCCCTGGGAGCGGAGGACCAGGTGTTCGTTTTGGTGCAGGGGGTGGTGCGCAAGGCCTTGGGACGGACAGCCGCCAGCGAGGCGGCAGCTAGCTTGGTTGCAGCTCACCTGGCGCCGCCAGGATCGGCACTGCGCCGGCAATGGGAGGCTGGGTGGCAACGCCGTCTTGTGGCCGGTGAGGTGGAAGGCACCGCGCTCATGGAGCTGGTGTGGCGAACTCGCGGCGACGACGGCCTGCGGGAGCTGGCGGAAGAATCCGACCCTTGGGCACTGGCAGCAAAGCTCTGGCCACCTGAGGCCTTGGAAGCCAGCTTGTGGGAGGTGGTTTTGGCCGGCCTGCTGGCCCCAAACAAGCTCGGCTTCACCGTGCCACCGGCAACCTGGAGCAAAGGGGAAACCCTCAACGACGACGCCCTGTTTCGCTTTGTCCGGCCGCAGCTGCGCTGGTTGGAGTTGGTGTCTGACAGCGACGCTGTCGCCATTTATGCCAGCCGGCTGCGTCAAGCCTCAGCGCGGGTTGTGGTGCTTTACCAAGACGGTCGCTTCGACGTGGCGACCTTGGAAGCGGGTCAAGAGCTCGCGGTGCCCAGGTGGGGGGTGCGGCAGGTGCTGCTGGGCTTGCTGAGCCTGCCTGGGGAGGGTGTGGCCAGCTTGGCCTGGCGTAACCTGCGTGACTGGCCTGTTCGGCTCGGAAGCGTAGAGGTGGCACATGAGGATGGGGTTTGGCAGCTGGCCTGGAGCGTGGAAGAGCAGGCCAGCGTGGACGCCTACCTGGTGGAGCTGTGGGGCACGGACGCCAAGGGCCCGGTGCTTCGCCAGCGGGAGCTGCTGCCTACCACCGAAGGGGGGCCAGCTCAGTTGCTGTGGAGCTGCGAACCACAGAGGGAGCCGACGCAGGTACGGGTTTATGCGCTGACCAAGCCCGGGCTTTTGGCGCTGCTGTTTGCCACCCCTGTGCTGGAAGAGCCCTTAACCCAGCAGGTTGATCAAGCCGGCGAAGACCAGGCCAACCAGCAGCAAGGGCAAGGCAAGCAGTAAGAACGGCACACCGAGCGCCAAAAGCAACACCAGCCCGACGGCGGGCAGAAGGATTTGCAGCAAGAGGAAGAAGATCTTCAGCGGAAAAAGCAGCACGCGCAGGATCAGGGCCACCATGGCCAAGATTAGCCAGAGGGGCACAACCAGCAGCAAAATTCCAAGTGCTTCTAGCATCGCACCACCCCACAGCCTCCAAACGCACAGCGGGAAGCTCAGGTTCGCCGCGTACAATAGGCTCGCATGAGGCAAAGGCACCGGCTGCGGCGGGTTCTTCGTTGGCTTGCCCTCTTGGCCCTGTTGCTCGTTTCCAGCTTGGGCCTTCTTTACCTCTGGGGTTTCAGCTTGCTGGTCGCCGCTTGGCAACGCCAAGAACGGTCCAGCGTTGGCCTGAGGGCCTTCTGCGCACCGGGCATCCTGAGGGAGGGGGAGCTCTGGCGAGGGGAGGAGCTGGCGGGCTTTTTTCGCGCCCATGGCTTGGAGCCGCGGCCCTGTGCGCAGCCGCCCCTTTACGGGGTTTGTCAGCAGGGTTCCAGCTTTCTTATCGGAGCGTGGTTGGTGGCGGGGGAGCAGCGACCGCTGCGGGTGGATGCAGACACCCAAGGTCTGCGACTCACCACCGACGAAGGACAGGAGCGGCGAGAGCTGGTCTTGGTGCCGCGTCTTTTGGCCATTGTTCCGCAGGAGGACCGCATCCGCTGGCCCGTTCCCCTCCACCAGGTTTCTCCCCACGTGGTTAACGCGGTGGTGGACCTTGAAGACCGCGGCTTTCTTTCCCACCCAGGCTTGTCGTTTCGTGGTTTGCTGCGGGCAAGCGTGGTCAATTTGACCAGCGGTGGAGTCAAGCAGGGAGGCAGCACCATCACCCAGCAGCTGGTTAAGCTCCTGCTTTTCAAACCGGAAAGACGGTTGAGCCGCAAAATTATGGAAGCCTTTTTGGCCAGCCTGGTGGAGTACCGCTACAGCAAAAGGGAGATCCTGGAGACCTACCTGAACAACGTTTATTTTGGCCAGGAGGGCGGCGTTTCCCTGGTTGGGGTGGAGGCTGCCTCCCGTTACTACCTTGGCAAGCCCGCACGGTACCTCGACTTGGCAGAAGCAGCGCTGCTGGCTGGCATCATTGCCGCCCCCAACCGCTTCAACCCCTTCACCCAGCCGCGCATGGCGCAGAAGCGGAGGGATCAAGCCCTGGAAGCGATGGCCCGGGAGGGTCACATAAGCGCAGCGCAGGTGAAGCAAGCTGAAACGCAACCCGTGCCGTCCAGGCCCTGGCCCCTGCGCTGGACGGCAGCGCACCATTTTCTTGACCTCTTGCCCGCCAGGGAACGCGGGGAGGTGATCAGCACCCTGGACCCGGTGGTGCAGCTGGCGGTTTGGGAAGGGGTTCGCTCCGGCCTGGCGAAGCTGGAAAAAAAACTTGGACCCTCCTGGCGAGCCAGCGATGACCCCTTGCAGGTGGCGGTGGTGGTGCTGGATGCCCAGGGAAGGGTTTTGGGGCTTTTGGGCAGCCGGGATGGAAAACCAGGGGAGCTGAACCGCGCTTTGGCTGCCCGCAGACCCATTGGCTCGCTGGTTAAGCCTTACCTGGTAGCTCTCGCGTTGGAGCACGGCTGGCAGCTTTCGGACACGGTTCGGGACGAACCGCTTTCGCTTCCCGTGGGGGGCCAAGTTTGGCAGCCGCAAAACCACGACGGACGGTTCCGAGGGGTGGTGAGCCTGGAGCAAGCTCTGGCTTTGTCTATTAACGTGCCCATGGTTCGCTTGGGCCTGGAGCTGGGCTTGGAAAAGGTCACGGAGCTGCTGAAGCGCCTGGAGCTAACACCGGCGGGCACACCGGCTGAGCTTTTGGGCGCGGTGGAGGCCACGCCTTGGCAGGTGGCGCGGGCCTACACTCCATTCCTGAACTGCGGTGCTCTGGTGGAGCCGCGGGCTTGGGGGCCCATGCGCCAGGGCCAGGTGGTGTTCGCCTGGGGAAAGGCCCAAGCCGTGTTGCGGCCGCTGCAGGAGGTGGTAGAGTGGGGGACGGCCACCGGCTTCGCCGCGCGCTGTGGGAGGCCCTTGGCCGCCAAGACCGGGACCACCGACAACCGTCGCGACTCCTGGTTCGTTGCCCTCCGCCCCAAGCTTTTGACCGTGGTGTGGTTAGGTACCGATCGGAATAGGGAAACAGGTCTTTACGGTGCCAGCGGTGCCGGAGTTATTTGGCAGGAGATTGACCTTCGCCTGCCTGGCGTGTACAAGCAAGGGTCGTGGCCCTCATGCGCGTCGCTCTGATTGCGGCCAACTTCCAGGCCCCTTCCTTTCGCCTGCGCCTTGCCGCCTTGCAGTCCTTTGCCCAGGCGGCAGACATAGAGCTGGTGCCGGTGCGGCTTCCCAGGAGACCCGAGTGGCTGCGGGTTTGGCGGTTGGCCTCGGCTTTTCGTTCCTGTAAGTTTCTGGTGTTCTCCAAGCTGAAGCTGGTGCTGGGGGAGGATTGGCTGGTGCGCCGCTGGTGCGCCCTTTGGGTGCTGGATGTGGACGACGCGGTGATGGTGGGCAAGCCGCGGCGCCACGGCGAGCCCCCTGACCAGGCCTTTTGGCGACGACGACGGTTTGCCCGCATGGTGCGCTCCTGCGCCTTGACGGTGGCCGGCTCGGAGGCGCTTAAGGACATGATCCTGCCTTTTGGTGGCCGAGTGGTGGTTTGGCCCACGCCGGTGGACCTAAGACGGTTTCCGCTGGCTCGTCCGGAGCGGACAGGAAAACTTTTGCTTGCTTGGATCGGCTTGGGAAAAAACCTTCGTTACCTGGAGGACCTGGCTCCTGTGCTGCGCCAGCTGGCGCAAGACCACGCCTTTTGCCTGCGCGTCATCTCCGATCGCCTGCCATCCATTCCTGGGGTACCCATGGAGTTGATGCCCTGGGACAGCGCGCGGGAAGGGGAACAGCTCGCCACCTGCCACTTGGGCCTGGCGCCTCTTTCCGATGACCTCTGGACTCGGGGCAAAGGAGGGTACCGCTGCATCCAGTACGCCGCTGCCGGACTGCCATGTGTGGCCTCGCCGGTGGGCGCCAACCGTGAGGTGGTCGTCCCGGGAGAAACTGGTCTCTGGGCCACCACCCCACAGGAGTGGCAGCAGGCGTTGGCGCAGCTTTTTGTCAACCCATCCTTGCGGGCGCAGCTCGGTGCCCAAGCTCGCCGCCGCGCGGAAACGCATTACGACCTTCAGCTGCTGGCGCCTCGTTACCTGTCCTGGCTGGTGGCCTTGGGGGAAAAGTCAGCTTCCGGGGGCGGGCGCCAAGCGCAGGATGGTGAGCTGGGAACGCCGGTACGGGAAGCGCAGGCTTTCCAATGACAGACCGGCCAGGGCGGCTTGCTCATGGCGAAGGTCCCGCTCGGTGATGATCACCGCCTTGCCAGCTTCCAGTGCCTTCCGCAACTCTTCCGAGCTGTCCACACGCAGGAAGGGCCTCTGGCTGTACAGGGGCAACCCGGAAAGCGACACGCGGTACACGAGCCCGGGAGCCCGGTTAGGCTGCAGGCGAGCGTACGCTTTAGCCAGATCCCGCACGCACAGCCGAGTGGAAAGGGCTTGCGCCCCTACCGGCAGGATCGCGACTGCAAACCACAAGCCACCAGCACACAGGGCACCCCAGGCGTGCTGAAGCCGCCGAGCCGCTGTCCAGACGATGGCCAGGCTGCACGTAACCACCAGCCCACCCCCCAAAAGGCCGGCAGCAGTTGGCCGGATGTCCAGCTCGGGCCGCCAGCGGGGCAGAAAAGCCAACGCGGCACCCAGGAAGAGGCCGCTAGCCGCCGCCAACAGCAAGCCCGAGCGAACCCAAGGCTTTTCCTCCCTCACCGCACGCGTAGCCAACAACAGGGAGACGGGCACCAAGGGTAAGAGGTAGACCACGAGCTTACCCGATATGAGCGAGAAGAAAAGCAGCACGCCGAGAAAAGCCGCCGCCAGGAAACGCTGCGGCGGTCGCTCCTGCCGGCGCCAATAGGCAGCGGCAGCTAAAAGGCCGAGCCACGCGGAGGGGTAACCGGTAAATGGCCAGCTAACCAAGTGAAAATAAAAGGGCTCCCGATGGGCGAAGCTTGCCACCATCCGCCCTGCCGATTGGCGGAAGACGATTTCGTACACCCAGCTCGAACCCTCCACCATTGCTGCCGGCACCAACCAGGCGAGCACCAGGGCTGCGGCCCCCAGCCAACCCCAGCCTAAAAAAAGCCGCCGCCAAGCTAGCGGCTCCCGCGAAACCACGGCGAACAAGGCCAGCGTGAAGAAGGTCAGAGCTAGGGCCACCGGCCCCTTGCTCATGACGGCCAAACCCAGGCTCAACCAAAAAACCCAGTACGTCTTGCGGGCGTCGGCAGCCCTGTCACCCGCCTGCACCACGCGGTACGCGGCTACCAGCGCCAGGGAAAAGAAGAAGGTCAGCAGCATATCCATGCGCGCGGCCACGGCCATGGTGACGAAAAGGGGGGAGCCGGCCAGAGCCAGCGACGCGGTAAGCCCCTCCTGCCGACTCAAGCCCAACTCCTGCGCCAGCCGGGGAAAGAGCAGCAGCAAAGCCAAGGCCGGCAAAAAGGCCGGCAGCACGCCTGCGGCGGTCCAGGGCATGCCTGCGGCCCGCAGGAGAGCCACCAGCCAAAGGTAGAGGGGGGGCTTGTGGGTGTAGGGCTTCCCCTCCAGGTGGGGGACCAGCCAGTGCCCCTCCTCAAGCATGCCCTGAGCCACCAGGGCGTAACGAGACTCATCCGGCTCCAACAGACCCCGCATGGGTACAGTGGTGGCAAATGCCAGCACCAGCGCTGCCAAAGCCATCAGGTAAGCCTTTTTGCCGTCCATGGGGGCCTCCAGTCCTACAATGGCCCTATGCCCGGGCGGGAGCATTATGGCAAATGGCTCATCTGGGCGTTGGTCACTTTGGCGGTCCTGGGCCTTGCGGGGTGGTTTTTTGTGCCGGCTGCGAGGCTTTCCGCCTGGCGGGCAGGCCCGCCGCCCGAGCTGTGGGCCAGCGCACGCCGACAGCAGGCCCTGTGGAACCAGCAGGGCCTCAAACGCCCGCTCCGTTGGACCTTTGTTCCGCTGGAAGAGGTCTCCGAACACCTGCTCGTGGCGGTTTTAGTGGGTGAAGATATCAACTTTTTTAGCCACCCGGGAGTCGATTTGCGCGCCTGGCCCGAGGCTTTCAAGCAATGGTTGGCGGGAAGCCGCTTGCGCGGCGCATCCACCTTGAGCCAACAGCTGGCAAAGAACCTGTTTTTGAGGCCGGAACGCTCGCTTTTGCGCAAGCTCCAAGAGTTGCGCTGGGCCATCCAGCTGGAACGGCAGCTGGGAAAGCGTCGCATACTGGAGCTTTACGTCAACGTGGTGGAGTTTGGCCCAGGGCTGTACGGCGCGGAGGCCGCTGCTCAAGCCTATTTCGGCTGCCCGGCAAAAGCTCTCGATGCGAAGCAAGCGGCCGCATTGGCAGCCACGATCCCCTCACCGAGCCAGGACAACCCACGCACGCAAGCGCCTCGCTTCCGCGCCCGCCAAGAGGTGATTCGTCGGCGCATGGGCAAGGCCCATTGGCTTTACCCGCTTGTGGAAAGGGTGCGCCAACGCTGAGCACCTCTGCCGAGCGGGTGGCTGGCGTGCATGCCACCTTCCCGCTGTTGACCCGCTGACTGGCGCAGATTTATCAGAAGAGGAAACCCGTGAGGAGGCGGGAGCTCACGAGGTGCGTTGCTTGGAAAGCCGGCGGGGTCTTGCGCCGAGGCGGCTGCCTTTGAACACCCACGACTTGACGGGGCTTCCTTTGGGCGACCCGCAGCACGGAATCCAGGGCCACAACTGGACCGCCTTGTCTTTGGTGGACAGCGTCACCATTCACCCCACCACCTGCTGGGAGGGAAGGCGTCGAGAGATGTAGCAGCTGCTCGGTGCCCGTCGCCCCCGGCTCGCTCGGGTGGCACCCAGCTTGACAGTCCCGACGGGCAGACAGCTTGTCAATTTTGCCTGCGCAGGTTAGGCTTGCGCCCATGGGGAGCTTGCCTGTACCGCCTTTCTTGGCTCGCCTGGAGGAGCTGCGCGCGCGTCTTTCTGAGCTGGAGGCCCTGGCCACGCCGCAGGCGCGGCAGGAAGCGGCGAGTGTCCGGGCGGCGCTTGAGGACGAGGCTCGGCGGGTGAGCGCCAGCCTCACCCCTTGGCAGAAGTGCTTGCTCGCCCGCCATCCCGAACGGCCGTACACCTTGGATTACGTGCGTGGACTGTTTACCGATTGGGTGGAGCTACACGGAGATCGCCGCTTTGCCGATGACCCGGCGATTGTCGCCGGCTTCGCCCGTTTCGATGGCGAGTCGGTGGCGGTGGTGGGGCAGCAAAAGGGGCGAGACACCAAGGAGCGCCTTTTCCGCAACTTCGGTCAGCCCAAGCCCGAGGGGTACCGCAAGGCTTTACGGGTCATGGAGCTGGCGGCCAAGTTTCGCCGGCCCATCCTCTGTTTCGTGGATACTCCCGGTGCCTACCCGGGCATCGATGCGGAAGAACGCGGCCAAGCAGAAGCTATTGCTTACAACCTCCGCGTCATGGCTTCGCTGGAGGTACCGATTGTGGTGGTCATCACCGGCGAAGGCGGCTCCGGTGGGGCGCTGGCTATTGCCGTGGGCGACCGGGTGCTGATGATGGAGCATGCCATCTACTCGGTGATTTCCCCGGAGGGCTGCGCGGCTATTTTGTGGAAGGACCAGTCGGCCGTCCATCAGGCAGCCGATTCCTTGCGCATCACCGCCAGCGATTTGCTGCGTTTCAAGGTGGTGGACGAGGTGATTCCCGAGCCCCTGGGGGGCGCCCACATGGCACCGCAGCTGGCCATACGCACGGTAGGACAGGCCATCCGCAAACACCTTTCGGACCTTTCCCGCTTCAAGGGTAAGGAGCTGGTGGAGCGGCGTTATCAGCGGTTTCGGGCCCTCGGGGTGTACGTGGAGCGGTGAGCCCTCGCACCCGCGCGCTCAAAACCCTCACCAGCCTTCTGCTGGTATTGTGGCTGGCTTTTTTGCTTGGCCTTTTGGCTTACCGCAAGTTTCAGCGCCGGTCTTTTGTAGCTGAAGCGCCACCCCCCACCGCCGCCCCAGGAAACGAGCAGCCCGTTCGAGTGCAGAAGGGCTTCGTTTTCACTTACGCTCTGGGTGTGAACCCTAGCTTCCGTCTGGCTGCGGCCGAAGCGGTGGAGTTCGCCTCCGGCTGGCTGGAGCTCAAGGAGGTGGACATCACGTTTTTTCACCAGGGCCAGGTGGCCTATGGTTTGGTGGCCGCCTCCGCACGCTTGCACCAGGCCAGGAGCGAGGCGATCGTGGAGGGGAATCCCCAGCTTTCCCTGGGCGCAGGGGTGGTGGCCAGGGCCGAGCGCTTCGTCGTTACTGGGTCGGAGCGCAGGCTCACCTCCCATGGACCCGTGAGCTTTGCCGGGTCAGGGTGGGGAGGGGTGGCTGGAATTTTGGAGGGTCCTCTCAACGAAGGGACGGTGAGCCTTTCCAAGGGTGTGACGCTGGTAGTGCGCGCTCAGGGCCCCGAACCCTGGACCCTGTTGGCCCCCTCGGCCATCTTCCGGCGCCCGTCAGGGGTCCTGAGCTTCCCGCAGGGGGTTACCGCCTTTCGCGGCCGGCTGCGGCTGAGCGCAGCCGAAGGCAGCGTCCAGCTTTCGCGCGACCAAGGGCAGCTGGAACGGGTGGCGTTGGGGGGGCGGGTGGAGCTGGCCGGTTACGGCCCCGCCGGCGAGGCGGTGGAGGGGGAGTGGGGGGTGAGCAGCGCCGAACGGCAGCAGGATGGGTCGTACCGCTTTGTGGCGGAGCCAGCGCCCAACCAAGGTTGGGTGCGATTGCGGGTGGGCCACCAGGGTCGGTGGCAGGAGCTGGCCACCTGGCGGCTGGGGGGAAGCTTTACCGATCAGGGCCTGCAGTGGTTCGAGGCGCAAGAGCTGGCCTGTGCTGTGGTGGGTAGCAACCTCGCGGAGCCATCACGCCTTTCCGCTCGCACCATGCACGTACGCTTGGCTCAAGAGCCGGGAAAGCTGCGGGCGGAAGGCAACGTCACCCTGGAGCAGGACGGCGCGATCGCCTGGGGAGACCTGCTGGAGGCCAGCCTTCCTCAGGGTCCGGGGGAACTTCAAGCTGCCGCCTCGGGCGGGGTACGCTTTGCCGCGGAGGGGCTTGAAGGCGTGTGCCAACGGGTGACGTTCGATGAACAAGGCCACTTCCAGGCCCTGGGGGGTGTTCAGGGCAAGTTGCAAAGCGAGGGAGGGAAAGCAGGCCGCCGCTTCGCAGCCCAAAGGGCGAGCGGCAGCGTGCGGGCGGGCGTGGTCACCCTCTCTGGTGATGCCCGCCTTTGGGAGGAGGCGCGCCTCCTGCGGGCCGACAACGTGACCCTGGACCGTGGCCGCAACCGCCTGCGGGCCTGGGGCCATGTGGTATCCCAAACCACCTTCGAGGGGAAGCTGCCTACGCGTATCGAGGCCAGTGAGCTCCTTTACGACCAGCAAAAAGGGGAAGCGGTTTACAGCGGTGGGGTGCAGGTTCAGGACAGCCGTGGAAGCATAGCCTGCCAAGCTCTGGTGGCTTTCCTGGCCGAGAACGGACAGCTGCTGCGGGGAGACTTTTCTGGCCCGGTGTTGATTCAGGTGACTGGGGCCCGCTCCCTCAAAGGGGAGAACGCCAGCTACGATCTTGCCAGCGAGACCCTTGTGATCCGCGGCAACCCCGTGATCGTGGAAGAAGCTGCCGGTAACCGAGTGCTGGCGCAAAACGTCGTTTGGTTTCGCCGCACCGGCAACCTGGACGTGCGAGGCGATGTGGAGTTGCCTTCGCAAACCGTGTACCATCCGCCTCAGCCGGCACCGACGCCGGCCAGGAGGACGCCATCGCCAAAACGCTGAGCCCCAATGGCAGTTTAGTCGCCAGAAATCTGGTGAAGCGCTACGGGCCAAGGACCGTGGTCGACGGCGTGAGCTTGGAGCTCTCTCCGGGTGAGGTGGTGGGGTTGTTGGGTCCCAACGGCGCCGGCAAAACCACCACCTTTTACATGCTCGTGGGCCTGGTCTGGCCGGACGGCGGCGAGGTGTGCTTGGGTAATGCCGACGTCACGCACGAGCCCATGTACCGGCGGGCGCGCCTGGGCCTTTCCTATTTGCCGCAGGAGGCCTCGGTCTTTCGTAAGCTTTCCGTGGAGGAAAATCTTTTCGGTGTGCTGGAGCTTTTGGGCGTGAGCTGGGAGGAAGCGGAAGAGCGGGCCAACAAGCTGTTGGAGGAGTTTGGCTTGCAAAAGGTCCGCCACCAACAAGCGGAAACCCTCTCGGGCGGTGAGCGCCGTCGCCTGGAAATTGCCCGCGCGTTGGTCACCCAGCCGCGCTTCTTGCTTCTGGATGAACCCTTTGCCGGCATTGACCCCATTACCGTGCTGGATTTGCAGCGTTTGATTCGTCACCTGAAGAAAGAAGGCTACGGCATCCTCATCACGGACCACAACGTGCGCGATACCTTGAAAATCACCGACCAGGCCTCCATCATTAAAGACGGCAAGGTTCTTGCTAGCGGTGACCCCACCGCCCTGGCGGCGGACCCGCTCGTAAGGCAGGTATACCTGGGAGAGGAGTTCGAGTTGTAAACATGCCGGTGCAAAGGCCCGCCCTGAAGCTTTCCCCCAAGCTGCTCCTCTCTCCAGCTATCCAGCAGGTTATTAAGCTTTTACAACTTACCCGGTTGGAGCTGGCGCAGGTTCTGCAAACCGAGCTGACCCTCAACCCCATGCTCGAGCTGGAGGAGGAAATGGAGGAAACGCTCGAGACGGAGTTTTCTGAAGCGCCGGGTGAACCGGCGGGCCGCGGGGAAGAGCAGGTCGCCTCAGCTGCCTCAGGAGAGGGAGCAAATGGGGAAGGGCTGGAAGAGGAGGAGGTAAGCCCTCTGAGTGTGGAGGAAATGGAGTTGGCGGCCCTGTTCGCCAACGACCTGCACGACGTGCCCCCTCACTACGACCTCTCCCTGGAAGAGGAGGAAGCGAATCCTTTGGCCAACGTGCCGGCACCCGGTCCCAGCTTGGTGGACGTGCTGTTGGCGCAGCTGCGCCTCTTGCCAGTTCCGGGACAGCTCATGCCCCTGGCCGAATTCCTCGTGGGCAACTTGGACTCGGACGGGTACCTGCGCACCGGTCTGGACGAGCTGGCTTCCCTGGTGGGCGCGAGCCCCAGGCAGATGGAAGAGGCTCTTTCCTGGGTGCAGAAGGTGGACCCACCCGGGATTGGTGCGCGCAACCTGCAAGAATGCCTGTTGTTGCAGCTGGAGCGGATGGAGGTGGCCGATGCCCAAGCCCACGCGTTGGCCACGCGCTTGGTGCGGGAAGGCTTTGGCGAGCTGCTGCAGCAAAACTGGAGCAAGCTTTGCCAAAGCTGGCAGGTGAGCCCGGAGGATATCCGCCGAGCTTTGGACCTTCTTCGCCGCCTCTCCTTCCACCCCGGGGCGGCTCTTGGTGGAGAGGAGGCGGCGGCCGTGGAGCCGGACGTGAGGGTACGCAAGGTGAACGGCCGCTGGCAGGTGGAGTTGGTGGACGACGGTCTACCGCGAGTTCACCTTTCCCCCCGGTACCTGCGGCTCTTGCAGACGCATCGCCAGGACCGCGAAGCCATCACCTTCCTGCGGGAGCGCCTGCGCCAGGCGAAGTGGTTTCTGCGCGCGGTAGACCAGCGTCACAGCACCGTCTTGCGCGTGGCGCAAACCATTGTCCGCCGCCAAGAGGCGTTTTTCGACCAGGGGATAGCGGCGTTAAAACCCATGGTTATGCGCGAGGTGGCGGACGAGGTGGGTCTTCACGAGAGCACAGTGAGCCGCGTAGTGCAGGGCAAGTACATGGACACGCCGCGTGGGCTTCTGCCGTTCAAGTTCTTCTTTCACTCCGGCTTGAGCCATGCCCTGGTGGGGGAGGTATCTTCCTTAGCGGTGAAGGAAAAGATCCGTGCCCTGGTCATGGAGGAAAACCCGGCCAAGCCTTTGGCCGATTCCCGCATCGCCCGCCTGCTCAATCGCCAAGGCATTCGCATTGCCCGACGAACCGTAGCTAAGTATCGGGAGGAAATCGGCATCCCCTCGTCGGAGGTGCGCAAGCGCGGCGGCTGGCTGCGGCCATCGCCGGCTGCGGGTAAAATGAGCGGTGAATAGGAGGGAGCCGTGGAGTTCGAAATCGTTTGCCGCAACCTCGAACTGACACCCAAGGACGAAGCGCTTATCAAGAAGAAGGCCGCCAAGCTGGCCAAGTACTTTAGGGACGTGCACGAGGCGCGATTGACGCTCGCGCAGGAAAAGCACCGTATCCGTGTGGACGGCTACATCCGTGCCAAGCGAGGGGAGTTGACGGCTTCGGCTGAGGATGCGGAATGGCCGGTAGCCTTTCAAGAAGTGCTCAACCGACTGGAGGAGCAGGCCCGTCGGCTCAAGCAGAAGGTAACTGACCGACGCCACAAAGCTTCGGGCAGGGAAGAAACGGCATGGGCGCTGCAAGTGGTTGAAGCGGAGTCGGTGCGGTCGGGGACCCCCCGGATCGTGGAAACCAAGTACGTGCCCGTGCGTCCCATGACGGTGGAGGAGGCGGCTTTGGAGCTGGATGCGACTAAGGAGGACTTCATCGTCTTTCGGGAAGCGGAATCCAACCAGGTGAACGTGCTCTACCGCCGGCGAGACAATACCTACGGCCTGGTCACCCCCGAGGTCTAGAGCGCAAGAGGCACTGTGAGATTAGACCATCTGTTAGCTCCGGAGCACGTGTTCCTGGACATTCCAGCGAGCATACGCGAAGAGGTCCTTTACTACGTTGCCCAAGCCCTGGAGCGCAGCGGCGTGGTGCAGAGTGCCCAGGACCTGGTGGATCATTTGCTGGAGCGAGAGCGCCTCGGCGCCACCGTGGTAGGCCAGGAGGCAGCCATCCCCCACTGCAAGCTGCCGTCCCTCAAGCAGGTGTTGGTGGCGTTCGCCCGGACCTCCGAACCGGTGCCTTTCGGCACCGCCACCGACGAGCGCGCACGCTATTTTTTCTTTGTGCTCTCGCCTCCGGACGTGCCAGCCACGCATCTGCAGGTGCTGGCGGAAATTGCTCGCCTGTTGCGGGACAAGGAGGCACACGCTGAGCTGGCTAAGGTGAAAACCCCGCGGGAATTGTTGCTTCTTTTGGCCAAGCGGGATGTGGCATGAACAACGGAGTGCCACCCCTTCCGGTGCGGGAGCTGCTGGCTGACCAGCGTGTGGCCCAGCTGGAGCTTTCCCTTGTGGTGGCCACGGAAAAGGCTTTAGACCGGCACGTGCTGAGCCCGCGGTTGCAAAAGCCTGGTCTCGCCCTCGCCGGCTACTGGGCCTCGCTTCGCCCTGGACGGGTCCAGGTCATTGGCGCTAGCGAAACAGGCTTTCTCGCCACCCTTCCTCCCGAAGTGCAAAGGGAGCGAGTCCACACGCTCATTGCCACTCTGCCTCCCCTGGTGGTGGTGAGCAAGGGCAACCAAGAGGCGGTGGAGCTTTTCGGCCCTTTCTGCCGACAGCGGGAGGTGGCCCTGGCCCTCACCCATGCGTACACCTCGGAAGTTATCGAGCGGTTGTCCGCGGGCTTGGAAATCCTGCTGGCCCCGCGCACCCGCATCCATGGCGATTTGCTGGACATCTTTGCCGTGGGCGTGTTGATTCTTGGGGAATCGGGTTTGGGCAAAAGCGAGTGCGCTTTGGAGCTCATATACCGTGGGCATCGGCTGGTGGCCGACGATGTGGTGGAGATTCTCCGCATCCGCCAGGACCAGCTCATAGGTCAGGCGCCGCTTTTGGGACGGGGTGTTCTCGAGGTGCGTGGCTTGGGCATTATCAATATTGATCAGCTCTTCGGAGCCGCTGCCATTCGCGATGCCAAACCCATCGATCTGGTGATCCGCTTGGTACCGGAGGCCTCCGGGCCGGTGGACCGCCTGGGCCTGGAGCAGGGCTCTACCGAGATCTTGGGCGTGCGACGACCCCTGGTGGAGGTGCCGGTGGCGGCCGGGCGAACCCTTTCCCTGTTGGTGGAATGTGCCGCGCGCCGGCACCTGCTGTTGCAGCGAGGGGTTTCCGATATGGGGCGGTCCTTCGTCGAGGCCCACGACCGCATCCTCCAACGGGAATGACAGCAGGCCCGCGCGCCATCGTGGTAACCGGTCTGTCAGGCGCAGGCAAGAGCATCGTCACGCGCTGCTTCGAGGACCTGGGCTTTACCTGCGTAGATAACCTCCCCCTGGACCTCATCGAGCCGCTTTTTGAGCGGGTGTTCGCCACTCAGGGCCCTCCCTGGGTAGTGGTAGTGGACGTGCGCACACCGGCCTTTGCTGCCGACTTTCCCCGTTTGGTGGAAACGCTGCGGCAGCGCTTCCCTGGGGTGGAGGTGCTGTTTGTGGAGGCTTCGAATGATGCCATTGTCCGCCGCTTTCAGGAGACACGCCGGCCTCACCCTTTTCGCCAGTTGGATTTGCCGGAGGCGGTGGCGCAAGAGCGGCTTCAGTTGGCGCCGATTCGGGCCATAGCCTCGGAGGTGCTGGACACCACCAACTACACGCCTCACGAGCTGCGGGCGGAAGTGGCGCGGCGCTTCGGCACCACCGAGCTGGCGCAACCCCTGGTGGTGCGCTGCGAAAGCTTCGGTTTCAAATACGGTTTGCCGCCGGACGCCACCTTGGTTTTCGATGTGCGCTTTCTACCCAATCCCTATTTCGTTCCCGAGCTGAGGCCGCTGCCCGGGGACGATCCCAAGGTGGAGGCATGGCTGGCGGCTCAAGGCGAAGTGGAAGCGGTTTACAGCAAGTTAAAAGGCCTGGTGGAGGAGCTGTTGCCCTTGTACCGGCGGGAGCAAAAAACCTACGTGGTGGTGGCCTTTGGCTGCACCGGCGGGCGCCACCGGTCGGTATACTTGGCCGCCAGGCTCGGGGCCGACTTGCGGAGGGCAGGGTGGCTGGTGCGGGTACATCACCGGGACCGAGACCGGGAGGATTAGCAAACCGGCGGGGAAAGGAGGTTGCGAAGCGGACACCATGGTGGGCATCCTCATCATTTCGCACGGTCGGTTAGCCGAGGAGCTTCTGGCCGCTGGGAAAAAGATTGACGCCTCTTTGGCGCAGCAAGCAAAGGCCTTGTCCCTCGAATGGAACTTGAATCCCGAACAAGCCCGCCAGGAAATCGGCCAAGCTTTGAGGGAGCTGGATACCGGGGATGGGGTGGTGGTGCTCACCGACATGTTCGGCGGGACCCCCACCAACCTTTCTTTGGGCTTTGTGGACCTCTCCCGTGCCGAGCTGGTTACCGGTGTCAACTTGCCCATGCTGGTCAAGTTGGCGGCCCTGCGCCATGGGTCGGACTTAACCCTTAAGGCCGTGGCACGGGCGGTGGCGGAAAAAGGGCAAAAAAGCATTTACGTGGTCAGCGACGTGTTGGAAAGCAAGGGTGGGCGAAGCGGTGAAGGTGGAAAAAACCGTTGAGTTGGTAAACCGCTTGGGCTTGCATGCCCGCGCAGCCTCCAAATTCGTTCAGGAGGCTTCGCGCTTCCAGGCAGAGATCCGGGTGCGGCACAACGACGAGGAGGTCAACGGAAAGTCCATCCTGGGCCTGCTGCTGTTGGCCGCGCCCTGCGGTGCCCAGCTGGTCATCACCGCCGAGGGCGAGGACGCCGCCGAAGCGGTGGGTGCTTTGGAGAAGCTCATAGCCGAGCGCTTTGGAGAGCCCCATTGAGCACCCTGGCTCTGGCTGGTCTGCCGGTGTCCCCGGGCATTGCCATTGGCGAGCCGTTGTTGGTGGAAAACCGACCCTTGCCGGTGGTGCGGGTGAGCGTGCCGGCGGAAAAAGTGGAGGAGGAGGTGCGGCGCCTGCGGGAAGCGGCCCAACGGGTGGAGGAGCACCTGCTGAACCTGCGGGAAGCGGCCAGTGCTAGGGTCGGGGCCGAGTTCGCCGCCATCTTGGATGCCCATCGGCTACTACTCCAGGACCCCTTGTTGACAGCGGAGGTGGAAGAGGTCATCCGTCGTGAACGGGTGTGTGCCGAGTGGGCGCTGGAAGAGGTGGTCCGCCGCTTCCTCCAGCGGTTTGAGCAGGTGGCAGACGTGTACCTGCGGGAGCGCCAGGTGGACCTTTTGGACGTGGCGGCCCATTGGCAACGGGAATTGCAAGGTCGGCCGCAGATCCGCCCAGCAAACGGCGAGCCGCGGGTGCTGGTGGCCGATGACATTCCACCCTCGCAGGCCATCCAGCTGGCCGCGGGGAACGTCATCGGCTTCGTTTCAGAGGCAGGAGGGACCACCTCGCACACCACCATCATCGCCAAGTCCCTGGGGATACCGGCGGTAGTGGCGGTTCCGGGGCTGATGGAGGCTGCACGCCACGGAGCGCTCGTCATCCTCGATGCCTTCGAGGGCCACGTATTCGTGGACCCCGAGCCGGCCTTGGTGGAGGTGTACCGCTTCCGTGCCGAGGAACATGCCCGCCGGCAGCACGAGCTCCTCTCCCAGGCCCATTTGCCAGCCGAAACCACCGACGGTGTGCGTGTGCGTCTTCTCGCCAATGTGGACCTACTTCACGAAGTAGGTGCAGCCAGGCACGCGGGGGCGGAGGGTGTGGGCCTTTTCCGTTCCGAGTTCCTCTTTATGCAAACAGCCCCCCTGCTTCCGGACGAGGAAGCCCAGTTCGAGGTGTATTGCAAGCTGCTGGCAGCCTTTCCCGAGCAGCCGGTAACCGTCCGCACCTACGACTTGGGCGGTCGCAAACTGGCGCGGGAAATCTTGGGTCAGCTGGAAGCCAATCCGGCTCTCGGCTTGAGGGGTGTGCGCTTGTCCCTTGCTCGACCCGACTTTTTCCGCACGCAAATGCGGGCGCTGTTGCGGGCGGCGGCCCAGTTTCCTGGAAGGCTGCGAGTCATGGTTCCCATGGTCGGGCACCTGGAAGAGATCCGCGCCGTAAGGGTGCTGGTGGGGCGCTGGCAGGCAGAGCTAGCCGCCGAGGGTAAGCCAGTCCCTTCCCAGGTGCCCTTAGGGGCCATGGTGGAAGTGCCAGCGGCGGCCGTTATCGCTGAGCACCTGGCGCGCGAGGTGGATTTCCTGGCCCTCGGCACCAATGACCTCACCCAATACACCCTTGCCGTGGACCGGGCCAACAGCGAGCTGGCGGGCACCTATCGGCCCTTCCATCCCGCCGTTCTGCGCCTCATCGAGCGGGTGATTTCCACCGGTCAACGGGCGGGGATCCCCGTTTCCCTGTGCGGCGAGCTGGCCGCCGATCCCCTGGCAGTTCCGGTGCTTTTGGGTCTGGGGCTGCGGGAGTTTTCCATGAGCCCGCCCGCGCTGCCCGTGGTCCGCAGCCTGGTTCGGGCCATGTCCTTTGCCGACGCGCGCCGCATTGCCCGCAAGGCCTTGCGCCTAACTACTGCCAAAGAGGTGGAAGAGTTTCTGCTGGAAAGCTTCGCCGCGCTGCTTGCACGGCTCAAAGTGAGGGTAAGCCTGTGACCCGCATCGTTCCCAAGCCCTGGGGGCAAGAGGAAATCTTCGCCGAGACCCCGTACTACGTGGGGAAAATCCTCACGGTCCACGCGGGCCACGCCCTGTCTCTGCAGTACCATCACCGCAAGGTGGAAACCATGCGCGTGCTTTCCGGGGAAGGGGAGTTTCACATCGGCACTGGCCATCCCCCGCAGGCGTTGGAGGTCCACCCTGCTACCCCGGGCACCGTGTTCCACATCGAACCGGGAACCGTGCATCGCGTCGTCGCCCGGACCCAGCTGGTGATCCTGGAGGTTTCCACGCCCCATTTGGATGACGTGGTACGGCTGGAAGACCGTTACGGGCGAGAAGGAACGTGCGAGCCTTGAGGCCTATAGGAGCTTTCGCCCTGGCCATCGTTCCGCTGCTGGGCGCCGCCGAGCCAACCACCGAGCGGCAGGCGAGCCCACCGGCCACCACGCTTTCCCAGGTGGCCAAGAGCATCAAGCTCAGCCTGCCGCCCGGCAAGCGTAAGCTGGATAACCAGACGGTAAAGCAACTGAGCGAGGGGGTGGAGCTGACCACCCCTAGCGCCGATCGCGCCCCCAAGCCTTTAGGAAAGGAGACCTGGCAGCAGCGTTACCAGGAGGCTCGAGCGCGGGTACTTGGGCTGGAACTGCTGTTACAACGCTTCCGCCAGCAGCTGCGAGAGGGGAAGGCGCAGGGCGCCACCGCCTTCGTCCTCGAGCGCAGCGCGCGCCGGGCGGGAGCAGAGCTGGAGCTCATGCGCCCCGTACCCGAAAGCGTCCGCCGCCAAGCCTTAGCGGAAGGGGGCAAGCCCGAGTGGTTCGCCAACCTTCCCCAACCTGAGCCCATCTACCCGCAGTGGGTGAGCAAGCTGCCAGCCAGCTCGCCATGAGGCCCGGGTGCTTTCAGCCGGCCAGCAAGGTAGCAAAATTGTCGCCGGCAGCGATGCAACCCAAGTTGGCCGAGGTAATCGATCGACATGCCGCTTGCCAAGACCGTTGCCCACGGGCAAAATGAACATCGTCACCGTTGCCAACGGCGACGAGGAGGGGTATCGAGCCGGTGAAGACCTTTTGGATTGAAACGTGGGGCTGCCAAATGAACGTGCTGGATTCGGAGCACCTGGCGGGTATGCTCCAGGCCTCTGGTCTTAAGCCGGTGGATTCGTGCACTCAGGCCGACGTGGTGCTGTTGAACACCTGCGCCGTGCGGGAAAAGGCCGTGCAAAAGGTGCTTTCCCGTCTGGGGGAGCTTCGTACTCTCAAGCAAAGCCAGGGCAAACCGGAAATTGTGGGCTTGTGCGGTTGCGTGGCCGAACAGGAGGGTGCGGCCCTCCTGGCCAAAGCGAAGGCGCTGGATTTCGTTTTGGGGCCGGGGAGGCTCGGCCAGCTGCCCTCGGCGCTGGCCGCAGTGGCGGAGGGTCGGCGGGTATCTCTCACCGGTTTTTCCGAAACCCGCGACCTGGACAATCACCTCATCGCGCGCAGCAACAGCGCCCGTCAGTACGTAACGGCCATCCACGGCTGCAACCAACACTGCACCTTTTGCATTGTGCCCTACACTCGTGGCAAGGAAATTAGCCGACCTCTGCGGGAGATACTTAGCGAGGTGCGGAGCTTGGTGGATCGGGGGACGTTGGAGGTTACGCTCCTGGGCCAGACCATCAACGCCTACCGCTGCCCGCAAACCGGCGCCGACTTGGCTGACCTTCTCACGGCCGTGTGCCAGGTGGAAGGCCTCTGGCGGGTGCAGTTCATTACCTCCCACCCTCGGTTTTTCACGCCCAAGCTCATTGAAACACTTGCTAGCCTCCCACGCCTGGGCACCTACCTGCACCTGCCCTTCCAAGCTGGGTCGAACCGCGTCTTGAAGGCCATGAAGCGGCGCTATACCCGCGAAGCGTATCTAGACTTGGTCGAGCGCATTCGGCAAGCGCAGCCGCAAGTGAATCTTTCTACTGATGTTATCGTTGGTTTTCCGGGTGAGACGGAAGAGGATTTTCGACAAACCCTCGAGCTTGTGGAGGAAGTTCGCTTTTCCCAGCTTTATGGTTTCATTTTTTCGCCGCGACCCAAGACCCCGGCGGCTCGTTATGCAGGGCGCGTGCCGCGGGAGGTGGCTGGCGAGCGGCTTGAGAGGCTGTTTGCGCTGCAAGAAGGCGTTTCCCTCAGCCTCAACCAAGCCCTTATCGGACGCTCGGTGGAGGTAGTGGTGGACGGGCCGGCAAAGCGCGGAAAGGGCCTGTGGCACGGTCGGGGAGAAGACCACCGGGTGGTTAATTTCCCGGCCTGGCCCGGTATCAGGGCCGGCGAGCTGGTGGCCATCCGCATCACCGGTGCCACCGCCCACGCGCTGCTCGGGGAGCGCGTGGAGCAAAACTCGTCGCAAGCCGGCATGGCCTCCTGGCCCAGGGGAAAAGGTGTTGGCTTGCGGGTAATACCTTGACATCGGATAGGGAAAGGGCGATCTTGGATAGCGAGGGGAGGGAGACGGAATGCAACAGCACCTGGTGGAGATCAAGGGGCTGATTCTCGATCCCGTCTCCAATACCCCTATCGTGATTCTGAAGAAGGCTGACGAGAACGTCCTGCTTCCTATCTGGATAGGCGTCTTCGAAGCGAACGCCATTGCCATGGAGCTGGAAGGCGTTCAGACCCCCCGGCCAATGACCCATGACTTAATGCGTTCGCTGATAGAAGCCCTGGGCGCGGTGGTGGAAGGGGTGGTGGTTCATTCGCTCATTGAGAACACCTTCCATGCTTCCGTGGCCTTGCGAACCGCGGAAGGCAAGCGCGTTACGGTCGACGCTCGCCCCTCCGACGCCATTGCCCTGGCCCTCAGAGCTCGCGCCCCAATCAAGGTGGCGGAAACCGTGTTCCATCAGGCCCACGCTCTCGAGGTGAAGGAGGGGAGCAGCGACGAGGAGCGCTTGAAGGAGTGGCTTGACTCCCTAGGCCCCGAAGACATCGGCAAGTACAAGATGTAAGGGACACGGAGCGGTTGCCGGCTGGGTGGCCGGAATACTGGCCGGGGGTCGTGTTAAGCTATCGCACCCTGGGTGACTGGCGGAGGTAATCCCAGGCCAAGGTGGGTGACTTGGATGATCGTAGCCATTGCCAACCAAAAAGGGGGAGTGGGAAAGACCACCACGGCCATTAATCTGGCGGCCGCCTTTGCCCTGAAGGGCTCGCGCACCTTGCTGGTGGATTTGGACCCGCAAGCGAATGCCACCATGTCCTTTGTGGACGTGCACCAGCTGCGCCACAGCATGTACGACTGCTTGGTCAATCACGTGCCGATGGCCGAGGTGTTGGTGTCCACGCATTTGGAAAGGCTGCAGCTGGCGCCGGCGCGCATTAGCTTGGCCAAGCTGGAGGCAGCGTTGGTGGGTGAGCTGGATGCCCACTTCCGCTTGAAGGACCGTTTAAACCAGGTTGCTAATGCCTTTGATGCCATCATTGTGGACACGCCGCCAACCCTTGGCCTACTCACCGTGAACGCTATGGTGGCCGCCACCCATCTTTTGATTCCCATCCAAGCCTCTTACTTTGCCCTAGAAGGCACGGACGACCTTTTGGAGACGGTGGAAAAGATTAAGCTGCGCGCCAACCCAGATTTGCAGCTGCTAGGAGCGATCATCACCCTTTACGACAAGCGCACGGTTTTGGCTCGTGACATTCACGAGCAAATTGCCAAGGTCTTCGGCGACAAGCTCTTCCGCACCATTATCTCGCGCTCCGTGCGGTTGGAAGAAAGCCCCGCGTACCGCGCTTCAATCTTCGAGCACGCCCCCGAGTCCTCCGGTGCCATGGAGTACTATGCCCTGTGCGAGGAGGTCATGGCCCGTGTCTAGTCGTCGTGGCCTGCCAGATTTCCGCAAGATGCGCCACGATCGCCACTTTGTGGAAGAGCTGGCGAACAAATCGGTGGTGGGGGTCGGGCTGATGCTGCCCATCGCGCAAATCGAAACCAACCGCGAGCAGCCGCGCTCGAATTTAGGGGACCTCACCGAGCTCACCGAGTCCATCCGTCAGCGGGGGGTGCTGGAGCCGCTGTTGGTGCGCAGAGTAGGGCCGGGGAAGTACCAGCTGGTGGCGGGGGAAAGGCGCTTCCATGCAGCCATTGCCGCGGGCCTAACGGAAGTGCCGTGCGTGGAACTGAGCCTTTCGGACCAGGAAGCTCTCGAGGTGGCCCTGGTGGAAAACCTCCAGCGCCGCGATCTCAACCCCTTCGAAGAGGCTGAGGGTTACCGCACCTTGGTGGAAAGGTACGGCTATACCCACGAGGAGGTGGCACGGGCAGTGGGCAAGTCGCGCACCTCGGTCACGGAAACGCTCACCCTCCTCAACATCCCACCTGCGTTGCGGGATCTTTGTCGGCATGCCGACATCAGCGCCAAGAGCAAGCTGCTCATTGTGGCGCGGGCGAAGAACGTGGAGGAAATGGAGCGGCTTCTCCAGGCTATCCTGGAGGAAGGCGCCGACAGGGAAGCACTTCGTGCTATGCAGGTGGGCGGGAGCGAGGAGCCCCCGGCAGCCACGGGGGAACAGCCGCCCGTTCCCGCCGGCTTCAAACCAATTCAGCTGCGTTACCGTCCCAGCCCTCAGGCCGCTGTGCGCATTTCTCTAACCGTGGCGCGCCCTGGCGTGGGCCGCGAGGAAATCGTCCAAGCGCTGGAGGATCTGTTGGCCAAGCTGCGCAGCGGGGAGTTCGACAGCCGCCTAGCTTAGGCCTGCTGGGTGATTCCAGTCTTCGGGATAGAACCCCGAAGCTTGCAACCAAGGCATGGGAGCTCACCCGTCCAAATCGCCGCAGGAATCCCAAGCTCCTGCCCACGTGCAAAAGGGCAGAGCTTTGTGCTGGCGGCAGGAAGCATCCTAGGGAGCCGTCAAGAGCTCCTCGACCGTCTCGTCGCGCCATGGCTCCAACCACCGCGCGGCCGCACGCGACCCCACGCGGGCAAAGGCTCGTGTGCTCGAGAAGGGGCGCGGTAGCCGAAACACCCACGGCAAGAACTCAGGTGTGGTGCCTCGTTCGTGCGCCTGCTTAATTTCCGGGCGACCAGGAAGAGCCGGCGATGGCTATTGCCCGTGGTTTTGGTCGCGAGGCAAGTAGAGGCGGGGAGGGGCGTTTCGGCTTTGGCAACCTATTTGGCAACCTAGGTTTTATGGGTGGTTCGGGTATTGTATTTAACATAATATCTCTTATCGGACCTTCGCCTTGCCATGCGGCCTTGTGGAAACCTTTGACCCTGTGGAAATCCCTGTGGATCTCGCTTGGGTTGCGGCCCCTGTTCCCGTTAGCTGCCGAGCCTTACCCTAAGGCCGTCAGCTCGCGGTACCTGGCGTGAGGGCAGGCGTGCGCTACACTTGCTCCCCGTATGCGGCGCGTGCCTTGGGTACTTGCTCGTTCGCTTGTCGCAGAGATGCTGCCGCCTTTTCTGTTGGCGGTGGTGGTGATGACGTTTTTGTTAGTGATTCGCTTCCTCTTTGTCTTTGCTGAGCTTTTGGTTTCCCGTGATGCCTCCAGCTGGGACGTGGTCCGTCTTCTTGTGTACTCCCTGCCGCACGTGGTGGTGATAACCCTGCCCATGGGCTTACTCTTTTCGGCCATCCTCGTGGTCTCCCGGTGGGCGGCGGAGTCCGAGCTTGTAGCCCTTGCGGCGAGCGGCACACCGCCCAGCTGGCTGGCCAGGCCAGTTGCCTTTCTCGGCTTGGTGGTGTTCGTAGCCGATGCCGCTGCTGCCCTTTGGCTCCTCCCAGAGGCCAACCGCCGCTTTCAGGAGCTGACGCGTGGCATTTATTTTGCGGCCGCCAAAGCGGGCTTGGAGGCCAGGGTCTTTAATTCCCCTTTTCCCGGAAAGCTGTTCTATGTGGACCGGATCCAGGCAGGAACCGGCCTGTGGGAGGGGGTGCTGGTTTTCGACCTCACAGATGCAGCTAAGGAAACACTGGTAACAGCGGAAAAGGGCCAGTTGCTGGAGGACGCGAGCACCGGGGAGCTCTGGTTGCAGCTGCGCCAAGCCACCGTTCATACCCTCACCGTGGCACGTCCGGACCGCTACCAACGGAGCTTCAATGCCGAAATGAGGCTGCTCCTCCAAGCGCCGGAAAACCGCAGCGTGGTAATCCGCTACGGCCCGAGAGAGACCTCTACCCAGGAGCTTTGGCATCGTGCCCATAGCCACACCGAAACGGAAACCGATCGCCGGGAATCCTGGGTCGAGCTGCACAAGCGTCTGGCGCTTCCGGCGGCAGCTTTGGTTTTTTCCTTATTGTCTTTTCCCTTAGGGTCTCGCCACAGCCGCGGTGGAAAGGGCTACGGCCTCACCGTCTCCGTACTGGTTATCGTGGGCTATTACGTCCTCTTGAACAACGGGGAGCTCTTGGCACGCAGCGGCAAGGTCCCTATTTTTCTCGGGGTTTGGCTTCCCAATTTGGTGGTGGCACTGCTGGCAGCGGCTCTCTTTTACTGGCAGAGAAGGCGACCAAGCCCCGTGCAGTTGGGGCCGGGCCCTTGGCGGGTGTGGTGGCAGAAGCTGGTGGGAATCCGGCAGCATATACGCTCTTTTCGGCGCTCCGGGCTCCCGGAAAGCCGGCCCTGGGCAGCTTCGCGTTGCAGCCCTCCCCTTTTCCTTGGTTGCATTGACCGATGGGTTTTGGGACAAACCCTGCGCTTCTTTCTTCTGGTCCTGCTTGCCGTTTCCGGTCTTTACGTCGCCATCAATTTTTCCGAGCAAGTGGAGGAAATTCAGCGGAACAACGTGCCGCTCGTAGTGGTGGCAAGTTACTACCTTTACCTTATTCCGCAGGTGCTTCACGATACCTTGCCCCTTGCCTATCTCATAGCCGTGCTGGCGACCGCCGCCGTGTTGGAAAAGCGCAATGAAACGGTGGCCATCAAGGCCGCGGGAATATCTCTGCGGCGTTTGGCCGCTCCCCTTTTGGCCCTTGGTGGCCTTCTTTCCCTCGCCCTTTTTCTTTTGGACGAAAATGTGGTGCAAAAGGCCAACCGCACAAGCCAACACCTGGAGGACCTCATCAAGGGACGCAAGGGCCAGCGGAGCTTCCGCTTTACCGACCACTCGTTCGTCTTTCTCCCTGATGGACGAACGGTGGTGAGCTTCCTTCTGTTCGACGGTGAGAAGAACCTGCTGGTTCGACCCTCGGTTTACGTTTTCGATGAGCAACTCACCCTGCGGGCACGCTGGTTTGCCCAATCAGCCAGCTACCATGGCACCACCTGGACGGCTGAGCACGTGTGGAGCCGTAGCTTCTTAGCGGACGGCAGCGATGATTTTGTGCCATCACGAGCACGGGCCGACTTACCCATTGGGGTAAAGCCCGACTATTTTCGCCGTGATTTTCGCAAGCCCTCGCAGATGAACCTGCGCGATTTGTCATCCTATATCCGCCGGTTGCAGAGCGCCGGTTACAAGGTTGACAAGCTCCTCGTGCAGCTTCACCAGAAGCTAGCTTACCCCCTGAGCCTGCTCTTGCTACCGTGGCTGGCCCTGCCCTACGCGTTCCGTCTGGGGCGGCGAGGAACGCTGGTGGGTATCGGCGTGGCGCTTTTCTTGGCCATGGCCTACTTCTCCCTCACAGCGTTGGCCACCAAGCTAGGAGAGGTGGCCTTGCTGCCCCCCGTGTTGGCCGCCTGGGCTCCCTCGGTCACCTTTTTTCTTCTGGCCTTGAACCGCCAGACCACCCTTCGCACGTAATGTCGGCATGCCGACGTAGGCAGGGCCGCTTCCGGGCGGCCGTCATCTCCCGGAGCTGGCCGCGCGAAGCATCGGTGGTTAGCCTACACACCGGATGACCAGCTCGCGCAAAAAGCTATGCGCAAGCTGTGGTGCGAAGCGGAAGGGCCCGGGGAAGACCCGCAAGCCGGTACCAGCGCCGGAAGCGAAACATCAGCGGTGAAACTCGCCAGGGCGCGCCCGGTGCTCAGCAGAGCACTCGCGCAATCCTCTCCATCGCCCAGTCGATTTCCTCCTTGGTGATCACCAGCGGTGGGGCAAAGCGAATGGTGTTTACGTGGGTTTCCTTGCAGAGCAAGCCTTCCTTTTGCAGCGCTTCGCAAAACCGCCGCGCCCCGCCTGCCTCCCGCACCAGCTCCACGCCTATCCAAAGGCCTTTCCCACGAACCTCCTTCACATAAGCAGAAGAAAGGCTTTGCAGCTGCTGGAGGAAGTACTCTCCTAACCGGGCCGAGTTCTCAATCATGCCCTCTTCCAACAGGACCCGAAGCGCCACCCGCGCCACCGCGCACGCCAATGGATTGCCGCCAAAGGTTGAGCCGTGATCGCCCGGCCGGAAAACACCCATGACCTCGTCGTCCGCCAAAATGCCGGAAATGGGCACGCAGCCACCGCCCAAGGCCTTGCCGATGATGACCACGTCGGGGCGAATGCCCTCGTGCTCGTAAGCAAAGAGCCTACCCGTACGACCCAGGCCCGACTGGATTTCGTCCAGCAACAGGAGTACCTTGTGGCGCTGAGTGAGCTCGCGCAGGCCCTTAAGAAAGCCTGCCGGCGGGGCGATGATGCCTCCTTCCCCCTGAATGGGCTCGACCAGCACTGCCACCGTGTTGTCGGTGATAGCCGCCTCGACCGCAGCCAGGTCCCCGTAAGGGAGGATGCGGAAGCCGGGGGTGAAGGGACCGAAACCCTCCCGGTACTGCTCTTCAGTGGAGAAGCTCACAATCGTGGTGGTTCGGCCGTGGAAGTTCCCTTCGAAAACGATGATTTCTGCCTGATCCCTGGGCACCCCCTTGACGGTGTACCCCCACTTTCGCGCCGCTTTGATGGCCGTTTCCACCGCCTCAGCGCCGGTGTTCATGGGCAAGAAGCGAGAAAAGCCTGAAACCTCGCTGAGTTGGTGGCACAAAGGGCCCAGCTGGTCGTTGCGAAAGGCGCGGGAAGTCAAGGTAACGCGTTCTGCCTGCTCTTTTAAGGCTGCCACAATCTTGGGGTGGCAGTGACCCTGGTTTACCGCGGAATAAGCCGCGAGAAAGTCCAAGTAGCGGTTGCCCTCCACATCCCAAACCCACACTCCCGAAGCACGTGTGATAACCACATCCAGGGGGTGGTAATTTTGGGCCCCGTGCTTTTCCTCCAAGGCAATGAGTTGCTGGGCTGTCAGGCAGTTTTCCCCTTGCGTCATGGTCACCTCCGATTGGGCGAGCGCGCCGCCTGCGGCAGAATAAGGGAAAATGAGCGTGAGTGCAAGCACATGTATGGTTCTACCATTTGCCTTTGGCGGTGATCTTTGAGGAGAGCCGAAAGCAGGACTCCGAGAGCATGGTTTCTACTCCTTGTCGAGATGCTCGGCAAACGCTTTTACTTTTCATTGCGAGCCCACACAACGCGAAGCAGCCTTAGACGCCGCCAACCTGGAACGGGGTCACTGGGGAAGGCTGGGCAAAACTTCCACTCCCCCACCAGCCCGCGGGCTGAATGGAGCTCCCGCGGCCTTCCCGCACCACCACCACTGTCCACCGGCCGAAGCTGGCGGCAGCAGCCGCAAGGGTGAGCATGCTCGTTCCAGGTTAGCCCGGTGGCAGGGAGCGCAGCACCGCCGCCTTTACCTCCTCCGGCGCTTTCTCCACTCGCCTGACCAGCTCTTGGCGAGCATCTTCCACCGAAAGCACCTGTGCCTTAGCTGCCAGGCAGTCCGGTGGGTGGAGCACGGCAGAGCTTTTGCTTGCCTGTTTGGGGCGCCAGAGCTGGTAGCTTACCCCAGCGATGACCCATACCTCGGCGCCAACCCCCAGCGGCTTGACGGGTGAGGGCAGCTAGCCGGGCAACCCCTCGGCCTTGGCCAGCTCTTCAGGGCTCATAGGGAGCACCAGCTGCTCCATGGCTTTGCCCTCATCGCTGACGCGCTCCAGCGAAACTCGCCAAAAGCCCAAGGCTAGGCCCGCCTTTTGGCCAGCAAATCGCTGCAGGGAAATTGCCCAACCATCCTTGGCGCCCATCGCCTCCATTACCACCCCCGGCAAGAACAAGCTCGCCATTACGCGGCCGTCGTCCAGGTCCACCACCACGTTTCGGTAACTCTCTTCGTCGTTGGCTGCCTGCTCGAAAAACGACACGAGAGCGCGGTGTTCCCTCAGGGCCACCTTCCAGGCTTGGCCCTGAACACGTGGATCGGCCAGCTGGCGCTGCAAGAGCAGGTTTCCTTTGGGTTCCCGCAGGCGTAAGCGGCCAGAAGTGGGCTCAAAGGTGAGCACCTCCCCGGCGTTGTTTCTGGCCAGCAGTACCTTCCCGCCACTTAAGTCAACGTTGCCGAGAAACGGCTCGTTCTGCCCCGCCCCCGCGCTCGGGTGCGCAAGCAAGGCTGCCACCACTGGCAAGCAAACCCGTACTACGTGGCGAGAACGTTTCATACTTGCCTCCTGTCACCTCGCCATCTTAATTCTTACCTCGTTATGCGTTTGAATTAGTTCAATTTCTTAGCACCGCCAGCCGCGACCGTACCAGCCGTCGTCGCAGGCGCCGACCCGGGTAGAGGCACTCTGGCCGTCCGTGTTGAGGCGGCAAAAACGCAAGGCGCAGTCACACCCGTCGGGTTGAACAACCTCGCACGTTGTGTTTGGCCCGGCGCGCCTCGCGCTGGGAATATTTTTTCTCTCCTGTCAAGTGGGTTCCAAGGCAGCTCCTTGGGGAGGTTCCTGGGATTGACCGGTGGGAGCAAGAAGCAATCTGCGGACCGTCCCAGCGTTGCCAAGCCTTCGCAAGGGAGTGAGGTGGCGCCATTGTCGGGCCAGGGAACGAGGGGGCTGCACGTCAGAGCGGGCTGCTGAGGGCCAGGGACGCGCCGCCCGTGTGTCGCCCCAGCCCCGGTTTTTCCGGTCAAGGCTCGCTGCCGTTGAACAGGTACTCGGCTCTTCCCGGACCCAAAAGCTGGCGCAGCCGCGGCAGAAGCTTTTCCGCATCCACGCCCCGCACCCGGCTGGGCAAAAGCTCGGCGGTGAAGTCCTCCCCCACCAGCCGCAACCGCAAAGGAAGGGAACCCTCGCACTCATCGAACAGCGCCAGGAGCTCTTCCAGCTGCTCTTCCTTGCCAAAGCGTTCGAGGGGTAGGGTCACCCGCAGGGCCGAGGCACGGCGCGTTTCGATTCCCTCCAGCGGGAACGCGTCCTCCACCCGCAGCTCCAGCTTTTCATCTCGCGGGCTTTTGCTTAACGTGGCCATCACCTTGAGGGCTCGACCGTTTTCCAAAATCTTCTGCAATCTTTCGAAAGCATCAGGAAAGACCACCGCCGGCACAGACGCCTCCTGGTCCTCCAGCACGAACCGAGCCATCAGACGGCTACCTTGCCCGTTGCGGTCACGTGCCTTCAGGGATGAAAAACCAGACACCAACCCCGCCACCGCCACCTGTCGCTCCCCCGCTTCCCACCTAGCCTCCAGCTGGGAAAGGGGCACGACCCCAAGCAGCTCCAACAGCTTGCGGTAACGATCCATGGGGTGGCCGGAAAGGTAAAAGCCCAAGCTTTCCCGCTCTCCGGCCAGCAGTTCCTGAGCGGGTTGCGGTTCCACCGAGTTGGGATCAGGTAGGTTGTCCCCTTCCTCCGTTTCCAGCCCAAACAGGAAACCTTGCCCTCGGTCGATGGCTTCGCGCTGGCGCTGGGCTCGCTCCATCAAGCGGTCCAATTGGGCCAGCAACAGGCCACGATGGGGATAAAGGGAGTCCAGACAACCGGCGCGAATTAGGCTTTCCAAGACTCGGCGGTTGGCCGAGCGCTCGGGTAGGGCGCGGAGAAAGCCAATCACCGAGCTGAACCCGCCGGAGGCTTCACGAGCGCGGAGGATGGCCTGGACCGCCGCTTCACCCAAACCCTTCACCGCCGAAAGGCCCACGCGGATGGCCTCGTCCTCCACCGAAAAGTCCGCCTGCGAGCGATTCACGTCCGGCGGCAGGATGCGGAAGCCTTTGCCTTTAAGCAGGTTGAGGTAAAGGGCGAGCTGATCCGAGTCGTCCACCTGGCTGGAGAGCGTGGCGGCCCAAAAGTACAGGGGGTAATAGGCCTTGAGGTAGGCCGTTTGGTACGCCACCAGAGCGTAGGCCACCGAATGGGACTTGTTGAAGCCGTACTGGGCAAAGGGCACAATTTGTTCCCAAAGGGCCTGCACCTTTTGCCGGTCGTAGCCCTTGGCCACCGCCCCCTCGATAAAAGCTTGCCCCTGCTCGTCAATCAGCTCTTTGATCTTTTTACCCATGGCCTTGCGCAGCGTATCGGCTGCGGCCATGGTGAACCCGGCCAGGTCCACGGCAATGCGCATCACCTGCTCTTGGTAGACGATCACGCCGTAGGTTTCCGCCAGGATCTTTTCCAGCTCGGGAAAGATGTACACAATGGGTGTGCGACCCGCCTTGCGGTCAGCGTAGTCGGCAATCCAGCTCATGGGACCCGGGCGGTACAGGGCGTTCAGGGCAGCCAAGTCCTCAAAGCGCTCGGGTCGGGTGGTGACCAACAGCTGGCGCATGCCCGCGGATTCGAATTGGAAAATGCCCTCGGTTTCGCCGCTGGCAAAAAGCTCGTAGACCTTAGGATCGTCTAAGCTGAGCTCACGCAAGTTGGGGCGCGGCAGCCCCGACTTTTCGATGCTGGCAAGGGTGTCCTCCATGATGGTGAGGGTTTTGAGCCCCAACAGGTCCATCTTCAAAAGGCCCAGCTTCTCGATCACGTCCTTGTCGAACTGGGTGACGATTTCATCTCGGCTCGTGCGGTAAAGGGGCACGATTTCGCGTACCGGCTTGGGCGCGATCACCACGCCCGCGGCGTGCATGCCGCAGTGCCGGGCCAAGCCTTCCAAGCGCTTGCCAATAGCCACCACCTGGCCCACTCGAGGGTCCTTCTCACAGGCCTCTGCCAAGGCTGGCGATTGGGCCAATGCCTCGTCCAAGGTGACGCCCAAGGTCTCGGGAACCAGGCGCGCGATGCGATCGGTTTCGGCAAAGCTCATGCCCATGACCCGGCCCACATCGCGGATCACCGAGCGAGCCTGAAGCACGTTGAAGGTGGCGATCTGGCAAACGTTTTCCTCGCCGTAAAGCGTGCGCACGTGCTCGATGACCTCCTCGCGCCGCCGTTTGCAAAAATCGATGTCAATGTCGGGCATGCTGATGCGTTCGGGGTTGAGGAAGCGCTCGAACAGCAGGTCATACTCTAGGGGATCGATGTCGGTGATTTCCAAGGCGTAGGAAACCAAGGAACCGGCGGCGCTCCCCCGCCCCGGCCCAACAGGAATGCCGTTGCGTCGGGCAAAGCTCACAAAGTCCCAGACGATGAGGAAATAGCCCTCAAATCCAACCTCGTGGATGACTCTCAACTCGTAGTCCAAGCGCTGCCAATACTCCCTGTCCCTGTGGCGCCGGGGACGAGGCTGGGACACGCGGCGCTCCAGGCCCTCGCGCGCCAAGCTGGCCAAAAACTCGTCGGCCGAGGTGCCCTCCGGCAGGCCTGGGTACCGGGGCAACAGGGGCCGGTGATCCCCCAGCGAGAAGCGGCAACGATGGGCAATCTCCACGGTCGCGGCTAGGGCCTGCGGCCCATCCGCAAACAGGGCCGCCATCTCCTGGGGCGATTTGACGTAAAACTCGTCGTTGTAGGCGTAGTCTTGAGCGAGCTCCTGGAGGGTCTTGTTTTGGCCAATGGCTATGAGCGCCCGGTGGGCATCCACATCCTCACGGCGGTGAAAGTGGCAGTCGTTGGTGGCCACCAAGGGAACCCCGGTTTTGGCGGAAAGGGCTACCAGCGCCTCGCGCGCTCGGGCCTCCTCTGGCAGGCCGTGGTCTTGGATTTCGAGGAAAAAGTGGTCGGGACCGAAGATTTCCCGGTACTCGGCCACGACCCGCGCCGCCCGGTCCGATTCCCCGGCCAACAGCGCCTGGGGAATCTCGCCGGCCAAGCAGCCGGAAAGGGCTATGAGCCCCTGGCCGTATTTTCTCAGGAGCTCCTTGTCCACCCGCGGGCGATGGTAAAAGCCTTCCAAATAGGAAAAAGTCGACAGCTGCATGAGGTTGTACCAGCCCTGCTCGTTTTCCACCAGCACCGTGAGGTGGTGGTAGGGCTTGTGCCGGCCGTAAGGGTTGCCCTGCCGCTCGAAGCGGCTGCCGGGCGCTACGTAAAGCTCGCAACCCACGATGGGACGAAGGCCGTACTTGCGTGCCGCGGTCACGAACTCGAACACGCCGAAGAGGTTGCCGTGGTCGGTGAGGGCCACCGCTTCCATGCCCAAGTGGGCCACCTGCCTCATCAACTCGTCCAGGCGGATGGTGGCATCGAGGAGCGAGTAGTGGGAATGCAAATGAAGGTGGACAAAGCCTTCCGGCATGGCGGCAATTGTAGTACAGCCGCTCTCAGCAGTTTAAAGCTTTTAGTAGCAATTGAACGCAAACTTGAAAATCTTACCTTAAGTTGTCCCATTTCCCGCGCACGCGCGAGCTTCCCCTTCCCCAGCCTTGCGCACCCACAGCAGATCGCTTGCGAGCCTTCCGCAGCCCCGGGCACTCTGGGGTCCTTGCCCTGGGGGTTACTACCCTCCCAGTGGAACCGCAGGAGCAGCCCGCTTGCGCCGGGGGTAGCCGCACCTGCGTAGCGAAGAAGCGCTTAGGCTTGATCGAGGCCGCCGAGGCGCCGCTTTCTCGTTCCCAGGGGCCTTATGTTTGGGGCGATGCTTGGAGAGACGCCCACCAGGGCCGCCCTCGCGAAGGCCCTGGAGCCGAACCGATTTCGTGACTCACGGGTCCATCTTCGGGGCACCGGCCGCTCCGGCCCGCTCATGCCCTCGCGATCTAAAGCACCCTGGTCCTTTACGACCCTACGCAGGCGCTGATCTTTGAGGATGACCGCTGGCTGGGGGCGGTAGCCTTGCCCGGCACCTACCCCCACAAGACGTGCGGGTGGAGGAGGACGGCATTTACTTTTTCCTCGCGCCCAGCTCGCTTTCGGCCAAAGGCTCGGCGTCTGCCGTTTCTTTTCCCGGGGCTAGGCCGGGAGCTCAGCCACTGGTGCTGAGGACGACACTGAGGGAAACCAATCCCCAGGGGCTGCTCAATACGTTGCGTTTGGTAGCCAGGCCTCCCCGGTCGGTTCTGGTTTACGAGCCGGGCTGGGACCAGCCCCGCTGCTGGTGGCTGCCTGAAAGCTTCAAAGACGTCTCGTTTCTCACGTGGGGGAACAGTACCGTCAACGACCAAGGCCTTTGGCTTGCCAACCCTCTGGGCTACTTCCCTTGGCACCTGCTCCAAACCGAGCCGGAACCCTCCCAAGGGGACTTACAAGGGTAGGGCAACGGCGGCAACCCGGGGCTTCGCTGGAAAAGCTCGCCCTTTTCCACCTGGGCTCACCCATCCCGGGCTTACGGTGAAGTCTTGCTCGCGTTCGCAGGGTTGGGTGCTAACGCAGCCGTTGGAGGCGGGCGAGCCAGCGGGTCACCGCCACGCCATCCACAAACAGGAGCCCGCTGGTGACTAACGCTTCCTCGCTCACCGCCGCATAGCTTTCGCTGCCCACGATGCGTCTATCGGGCGAAGCGTAATGGATGAGCAAAACCTCCGCCCGCCAAACCCCCTCGCCCAAAAGCACCGTTGCCAAGGGGATGGAGTTCATGTGGAAGCGCACCCTTCGGGGTGACACCAGGTCCACGGTGAACTCAGTGGCCACCGGCCGGGAGCTCAAGTCGTCCGCGTCCCGCACCTCGCCAACCACCTGGAGGGTTTCAGGAAACTGCTCGTCCGCCCGCACCTCGGTGGTGCCCAAGACCCGTTGGGGCTTGCCTTGGGCTGGGAAGTACTCCCCTTCCAGGAGCCAAGATGCGGGAAGCAGGAACGGGTGCAGATGCTTGTCCATGAAGGTATTCTACGCCCCCATGAGGCTTTGGCTTCCCTACCAGCCCCTGTGCCCGGTATGCGGCGATCCCCAAGCCAACCCCCGCAGTTTGGGCCTGCGCTTTGCCTTCCACACGGATACACGCGAGGTTTCGTGTTCACTGCGCTGGGACCAAGCCAGCTTGGGCTTTCTCGGCCGGGTTCATGGTGGCTTGATGGCTTTGGTTTTCGACGAGGCCATGGCCTGGGCCTGCGCAGCAGCGGCGCGCACCTTCTGCACCACCGCGGAGCTGAGGGTGCGACTCAAGCAGGCGGTGCCCCCAGAGGTGGATGTGCAGCTGCGGGCCTGGGTGCAGCGCTCCTGGGGGCGGTACCTGCGAGCCTCGGCGGAACTGCGAAGCGGCGAAGGTGTTCTGCTCGCCCACGCTTCTGCCGACTTTGCTGCCTTGCCGCGCGCTGAGAGCGACAGGCTCAAAGGCTTTTTGGTATTCCGCGCAGGTGACGTGGACGTGCTGGCGGAGGTACCCCTCACGGGCTCCCCTGAGCGCCGGTAAGCTTGCGGTTCTTTTCACGAAGCGAGTTGCCAAGTAAACTCGCCTTGCTCGGCACAAGCGTGCGGGCAAAGGGAGGTGGCTTTATGACGCAAGCTCAAGAAATACTGAAGTCGCTAGGGATCGACGAGCTTAACCAGGGCGCCTATGCGGGTGGCTGGCTGCCCTGCAGTGGTCCGGAGCTAGCCTCCGTGAACCCCACCACCGGCCAGGTGCTGGCGCGCGTGCGGCAAGCGGATGCCAAGACCTACGAACGGGCTTCGCAGACCGCGCAGGAGGCTTTCCGCAAGCTGCGGATGATGCCGGCGCCTAAGCGGGGAGAGATCATTCGCGCCCTTGGCGATGAGCTGCGCGCCCACAAAGAGCCCCTGGGTCGCCTGGTTTCCTTGGAAATGGGCAAGATCCTCAGTGAGGGCTTGGGTGAGGTGCAAGAAATGATTGACATGTGCGATTTTGCCGTGGGTCTTTCCCGCCAGCTGTACGGCTTGACCATGGCCTCCGAGCGGCCCCGGCACCGCATGTTCGAGCAGTGGCATCCCCTTGGGCCCGTGGGCATCATAACCGCCTTCAACTTCCCGGTGGCCGTGTGGTCCTGGAATGCAGCCATCGCAGTGGTTTGCGGTGACCCGGTAATTTGGAAACCTTCCTCTAAAACGCCTCTGTGCGCGATCGCGGTCCAGCATATTTGCCACCGCGTGAGCGAGCGCTTTGGCGTTTCGGGCATTTTCAACTTAGTGATTGGCACCGGGTCGGAGGTGGGTCAACGTTTGGTGGACGACCCGCACGTGCCCCTCATTTCCTTCACCGGCTCGACCGCCCAGGGGCGCAAGATTGCCACGGCGGTGGCCTCCCGCTTTGGCCGCACCATTTTGGAGCTGGGCGGCAACAACGCGGTCATCGTGCTGGATGACGCCGATTTGGATCTGGCGTTGCGCGCCATTCTTTTCGCTGCCGTCGGCACCGCCGGCCAGCGGTGCACTACCCTACGCCGCCTCATCCTGCAAAAGGGCATGTATCGGAAGCTGGTGGATCGGCTGCTGCAGGCCTACGCCAGCTTGCGTATCGGCGACCCCTTGGACCCCAACACCCACGTGGGTCCCCTGGTGGACGAGGCGGCGGTGGCCGACATGATGGCCGCGCTGGAAAAGATCAAGGAAGAAGGGGGTGAGATCCTTTGCGGTGGTCGCCGGCTGGACCGGCCCGGTTTCTTTGTGGAACCCACCATCGTCAAGGCGCACAAAGACATGGCCATCGCCTGCGAGGAAACCTTTGCTCCAATTCTTTACGTCTACCAGGTGGAAACGCTCGAGGAAGCCATTGCCCTCAACAATTCGGTCCGTCAAGGCCTGTCCTCGGCTATATTCACCACCAATTTGCGGGCCGCTGAGACCTTCCTTTCGCCGGAGGGCTCTGACTGCGGCATCGCCAACGTCAACATCGGCACGTCCGGTGCGGAAATTGGTGGGGCTTTCGGGGGCGAGAAAGAAACCGGCGGCGGCCGTGAGGCGGGTTCCGATGCGTGGAAGGCTTACATGCGGCGGCAGACCTGCACCATCAACTACTCCACCGAGTTGCCACTCGCCCAGGGGGTCCAGTTTGACGTCTCCTGAGGGTCGCTGCTGGCGCTGCTCAGAGTGGCTTGGGCGGTTACGCCCGGGCCTTGCTGTTTGCCGTTGCGCGGAAATTTTTGCGCCTCGGCAAATATTTTGGAGATAGATGGGTCCTCTGCACCGAGCTGCGGTAGGTTTGGTGGCTGTCCTGTGGGGCTTCTCTTGCCTTGGAAAAGGAAAAATCGACCTTCGCGACCACGTCAGCGCCCATGGGTTTCTCATCCAGAGCGCCCTCTACCGACCCATACGAAAGCTGCTGCGCGTTCCGCGCGCCACCCCAACCCCCGCACCCACGCCGACTCCCACGC
>CAZAUJ010000001.1:0-120614 GCA_964488355.1 uncultured Thermoanaerobaculia bacterium | reverse complement strand
CCCTACTCCCACCCCGCCCCCCGCGACCTACAGCCTTCGGTTCTACGGCACAGGGGCCAACGACGTGGACCGGGTCAAGGTGCCTTTGGTGGTTGGCTCCCACTCCCTACCTGTGAACGTGGGGGTCGGTGACTTGACCATCGAGTTTTGGATCCGCTTTAACCCGGGCGAAAACACCAGTGGCCCTTGTACGGAGGGAACGGACACCTGGATTTACGGCAACATCGTGATCGATCGGGACATCTTTGGAACCCCCGAGTACGGGGATTTTGGCATTTCCCTCTACGGCAACCGTATTGCCTTTGGCGTCCACAACGGGACCAGCGGCGCAACCATGTGCAGCAGCAGCGCCCTCACGGCCAACTCCTGGCATCATGTGGCGGTTACTCGCCGGGCCGATGGGCTCATGGGCATCTTTGTGGACGGCTCCCTTGAGGGCTCAGTCTTTGGGCCGGCCGGCAACGTCTCCTACCGACCGGGCCAGAGTAGTTCCTGGCCCAACGATCCCTTTGTGGTCTTTGGCGCGGAAAAACACGACTACGATCCCTCCACCTATCCCTCTTTCAGCGGCTGGCTGGACGAGGTGCGTTTTTCCTCCACGATCCGCTATAACGCCAGCTTTTCCCCGCCCACCGCGCCCTTTACCCCTGATCCCGACACCGCAGCCCTTTACCACTTTGACGAGGGCTCGGGGACGGTTGTGCTGGATAGCTCAGGCGCCCTAGGCGGTCCCAGCCATGGAGAGCGCCGGGTTGGGGGGCCTCAGAACGGGCCCGTTTACGACTCGCTGGTAAAGCGGTTCTGAGAGCCGCGGCTCATTCCTCGCCGGGTCTGTGCTTGGCTGTTGATGGCCGCAGGATTAGCGGGCGCGGGTCCAACGCTGTAGCGCCTCTGGAAGACCTAAGCAGCTGACGCAGTCGGGTTCCACGTCTTGGCAGGGCGCGCCGTCAGCTTGGCTTTCGAAGCAGCGAACGTGCTGCAGGTGGTAAGCCCAAGCGACCACTAGCTCTCCCAGGGCCCGTTTTAGCTCGCAGGCAGGCATGGCTTCAAAGGCCGCGCGAACCCGTGCTTCCAAGGCCTGGTCACCGTAGCTGTTCACGAGGCACCTCCGCGATTTGCTGGTTCTCATCCAGCTGGGAAGCCAAGACCACCTGTGCCGCGCGCAGCCGCAGCGCCGCAAGCCAGCTCGAAGATCCGCCCTTTTCTGCCAGTGGCCAATTCTTCAGCTGCGCCAGACACTGGGCAACCTCCTCCGCTGGACGAATCACCGCCAGCTTTGCCATCCACCTATCAAGGTGGGCCTCCAGTGCGGCAGCGTCAAGCGGGACCGGCAGGAGGCGCGGCTCCCCCGAGGCCGGCGCAGGTCCGAGCTTGGGCGCATCCCGCAGGATGGCTTTGGCCGCCTCCAGGGCAAAAATGTGCGCTTCCAAAAGCCCCGTCCCCACCAGCCGTACGGCACCTTGCACGCCGCCTGCTGCCTCGCCGCAGGCGTAGAGACCTGGCACCGAGGTGCGCCCGTGGGCATCCATGGCCACGCCTCCGATGCCGTGGTGTACGGCCAAAGACAGGGGGAAGGGTTTTTGGCCCCGACTGCCGGTCAGCTCGCGAGCCCAGCTGGGAAGCAGTTCCATGTCGTGAGGCCGCAGCTGCGCCCATGCTGGCTTACCCTGCCGCAGCGCACAAGCCAGGGTGTGTGTCAGGCTGAAAAGGTCGGCGGCCGGTGGCAAAGGCTCCCCTGCCACCTCAATGTGGGCGCTTAAAAGGGCGGCGGTGGTGGGAAAAAAAACCGGCGGTAAAGCCAAGACCGGCAGGACCTGCGTCAGGTGCGGCTGGTGCAGCACGGCATCGGCAAGGGAAGCCAAGCTCAAGGCGGAGCCCCGGCACCAGCGGGGGACGGTGGATGGGCCGAAGAGGGCGCCTACCCCCCCGCAAGCCAGCACCACCGCATCCGCTGGGTGGCGGCGCAGGGATTCATCGTGGCGGTGAAAAGCCCAAACCGCCACCACCCTTCCCGCCGCTTGCTCCAGACCCACCGCCAGGCACCGCTCGCAAATGCGGGCGCGGCCGGCTAGGCGTCGTAGAAGCGGCGCCAGCAGCAGGCCACCGGATGAAGGCAGGTAGCGCCTGCCCCGCGGAAACGAGTTGCCGGGAAGCTGCAAGGGTCGCTCATCCAAGGGCTGCAGCTGGAGCAGGCGCACCAGCTCCTTGGCCGCTTCTGGGGCTTTTTGGGCGAAGACCTCGGCAACACCAGGGCGCTCCCGGCCACGACCGGCCTCCCTCAAGTCGGCGAGGTAGCGCTCCGGGCTATCGCCCCGCTGGCAGGGAGCGTTGAGGAGAATCCAGGGTGCCAAGTGATGAACGCGCTCGCTGGCTCCGTCCCGCCCCACATAGCCGGCAGTGAGGATGGTCGCCTCTGCTCCGGCCTCCACCAGCTGGCGAGCGCACGTAAGGCCCGCCAGGCCTGAACCGACCACTACAACCCGCAAAGGTTGGCGCGGCTGCTCCACGCTCAAGGGAGGGTCTTCACGAGCTGGCAACCGCTTCCTTGGCCAGCTGCATGAGTCTGCGGAGGGCGGGCACGCGAGAGGCCAGGCTCATCACGTTGCCCTGCTTAACCTGCAACTTCCCGGTAAAAACGGCCGCCACCGGGTCCATTTGGCCAGCCAGCACCGCCTTCCAAACCCCCTCGGGCGCCGCCAGCACGTAGTCGGCATCTGGCGCCGGTGGGCCAGCGACAGCGCCCAAGCTCTGCAGCCGTCCGTCGGCCAGAGCAAGGCTCAACGTGTGCAGCTCCCGGTTGTCTTTTTCCAAGACCAGGGCTACACGTACCGTCCAACCCTGCGCCAGGCGCACGAGCTCCGCATCGCCGCTCAAAGCCGCCTTCAATTTCTCCTGGCCCTCCACTGAGAACAGCTGCTCCAGCATGCCTCTTCTCCCTTCACCGCATCGCCGGGCCCTGCGTTTTACCCCTTGGTGACCCTGGGTAGGCGCGCGGGTGCCGCCATGTTACGCGTTCCCTGCCGCCCACCGCAACCAAACCTCCCCACCTCTGGCAAACTTGCGCGGTGGTGCGCCTGCTCGTTCCGCTCGTGCTCAGCTTGCCAGCGTGGTTGGCACTGATCGCTGGTCTACGGCGAGACCGACGCGGCGTGGCGCTGGCGGCCAGTGCCGTTTGGGCGGGACTGGTGGCGATAGGCTTAGCCCTGCTGGAAATTGCCCGGCCAGGAAGCTGCGCACGCCTTTTCCCCGGCTCAGCGTCCTACGCCCACGCCATGCTGGCATGGGTCGACACCGGTCAGGGTTGCGAGGGGGACCTGGCCTGCTTTTTGCCTCAACACCTGCTGCACCTTTTGAGCTTTTCGTTCTTGGCCCTGGTCACCGCCGGCCTGGGTGGCTTGGCCATGGGCTGCGTGCTTTTGGGCTGGATGGGGGCTTACACCGCAGGCCTGGCCCTCGCGTCGGGCAACTGCTGGGCGTTGGTCGTGGGCTGGCACCCCTGGGCAGTGGTGCGGGTAGCCGGTTACCTCCTTTTGGGGGTGGTGCTTTCGGAGCCGCTGGGGCGCCGAGGCCTCCCCCCCTTGCCAGGTCGGGGCCGCTGGGTGGCTTGGAGTTTAGGCCTATGCTTGGGAGATTTGGCCTTGAAATGGCTTTTGGCTGAGTGGTGGCGCACAAAGATTTTGTGGGCGCTGTTTTCTGAGGCCCCTTGACATTAAACAATCGTTTGTTTAGCTTTTGAGTATGGGGCCAAAGGACACCGCATCCGGGGACGCAACGCGCCAGCGGATTCTTGCTGCCGCCATGGACCTTTTCGCTCGCCATGGCTTCGTCGAAACGTCTGTGCGCGAGCTGACCAACTTGGCTCGCTGCAACGTCGCCTCGGTGAGCTACCACTTCGGCAGCAAGGAGAAGCTGTACGAGGCGGTGATGCGCCAACTTTTTCGCGAGCTGGCCGGCCGTCGGGTGGAGAGCATGCAGCAGCTCTTGAAGGAAAAAGGTGGTCACCCACAGCTGCGGGACGTGCTTGCCACCTTCGCCCAGGCTTTCCTGGGGCCCTTTTTTCTCGAGGAGGGAGGCGAGGTCAAGCTGCGCCTGCTGGTGCGTGAGATGATGCAGCCGCTGTTGCCCCAGGACCTTATGCAGCGCGAGCTCATTGCCCCGGCGCAGGAGGCCCTAGCAGCGGCGCTGCAGGCGGCAGTCCCCAAATTGCCCAAGGAGCGGATCCCGCTGGTGACCTACTCCTTCGTAGCCCAGCTGGTCCAGGTGATTCATCTGCACCTGTTCGCACCTGCCAAAGCGGCCTGGCTCACCTCGTCCGGCCGGAGGCTGGTGGACCACATCGTGGAGTTCACCGAAGGGGGCATTCGGTGCCTAGCGACAGCCGAGGCCCAAGGGGAACCTGCGTGAGGAAGCTGATCTGTTTCTGCCTGCTGGTGGTCGCCGCCGGCTGGAGCGCGGCCGTGGGGCTGGCTTCCCCGCCCTTGCCCGGCCCATGGCCCAGTTCGCCGCAGGAGGCGGTGACGCTTTCCCTGGAGCCCACCCCCGCGCCATCGCCTCCTCCCCTGCCGAACCTGCCGGAAAAGGTAACCCTTGCCGATGTGCTCGCGGTGGCGCTCGCCAACAACCCGCAAACCCGCGCCTCGTGGACGGCAGCCAAGGCAGCCGCAGCCGAGCTGGGGCGCAAGCACGCGGCCTATTACCCCACCGTGGACGCGAGTTTCAGCTTCACAAGGTTGAGCCAGTGGGCTGTGGGTGGCCGTTTCGGTTTTCAGCAAACCACCTACGGGCCTGCCCTCAGCTTAACCTACCTGCTTTTGGACCTTGGGGGGCGCAGCGCGCGGGTGGAAGAGGCCTTTCAAGCGTTGTTGGCCGCCGATTTTGCCCACAACGCCACCGTGCAAGAGGTCACATACCAAGTAACCAAGGCCTACTTTTCCTACCTGACCACGCAGGCGCTGTGTGAGGCGGCCAAGGCCGGCGTAGAGGACGCCCGCAAGCACGTGGAAGCGGCCGAGGCACGGAAGGAAGTGGGCTTAGCCACCATCCTGGACGTGCTGCAAGCCCGAACGGCTTTGGCCCAGGCACATCTCCAGCAGGCTTCGCTGGAGGGCCAGGTGGAAGCGGTCCGCGGAGCGTTGGTGACCGCCATGGGTTTTCCTCCGACGGCGGCCATCCAGGTGACGGCGACCCTTCCCCAACTTCCAGAGCTTCGCCAGGTGGAAAAGGTGGAGGACCTGGTGGCTCACGCGTTACTGGCTCGCCCAGAAGTGCAAAGGGCACGGGCGTTGGAACGTCAGGCGCAAGCCAAGTATCAAGCTTCCAAGGCCGAAGGGCTGCCCTCGCTGGTGTTTTCCGCCTCCGCCGCCAGGAGCTACTACCAGCCCGCCGAGGCCAGGCGCTACGGCGACAACTGGAGCCTCAGCCTTGCCCTGCGCCTGCCGTTGTTCACCGGTTTTGAGCGCAGCTTCAGCGTGCAGCAAGCCCAAGCGCAGGCGGAGCAAGCGCAGGCAGCGAGGGAAGTCATTGAACAGCAGGCCAGCTTAGAAGTCTGGAACGCCTACTACCAAGTGGCCACGGCCCGGGCCAAGCTCGCGGCGGCTTCCGAGCTGCTGGCGGCAGCAGAACAGACCCAGCAGGTGGCTGAGGGACGTTACCAACAGGGGGTGGGCAGCATGCTGGACGTCACGCAAGCGCAATCGGTCTTGGCGCAAGCGCGAGCTGAAGAGGTGCGCGCGCGGGCGGATTACCTTTTGGCTCTCACCGCGCTGGCCCGCGCCTGCGGCTCGCTTACCCCACCGTCCCGCTTGGGGCAAAAAGGAGCTTGGCCGTGGTAAAAAGATTGGCCATTGTCCTTCTCGCTTCGCTTTTGGGCCTGGCTTCCTGCGGACACGACAGGACAGGGCAAAAATCCGGTGCCGCGCCCCCGGTGCCGGTGCAAACAGCCAAGGTTCAAAGAAAGAACGTGCCGAGGCTGGTGCGCAGCGTGGGGACCGTGGTTTCCCCTCGTATGGTGCAGGTGCGCCCTCGCGTGGGCGGCGTGATTACCGGTGTGCACTTCCAAGAAGGAAGCCTGGTGCGCCAAGGTCAGCTGCTGGTGGAAATCGACCGTGCACCTTATCAGACGGCACTTCAGGAGGCGGAGGCACGCCTCGCTCGCGACCACGCGTTGCTGGCCAAGGCCGAGGCCGACCTGGTGCGGGCACAGGCGCTGGTGGCGAAGGACTTCATCACCCAAGAGCAGCTGGACCAAGCGCGCGCCAACGTGTTGCAGCTGAAAGCTGCGATCGCGGCGGACCAAGCGGCGGTGGACCTAGCCCGCCTCCAACTTTCCTACTGCGCCGTGACCGCGCCCCTTGCCGGGCGCGCGGGCGAACTCCTCGTGCACCCGGGAAACCTGGTGAAAGCCAACGATGACAAGCCCCTGGTGACCATCGTGCAGGTTTCGCCGGTGGATGTGAGCTTCTCCATCCCCGAGACCTACTTGGCTGACGTGCAGCGCGCCCAGGTGTCGGGGCTAGTAGTGGAGGCTCGGGTGCGCAGCGATGGGGTGCTGCCAGCCAAGGGCCAGGTTTGCTTCGTGGATAACACCGTGGACAGCCGCACGGGAACCATCTTGCTCAAGGCCCGCTTTGCCAACGAAGACGGCACCCTCTGGCCGGGCCAGTTTGTGGACGTGCTGTTGCACCTGGGGGAGGAAAAGGCAGCCCTTGTGGTGCCTCTGTCCGCCATCATCCCGGCGCAGCAAGGCGATAGCCTGTTTGTTGTGCAGGAGGACAACACCGTGAGCTTGCGGCGCGTGAGCGTGCACGCCACCGTGGGTGAGGAAGCGCTGGTTTCCGAGGGTGTAGCTGAAGGCGAGACGGTGGTCACAGACGGGCAAATCCGTCTGGTCCCGGGGACGAAAGTGGAGGCGCGGTCCCTGTGAACCTTTCCGAGGTTTTCATCCGTCGTCCGGTCATGACCACCCTGGTGATGGGGGCGGTGTTGTTCTTTGGTCTGTTTGCCTACCGCCTGCTGCCCGTTTCCGACTTGCCCAACGTGGATTTTCCCGTGATTCAAGTTTCCGCCAGCTTGCCCGGGGCCAGCCCGGAAACCATGGCCAGCTCCGTGGCCACGCCGCTTGAACGGGAGTTTTCCACCATCTCCGGCTTGGAGGCCATGACCTCAACCAACTTTCTGGGCAACACCAATATTTCTCTGCAGTTTGCTTTGGATCGGAACCTGGATGCGGCAGCTCAGGACGTGCAGGCGGCCATCGCCCGCGCGGTACGGCAGCTGCCCCAGGATATGCCTTCGCCACCCATCTACCGCAAGGTCAACCCCGCCGACCAGCCCATCCTCTATGTGGCCCTTACCTCCCCTACCCTGCCCTTGTACGCCCTCGACGAGTACGCGGAAACCATGCTGGCGCAGCAAATTTCCATGGTTTCTGGGGTGGCGCAGGTCCAAGTGTACGGTGCCCAAAAGTACGCTGTGCGGGTGCAGGTGGACCCCACCAAGCTGCAGGCCTTTGGCTTGGGCTTGGACGAGGTGGCGCAGGCGGTGCGGCAAGCCAACGTGAACCTTCCCGCCGGCACCCTCTGGGGCGCCTCCAAGGCTTTTACCGTGCAAGCTCGCGGGCAGCTGTACACCGCCGAGGCCTACCGCCCTCTGATCGTTGCGTACCGCGACGGCCGCCCCATCCGTTTGGAGGCCCTGGGACGAGTACTCGACAGCGTGGAAAACGACAAGACGGCCGCCTGGTTCGTGGACTCGCGCGCGGTGGTATTGGCCATCCAGAAGCAACCGGGCACCAACACGGTAGCTGTGGCGGGAGCCGTCCGCCAGCTGCTCCCCAAGTTTCGCCAGCAGCTTCCCGCTTCCGTAAGCCTGCATGTGGTCTTTGACCGCTCCGAGTCCATTCGCGCTTCGGTGCGCGACGTGCAGTTCACCCTTTTGTTCACGTTGTTTCTGGTGGTGGTGGTGATCTTCCTGTTCCTGCGCAACGCTTCCGCCACCCTTATCCCCTCCTTGGCCATGCCCCTTTCCATCGTAGGTACCTTTGCCGTGATGTACCTCCTCGGCTTTTCCTTGGACAACCTGTCGTTAATGGCCTTGACCCTGTCGGTGGGCTTCGTCGTGGACGACGCCATCGTCATGTTGGAAAACATCGTGCGGCACATGGAAATGGGCAAGAGCCCGTGGCAGGCCGCCTTGGACGGCTCCGCGGAGGTGGGGTTCACCATCGTCTCCATGACCCTTTCCTTGGCCGCGGTCTTCATCCCCGTACTTTTTCTCGGTGGCATCGTTGGCCGGCTTTTCCGCGAGTTCGCGGTGACCATCGGTGTGGCCGTGCTCATTTCCGGCTTCGTATCTCTTTCGCTCACCCCCATGATGAGCAGCCGGTTCTTGCTGCCGGCAAACCGCGAGCAGGGCTGGCACCAGGCCAGCGAACGGTTATTCGCGCGCATGCTGGCCCTTTACGAGAAAGGCTTGGCCTGGTCCCTGAGCCACCGCCCGCACGTTTTGGGCGCCACCGTGCTCGTCTCCCTGGCTGCCGTGTGGTTGCTTGTGCGCATACCCAAGGGCTTCCTCCCGTTGGAGGACACGGGCCAACTCTTCGGCTTTACCGAAGCCAATGAGGGCATTTCCTTCGAAGCCATGAGTGCCCACCAGCAAGCCCTGGCTCAGGTGGTTAAGGCCGACCCCGCGGTGGAGGGCTTTATGTCCAGCGTGGGACGCGGGGGCCTTGCCGCGCCCAATACGGGCGTGCTGTTCATTCGCCTTAAGGACCGAAAAGAGCGGGAGGACGCATTTACCGTCTTGGCTAGGCTCCGGCCCAAGTTGGCGCAGGTGCCTGGGATCCGTGCCTTTTTGCAGGTTCCGCCCCCCATCAACCTCAGCGGCCGACCCACCCAGTCCCAGTACCAGCTCACCTTGCAGAGCCCGGATACGGAACTGCTCTACCGGGTGGCGCCAGAGTTCGAGGAAAAACTGCGAGCCGTGCCCCAGCTGGTGGATGTGACTTCCGACCTGCGGTTGAAAAACCCGCAAATTACCGTTGAGATTGACCGCGACCGCGCCACCAGTTTCGGTGTTACCGCCGAAGCCATCGAGGACGCTCTTTACGCCGCCTTTGGCCCACGGCAGATATCCACCATTTACGCTCCTACCAACCAGTACCGCGTGCTCCTGGAGGTTTTGCCCGAGTTTCAGCGGGATCCTCGGGCGTTGAGCCTGGTGTACGTGCGCAGCCGAAGGGGTCAGCTGGTGCCCCTAGAAAGCGTTGCCCGGCTCAAGCGAGAGCTGGGTCCGTTGTCTGTCAACCATGCGGGCCAATTGCCGGCCGTCACCGTTTCCTTTAACTTGGCTCCGGGTGTGGCCCTGGGACACGCGGTGGCCGCCGTCCAGGAGGTGGCGCGCCAAACCCTACCCGCCACCGTCACCACCAGCTTTCAAGGCTTGGCACAGGCTTTCCGAAGCTCCATGGCCGGCCTGGGCTTGCTTTTGGTCATGGCCATCCTGGTGATTTACCTGGTTTTGGGCATCCTTTATGAAAGCTTTATCCACCCCTTCACCATCTTGTCCGCTTTGCCACTGGCCGCCGTGGGAGCGCTGGTAACCCTCATGCTCTTTGGCAGCGAGCTCAACGTTTACGCCTTCGTCGGGGTGATCATGCTGGTGGGCCTGGTCAAGAAAAACGGCATCATCATGGTGGATTTCGCCTTAGAGGCGCAAAGGCAAGGCCTTGACCGGCTGCAAGCCATCTTCGACGCGTGCATCGTGCGCTTCCGGCCCATCATGATGACCACCATGGCGGCGCTCTTCGGCACCTTACCCATTGCCGTGGGTTACGGTGCAGGGGCTGAGGCTCGCCGCCCCCTGGGCCTGGCGGTGGTGGGAGGGCTGCTGTTTTCTCAGCTGTTAACCCTTTTTGTCACGCCGGTGGTTTACACCTACATGGGGGCGCTGCAGGACCGCCTCGCCAAGACCTTTTCGTTCCTTAGGACTCGCGGCTCGGCCACCACCCACGGGCATAGCAGCCCCGAGGTCTCCGGCCCAGCCGGCCGCGTTGCCCAGTAAGACGCGTGCGGCGAACTCGCCAACCACCCAAGACCACGTTGACGTGCACGCCAGTTCGCTCGCGTTAGCGGTTGCGCCTGGTGGTCAGCCGTGCTCACTCGTACCGCAGAGCCTCAATCGGATTTAGGCCTGCTGCCTTGGATGCCGGGTAAATGCCGAAAAAGATCCCCACGGCAGAAGAAAAGCCCAGTCCAAGCAGTACCGCCCAGAGGGGGACATGGGCGGCGGGAAAGCCGGGGATCGCCTTGGCACCCAGAACGCCCAAGAGGTACCCGAAGGCGATGCCGATGATGCCGCCGATGGCAGACAGGAGCACCGCCTCAATGAGGAACTGCAGCAAGATATCGCGCCGCCGCGCCCCCACCGCCTTTCGCACGCCAATCTCGCGCGTGCGCTCGGTGACGGAAACCAGCATTATGTTCATAATGCCAATACCACCTACCAGCAAGGCGATGCCCACCACTGCCGCCACCACCTGGGTAATGCCACCCAAAATGGTGGAGGTAGTCTTGCGCAGTTCTTCCTGCAAGAGGATGCGGAAATCGTTGCCCTGATCGCCGGAAAGCCCGTGCCGACGGCGCAGCACTTCGGTCATGAGGTCCTTTGCGCGCTCCACCTCCTCCGGGGATCGGGCTTTAAAATCCAAGCGAATTTGCTTCATGGCGTTTTCGCCGTAAATTTCCCTGGCGGTGGAAAAAGGAATGATCACCAGGCGGTCCCGGTCCTGTCCCAGGAACTGACCCTTTTCCTCCATCACCCCAATGATGGTAAACAGCACCTTGCCAATTTCGATGTCGGTGCCAAGCGGCTCCCCAGCAATCGCCAGGTCCTCCAGGAGCTTCTTGCCCACGAGACAAACGCGCGCCTGATTGGCAAAGTCTAAGGGCGAAAAGAAACGGCCCGAGACTACCCAGTGGTTGACCACCTCTTGATAGCTGGGACCTACACCGAGAAGAAAGGGCGTGGAGGTGCGCTTGGCAAACCGCACACGCTCGCCCTGGAAAAAAATTGGCGTAAAAGCCACGATTTCAGGCACCTGTTCCAAGATGGCCAACCCATCCTCGTAGGTCAGCTTCACCTCGCGCCCGGCAATGTCGGGGTTGTTGGGGTCCTGCTCGGGGAAGGCCATGATGTAGGTGGCGCCCACACCCTCCAGCTGGCCCGCGATCCAAAAGTTCAAGCCCTGGACGATGGAGACCACACCGATGACCGCGGCCACGCCGATGATGATGCCGAGGGTGGTCAAAATCGAGCGCAGCTTGTGAGCCGCGATAGATCGAAGGGCCATGCGCAGGCTTTCGAAAAACATTAGCCTTTGCGCCCGTCCTCGAGGATTTTCCCATCCCGCAGGCGCACGATGCGGCGCGCGTGGGCGGCAATATCTTCCTCGTGAGTCACCAGAACAATTGTATGCCCTTCCTGGTTGAGGCGGTCGAAAAGCTCCATGATTTCCGCGCCGGTGCGGGAGTCCAAGTTACCGGTGGGTTCGTCGGCCAAAAGCAGCGAGGGGTTGTTCACTAGCGCACGGGCAATGGCCACCCGTTGCCGCTGTCCGCCGGAGAGCTCGTTGGGTTGGTGGTGGATTCGGTCCCCCAGGCCCACACGCTCCAGGAGCTCCCTGGCCCGCCGATGGCGCTCACGTCGAGGAACGCCGGCATAGATCAGGGGAACCTCCACGTTTTCCAAGGCGGTGGCCCGTGGCAGAAGGTTGAAGGTCTGAAAGACAAAACCAACCGCTTGGTTACGGATCTGCGCGAGCTCGTCATCGGAAAGCTCGTTTACCGCCCGGTTTGCCAGCCGGTAGCTTCCCGACGTGGGCGTGTCCAGGCACCCGATGATATTCATCAGGGTGGACTTACCCGAGCCCGAGGGCCCCATGATGGCCACGTACTCGCCCTTGTCGATGGCCAGCGTGATTCCATCCAGGGCCCGCACGGCCACCGCCCCCATGTCGTACACCTTCACCACATCGGCAAGCTCGATGAGCACCTCACGTCCTCCCCTTGCTGCCCTTCTTCTCCTTGGCTTCCTGCACCCGATCCCCGTCCTTCAAGGTGCGCAGCACTTTGTAAGGCCCGGTGATGGCCTTTTCCCCTTCCGCTATGCCCTCGACGATCTCCACGTACAGCTCATCCTGCACACCGGTCCTGACACTCTGCCTTCGAGCGCGACCGGAGTTGTACAGGTAGACCACTTGTTCCTCTGTGGGCGTGGTCTTGCCAAAAACTTCCTTTCCGTCGGCATCCAAGAAACGGGTCTGCACTGCCTGTTGCGGCACAGAAAGAGCGTTTTCCGCTCGGCGCGTGACGATTTCAACCTTGGCCGTCATTTCCGGCCGCAAGCGCGGCTCGGGGTGGTCCAAGGCCACCTTCACCTTGAACTTCACCACGTCACCCAGCTTGTTGCCGGAGGAGGCAATCTCCACTACCTTGCCGGAAAAAACCTCGCCTGGAACCGCGTCCACTTTCACCATCGCTTCCTGGCCAAGGGCCAGCTGCACCACGTCCCGTTCAGGGACCTCTATCTCCGCCACGAGCTCGGAAAGATCGCCGATGACGAGCAGCACCGAGCCCGGGAAATTGGTGGTGCCCATGATGGCCGTTTCGCCCACTTCCACCCGACGAGCAATGACCACGCCGTCCATGGGTGAGCGAATGGTGGTGCGGTCCAGGTCCTCCAAGGCCCGCCGGTAGGCAAAGTTGGCCTGCTCGATGGCGCGCTCCTGGGCCCTCACCGCCACACGGGCCTGTTCCAGAGTCAGCCGTGCCTGGTCCCGTACCTGCTCGGAAACCACGCCCTCGGCAAACAGCCGCTCGGTCCGCGCCGCCTGCAGCTCCGCGTTGGCCAGCTCCGCTTGGGCCCGCTCCAGCTGCACACGGGCTTGCTCCAAAGCTGCCTTGGCCTGATCGCAGGCAGCTTGGTAGAGCTTCTTCTCGATTTCGACCACCACGTCTCCCGCTTTGACGCGATCGCCCTCGTGAAAAGGCAAGGCCACGATCTCACCGATGACTTTAGACTGGATTTCCACTTTTTTCCGAGGGCTGATATTTCCGGACGCTTTTACTCGGGCTACGATGGTCCGGCGAGCCACTACGCTAGTTTCCACCGCCGGACCCTGGCCCCCGTTTCCCCGCAACGAGACAATCACCACCGCCGCCAGCACCGCCAGAACTGCCCCTGCTACGAGTGCTTTTTTCATCTTAGCCTCTCAGGTACGCGGCGACCACCTGCACCGCGCTCCACAAACCCCACCAAACGGCCACAATACCGACAGCCTGTCCCTTTCTCACCCGTCCCACGCGCACCAGCGCCAAGACCAGCAAGATCCAGTACCACACATTGAAAACGTCCAACACGCTGCCGATGCCTCGCAAAACCGGTGAGGCAACATCGGGCAAAAATGCTGCCAAGTTCGAACGGACGAGCTTGGGGATCTGCTGGGCGGAAAAGGTGGTCAATCGCTCGGCTACCCAGGCCAAGAGTGCTGAATGAACCAGAGAAGGCGGCCACGAGGCGTGGGCAATGGCAGAAAACACAGGTGGGAATTCGCAACTCGCTCCCACGACTCGCAAGCTCAGGAAATACAGCCCGGCGAGCAGGGCCAACACCGCCAGGGCACCGGCCGGTGCGATGAAGACGCCCACCTTTTGCAGCTTGGCCGCGTTGCGTACGTGCTCCTCCAGCTGCTCTGGCGGAATTTGGCGTGCGCGCTCCCCAAGGTTGGCCACGATGGTGGCTTCCATGTCGATGCGGGGAACCAGAACCCACTGCACCGCCAGCACCAACAAGACCTGAGCGAGAAGTACGAGCACGAAGGTAGGCTTGGCAGCAAGCTCGTCGAAAACTTTGGCTGGTTCCCAGAACAGGCGGGCAAGGCGCCCTAGCGCTGCCGACGACAGCTCGCCCACCGGCTGTTCGGGCGACGGCGAGATTGGAGGCCCACCACCCTCGCTCACGACTCCTCCTTCTGCCAGCGGGAAAGCTGCAGCCAGGGAATATCCTTCCAGTAGGTGTGCACTTCCGGCTCGGCCACCGTATCGGCCAGCTGGATCCCGGCGCTCTCCAATAAGGTACCCACCGCTACCTCGTAAGCCACCAGGGACTGGCGATACGCCACACGGGCCTGTAGCTCCGCAACCTGCGCCGCTGCCAAGTCCTCCTGGATTTTTAGCACCTGGTAGTTGGTGGACATGCCATTTTCGAACTTCTTCAGCTCCGCCTCCAAATTCCGCTCCGCCAGCTCTCTGGCTTTCACTGCCGCAGCAATGGCCTTGGCCGAGGCTTCCAAATTACGAACGGCCTCTCGCACTTCGGCAATCACTTGCTGCCGCTGAGCTGCCAACGTTTGCTCGGCCGCCGCTAGCTCGAAGCGCCGCCGCGCCAGCTCAGCGCGCGCCTGATGGTTGCCGAGGGAGTAGCTAAACACCACGCTTGCCGACCACTGGGCGTAATCCCGATCCCAAATTTGCTGCAAGGCATCGTCCCAGTTGCCAGGAACGCGGGAAATCACTTGTCCTGTGCGCGGATCCCGTTGGGTGAAGGTTCCACCAACACCAGTAAAGCCATAATTTACCGCCAAATCCAGCTGCGGCAGCAAGCCGCTGCGCGCCAGCAGGAGGTTTTGCTGGCTGATTTGGCTTTGCACTTTCGTGCTCTTCAGCTCCGGGCGTCGCTCCAGAGCCTGCTGTACTGCCTTCTCGAAAGCCACTTCTTCCGCTCGAGCCTGAAGGTTGTCAATAGGTACAATTTCAGCCAAAAAGTCCGCCGGGTCCTCAAAGCCCAAGAGGATTTTGAGACGGTCCGCGGCAGCTTGAACGGCGTTTTCCGCCAAGATGATGTCCTGCTCGCGCGCCGCCACCGTCGCTTCCGACTGCACGATGTCAATGGGGGCAGAGGTGCCAACCCGCACGCGAATGCGCGTTTGCTCCAGAAGGTCCTGTGCCAACTTGAGCGATTGCTGCTTGACTTTCAGGTTCTCACGGGCGTAGACCAGGTTCCAGTAAGCGCTTTCCACTTGCTGCAGGGTGGTGATGACCAGGCGCTCGAAATCCAACAGCGAAAGCTGCCGGTTGGCCCGGGCAATTTCGATGCGTACGCGGTTCACGTCAGCTCCAAAGGAGCGCAGAAGTGGTTGGGTCAGTGAAAAGGACAAGCCCGAAGCGTAGGAAGGGTTGAGGAAATAAAAGGTGGAGTTGGTCTTGACACGGTTATTGGTCCAGCCAACGGATGCCTGTCCACCGGTTGGCAGTAAGGCCCCTAGGTTGAGACTGAAGCTGCGTCGGTCCTGCTTGTTTACCTGTGCACCAACTAGCTGGTTGGTAGCTGGCGACTTAGAAGAGCTTTCGCTCAGGTCAACGCGCACAAACGGGTCGAAAACGCCGCTGGCTGCCAGCACTCCCTGCGAAGCGGAAGCGAGGCTCAAGCGGGCAACTTCCAGGTTAATGTTGTGCTGCAGCGCCAACCATGTGGCCTCCCGCAACGTGAGCTGCAGCTGTCGTTCCGGAGCCAAGCGCTGGCCGCGCACCTGGGAACCAGGAGCCGTTTCCACTTTTTGACTCTGCTCGGCCCAAAGGGATGCGGAAGCCGCACAGACCCACGCGAGAACCCAACACTTTCTCACCACGTCAACCTCCCTCCTCGCTGCTCTTCTACGAATCTTTTGCCTCCGGGGTTTTCAGCAAAGGGTGGTGGCAAGCCCACCGATGACCTCCATCGCCCACCAGCGGCGGCAACTCCTGGCAGAGTTGGCTCGCCCGCGAACAACCGCAGCGGAAGGGGCAACCCACCTCCGCCAACTGCAAAAAGGGGCCCTCCGGCTTCGGCCCTTCAGCTGCCCGCAGCAGCGCGGCGGTATAGGGGTGACGTGGGCTTTCTTGTACCGCTTGCCATGGGCCCTCCTCCACGATGCGGCCCCCAAGCAGCACAGCAACCCGCTCCGCCACACCCGGCAGCAAACCGAAGTCGTGAGTGACGACTACGGCGGCCGCTCCGCTCTGCCGCACCAGAAGGGGCAGCTCGCTGGCGAAGCGCCGGCGCAACGGAGCATCCAAGGCTGCCACCGGCTCATCCAGCAGCAACACGGAAGGCTTGGCCAACAGCACGCGGGCCAAGGCGAGCCGCTGCCTCTGCCCACCGGAGTACTCGTAGATCCGTTTGCTGAGGTCCTGGGTTGGCGGCAAGCCCACCACTCGCAAGGCTTCGGCGACCGCGTCAGGAACCTCGGCCTCCCGCAAGCCCCACCCCAGCTTGGCCGCTTCACGAAGAGCAAAGCCCACGCTGTGCCGAGGGTTGAACGAGCTTCCAGGGTCTTGGAAAAGAACCTGCACCATCCGGCGCAGCGGGCGCCGGTGGCGCTCGCTTAGGCTATCCACGCGCGTTCCGGCCCAGTAAACCTCCCCGGAGCTTGGCGGCACAAGGCAGGCCAACACGCGTACCAGCGAGCTCTTGCCCGAGCCGGTGGCGCCCACGATCCCCAGTGTTTGGCCCTCGCCGAGCTGCAAAGAAACGCCAGCAAGGGCGGTCACCGCCTGGGCCCCACCATCCCAACGGCGAGCCGGGAACGTGAGCGCCAGCTCCCTCGCCGCCAGCACAATTTCAGCCACGTTCCGCCTCCCCGTGATGGAGAAAACAGCGTACCTTTCGCTTCCCCCCCACAGGAGCGAGGGCGGGACGCAGGTGGAGGCACCGCTCCATGGCCCAGGGGCACTGGGAGGCAAAGCGGCAGCCGGTGCCGGGACCTCCCGCCCGCCCCTGCTCCCCCTGGCAAAGAAGACGCGTAGCCGGATGCAACGGTTCCTGAAACACAGCCACTGTCGGCCCCAACTCGACGGTCTCACCTTCGGCCAAGACCACCACCGTTTCGGTAGCTGCGGCTACCAGCCCCAGGTCATGCGAAGCGAGCACGACGGTTACCTGCCGCTGTTCCTGAAGTTCGCCCAGGAGCTGCAGGAAGGCGTTGCGCGCCAAGGGATCCAAAGCGGAGGTGGGTTCGTCCAGGATCAGGCCTTTCGGCCCACCAGCTAGCGCCGCTGCCAGCAGGGCCCTTTGCAGCTGGCCTCCCGAAAGCTGGTGGGGATAGGCGCGGTAAAACCCCTCCGGCGGCTGCAAGCCCACCTGAAAAAAGAGCTCCAAGGCTCGCCCCTTGGCCTCGGCCCAGGTGGCGCCATGGAGACGAGCCGCCTCTGCCACCTGTCGCCCGACGGAAAGAACCGGGTTGAAGGCACTTGCTGGCCCTTGGAAGAGAAAGCCCAAGACCCCACCGCGCAGGAGGCAAAGCTGCGCTTCTGACGCTCGAAGAACGTCCATGCCGCCTACGCGCACGCTGCCGCGTATTACCCGCCCTAGGGGTGGCACCAGCCCCAAAAGGCTCATCAAAGAAAGGGATTTGCCCCCACCAGAGGGTCCCAGCACGCCGAGGCGCTGGTGCTCTTCCGCCGACAGCCACACCCCATCCACCATACTGCTCAAACCCGCAGGCCCGGGAAAAGCGATGGCCAAGTCCTCCACTTGCAGCCACGGCATCGTCGGCCATTGTAGCCGGAAGCTGCTACCATCCCCTGCGTGCGCGAAAGACACGACGCGGAAGCCACGGCACGGGCACGGCGGGTGGAAGCCTTGGTGCTGGATGTGGACGGCGTGCTCACCGACGGTAGGCTCTACTATACCGCCAAGGGCGAGACGCTGAAGAGCTTCCACTCCCGGGACGGGTTTGCCATTAAGCTGGCGCAAAGTTGTGGCCTCGCCGTAGCGGTGTTGTCAGGCCGCGGCGGTTCGGTGCTTCGCCGGCGCCTGCACGAGCTAGGAATTCCCGCCGAGCTGGTGGTGGAAGCCAGCCGCCACAAGCTGGAGGATTTGCAACGCCTGTGCCGCACCCTGCACCTGGCTCCGGAACAAGTTGCCTATATGGGGGACGACCTTCCAGATTTGGCCGTGCTCCGGCGGGTGGGCCTGGCAAGTGCGCCGGCAGATGCGGCGCCGGAGGTGAAGCGCTACTGCCACCTGGTTACGAACGCGGCGGGGGGCCAGGGGGCCGTGCGAGAGCTAGTGTTCTTTGTTTTACGTGCCAAAGGCCTCTGGGACCAGGTCTGGTCCCAGTGGGAAGGGAGCGAAGCATGAGCGGTATCGGCGAGCTGGAGGGACTTGTGGCCTTGGTCACCGGCGCATCTTCCGGTATCGGGCGGGCCACCGCCTTGAAGCTGGGAAGCGAGGGTGCGCGACTGGCACTCGTGGGCCGGCAACGGGCCCGCCTGGAAGACGTGCAGGCGCAGCTGCCGGGCACGTCCCAGGTGTTTGTGTGCGATTTGGCGGACCGAGCGGCGCGCCGTGACCTGGTGGCCCAGGTGGTGGCATGCTTTGGCCAGCTGGACATCCTGGTCAACAACGCCGGGGTCATAGGCTCTGGGCCCTTCGCCGCAACCTCACTGGCTGCCTGGGATGCCATGCTGGAAATCAACTTGCTTTCCGTGGTGGACCTTACCCGGCAGGCAGTTCCCTTCCTTCAGCAACGGCGGGGCTGTGTTGTAAACGTTTCCTCGGTGGCAGGCTTGCGCGCCTTTCCGGGCATCGTGCCTTACGCGGTGAGCAAGGCAGCGGTGGACCACCTGACACGCTGCCTGGCGCTGGAGTTAGGGCCGGTGGGCGTGCGGGTGAACGCGGTGAACCCCGGCGTGGTGGTGACGGAGCTGCATCGGCGCGGCGGCATGGACGAAGCGGCTTACCAGGCCTTTCTCCAGCACTCCGTGTCAACCCACCCCTTGGGAAGGGTCGGCCAGCCAGAAGAGGTGGCAGAGGCTATTGCCTTCCTCGCCTCGCCTGGGGCAGCCTGGATAACGGGGGTCACGCTGCCCGTGGATGGTGGGCGCTCGCAGACCTGCTTGCGGTGACTACTCTGCCCAAGGGACGACAATGGGCGCGGTGGGGCGTGCGTCCTTGAAGGTCGCGTTCCACTGGTCCTTAAGCACCTCCACGCCCAATTCTCAAGCCAGGGGCCAGACCTTATCGGCCACCAAGGCACCCCCAACCACCGCCGCTCCAGGCAGGTTGAGAACCTTCGCCAAGACCTTGGCCCGTTCAGCCGCCCGCTCCACATCGTACCGGTCAACGGTGAAGGAAACCTCCGCCAGCAGGGCCGCTGGCTGGTCCTGGCGATTGCCTCCCACCACGATGCCGGTGAAAAGCACCGCTGCCCGTTCCTATTCGTTGATGACACTCTTTTCCGCCGCCGCATCCAACAGGTTGGCCAAACGCTCTTGGGACATCGCCCGGATTCGGCGGGGAAACCCTAAAACTAGGCCGGCGGCTTTCGCGCATGCGGGGTTCCAAGGCGTCGCCTATGAGCCAGTCGGTGCGGTCGGTGAGCAGGTTGCATTACACCAGTTGCAGGGAAAGGGTACGGAGCTCTTTCGTTTCTTGCACCAGCTCGGCGGTGAGGTTTTCCAGCGCTCGTAGCCGTTGTTCAAAGCCCTTTTGCGCCTCTGCCAGGGCCCGTACTTCGGCTTGCGTGGCTTTTTGCGCTTCAGCCAGCGCCCGCAGTTCTGCCTGCGTAGCCTTTTGTGATTCCGTCAAACCCAAGATTGCCTGCTGCAGCTTCTCCTGGTTTCGGACAAAGCGCTCCTACGCTTGGCGAAGCTCAGCCACGGCTTCGGGCAAAGGCAGAAGACCCTTACTGAGCAACACATGGCGCAGCTCCGGCCGCCACTCCGGGTGCACAGCCAAAGGCGTCAAGAGCTCGGGCCAATTGGAAATCACCGGGCTCATGCCCGCAGCCTACCCCTAACGCCTTGGGCTGTCATCAGCTAGCTCAGCGACTCGACGGTAACCACGATGCCGGATTCCACCTCCTCCCGCGGTATCAGCGCTGGCCAAAAGGCCACCACTTCTTGTGGCTTCGGCCGACCACCGGCGAAGCCTGTGACCCCGGGGGGGCCAGAAGTCACCAGCGGCGCCAACTCCATGCCAAAACGCTCCACCTTTGCGCGATCCTGGCTCTTCGCACCAAGGCGCAGCACCACTTCGGGCAGGTCCGTGGGTGTGGGAGTGATGCCCGGATGGCAAACCCCCGTGCCCAGCAGCTCCACCAGCATCTCCTCCGGGGCAAACCGGATGCCGGCCTTGGCCAGCCGCTGCCAGACAATGTCGGCACAGAGGCGGGCCTTTTCTATGGCTCGCGGGCCGGAAATGACCAACTGCCCGATCGCCTTCCAGCCGGCGAACACTGAGGCCGAGACCTTGTAAAAAGGCGTTTTCGGCTTGCCCGCAATGCCTTCCACGCGCACCCGGTTGGGCCCTTCTTGCGAAAGGCGAATGCTCGTAAAGTCAGCCACGCAATCGGGCGTAACGTATTCCTGCGGGTTGCCCATCTCGTAAACCAACTGCTCAACCACCGTGTCCACAGTTACTAGCCCGCCGGTACCAGGGTGTTTAGTGACGATGAAGCTACCGTCCGGGTGGCACTCGAGCACCGGGTAGCCCACGTCCCAAAGGTCCGGTACCTCCCACCACCGGCTGAAGTTGCCCCCGGCACACTGAGCCCCGCACTCGACGATATGGCCCGCCACCGTGCCGGCCGCCAAGTGGTCCCAGTCGGTCTCGTGCCAACCGAACTCGGCCAGCAGCGGGCCCAGGACCAAAGCGGTGTCGGTAATTCGACCGGCCAAAACGATATCTGCTCCCTGCCGCAAAGCCTCGGCCACCGGCCAGGCCCCCAGGTACGCGTTGGCCGAAAGGAGCCGATCTTCGGGAAGAGAGCACACGCACTCGCCCGTCTCCATGTGGCGCAAATGAATCCCCCGGCGGCAAAGCTCCGCCACCCGCGGGAGAAGGTCGTCCCCTTCGATGACTCCGATTTTCAGCTGCTGCACCCCCAGCTCGCGCGCCACGCGGAAAATAGCTTCCCGACAGGCTCGCGGGTTCAACCCACCGGCATTGGTAACGATTCTTACCCGGCGTGACAGGATTTCTCGCAAGGCTCGCTGGAGAAAAGCCACAAAGTCGGTGGCGTAACCCTTGCCCGGGTCCTTGAGCTTTTGCCGCATCATGATGGACAACGTTACCTCAGCCAAGTAGTCCATGCCGATGTAATCGACCGGCCCGCGGGTCAAAACGTCCCAGGCGGCATCGGGGGAATCACCCCAAAAGCCTTGGCCGTTAGCGATGCGCACCACACGACCCATGTGTCACCTCGTTTCAGAGTCTACCAACCCTCCAGCCCCGGCTTGTCTCAGCGAGCGAAAAACCGCCTCTGAGTGCAGTTCCTTTTCCAGCAGCCGTCCACAAAGCCCTGCCAATACCGCGGCGACCTTTTCATCGGCAGATGCACGAACCGCGTCCAAGGGGTGGCGCAGGGCCTGGTGCACAAAGCGCATGCCCTCCTCGCCAATGGCGATACCCCCTTGGCCGTGGGTGCCACACGCAAAGCCGCTGTCGTAGGAAAAGGACGCAGCTTTCCCCAAAAGGCTTTTCCCACAACGGTGGCAGAAAAAGGGATCGGGCAGCTCGCCCGCAAACTTCAACGCCCAAAGCTTGGCGTACAGCACAGCAAGAAAGGCGTCGCAGCCTGCCGACAGCCAAGCGGGGGTCTTTTCCAGCAAGCGATAGAAGCCCTCCTGCACCGTTCCTGGGGGACACAGCTCCAACGCCAACTCGGCCGCCACCATGGCTGCGGCCCAGGCCTCGGGCCTGCTGGCCAATAGGTGCCACGAGCGCTCCAAGTTCAGCTCGTCGGCGGTGGCTAACTCTCGCCGAGGTGAGATGAACAAACGCACGCGAACCGAGGCCAGCGGCTCCAGGGCTGCAGGCACGCCGGCGCGCCCTTGGGCACGGCGAACCAAGGCGCGTATTAGTCCGTGGCCACGGGTGAGCAGGGCGGCCACCGCGGACCGCTCGCGGTAAGGGTAACGGGCTAAGACGATCGCCTCCTCCACAACGACCGGCACGGTCCGTCCTACCCTTGCGCCAACACCTCGGACAGGGGTTCGCGCAACAGCTCCACCCGCCAGCGCCGGCGCAGGCAGCTCAACCACGCCTCGAAATCCGTGGGGCGCTGTTGAGCCACCGCCTCCAGGGCCCAGCGCGGCGCCAGGAAACCAGGGTCCAGGCCCAGCCCCTCAGCCAGGTCGTCTCGCACCCGGCGCAGCTCGGCCAGAAGCTTCTTGTGGCGTGCGTCGGGTATGGCCGAGGGCTTTTTGGGAGGCGTGAGGGGCTGCGCGCTACCCAAAATCCCAAGGAGCTCCCTCCCCCATCGGCGCAGCACCCGTTGCGGGATACCCCCCACCGTGGCCAAAGCGGGCAGGTCTGCCGGCGGATTGGCCGCCAGCCGCACCAACCCTTCGCTGGACATCACGCGGAACGCTGGTACATCCAGCTGGCGGGCAATGGCATCTCGCAGCTCCCAGGCCGCCGCCAGACGGCCCAAAGCTTCCGCCGACAGAGCCCAAGCACCTTTCAGGCGAAGAAAGGCCCAGGGATTGGGGACCGGCAGCTCGAAGGTCACCTCTTCCAAAGCTTGGCACTCCTCCTCCCACCAGTGCCGGCGACCCAAACCCTCCAACCGAACCAGCAGGCGCGCCAAAAGCGGTTGCAAGTAGCGCGTATCGCCCACAGCATAGGCCATCATGGCCTCAGTTAGAGGCCTGCGGGCCCAGTCGGCCCGCTGCTGGCTTTTGTCCAGCTGCACACCCAGCTCCTTGGCCAACAGCGCCGCAAGCGAGGTTTGTTTTTCCCCCAGTACCTGTGCGGCTGCTTGGGTATCGGCCAACGCCCTTAGCCGAACGCCTAGGTCTTTTTGGATCATCCGCTGGTCGTAATCAGCACCGTGAAGCACCTTGGGCACGTGTGGGTTAGCGAGGAGCTGGGCAAGAGGTGCCATCTCGTCGCGTGAAAGCCTCAAAGGGTCGATCAAAACGTGCTGGTCGTCGAAGGAAATCTGCACGAGGCAGATTTTGGGAAAGTAGGAGTGAAAACTATCCGCTTCCGTGTCTACGGCCACGGCACGGGCCGTCGCGGCCTGCTGGCAAACCCTTTCCAGCTGCTGGGCATGCTCAACCCAGAGGACGTGGGAGCTCACCTCCACGTGAGGGATGGTACACCCGGGGCTCAAAGGGAGGTGCCGTTCGCCCCCTGCCTTCCAGCGGTGGCCGCCAGCAGAGCGTCCAACAAGCTGGTGGCTAGCTCCTCCGCATTGATAGTCGAAAGGGAAGGCAGCGCCAGCACAGCTTCGGGGTAGAGCTCCCATGGCCGAAAGGACGCACCCAAGTCCAGGCCCACCACCAGCGGCTGCCAACCGAAGCTAGCCCCCTGGGCAACGGCGCGCAAGCGGCCGAGCTGCTGCTCTTCCTCGGGGCTGGCCGAATGGCGAACCAGAACCACCGCATCGCAGCGCCCCAACACGCCCGCCAAAGCCGCGGGCGAAAGGAGGTCGGGTTGCAACGCCAGCAGATGGAGACGAGCGTTGGTACCCACTGGCACGGAGCGGGACAGCAAGCTCACGGGTAAGTCCGAGTTGTGAAAGATCACCTCTTCCCGCTCGCCGCCCAAACGGGTAACCACCTGCACGGCATCGTCGCCCCTGACCGCAACCACCACGACCCAGATTCCACGCACCAAGCCAGCGTCACCCCCACGGAAGCGGCGAAGAAACTCGGCCGCCTTATCAGCAGCCAAGAGGTTGCTGCGGACGTGTACTGGCCGCGGCACCGAAAGGAGCTCTAGCCGTGGGTACAACACCACCGCCTTGGCCGCTGCCAGCTCCAAGACCGTACCAATGACCAAATCGTCGTCCACAAGAAGCTTGGCCATGAGCTGAGGAAGCAACAGGGGCTTGGCAAGCTCGTCAAAGATGGCCTTAGCCAACGAGCCCCTGGGCGGATCAGCTCCCCTGCGGCGTCGCACGAACACGTGGGCCGGCGGCGCTGGTAAGCGACCCAGCAATCCCGGCAGCTGCTCCGCGCGGCTGCGAGCGCGAGCAGCCAGGGCCTCCAAGCTAGGCAGTTGCAGCCTATAGGTGGTCTCCCCGCCCCCGGTGTACTCTGCGAGCTCAAAGTAGCCCTGATGCCAAGCCAGCGCGTCCAACAGCCTCATGCGTGCCTGGTAGTCAAAAAACTGCTGGGCTTGGCTGTGGGTCAGGGACGTCCGCTCCGTGAGCAGCTTCTCCAGCGAAGCACCCGATGCCCGCCTCTCGTCCAGCAAACGAGCCAGCTGCCACTGATCCAGAAGCCCCGCCGCCACCAACATCTCACCCACGGAGCGCCCATCCCCAGGCGAAAAAACCATGGTTGGTTCGCCCCGACGAAAAACCAGCACGACCACTTGCCCCGAATTGTGCTCGCGCAGGCACAACCGCAGGTCTTTGCGCGTCGCTCGCGCTGTCTGCAACACCACCACGGGCGGGAGCACGGCAAGGGAACCGCTCACCCGACGCGGAAAGCTCTCCGTGCAGGGGACAGGCCAGGGCTGAGGCCGACTGTCAACCATATCGGCCCAGTTTTGCACAACTGCCTCGCGGGCGCAACGTGCGGGCTCGGCCCCGCTCGCTCTTACCCATGGCAAACTGGAGGCATGGGCGTTCAGGCCTTGGGCCGACACCACCCTAAGTTGACCGAGCTACGGGCGGTAGCGAGCCGCAAGCGAAAAGGTTTGACCTTGGTGGATGGACCCAAACTGGTCCGCGACCTCTGGTTGCGCGGTGTGGAGCCGCTGGAGCTTTTCACCTGCCCAGAGTATCTCCCCACCCTCTCCCAGGAGCCCTTTTGGTCGGCATTCCTGGGCCGCGTCTCGTGCTACACCCTGGCGCGCGAGGTGTTGGCGCGCATCGCTCCTACGCAGCATAGTCAGGGGTTGCTGGCGGTGTATCCCGTGCCAAAGCAAAGAGAACTTGCAGGTAGGCTTTTAGTGTACCTGGATCGCGTCCAGGACCCCGCCAACGTGGGGGCGCTGGTGCGGGTGGCGGCTGCCCTCGGTGCCAGTGGCGTAGCCTGCTCCCCCGGCTGTGCCGAACCCTTTTCCCCCAAAGCCATTCGTGCCGCCGCGGGCACCTCTCTGTTTTTTCCTGTAGCCAGCCAAGCAAGCTGGGAAGCCTTTCGCCAGCAGTTTTCCTCCCACGAGGTGGTTGCTGCCGTGGCGGCCGACGGGCAGTCACTGGCCCTCTGGCGCCCTTGCCTGCCGATGATCCTGGTGTTGGGCAACGAGGGGCAGGGCTTGGCGCCAGCCATCGCTGCCCAAGTGCGGCGGCGTGTCACCATTCCCCTCCGTTGGCAGGTGGAATCGCTCAACGTGGCGGTGGCCTGCGGCATTCTCCTGGCTCACCTTCAGCGCCTTGTGGGCGGGCCTATACTGAGGGAAGAGGGAGGAAACCATGATTCGCCACAGGGATATTGAGCAGCTGCAACAGCTTTCCCAAGCCCCGGGCAATACCCTCACGGTGTTTTTGGAGGTGGATCAGTCCAAGCCGGCTAACCGCAAACGAGGTTTCGAAACCCAGCTGCATGACCTGTTGAAGCAGCTCATGGCGCAGTACCCGGGCGACGAGGAGCTGGCAAAAACGGCCGAGGAGGTGGAAGAGATCGTCAAGCGCGTGGAACCCACCGGCAAGACACTGGTACTGTTTCGCCATCGGCGCTTGGGCTTTACCTTCCGCCACGTGCTCAAGCTCTCCCTGCCACCAGCCGTTTACTGGACTCACGGGGCCGTGCTGCGTCCCTTGCTGGAAGCCCTGGACGACCATGAGCGCTTTGCCGTGGTGCTGCTGGACTCGCAAAAGGCGAGGTTTTTCACCGTTTTTTTGGGCGAGGTGGAGGAGCACAAGGACGTTATCGCCTTAGCTCCGCCGCGGCCGGAAACTCCTCCCGCAGACAAGATTCGCTCTCAATCGCGGTTAGAGCGCCACCACGACGAGGCCGTCTCCGCCCATGTGCGGAGCGTGGCCAGGGAACTTTCCCGCCTGGTGGACGAGCTGGAAGTGGACCGGCTGGTTTTTGGAGGCAACAACGAGCTGGCCAACGCCCTTGCGCGGGCTTTGCCCAAGCGGTTGCAGGGCCGCCTGGTGGAAATCCTCCCCATCCCCGTGGCTGCAACCAACGAGGAGATCCTACGGCGCACTTCCGAGGTCCAGGAGCGCCTGGAGCGAGTGGCCGAGCTGGAGGTGGTGCGTGAGCTGCTGCGGGAGGTGCGCAAAGGTGGAAAAGCGGTGGCCGGCTTGCCACCCACCCTGGAGGCGGTAAACGAGAAGAGGGTGTGGAAGCTGGTTTACGTTCGCGGCGCGCAGCTGGACGGGCAGGAGTGCAGCGCATGCCATGGGCTGTTTACCCTGGCAGAAAAAACTTGCCCCCATTGCGGAAACACGCTCCACCGGGTCAAAGACTTCACCAACCGCATCAGCCATCGGGTGCTGGATGCGGGCGGGAGCGTGGAGGTGGTGAGCGGTCCAGCAGCGGAAACGCTGCGCCAAGTGGCCGAGATCGCTGCCTTTGTTAGGGGTTAAGACCCCGCCCAGCTCCTTCTAACCCTTTTCGGTCCCCCCTTTGGGAAATGGGTTACACTTGCGCCCCGTGGCCGGAGTGGCGGAACGGCAGACGCCGGGGACTTAAAATCCCCTGCCCTCGCGGGCGTGCGGGTTCGAATCCCGCCTCCGGCACCATTTTTTGTCGGGAGGCTGGTGTGCCTGCGAGAGTGCCTGCCCGCCGCCCCGCCCAAGTGGCCTCGCGGAGCTACTCCAAAGGGGGCAAGGCGTAAAGGAGGTACTCGCCCTTGAACGGTACGACCACCAGCCGCTCGTGGGCGGCGAGCACCTTCGCACTGGGCCAGGGCTCGCCCTGGCGGGTCACAGGGCGGAACCCCCAAGGAAGGTCCGCATCCTCCGGCGCCAGCCACTCGGGCAGGATCAGCTGCGGGGTTTCTTGTTCTTCGCTGATGCGTTCGAAGGAAATCTCACCTTCGACCTTGCGATCCAAAAGCGTGGCGTTCTGGGCATCTTCCTTGCCTTGGGCCACCTGCTCGTCCACCAGATCTATGAGGGCGTCGCGCGCCGCCTCAAGGTACTCTTCCGGTCCCTCCATATCGGCGTAGACCCCCAAACGATAAACCTTGCCCTCCAGCATATCGGTTGAGCCGAGCCACGCCTCCACCGCCCTCTTTGGATCGTCCTCCGGTTCCAGCGTGACGTTTTGCCCAAAAATGCGGTCCCGAGCAGCTAGCCCAGCCAAAAGCTCGGCGGCGGTGGATGCCGGCAGTTGCAACTCCCACTCATGTTCCAGTTTTGCTGTCATCCTTTGCTCCTTTTTGCCCGCTTCCATCCTTTCCGGGAAGCGGAGGGAGTTTAGCGCATTTTCTCAGGAAAGGAAAGCCCCGGACCCAGCCATCCAGGCCTGCAGGGGAGCCCAGCGCAGCTGCCGGCAGGCGATGGCTTCAGCTAGAGCAAAGGCACCCGGGACCGTGGCCGCGTAGGGAATGCGGTATTCCAAGGCACCCCGCCGGATAAGACGGCCGTCCGAGTGAGCCAGGCCTCCCGCGGCGGTATTCACCACCAGCTGGATCTCGCCGTTGACCATCAGGTCCACCGCGTGTGGGCGCCCCTCCGAAACCTTGTTTACGGTACGGACGGTAAACCCCGCCTCGCGGAGCACCGCGGCCGTACCCCGAGTGGCCAAAAGACCGAAGCCTAGCTCGTGGAACCGCGATGCCAAAGCCTTCGCGCGCGCCTTGTCAGGCTCGGCCAAGGAGAGAAAAACCTGACCACCCCTGGGAAGCTCCATCCCCGCAGCCAAAGCAGCCTTGGCGAAGGCCTCCCCAAAGGAGCTCCCAAGGCCCATCACCTCCCCGGTGGAGCGCATCTCCGGCCCCAGCATTGGATCAGCTCCGGGGAAACGATCGAAGGGGAACACCGGCATCTTGACCGCCACCCCCAGGGGCTGCCCATCTTTGACACCGAGATCCTTGAGCTGGGCGCCACAGCACACCCTGGCGGCGAGCGCGGCCCAGGCAACCCCCGTGGCCTTGGAGACGAAGGGCACGGTGCGGGACGCCCGTGGGTTGGCCTCCAGCACCCAAACCTCACCGTCCTTCACCGCCAGCTGAAGGTTACACAGGCCCACCACTCCCAATTCCAAAGCCAAAAGCCGCGCCACCCGACGCACCTCCGCAGCCAGCTCCAGGGACAGTGACGGTGTACCCAGCACGCACGAGGAATCGCCCGAGTGCACGCCCGTTTCCTCCACGTGCTCCAGGACACCACAAATCAGCACCTGGCGCCCATCTGCCAGCAGGTCCACATCCAGCTCCACCGCTCGCTCCAGGAAGCGGTCCAGCAGCACGGGATGTTCGGGATCGGAAGGTAGCGTTCGCTGCCAGTACTCAGCCAGCTCCCGTCCGCTGTAAACCACCTGCATGCCCCGCCCGCCAAGAACGTAGGAGGGACGAACCAGCACCGGGTATCCCAGGCCCTCAGCAGCGCGAAGTGCCTCCCGCAGCGAGCTCACGGTCTCGCCCTCCGGCTGCCGGAGACCCACCTTGCTCACCAGCTGGCGGAAGCTTTGGCGGTCCTCCGCCAGGTGGATGGCCTCCGGAGAGGTGCCAAGGATCTTAACCCCGTGGGCCTGCAGTGCAGCCGCCAACTTCAGCGGCGTTTGCCCCCCGAACTGCATGAGCACACCTCGGGGCCGCAACCGCTGGCAAACCGCCAGCACATCCTCCAAGTGCAGGGGCTCAAAGAACAGACGGTCGGAGGTGTCCCAGTCGGTGGAAACGGTTTCCGGGTTGCAGTTGAGCATCACCGCCTCCAGGCCCTCGGCGCGCAGCCCAGCTACCCCGTGCACACAACACGCGTCGAATTCGATCCCTTGGCCGATGCGTACGGGACCCGAGCCCAAAATGACAGCGCAGGGTCGACCGGTCTCCTCGAGCTCGTCCAGTTGGCCGAAGCTGCCATAGAAGTAGGGTGTGGAGGCGGCGAACTCACCGGCACAGGTGTCCACACGCCGGAATACGCGCTCCACCCCCAGGCGCTCGCGCGCCTGGCGTACCGCCGCCTCCGACACACCGCCCAGGCGCGCCAGCGCGCTGTCGGCAAAGCCCAGGCTCTTTGCCCTCCGCAGGGCGTCCCTTTCCTGCAAGAGAGCCGGGCCGAACTCTCGCTCCGCCGCCACAAGGCGGGCGATGCGGCGGAGGAAGAAAGGGTCCCATCGGGTAAGCTGACCTACCTCCTCGAGGCTTCGTCCTCGACGGAAAGCCTCAGCCACCGCCCAAAGCCGATCCGGATTGGGGGTGCCCAGCCGAGCGGCGAGGCCCGCGTCGTCCAAATCGCCCACGGTTGATGGTGGCAAAAGACCGTCCACCTCACGCTCCAGCGAGCGCACAGCTTTGAGCAGGGCTTCTTCGAAACATCGTCCGATGGCCATAACCTCGCCTACGGACTTCATCGAGCTGCCCAAGGCGTCGGGCACGCCGGGGAACTTTTCGAAGGCAAAACGGGGTATCTTGACCACCACGTAGTCCAGGGCTGGTTCAAAGGCCGCCGGGGTCGTCCCGGTAACGTCGTTGGTGAGCTCGTCCAAGCGGTAGCCTAGAGCCAGCTTGGCGGCCACGCGAGCAATGGGAAAGCCCGTGGCTTTGGAGGCCAAGGCGGAGGAACGCGAAACCCTTGGGTTCATCTCGATAATGGCCCATTGCCCGGTAGCCGGATCCACGGCAAACTGCACGTTGGCGCCGCCCGTTTCCACCCCCACCGTACGCAAGCAGGTAGCCGCTGCGTCGCGCAGGCGCTGGTACTCCTTGTCGGTAAGGGTGAGCGCAGGAGCCACGGTGATGGAATCGCCGGTGTGCACCCCCATGGCGTCCAAGTTTTCGATGGAGCAGACCACCACCACCGTGTCTGCCCAGTCGCGCACCACCTCCAGCTCGAACTCTTTCCACCCTTCCACCGACCGCTCCACCAACACCTCGTGGACCGGGGAGAGCTGGAGAGCCCGTTGTAAGGCCGGGGCGACCTCCTCCCGGTTGTAAACTACCGCTGCCCCCTGGCCACCCAGGGTGAAGGAAGGCCTGAGGATAGCCGGCAGTCCCACCTGCTCCAATGCCTTCTCTCCCTCCGCGGTCGAACGCACCGTCACCGAAGGCAGCACAGGCAGGCCAGCTCGCCGCATGGCTTCCCGGAAGCGCTCGCGATCCTCGGCCGTTTCAATGGCCTGCAAGCTCACGCCCAGCATCCGCACGCCCAAACGCTCCAACGTTCCGTTCCTTGCCAGGGCTACCGCCACGTTGAGGGCCGTTTGTCCGCCCAGCGTGGGCAAGAGCGCGTCGCAACGTTCCTTTTCCAAAATGGCACCTACCACCTCCGGGGTTATGGGTTCCACGTAGGTGGCATCGGCCCTCTCCGGGTCAGTCATGATGGTAGCGGGGTTAGAGTTCACCAGGACCACCCGCAGGCCTTCCTCCTTGAGGGCCTTGACGCCTTGCACCCCGGAGTAGTCAAACTCGCAGGCCTGTCCAATGCGAATGGGCCCTGCCCCGATAACCAGAACGCTTTCTACCGAAGGCCGCCTAAGCACCTTCCCTCTCCCTGCGATGCTGCCAGCAGCGCTCCATAAAGCGGGAAAAGATCGGCAGCGCGTCGTGCGGGCCCGGGCCCGCCTCAGGATGGAACTGGACGCCCTCGGCTAGTAAAGACGGCACCACCAGACCCTCCACCGAACCGTCCGTGAGGTTGACCATGGAAAGCTGCGCGTAGGCTGGGAGGGAGTCGGCATCCACCGCGTAGTTATGATTCTGGGAGGTGATCCAAACCTCCCCCGTATCCAGGCAGCGAACCGGGTGATTGGCGCCGTGGTGCCCGAAGGGAAGCTTGTAGGTCTTCCCTCCCAAAGCCAAGGCGAGAAGCTGATGGCCCAAGCAGATTCCCAGCAGGGGTAACGTGCCCAACAGCTCCCGCAATGTGCTCACGCCCGACCCCACGGCGGCCGGATCGCCAGGGCCGTTGGAAACCACCAGCCCGTCAAACCCCAGCTCCTCTATCGCCTCCGCTTCAAAACGCCCAGGCAAGACCGTTACCTCCGCACCAGCGGCGACGAGCTGCCGCAGGATGGAGTGCTTGACGCCAAAGTCCAAGACCCCAACCCTCAACCGCCCGGAGGGCATCGGGCCTTGCCAGGGAGGCTCGCTCCAGGAAAGGGGCTCGCCCCTGGCCACCTCCTCCGTGAGGTCCAGCCCGTCGGTGGGCAGAGCCTCACGCGCCAACCGCCGTGCCTCTTCCTGGTCATTGGTAGCTACCAAAGCTCCTGGAAGGGCACCGAACCGGCGCAGGTGCAACACGATGGCACGAGTATCGAAACCGACACCGATAGGCACCCCTCCCTCCGCCAGAAAAGCCGTCAGGTCTTGCTCCGCTCGCCAGTTAGACGGCTGCTGCTCCAGGTCCTGCACCACCAGGGCCGCTGCCCACACCGCCCCGCTCTCCGCGTCATGGCGGTTGGTCCCCACCACCCCCACGTGCGGGGCAGTGAGCACCAGGATTTGGCCCCGGTACGAGGGGTCGGTGAGCATCTCCTGGTAGCCGAAAAGGGAGGTGTTGAAGACCACCTCGCCGATGGCCTGGTCTGCCCCCAGCACCCAGCCGGGAAAAAGCGATCCGTCAGCCAGGGCTAACCACCCTGGCCTAAGCTCCTGCGGCACCCAACAGCCAGCGCCAAACATACGAGCGGTGAGGCTACATGAGGGCAAAGCCAAACTCAACCTTTCGGGGCCGGGCACGACCCTGTCAACCTTTACTCCCAACAGTCGTCTTTTCAACCAAGAGGAGAGCTGAAACATGACTCAAGCCAATCGGATCCGAGCAAACGCAGCGGGGTGGGCTTTGCTGGCGGTGCTGCTTTTCCTTCCCGCAACGCGGCTAACCGGCCAATCGGAGCCCTCTCTTCCGGTGTTGTTGTTCACCATCGGCATGCATATCGAGCCCTTGGGCACAACCGCCCAGGGCTACCGCAGCGGTTCCGGCGACTACCAAAACCCTGAATTTTTCCAACGTCACGTGGAGGACATCCTGGCGGTGGCAACCATGGTGGAGCGGCACGGTGGACGCATGACCGTTCAGGCCCAATCCCCATTTACCGTTGCCGCCATTAGTTCAGCCGATCCAACCTTGGCCCAACTGGCGAGCCGCGGCCACGAAATCGCCCTGCACTTCCACGAGGACGCCCACCTGGGCCCGAATTCCTCTTCGCTGGAGCCCGACCAATGGTGCCAGGTCATGAAACAAGAAATGGCCTTGATCACCCAGGCTTCGGGCGTCGGCTCGATCAGTTACTGGAGTGGAGGCAACCTTTACCCGCGCATTTACCAGGCGGCGTCCTGTGCCGGGCTTTCGGTGCAAAGCGACTGGAAGAACCCCAGGTCGCAATCCACCCCCTCAGAGCTGCTTGGCCTGCATCCCTGGCGTCCCAGCGGGGGCACGGACGGTTCCGACTTTTCAGCCTTCCTCGCCCACGACCCCCAGGGACCGGTGGTTTTCTTGCCGGAGGGACAATACCCACTTGAAGACCTCGCGTCGTCGGGACGCAACTCGGACCCCGAGGGTTTTTTCCGCCTCCTTGCTGAAGCGTTGCAAGCCTCGGTGGCCGCTGCCAGCCCGGACCGGGTTAACGTGTTTCATTTTACCGTTCACCCCGGCGAGTTTCGCGGTGACGCCGCCAACCCGTTTGAGCTCATTGAGCGGTTCCTCAGCGAGCAGGTGGACCCCCTGGTGCGGGAAGGCAAGGTGCGTTGGGCCACCCTCAGCCAGATGGCGGAAGCCTACCGGCAGTGGGAGGCGACGGCACGCGATGACGGTGGTTCCCAACCCCAACCGTTCCGTCAGCCCCGGCGCCGCCTGGTACCCGCTTCCGGCGAGCCCTTGGGCCAGCGAGGCTACATCACCTTCGCTGTGAACGTGCACGATTGGACCCACCCCGACGAGAGCGCGGCCACCCTGCTTCGCCTGGTAGACCTGTTCGAACGTTACGGTGTGCGGGGAGACTTCTACTTCACCCCGGAAATAACTCGGGTTCTGGCAGAAAAGTACCCGGAAGTAATCCAGCGCGTGAAGAACTCCACCATGACCATTTCCTACCACGTTCGGCCTCCCCATCCGGCCGCAAGCGGGTTCCATGCGCCCCTCCAGGGACTGGACTGGGCCAGCCTCTACCGAACCCTCCTGGCCTACGAAACCTTCGCCTTAAAACTGGACACCGGCGAGCTGGACCCCTCGCAGGTGGGTGGGTACCGCTACGTGGCTCAGACTTTCGGCCGGCTGCCGGTGGTGGCCTCGGTACCCACCGAGGACCCGACCATCAGGGAAGCGGCTTGGCAGGTCCTTCGGGATTTGGGGGCGCGGATGACAGTTACGTACCACGAAAGCGGCACCGACGCCGACCAACCCTTTGAATACGTTTACAGCCTCCTCATTCGCCCCAGCGATTTCTCCGTTACCCGAACCACCGCGGTGGATGGCAGTGAGGACTTCTGGTGGAACCGCATGAGCCGGGCCGATGCGGAACGCTTTCGCCCGAAAAACATCCTTGAAAGCGAATTGGCCCGGTGGGAGGCTTCCTCCCCCTCGCGTCCACCCTTTGTCACCGCCCTCATTCACGAAAACAACTTCGCCTTCCGCGGTCCCGAGGGCTGGAGCTCGATTTACTTCGAAATAGTGGGCGGCCAGCGCGGCGCCCCTCTCCCCCCACCTTGGAACCTCAACGCCCCGGACCCATCCCAGCCCCGGCCCGCCACGGAGCAGGAAGCCATTTGGGCTGCCTACGAGGAACTGGTGGCCTACGCCTCGGCCAACCTCAGCGTGGTAACCTCCGAGGACATCGTGGCCATGGCCTACAACAGCGCCCACGCCTTCGACCAGGGGAAGTTGGGCACGGTGGAGAAGGACGTTACCTACTGCACCAACGGCGGGGTGCCACAACGCCTTGACCTGTACTACCCGCAGACGCCAGGGCCGTGGCCTGCGGCGATCTTCGTCCACGGCGGCGGCTGGACCTCGGGCAGCAAACAGGACCCTTCAGGCACCAGGGAAATTGACGCCCTGCAGCAGGGAGGTTTTCTGGTGGCGGCGGTGGACTACCGCCTGGCTCCGCAGTATCCCTTCCCCGCGCAAATCGAGGACGTGGCGTGTGCCGTGCGTTTCCTGCGGGCCAACGCAACGCAGCTCAACCTGGACCCCAGCCGCATTGGCGCGTGGGGCACCAGCGCCGGCGGCCATCTCGCCTCTCTGCTGGGGACCAGTGACCCCGCCGCGGGTTTTGCCATCGGCGCCTACACCGAGTACTCCAGCCGGGTGCAGGCGGTGGTGAGCCTTTACGGCCCCACGGATTTCAGCGTCCCCTTCGCCGGCGGCTACGACGGCCAAGAGAAGGTTTTCGCTGGCTTTGACCGGCTCCTCGCCAGCCCCATCACCTACGTGACGCCCGATGACCCGCCCTTTTTCTTCGTCCACGGCGACCAGGATGTCCTCGTGCCCTTGTCCCAGTCGGAGGTCATGGTGGCCGCACTCCAGGCCGCGGGCGTGCCCGCCCAACTGCTGGTGGTGCGCAACGCTGGCCACGGTTTGCACCCCGAAGGCGGCACTCCCGAGCCCAGCCGCCAAGAGGTCACCGAAGCTATCGTCGGCTTTTTCCGAGAGGTCTTGTTGGGTGGCAGCCGACCCTGAGAGGCCAGGTTTCCTGGCGGACCGGCTATGGCTCCGCGGCCGCTGTTTTTCCCCCTAGGTATTGGGAAAGCAGCTGAGCGGCCTGGGCCACCTGTTCCGTGGAACAGGCAAAGGCGAAGCGGATATGGCCAGCGGACGCGGGGCCGAAAACCTCCCCTGGTGCGCTGCCCACCCCCAGCTGGCGGATAAGCTCCTCGGTCATCGCCCAGCCGCTGTGCCGCCCTTGTCCGTCACGCCAGTCCGGCTGAATACGCGCCCAAAGGTAAAAGGCTCCTTGCGGCTTTACCGGCTGCAGCAGCCGGCAGCCCTGCAAGCCCTGCCAAAGCAGGTCGCGTCGCTTTTGGTACTCCTCCACCATGCGCCGTGTAGGCTCCTGCGGGCCAGTGAGGGCTGCCACCCCCGCCCACTGCGTAGCCGCGTTGACCCCGTTGATGGTGCAACGCAAGAGCTTAGTCATGCGCTGGAGAAGCAGCTCGTCGATCACCGCCAAATAGCCCAGGCGGAGGCCGCTCATAGCGTAGCTCTTGGAAAAGCTGAAGATGGAAAGTACCCGCTCGTAGCCCAAACTGCCGGGGCTTACGTGGCAGTAGCCATCAAACAGCACGTGCTCGTAGGCCTCGTCGGAGACGATCCATAACCCACGGGAGGCAGCTAAGCGCACGATGCCCTCGATGTCCGCGCGACTGGCCACCGTACCCGTGGGGTTGTGGGGCGAGTTGATGACGATGGCCTTGGTGCGCGGGGAAAGGTAGGGAGCAATGAGGTCGGCGGTGTAGCAGTAGGTGGGAGGCACCAAAGGCACGCGCACAGCTCTGCCTCCAGCCAAATGCACGTTGTCAGCTGTTTCCGTCCAGGTGGGGTCGGGCATAACCACCTCATCGCCCGCATCCAGCAAGGCACGAAAGGCAACGTAAAGGGCGTGCATCGCGCCGTTGGTCACCAGCACCTGGTCAGGGCCGGCCAAGGGAATGCGGTTTTCCCGCACTAGCTTCTCGTAAATGGCCTGCCGCAACGGGGCGATACCCGCCCCGGCGGTGTAATGGGTGTGCCCGTCCCGCACGGCACGAATGAGGGCTTCCGCCACGTGTTCAGGCAAGGGAAAGGAAGGGTCTCCCGACTCCAGGCGAAAGACCCTGCGTCCACGGCTTTGTTCCTCGATCAGCAAATCACGGATGGTGACGATGCCGCCTAACTCGATGCGGTCTACGGGATGCGCTTGCGCTGCCACCATAAAAACCTTCCTTTCGCCTCAACACGGGTCAGCGCCCGCTGGGCTTTGGGTATAAGGCTAGCAGGGGTTGGAAAACCTGTAAAGGAGCTCGCCCTGGTGCGGCAAGATTCAGCCGACAGCGCGACAGAACACGTAACCCAAAAGCTTGTAGACCAACTTGGCGGCCAGGTAATCCGGTGCTACCAGGCCGGGGATGGGCGACAGCTCCACCACGTCAAAGCCCACTACCTGCTTCGCCTGAGCCACTGCCCGCAGAATGGCCAGGGCACGGTACCAGGAGAGACCGCCCGGTTCGGGCGTGCCGGTGGCTGGCATGATGGCGGGGTCAAAGGCGTCCAGGTCCACGGTAACGTAGACTTCGGACGGCAAAGCCTGGAGCAGGCGAGACGCCAAGTCGGAAACGGGGGCCTCCACCGCCTCGGAGGCAAAAATGGTCGCCACCCTCCCCTGCCGGATCAGCTGATGCTCCTCCTCCGTCAAGGAACGAACCCCCACCTGCACGATGGGCAAGCCCATTTCCAGCACACGGTGCATCACACACGCGTGGTTGTGGGGCGAGCCCTCGAAACTTACCCGCAGGTCGGCGTGGGCGTCCAGTTGGAGCACGCCCATCTGGGGGTGCCGCCGAGCTAGCGCCCGCACCAAAGGGGCCGTTATTGAGTGCTCGCCTCCCAGGCCTACCAGGAAGTAGCCCTGGGCCAGAGTTTCTTCCGCTGCTGCTTGGATGCGCACCATGGTGGCTGCCGGGCCCTCGGTGTGCGGCACTATCGGCGCCATCGTTTCTAGCTGCACCTTTTGGCTGAGGTCCAGACCCAGTTCCTCGTCGTAGGTTTCCAAGTGGGTGGAGGCCTCTAAAAGCGCCAGCGGACCCCGTCTCGCCCCTGGCTGATAGGACGTGGTGAGGTCGTAGGGAATCGGTAAGATACCGACCTTCGGCCCTTGCTGGGTCCGAAGCTCAGGCGGCAGACCCAGAAAGCTCAAATAGGGCGCGTAACGTTCCTCGCCCATGGCCTAATCGAAAAGCAGCACTGCGGCCGCAATCACCGTGGTCCACTTGCCATCGGGCTTGACCACCGCTGACTGGGTGATGTTTCGGGTAACCACGATCTTGCCGGAAATGCGCCAAATCTGCCGCTTTTCGTCCCAGGACTGGTCCTCGTTGAACTCCACACCCAGAGTGGAAGCAAGCATGGAAGCAGCCAAGTCCTCAGCGTAGTCCCCCGCCTCCTTTCCTGTTTGGCCGAACGCGTGGTGCTCCGAGAGGTAGCCGTACATGCGCTTGTCCCGCGGCACCGCCACCCCCACCGAGGCAGCAATCATGCGGTGCGGCTCGTTAGATTCGGCCCGTGACATAACCACAAAGGCAATTTGCCCTGGCTCCAGCAGCGCCTCGCCCTTGCGCCGCGAAATGATCTTGCACCCTGGCGGGTAAATGGAGGAGACCGAAACCAGGTTGAGGGCAGCAATTCCCGCATCCCGCAGGGCCAACTCGAAGGATTGCAGCTTTTCCCTGTGGCTGCCAACGCCACGGGTAAAGAAAAGCCTCGTGGGAACCATACTGTTAGGCATTGGGGCCTCCAATCCATCATGCTCTCGCCGCGCGCGAGGCGTGCGGAAGGTACACGCAAAAGCCTGACAAATCAAGACCTCGGCGCGCCAGTGTTGTCATTCTGGCCGACCCGGGGATAGACCAGCTCAGAAACCATCAAAGCCACCGTGTCCCGACCGTCCTCGTCGCGCCACCGGTCCAGCACCTGCTGTGGGTGCGCTACCGGGTGCATGCCCAACCGCCGCACAACGCGCTCGTCCAACTGGCTGAAAAGCCACAGGCGAAAGCGCCTGGCCTTGTCTACCAAGCGCCAGGTCGTGTGGCCGTACTGGACGTATTCCCGGCGCAACCGCGCGACCAAAGCTTCCGGCTCCGGTTGGGCGAGGAAGGGCTCCATGGCCGGAGATCCCGCCCCCTGGGAAAGCTCAGCCACCACCACCATCTCGCCCCCTTCCGCCAAAAAGCGACCAGCCGCCTCCATGGCTTTGTGCGCCTGGATGAGGGTGGCGTCGGTGGGATAGCCACCGGCGCTCACCAGGATCTTGCGAAAGGGTCCGGCAGCCACCTCGAAATGCTCCCGCACACACGCGATGGCCTCTCGCCACACCCCCTGCGGTTCGCCGGCACCCACCCAAAAGGGCTCACCCCTCCCATGCAAGACCAAACCCACCGCCCAGTCCGCTGGCCGAAGAGCCGCGGCGGCGGCAATCTCCTCAGCTACGGGGTTTCCCTCCAACACTCCCGGCTGGCAACGGGGGTGCAAACGAGGCGGCTCGCACAACAGGTCCAGCACCCGGCTATGGTTACGCTGGACCTCCTCGTAGCCGGCCACTCCAGGAAAGATCATTTTTGGCCCGCCGCCAAAACCGGCAAAGTAGTGGTGCTGAACGGAAAACACGCTCACCAGCAAGGGTGCTTCCGCGGCAAGCCGGTTCAGTCGCACAGGGGTCCCGTCCGGTAGCTGCCCCACCTGCACCAGCTGCCCAGGATCGCGGGCGTCATGCTGTACCACCCGCACCCCCGCGGGTAGCGGCCCCAGGTGCTCGCGCAAGGCGTCAGCCGGGGATGGTGGGTGCGTGCCGCAGGCCACCAGCACCGTCACCCTTTCGGGCGGTATCCCCGCCTGAGCTAGCTCCGTTAACAGGGCCGGCAAAACCAGAGGGAGGGCCGCCTTGCGGGTGGTGTCGGGGACTAGAATCACCGCCCCGCCGCGGCCGGAAGCCATGCCAGCCAGCCGCATGCTTCCCACAGGGTTCTGCAAAGCGGCGGTCACCAATGCGGAAGGGGGTTCAAGCCGCTTTGGTTTGCGCGGCTTTAGCTCCGCTACCGCCAGGCCGCGCACGTCGCAGGCGATCGTTCCCCGGCCGTAGGCCAGCTTGACGATCAACCTTACCTTACCCCAGAGCCCGGAGGCACATCGCGTTCGGTAGTTAGCAGTACGGGCGAGCCGTCGGGTAGCGTCGCTGCCAAAAGCATGCCCGCCGATTCCACCCCCATGAGCTTGGCCGGCTTCAAGTTGGCCACCACTACGATGGTCCTCCCCACAAGCTCCTCAGGCTGATACGCAGTGCCGATGCCAGCCACGATTTGTCGAGGGCTGCTCTCACCCAGGTCCACCTGTAAGCGGATGAGCTTGTTCGACTTGGGTACCCGCTCGGCTGCCAACACCTTCCCGGCCACCAACCGGACCCGCGCAAACTCCTCAATGCTCAACAGCTGGGTTTCGTGCCCTTCCTTTTTCTCCGCTGCTGTTTCTTGGCTCAAGGCTACCTCCGCAAAAAACGTCTTTTCGTCGGCCCTGGGAAACAAGGGCCCTTCCTCCGCCCCGAGGGGTTGCCTTACGGGCAGCATACCCCACACCAGCTGCACCCGGGCGGAAGTATCGCACCCCAGGGCAGCCAAGATTCGATCTGCCGTGTGCGGCATCACGGGTGTGAGCATGACCGCGGCCAAACGCAGGCTTTCCAAGCAGTTGTACATGATGCGACATAGGCGCGGCGAGACGCCGGCTTGTTTGTATTCCGTCCATGGTGCCTTTTCCGTAACGTAACCGTCCACCGCTGCCAGCAGCTCCAAGACGGCTTCCAAAGCCCGATGAAACTCGTAAGTGTCCATGGCTTGCAGGTAGCGCCCGATGACTTCTTCGGCCTTGGCCCGCATCACGTTTTCCCCGCACGCTTCGGGCGGCGTGTGATGGTCAAAGTACCGACGCGTCATGGCCAGCACCCGAGCGAAGGTGTTGCCCAGACCGTTGGCCAAATCGGCGTTGTAACGCGCCAAAAACCCCTCGTCGGAGAAGCTGGCATCTTGCCCGAAGGTCATCTCCCGTAGGAAAAAGTAGCGTAATGGGTCGGCGCCAAACTGCTCAATAAGGTAATCGGGCCGCACCACATTACCCAAGCTCTTTGACATTTTCTTTTCGTCCTTCAGCCACCAACCATGACCAAAAACTTGCTTGGGCAGTGGAAGACCTGCTGACATGAGAAATGCTGGCCAATAAACGCAATGAAAACGCAGGATATCTTTGCCCACAAGATGTAGATCGGCTGGCCAGAATTTGTTGTAAAGGTCCAAGTTTTCGCTGCCAAAGCCCAAGGCGGAAATGTAGTTAGTCAAGGCGTCAACCCACACGTAGACCACGTGGGCAGGATCGTCAGGCCATGGGATCCCCCAACGAAGGGAAACGCGGGAAATGGAAAGGTCCTTCAACCCGCTTTCGACAAAACGAACCACTTCGTTAAATCGTGAGGCAGGCCTGACGAAATCTGGGTTTTCCCGGTAGAACGCGAGCAGCTTTTCCTGGTATCCAGAAAGCCGGAAAAAGTAGGACTCCTCCGCCAATCGCTCCACCGGGTGGCCAAAATCCGGGCAACGCCCGTCGATGAGCTGGGTTTCGGGGTAGAAGGCCTCGCAGCCCGCGCAGTACCAGCCTTCGTAGCTCGCCGTGTAAATATCACCTGCCGCAGTCATGCGGTGGATCAGCTCGCGTACACCCGCCTTGTGGCGCTCCTCGGTGGTGCGGATGAAATCGTTGTGGGAAATATTAAGTTTTCGCCAGAGCTCGTGATAGCGAACCACCACCTGGTCGGCGAGGGCCTTGGGCTCGACGCCTTGTTGCCGTGCGGTCTTGGCAATTTTCTGCCCGTGCTCGTCGGTGCCCGTGAGGAAAAACACCTCGTACCCGCGCAAGCGCTTGTAACGGGCGAGGCAATCGGCCACAACCGTGGTATACATGTGGCCAATATGTGGTAAGTCGTTGACGTAATAAATTGGTGTGGTGATGTAGAAACTGCGACCCACAGGACCTCCCGTACGGCTGCACAAGATACCACCCTTGGGAAAGCTTTTCCTCTCCACAACGGTTATCCAAGTGGGGAGATGCGCCCATGCGAGTGCTTTTATCTCTGGCCTTAGTGACCGCTTCAGCCAGCAGCCTGCAGGCGGGCATAGTTACCCAAGAGGTTCGCTACCGCGAGGGGGAGGTGGAAATGGTGGGCTTGCTCGCCTACGACGAGGCGCTCACAGGGAGGCGCCCGGGAGTGCTGGTGGTGCACGAGTGGTGGGGGCGGGTGGCTTTTGCCGACGAGCAGGCCAAAAAACTGGCCCAGGAGGGTTTTGTAGCCTTTGCTGCCGACGTTTACGGCAACCACCGGGTGGCCCAGGAGCCGGGGGAAGCTCGGAGCTTGGCGAGCACCTTCAAAAGCGATCCAGGTCTCTTCCGCAAGCGGTTGTTGGCGGCGCTGGAGGTGCTGGCACGCCACCCCAAAGTGGATAGCCGGAAGCTCGCAGCAGTCGGCTTTTGCTTTGGCGGAACGGGGGTTTTGGAGTTGGCGCGAAGCGGCGCCGCCCTCCGTGGTGTGGTGAGCTTCCATGGCGGTTTGGGGACCACCATGCCAGCAGAGCCCGGGAAGGTGCAGGCCAGGGTGCTGGTGCTACACGGAGCTGATGATTCGGCCGTGCCCTGGACAGAAGTGGCCGCGTTCGCCGAGGAAATGAAAACGAGCGGGGCTTGGTGGCAGCTGGTGGCTTATGGTGGGGCAGTTCACGGCTTTACCAACCCAGCAAACCCACCTGGGAACCGGGTCGCTGCCTACCAACCCGAGGCTAGCCGCCGTGCTTGGGAGGCCTGCTTGGCCTTTTTACAGGAAGTCCTCGAGGAGCGGCGACCCTAAGACGGGGCGCTCAATCGTAGCCTGCGTCCGCCATGGCATCCGCCAAGGCTGCTATTACTTCCTTGGTCAAGGCCTCCGAGCTGGGTGCAGCCCGGCCGGTCCAGACCAAAAGGTCGGCGCGCAGCTGCCCCTCCCGCGCTGCTAAAAGCTGCGGAAGCCATTCCCTTTCCAGCCGAGCTCGCCAGTCTTCGCCTGCTTCTGCCGCTGCCCGGCAGAGAAGCAAGAGCTCGTCCAAGAGGCTGCCGGCCATTAGCCCTTCCCCACCCTTCGCCAAAGGGTGCCGTGGGGCGTGTCCTCCAACACGATGCCCTTAGCCGCCAGCTGGTTGCGGATGGCGTCGGCAGTGGCAAAATCTTTGCGCGCCCGTGCCTGCGCGCGTTGCTGAATCAGAGCCTCCACCTCCGCGTCGGTTTCCTCGGCTGTCACCTCGGGGAAAACGGCAAGCACACCGTTGGCTAGGCGCAGGGAGGCCTTCACGGCCGTGATGGACTCCTGGGAAAGCCCACCAGCATCCAGTGCTTGGTTGAGTTTTGTGAGGAAGGTGTGCAAGGCGGCCAAAGCACGGGCCGTGTTCAGGTCGTCAGCCAGCGCCAGCAGAAACTCGGCTCGAAACGCCTCAGCTGCAGCCACCGGCAAGCTTCCTTCGCCGGTGGCCGCCGGCGCAAAGTGCAAGCGCCGAATGGTGTTGCCAATGCGCGAGACCGCCGCCTCCGCCGCCTGGAGAGCCTCGAAGGTGAAGTTGAGCTTCTGACGGTAAGGCACGGAAATGAGCAGGTACCGAACCGCCAAAGGATCGTGCCCTCGCTGGAGCAAATCGCGTAGGGTGTATACGTTCCCCAACGATTTGGCCATCTTCTGCCCCTCGACGATGAGGTGCTCCGAGTGCAGCCAGTGCCGAACGAACGGCTCACCGGTGGCCGCTTCTGACTGAGCAATTTCGTTTTCGTGGTGGGGAAAAATGAGGTCCACCCCGCCAGCGTGAATGTCCAAGCTCTCTCCCAGAAGCTCCAAAGCCATGGTGGAGCACTCCAGGTGCCAACCTGGCCGGCCCGGGCCAAAGGGCGTTTGCCAGAAGGGCTCGCCGGGGCGCGCGGCCTTCCACAGCACGAAGTCGCGCACGTCCTCCTTTTCGTATTCGTCCGCATCCACCCGCGCGCCGGCTTTCACTTGGCTGGGGTCGATGCGGGATAGCTTGCCGTAGCCCGGAAAGGAGGCAATGCGGAAATACGTGGAACCCTCCAGCTGGTAGCTGTAGCCTTTCTCCTTCAGCTTGGCGATGAGCTCCACCATCTGGGGGATGAAATCGGTAGCTCGGGGGTAGTGCTCCGCCCGCTCGCAGCGGAGGGTGTCGATGTCCTGGAAAAAAGCCTCAATAAACCGGTCGGTAAACTCCCGCAGGCTAACGCCCTCGGCTTGGGCACCTCGGATGGTCTTGTCGTCGATGTCTGTCAGGTTCATCACCTGCCGGACCTGGAACCCGGCGACTTTGAGGGTACGACGCAGAACGTCCTCAAAGAGAAAGGTCCGGAGGTTGCCGATGTGCACGTAATTGTAAACCGTGGGCCCACAGGTATACATGCGGACCAGTCCGGGTGTGAGCGGTTGGAAGCGCTCTCGCCTTTGGCTAAGCGTGTTGGCAAAGGAAAGCTCCATGCACCCCCCTTGGCTCCTCAGCTGGCACAGGCCCACTAAGGCTTGCCCGACGCCGGCGCCGAGGTTTCCAGCCACTCGGTAGCGTAGTCGTCGGTTTTTGGCACCACGCAAATAAACTCCACCGCCTCGGTGCCACGGTTCTCGTACCAGTGCGCGCACCCGGCAGGAATGAAAATCGCGTCTCCGGCCCTTACGTGGTGTTCTTCCCCGTCCAAACCGAGTACCATTTCCCCGCGAATAACCACTTGTTCGTGCTCAACTTGGCTATGCCGGTGGGCAGGAATGCGCCCGCCGGGCTGTAGGACAAAGCGGCGGGTGATGAAATGGGGAACACCGGCCTCCGGGCCCAACAGGACCGCCATCGCCGCCCCATGGCCCTGTGGCACCGCCTGTAAAAGGGCCTGTTCCCGGCGCAAAACATGTGCCTTCGCCATCGCTTCCCTCCTGCCTTTAAGGATAGCCTGAGCCGGCCCTTGTTACACTAGCCAGCAGGAGGTTGGCCGTGCCCGACGAGCAGAAGGTCCTTGCAAGCATTCCGCGCAACGCGGAGGAAACCCTGCAGGTCTCCCTCGCCACCTTCAAGGGGCGCACCTACGTGGACATACGCCTCTACTACACCGACGCCGACGGTCAGTTGAAGCCGACCAAAAAGGGCGTGACCGTCCCCCCTGACCTTTGGGATCAGTTTCGCCAAGGGGTGCGGTTGGCCGAGGAGGAACTGCAGCGCCGCAACCTGTGGTTCCCCCCGCCCAGCGAAGAGCCAACGTAAACCTTGTTGGGGAGCATGCGTACCACAGGAACGCGGGGACGAGGACGCTGCCAGCGGCCTCTCCCGGCAAAGGAGGATTGGGGGGATGACCACCGCCCTTCGGCCTTTTGCTGCTTTGAGCTTGCTTTGCTTTGCTGTCGCGGCATGGCCGCAAAACCAGCCAAGCAAGCCTGACTTCAAACAGCTGGGCTCTGACCCGCACGTTGCCTACCAGCGCTTGGCCTACCTGTGCGACCGCATTGGCCCTCGCCTGTCTTGGACTGAGGCTTACGCGCGCGCTGCGGAGTGGGCGGCGCAAATCATGCGCCAGGACGGCCTGGAGAACGTGCAGCTGCAGCCCGTGGAGGTGCCGGTTTGGGAACGGGGCTCGGCTCGGCTGCGCATGCTTAGCCCAACGGTCAGGGATTTGCCGGTTTTGGCCCTGGGGGGCTCGGTGGGCACCCCCGGGGTGGAAGCCCCGGTAGTGGTGGTGAGCAGCCTGGAAGAGGTGGGACCCCAGGTACAAGGTGCCATCGTGCTCTACGCCTTCCCCATGAGCAAGCCTCAGGACTACGGACGCGGCTCCAGGGTCCGCGCTGAAGGTGCCTCCCGCGCCGCCCAGTTCGGCGCCGTGGCCATGCTGCTGCGCTCTCTGGCCACTGCCAGCCTAGCAACCCCCCACACGGGCATGCTCCGTTACGATGAGGAAAAGCCCAAAATTCCGGCCGCGGCCATTTCTCAGGAAGATGCCGATTGGATCCAGCGCCTGGTATCCCAAGGCGTGAGCGTGCGGCTACGGCTGGAGTTAGGTTGCCGTTACTCGGGGAAGGTGACCGCTCACAACGTGATCGGCGAGATTACGGGTGTGACCAAGCCGGACGAAGTGGTGGTCCTGGGGGCCCACCTGGATTCCTGGGACGTGGGCCAAGGGGCGCACGACGACGCTGCCGGCTGCGTGCACGTGCTGGAGGCCCTGCGCCTGATGAAAACCACTGGCCAAAAACCTCCACGTACCCTTCGCGGAGTGCTCTTTGCCAACGAGGAATTCGGTCTTAACGGCGGGAAGGCGTACGCCGCGGCTTTCGGCGGGCAAAAGCACGTGGCAGCGGTGGAAAGCGACATGGGAGGGTTTTCCCCCACCGGTTGGAGTGTCAACGCCGCGCCAGCCAAGATGGCCTGGCTTTGGCCGCTGCTCGCAGCCACCAGCTTGCCCGTGCGCGCGGGCTGGGGCGGTGCCGATATCTCCCCTTTGGCCGCCAACGGTGTCCCCCTCATCGGCCTGGTGCCGGAGCCCGGCCGCTACTTTCACTACCACCACACCCACGCGGATACCTTGGACAAGGTGGACCCGCAGGAGCTGCAAGCGGGCGCGGTAGCCCTGGCTCAGCTGGCCTGGGAGCTGGCCAGCGCCCCGGATACCCCATGAGCCTGGCATGCTACGCCCTGGTGCTGGCAGTCGCCGCGAAGGTGCCAGCCGCCACCATTGCCAAGTTGGAGGTTGCGCTGCCCGACGCAGACCACCTTCAGGTTTCGCTGCGAGCCGCGGGCCCAGTGGGCAAGCTGGCACCCCTTTCAAGCCACCACCTGGCCGTTGGCTCCCTCGCCGTGCCCCTGGAGGGCGCCCCGGATGTCACCCTCGTGCCTGGCGGCTTCGAAGCGCGCTTCGGTCTTTCCTTGGCTCGCGTGCCCGAAGGCGTGCTGGCCCTCGACGCCAACGCGCTCCCTCTGCGCTTTGAGGCGCGGGATGAGCGTGGACGGCCCGTGGTGGTGGCTGAGGGGACCCTGGACCTGGGCGACGCCGACCGGGTGAGCGTGCCCCTGCGCCGAGCCTACGAGCTTTACGCTCGCCTGGACCGGCTGGATTGGAACCCCTCCCTCACCACCGTGGGGTTTCGAGCCCTGCTGTCCTTCTACAACCCTTTGTCCTTCTCCATCACCGTGCAGAAGTTAGAGGCGCACCTGCGCGCGGGCGAAGCGGAGCTTTTCGCCACCACCAGGCCTGGTTTCCGGCTGAAGCCCCGGCAGCGCAGCGATGTGCTGGTGGAACAAGAGGTGCCCCTGGTGAGTTTGAGCGCCGCTGCTCAGGCCCTTTTCCAACAGCAGCCGCTGAGCTTGTTGGGACAAGTCGTGCTGCAAACCCCCGGCGGCGCCCGCAGCATCCCCCTTTTCTTCGGCGCACCCTAGGAGCAACGGGCGGTGTGCTCCGGCCCAAAGGGTCAGTGCACGGGCTCCAGAGCAAGGCGCAGCTCCCCTTTGTTGCCCAGTTGACCCCCTACGGCAGCCTTCCAGGGCCACGTGCTGACCCTCCCAGGCCCGGGAAGTGCACAAGCCGCAACCCCCCCCGGAGCTACCCGTGGCCGGTCACCGTCACCAGCTCTTTCCCCAGTGTTCCTCTCCGTCGTTGGCCTTGGCCCAGTCCGCACAGGCCGGCGCAGTGGCGTCGGCGAACCAGCCGCGCATACAACCCTACTTGGGCCAAGCAAGGCCACAGGCGCCGGCGTCAGCCAGGAGCAAAGAGCAGCGGCGGCGCCAACAGCTCCTAACGTCGTGAGGCCAGGTGAGCCAGTTACCTTGGCATCTCGGCTACGCCGGCCTGCGCGCTCAGCGGGCCCAACGCCGGCACATACACAGCCGGCGACAAGCCCCTCGTACCCTCGACCGGGGGGATACTCGCCCCTACGGGGCTCGCTTCCCCCCGCGCCCCCCTCGTAGAGCGAGGTCCTGAAAATCCCCTCTCTGCCTGTCTGCGCGAAAAAGATAAGGGAAGGTGTGGTGCCCAGGGACGGAATCGAACCGCCGACGCAGGGATTTTCAGTCCCTCGCTCTACCGACTGAGCTACCTGGGCCCACCAGGCGCTGGGAGTATGCAACGCCGGAGGCGGGTTGTCAATTGGGGACAAGGGCGGTGAACAGGCGCCTGGGCCCTGAAAGCCAAGGAGGTTATGCTGGCAAGGGTGGAGGACGTGATCATTGTGGGCGCAGGCCCTGTGGGCCTGGCGGTTGCGCTGGAGCTGCAAAGGGCTGGTATCTCGCCCCTGCTGGTGGACAAGGGCACGGTGGCAGAAAGCATTCGCCGATTTCCGCGCGACATAGTATTTTTTTCCGAGGCGAAAAACATCGAAATTGGCGGGTATCCGCTCGCGTGCACTAGAGCAAAGCCAACCCGCCATGAAGCGCTTAGGTATTTCCAGAGGGTAGCGGAAAGGGCGGGTCTGCGCGTGCGCCCCTACTGCCACGTTCGAGCCATCCAAAGACGGGGACAACGGTTTCTCCTTCGTGCCCAAAGCCACCGAGGGAAGGAAACGCTTTCTGCGGCTTTTGTGGTGGTGGCCACCGGCTACTTTGACAACCCCAACCGCTTGGCTGTGCCCGGGGAGGAGTTGCCCCACGTGCACCACCGGTACGAGGAAGCTGCCGCTTTTTTTGGATGCCAAGTGGTGATCGTGGGTGGCAGCAATTCGGCGGTTGAAGCCGCCCTCGAACTGACCCGAGCCGGGGCCAAGGTCACTTTGATTCACCGTGGTGCCGAGCTGCGACCCACGGTGAAGTATTGGCTCGCCCCGGATTTTTACAATCGCTTACGAGAAGAGGCCATCGCCGCATTTTTCCAAGCTACCGTGCAGGAAATAACACTTGACGGGGTCCACGTGCTCCAGGCCGGCACGCCTCGTTTCATCCCAGCTGATTTTGTTCTCGTGCTGTGCGGTTACCGGGCTTCCGACACCCTCCTGCGCTTGGCCAGGGTAGCCTACGAGAGGGACAAGCCGATACTCAGCGAGACCTTTGAAACCTCGCTGCCGGGACTGTTTGCCGTGGGTTCCTGCGCTTTCGGAAGCGATACCAGGTCAGTTTTTATCGAAAACGGTCGCGAGCACGCCCGCCTCGCCGCCGCGGCTATTGCCAGCCGAATCAAGAGCAAGGCCTAGCGCTTTGGCCAGCTGGGGAGCCCTTCCAGCACCTCATCGGGGACTTCCACCTCCACCTGCAGCAAGCCCTGCGCATGGGTCTTGCCTTGAGCATCGGTGAGCAGGCTTTCGCTGCCCCCACCCCCCAGCGCGTCGTGCAAGATGAAGTTCAGCGCCAGGAGATTGGGCACCTCAAAGCGCTCTACAGGTCCCTTAACTACCTGGCCAAACACGGTTTTGACCCAATCAGGGGTGAGATGCTCGCGCATCCACTGGTAGGCCTTGGGGCTGCGCGCGATGAGCCCCACGTTGGAGGCGTCACCCTTGTCCCCCGAGCGCCCGTGTGCGATGACCTCGAGCTTGATCCGCGCCATCGTTACCCCAACTCGCCTAAGGCGTGCGAACTCAAGCAACACAAACCATCAACTTTCGGCAACTTCAGGCTACCTCCTCCAGCTCCCAGTTCTCCACCACCAGCCATCCCTTCTCTGCCTCCAGCGGTGCCACGCAGCCCCTCCTTCACGTGTCTCATGCCCAGCAAAAGCTGCCGGACAGTGACCTCAATGTGGCGATGTGCCTGCCCAAGCGCGCGCACCTCCGCCGAGGAAAGCTCCTGCGATTTGGCGAGACCGCTAACTGCCTGCGCCAATGGGCCCGTCAGCTCGAGGAGGTTCCGCTGCTGGCTGGCCAGAGCCTCCACCGCCTGCCTGGTTTCCCGTTCGGTTTGAACCAGCTCGCCAACCCTAAGGAGTTGGGAAGGCTCCTTGCGCCTCACCTTGTCCCGCAACTGGCCGTAGAGCTCAGCCAAGGCACGGAGCAAGACCTCCGCCGCGTTAGGGTCCAAGGCGGATCCTGAGAGCTCCGTGAGCTTGGCGAGCCAGCTACCAAAGCCCGGCACTCTTCCCTCCCACGCAAGTGTAGCAGCCAAGAGAAGCATTCAAGCACGCGCATCGGTGGTCGCCCTACAATGCCCACGTGGCGGAAACGAAGCGCACGTGGCCGGTGCTTGCCTTCCTCTTGGTGCTGATAACCCTTTTTTATCCAGCTCTTCTACTCAACCGTATCCTGGCCCCGCAGGCCCTCCTTTGGAACTACCCGCCTTGGAGCCAGCTGGCTGGCCCCAACCCCAAGGATCGACCGGCGCTGCAACCGGCTGCGCTTACCCTGGCACCCCGCCTCGCCCTTTGGCAGAAGCTTGGCTGGAAGGTGGCCATTTGGAACCCCTTCATTGCCAACGGGCGCCCGGGTCTCCTGGCTCTTGCTGCTGAGGGCGTGGGGCCTGTGGCGCTGCTGACCAGCTGGTTTGTTCGCGCACCCTATCATTTCAACGCCATTATCCTGGTTCAGCTGGCACTGGCCTTCTGGGGGATGTACCGCTTGGCGGGAAAGTTTCTCTCGCCATCGTCGTCCGTCATTGCCTCAGTTGCCTACGCCCTCTCGGGCCCCGTGACGAGCTCTTGGTTTTCGCCTGCCGGCTCCGCTGGCGCCCTGGGTCCCTGGCTTTGGTTGGCGGCCATGAACGCCCGCTGGTGGGCTCCTGTGCCCCTGGCGCTTCTCTTGGTGGCCGGCGCCCAGAGTTGGCCCTTCCTTCTCGGCTTTGCCGCTTTGACCTTATGGCCGAGCCAGACAAGCGTCAAGCGACCGGGCCTGAGGTGGGCCGTGGGCCGCCTCGTGGCTCTTGCCACGGTGAGCGTGGCCCTGGCCCTGCCTAGCCTGTATCTGGCCTGGTACGGCACCGAGGACCCTGGTCCCTGGTGGCTGCGCGGACCGACGCAGCCGCCCCCTTCCCTGGCCTCGCTCCTGGTGAGCCAACCGGAGCACGCCAACCCCAACAGCTGGGCGTTTTTGGGAGGTGTGACCCTTCTCTTGGCCCTTGCGGGGATGCTAGCTCCGGCACCGGGCCGTACCTTGGCTCTTGGCACTTTTCTTGTTAGCGGGCTGCTGGTTCTGGCACCGACCAGCTGGTTGCCGAATTTTCTAGCCGCACTTCGCCCCAGCCTCACGCTCGCCCTGGGAGCCTCCCTTTTGGCTGGCCTTGGTGCGCAACGCTTGGTGGCTCACGTAGCGAAAGGCTACCGCGTGCCGGTGCAGGCAGCGATTATAGGCTTTCTGCTCTTCCGTCTGCTGCCGCCAGCAAACCTTTGGCTGCCCTGGGAAAGCCGGCAACGAGCGTCCCTCCCCCCACCCTGGCCCACAATCGGCCAGCTACCCCCACACCAACCCCTTCTGCCTTTGCTCACGCTTTTGCCGCCCGAAACGGCGGCCCTCTACGCCGCCGCGGATGTGCGCGGTTTTCAGTTGGGGGGCGAACCCCGCTACCGCGCGGCGCTGTCGCCCAGCCGAGACGGCACAGTCCATTTCTCGCGCCTCGCCGATCCCCAACTGGCCGCTTTGGGCACCACCTGGTTGGTTGAGCCGGCCGAGGTGGGGTTGGTGACGGGCGAGCTTTTGTCCCGCCTGCAACGGGTGCAGGTGGAAAGGCAAAAGCAGGGTCTGGCGGTAACGGTGCCCCCACACGCCACCCGCCTGGCCGTTCGCGTTTCGCAGCCTCGAGGTACGCTTTGGTTGGAACAAGGGGGAAACCGGTGGCTGCTGATGCCGGACCCGGCCCTCGGCGGCGAGGAGTTCCCCTGGCAGTTTTTCCGCCTCCCCGAGGGCTTGCGGGCGGGCCAGGCCTTCCTCCGTGGGAGCTTCCCCGGGCCAGCAGACCCTGGCTCGCTTACCCTGGCCTGGGACGTGAGCGGCTGGGAACTCTTTTCCGAGACGGATGACGTGCGTTTGTGGAGGCAACGCTTTCCCCGGCCCCTTGCAGCGTGGCATGGGGAACAGAAGGCGGCGCCACAGCTTGTGGCATGGCGAGCGCAGGAAATTTCGGTGCAAACTAACGCGACCACTGAAGGTATCCTGGTTTTGCGCCTCAAGTTCCGTCCTGGCCTATTGCATCTCCGCCTGGACGGGAAAAGGCTTCCCGGGCAGCTGGCCGACGAGCTGTGGACCGCTGTGCGCGTGCCGGCTGGCCAGCACGTGGTAACCGCTAGCTACGCCCTGCCCATTGCTGTTTGGGCGGTCCCTTTGGTCGCCTTGTTTTCGATTTTCTTTTTGCGAAAGGTGATGGCATGAAGCTTGTGGTCATGATTCCGGCGCTCAACGAGGCGGAAAGTCTTCCCTCCGTCATCCAACGCACACCGAGGAAACTTCCCCCCTTCCGGCAGGTGGAGGTGCTGGTGGTAGACGATGGCTCCACCGATGCCACCGCCCAAGTGGCGGCCAAGTTAGGAGCCCAGGTGTTTCGCCTACCGGTGCATCGCGGCCTCGCGGCTGCCTTTTCCGCCGGCCTGGCTCAAGCACTGGCCCACGGGGCGGACGTGATTGTCAACTTGGACGCCGACGGCCAGTACAACCCAGAGGAGATTGGCAAGCTGGTGGCGCCCATCCTCGCCGGTCAGGCCGACATGGTACTCGGGGACCGGGGGGTGGGCAGCCTGGCGCATTTCTCACCCACCAAGCGCCTGTTGCAGCGGCTGGGGGCCTGGGCGGTGCGGAACATCTCGGGTTTGCCGGTCACCGACGCCACCACCGGTTTCCGTGCCTTCAGCCGGCGTTGCGCAGCCCACCTCACCTGCTTCACGACCTTCACCTACACGTTGGAAAGCCTCATCCAAGCAGGCATCTCCGGCATGGCGGTGACCTGGGTGCCGGTGACCGCCCGCCCCGTAGGCCGGCCCTCTCGCCTGTTCCGCTCGAACTGGCGTTACGTGCTCGTTTCCCTGGCCACCATGCTCCGCCTGGTGCTCCTCTATCGCCCTTTGCGGGTGCTCCTGCTCCTGGCTACCCTGCTGGGCTTGGCTGGCGTGGCCCTGTTCGTGCGCTTTGGATACTACTACCTCAGCGGGCACTCGCCAGCGGGCCACGTGCAGTCCTTGATCCTTGGCGCGGTGCTTTTCCTAGCCGCCTTCCAGCTGGCCCTGCTAGCTATCCTGGCGGATTTGGTGGCTGTCAATCGCCGCTTGCTCGACGAGATCCGCGCGCGCTTACGGGAGAGCTCGTGAGGGCGGTGCGCTGGCCGCTTGCGGGTTTTCTGGCCGGAACGCTCCTGGTAGCGTACCTGCTGGTGGCAGCCCAACCGTCCACTGTTTGGTCCCTCCTGCGCCGAACCAGCCCCGCCGCAGCGGCGGGTGCCGCAGGTCTCCATGCCGTGCTGTTGGCGGTCCGTTCAGCGCGGTTACGTTTATTGAGCCGGGGCCGACTGTCTTTCGGCGCTGCTTTTTCCCTCTTCTCCGCGGCCCAAGGTCTGGCCGCCGTCGTGCCCTGGCGCCTGGGCGAGCTGTCCTTACCCGCGCTGGCGCGCTGGAGGGGACGGGCCAGCTTCGCTCAGGGGAGCTTCTGGTGGCTCGCCGGCAGGCTCCTGGACCTGTGGGCCTTGGCGCTCTGGGTGGCCGTGGCCGCAACGGTGGGGATGGTGCCCAAGGTGTTGGTGCTTCCCGCCTTTTTTCTGTTCGTGGCGCTTGCTTTCTTATGGGTGGCAGCGGCTTTCCGCGCCGGCTGGCGCCTGCTGCAGGCCCTCGCGCCCCGGGGTCGGTTGCGCCGTGGGCTCTCGCGCCTTCGCGTCATCCTCCTGGCCTTCCAGCGGCAAAGGCACGCCTTGCCCGTGGCTGCCAGCTTATCCCTAGCCGCCTGGGGGGCGATTGCCGCCTTCACTGCCGTGTTAGCGCAAGGCATGGGCCTTCCCCTGCGGCTTTCCCAGCTCCTTTCCGCCCTCTTGGGCGCAGCCATCGGCGGCGCGCTGCCCTTTGCGAGCGTTGGCAACCTGGGCACGCTGGATGCGGGCTTTGCCGCCGCCCTAGCGGCCACCGGCGTGCCGGGGCAACAGGCGCTGGCCCTCGCTTTCGCCCTTCATTTTTGGACGCTGGCCCTGCAGCTGGCCTTTGGCGTGCCGTGTGCCTGGCTGCTGGTTCGCGGCCGAGGGTTGACAGCCCAAGGGCTGTGGGAAAAGACCTGAGGGGGTTTTCTGGCCACATCTGGCCGCAGGTGTTCAGGCGAGGAATTCAGCGCAAACGAGGCGAGCCCACCAGGTCTTCCGGTGGCTGGGGCAGACACCAGCGGAAAAACACCCACAGGTCGAACGCGGCCACGGCAAAGGGCAGGAACCCAAAGTAGCCCAAAAGGGGCATCTCAAAGAGTTTGAGATGGCCGGCAAAGGGCACGGTGTAAACCCAACGGGCCGAGGCAAGCATATTAAGGCTTTCCCACAACACACCGCATACCGCGCCCGCCGCCAGCAGCCCGAAGAAGCGACTGCGGTCTCCACCTTCGAAGTCCCGCAAAAGGCAGGGACGCCCCTGGAGGTAATTGGTCCCTTCCAGGAGCAAAGGCCACGCAAGCCACACATCGGCGGCAAAGTAAGGCGAGGGCCAGAGCAATGGCAGCACCGCCAGGGGAAGCCCGACCAGTATCAACACCCACGCCACCTCCTGTGGCAGCCGGCCCCCTCGCCCCCGAGCCCAACGGGCAAACAAGGGTCGCAAAAGGTGGGCTATCAAGAGCACGGCTGGAGTGATAGTGGCAAAGGCCCAGAGGTAGCCAAACCCTCGTTGCGGCCAGGGAGGCAACCCGTGGTAGTGCCACCAAAGGGGCGCTTCCCCCTGCCAGAAGCGAGGACTGTTGTAAAGCTCAAACAAAAGCCATGAGGGCACAGAGATGAGCGCCGCCCAAAGCAGCTCCCAAGGCCGGCGCCGGAGCCAAGACTGCCCGTAAATTGCCAACCAACCATCGGCCATGAGCACCACGCCTGTCCACCCCAGGGGCGTGAGGTTCTGGCGCACCCAGGCTCCTCCCCCGGCGGCTGCCAGCAGGCTGCCGGCAAGCACCAGCCAGCCAAGCCAAAACCACCATGCCCATGGGCGCATACGCCGATTCTACGCCGTGCCTACCGTGGCTGAATCCACTCGCCCCGAAAGGGTGGTCCTCGGCCATCAAGGGGCAGGTCCCTGGCCTTTCAAACCTTGGCGTACACGTCTCGTACACTAGGGTTGGGGCTTGGCCCCGGAGGGATGCAAAGGTGAAGGGAACGACCAAGGCGGTGTTCGTGCTGGGCGGTTTGGGAGCTATGGCAGCGGCGGTGTGGACGCTTTCGGGCAAGAACCGGGCAGAAGCCTCTCGCTTCCTTACGGCCCCGGTAACCCGAGGAACCGTAGTGCAATCGGTGACGACCACCGGCACGTTGGAAGCGCTGACCACGGTGAAGGTGGGCTCACAGGTTTCGGGCATCATTGCCGAGATTCATGCCGATTTCAACGATCGAGTTAAAAAGGGCCAGGTGCTGGCTGTGCTCGATCCCACCCCCTTCGTGGCCGCGGTCAACCAAACCAAGGCGCAGCTGGAGCGCGCGCGCATTCAGGCCTTGGATGCGGAGGCAAAATACAAGAGGAGCCGGGCGCTGTTCGAAGCCCAACTGGTTTCCGAAGATCAGCTGGAAACTGCCCGAGCTGCGTACCACCAGGCCCTGGCCCAAGTGACCGAATTGGAGGCGGCGTTAGAGCGGGCTGAAACCAACCTCCGCTATTCGGTGATTCGTTCGCCCATCGACGGGGTTGTCGTCTCTCGCGACTACGACGTGGGCCAAACGGTAGCTGCCTCCTTCCAGGCTCCAACGCTTTTCACCATTGCCGAGGACCTCACCCGCATGCGCCTTACCTGCGACGTATCCGAAGCGGATATCGGCCAGGTGAGAGAAGGGCAGCTGGTGCTGTTTTCCGTGGACTCCTACCCGGAGCAGGAGTTCGTGGGCCACGTCGCCCAAATCCGGCTCTCGCCTAAGGTGGCCAACAATGTGGTGACGTATCCGGTGGTGGTGGAGGTGGAAAACAAAGACGGGCTGCTGCTTCCCGGCATGACCGCTGAGGTTCGCATCCAGGTGGCCAAGGCCGAAGAGGTTCTGCGCCTGCCCGCGGCTGCCTTGCGCTTCCGACCGGAGATGCTGGGCCTGGCGGTGGCAGGCGAGGGAGGGACTAACGGAGAGGGAGGCGGTAGCCGCCGGCCACCCAGGGGTCAGGGCTCCTTCCGCCCACCCACGCCCGTTGGCTCGGCCAAGGGCGAAGAGAAGTGGGCCACCGTTTACCTACCAGGTGAAAAACCGGGGGCACCCCTGCGGCCTAAACGCTTTCGCCCCGGCTTGACCGACGGGCAGTATGTGGAGGTCCGGGAAGGGTCCTTGAGCGAAGGGCAACAGGTGGTGGTGGGCCTGGCTACCGCGCAAGCGGAAGAGGTGGGTGGCCTGGCAGGCATGACCCGTATGGGCCCACCGCGGCGGTAATAATCGGAGGCTGGGCGTGATCAACCTGCTGGAGATTTACAAGGTTTCCTTGGTGGCCCTCCGGCGCAACCCGATGCGCACCGCGTTGACCATGCTGGGCGTAATCATCGGCGTGGCCTGCGTGGTGGCGATGGTCGCTATCGGGCAAGGTGCTTCTTCCGCCATCCAAAGCCAAATTGGTGCCCTAGGCACTAACTTCATGATCATTTTTTCCGGCTCCCGCTCCGCTGGAGGCATTCGCCACGGGATCGGCTCGGTTCAGTCCCTCACGGTTGAAGATGCGGAGGCCATTGCTCGCGAGTGTCCCTCGGTGGGGTTGGCCGACCCATCGGTGAGAACTGCTGCGCAGGTGGTCTACGGCAACCAAAATTGGTTCACCACCATCCAAGGAGCGGGCCCCAACTACCCCACCATCCGGGCCTGGGCGGTGGCCAAAGGGTCATTTTTTAGGGAGGAGGACGTGAAAGCGGCTACCAAAGTGGCGGTGCTGGGGGCGACGGTGGTGGAAAACCTCTTCGGCTCCGCTGACGCCAACCCGGTAGGCGAGATTATCCGCATCAAGGGGGTGCCCTTCCGCGTGATTGGGGTGCTGGAAGAAAAGGGCGGCAGCGCTATGGGCCAGGACCAAGACGACGTGGTTTGCATTCCCTACACCACGGCGCAGAAACGCCTGATGGGCATAACGTACATTCAAGCCATCATGGTTTCGGCTGTCTCCCCCAAAGCCATAGATCGTGCCGCCGACGAGATCACCCAGCTCCTTCGGCAACGCCACCGCCTCAGCAAGGGTCAGGATGACGATTTCGTCATCCGCAGCCAGCAGGATATTGCCTCTGCTGCCACGCAAATGAGCCGGGTTTTAACATTGCTTTTAGCGGCCATTGCCTCCGTGTCGCTCCTCGTAGGGGGAATCGGCATCATGAACATCATGCTGGTTTCGGTCACTGAGCGCACCCGCGAAATCGGCGTCCGCCGGGCCTTGGGAGCACGGCGCTCCGACATTCGCTGGCAGTTCCTCATCGAAAGCTCGCTCATTTCCGGCCTTGGTGGCGTAGTAGGGATTTCCCTCGGGATGTTTATCGCTCGGTTGATTTCCCGGCTGGGAGGCTGGCCCACCTTGGTGCAGCCAGAGGTGGTGGTAGCGGCCTTTCTTTTTGCTGGGGCTGTGGGTGTGTTCTTCGGCTTGTACCCAGCCGCCAAGGCAGCACGATTGGATCCTATCGAAGCTTTGCGTTACGAGTAACAGCCCTCGGTTGCCGCCAGCTGCTCACAGGCGCTTTGGAAGTATTGCACCGTCTCCTGGTCGAAGGCTACCAGGCGAATTTCCTCCACTGTCTTGGCCGCACGCAAATGCGCGACGCACTCCTGGGCGATAACAGCACAACCCTCCACCTTCGGGTAACCAAAAATGCCGGTGGAAATGGCCGGGAGGGCTACCGACCGCAAGCCCCTTTCTTCCGCTCGTTGCAAAGCCGAGCGTACCGCGGCGCGCAGCTTGGCCTCCTCCTGCCCCTCCCCCCAACGAGGCCCGACGGCGTGAATGACGAATCGGCAGGGTAAGCGGCCGGCGCCGGTAACAACCGCTTCGCCTACCGGAACGGGCGCCAGGCGGTTGGACTCCTCCTGGATGGACCATCCACCCTTGCGGACAATCGCGCCGGCAACGCCTCCCCCGTGGGCCAGCTGGGAGTTGGCGGCGTTCACGAGTGCATCGGTTGGCTCCTCGGTCAGGTCCCCGTGGATCACCAGGATACGCCTCTGCTGCACCGGCAGCTGGAAGACGATCCTACCCATATCTTCATTTTATCGCCTGGTGTATGCCTGCTTTAGGCTAGAATGCGCGCGTGTTGGCGCAGACCCTGGCTGCTCTGGCTTTGGCGTGCCCCCTGCACCCTGCCACCTTGGACCTGGAGCTGGGCCGGCGGGCATTGCCCGGTTTGCCCCCAGATTTGGCTCGTCAGCTGGCCAAGCACCCCCAGGCCTTTTCCCGTGGCGCCAGCTCGGCTGCCGCCTACCCAAAGGCCTTGCACCAAAGGGGGGGCGCCAACGCGGTGGAGCATGCCATCTTAGCCCAATGCGACCGCCTGGTGCAGGCGATACGCAACTGCGCCAGCTTCGAAGCGGTCACCGCAGGTTTTGGTGCGTTGGCGCACCTGGTTCTGGATTACAACTTCCCCGCCCCAGCTGGGCAAAGGGAAGCCGCTGCGTTCGCCTCCTTCCTCGCCTCCCGACTCCCGCGAATTCCAGTGGTCTTCTACTCGGGAGCGGAGTACGTGCCCTACCAATCCCGTAAAGACCTCTGGCGATGGCTCCTGGCTGAAGGCCAGCGCCTTCCCTCGCTGCAACGGGCTCTGCTCGAGGACCTCACCCGCGTGGGCGGGCCGCAACTCTGGGTCCTGTTGGACGACCGCTCCACCACCTTCGGTGTGGCTTCGGTTGCCTTCAATCGTGCCATGAGCCAGTACGTGACGCTGGCTTCCTGGGTTTGGCACCACGCCGGCGGTTTGGTGCCGCCTTTTCCTGGGAACGGCCAGGGAATTATGGTTTGGAAAGGAGAATTGAAGCCTCGTGAAACGCCTGTGTCTCGTGTCCGTATCCGATAAGACCGGCCTGGTAGCGTTCGTTGAGGGCCTCCTGCGCCTCGGGTTTTCCGTGCTTTCCACCGGTGGCACCGCCAGAGCCTTGCGCCAGGCGGGGCTGGAAGTGACGGAGCTGGCCGCCTGGACCGGAAGCCCGGAAATGCTCGGCGGCCGAGTCAAGACGCTTCATCCCAAAGTGTTCGCTGCCATCCTGGCGAAAAAAGACGACGCGGCTCATCAGCAAGAAATGGCTGAACACCAATTCCCCTTCATCGATCTGGTGGCCGTCAACCTTTACCCCTTCCCGGAGGTGGCGCAAAAGCCAGGGGTGGCTGCGGCCGAGGTCATCGAGAACATCGACATAGGTGGGCCATCGCTGATTCGAGCGGCGGCCAAGAACCACGGCCGCGTAACCGTGGTTGTGGACCCAGCGGATTACCTTGCGGTGTTGGCGCAGCTGGAAAAACACGGAGAAGTGCCCGCTGCCGAACGTCAGCGGTTGGCCGTGAAAGCCTTCCAGCACACCGCCTGGTACGACGCCTGCGTCGCCTCTCAGCTGCCCGGTTTACTCGGCCAGGAGCCATCCCGCCTTTGGCAGGCCCTCACCCCTTGGCTTGCGGGCACGGAACAGCCCTTGCGCTACGGCGAAAACCCCCACCAATGGGCCGTGTTTGTCCGGCCCAAATACCCTCAGGGCTTAGCCGCCTTCGCTCAGCTGCAGGGCAAGGAGCTTTCCTACAACAACCTGATGGACGCGGATGCAGCTTGGCGGGCCCTTTGGGAGCTGCCCGGACCAGGGGTGGTCATTGTCAAGCACGCCAATCCCTGTGGTGTGGCCTTGCATGGGGAGCCAGCCAAGGCCTATCGCCATGCCTTTGCTTGCGACCCGGTGTCGGCCTTTGGCGGGGTGATTGCCTTCGCGCAAGAAGTGGACGAAGCGGCGGCGAAGGCGTTGAGTGAGCAGTTCGCCGAGGTGGTCCTGGCGCCTTCCTACGCTCCCGAGGCTCTCCTCCTGCTGAGCAAGAAAAAGAACCTACGCGTTCTCCAGGTGGGGCCGCCCCAGCCGGGACAGGCGCGCTTGCGGGTAGTGGACGGCGGTCTGCTCGTGCAGGAGCCTGACGAGGGTTTCCCCGAGGCGTTCCGCGTGGTGACCCGGCGCTTTCCCACGGAGGCGGAGCAGCGGGCGGCGGAGCTGGCCCGGCGCGTAGCCAAGCATGTGGCCTCCAATGCCATCGTCATAGCCAACCAGGCGGCCACCGTTGGCATCGGTGGCGGGCAGCCCTCGCGCGTGGACGCCGCGCGCTTGGCAGTGGACAAAGCTCGCGCCTTCGGTCACCCCCTTGCGGGTTGTGCCGCCGCCTCCGACGCCTTTTTCCCCTTTGCCGACGGCGTGCGGGTGCTGGCCGAAGGCGGGGTGAGTTTTGTTGTGCAGCCAGGGGGCTCGCTGCGCGATGAGGAGGTCGTGGCCGCAGCAGACGAGCTGGGAATAGCCATGGCCTTTACCGGCCGGCGACACTTTCGCCACTGATGGCGGCGGCCACCCTTCTCGTGGCTTTGGTGGTCGAGGCCCCGCTCTTGCAGGCTTTGGCAGCTGCCTTGCAGAACACGCCTGCTTGGCAGGCCAGGTTTACTCAGGACTTTGCGCCGGCGGGTTTTTCCGCCAGCACCGAAGAAAAAGGGGTCGTCACCTTCTCACACCCCTCGCGGGTCAGGTTCGATTACACCAGCGCCCCACACCGGGTTTTTGCCGTGGACGGCTCGCAGGCGCGAATGCTCGACGAGGGCACCGGCAGCTGCCAAGCTTGGTCGCTGGGTGAGGGAGCTTGGGCGGCCCTGCCGTTGGCCGCCCTCACCGACCCCGGCGCCTTGAAGCAGCTCTTTACCGTGCGCCAGCAGGGGCGCCGACTCGTGCTTCAGCCGCATAAACCCATGATAGAGGTGGCTATGCTGGAGGTAACTGTGGGTAGCAGCGGTCTGCCCGAGGAGGTGGTGGTGGAAGACGCCCAGGGAAACCGCAACCGCTTTCGCTTCGCGGGATGGCGGGAGCTAGAAACGGTCCCCAGCGGGTTTTTCTCTCCCGCCCCCTCCGGCGGGCGAGCGTGCGCCTCTGAACCCAGGCTGTGAGCCCAGTTGGCCGAGACTCGGGTTCAGGTTACGATAGCGCTGCCCGGAGGGACGGTGGAGGCAGTTTGACGGGTTCTGCAGAAACAGCCGATGCTCTTGACCTCTTGCGCGAGGCGCTGGCGCGGGTGGAGCCACGTCTTAAAGAGGTGGAGGCTTTCATATCTCGCCAGCTGGCCGGCGGCCCCGCTGAGGTCACCGAGGCGGGCCAGTACGTTTTCGCTAGTGGCGGCAAGCGACTGCGCCCCGCCCTGCTCCTGCTGGTATCGCGTCTTTTGGGGTACGACGGCGATAAGGACGTGCGCTACGCCGCCCTTATCGAGATGGTTCACACCGCCACGCTGGTGCACGACGACATCATTGACCACGCCTCCCTTCGGCGGGGGCGCGCCTCGGCCAACTGCCGCTGGGGAAACCAGCTCACCGTGCTCCTGGGCGACTGGCTCTACACCCGCTCGATGGAAATCGCCCTGGAGGTGGACGATCTGGAGGTGATGCGGGTCCTTTCCCGTGCCACCATCCAAATGATCGAAGGGGAAGTGATGGGTCTGCGCCTCAAAGGCAGCCTGTGCATCACTGTCGAGCAGTACCTGGATATCGCCCGGCGCAAGACCGCAGAGCTCTTTTCCGCCGCCTGTCTGATTCCCTCCCTCTTTTCTCCTAGCTATGCCCATCTCAGGCCGGTACTGGCTGAGTACGGCCGTTGCCTGGGCCTCTGCTTCCAAATCGTGGACGACCTTTTGGACCTGACCGCGTCCCAGTCCCAGCTGGGCAAGCCGGTCTTTTCCGACCTGCGGGAGGGCAAGCTCACCCTTCCCCTCATTCTCGCCTGGCCATCCCTCAGCCCCGAGCAGCGGCAGGCGGTGGCTCAGGTGGCGGAGAGCGGGAGCTTTTCATCCCTGGACCCGGCGGAGCTGAGGCGCTGGCTGGAGGACGTGGGCGCCATGAGCGCTTCCCATCAAGTGGCCTCGGAGTTTGCCCAACAAGCCGCAACCCTGGCTAACCAGTTGCCTGGAGGCTTCGAACGCCAGGCCCTGGCGGTCGCGCCCTGGTACGTCCTCGGCCGCACCAGCTAACCTGCGGCTTCAGGGCTATAATGCTTCTGCGGCGATGAAAATCTTTTCTGGTTGGCGCGGTGCCCAAAGGCGGCGACAGCTGTGGATGGCGACGCTGCAAGAAAACTTGGAGCGTGCCCTGGCCGAACGCCGCTTTGCCTTCGCCCTGCGCTATTGCGAGGAGCTGCTCGCCGCCGACCCGCGAAACCTGCAAGCCTGGCTCGTGCGCGGCCACTTGGCCTGGAAGCACGAGCAAGACCAGGCCAAGGCGGTGAGCTGCTACCGCCAGGTGCTTATTCTGGGGGGTTTCGAAAGCGCCAATGCGTACGTGGCACAGGCCCGAGCCTGCCTGGCACAGCTCCTGGGGCGCGAGACCTGAAAGCCTCGGGTACAGGCCAGACTTCTACCGCCAGGGGGCGCTGCCTGGCCACCACCAACACCTGGCTAACCCATTGCGGATCGGGGCAAAGGAGCGGGTCGGGGGCGCCGGTAAAGGGAACGAGGCGCTCCCGCAGCTCACCCAGGTCCTCCCCTTCCCGGCCCAAGCTCACCCACGTCCAGCCGTCGCCGGCTGGTAGCACCCACACGTACCCGAACACGGGGCGCGCGAGACGGTAGAGAAAAAGCTGTCCTCTCAGCGGGCTCACCACCTCGAGCCGGATGGGTTCCTCCACCACCGTTTGGTCTAGCGTGCGGGGTCTGGGGAACACCTCGGGGTAACCCCAAGGGTACCTGGGCGGCTGGCCCCAAACCACGGGAGGCGGCGTAAGGGAGCCGTCCCGGCGCAGCAAGAGAAAGTGGCGGCCGGTGACCACAGCGTTGCGCCGGCCCCCGGGCAAATCCAGAGAGGCCAAAAGGCCCCCGACGGGCGTGGGCGAGCGGACCTCCAGCCGCACGCTATTACGGCCGGGATGCAACAGGTGGCTCACGTCAAAAACATCCAGGCGAAAGCCAGGGCGCGACCAGCCGCAGGCGGCCACCACTCCGTTCACCGTGGCCACGTACTCCCGGTCGGCGCAAACCTTAAGCAGGGCCCCCGGCCCTACCCGCTCCAGGGAGAAGTGAGCAACGAACACGGCGCGCGTGGGGTAGGTCCGCTGCAGCTCGTGGGTGACCCACACCCACTTTGCCTCGCCCGTAAAGTGACTGATCTGCTGGCGCCAGAAACTGTGGAGCCACCACCAGCCGGCCAGCACCGCAGCTGCAAGAAAGAGGCGCCGCCACAGGCCTTCCCCCATCACCGCGCCAGTGTAAATCGGAGGGCCTCAGGTTTGACAAATGGGGCTTCCTCCCCTAGCATGCCGCCACGTGATGGCTAGAAGGGCGCTCGCCGTGATCCCTGCGCGCATGGGCGCCACCCGCTTTCCGGGCAAGCCTCTGGTACAGCTTCTGGGCAAGCCGATGGTGGCGCACGTGGTGGAGCGAGCCTTGGAGGCGGGAGTCTTCGCCCAGGTGATCGTGGCCTGTGACCATGAGGAGGTAGCCCGGGCAGCACAAGCAGCCGGTGCCCAGGCGGTACTCACCGGCCCGGCGCGCAGCGGCACCGACCGCGTAGCCCTGGCCGTAGCAGAGCTGCCAGGAGAGGTGGTGCTCAACGTGCAAGGCGACGAGCCCGCCGTGCCGCCGGAAAACTTGCGCCGGCTGGCGGCGTTTTTGCTGGAGCATCCAGAGGTGCCGATGGCCACGCTCGCCTTGTCCGGGACCGGGGACGACCTGGCAAACCCCAACGTGGTCAAGGTGGTTTGCGACCAACAGGACCGAGCGCTGTACTTTTCCCGCGCCGGCATCCCCTATCAGCGCACGCCCAATGCCAGCCTCATCCGCAAGCACGTGGGGCTGTACGGCTTCCAGCGAGACTGCCTGTTGCGCTTCGCTTCCCTTCCTGAGCACCCGCTGGAGGTCTGCGAGGGGCTGGAGCAGCTTCGCGCCCTGGCCAACGGAATCCCCATTCACGTACTCCCCGCCCTGGGCGAGTCGGTGGCGGTGGACACGCCCGATGATGTGGCAAAAGCGGAAGCTGCTTTGGCCAGCGGCGGGCCAGGAGGTAGCTGATGGCAACCAAGTACGTGTTCGTCACCGGTGGCGTGGTTTCGTCCCTAGGCAAGGGCATCGCCGCCGCATCCATCGGTGCTTTGTTCGAAGCGCACGGGTTTTCCGTCACGCTGATGAAGTGCGACCCCTACATCAACGTGGACCCGGGCACCATGTCACCCTTTCAGCATGGCGAGGTTTACGTCACCGACGATGGCGCCGAAACGGACCTGGATCTGGGCCACTACGAGCGCTTTACCTCGGTGACCACCTCGCGCAAAAACAACATCACCACTGGCCGGGTCTACCTTTCGGTGATCGAAAAGGAGCGGCGCGGCGATTTTCTTGGGTCCACGGTGCAAGTGATTCCGCACATCACCGACGAGATCAAAGCCGCCATCCGTGCCGTAGCCGAAGATCACGACGTGGTTATCGTGGAAATCGGCGGAACAGTAGGTGACATCGAGTCCCTGCCCTTTCTTGAAGCCATCCGCCAGTTCCGCCAGGATGTGGGCCGAGGTAACGCCGTTAACGTCCACGTAACTCTGGTGCCGTATCTGGCCGCTTCCGACGAGCTCAAGACCAAGCCCACCCAGCACTCGGTCAAGGAGCTGCGCGCCATCGGCGTCCAGCCGGACCTGCTGGTTTGTCGGGTGGACCGACACTTGCCAGAAGAGATGCGGCGGAAGATTGCTCTATTTTGCAACGTGGACGAGCGGGCGGTGATCCCCGCGCGCACGGTGGAAACCATCTACGAGGTGCCGTTGCGTTTTGCCGCGGAAAATCTTGACCACATCCTCTTGGAAATGCTTAACTTGCCAGCCGGCGCGAGGGACTTGAGCCGTTGGCAAAAAGTAGTGGACCAGCTCAAGGGCGCCCGGCACAAGGTACGCATTGGCATCGTCGGCAAGTACGTGAACTTTGTGGATAGCTACAAGTCGCTGAACGAGGCCTTGATCCACGGCGGCATGGCCAACGATGCCAAGGTGGAGCTGGTGTTCATTGACGCCGAGCAGCTGGAGGGCGAGGCGTACGTGGAGGAGCTGTTCCAGGTGGATGGGATCCTGGTCCCCGGGGGCTTCGGCAAGCGCGGCATCGAGGGCATGATTCGCGCCATTGAATTTGCCCGCGGCCACCGGATCCCTTTTTTCGGTATTTGCCTTGGCCTGCAAACGGCGGTGATCGAGTTCGCCCGCAACGTGTGCGGCCTCGCCCAGGCCAACTCCTCTGAGTTTGTACCCGACCCGCCCTATAAGGTGATTTTCAAGATGCGCGAGCTGGTGGGGGTGGACACCATGGGAGGCACCATGCGGCTGGGAAAGTACCCATGCCAGCTCAAGCCGGGTTCAAGGGCCTGGGAAGCCTACGGGGCCGACACGGTGTGGGAGCGGCACCGACACCGATATGAGGTCAACCAAGACTATGTGCCGATCCTCGAACAGCACGGTTTGGTGGTTTCTGGCCGCTCTCCGGACCGCATCTTCGTGGAAGTGATTGAGCTGCCCGACCATCCGTACTTCGTCGCCTGCCAGTTCCACCCCGAGCTCAAGTCCAAGCCCTTTGCCCCCCATCCCCTGTTTGTCGCCTTCATCAGGGCAGCCTTGGCCCACCAAAGGGAGCGGGAGCGGAAGCTCATGCTCACGCCGCTATCTGCCGCACCCGCTGACCACGAGGGCAACCCATGAGCACAGCTTCCCCCTCCTGCCCGTTGGCACCGAGCGTGGAAATCGGCCCTGGCAAGCCGCTGGTCTTCATTGCTGGGCCCTGCGTTCTCGAGTCCAAGCACCTGGCGCTCGACACGGCCCATGCCCTAAGGGAGCTGGCGCGGCGTTGGCAGCTTCCTTTAGTTTTTAAGGCCTCCTTTGACAAAGCCAACCGTTCCTCCCTTGCCTCGTTTCGCGGCCCGGGCCTGAAACAGGGCTTGGCATGGCTCGCTGAGGTGAAAGAAGCTACCGCACTGCCATTGCTTACCGACGTGCACGAGAGCTGGCAAGCGGCAGAAGCCGCTCAGGTGGTGGATGTGCTGCAGGTGCCGGCCTTCCTGTGTCGGCAGACGGATCTGCTCTTAGCGTGCGGCCGCACAGGCAAAGCGGTGAACGTGAAAAAGGGGCAGTTCATGGCTCCCGACGACATGAAAAACGCGGTGGAAAAAGTGCGGTCCACCGGCAACACTGCCGTTACCCTCACCGAGCGGGGCAGCTCGTTCGGCTACCACAACCTGGTGGTGGACCTGCGCAGCTTGGCCATCATGCGGCGTTACGCCCCGGTGATTTTCGATGCCACCCACTCCTTGCAGCTGCCGGGCGGTCTCAGCCACGCTACCGGCGGTGACAAGCGGTTTTTCCTTCACCTAGCGCGCGGTGCCGTGGCCTCAGGCGTGGACGGCATCTTCGCCGAGGTTCATCCGGAACCGCACCGCGCCCTCTCGGACCCCACCACCCAGCTATCCCTTGAGGAGTTTCAACAGCTGGTGGAGCAGGTACTGGCGGTACGGCAGGCGGTGGCCCCGTTCACCGCGATCCCAGCGTAAGACCAGGAGGTTGCACGTGCTTTCCCAGGACGATGTGCTTTCCGAGTTTCGTGGCACGCAAAAGCAGTACGCCGGCAGTGCGAGCATTGCAGGCGTCCGCCTGTTCCCCCTTCGTCGCCTGGTGGACGACCGCGGGCTTTTCCTGGAGCTGTACCGGCGCGAGGCCACCCATGCGGGCACTGAGGCGCTGGCGGACTTTTTTGCCGGCGTGAGCTTGGCGCAGATGAACTACTCGCTGGTGACCGCCACCGATCACGTCAAGGGCCTGCACTACCACCTGCTGCAGGATGATCTTTGGTTTTGCCCCCCACCCTTCAAGCTCAAGGTGGTGCTGCTGGACTTGCGCAAGGCTTCGCCCACTGCCGGCGCCACGCAGGTGGTGGTGCTGGGTGAGGGGCGTGATGCCTGGATCCACATTCCCGCCGGCGTGGCCCATGGCTATCGCCCGCTCACGGTTCCCTGCGGCCTCTTTTACCTCGTCACCCGCTGCTTCGACTTGGAACATCCAGACGAGTACCGCCTCCCCTGGGACCATCCGGCTGTGCGGGACCTTTGGGAGGTGAAAAAGGAGTAAGCGCGCGCAGTCCGGGAAACGCGCTGCTCCTTAGGAAAAACCAGGGAAAAAGGCGGTGGCCCGCACCTCAGCTACTGGCGCCTCGGCCAGCAGGGCAGTCAACGCGGAAAGGGCGCACGCCTCGCCCACCAAACCCGCCGGCAGGTAGAGGACCAACCACGCTTCCCGGGTTTGGGGGCGCACGGCCACCCGCTGCGCATCGGTAATGGGCGTGCTGGCTGGGCCGTGTTCGTCCGCTAATAGGGGCTTGCCGGCGAGGCTCACAGGCCCCCGCAGGGAAAGCATGGTCTCCCCCCCGTCTCCTACGCGCAGGACCCAAGAACTCCCCACCGCCTCCGCCGCCACAACGCAGGCCGGGACCAGAAGCTCAACGGAAAGGCAGTTGTTTAAATCCACCAGCGGCAGCAGGGCCGGCAAGTCCTCCCCGCGCAGGAGGCGACGAGCTAGGGCCTCGGAGGAAGGCCGCCAGCGGGTGGGGTCGCACCCAGCACGGCGGAACAGCTTGCGAATAGCCGCGACCGTGGGATGCTGAGGCAGTTCGGCTTGCGTGAGACTGGCCCGCAGGCGTTGGGCCACCTCCTCCCGAAGGCGCGCCAACCTATCCGCTCCTTGGCTCGTGGCTTGCAAGTGTGCCCAAAACAAAGACCAACCGGGAAGCTGCACATCCACCCGCGGTGGAAAGGCCATCTCATACCTCCAACCCCAGTTTCGCCCATATGGCATCGATTTTCTTCTTGATTTCGGGGCTCATGACAATTTCCTCTGGCCACGGGCGGGTGAAACCCTCGCTGGGCCACTTGCGCGTTGCGTCAATGCCCACCTTGCTCCCCCACCAGGGGGCACGGGAGGCATGGTCCAAGGTTTCCGTGGGGCCGAGGACGAACTCAAAGTCCCTTTGGGGATCGATGTTGGCCAGTGCCTTCCAGGCCACCTCGGAAAGGTCGTGCACGTTCACATCCGCATCCACCACCACAATAACTTTGGTGAAGCTGGCCTGCCCCAGACCCCAGATCCCGTGCATCACCTTGCGGGCGTGGTGGGGGTAGCGTTTGTCTATCGCCACGATCATGAGGTTGTGAAAAACGCCCTCAAAGGGCATGTGGTAGTCCACCACCTCCGGCAACATTTTCTGCATCAGGGGCAAGAACATGCGCTCGATGGCGAAACCCATAAAGCAGTCTTCCATGGGCGGCCGGCCCACAATGGTGGTGGGGTATAGAGCGTCCTTGCGGTGCGTCACCGCGGTGACGTGAAACACCGGGTACTCGTCCGCCAGCGAGTAAAAGCCGGTGTGGTCCCCAAAGGGGCCCTCCACACGCCGCTCCTCGGGATCCACCCAACCCTCCAGCACGATTTCCGCGTGCGCCGGTACCTCCAGGTCCACGGTCAGGCACCTTACCATCTCCACCGCCTGGCCACGGACGAAGCCAGCGAAGAGCATCTCGTCCACGCCGGGAGGAAGGGGGACGGCGGGTGCAAACATGGTGGCTGGGTCGCTCCCCAGCGCCACTGCTACTTCGGTGCGCTCCCCACGGCGGGAACGGGATCGGAAGATCCGTGCCGAATCGTGATGCAGGTGCCAGTGCATTCCGGTGGTGCGGCGATCGAAAACTTGTAGCCGGTACATGCCGCAGTTGCGCGTGCCCGTTTCCGCGTCCTTGGTTACCACGTTGGTCAGGGTAATGAACCGACCCCCGTCGGCCGGCCAGCACTGCAGCACGGGAAGCTCAAAGAGGTCAACCTGCTCGCCGGTTTTCACCACTTCGTGGACTGGCCCGTCCTTTACAACCTTGGGGAAAATACTTGACAGCTCCAAGAGTTTGGGCAAGGTGCGCACCTTGTCCAAAAGCCCCGCTGGCATCTTCGGCTCGAGAAAGAAATTTACCCGCTCGCTCCACGCTTCCCAGCTTTCCACTCCCAAAGCGGCCATCACCCGAGGAATGGAACCGAACAGGTTCATCACCACCGGAAACCGACCCTGCGTCGGGTTGGCGAAAAGCAGGGCTGGCCCATGCCTTTTTACCACCCGATCGGCAATTTCTGTCATCTCCAAAACCGGGGAGACGGGGTGGTCAATACGGACTAGTTCCCCCCGACCCTCCAAGAAACGCAGGTACTCACGCAAATCCGCGAACGCCATCCTGCCTCCCGAGCCATTGTCCCATAAAGCCCATATGAAACCGTCTCTCGGCTGTGGACCACCGCGCCCCTGAGCGTACCCGCCCACGCTTCCGTCTTGACCGGCCTCACACTTGCGCACCACGGCGTGCGCTTTAACGGTGGACACGCGCGTGCTGCAAGCGTAACCACCTGGCGGAAGTGCTGCAGCAGCAAGGCTGGGACACGGCTTCCTTTGTCGCTGCCTACGTGCTGTCTCGGAGGTTTGGCTTGGCCGCCGGCTTCGCCACCTACGACGACCGCATCCCCCTCCCCGCCTACGCCGGGGTGCGTTTGGAAGCGGAAAGACCCGGAAATGAAGTGGTGGATGCGGCGCTCGCCTGGCTTTCCACTCACCAGAAGCGGCGTTTTTTCCCCTGGGTGCACCTTTACGAGCCCCATGCGCCCTATGTGCCACCCATTCCCTTTCGCCAACGGGACGCCCATGATCCCTATGCCGGGGAGGTAGCTGCGGCCGATGCGCAGGTGGAGCGCCTCATGACCTGGCTTAAGACTGCCGGATTGGAAGAGAAGACGGTGGTGGCCGTTCTTGGCGACCATGGGGAGGCGCTGGGGGAGCACGGGGAAGCCACACACGGCCTCTTGCTTTACGAACCCACCCTTCACGTGCCATGCATAGTGGCTGTCCAGGGCCTCCTCCCCACGGGGAAGGTACTGGCGGAGCCGGTTTCCGTGGTGGATCTGGCCCCCACGTTGTTGGCCCTGATAGGCGGACAACGGCCTCGCGGTTTTGCCCCTGATGGCCGCGATTTATCCCGCCACCTGACCCACCAGCGAGAGCCGGAACCCGCCTTCCTTTTTGCCGAAACGCTTTACCCGCAGACCTTTGGCTGGGCTGGAGTGCTGGCCGTGCGCCGCGGTGCATGGAAATACGAGGCGGCTCCGCGCCCGGAGCTCTTTCGGCTGGAGGAGGATCCCCAAGAGGAACGCTACCTGGCCAAGGACCGCCCCGAACAGCTCGCAACCCTGCGTCAAGCCCTCGAGCGCCCCATGGCCCAGCAGGCCAAGGCCGAGTCTTTACCCCTCACACGATAGGACCGCCGGCACCTGGCCAGCTTGGGTTACATTGCCCCTTCCTTTTCCAACCCGCAAACGGCAGCGGATTCTAAAGATCGCCTCGCGGTTTTTGCCACCTTCGAGCAGGCCCATGCATTGCGTCTTGCCGGTGAGCTGAAGAAGGGGGCCCAGATCCTCCGCCAGGCTCTCCAGGAAGATGCCAAAAACCCCGTGCTTTTGGCCGAGCCGGCCGAAGTGCTGCGGCAGGCAGGTCGGTTGGAAGAAGCGGTGGCCACCTACCAGCGGGTGCTGGAGATCAATCCCGCCGACGGGGAAGCTCGCTACAACCTGGCCCTCACCCTGCGGGAGGCGGGTCGTGAAGCGGAGGCGTTGCAGGTACTGCAAGCTGCCCTGAGCCTGGAGCCGGCAAGAGCAGAGCTTCACGAGGCTTTGGGCGTGGCGCTGGCGGGCCAAGGTGACTTCTCGGCCGCCGAAAAAGAGTTTGCCCGCGCGTGCCAGCTGGAACCCCAAAGCCCCCGCACCTGGAACACCTTGGGCAACGTCCTGAGCGAGCAGGGCAGGCTGGCCGAAGCTAAGGCCGCCTACCCAAAGGCCATCGCTTTGGATCCGGCCTTTGCCGAACCGTGGAACGGCTTGGGGGTCGTGCAAGTGAAACAAGGCCAAACGGCCCAGGCCATTGAAAGCTTCCAGCGTGCTCTCCGCCTGGCGCCGGAAAACCTGGAAGCCCTTCTCAACTTGGGCATCGCCTTGGATGAGGCCGGGCAAGGGGAACGTGCCGCCCAAGCCTACCACGAGTTCCTGCAGCGCGCCGCTGGCAAGAGGGAGTTCTCACAGCAGTTGGCGGTGGCGCGGCAGCTTTTGGCGCGCGTGGCCAACCACCTCAGGCGCGCGCGGAGCCAAGAAAGGAGGTGATGCACAGGCCAGGCAAAGACGCTTAGCTCGTACGCAGCGAGAGAACTGGAAAGCAAGGAGAAAGGAGGACAAGTGTATGCGGATTAGAACATGCGTTGTTTCGCTTTTTCTCACCCTTGGAGCCACTGTACCCCCCTTTTACCCAGGCTGGCGGCGGCGCGCGTGCCGGACGGATCACCGATGAGCAAGGAGGAGTCTTGCCGGGTGTGACGGTCACGGCCACCCACAAGGACACCGGCGTCAGCAAGCACACCCAAACAGGCGCGAATGGACGCTTCCGCTTTGCCGCCCTGCCCGTGGGAAACTACACCGTGCGGGCCGAGCTGGCTGGCTTCGCGCCGGTGGTGGTGGAAGACGTTGTCATCAACGTGGCCACCACCTCCGCGTTGGATCTGACCTTGAAGGTGGCAGCCATGGCCGAGCAGGTCACGGTCACCGCAGAGATCCCGCTGGTGGCCACCCTCCCGGCGGTTGGGACGATGGTGAGTCAACAGGAGCTGGAAAGCCTCCCTCTCAACGGCCGGCAGTTTGCCAACTTGGGCATCCTAGCACCGGGGACGAACTTGGCTGTTAACCCGGATCCCACCAAACCCGGTCAGCTCACCATCGGCCTCAACGGCGGCATGGGGCGCAACGTCAACTTCTTACGGCGGGTTCTTCGGCGACAAGACCCCCGTGGATCAGTACAGCATTTACGCTTAGGATGACTGGTTTGTGAGCCCGAGGGCCACGCTCAGTGCGGGCTTGCGCTACGACTACTGCGAGGGCTTCGACCTGGACCAGCGGTCCAACCCCATTTGCCAGGTTCTTTCCACCCAGACGGAAGACAGCGAGTACTATCTTCGCGATTTTCAAGGCGGTTGCGGCGGCAAGCTCAAGAACGACAAGAACAACGGGGCGCCACGCCTGGGCTTGGTGTGGGACGTCAAAGGGGATGGCAAGCAGCTGCTGCGCGCGGGTGTGGGGCGGTTTTTTGATTTCCCGTAAACCAACGCGACCATCCTTTTCCCGGCGGCCGCGGTACAGTCCAATTACGGCGTGGTTTACAACGATTTCGACCCCAATGGTATTCGCAATCCCGACGGCTCCTTCTACCAGCCCGGCCAGCCGCTTCCTTCCAACCGGCTTCCGGGTGCCGAGGTTTTCCCGCCCAACGAGGTCGCTTCCCCCACGCTGGCCACCCCGTACTCCGACCAGGCCTCCATCGGTTACGCCTGGCAGGTGCTGGATTGGCTGGGCCTCAACTTCGAAGCGGTGCGCGTGCGCTACCGCGACATTCCCTTCCGCTTCCGGGCTAACCCCGGCGTGGACGTGAACGGCGACGGCGTGTACAACCCTGCGGATGGCGACCGCTGGCGCTTTCCCCAGTTCGGCACCTTCCGCATCTGGTACGGCAAGGGCCGAGCGGATTACAAGGGCATCAACATTGGCTTCTGCGCGCGCAGCGAAAAGTTCGAGTTCCAAGGGTTCTACACCTGGTCGAAGGCCTGGGGGAACGTGCTGGCCGGGGCTGATGAGTTCCGCCTCACCGACCTCGATCACCAGCTCGACCTGCGCGCTGTGCGGGACCAGTCCGTCAACCCTTACGACCCCCTATGCGACGCGTGCATCGGCCCCCTCAACACCGATGCCCGCCATCGCATCACCTTGGCCGGCTTCTCCCGCGGCCCCTGGGGCCTCAACATCTCCGGCATGTTCCGGTACCGGTCGGCCTTGCCTTACACCGAATGGGCCGGGACCGACCTCAACGCCGATGGCCTGCGCTTCCACCTGCCCCAAGGGGTGGGCCATGTGAACAACCGTCGGGGTCACTGCTTCTCCCAGTTCGACCTGCGGGTAGCCAAGGGTTTTACTTTTGCGGGCAACCTGGGCCTGGAAACCATTGCCAAGGTGTTTAACCTGTTCAACAGCAAAGACCCTGCCGGTTACGTGGGCAACCGCTTAGCTGCTAACTTTGGCCGGCCCACCACCTATGCCGGCGACCCGCTGCAAGGCGAGCAGCGGCTCGCCCAACTGGGTGTGCGCTTCCGTTTCTAGCTTCGAGAACCAGGCGGGGCACCCACCGGTGCCCCGCCCTCTTCTTGACAGCGTCACTGCCCTGGCTCATTGTAGGAAATGAGGTGGCTGATGGGCCTGTACGAGCAGTTGGTGGGATTTTTTCAGAAGGACGGGTGGAGCGTGCGGCTGATTCCCCATTACCAAGCGGTGGAGATGGTGGTGTCTGGGGAAAACGGAACGTACCGCTTGGTGGCCCTGGCTGACGAGGAGCGCAGCATCGTGCGGTACTTGGTGTTTGTCGACGGCAAGATCCCTGAAGCCCGCCGTCGAGAGGTCATGGAGTTTCTCACCCGCGCTAACTACGGCCTGCTTTTAGGCAACTTTGAAATAGACCTGAGCGACGGGGAAGTCCGCTTCCGTTGCTCCAGCACCACCGAGGGGTCGGAGCTCAGCTACGAGCAGCACCGCAACATGCTTTACGTGAGCGTGGGCATCATGGACCGCTACCTTCCCGGCCTCCAACGGGTGGTGCAAGGAACGGCTGACCCGGCCGCAGCCATTGCCGATATCGAGTCCTAACCCGGGACTCACCCCTGCCCCGCCGCTGGGCCCACCTCTTCCGCCACCAGGTACAGCGGCCGTCGTTTGACCTCGTCGTAAATGCGCCCCACGTACTCACCCAAAAGCCCCACCATGACCAACTGCGCGCCACCCAAGAACAGGATGGCGGCCATTAACGAGGTGTAACCTGGCCAGGAAACCCCGGCAAACTTGAGAGCGATCACCACCAAAATGTAGAGGAAGGCCAGGGCCGAGACCAAAAACCCGAGCCAGGTGGCCAGCTGCAGGGGCACGTGCGAGAAGGAAGTTATCGCATCGGCGGCAAAGCGCAGCATCTTTCGCAGGGGGTACTTGGTTTGACCCGCGAAACGGGGGGCCCGCTCGTAAGAAACCCCCGTCTGGCTGAAGCCCAGCCAGGCCACCAGCCCGCGGGTAAAGCGGTGGCGCTCCGGCAGTCGGCGGAAAGCCTCCACCGCCCGCGGCCCCATGAGGCGAAAATCACCGGTGTCTAAGGGAATGCCGACCGCCGTCAGCCGTGCCAGCAGGCGGTAAAAGACCTTGGCCGTAAGCCTCTTGAATGCCGTCTCCCCGCGGCGGGCAGCGCGCACGGCATAGACCACCTCGAAGCCTTGGCGGTGCTTGGCTACCAGCTCGGGGATGAGCTCCGGTGGGTCCTGAAGATCCGCATCCATGATTACCACCGCGCGGCCACGGGCGTAGTCCAAACCGGCAGCAAAGGCCATTTGGTGACCGAAATTGCGGGAAAAGCGCAGGCCGCGCACGTGGGGGTCTTCCCGGGCCAGCTGGGCAATCAAGCCCCAGCTGCCGTCCCGCGAGCCGTCGTCCACAAACAACACCTCCCAGCTGGCTGCCGCTTCGGGCAGCACCGCCGTCAGGCGCCTGTACAGCTCGGGGATGTTTTCCTCCTCGTTAAATACAGGCACCACCACCGAAAGCTCAACGCTCACAGCTTCACCTCCCCACTGTGACAAACCTCCACCTGGGTGGCACCGCGCTCAGACCAGGCTTGGCGCGTGAAAAACCAACGCGCCAGCTGGCGCAGCCCAACGCCCTGCCACCGTTCTACCCACCAGGCGCGCAAGGGCACGGTTTCGCACTCCCAAGCCCCTCGGCCGGGAGGGTCTGGCAGCTTGCCCGGATCGGCCACCACCAAAGGCGGCCAGCTGTCCCCCTTGGGCAAACCCCAGTGCACCGGCAGCCCCTTCCACTGCCAGGAAAGCGGCCAAACGCCCTCACCCTCAACGGCTGCAAAGACCCTCTGGGGGTTCTGGCGGTAAAGGCTCCAGCCTTCCTGCGCCAGCTGCTGCGCCCTTTCTGTGGTTTGCACGAAGACCAGCAGCTCGGCCTGGGGCTTGTCCAGCTCGATGGTGGGATAGAGAAAGCTGCAGGCTAACGCCGACCAGGCGGTGCCCGCGGCTCCCAGCACCGAAAGCCCCTTGCCTAGCCAATGGCCAGCGCGGGAAAACAGGTACGCCAGCTGATTCCCGGCCAACGGTACCCAGGGCAACAGCTGGTGCAGGGAAAGCCAAGGAACCTTTTCTCCCAAATACGCGTACATGCCCAACGAAGTCAGGCCCCACAGGAGCAGGAAGCGCTCGGCTACCCGCAAACGCCGACGACGGCGCCAAAGGCCGGCCGCCGCCAACCCCAAAATCAGAAACTCGTACAGGCCGAGGCGTGGAAGGTGGTAGTACCAGGGCCCGCCCACCCTTTCGACCTTGTGCTGGCCGTACCAGTAGCTGATGGCCTTGGCGGGAAACCAAACGTCCTGCGGCCAGGAAAAAAACGCCGTATAAAAGGCAAGGCACAGAGCCAAGAACACCGCGGTGGCCCACAGCACACCCTTCCACTGCTGCTGCCAGAACCTCCCAACCCATTGCTTGGCAGAACCCAAGCCGACCCAAAGGCCAACACCCCCTAGGGACGCCGCCCATAGGGCACCGTAGACATAAATGGTTTCTTTGGAGACCGCATGTAGGCCCAAAAAGAGCGCCACCCAAACCCAAGGGATTGTGGCCACTCGCCGAGCACGGCAAAGCAGGATCAACGCCAGGGAGGTGAACAGCACCACCGGCACGTCGTTGCGGGCAAAGCGAGAAAAGTAGAGGAAGCTGGGCGACACCAGCAGCAGGGTTCCCATGCCCAACGCGGCCCGTTCTCCCCAAACCCGGCGGAAAAGCCAGGGGGCTAGCACCAGACCAACCCCGCAGGCCGCCGCATAGCTCCTCAGCACGCTGTCAGCGGCGCCGAAGAGAGCGAAAAGCCCGGCTAAAACGAAGTACTGCAGAGGGCCATGGTACGTCGGGTCGTAGCGATAGCTGCCCCGCTGCAACAGCTCCCAAGCGAAGTGCCCATGGATCGCTTCGTCGTGATGCGGAGGCCGCTCTCCAAGCAACGCGAAACGGCTGCCCAAGGCCAAAAGGAACAGCACCAGCCACCAGGCCGCCCGACGACTGCTCAGCCGCGCTCGACGCCATGGCTTCATCCGCTCCCGGGCTGCCACCCCCTCTCCTGCGTGCTCTGCCCCCATCGCCTCCTGCCGCAGACGCGCCCAGTATAGCCGTGGCCCTTGCCCCCACCGGCCCCCGTGCGTAGACTAGCCCCATCATGCGGGCTTGGGCCCTGGCAGCGCTAATTTTGATGGCGCCGTCGCCATTCGTGGGAGCAGAGGAACTGGAAGCTTTTTGGGTGCTCCGCCTGACTCCCGGCCGGCATCCGGTGCAAGAAAGGGTGTGGGCTCGTCCCTTGGCCCAACGGGGGGCATTGGCCGTTTACCTGGCCGCGGGCACAGCCGAACCGCCTGCCGATCACCTGCCAGAGGGAGGTTGGATGGCGGTGCTGGAGCTGCTCGACCGTGCCCTGGCCTTGCTGCCAAGCAGCGCCGGCACTTGGGACAAGCCCCTGGCCCTGCTGGTGGTGGAAGGCGGCTGGTCTGAGGCCGCTTTTTCCTCTCCCTTCGACCTCCTAAGCGACAGCGAGGCCCTCAGCTTTGGCTTCCACTCCAATCAGCGCCCGGTGGTGTACGCCGGCTTTCCCTTCGCCGGCGCCCAAGCCTGGGAAAACCTGGCCGCTGTGGTGGAGCAGCTCTTTTGTCTCTTCACGGTTCCCAAAACCTCCCTTTTCCCCGCCGCCTCCACCCGCGCGGCCGCTCGTTGGTTCGCCACCAGTTTGGGTCTGGCGTCTCCTCGCCTCCTTTGGGGTGACCACGGGCATCAAGAGCTGGGCCCCTCCTCGCTAGCCCCTTTCTCCCCCCAGGGTTGGGCACCGCTATTCATTGCCTTCCTCGAAGAGGTTTTTGGCCCAGGCACGGCAGCAGAGCTGGCGCGTCGTCAAGACGCTCCCACGGGACCGTTCGCGTCCCTTTTGGCGGCCAAAGGAGGCCTGCAGACCCTGGAAACCATGTATGCGGCGTACATGGCCAGGTTGTGGGAGCCTCGCCTAGGCTTCAACGCCGCTCTCACAGCCCTCGATGCCAGCCCGCGGCCCACCGAACTGGGGCGCCTGCGGGCCTCCCGACCCACCTCCGGGCATGGGCTGGTGGGCGTGGGGGGCATGGGTTTACTGGTGCTGGAGGGCGACGGGGGAAGCAGCCTTCCCCTTTCTATCCAGGGCGACCCTTCCGCTCGTTGGGTGGGAGTGGCACGCAAGGGCTCGCCCTTTGGGCTCGCACCGGCCCAAAGGTTGCCTTTCGACGGTACGGGCTTCACCCAGCTGGTTGTGCCACCCTTGGCCTCCGACGAGCGGTTGCTCGTTTTCCTCGCTGCCCTGCCCGACGACCGCGGTGAGGAGGACCCGCGCATGCTGCCCGTTTACTGGGGCCTGGCCTGGTCTCCCAAGCTACCGGTGGACCGGCGGCTTTCCAGCTTGAAGGAGCTGGCCCACAAGAAGCTGGGCGAGGGAACGCCGGCGCGGCGCCACCGGGTCTGGGAGCTGCTGCGGGTGCTGGCGGGCGAGGTGCCGGCGCCTGACAGCGGCCAGGCACTGGCAAGCCGTTACGCTTGGCACCCCCAGGCGGGCCAGGTGGCGGAGCTGCTCCTGGCCGAGGCCCAGCGCCGAGGGCTTGCCGCCCGCAGGCAGCCCTTTCTTCGCACCACACCCTGGGGAGCTGTCGCCGAGTGGCAGAACGTGCTCATCGAGCTGCCCAGCCGGGGAAGTCGCCGTCTGCCCCTGGTGCTGGCAGCGCACTGGGACGCCTGTACCCCCGACGCTTGGGACAGCTACCGCAGCGCCCTTGGTGTGAAGGACAACGCCTTGGGTGTGGCGGCCGCGCTGGAAACGGCCAGCCTGCTGAGAAACCGGCCTCACCAGCTACCCGTAATCGTGGCCCTGCTGGCCGGCGGCTGCCACGACGCCGCTGGCGCGCACGCGTTGCTGGCTGCGTTAGGGGGTCAGGTGGCCCTGTGGGTGGAGCTGGACGGCCTGCAACCCCAACGGCCGGAGGACCCCACGAGGCTGGCTGCTTGGTGGGGCGAAACCGCCAGCACCGCCATCCCTCGCAGCTTGAATGTGTTCCGCCGCTGGGGCTTTTCCTTGGAGCCGCGCAATGGGCCGGCACCTGAGCACACGGGTGCGGACCTGGCCCAGCGGCAGAAAGCCACCGTGCTCACACTGCGACACGCTCGCTTCGAGAACCCTTCAGGCCCTGCGGTGCCGGCCAGGGCGGAACTAGCCACCACCAGCCCTGAGCAGATCTTGCTGCTGGCCGAGGCTCTGGCCGAGCTGGTGCAGGAGCTGGGAGGCAGGTAAGCTCTTGGCAAGGGGAGGCAGCCATGAACATCTTCTCAGTCAAGATCGAAAAGGCAGAAACCACCAATTTCATCCTTGGCCAAGCCCACTTCATCAAGACGGTGGAGGACCTGCACGAAGCCATCGTCACAACCGCGCCCCATTCGAAGTTCGGCATTGCCTTCTGTGAGTCCTCCGGGCCCGCCTTGGTGCGCCGCTCGGGTAACGATGAGGGCTTGGTGGAGCTGGCTACCCGCAACGCGCTGGCGGTGGGTGCTGGTCATTCCTTCTTCGTCTTCCTGGAGCAAGGCTACCCCATCAACATCCTCAACGCTATCAAGATGGTGCCGGAGGTATGCCGCATCTATTGCGCCACCGCCAACCCGGTGGAGGTGGTGGTGGCGGAGGTGGGCTCCGGCCGCGCCATCCTGGGGGTGGTGGACGGTGTGGCGCCCAAGGGCGTGGAGCGGGACGAGGACGTGCTGGCGCGGCTGCGCTTCTTACGCTCCATCGGCTACAAGCTGGGCTAGCAGGCCTTGCACACGCTCACCCTGCCCTTTTCCCTGCCTGCCCTGGTGGCTCTGGGGTTTTTCATTTCGTTCGCCACGGTGGTCATTCCCGGACCCATCACCCTGGTAGCTACCCGTTTGGGCTTGGCCCATCGCTTTGGGGCGGCCTTTTGGTTCCTGCTGGGCGCAACCCTGTTGGACGCTCTGCTGTTTACCGCCTTGGCAGCAGGAGCAGGACCTCACCTGGCCCGTCTGGGCGCTTTGCCCGCAGTGGAGCTGGCGGGGGGCGTGGTGCTGATCTACGGTGCGTTCTCCGCGATTAAACCGCGGCCGCAACGAGCGCCCGACGCCAACGGCCTCACCGGCGAAGAAGAAAAACCCAAACTGAGCTACTTCCTCTTGGGAATGGCGGTCTCCTTGGCCAACCCCCACTACTGGCTTTGGTGGGTCACCGCAGGCTTGGCTTTCGTGGAGGCGGCGCGGGCCTATGGCAAGCCGGGCCTTTTGTGGATGCTGCTGGCCCTCGTGGGCGGCGTGATCGCCTGGTACGCACCGCTGCTGCTGGCCCTCCACCACGGCAAGGCGCTTCTCCCCCCCCACGCAGAGCGTTGGGTGCTGCGGGGGCTTTCCGCGGTTCTGCTCATCCTGGGCCTAGGGCTGTTGTGCGTGGGCTCCTACCGTCTGGGCCTGGCCGTGGGAGGCAAAAACTAGCTGGCCTCCCTGGGCGGCGTGCTGGCGAAGATTCGAGCCTGCACGAAAACGGAGAAAAGCTCGGCGTCCAACGCCCCCTGGCGAATCTCCTCCTCCAGGATGGCCAACGCCCTTTCCGGACTTACCGCCTTCTTGTAGGGCCGGTCCGCCGCCGCCAGCGCATCGTACATGTCGCAAATGGTCATGATCCTGACTTCCGGAGCGATCTGGTCGCCTTTCAGCCGCCGTGGATAGCCACGGCCGTCCAGTTTTTCGTGGTGCCCATACGCAATTTCCGGCACCCGCGCCAGGCGCTTGGGCCATGGGAGCGTCAAGAGGAACTGGTACGAGCACACCACGTGCGATTCAACCTCTTGCCGCTCTTCTTCGTCCAAGCTGCCCTTGGGAATGGAAAGGCTGCGCAGCTCCTCGCGGGTCAAAAGGGGCAGGCGCTCACCGTTTTCCCCAGGAAAAGCTGCATCCGAGAGAAAGCGCAGCACCTGGGCCGTACTCGAAGCCAGCACCGTGGGCTCGTTGGCCTCCAGTACCTTGGCCAGCTTCTCGCGCAGGTCCTCCGCCATGTGGCGGATTGCTTCTTCCAGGGATTGGAGGTCTTCCTGCGTGGGCGGCCGCTGCAGCGTGAGCAGGCGCTGGAGGAGGCCTCGCAGCATCACCGCTTCGTGAGCGCGACGGGCGTGCCGAAACCTTTCCAGGATGAGCTCCAACCTCTCTGGGTAGAGCTTTTTCGCCTTGGTGAGCACCGCCTCTCGCACCCCCACCTTGCCGAAGTCATGCAAGAGGGCGGCATAGCGCAGCTGCAGAAGGTCGTCAGGGGAAAAACGCAGGCCCCGATAAGAGGGCGGGGGGTTGCGCTCCACCGCCTTGGCCAGGTTGACGGTGTAGTGCGCCACCCGCACCGAATGGCCTTTGGTGGACGGGTCCCGTTGCTCAATGGCCATGACCGCTGCGCGCACAAAGGACTCGAACAGCCGCTCGATTTCCGCCACCAGGCGGGTATTCTCAATCGCCACGGCTGCTTGCGCCGCCAGTGCCCGTATGACCGCCACATCCGCTTGGGAAAAGGGCACCACCCATCGGTCCGCGTCGCCGGCACTGCGGATGGAGGCGCTGCGCTCCCGCTTGCGGTTGATGAGCTGCAGCACGCCCACGATGTCGCCGGCACGGGTGGCCATGGGCACCGTCAGCAGCGAGTGCGTGTGGTAACCGGAAAGCTGATCGAACCGCTCGTTGAAGCGGTAGGGTGCCTCCTTGGGCAGGCGGCGCACATCCTCCAGGGCGACCGTCTCGCCGGAAAGGGCCACGTAGCCCGCTAACGAACCCTCGTCCACTGGCACTGACCAACTGGAAAAGGACAAGGGAACCGAATCGTTTTGCGCCAGCATGAACAGCAGGCGACGCTCGCCCTCCTGCCCCTCCACCAAACAGAGGGAGCCGGCGTCAGCACTCACCAGCTCACGGGCACTGGAAAGGATGCGCTCCAACAGGCGATCCAGCTGGCGCTCGGCCACCAAAGCGATGCCGATGCGAGCCAGCTCCAACTGCTTTTCCTGGGCCGTGTGCGCCGTCTCCTGCAGGTCGGAAAGCTTTTGGCGCAGGGTAGCGGTTTCCAAGGCCGCCAGCACCGCTCGCCGTACCACCTCCTCCGGGGCCTGCGGCGGCAGCAGCAGGAAGGGCTCCACCGGCAGCGGCCCCGCTTCCCCCAGCACCACCCACAAAACCTGCTGGGGCAGCGGCGCAGGCCACGAAACAAAGCTCCTGCGGGAGGTCAGCACCACGCTGCCAGCCGGAACCGGGCCAGGTGCGAGCACGTTTTCTGACAGGCCCGAACGCCCCGCCACTTCAGGCGTCACGAATACGGTCGCAGCCATTACAATTATGATAACGGAAAGGCGGTTCGCCCCCTTCCGCGTCAGAGGAGCCTCCAGCACACGCCGTCGTCCGCACGTCCCGTCTGGCCTGGTATGCATCGCAAAGCTCACCTCCGTGAACGGAGGCCAGAAACCCCACTGTCTTCGCGAGGAGGCCAAGGCCTGCTGCTTATGCGAGGCGGCCAAGGGCCGACTAGGAAATCTCGTGATGTTTCCACGTCCGAGCACCCAGCCCGCATTGCTTCGACGCCTACGGCTGCTCGCAGTGAGAGGGGCGTCACGTCATTGCGGGAACCTCGAAAAGGCCCAAAGTGCGTAGCACCGGGAGGCGCGGCAGGCTAGCTGCCATTGTCAGCACCCGCCGGGTCAACCCTCATTGCGAGGGCGCAAAGCACGCGAAGCAATCTCGTTGGTCGAACCCTCCCTGTTACCTAGCCACACGAAATGGCTTCGCCTCGCTTGCAAGGACACGGAAAACACCTAACGGCAAGAGGCGCAACAAGGACCGTGAGGATCTGGTCTTGCCGCAAGCAGGGCGCCAGGCCACCATGGGCCCATTGGGCCCTCCCCGTGCTGTGGCCTTCGCTTCGCCCGCAATGACAAGTGTGCCACGTCATCACAAGGCCTGGGAGGAGGCCGGAGTGGTTTCATGGGTCACGCGTCTCAGGGAACCGGGAAGTACCCCGCAATGGTGCGAACCTTGAGCTCCGGTCGGGTTACCGTCACCGCTACAGTGCGAAACTGGTCAAGGGGCTTGTGGGAAGGCGAGCGGTAAACCAGCAGGTAGTGGGTACGCAGTTGCTGCCCTATGCGGCGGTAAACTTCGGGCAGCTCCTCCGCTTCGCCGACAAAGAACGCCTCACCACCCGTGGTGGCAGCCAGCTGCCCTAACCTGCCCCGCAAGAGGAAATCGAACAGGGAAAGGCGCACGCCCACCGGAAAAATGGGGGTGCGCAGAGTTCGTGCAACGCGCAGGGCGTCCTCCCAGCCCGTCCTAGAGGTCGTGTCCTCGCCGTCGGTGAGCAAAACCAAGCCCTTGGGCCCCTTTCTCCCCCGCATCACATCCAATCCCTTGATTACGGCGTCGTGCAGGGAGGTGCCACCTTCCACGCGCACGGCCTGGAGTCGCTCCAGGGCTAGGCGAGGGTCGGAAGCCCAATGAACCAGCAGCTCGAACTCCCAGGCAAAGGCAGCCAGGAAAAACCGATCACCAGGCCGCAGAAACTGCCCCAAAAAACCGGTGACCGCCTGCCGGACCAGGGGAAAGTCCTTGATCATCGAGCCGGAAACGTCAAGCAGCAACCCTAGCGACAGGGGTTGCTCCTGGGTTCGCGATAGGGTTTCGATCTTCACCGGCTCCCCGTCCTCGTAGACGCGGAAGGCCTCGGGCGGAAGATCGACCACCGCCCGCCCCTGGGGATCCAACACCACAACCGGAAGCTCCACCACCTCCACCCGCACCTCCTCCTGCCAGGGGCTGCCACCCAAAACCAAAACCGCATCGCCCTCCCGCCCCCCACCCCTTGCTTCCGCCACGAGCACTCTCGCCTGCGCCAGCTCCTCCCGACGCACTCGCACCGCGCAGGGACAGGCCAACCAACGGGCGAGCGGACGGTCGTCTAGCTTGAGCACCACCTCCTCTTCCGCACCAGGTGGGCTCACAGCCACGGTTACCGTTTGCTCCGCCTGGCTGGTGTCGGCAGGTCCCAACAAGATCTGCACCGCCAAGTTTTTGCCGGGGTTGTTGAGCACGATGGCGTCCTCCCCCAGCAACCGTCCCTGGGCGTCCAGGACCTCGGCGCGTACCAGGGTGCGTTTGGGTACCGGGCCCAACGACAGGGCCAAATCCCATGGCGGCCGGTTCTTCGTCAACAAGGGCGACCCGTCCAGAAAGAACCGTACCTCTGCGGCGTTGCTGGGCGCTACCAACTGCAGCTGCACGGTGCCCACAGCCGTGCCAGTCCTGGGCGGCAGGAAACGCACGCCCTCCTCGGGGCTCAGTGCGGGAAGCAAGGCCACCGCATCTGGTGGGGCGTCTTCAGGCAGGGCAAAGGGTTGCTCCAAGGCTGGTATATCCACGTGTTTTCGAACGCTTCCCTTCTTCTGCCCGTCCACCGTGGCCACCTCCACCAACAGTTCCCCGCCTCCCACGGGCCACTCGCGGTAGAGGAGGATGCTCCCATCGGGCGACATCTCAGCCACACCTGAAGCGCGATCCGCAACTTGCCCCGCCCGACGAAGCTCCAACAGGTAGCGCACGCGCGGCCCCGCCCGCTCTCGCTCCTCAGGAGCCACCTGCACGGCCACTGCCACGACCGTACCGTCCGTCCCCCTGCCCAGCGGCTCCACCTCTACTCGAATTCCTAAAGCTGCCTGTGCCAGAAGAACGAGCGGTAACACCATGCAGTTAGCATATCAGTGGGGATTCGTTTACGACCTTAGCGCAGTATGCTCATATCGTGTTACTAAGGCACGGTGTCAACTTGACAACCACTAACGCAGGTCCTATATTAAATGCCGGAGGTCGCACCCAAGGCGACCTCCGGAAAGGAGGGTTAAGCGATGACCAGCTTGGTTCGTTGGGACCCCTTCAAAGAAATGGCGGCAATGCAGGAGCGGATGGCACGGATGTTCGATGAGATTTGGGGCCGTTCTCGGCGGGCGGAAGAGGATTACATCACCGGCAGTTGGTTGCCGGCGGTGGACGTGCGCGAGACCAAGGACAGCTTGGAGATTGCTGTGGAGCTTCCCGGTGTGGACCCCAAAGACGTGGAGGTAACGGTTGAGGGTGGCGTCCTTTCCATCCGCGGTTCGCGCCAGTTCCAAAAAGCGGAGGAAGGTGAAACCTACCATCGGGTGGAGCGCTCCTACGGCTCCTTCGAGCGCACGTTCACGCTGCCTTCCAACGTCAACCCCGATAAGATTACCGCTACCTACAAGTTGGGTGTGATGCATCTGACTCTTCCCAAGCGCGAGGAGGCCAAACCCAAAGCCATTCCCGTGAAGGTGGAAGAAAAGTAACATCCGCTTCTTCACGCTGCCAGCGCCGGGTCAACCGGCGCTTTTTCTTTTGCCCTCAGATTGCTCTTAAAGCAGCTTCGAAAGAAACCGCTTGGCCCGACTGGTTTGCGGATCGGCAAGCACCGTCTCAGGCTTGCCTTCTTCAACCCCTTGGCCTTCCCCCAAAAGCAAGACACGGTCCGCCAGCCGCCGCGCCAAGCCCACCTCGTGGGTCACCAAAAGCATAGTAAGGCCCTCTTCCTTAAGCTTCCGCAAGGTGTCCACCACCTCCCAGCGCAGCTCTGGACCGAGGGCGCTGGTCACCTCGTCCCCCAGGAGCGCGCCGGGACCCACCGCCAGGGCACGGGCAATGGCCACACGCTGGCGCTCCCCCCCGGAAAGCTCAGCCGGATAACCCCAGGCACGATGGACCAACCCCACCTTAGCCAGGACTGACAGCGCCTGTTCCCGCGCCTGTTCCTTGGGAAGCGTGTACACCACTTGTGGGGCCAACGCCACGTTTTCCCAAGCTCATTTTTGCGGGAAGAGGGCAAAATCCTGGAAGATAAAACCAAGACGACTAACCCCGCCCACACGCCCACGCCAAACGGGGGAAAAGACGTGCCCGTTGACCTGCACTTCCCCAGCATCGAAGGCGCAAAGCCCAGCCACGCAGCGCAGAAGCGTGGATTTCCCGCTGCCGCTAGGCCCCAAAATCACCGGCGTCTCGCCCGCCTCCACGCTAAAACTTACGGGCCCCAAAACCGCCTTACCAGCGAACGACTTGGAAAGCCCACTGACGCGATTGCGCACCACCTCGCTAACCCTTCGCCAAACGCCGTTCCCACCGCCTGGCCAAATGACCCCAGGGTAACGACATGGCCAGGTAAGGGGCGGCGGTGAGCAAACCGGCCTGTACCAGTAGGCGAAAGTCCGCCCCGGAAGTGGAAAGGATCTGGTACTGTTTGGCCAGCTCCACCACCGTGATGGTTCCTGCCAAGCTCGTGTCCTTAAACAGGGAAACAAAATCCGTGGTGGAGGGCGGCAGGATGCTGCGCAGCGCCTGGGGCAAGACCACGTGACGAAGGGTCTGCCACCAGGAAAAGCCCAGGGTGGCTGCCGCTTCCCATTGAGACAAGGGAACACCCGATAGGGCCGCTCGGTAGATTTCCGCCTCGTAAGCACCGTACGTCAGGCCGAGGCCCAAAACGGAGGTGACAAAGGGCGAAATGAACAATCCCTCCTGACCCGAAAGCCACCGCCACGCTGCTGGCAAGCCGAAATAAAGCAGGTAAGGCAGCAGCAGCACGGGAACGCCTCGAAAGAACTCCACGTACGACAACGCAGCAGCCGACAGCCAGCAAGGGCCGGAGAGCCGAGCCAATGCCACCCCCATGCCCACGATTAGGGCCACCGCCATGCTGGCCACCGCCAGCGCCACCGTCACCCCGGCAGCTCTGACCAACAGGGGCAGGCTCCAAAGTGTGGGGGCCACTCCAGCCCGCGGCTGATGGCCCGTGGAAACTGTGCCCGTCGCCGAAAAATGCCCCGGTGGCCACAGCTCATCCTGCGTTTGGTCCCAAAGACCCCAGCGGCGCAAAATGGCCTCCAACCGTCCACTGGCTATCAGCCGACCCAACGCCTCATCCACCGCTTGAGCCAAGGCCTCGTTGCCGCGGCGGAAGGCCATGGCGTAGTACCCGCGCCCAGGAATCGGCGGCTCAACCACCCGCAAATCCGGCCAGCCAGGGGCGAAGGTGCGCACGATGGGCACGTCCAGCAGAATCGCATCCAGCCGCCCCAAGTGCAGGTCCTCAAATGGCGTGACTTGGCTGTCGTACAGGCGAGGGTAAGCACCGGAAGCGAGAAGCAGCCGTGACGCGGCGCTGTTCTCCAAGGTGCCAACGCGCGCCCCGGAAGCCAGGCAGGAGGCCAAGTCACGGCGGCCTGCCTTTTCCGCCCGCACGACCATTTGCAAGCGGAAAACGTAATAGGGTCGGGAAAAACGCACCCGCCGGGCTCGATCTTCCGTTACCTCCAACCCGTTCATCGCCAGGTCGATGTCCCCTCGCTCCAGCCCCTCCACAAGCCGCTTGTAATCCTATTGGTGGAAAACCAAGGGGCGCCCCATTTCCTTGCCCAGCGCCTCGGCGACCTCCACCTCAAACCCGGTCAGGCCCCCAGGCGCCTGCGGGTCGTAAAAAACGTAGGGTGCCCCGCCTTCCGCGTCGGCACCCCAGCGAAGGGGCGTCACCTGTTCCCCTGCGCCAGCAACGGCTCCCGCCCAAAAGGCAAGGCCGGCAAGAACAGCCCCTTTCATTCTGGCGCCGTGGACCGCATTCGCTGCAAGGCGCGAGCAATGACCATGCGCTGCACCTCGCTGGTGCCTTCGTACACCGTGGTGACCCTCACATCGCGGTACAAGCGTTCCACCACATACTCTCGCGAGTATCCGTACCCACCGAATACCTGCACGGCAAAGTTACAGATGCGGTTGGCCGTCTCACTGGCAAGCAGTTTGGCTTGGGCTGCAATGCGCGAAATGCCTTCGGGGTTGTGCTCCGACAGCCAGCCCGCCCGATAGGTGAGCCAACGTGCCGCCTCCAGCTCGGTGTCCATATCCGCCAGGCGGAAGCCGACCGCCTGGTGCTCAATGATTGGCTTGCCGAACTGCACCCGCTCCTTTGCATAGGTGAGCGCAGCATCGAGCGCCGCTTGGGCGATGCCTAGGGACTGGGCGGCAATGCCCAAGCGGGAGTGGTCCAAGGTGGCCAAGGCAATCTTGAACCCTTGGCCTTCTTCCCTCAGTAGGTTGCCCACAGGCACCCGTGCCTCTTCCAACGTCACCCCGGCGGTTACCGAAGATCGTAAGCCCATCTTCTTCTCGGGCGGATCCACCTGCACCCCCGGCTGTTCCGCATCCAGGACGAAGGCGGAAATACCCCGGTGGCCGAGGCTCTTGTCTTTGGTCGCGAGCACCACAAAGTACTTGGCGATGCCGGCGTTGGTGATCCACATCTTGGCGCCGGAAAGCAGGTACTCGTCACCCACCCGTCGGTAGGTGGTGCTGAGCGAGGCCAAGTCAGACCCCGCATCCGGCTCGGTGAGCATGATCCCACCCAGCACCTCCCCGCGGGCCAAGGGCGGCAACACCCGCGCCTTCAGCTCCTCGCTGCCGAAGCGCAAGATGGGCCACTGGCACACCGAATTGTGGACCGAAATGCCCACCGCCACCGAGGCATCCGCCCAGGCCAGCTCCTCAATAGCAATCAGGTACGACACTACGTCCAGTCCCGATCCGCCGTACCGCTCTGGCGTTAACATACCCAAAAGACCCAGCCCTGCCATTTCCCGGAAGAGGTCCCAGGGAAACTGCCCGCTCTCGTCCCGCTCGCGCGCACCGGGGGCCACCCGCTCACGGGCAAACTCACGCACCATCTGGCGGATCATGTGTTGCTGCTCGGAAAAAGCGAAATCCATGCCGCCTCCCGCGGTTCATTTTACGAGCCCATGGGTTACCCTTCCACCCGTGGGACGCATTCGCCTCTTACCCGATTCCGTCGTAAACCAAATTGCTGCCGGCGAGGTGGTAGAGCGCCCCGCCTCAGTAGTGAAGGAGCTGGTGGAGAACGCCCTCGACGCGGGAGCTCAGCGCATCGCCATTCGCCTGCGGGAGGGAGGCAGAAGCCTCGTCCAAGTGGAGGACGATGGCTGCGGTATGGACGCAGACGATGCGCTTTTGGCCTTCGAGCGCCACGCCACCTCCAAAATTGCCAGCGCCGCCGACCTGGCACGCCTGGCAACCCTGGGCTTTCGCGGTGAGGCTTTGCCCTCCATTGCCGCCGTGTCCCAACTCACCTTGGAAACTGCGCCCGCACCCGGGGAAGGCAGCCGTGTGCGGGTGGCCTTCGGCCGCGTGCTGGGCCAAGAACCCTGTGCCCACCCCCGGGGCACCACCGTCAAAGTGGAAAACCTTTTCGCCCGCACGCCCGCACGCCTCAAGTTCTTGCGCTCAGCAGCTACCGAGCTGCGGCACATCACGGAAACGGTACAGGCCTTGGCCTTTGCCTACCCCGAGGTGGCCTTTGTCCTATGGCACGGAGACCGCAAGCTCCTCCACCTCAGCGCCGCCAAAGACAGAGCGGAGCGGCTCTTTCAGCTGCTGGCTCAAAGTCCACCTCTGCCGCAACTCGTGGAGCAAGGCCCCCTCAAGGCCGTGTTCTTTCTCCTGCCACCCAGCCCCTCCCGCCAATTGGTGGTGGCCGTCAATCGACGGGTGGTCAAGGACCGTTGGCTTACCGCCGCCCTTGCTCGCGCCCTCCGCTCGGTTAAAGGAGATTGGCAAGCGGACCTTTTCCTTCACCTGGAGCTTGCCCCGGGCGAGGTGGACTTTAACGTGCACCCCGCCAAGGCTGAGGTGCGCTTTGCCGATCCGGGCAAAGTTTCTGGCATCTTGACCCAGGCCCTGGTCACCGCCGTCGCCAAGCTCCATGGCGCAGTGCCCGTTTCACTGCAACAGGCACCGGCGCCCCCGCCTCCCGCAGGACCAGCCCGCCAGCCCGGCTTGCCTTTTCGCGTGAGCGAACCCGCGCCGGTGCTTTCTGCGCCGTCCCCTCCGGCCGTGCAACCTATCCTCACACCCTTGGGTCGGTTCCTGGGCCAGTACCGCCAGACCTACCTTTTGGTAGAAGACCACGAAGGCTTGAAGCTCGTGGATCAGCACGTGGCCCACGAGCGGGTGCTTTTCGAACAGCTGCTTTCCCTTCCCCAGCGGCACAGTGTGCAGTCCTTGCTCATCCCGGAAGTGCTGGAATTGCCGCCGGCCCTGTACGCCCTTGCCTGCGAGCACCAGGCGGCGTTGGCCGAGGCTGGTGTGGAGCTGGAGCCCCTTTCCGGGACGAGCTTGCGCGTGCTGGCCTTGCCAGCCGCTGTGCCCGCGGCCCAAACTGGGGAGCTGGTACTCGGCCTGTTGCAAGACCTGGAGCAGGCCAGCCTTCCTGGGCAGACCCTGCGCGAGCGTGCTGCAGCCTCCCTGGCCTGTCGCGCCGCCATCAAGAAAAACACCCCCCTTGCCCCAGCCCAAGCTGAACAGCTGCTGCGCGATCTGGCGCGCTGTCACGAGCCTCACCGCTGTCCCCACGGCCGTCCTATCATCCTGGCCCTCGCCCACGAGGAAATCGAGCGCCGCATAGGCCGCCGCGGTAGCTCGCTCAACTCAGTCTGAACGTGCTCGGCCTCACCGCTTGGGACTTCCTTATACAGCGGCTGTTTCTTCCGCTGAAAGTCCTCCGTCGTGAGACCTAGAAAACCGCCAATGTTGTCGACGTTCTGGCGTAGGTCGACGATTCCTTCGCTGAACGCTTGCCCAAACCTCTTCAGGTATGGCTGCTTTTCACCAAGCGCCCTGGCTGTATCCATGAGGGGCTTGGCACTAGAGGCTGGTATGAGCTTGAGAAACGGCTCAGGATCCGGAGCGGTAGCAATCTGCTTGTAGGTCGGAGGCTCGTAGACAAGCCTCCTGGCCACCTCCGCTTGATGCTCTGGTGGCAGGGACTTGGCCGTCTCGTCGTAGGGCGCAAGCCTGTGGAACCATGCCTTGCGCCTCTCCGGCGGCGAGTATGGCCACTTAGGGTGCAGCGCCATCCGCCGAAGGTCCACCTTCGGCTTGTAGGAGAGCATGGTGGTCATGATTTTCTTCTTGCCGTGCAACGCGGGCTAGCCCGCCCGCGTACTTTTTCGGACGCCGTTCCGAGGACTTTGGAGACTAGTTCATAGCTTCTTTGCGGAGGGCCTGACGGGGCTGTTTTTGCCGTAAGGCCTTAGCGAGAGCGGAGAAGGAGTCTTCAAGCCGTCCCGCAGAGGGTTTTGGGTCGGTGTTCACAGGAGGCACCTCCGGGCCTGACCGGTGGCGGTTGCCCTGAAAAGGAAGTTCTCCCGCAGCCTGGAAGCCAACCGCTGGCGACAGGACCACAACGCCCTGGGGGCTAAGGCAAGAGCATTCACTACCCTTCTCCCCGGCACAGGAGCGCCTTTACCTCAAACACCGGGTTAGGGGGTCTTGCATTTCCTCAAAGGTGGGGCTTTACTCATTGCCGCATGGGAATCCAAAACGCTCGGAGAAGAAAGGCGTAACCTCTCTACCCAGACACAAGTAACCACTGGGCGGCACGTCCGATCAAAAACACATACGCAGCTCAGCAACGGCGGCAGTAACCACGTCCAATACCCGTCGCGAGCGTCGAGCCAGCCCTAAGGGGCTAGCTCCCCTGTGGTCTTCGGGTCGAGGGTGATCTTTGACAAGGTAACACTGAGGCAAGTAGCCTCAAAGCTTTCCAAACAGTCTAAGGTTATCTAAAGGAGCAATGAAAGGAGGTTCGATGGCAACCCCGGTTTATATTTCTAAAACAACCATGGCCATTTTGGCTCTCCAGAGCCAAGAAGAGGAACTGCTCGCTAACGCCGTCGAATCTATTATGGAACCAGGATTTTTCGTTGGGCTTGGCGAAAAACAGGTTGGTATACAGAAGAGCTTATCTTGCTGAGAAGAGATGATATCACATTTTTTATGGACAGATTGCAAAGGGCATGTTTTGCGTCTTCAAAGCGAAGACCTGCTTTTCCTTGCGGCTCTTGACGAATGGCAAGATAGCTTAAGAGAACAACAAAGTCATAATTAACTACGTATCAGCTGACAAAAAAGCAAAAACTTCGTAAAAAACTTTGCTTTAGGCGAGGAAGATGCAAACACGAGGTGCCTTTCGGCGAACACGCTTATCCCGTTTCCTTGCGTGATGAGCGACTAGCCGAAGCCCCTCGACGATAAGAGGGTCTGGACGATGAGCACGCCTCGCAAAAAGTAAAGCGTAAGAAACGCGCTGCTTTAGTTACCGCCTACCTTCTTAGGTTCGGTGTTCGCCGGCCCTGTGGTAACAGGTTGGGTCGGGCACACCAGCCTCGGCGAAACCACGCTGACGCAGACGGCAGGCGTCGCACTGGCCGCAGTGGATGCCGTCGGCCGGGGGGTCGTAACAGGAAAAGGTGAGGGAGAAGTCAAGCCCCAGGGCTAAACCTAAGCGCACGATGCCCGCCTTGGTAAGGTGTAAGAGCGGGGCGTGCACGCGAAACCCCTCGCCTTCTCGGCCGGCTTTTGTGCCCAGGTTGGCCACCCGTTCGAACGCGCGCAGGTAATCAGGCCGGCAGTCTGGGTAGCCGGAAAAGTCCAGGGCGTTGGCGCCGATGACCACGTGGCGCGCGCCCCAGCTCTCCGCATAGGCTAGCAAAAGGGCCAAGAGGATGGTGTTACGGGCCGGCACGTACGTTACCGGAATGTCCTGGCCGATGTGCTCACGGTTTTTCGGCACCGCCAGGTCGTCAGTGAGGGCGGAACCACCAAAGGCACGCAGGTCAACCCGAACGATGCGATGCTCACTCAGGCCCAGGCTGCTGGCCACCGCTGCGGCGGCCGCCAGCTCACAGCGGTGGCGCTGCCCGTAGTCCACCGACAGGGCCCCAACCGTGGACCAGCAGGCCCTCGCCCAGGCCGCGGCGGTAGCCGAGTCCATGCCACCGGAAAGGAGCACAACCGCTTTTTCCTCACTCACCGCCCCACCCTCGCCAGCTCGCGCAGCTCCTCCAGCATGGCCATTGCTTCCGTCCAGCTGGCGGCTTGCAAGGGCCCCTGGCCAAAACCCTTTGCTGCCTGCTGTGCCCGGCACAGGTGCTGCGCTAAGAGGGCATCGCGCTCCGCCCAGCGCTGCACGTGCTCGACCACTGCCTTTCGCTCCGCCAGGGCATTGCACAAGAGCACGAAGTGGCAGCCGGCCAACAGAGCGGCGGCCGCTCGCTCCCCCAAGCTACCCCACCCGGACAAGGCTCCCATCTCCACATCATCGGCAAAAATGGGCCCGCCGGCGGGAACACCACCCACCACCTGGGGCGAAACGGAGGCTGGTGCGAAGGCCTCGCCCAGGGAGGGAGCCAAAGCATGGGCCACCATGACGGCCCGCGCCGGCGAGGCGAGGGCGAGGAACACCCGGCGGTGCTCACCCACCTCGTCGCCCAGCACAGGTAGCTCTCGATGGGAATCCACTGGGCCGCTTCCCAGTCCCGGGTAGTGCTTAAGGCACCCTTGCACGCCGAAGCTCTCCAGCCCCTGAAGAAAGGCACGAGCCCGGATGGCTACGGTTTCCACCTCTTCGCCCCAGCACCGTCCTTCCCCCCCCAGATACGACCCCGGTCCCGCCACGTCCAGCACCGGGGCCAGGTCAACGCCGATGCCGAGGGCCGCACACAGGGCACCGCAGACTTCCCCCAAAAGCCTGGCCCCCTCCTCGCCCAAGGGCGCCAACTGCGAGGGCCCGGGTAGCTCTCCGGCCAGCGCCCGTAAGCGGTTAACCGGCCCCCCTTCCAGGTCAATGCACACAAAAGGCGAGCCGGGCAGGGCACGCAGCTCGGCCACCAGCCGCTGAGCTTGCGCCGGGTTTTCCAGGTTGCGGGCAAATAGGATGATGCCGCCAGGCTGCAAATCAACGAGCAGCCGTTTTTCCTCAAGGCTCAACCGGGCACCTGCCACGCCGCACACCAGCCAAGGGTTGGCGGTCACGAGCTCACCTCCCGTTGCAGCTGGGCCAGCAGGTTGAGCGCCTCCAGGGGCGTAAGCTGCTCCAGGTGTAACTGTCTTAGTCTCTCAGCCAGCCATTGGTAATCCTCGGCAAAGAGCGCCAGCTGCTGGACCTGCCCCCCGACCGGCTGGGGCGCGCGCCCGTTCTTGGTGGAAAGCTCCAGGAGGATGGCTTCCGCCCGCCGACATACCGGTTCAGGCACGCCCGCTAGCTTGGCCACGTGGATGCCGTAGGAGCGGTCCGCCGGCCCCGGCACCACCCGGTGCAGGAAAAAAACCTTGCCCTGCCACTCCTTCACCGCCAGGGAGGCGTTGACCACCCGCGGCAGGCGCCTGGCCAGCTCGGTAAGCTCGTGGTAGTGGGTGGCGAAAAGCACCAGCGGGCCCCCGCCGGGCAACTCGTGAAGGTGCTCCACCACTGCCCAGGCGATGGACAGCCCGTCGTAGGTGGCCGTTCCCCTTCCCACCTCATCGAGCACCACCAGGGAGTGCGCCGTGGCTTGGCGCAAAATATGTGCTACCTCGGCCATTTCCACCATAAAGGTGGACTCGCCCCTGGCAATGTCGTCCGCTGCCCCAACCCGAGTAAAGACCCGATCAATGGGGCCAATTTCCGCCTCTTCGGCGGGTACAAACGAGCCCGCGCGGGCCATGATCACCGCCAAAGCTACCTGCCGTAAAAATGTGGACTTGCCGCCCATGTTGGGGCCGGTCAGGATCAGGATCTGCCGGCTCTCGCCACCCAAATCCACATCGTTGGCGACAAAGGGCTCGCGCGCCAGCACTTCCACCACGGGATGGCGCGAGGCCACTAACCGCACCACGCGCTGCGGTACCAGCCGCGGGCGGCAGTAGCGTTGCTCTCGCGCCTGTTGGGCAAAGGCGCACAGCACGTCCACGGCCGCGGCCCACCAGGCCGTGTGCGCCAGCCTCCGGGAGGAACCGGCAAGTTCCTGCAGGAGGCCGCGGTAAAGCTCACGCTCCCGCTCCTCCGCGCGTTTCTCCGCCGTGAGGATGCGCGCCTCCAGCTGGGCCAGCTCCTCGCTAACGAAGCGCTCGGCTTGCGTTAGCGTTTGCTTGCGCACCCAGTGAGCCGGCACCTTGTCCAAATTGGCCTTGGAAACCTCAAAAGCGTAGCCGAAAAAAGCGTTGTAGCGAATCTTGAGAGAGCTGATGCCGGTGGCTTCGCGTTCGCGTGCCTCCAGCTCGGCGAGAAATTCCTTCCCTCCTCGCGCCAGCGCCCGCGCCTCGTCCAGCTCCGCATCTACGCCAGGGACAATCGTCCCTGGCCCCAACACCGCCGGCGGGTCCGCGGCCAGAACCGCCTCCAGCCTTTGGCGCACATCGGCCAGCTCGTCCAACAGCGACGCGGCCTCCATCAGCCAGGGGGAGCTGGCAGTTGCCAGGAGCTCCTTGAGGGCAGGCAACCGTGTCAGCGCGGCGCGCAAGCTGGCCAACTCACTGGGGCGCGCTTGCAAAAACCCCAAGCGCGCCGCCATCCGCTGAAGGTCTCCCAGGCCCGAGAGCAGCTGGCGAAGACGCTGGCAAAGCTCCAGCGAGTCCATTAGCTCCGCCACCGCTGCCAAGCGTTGCTCCGCTTCCTCCACCGCCGCCGGTCGCAGGAGCCACTCCCGCAGCAGGCGCGAACCCATCGGGGTACAGGTTTGGTCCAGAACCGCTGCCAGCGAGGCCCTCTTGCCCCCGGAACTATCCCGCACCAGCTCCAGGTTGCGCACCGTGGCCGCATCCAGCTCCAGGCCTTGATGGCTGCGGCGGGAAAAACGCACCAGGTGGCGCGGCACCTGCCCTTGCGTTTCTTCCAGGTAAGCCAACAGCGCCGCGCTCACGCCTACCGCGGGCTCCCCCACCCCCAAGCCTAACGCCCGCAGGCTGGCCACACCGAAGGCCTCGCGCAAAAGCGTTTCCCCCCGAGCCGACTGGAACAGCTGGGTGGGCCGGCGCGTCACCACCGGGGACGGAAGCTCCGCCGGCCAGAGGGAGGCCAGAGCGGTGAAACCTTCCGGCAGCAGGACCTCGCAGGGGCGCCAGCTAGCTAAGGCCTCGGGCACCTCTTGGGGATTCAAGGGCGAAAGGGCTTGCATCTCCCCCGCCGCCACGTCCACCAGAGCCAAATGAAAGGGGTCGTCACCCGCCAACGCAGCAAGCCAGCGCCGCTCTCCGGCAGCTAGCAATTCAGGCTCGGTGACCGTCGCGGGGGTGAGTACCCGCACCACCTCCCGCCGCACCAGCCGTGCTCCCTGGGGCTCCTCCACCTGCTCGGCAATGGCCACCTTGAAGCCCGCTTCGAGAAGTTTCCCCAAGTAGCTGGTGAGCGCGTGGTGGGGAATGCCGCACATGGGCGATTCCACCTCGTCGTTGTGGCGCCGGCGGGTGAGGACCACTCCCAACACCGGCGCGGCTCGTTCCGCATCTTCAAAGAAAAGCTCGTAGAAGTCCCCCAGCCGGTACAGCAGCAGGGCATCGGGGTGCTGCTGCTTGAGCTCCAGATACTGCTGCAGCATGGGGGTCTTCTTCATACGGGCCAATTGTAGCCAGGGCTTGGGCCCTCCTCTTTCCCGTGGGCCAGCTTGGGGAAAGCCGACGGCCGCGCTGTTACTCCAGGGCTCGCAGCCGGGCGTCGGCCTCAAGGCCGCGCTTGCGACCGTGCAGGCGAGCCAAAACCGGCTGGTTCAGCGCTGTGGCTTTCCCCGGCTGCGGTCTCAGGGGGCAAAAACCGGCCCTTCCTCGGGGCCAAACCAGCTGGCCACGCGGGAACTGGCCTCCACTATCAAGGGAGAAAACTCAAACAGCGCCATATCCAGCTCGGCAAAAGCCTCCTTTACTTGCTCCGGTCTTCCTGTTCGCACGGCCGTAAGCGCCCGGTGAAGGGCGGCCCTGGCCCCAGGCGAAAGTTCAGGCCGGGCTGCTTCTTTCACCAGCACCGCGTCCAAGTAAGCCAACAGGTTAGCCCAAGTTTGTACCGCCGACTCGCTGGAGGGCGACGGCGCTGGCTCCTGGCCGCTCGCGAGCTGCACCGCTGGCTCCTCGGTAACCGCGGTCACCCGCTCCCCTTCCCTGCCGGCTGGAAGCTCTTCGGTAGCTGCCAGCTGGGCTGCCACCTCCTTGACCACGGGCGTGAGTCCCTGCGGCAGAGCCTGCAGCTGTTGGGAAAAGCGACCCAGAAGGAGGTAAAGCTCCTTTTCCGAGGCAAAATTGCCCACAAGCCGAGCGCCTTTGTCCAGCTCGAGGACCTCCGAGTCGCGGATGACGATGAAAGCCTTGGCACCTTTTTCCAAAACCACCCGCCGCGCCTTGACCTGCCACGCGGTTAACGAACCGGCGATGTAGCAGGCGTCCGCCACCTGCACGGTGACCGCATCGACGGTTACGTTAGGGTCGATGCGAAGGGAGCCGGCGGTGGACACGATGTGCGAGTAGTTGCCGGGGTTCTGAATGATAAGGTTTCCCGGAGTGCGGATGGCCAGCTGGCCCGCATCGTTGACGGTAATCTCCGTGCCTTGAGGGATGATCATCGTGGGAAGCGCTTGGTTTTCAGCCATGGCAGGTTCTCCTTTTCCTCTGGCAGCAGGTCCAGGACCATGTCACCCTGGCCCCCCACCGCTCGATTTTCCCGTTCCCAGGGGACGTCAAGCATGAAAAACCGCGGGTCCACCGGCAGGGCCCGCTCGCCCACCACCAGCTTGCGCACCTCGTAATGGAGGTGCGGCGCGGTGGCCCAACCGGTAGCGCCCACTTCGCCCACCACCTCCCCCCGCTGCACCTGTTGCCCTTCGCGTACCTGCACCCGTTTTAGGTGGGCGTATATGGTGAGGTATAGGCCCGCATGCTGCAGCACCACCACGTTACCCAAGCGAGCCCAGGGCAGATTGTTCAGGCCTGCACGGCCAGCAAAAACCACCACCCCGGCGCCCGTAGCTCGCACCGGTTGTCCTTCCGGCGCCGCCAGGTCCAACCCCTTGTGCAGCTCGTAGCTGCCGGTGAACGGCGAAACCCGAGGCCCAAAAAGGGACGTAACTTGGAACGCTCCTTGAGGAAGGGGCGAAACCGCCGGCAGCGCAGCCACCAGCTTGCTGTGCTCTTGCGCCCACAGCAGGAGGCGGTCCGCTTCGGCCAAAAGCTCCCTGGATCGCGCCACAGCCTTTTCTGGCGTAGAGGGAGGCTCCCAATCTGCTGGCTCCAAGCCCAGCACCAACGCTACCCGTCGCAAACCTGCCGCCTGGGCTTCCAGCTGGAAGCGGAGGCTCGCCTCTTGCTGCTGGAGCCTCCGCAAGTGCGCCTGCAAGCTCGCCTGTTCCCTCTGCAGCCTTTTCACCCCCACCCACACGGCCAAACCCGAAAGGGCCCGCGGGACCAGGGGTACCCCCGCCACCAGCGCCGCCGTCGCCGCCACGATGGCGCAGACCAAGACCCTCACCCGCGCCGGGGGAAGGAAAAAGAAACGCGGGGACCGCGACACGTGGGCTGGGTGGTACTGTAGCTCCAGCATCCAGACTCCCCAAACTAGCTTACCACCGGTGCCACCCTCTGATCGACAAAATCCCCAAGCGCTCGCAGGCAAAAATAGGTCCTCGGAGCCTCGCCTGCCGTCCCCACAAAGCTTGTGACCAGCCTGCAGCCTTCCCGCCAGGTCCGGGACACGAAGGTGGACAACCACGACCGCGTTCCTGCCGTTGCGGGAGTTCCCTAGTGCTCCAAGCGGAACAGCGGCGCTAAAATCCAAGGCGTGAGCGCGGCCAGCTTGGATCTTGCCGACCTCGTGCGGGCCTTGGAAGAGCACCCGGAGTGGCGGGTGGAGCTGCGGCGCCTCCTGTTGCCGCAGCCCCTACTGGACTTGCCCCAGCTGGTTGCCGAGGTTGCCGCCACTCGTCGAAGCGTGGCGGTGGTAGTCCAAAAGCTCGCCGAAAGCCAGCAGCGCGCGCAGGAAGAGCTGGCAGCGTTTCGGCGGCAGGTGCAGGAGGAGTTGGCTGAGGTCCGACGGCAAACCGACGAGCGCTTTGCCGCCATGGCTGAGGCGCAGCGACGTACCGATGAGCGCCTCGCCGCCCTGGCCGAGGCGCAGCGACGTACCGATGAGCAGATCGCTCACCTGGTGCGGGTACAGGAGGAATTTTCTCGCGTGCAAGAAAAGCTGCTGCAGCGGGTGGCCCGCCTGGTAGGTGAGTCAGTGGAGCGGCGGTACCGGGAGCGGGCACCTGCATATTTCGGGCGTTGGTTTCGAGGGGTTGAGGTGCTGGAGGGGTTGGCCCTGGTCAAGATGCTCGATGAAGCGGTGGAAAAAGGGCAGCTCAGCGAGGAGGAGCGGGCGGAGGTGCTTTGCGCGGAAGTAATGATCCGGGGGCGAGACCGGGAGGGCGAGGAGGTGCTCTTGCTGGTCGAAGCCTCGGCGGTGGTGGACCAAACGGACGTGCGTCGCGCGGCGAGGCGCGCTCGCCTGCTGGAGCGAGTTGGGGAGGCGAGGGTGATACCCGTAGTGGCGGGCGAAGAGCTTTGGGAGGAAGTCACTGCCTTGTGCCAAGAACAGGGCGGGTGGCAGCTGGTTGGAAAGGCGCCGGGGCCTCCACCGACCACGCCTTAGCGGCGCCTTTGGGGTTGCTTTGAACATCCAGAGTCGCAAACCCATGCCACCCGGTAATGGGCAAAAGGTCGTAGGCCTCCGACCGTGGGTCCACCGGACCTCGATTGCTCGAACTCAGCCTCCCAGGGGCTTCACCGTTGTTCGCTTGGATGACTGCGGCTCCCTGCTGTGCTATCGTGCACCCACCTGGTCAGGCAAAATCCTGCTGGGTGGAAAGGACACGAGACGTGAAGATTGCACAAGACATGGCAGTAACGCTCCACTATACGGTCAAGGGCCCCGATGGCAACGTCCTGGACAGCTCTCTCGGTCGCCAGCCGCTCACCTATCTACATGGCCACAGCCAAATCGTGCCCGGGCTGGAAAGCCGGTTGGAGGGTGCCGAAGCGGGCTCCACGTTGGCAATCCACGTGCCAACGGCAGAAGCTTACGGCGACCGGCATCCCGAGCTGGTCTTCCCCGTGCCGAAGGAGCAGTTCGACCCCACAATGGAGCTGGTTCCCGGTACGCAAGTTATGACTCAAGGCGACCATGGCCCGCTGGTGCTCACCATCGTGGCCGTGGAAGGCGATAAGGTGCTTTTGGACGCCAACCACCCGCTGGCGGGCATGGACCTGGATTTTTCCATCCAAGTGGTCTCCGTACGGGCGGCCACACCGGAAGAGTTGGCCCACGGCCACGTGCACGGATAAGCAGCCCTTCCTAGCTACCCAGACCAGCCCCCTCCCCAGGATCTCGCCTCGAGCGGCAGGACCTTGGGGCTGCGGGCTTTTCTAGTTTACCGCCCTCCCAACCCAGGGGGTGGGTGTCGATTCACACCCCTCAGGGCATGGCAACCCGAGGTCCGTGTTGAACTGAGGCCGTTGGGGAACCCAGGGCCAGCAGCAGGCTCGCCATGTACCCGGGGCGGCTTGCCGGCTTTCGCCGGTGGTGCGCCGCCCTGTGCCCTCACTTCAGCCAGCGGTCCAGCCAGGCCAGGACGGTTTCGTGCCACAGGATGGAGTTGTGCGGTTTGAGCACCCAGTGGTTCTCATCGGGGAAGTACAGCAGCTGCGACGGGATGCCTTTGCGCTGGAGCAAGGTAAAGGTGGAAAGCCCGTGAGTGTCCACCACGCGGTAATCCTTTCCCCCGTGGATCACCAGCATAGGGGTCTTCCAATTGGCCGCGCCCTCGATGGGGTTGTGTTTGCGGTAGTTTTCCGGCTTTTCCCACGGCAGGCCCGCATGGTCCCACTCAGGGAACCACAGCTCTTCCGTGTCGAAATAGGCCATGCGCTCGTCCAAGTTGCCGTCGTGGCATACCAGACACTTGAATCGGTCTGGGGCCTTGCCTGCAATCCAGTTGATCATGTAGCCGCCGAACGACGCTCCCAACGCGCCCACCCGTTGCCCGTCCAGAAAGCGATACTTGCCCAGGACGTAGTCCAAGCCCAACATGAGGTCTTCGAACGGCTTGCCTCCCCAATCGTTGTTGATGGAATCGGTGAACGCCTGCCCGTATCCCGTCGAGCCATGAAAATCGATCATCACAGCGGCGTAACCGGCACCGGCGTACGCTTGCGGGTTCCACCGGTAGTGGAACTCGTTGCCAAAAGAGCCTTGCGGCCCGCCGTGAATGAGGAAAGCCACGGGGTATTTTTTCTTTGGGTCAAAGTCCACGGGATACACAATGTAGCCGTAAACCGTGTCGCCCTGCGCACCTTTGAAGGTGAACTGTTCCGGCTTGCCGAAGCGAGCCGCGGCCACCTTGGCATCGTTAAGATGGGTCACCCGCCGCACATCGGTACCATCGACCGCCACGGTGTACAGCTCGGTGGGGCCCAAGAGGGAGTTCAGGGCGTAAAGCAGCCGCCCGTCGCCCAGATCTTGCACGTCCGAGCAGGTCCCCTCGCCCGCCACGACGCGGCTGGCGCCGGAGAACACGTCGACGGCAAAAATGGCTTTTTGCCCCAAATGATCGGCGGTGCAATATAGCGTGCGGCCGTCGCGCGACCACCGCAGCTCCACCGGGGAGCGGTCACCCCGGGGACCCTCGTCCGCCCGCACCACTACCCGGCGCTCGTTGCCGGTGACCAGGTCCCGCAGCACGATGTCGAAGCGGTCGGACTCGTAACCGGGCCGGCTCATGGTCAAGTAGGCCAGTACCTTGCCGTGGGGGGCAAAGCGAGGCTGCGTATCCCAGGCAGGGTTGGCGGTGAGCTTTACCGGCTTGCCCAGTTTCTCCAGGTTAACCCAGAAGAGGTCGTAATTGGTGGACCAAGCCTCCTCGCGCCCCACGTCCTTTGCGGAAAAAACCAGTGCTTTGCTATCCGGGGAAATGGCGTACTCCTCACTGCCACCAAACGGCCGTGAGGGGCAGTCAGCGTCCATGTCCCTCATTACGTCAACCAGGCTGCCATCGGCCAAGCGATAAACGAACAGGTGGTTACGGCGCCCGTCTTCCCAACTGTCCCAATGGCGCACGAACAGGCGATCGTAGAGCATGCCCGAAGCTTTGCGCTGGGACCGTTCCTCCAGCCTCTTTTGCGTTTCTTCCGGCGTGGTTCCGGGAAAGACCATCATGGAAAAGACGAGGAAGCTCCCGTCCGGCGAAACCTCCAACGCATCCACGTCCAACGGGAGCCGTGTGACCTGTTGCGCCTCGCCGCCGTCCACAGGGATGCGCCAAACCTGTGCCGAGCCGGATCGAGAGGAAACGAAGTAAATCCACTTCCCGTCCGGGCTCCAGCGGCCTTGACTGTCGGAGGCCTCGTGGGTGGTCAACCGCCGCGTCCAGCTTCCGTCGGTGGCGGCAAGGTAAAGGTCCGTGCGACGCGTGTTGTTTTCCAGGTTGGTGACGGAAACGGTAAAAACCACCACGCGACCATCGGGCGCCACCCGCGGATCGGAGATGCGATCCATGGCCAGCATGTCGTGGACAGAAAAAGGATGGGTTTGCTCAGCCATTGCTGCCCCCAATGAAAGTAGCAACATACCCAACCAACGCATGCCTTCCTCCCCCGCGCCGCGCGCGGTCGCTCCATGCTACCGCAGGGTGGCTGGGGTTCTCCATCCAGCGGAGGACCAAAGCCCCAAAACCGCAGGTACATCGGAACGTAGCATAGAGAAGTGGGGGGAAGTGGGCGAATCGCCATGTTTTTTGTCACCGTCCTGAGCCTTTGGACCCTGATGCACGCTTACGCCTTCTGGCGGTTGACGCCGCTTCTAGGCCGGCTGCCCGCTAGGGTCCTCCTGGGGGCGCTTACCGCCTTGTGGCTGGCCTACCCTTTGGGTCGCATCCTTGACCGCAACGGGTGGAGCTCGGCGCTCGCCACCGCCCTGGAGTACCTGGGGGCCTGCTGGCTGGGCGTTTTGTTCCTGTTGGTGGTTTTTCTGCTGTTGGGCGACCTGGCTAGTGGCTTTGGGCTCTGGCGTGCGGCAGCGGTCCCGGCTAGGGCGGCGGCCGTTTCCGTGGCCCTCCTTTTGGCAGGCGTGGGTTTGGTTCAAGGCCATCGGCCGCCGGCCGTTGAACGGCTCGAGGTGCCGCTTGCCAACCTGCCTCCGGAGCTGGATGGGCTGCGCCTGGTCCAGCTCTCCGATCTGCACCTGGGCACGCTCCTCAACCACAGCTGGCTGGAGGCTCGGCTGCGCCAGGTGGAGGCGCTGCGGCCCGATGTGATAGTGATCACCGGCGACTTGGTGGACGGTAACGCTCGCCATGTAGAAGAGCTGGTACCGCTGCTCCAACGCCTCCGGGCCCCTCTGGGGGTGCTGGCGGTAACCGGCAACCATGAGTTTTACGCCGGCCTGGACCGAAGCGTGGAGGTTTTGCGCTCAGCCGGCTACCGCGTCCTCAGGGACGAGCACGTGGAGGTGGCCCCTGGGCTGGTGGTGGCCGGTGTGGACGATCTCACCGCCCGCCGCCAGTTCGGGTTGCCCCATCGCGTGCTGGAACGCGCGCTCCACAGGCGCCCGGCCGGGGCGTGTGTGCTCCTCTCCCACACCCCCTGGCTGGTGAAGGAAGCGAACCAGCTGGGTGTGCAGCTCATGCTCTCCGGCCACACCCATGCCGGTCAAATCTGGCCCTTTGGCTACCTAGTGCGCCTGTCGTACCCCTACCTGGCGGGCCTCTTTCCGGTTGGAGGCATGACTCTGTATGTGAGCAGGGGCACAGGCACTTGGGGCCCGCGCCTGCGCCTGTGGGAGAGGGGCGAAATCACGTTGCTTACCCTTCGTCGTGCGGAGCCCGTGGCTAGGATGGGCACTCCCGGGTGCCATTAACCCAGAGCTTGCCGCGCTGCCGCCAAGGCTCTCTCGTAATCGGGCTCCTGCGCCACCTCCGGCACCAGCTCCTGGTAACGGATGATGCCCTGCCGGTCAATGACTAAGACAGCCCTGGCCAAAAGGCGCAGCTCCTTGATAAGCAAGCCGTAGGCTAGGCCGAAGCTGGCCTCCCGATGGTCGGAAAGCACCTCCAAGTTAGCTATGCCTTCCGTGGAACAAAACCGCCCTTGGGCAAAGGGCAGGTCCATGGAAACCACCAGCACCTTTGCCCCCTCTCCCAACTCGCTTGCCCGCTGGTTAAAGGTGCGTGTTTGCGTGGCGCAAACCGCCGTGTCCAGAGAAGGGACGGCGTTCACCACCGCCACCTTGCCCGCTAGCTCCGCCGAGGAGAAGATGCTCAGGTCGCGGCGCAGGGCCGTAAACGCAGGGGCCGGTTCGCCCACCCTCATGCGCCGACCCAAAAGCGTCAACGGCATCCCCTTAAAGGTAACCAAACCCGTGTGTTCCCCCGTCATGCGCTCCTCCTTACCCATGCGTCCATCCGCTCACGGCTTCCAACCCGCGAACAGACTAACCCATTCCCGCGTCTACGTCCTTGTGAAAGTTCTTGCTTTATTGGTGGCCACGAGTATACTTTGGGCCCGTGCGGACGATCGCGCTTCCCGAGACACAAGAGAAAGAGGCGGTTGCCGTGCCCTTCAGGCAAGGGCAGGAGGAGGAAGCTATGGTGGGTCGCCTGTTCCAGTTTTACCGGACCTCGGTGGGCAAAAAGCTGGTGATGGCGGTAACGGGTCTGGTTTTGGCCCTGTTCGTGCTGGGCCACATGCTGGGCAACTTGCAAATTTACCAGGGCGCGGAAAAGCTCAACCACTACGCCCAGCTTCTGCGCACCTCCATGCCGCTTTTGTGGACCGTGCGCCTTACCCTGCTGGCGGCGCTCATCCTGCACATCGTTGCCGCCGTCCAGGTCAGCCTACAAGACTGGCGTTCCAGGCCCCAACGGTACGCGGTGACCGCCTACCAGGAGGCGGACATTGCATCCCGCACCATGATCTGGGGAGGGTTGGTGGTGGCTGCCTTTGTGGTCTACCACCTCCTTCACCTCACCCTGGGCAATGCCCACCCCGACTTTCGCCCCGGCGACGTGTACCACAACGTGGTGGCCGGTTTTCGCGTGCCGTTGGTTTCGGCCTTCTACATTCTGGCTAACCTGTTCCTTGCCCTTCATTTTTACCACGGCATGTGGAGCTGGTTTCAGACCTTGGGCTTTTCCCACCCCAAATACAACCGAGCTCGCCGGGTTTTCGCCACGGTTTACGCCCTGGTGATTGCCGCCGGCAACCTTTCCATCCCCCTGGCTGTGCTGGCGGGTTGGGTGAGATAAGGAGGACGCGCCATGAAGCTGGACCCCAGGATTCCCGCAGGCCCCCTGGAGCAGAAGTGGACGCGTTACAGGAACACCTGCAAGCTGGTAAGCCCGGCTAACAAGAGGAAGTATTCCATTATCGTGGTCGGGACAGGCTTGGCGGGAGCGTCCGCCGCCGCTTCCCTTGCCGAGCTGGGCTACAACGTCAAGGCTTTTTGCTACCAGGACTCCCCCCGCCGAGCCCATTCCATCGCCGCACAGGGTGGCATCAACGCTGCCAAGAACTACCAAAACGACGGCGACAGCGTTTACCGTCTGTTTTACGAAACCATCAAAGGTGGCGATTTTCGCTCGCGAGAAGCCAACGTTTACCGCTTGGCGGAGGTTTCTGCCAACATTATCGACCAATGCGTGGCCCAGGGGGTGCCCTTCGCCCGGGAATATTCCGGCTGCCTGGCCAACCGCTCCTTCGGCGGTGCCCTCGTTTCACGCACCTTTTACGCACGCGGGCAAACCGGCCAGCAGCTGCTCCTGGGCGCCTACTCGGCCATGATGCGCCAGGTGGGCTTGGGCCAAGTAAAGCTCTATCCCCGCACAGAGATGCTGGATGTGGTAGTGGTTAACGGCAAGGCGCGGGGCATCATCGTGCGCGACTTGGTCACCGGCGAGATTTCCGCCCACGCAGCCGATGTGGTCATTCTGGCCACAGGGGGTTACGCCAACGTGTTTTACCTCTCCACCAACGCCAAAGGCTGTAACGCTACCGCCATCTGGCGGGCCTACACGCGGGGCGCGGGCTTCGCCAATCCCTGCTTCGTGCAAATCCATCCCACCTGCATCCCGCAATCGGGAGAGTACCAATCCAAGCTGGTGCTCATGTCCGAATCCCTACGGAACGACGGTCGGGTATGGGTTCCCAAGAAAAAGGGTGACACGCGCAAGCCCACGGACATCCCCGAAGAGGAGCGGGATTACTATCTGGAGCGTATGTATCCCAGCTTCGGGAACTTAACCCCGCGCGACATCGCCTCGCGGGCGGCTAAACGCATGTGCGATGAGGGCTATGGCGTGGGACCCGGCGGTCGTGGGGTTTACTTGGATTTTTCCGACGCCATCCGCCGCTTGGGCAAAGTGGTCATTGAGGAGCGCTACGGCAACCTTTTCGAGATGTACCAGCGCATCACCGGCGAGAATGCCTACGAGTCCCCCATGCGCATCTACCCGGCACCGCATTACACCATGGGCGGGCTCTGGGTGGACTACGAGCTCATGTCCACCATTCCTGGCCTATTCGTCGCGGGCGAGGCCAACTTCTCCGACCACGGTGCCAACCGCCTGGGAGCCTCGGCTCTCATGCAGGGTTTGGCCGACGGCTACTTCATCCTCCCCTATACGGTGGGAAACTACCTGGCCAACACCCAGCTGGAAAAGGTAGACGCGTCTCATCCTGCCTTCGTGGAGGCCCAGGTCCACGTGGCCGAGCGGGTGCGCAAGCTGTTAGCGGTGAACGGGCGCCGAAGCGTGGACGAGTTCCACCGCGCCCTGGGCAAGATCATGTGGGATCTTGTGGGGATGTCCCGCCACGAGGCCGGGCTCAAGGACGCTATAGGCAAAATCCGTGCCCTGCGCGAGGAGTTCTGGCAGGATGTGCGCGTGCCGGGACAGGCCACCGATCTTAACCAGGAACTGGAAAAGGCCGGGCGCGTGGCCGATTTCTTCGGTTTAGCGGAGCTCATTGCCCTGGATGCCCTAGAGCGGCGGGAATCGTGCGGAGGCCACTTCCGCGAGGAGTTTCAAACGCCCGACGGCGAGGCGCAGCGGGACGATGCCACCTTCGCCCACGTGGCCGTATGGCAGTACCAAGGCGACGACAAGCCACCGCTGCGGCACACCGAACCTCTCGTTTTCGAGGTGGTGCAGCTGGCGCAGCGCAGCTACAAGTGAGGGAGGGGGACCATGAAGCTGACCTTGCACATCTGGCGGCAGGCGGGACCCAATGCCCAAGGCCGTTTCGTCACCTATGAACTGGACGATGTGAACGAGCACATGAGCTTTTTGGAAATGCTGGACGTGCTCAACCAAAAACTCATTGCTCGCGGCGAGGAGCCGGTAGCCTTTGACCACGATTGCCGCGAGGGGATCTGCGGCGCCTGCAGCATGGTCATTAACGGCATGGCGCACGGACCGCAGCGGGCCACCACCACCTGCCAGCTGCACATGCGGCACTTCAAGGATGGGGACGTGATTTACATCGAGCCCTGGCGGGCGACAGCCTTCCCCATCATCAAGGACCTCATCGTGGACCGCTCAGCTCTTGACCGCATCATTGCCGCCGGGGGGTTCATTTCCGTCCGCACCGGTTCAGCCCCTGAGGCCAACAGCATTCCGGTGCCCAAAGAGGTGGCCGAGCTGGCGATGGATGCGGCTGAGTGCATCGGCTGCGGTGCCTGCGTGGCCGCGTGCCCCAACGGCGCGGCCATGCTGTTCGTGGCTGCCAAGGTCTCTCACCTCAACCTGCTGCCCCAGGGCCAGCCCGAGCGCTACACCCGCGCGAAGGCAATGGTGGAAGCTATGGAGCGGGAGCAGTTCGGCGCCTGTTCCAACCACAGGGAATGCGAAGCCGCCTGCCCCAAGGGCATTTCCATCTCCTTCATTGCTCGCATGAACCGCGACTACCGCAAGGCACTGTGGCGCACAGAGGAGTTTAAGGGGGGCAAGGCGGAGGGCATCTCCCAGTTCCGGGGTTGAGCTTCCGTCGTCGCCAAACACGGTCCGCGGCCAAGCTCACGCGTAAATCAAGGCCACCAGCTTCTCCAGCTCCTCGGCGTCCGTGTGGTCGAAGTGGGCTGGCTTAGTGGAATCAATGTCCAGCACGCCCACGATGCGCCCCTCCTGGTCGCGCACCGGTACCACCACTTCCGAACGGGACCGGGGGTCACAGGCGATATGCCCGGGGAACGCATGCACGTCGGGCACCACCACGGGCTGGCCACGATCTACCCCTGCCCAACAGACACCCTGGTGCGGAGGCAACCATAGGCAGGCCAACGGGCCTTGATAGGGGCCGACCACCAGCTCCGGCTCTCCGCCCAGGGTTTTAGCTGGCCGCAAAAGGTAGAAGCCGGTCCAGGAAAAGCCCGGCATCTTGTGGTGTAGGAGGGCAGCCAGGGTGGCCATGCGGGCAATGGGATCGGCGGTCTTGGGAAAAAGCTCTGCCAGCTGGCGACCTATCCTCTGGTACCTGTTGCGCTTCTCCTGCGGCTCCATAAGCCCTCCCGACAGCCAGAACCAGGAGCTGGTAGAATAACGCGCCTCCGCGAATCGCGGAAGGGAAAGGACGAGAAGCCATGGGTGAGCAGATGTGGGACGTGGTGGTGATTGGCGCCGGTCCAGGGGGCTACGTGGGCGCTATCCGTGCCGGGCAGCTGGGCCTGAAAACGCTAGTGGTGGAAAAGGACCCCTTTTTGGGAGGGACCTGCCTCCACCGTGGCTGCATCCCCACCAAGGCCCTGCTGCACACCGCTGACCTGTTGCAGAAGGCGCGGGAGGGCGAGGCTTTCGGTGTTCGCTGCCGAGAGGTGGAGCTGGACCTGGCGGCCGCCCACGCGCACAAGCGCAAGGTCGTGAGCAAAAATGCCAAGGGCATCGAGGGGTTGTTCAAGAAAAACGGCGTCACCTGGGTGCAAGGGACCGGAAGCCTTCTCGGCCCGGGGAAGGTCCAGGTCGTCAAGCCCGATGGGCAGACAGACGTCGTCCAAACCCGCTTCGTGCTGCTAGCCACCGGTTCGCGCTGCGGGGACTTGCCCCATGTGAAGGCCGATGGCCAGCGCATCATCAACTCCGACCATGCTCTTGAACTGGACAGCGTGCCAGCCAGGCTGTTGGTCCTGGGGGCCGGGGCCGTGGGCATGGAGTTCGCGTCCATTTTCGCCCGCTTCGGTTCGCAGGTAACGGTCATCGAGCTTTTGGACCGCGTGTTGCCGTTGGAAGACCCGGATGTGTCCAAGGAAGTGGAGCGGGCTTTCCGTAAACAGGGCATTGCCTGCCACACCTCCACGAGGGTCGAAGCGGTGGAAACCGGGGACTTTGGCGTGCGTTTGTGGGCCAAGAACGGCGCCGGTGAGGAGGTCATTTTCGAGGGTGACCTGCTGCTCTTGGCCGTGGGGCGCCAAGCGGTTTTGGACGGGGTGGGCCTGGAAAACACCCGCGCGAAGGTGGAAAAAGGCCGCGTGTTGGTGGATCGTTTTTGTCGGGCAGAAGAACCCTGGCTTTACGCCATTGGCGACCTCATCCCCACCCCGTGGCTGGCCCACGTGGCTTCCATGGAAGGGGTGCTGGCGGTGGAGCATATGGCGGGCAAAAACCCACCCGCCATTACTTACGACCGCGTACCTTCCTGCACCTATTGCAGCCCGGAGGTGGCCTCCATTGGCCTTACCGAGCCGGAAGCCAAAGCCCGCGGATACGAGGTCAAGGTGGGACGGTTCCCCTTTACCGCATCGGGCAAGGCGGCCATCCTGGGAGAAACTACCGGGTTCGTGAAAATCGTGGCGGATGCGCGCTACGACGAGATCCTGGGTGTTCACATCGTTGGGCCGCACGCCACCGAGCTTATCGCCGAGGCGGAGGCCGCCCTCGCCGGTGAGCTGACGGCCGAAGCCCTGGCTTGGACCATTCACGCGCACCCCACGCTGCACGAAGCCATCCATGAAGCAGCGGAAGCGGTGCATGGAATGACCCTGCATTTGTGAGCGTTGCGGGGTAACGTACAAGGAGGAGCACGATGCCGGTAAACGTGGTCATGCCGCAGATGGGCGAGTCCATTGCCGAAGGCACCATTGTTAAGTGGCTAAAAAAGGAAGGCGAGCCGGTTAAGAAGGACGAACCCATGCTGGAGATTTCCACCGACAAGGTGGACGCGGAGGTGCCTGCGCCCGCCAGTGGCGTGCTGGCCAAGATCTTTTACGACGCGGGAAAAACGGTGCCGGTGGAAACGGTTATTGGCGTGATTGCCACTGAAGGCGAAGCCGTGGCCACAGCCGAAGCTGCGCCAGCGGTCGCCGTCCAACCAGCCACCGAACCCTTCCCCACCCCTGCCCCGCCGCCAACCCCCTCGCCGGTGAGCCCCGTGTTTGCCGAGGAGCAAACCCGCGAGACGGGCACCGAAGCTGAGCAGGAGGTGCTGCGGCGGCGGTCTTCGCCCCTGGTGCGCCGCATTGCTGCCGAGCAGGGCATCGATCTGTCGCAGGTGCCTGGGACGGGCATTGGCGGCCGGGTCACCAAACAGGACATCTTGGACTACATCCAACGGCAGCAGGCGGCGGCTCCCACCCCCAGCGCGGCACCTGCCGCACCGGCTGCCCCTGTACCTACGGTGGCAGCCGCGCCCAGTCCCTCCGTGGCCCCACCACCCCCAGCAGCCCCGCCTCCGGCGCCAGCAGCACCCTCCCTCAGCTTCGCGGGCGACGAGATGCGCGAGCCTATGAGCATCATGCGCCAGCGCATCGCCGAGCACATGGTGGCCTCTCGCCGCACCTCCCCTCACGTCCACACCGTCTTCGAGGTGGACGTCTCCCCCATGGTGCGCCTGCGCGAGCGCTACAAGGACAGCTGGGAGCAACAGTACGGCGTCAAGCTGACCTACACCCCGTTCTTTTTGGAAGCGGCCATTGACGCGCTCAAGGCTTTTCCCATCCTCAACGCATCCATTGAAGGTACGGATACCGTTTACCACCGCCACATCAACCTGGGTGTGGCCGTGGCCTTGCCCCACGGCTTGATCGTGCCCGTCATCAAGCACGCGGAGGAGCTCTCCCTCCTCGGCTTGCAGCGCGCGCTCACCGACTTGGCCACCCGCGCCCGCAACAAGCAGCTCAAGCCGGAAGACGTGCAAGGCTCCACCTTTTCCGTGACCAACCCCGGCCCCTACGGGAACCTGTTTGGCTTACCCATCATCAACCAGCCCAACGTGGCCATCCTGTCCATCGGCAACATTCAGCGGCGCCCGGTGGTGGTCCGCGATGCCCAGGGCCGCGAGGGCCTGGGTATCAGCGACATGGTCTACCTCGCCCTCTCCTTCGACCATCGGCTGATCGATGGCGCCGTGGCCGACCAGTTTATGGCCCACATCAAGCAGTTCATTCAGGAGGGCCGCTTCTCCTTGAGCTAGCTCTGCAGCGAGGAAATTTAAGCCCCAGCCAGGGCCAGCACCGCCCACCTCCCCGCCCACCGTTGGGCTCATGGGACGTGGGCATTGCTGTCTCCAGGGGACCTAACAGACAAAGGCCGGGAATGATGCGGCGCCGACTGGGTTAAACCGCAGGCCAGGCGACACACCTCAAACCACCCCGCCCGCTACCTCGCCTTCGTCGCCCACAGCACGCTGACCACCGCTTCAGCCACCTTGCGGGCGGTAGCTCCCGCCTCTCCCATGGGCTGGAACGAAAGGTCACCGCGCTTGAGCACGTAAATCTTGTAGAGGCCATCGCCCGTGTCCTGGAACCCGTACGCGGCGTCGCCCAGCCCGGCCATGGGCACGATCGGTTCCTCGATGTACGCCTTCATCGCCTCGAAGTCTTCCCCCGGCTAAAGCAAAAGGACATAGCCATCGGGCGCCTCGCTTCCCGGCCAAGCGACACTGCAGCGGCTTCCGTTTTTGTCGGCAAACGGCCGAGCCTCCCCTAGGCGTCCGCCTAGTGCCTGCGCCATCAGTTCTCTGGGGACCAGCCTGCACACGTCCATCTTCGCCCACCGGTAACCGGGCAGCGCGGGTGTTTGCCCAGCCGTTGCCCCAGCCATCCCCGCGACGACAAAAAGCAAGCTGCCCACAAAGCCCATTGAGCCCACCGTGGCTCACCTCCCGCCTTGCCGGCTGGCGTACCATGGCAAGTAACACAAGTGGTACTCTTTCCAGGCCCTTCAGTCGGGAGTAAACTTTCGGGGTGAGCGTCACCTGGGTGTTTTGCGGTTGCTGCTGGCTTTTGGCTTGCGCCCTGGCTACCAATCCGTCCCCGCCGGTGGCGGAAAAGCCCGAGGGCTGGCTGGTGGTTTGGGGTCAGGGCGGCGGGTTTACCGGTGGCCAAGCCGGTTACCGCCTCATGCGTGATGGCCCTGTCCAGCGTTGGAGCCGCCTTCCCGCGCAGCCGGAGAAGGTGCAGCCAGCAGGCCAGCTTTCACCGCAGCAGCTGGCCGAGCTGCGCGCTCTTTTAGCGGAGCTGGAGTGGGAGCACCTGCCCGAAAGCCACCCGGGAAACGTGTACAGCTTCCTCCGGGTAGCGACCCCGCACGGTGTGCGGGAAATCACCTGGCCCGGCTTGGAGAGCGACGCTCCTCCAAGCTTGCAGCCCTTGCTCAAAGCCCTGCGTCGTTGGGTGGAGCAACTGGAGGCCTCCCCGCGTTGATTTTGGGAGCTGGAGTTTAAAAAAAAAGCCCCACGAACGCCTTCCCTCCACCCGCTCCTCCTGATCTTGCAGCCCAGCCGGCGTCCCTTCCAACGCTCGGCGCAGGAGCCTCGCAACCGATGGCGCGTTGCGCGCTTAAGCCAAGAAGCGCCCCGGACGACACGCGGCAGGTATTTGCGGACAGCCAGTTAAACACACGCCAGAGCTGCCTTTTCCACGACGACCTCAATGCGGACCGGACCCAAGCTAAATTCCCTCCCTCGGCAAGTTGGAGCTTTCCGAAGCCACAGCGGTTTACCTCGCAGCCCGATTGCTCTTGCGGCATGCCGACGAGCCGAACCCAGCCGTGCGCAAAGCTATCCAGCGGCGGCGCTGGTGCTACCCGAGGACCTGGGGCGTGACATGGACGAGCTAGCCGGCCGTGCCGCGGAAGAACCTAACCATCCTTTTGTTCAGGCCTTCCGCACCGTGGCCTAGGGCTGGGCCTTGAGGCGGGCGGTGGCCTGCGCCTATCAATCGGCCAATCGCCCTGAGCCCGTTTATTGTCACTTTTACCCCTACCTGCTTGAGCCGGCCATGTGGGGCTTTTCCGTGTACGCCATCGGTTATTCCAACCCCCCGGTGCCCTGCGGGTGTACAAACTGGAACGCTTCCGCCAAGCCCAGCTGCTGGAGGCAACCTTCGACCCGCCCCCCGTGGCCGAGGTGCTGGACCGCTTGCAGCAAGCCTGGGACGCGTGGCTGACCGACGGCCCCGTAGAAGAGGTGCGGCTGCGCTTTTCCCCTGCCGTGGTGCGCTACGTGGCCGAAGCCCGCCGGCGCCCATCCCAGGTCCTCCGCCAGCTGCCCGATGGCGGGGTGGAGCTGTCGTTCCGTCTGGCGCCCACCATTGACCTGGCTCGCTGGATCCTCAGCTGGGGGGACAGCTGTCAGGTGCTGGCGCCAGAGGCCCTGGCGCAGCAGGTCGCCCGGGCTCACCGCCTCGCCGCCGCTCAAGATCCAGCTTCCGAGGCCTAACCCTGGGTTTCCCGCCCTGCCCTCTCAGGGTGGGGGAGTGTGGGGCACGTACCGTGCCCATGCGGTCCCACACCGCCCGGCCAAAGGAGGGCAAAATGAGAAGGACCTTTCCTGCTTTCTTTGGGTTACGCTGATGATTTGGCCACTGGCCCTGGGCAGTACCGGCTTCGTCATTAGCTTCCACTCCTTCCCCATCCTGGCCACCGGATCAGGCAAAGGCGGCAGTCGCTGGGTGAGCGAACTGACCGTGGCGAACCCGCATACGCGCCCGCTGACTATCGCGCACCGTCTTTCTTACGCTGGCAGCTACCTGGAACGCTTCCAAACGCTCCTTCCCGGGGAGACGGTCCGCTGGGAAAACTCCCTGCAGGATTTCTGGGGGCTTTCGGGCAACGCCGCCCTTTACCTGAAAGCCGATTCCAGCTTTAACGGCGGGCTCGACTCTGACTGCCTGGGCTTCGTTGCCTCCCTCAAGATTGCTAACGTGGGCGGTGCTGCCGGTTCCTTCAGCATGGATGTTCCGTCTCTGGACGTTATTACCGATTTTATCGGCCGCTGGCCAGCGTATTTCACCGGCATTCGCCATTTCGGCCAAGCGGGAGGGGAAGGATTCCGCACCAACGTGGGCCTGTGGAACGTCGGCAGCGCCGGAACCCTCAGGCTTACTCTTTACAACCGGCACGGGCAAGCGGTTTGGCAGCAGACGGTGCTGGCGGAACGTCACAAGCCGGTGTTGATTCCCTTGCCCGACAGCCTCAACCTGGACTACGGCACGCTGGTGGCCGACCCGCTGGGTCAGCACTTATTCGTAGGAGTGTTTGTCTCCGTGGTGGACAACCGCACCTCCGACGGCTTGGTACGCACCTCGCAAATCCTGGGTCCCGATGACGCCTTGGCCTGTGGCGGCGTTTCCGTCTTCCAGGCGAAGGAGGAGCAAAACCAGAGACCCACCCTGTTCGAAGCCGAAGCGCTGCTGGAGCCGGCTTTCCTCGGACAACCCAGTCCGGAAAGCCCGTGGAACCGCTAGGGAGGTCCCGATGGGATTACGTCGCGTGTTTTTGATCTTGGCTGCCGCCGCGGCCCCCGCCTGCACCACCGCGCCCGCCGCCGACACCAACCGCGAGCTCACCGTCGGCCTGGTGCAAAAGGAAATAAGCACGGGCATGAGCCAGGCGGAGGTGGCACAGGTTTTGGGCTCGCCCAACATCGTGACACGCGATGCTGAGGGCAAGGAAACCTGGATTTACGACAAGATTGGCACCGAGGCGTCCTATTCCACCTCGTCGGCCGGCGGCTCGATACTCGTGCCGTACGGATCGCGCACCCAGGCCACCTCGCGCGTCACGCAAAAAACGTTAACGGTGATTGTCAAATTTAACCAGGAAGGCAAGGTGGACTACTTCACCTATCACGCCAGAAAGTTTTGACATAGGAGGGACATTATGCATCAGAAGCCTTGCAACGCCGCTACCAATCTAGCCTTGACCATTTCGCGTTGCACAAGCACCAAGCCGCCGGTCGTGCAGCTCCAGATACGCGAGTTTCAAACCAGAGCTTTCGACCACGTCGATCAGAAAAGCGTTTTGAAAGCCATGTTTAACGATCTCCAGGACGAACGCTTCATTATCAAACAAGGAAATCTTGATCTCGGTCTGCTTTACCCAGAAAAACAAGTGGATGTGGAGAACACAACCGAAGCTGCCCTGGCTGTTTTATTTCTCGGTGCCAATGCACGAAGGCACGTGCAAAAAGTGGGCAAGCGAGGCGAAAGCGGCCAAGCCGGCACCCTGCCAAGCGTCCGCCGGCTGCCACCGGGGGCTATGGTCGGGACTTTTCCTCCAACCGCGGGTCGTCGGGCCACCCGCCCGGGAGCGCCGTGGGCGCCTCGAACCGCGGGTGCAACTTGCCCTTTGCGTCAGCATGGCAGGAGAAGCAGTCGTCCCGCAAAGGGTGCGTGGGCGGGCGCGGGTGGCGCTGGCCGTACCCGTGGCAGCCCAGGCACGCGGACTCCGATTGCTCCAGGCCGTGATCCCCGTCCGCGGGCAGACGGGGTGGGCGGTCGCCGGCTAACCACAGACCTACGAGGAGAGCCACCAACCCAGCCAAAAGCGCCCAACCCCAGCGGCTGCGCTCCATGGTGTGTTACCCTCTGGCCGGCCTGCGGCTTGCCCACGGGCGTAACGTCCGTGAAGGCGCAGGCATAAAGCCAAAGGGAGCTTTGAGCGGAGAGTACGAAGGGGACCAAAGCATGCGCCAAACGGTGTGGCAAGCGACCATCATCCTCCTATTGGTTTTGGTCGTGGGCACGCTTACAAACCTCCATCCCCGCCGGCACCTGGCCTGGTGGGGCCAAGGGCAAGAACCACCTAGGGCCGGGCAAGATTTCCAGCTCCTGGACGTGGACAGCGCCCACGCCATTTTGGAGAGCCTCCCACGAGTGGTGTTCCTGGATACCCGTAGCCAGGAGGAATACGGCGCGGGGCATGTCCCCGGCGCGGTCCGCTTGGAGCTGCCCTCGCTGCATGACATGCTCTCAGCCGACTTGCGGCTAAAACTGACGGAGGCGCCGGCGGTCGTCATTTACGGAAGCTCGGCAGAAACGGACATCGAGCAGCTCCTGGCGCAAGCCCTGCGCCGCGAGCTTCCAGGCATGCCCATGCCGTACGTGCTCATGGGCGGCCTACCTGCCTGGAAGGCGGCCGGCTTCCTGCTGGAGGGGCAGCAATGAAGTGGCTGAGAAATCTTTGGGTACATCGCCTCTTGGCTTGGGCTTTGGGTGCCATATTTTTGTATGCGGCGATTCCCAAGGTGCTGGACCCGCGTCCGCTGCTGACGATCATTTGGGGTTACCGCCTGTTGCCCGCAGGTCCCATTAACCTGGTGGCCATGTACATGCCCTGGCTGGAGCTGTTCGTTGCCCTGGGGCTTGTGAGCGGAATCCTCCGCCGGGGAGCGGCCTTTTGGGCCTTCTTTCTTCTGACGGTTTTCGAGCTGGCTCTTCTGGTCAATGCCTTTCGGGGGGTGAACGTGGCTTGCGGCTGCTTTTCCCAATCGGCGGAGGACGTGCACAATGCCTGGTTCTTGGTGCTGCGCGATCTGCCCATGTGGTTGGCCGCGGCTGTGCTGCTGTTTTTTGCCCCACGACCGGCAGCGGTTAAATGAGCCGGCGGTATTCGCTGCGCCGCAAGCGCCAAACGGGCACCCCGCAAAACCTGTCCCCTTCCGGGCAAATGGGCGCCTTGCCCGCCAGCTTGCGGATGCTACAGGGGGGCAAGAGCCAGCGGCCAATTTCCGGCTCCACGGCGGCAATTTGCTCCGCTTCCTCCAGCGAAGCCTGCCAAATTTCCTCCTGGGCGTTGTAGCACAGCCTCATGCGGTGTTTGTGGTGCAGGTTGAGGAGATCCGCCGACTCCACCAAGCGGATGGCCAGGGCGTTGGGAAGCAGGTACAGCGCCTGCTCGCCACTGGCCCCAAGGCGTAACAGCTCGTTTGCACCTTCCCACGCGCGGGCCACCGCCTGAGAAAAAAGCTCCATGGCCTTGCCCCCGGCGTGAAGGATGAGTTTGGGGACGACCACGTCGGGCTCCTGGTCCACCACCGCCCAGAGCAACGGCCGGGCAGCAGGGGTCATGCGGTGGCGCTGGTCCTGGGAGTCGGCGGCGTGGGAAAGCTTTTTGGCAAAGGTGTAATGGGCGTGGTAGAGGGCTCGAGCAAGCTTGGAAAGGGTGGTGAGGTTGAGTTCCTCTCCCAAAAGCCTGTTGGCTGCAGGGTCAAGAACCAAGCGGATCGCCTCAGCGGTGGGAAGCTGCGAGCGGGTCAGGCCCAATACCGCCCGCACCGCTTGGGCCACCGCTTCCTCGTTCTCCTGTCCGCGGTTTACCAGCCGGGAGGTGCGGCCTTGTAGCAGCTGGTCAAACTCCTGGCGGAATGCTAGGGGCTGGGGCCGACCCTGGTAAAACTGCCAAAACAGCTGGTACTCCGGGGTTTCCTCCAACGGCAAAGGCTCCTGCATTAGCTGGGTCAGAGCCGGGTCCCAAGCTAGGGCTTCCCCTACCATCGCCTCCACCACCGCTCGTGTTTCCTCCGGGATCTCTGCCTGCTGGCAGAGGCGGCGGTAACGGAACAACGTAAGGCAGGAGACGGTGTGGTACAGGGAGGTGAGCGTGGCCACCGGCAGCACCGCGCGCGCCACTTCCTGCGCCTTGCGCTGGCTTTGCCGCGCGAGCCTCTCCTGGTGCCGCCGCCACGTGGGAAAGCGCTGCAGGAGCTCGCTTTCGGCAATTGGCTGCAGCGCCGTCACCAGCTCGCGGTAGGCGGCATGGAGGCTTGCCACCGTCTGCCGGTAAGCCTCTCGGGCGAGCAGAGGCAAGGAAGGGGGTTCGTAGACCGCCTCGGGAGCCACCGCCACGTAGCGCTGGGAAACTTGTTCGGAGTTGGCAAAGGGGTGGGCATGGAGGAAGGACCAAACAAACTGCCGGGAAACCCCCTCGATGGCGAAGAGGAAATGGGCGTGCTGAAAGGTGGTGTGGTGGCCGGCCAGGTAGAGGGAGCGGGCCAGCGCATCCCGCCGAGCCAGGGCTTTCTCGCGCGCCTCTGGCTCCAACAGATGTTCCCCGGCCACCTTTTCCGGCGGCACAGGCCCGCTGGCGGAGTAACAAGTGCGGGCCGCAGCCACCGCCACATCCAGCGGTCGGGGAAAGGCAGCCAACAGGCGAACCCGGGGCATCGGCACCGTGGGATTGTACCTGGCTCTCCATGCCCATACGCTCCATCCCTACTCCGCACCCCACCCATGGGCTCCACCCTTGAAGCCAGCTTTCACCGGGCTCCTTGCCTCCCGAAGCCCCACCCAGCCGCTGCAAAGCTGTTGGGAAGGACGGGCTCGTCTGCCCCAACCCGCCCCGCCGGATATCCTGGATGTACCGGGAGACGATGAGCGGCATTACCCGGCTCGCTGTCACCCGGCGAGTAAGCCTCTCCGTTTTTCTGCTCCTCGCCAGCCTGCCCGCCACCCAGCTCCGCGCCACGAGCTCGGTGGAGCGCCCAGTTTCTTGCCCGCGTGCGGGGGTACCGGTGCCGTTTGCTCGTCGCATCCTACGGGAGCTCCATGTACCCCTGGCCATCAAACCTCCGGCTGCTTGGTGGCCTGATACCGATCCGAAGGTTTGGTACTCCTGGCGCACGTGCCCCTTGGACTTGCTCATCAACGACTTTGAAGAAATCCTGGAGGAAAAGCGGTCATCCATGCGGGCCGCCATGGCAAAAGATCGAAGCCAGCAAGCAAATGAGCCCCACTGTCGGGTTTCCAAGGTCTACTGCCTCAAGCACGCAGAAGCGGCCTATCAGGTCCTGGGGCGGGCGGAACACCTTGACCATGCTGCGCATGAGCTCCAAGAGACCATCGTGGAGGGCAAGCCCCTCCCGTGCTGACGTTCTCAGGCCAAAAGCACTGCAGCTTGCCGCCGAGCTGGGAGACCGTGCTTGAACCAACGATTCTCGAGCTTGGGCTGTCGGGCTCACTGGCTATGTCCTCACAGTCTTTTGACACAGAACCCTTTCCTGCGTAGACTGAGGCCAAGGGCCCTCGGGACCTAACCCCTGGGCGCTGGTGGAGGGGTTGATGGACTTGGAACAAGCCTTGGCAGTGGCCATTGACTACGAACGACAGGTGCGAGACCACTATCGGCAGGGGGAAGAGCATATCCTCGCACCCGAAGGCAAGAGAGTGTTCCACGTGATGGCCCAGGAGGAGCAACGGCACCTGGAGTATCTGCTCTCCCGCCGGGATGAGTGGCACAAGACGGGCAGCCTTTCAAGGCCTGAACTGCCCACAGATCTACCCCCTTTTCCTCTGTTGCAGCAAGCCCGCGAGCGCCTCGCTGCCAAGCCCTCCCCTTCCGTCGCCACCCAAGGCGAGTTGGAGCTGTTGAAGACCGCCTTGGAATTGGAGCGACAAACCTCCGCCTTTTACCAACAGTTAGTGGATCAGCTGCCGGCCGAGTACAAACCGCTTTTCTCGCGGTTTCTGGATATCGAGCGCGGCCACCTGACCATCGTGCAAGCGGAAATTGATGCCATTGCTGGCCACGGGCACTGGTTCGACTTTATGGAGTTCGACCTGGAGGCGGGATAACCCTTCCTCGCCGACAAAGCCACGATTCCGGGTTCGCGTGCGCTCGCCAGCCAGCCGCCAGAAGCGGAGAGTCTGGCTTGGGTCGTCACCCGTACATCCCGCTTCCCCGATCAGGCCCTTTGCAAAGCCTGCTCCAAATCCGCCACGATATCGTCAGGATGTTCGGCTCCTACACACAGACGGATAAGGTTGTCGGGAATGGCAGCCAGCGCTCGGCCCTCTTCTCCCTGCTGCTGGTGGGTGGAAATGGCTGGAATGGTCGCCACCGACTTGATCCGCCCCAGATCGGTGGCCCGGTAGATGCGCTGCAGCCCATCCAAAACCCGCCGCGCCGCCTCATGACCGCCCTTGACGCAGAAGGAAAGCAGGTGGCCGTAGCGGTTGACTCGCTCCCGATAACGCGCGTCGTGCTCGCTGTCCACCAGCCACATGTACCGCCGCGCCAAGTTGTGCAGCGGATAGGAAGGAAGCCCTGGGTAGCTCACCTTTTCCACCTTGGGATGGTCCTGCAGGAACTCGGCGACGATGCGCGCGTTTTCCGACAGCAGGTCCATGCGGCTCCGCAGCGTGCGGAGGTCATTGAGGGTCAGCACAGCCTGCATGGGCGAAAGGCTGGGGCCGTTGTCGCGGTTGGGCAGAAACTTGATGTAGCTGGCAAAGTCTTCGCGCAAAGCCTCGTTAGGAATGTTGGTAACGATGGGCCTCTTGGCAATGACCGCACCGGCAATGCCAAAGCCAGAGGCGGTCATGCTCTTGGTCACCGAGTGCACGACGATATCCGCCCCATGCTCCAACGGCCGCAGCAGGGCGGGCGTAGCGACAGTGGAGTCTACGATGAGGGGGATACCATGCCGATGGGCCACATCGGCCACGGCGACAATATCAAAAAGGGCCAGCGTGGGGTTGGAGGGGATCTCGCCGTAAAGGAAGCGGGTGTGCTCGTCAATGAGCTCGGCCCACTCCTCCAGCCGCTCGGGGTGACGCACCCACCGAACCTCGATGCCCTTTTCCTTTTGTCGCACCGCAAACTGCTGGAACGTGCCGCCGTAGACGTGAGCTGAGGCAACAAAGTTAATGGGCTCGGTCTCCCGACCCGGCAGACGAACCAAGAAGGGCTCGATGGCGGAGACAATGGCCGCCATGCCCGAGGCTGTGGCGCAACAGGCCGTTTCGAAGGAGCACCCGTAGCCCTCCAGCAAGGCCAAGGTCCATTCCAGGTAGTAGACAGAGGGGTTGGCAATGCGCGCGTAGCACCAGGTGGGAATCAGGTAAGCCAGTGCTGCCTCCAGCTCGTCGCTGTCGCGGTAGGCCTGCGAGGTAGCCAAGTACACGGGCTCCACCAGTGACCCCTGGTTGCGCGTAATAGCCTCCTCCACGGTGTAGAGGCCATGAACGGCTACCGTGTCGAAGCGAATCCTCTTGGCTTGTTGCCACGCCTTCCGCCTCGCCTCTATCTCCTCTTTAGCCATCTCCACGTACCGAGCTACCCCTTCTCTCATGGGCCAAACCTCCTGGGCAGGGTTTTTACGCCGCCGTGGCAATCTTACCTGAAGTGGCAAGTTTGTGCGACAATTCCTGAAGGAAATTCGACAAAATGCCGTCTTCACCCATTTCCTTTCGCTATGTGAAGCGATTCACGTGTTCAGAAACAAAGAATCTTCAACCGGCGGTGGGTGCCCGGCTTCCGCGAGTCGAAGCTACAATCCCTTCGGTGCGGAGTGGAGGTGCGCCGTGCCCATCTTTGAGTACCTTTGCCGAAGCTGCAATCGAATCTACAGCTTCTTGTCGCTTTCCCCGATACCTAAGCGGGAACCCACCTGTCCGCGCTGTGGCGGGACAGGCCTAGCGCGGATGCCCTCAGCTTTTGCCGTGGTGAGCGGGAGCAAGAAGTCGGGAAAAGATAAGCCCCTGCACAAAGAACCGGAGGAAGGGCTTCCGCCCAAACTGGAGCGGGAGTTGGAGAACCTGGTCTCCAGCGTGGACGACAAGGACATGGAAGACCCCCGCACCATGGCTCGCCTCATGCGACGGCTGGCCGAGGCGTCCGGTGAGCCGGTTCCGCAAACCCTCGAAGAAATGATGCGCCGCATGGAGGCGGGTGAGGACCCGGAAAAGCTGGAGGAGGAGCTGGGTGACCAGCTGGAAGAAGAGCTGGGCACCGAGGAGGAGGCGGAGGGCAGCAGCTTGGCGCCCGAGCGCGACCCGGGTCTTTATAGCCTCTAGAGGCAAGTTAGTGTGGCGGTCCAGGCGGGCAAGACCGACACGCACTTGGCCCACCTCCCCGCGAGCAACTGCCCGGCGACGCCGGCTCCCACTGATGCTGGGAGCCTCACCCTGGCGGGGCCAGGGGACGCTCGCTTGGACCCTCCTGACCAGGAGCCCATGGGATTTCGGTCGTTTAGAGGCGCCCGCGACTTCCCCGGCATGGCCAGGCCCCGCAGGCCTCGCAGGTCATTGCGAGGCCTAGAAGGGGCTAAAGCACTCTCGGCTTCGGTCATCCACGGTCCAATTGTGCCACCCAAGGAAGGCCG